>NZ_HG326230.1 GCF_000312505.2 Fenollaria massiliensis | reverse complement strand
ACACATCAAAATGGAAAGCTTTTAATATATCAGTCTTTTAAATTTTTAAATCCATATCCCAAAACTTCTGATGCGTTTGAAACTGAAATGAAAGTCTTTTGATCAAGATCTCTCAAGAAGTTTTTAAGTCTAAGGAAGTCTTTTCTGTCAAGTAAAACCATGATAATGTCTTTTGGCTCCTTAGTGTACATGCCGTAAGCTTTGTAAATGGTTGCGCCTCTATCTAGCTCTTTTATTATGAATTCTTCTATAGGTTTTGTGTCTTCGGCAATGATTTTGACTTCTTTATTCATGTTCATGCCTTCAATGACAAAGTCAATCAAGAATCCATTAACAATTACCCCGAATAATGAATAAATACCGATTCTTGCTCCAAATGCGCTTCCTGCAAGAAGTGTGATTACTACGTCTGAGATTAAAACGCCTTTTCCTAAATCAATACCGATAAATTTATTTAGTATCTTAGCAATTATGTCTGTACCACCAGTTGATGCACCTTGATTAAATACTATCGCCATGCCAAGCGCTGTTACAAAAACGCCGAAGAATAGCTCAACAAAGGTATCTCCTGTCAATGGTTGGAAGTGCGGAATTAGTTTTTCAAGCACATCGAAAAAGCCTGATGTAAGTAGCGATGCAATGATTGTTTTAACTCCAAATTGTGAGCCGATAGTTAAAAATGCTAGTATAAACAGTCCTATGTTTATCACGTACATCCAATTACCTACTCCTATTGCTAGATAATGATTAAGCACTACCGCTAGACCATTGGCACCGCCAACTGATAAATGAGCCGGATTGAAGAAGAAAAACATGCCCGCTGCGACTATGAAAGCACCAAATAATATTAATATGTACTCTTTGACCATCTTAGTGATCTCTTCTTTTGTGAATTTCTTTTTAATTAGTTTAGCCAATAAGATTACCCCCTATGTAAAGATCTACATAATTATATCACAAGATAAAATCCTTAGTCAATAGCAAGATAAATTAAATAGTAATTTTTTCTTTTTGCAAAGACATATCTTGAGCTTTTTTTGACAAATTTTCATACAAAAATATCTATGGAGGTTTTTGCTCCCCCATAGATATTATTCAATAAATATTTTACATCTAAAATTACATATTAATCGTTTTGCCTTAATAAAAGTCCCAGTTCTTCTTCATTCATCTTTTTAATTGCGCTAAGTGATGAAAGTGGTCCCATCACTGTGCCAATTGCAAATACAGCAATAAATATTATTGCAAGTGTTAAAACTTTTGGCGCAAGGAAAGGCATTTTAAAGCTTAGACTAAACCAAGTTCCAAATAAAATTGAAATAACCAAGCCAAGTGCACTTCCGCATGCAGATCCTGCAAGATTTATGGTAAATATTTCCCACAAAATAATTCTTCTCAAATGTTTTTTGCTTGCTCCTAAAATTCTTAGTGTAGCAAATTCTCTCTTACGTTCTTTGATTGTAATTGAATAAACTAGTGTTAGTACAAGGAAGACCAAGAGCCATACTAGAGCGATTAAAATATAAACATATTTAATCATATCTTGAGTTGATGTGCTGACCTCGTTCATCATTGATTGTGAAAGTAGTGGATAAACGCCCTCGCCCTTAAATTCACTCCTAATTTTATTTTGAATTTCAACAGGATCAACGCTTTTTTTAAGCTTAATCATTACACATGAAATCATATTTTCATGGTCCTTGTCTTCAAGCTTAAGGATTTTTTCGTATTCCTTGGCAAGTCTTCTAGCTTCATCAAAATTTACAAAAACAGTATTGTCAAAGCCCATGCCTGTTTTTGCAAGTCTACCTCTTATAATAAATTCTTGGTTGAAAAATTTAACGTGTTTGTGCATATCGCCAACAATATTGTTACCAACCAAAATTTCTCCTTTTCCTAAAGGAAGTTTTGCTTGAGTCTCTAGCCAAGGTTTTACTACAAAATCTGTATCCGAATCAAAACCAATAACTTGTATTGGAAATGAGCAGCAACCAGCTGAAAGAGTAGCAATAAATAATTGAGGGCTTGCAATTTCAACGCCATCGATTGTTCTGATTTTTTCAACAACTGATTTATCTAAAAAGAAAGTGTTTGGTTCGCCGCGAAGTATTGCGCCTCTAATTTTTGAATCATATCCCTCAGGTACAACGATAATATCTGCGCCCATACGATTGGCAAGTGAGCTCATTCCATTTCTAAGTGACAAAATCAAAAAGCTTGACAAAAATAAAACAAGGGTTAAAATTGCTGTTAAGATTATTAGCAAAGCACTTCTTACGCTTTTGTTTTGAATATTTTTAAAGGCAATTTGTTTAGAATCTAATCTCATATGCTCACCTCATTTAATTTACCGTCTGTCATTTCAAGAAGGCGAGACCCATATTTCAATAAATCATTGTCATGGGTTACTATAATGATAGTTGTGCCTTTTTCATTAATTTCTTTTAGCATATTCATAATTTCAATTGTAGTTTTTGAGTCCAAATCAGAAGTTGGTTCATCTGCAATTAAAATTTTGGGTTCGTTCATGAGAGCCCTTGCGATTAAAACCCTTTTTAATTCGCCACCTGATAAATTTTTGCAAAAATCATTTTCCAAATCTAAAATGCCGCACATATCTAAAAGCATTCTAGCTCTTTCGATTCCATTTCCCTCGCGTTTTTTAAAAAAGTAAGGAAGCCTTACATTGTCAAGTACATTTAGGGTTGGTAAAGTTCCAAGTGATTGAGGAACATAACCTATAAATTCATTCCTATATCCACTTTTTTCTTCATCATCCATCTTAGATAGATTTTTTCCTTCCACAAAGATATCTCCAGATGTTGGTTCAATAATTGCAGATAAAAGAGTAAGAAGCGTTGTTTTTCCGCTTCCACTCTTACCAATAATATTTATAAAATCTTTTTCGTTAACATCAAAACTTACATTATCAATTGCAAAAAAATCCCTCTCACCACGTCTAAATGATTTGGATAGATTATTTACATTGATTAGATTCATTGCAAGGCCTATTTAAAATTATAGCAACAATGCTAATAAGAATATAAACTCCCACTAAAATATAAATCATAGGCATAGTTTTTGCTCTACAAGCCATTTCAGGTTTCATGCAGCCGCCAATTAATTTTGCAGGTAATAATATTGCATAAATACCAACTAATACATTAGATATGGCTAGGGTAAAAAACATTTGCTTCTTAGATTTAATAGCTGTATAAATAAGGCCTAGAACAGTCATGACTCCACCAATGCCTTTAATAGCTTGTCCCATCCAATGACATTTCATAAATTTTCCATCTGGCATTGCTGGGCATACCGGAGCAAGTGTACCTGGTGTTAAGAAAATTAATACGCCAAATATTATAAATAGAATTCCAAAAATTTTATTTTTATTCATAATTGACCTCCTGGTTTTTTTAATAGATTTTATTTTGCATCCTTCAATGCATCATTTACAGCTTCTGTGAAAGATTTAAATGTAACAGTCGCACCAGAGATAGCTTCGACATCTTCGATCTTACCTTTTTCAATTAAAAGCTTTGGATATTCCTTCGAATTTTTAACTGCTTCTTGTGCAATCTTGTAAAGGCCTTGGTTTGTTGCGCCTTCTTTGGCCTTTCCATAGTTTTCGTCTTTTTCACTTCCATCAGCTAGCAAGTTTTTTAAATTTGCTTCAACAATTTTTCCATCCTTGATGGTAATATCTGTTGTAACCTTGCCGCCCCATTCATCAGCTTGACTTTCTCCGTGGTATGTGCCATCTTTATATGCATCACTACCTGAGCCATCAGCACGAGCATCGTCAGGCTTCTTGGCGCATGCTGTCAACATTAAACTAAGCGCCAATAGTAATAATAAAATCTTTTTCATATTAAACCTCCAAAATTGGTCTTTGTCTTTTTTGTTTTTCTTCTCTAGCAATTCTTCCATGCTCTAGAAAAACGATTCTTTCTGCCTCAACACCAACCTCTTGGTCGTGGGTAACAACTACAATTGTTGATCCGCTGTTATGAAGTCTTTCTAAAATATCCAAAACAAGCATTTCATTCTTTTCGTCCAAATTTCCTGTCGGCTCGTCTGCTAAGATGAGTGAAGGATGGTTGATGAGAGCACGGGCGATACAAACACGTTGTTGTTCACCACCTGAAAGCTGATTAGGTAAGTGATTGTGCCTATCTTTTAATCCAACGCTTTCAAGGGCTTGTAAGGCTTCTTCCTTATCTACCATTGAGTGATAGTATTGGGCCATCATAACATTTTCTAAGGCAGTTAAATAGTTTACCAAGTGGAATTGTTGAAAAATTAGTCCAATCTTATCTCTTCTAATCTCGGTTAATTCCTTTTGATTTAATTTTGAAACATCAATTCCTTCAAGTAAAACTTCACCTATAGAAGGCTTATCCATACAGCCGATGATGTTCATCATTGTTGTTTTACCGCTACCTGATGGACCCATGATTGAAACCCATTCGCCTTTTTCCACATTTAAGTTTATTTTATCTAGTGCCTTTAAATCTCCGTATATCTTTGAGATATCTTTTAATTCTAATATATTCATTATTCCCCCCTCAATACAAGTGCTGGATCAACTGCAGTTGCAGTTTTAACTGGTATAATACAAGCCACAATTGTAATTGCTATTGATACAATGATTGTAATTGGAACTAGAGCCCATAAAAAATTTACGCCTCTTGCAAAAACTCGTCTTGATACTTCACTTGCAAATAAATATCCAAGTAAAGAACCAAGGGCTCCGCCCATTAGTCCAAGTAAAAATCCTTCGCCTAAGAAATCATAAATTATTGATTTATTGTGTGCGCCCAAGGCTTTTTTAAGACCAATTTCTTTTCTTCTTTCAGTTACAACAGCCATCATTGTTGTACTAACGCATATCATCATGATAAATAAAACAATAATTGTAACAATCCATACAAGGGCTTGAAGCTTTTCAAGTACCACGCCTTGTGATTCTGTAACTCTTTTAACAAGTCTGGCACTAACAGTAGCATCGATTTCATTTATTTTATTTGCAATTGCTTGAAGCTCTTCACTGTTTGCATCAATTGAACATTCGATGATATTGATATTTAAATCGCCCATAATAGATCTAATATCTTCAATAGACATAAATATTAAATCTTCTTCTTTTCCGCCAGTCGTTACAATTGAAGCAACTTTAAAATCACTGTCTCTCATTTCTTGTGAATTTTCTTTTGGAGTGCTCAGTACAAAAGGGTCGCCGATTTTTAGGCCAAGTTTTTTTGAAATTTCGTGACCAAGCATAACTGTCCTTTTTTCGCTCGGCCAATCACCATCGACTAGCCAGAACGGACTGTTCTTCTTTAAACCATCAAAATTTGTAGCTGCAATTACAAAAGGTTGCTCATTGATTTTTGCGTTTTGATAAATATAAGGAGCAATTCCCACAAGTTTGTCGCCTGCAAGCTTTTTTATTTCATCAATATGATTATCTCCAATCTTATCGTCTTGCGATTTTGGAATAACAATCATATTTGCTCCATAACTTCTAAATTCTTTTCCCAATTGTCTTGGAATATCGTAATAGATTGTAACAAGACCTGATAAAATCGTTGCGCCCATTGCAATTGCTAGAAGTGCAGTTAGCATACGAGCCTTTCTTCTTGCTATCGATGACTCAACCATCTTCCAAAAGAATTGTACATTTTTTCTTTTAGCCTTTTCCATGAAGCACCTCCGTTGGATTAAGTTTTAGCAAATATCTAATGGCTGGTATGAAGCCTAAAACAATTACCAGTAAAATTAAAATAATTACAATAGGTATTACCATCGGTGTAGGCGGTATTCCAGAACCAAAAACTGTTATACCAATGATTTGAGTAAGACCAAGTCCAATGAAATATCCAACGGTTCCACCCATAATACCTGTGCTAATATTTTCAACTAAAATTCTCGAAATAATTCTCGTGTTATTTGCGCCAATTGCTTTTTGCAATCCAATTTCAGCGCGCCTTTCCATGACAGATGCTGTTACTAGATTTGAAATTGCAAGTGCGGCGCCAATTAAGCTTAGTGCGGTAATTAAAACCATTAGCAGAGTTGTCTTGTTTAAAATATCGCCTTCGCTTTCTGCTACCTGCCTAATAGGCTTTGCGATTGAATCGGTCATAACTTCTTGAATTTGATAACAAATTGCACTTACATAAGCTGTACAGTACCAAACCTCCCATTCCTTAATTGTAAGAGACTTTGGATTTCTTGCGGCTTTTCTTGCCAAATCGTTATCAGGAGTTGTTAATGCAGAAACTTCTACGCGAGAAACTACATTTGATACCCCATCCAATTCTTGAGCAATTTTTAATGGTAGATAAATGTGTGAGTCTTCATCACTACCTGAATCAAAAATACCCGCGATTGTAAATTCTTTTGTTTTAGAAGAACCTTCGATTTTAATTTTATCGCCAAGCTTATAATTGTTTCTAAGAGCAAAGACAGTGCCAACCATGACTTTGTCTGTATCTTTGTCTTCAATCCACTCGCCATCGATATTCCACCAAGTTTTTAATTTTCTCATACCTGTATCAATGGACTCGCCAGTTGGAAGATCCATGTGATAATAAAACCATGTTCCTACAACTCTTGTAGATTCTCCATCAACTTTCGCATTGATATTTAAATATGGTGTGTAATCAACGATATTGAAAGACCAGAATATGGTTTTTATCATGCCAAGTTCATCTTCTTTCAAATAATTTTTTTGACTATCCTCGCCAATTCCATAAATATCATCAAGCATGGAAGATTCTTTTGGGACAACATTTATATTCGCCCCATAAGCTTTTAATTCTCTGTTGACCTTGTCACCAATGCCAAGCATTGTGTTAAGCATGCCGGTTGAAAGACAAGTGCCAAGCATTACTACAAATGCAATCAAGACCATTTTTTTCTTTTGCCTAAAGATTGCACCTTTAATCATTCTAAAAAACATATGTCACCTACTTAAATACAAAGCTGTTGGCATCAAGATCTTGCGTGTTGATTTTTATTTTTTCATCGTGAACAATGTATGGTATAGGGATTGGATTACATCCGCCCTTAAAACCAATTGTACCACGATTCATAATAACATCACATAATTTGCAAATTACATCGTTGCCACGCTCATAATAACCTGATGGCCCGCAAATTTCACAAGCATCAAGCACAACTCCATATGAACCCTGAGATTTTTTAATTAAGAAAAATCTCATGTGAACTCCATCAGATGCCGTGTATTGATAACGGTGGAGTTTCATATCTTCAAGTTCTGACAGTGGGATAACAATCATATCGTTGTCAATTTCATACTCTTCAGGTTCTGAAAGCTGAATTTCGCGTCCAGAATAAGCCCTTAAATAAGTTAAACTAAAAACATTAATAACGATTAAAATTAATAAAAATTTTGCTAAATTTCTATTGCATCTCATACGATATTTCTTTTTTCTTAATTCTGCAGGATTTTTAAAAGTTTCCTTAACCTTCATATTATTTAAATATAAGATTATTGGCAGGATTATTAAGAAAATCATTAGACTAAATCCGATGTAATGTGCATGGTTTATTACCCAAGCAATTGTGTTAAATACACTTGCACTTCTCGGTATAAGGTCAACTGCGTATAGTCTTTGAAGAACAATAAATATTTGATTTATTCCCCAAATTGATAATGAGATCATTAAAATTTTATCCCTATAAATTTTGTCAACTCGTCTAACGATTTTGAAAATTGCAATACTCGATAAAATCATCAGAACAACTGCAAATACATAACCAATAATTCTATATAGAACCATGGTAGATACAGCAGATTCCCCATAATAAACAAAATTGTTTAGCTGAACAAAAAGAGCCGGCATATAATAGAAAAATGACGCTATGATATAAAGGGACAAAAAACTAACAAAAAAATTTTTATATATACTGGATTTTTCTTTTAAAAAATAAAAAATGATAATTCCAATAAAAGCAATTACTATTGGTACCATTGACCAAAATGACAAAGCGCTTCTGTTGACAAAATTCGGAATTTCTCTAATGATTGAAGAGATAATTGCCGCAAGAGTGCCTACAAAGACTGTACCAAAAATAATTTTATATTTGCTTTTGAAGTTTTCTGTACTTAGATATCCAAGCGCCAGACCCATTATAAATGAGAATCCTACGCCAGCTTCCATTACTTTAATAAATATCTTTAACATAATTCCTCCTATGTACAAGGAGGAAATGGCTAAAAGCCATTTCCACTATTTTCTACCACTTTGGACCTGTCCATTCAAATTCTGGCCATTCAATAACGATTGGCTCTGTCCAGAATCTTCCTGTTACACCTGTTTCTTTGTCAACGTGTAATAGATAGTCGTTTCCTGGAGCAGAAATTTCAAACTTAACATCGTATGTGCCAAGACCTTCTTCAAATTTTATATTTGCACCATAGTGTGGACCGTCTGATGCGTTCATTGGCATGAAAGCGATTTCTTGAACCTTGTCTGAGCCTTTCTTTTGGATATATGCTTTAACATTTAACCAAGGAACAAAGTCGCCTGCGCCGTAACCAAGAGTTGTACCTTCTTCTGTTGCTGAAATGTCAGCTTCGATATGGCAGTCAGCTTCTTCTTTTGATAATGAATTACCTGCTGGTTCCATGTCTACTGGTTGGAAATAAACACCAGATACTGCTAGAGGGCCTGATTCTTGTTCGTCGCCAATTGGGAATTCGTCGAATCCTGCGTCTTCACCAGGAGCTGCAACGTCTTTTTTGTCTTCATCTTTTGTGTCTTCAGTTTTTGTGTCTTCATCTTTTTTGTCTTCAACCTTAGCTGTATTGTCATCAGCTGGTTTTGGTGCTTGATTGCATCCGTATGCTGCAACTGTCATAATTGCAAGCGCTAATGCTAATAATTTTTTTACTTTTGAACTCATAATAAACCTCCTATTAGTTCTTATTTGCATAATCTCTTTCGAGCTCTGCTCTTTTAATTTTGTTACGTTTAATTTGAACGATAACTGTTACAATAGTTATTACTAATAAAATAACTTGTGGCAATAGAGTTTCTACCCTATCATAAATTCCTAAGATGTCAATTGCAAATCCATTCATCCATGGAATTATTGTCCTTCCGATAAGATCAGCTTCTTGAAGTTCGGCGACTCCTTTTCCAATAAATGAGATACAAAGTACAAACATCAAGATTGATGTAACTGTGAAGAATGGCTTTAATGGAAGCTTTACGCTCATCTTTGTAATTAATACATATACAATTGCAAGTACTACGATTGCGCATGCTAAGCCGCCCCACATGTATGCTGGATTGTTTGAAATATTTTCTCTCATACCTTGGAAGAAAATAATCAATTCCGCGCCTTCACGGGCAACTGCTAAGAACGAGCTGAATACTAAAGCCATAGCACTTCCTTTTGTAATTGAACTTTCGACCTTTGATTGGATGTAATGATTCCAAACTTCAACTTCAGATTTTGATAGCATCCAGTTTGATACATAGAATAAAACAATAACAGCCAAAAACATTCCGCATCCTTCAAAAATCTCTTGGCTAACACCACTGCTGTCTTCGCCAAATTTTGCAGAAATTATATTGAAAATAATCGCAAGAATTATTGAAGCAACAATACCTAAAATTGCGCCGACATAGACGCCTTTTACGTATTTTAAATTGTTTGTCTTTACAAGATAAGCAATAAGTGCTGCAACAATTAGGATTGCTTCAAGACCTTCTCTTAAAGTTAGTCCTAGTACGCTAAAGAAAACGCCCCAGCCAGAACCTGTTTTACCTCTCATACCGTCAAGTGTCTTTGCATCTTCGTGTAGATATCTAATTAGTACTTCAACTTCATCTTTAACAACATCGATATCTTCATTTTGACGCATAGATTTTCTTGCCAAATAAAATTGGTTCTCAACAGTTGATCCACGCTTACCAGAAATTGTTGTCATAACAATTTTTTCAAAGCCTAATTTTTCATAATATCTAAAATAAGCTTCGTTAATTTTGTCATAGCCATCCTTGCCGGCATCTGGACCGCCTGCTTCATAAATTTTAAGGGCATCCCTTAAAACGACTTCCATGTCCTTACTTACGTCTTCCCAGTCTTTGTATATTTTATCTGCATTACCTGCAAAAACATTAGTAATTGACATCAAAAAAACTAATGCTGTCACCAATAAAATGCTTAGTTTTTTCATAGTTCCTCCTTTCGAAAATATTTGGCAAATACAATCGCCATTAAATAAAACTTCTCAGCCAATATATCATTAGCTTTAACTAACTTTTATTAGCTATAGCTAATTATACTATTTAAATAATTTAAAGTCAATACCTTTTTTAATAAACCTATAAAAATATTTTTATATCATTGAATTTATATAAAATAAAAAAAGTGAGCGTCTGCCCACTTAATTATAATAATTTTTTTCTAATTGTTGATGATAAATAATCAAAAAAATATAATCATGATTGAGCTGACTAATAAAAGTGAGCCAACTCTGTTCCAATTGCGCCACGCTATGTTCATAGAAAGAAGTGTACCGATACCGCCTGCCCCGATAAGTCCGAGTATCGACGAGTTTCTAACGTTTGATTCGAGTCTATATAGCACAAAACCTAAAAAACTTCTATATGTCTTTGGATAAATAATTTTCGCATACATGGTGAATGGACTTAAGCCTAGTGCCTTCATGGACATGATTGTTTCAGCTGGAATGTCTTCGATGTATTCAAAATAAAGTTTACTAAGCATACCCGATGTATAAACGCTTAGTGCGAGTGCGCCTGCAAAGGGGCCCGGTCCTAAGCCTCTGAAGAAAATTATAGCTGAGATGATGGCTGGGAAGGTCCTGATTACATTGATGAGTACTTTAAATAAAACTGAAACTTTTTTTGATGGAGCGATGTTCACCGCAGTAAATGGTGTAAATATAAATGATACGATGGCTCCCATAAGTGAAGCAAATATGGCGATGGCAGCTGATTCAAAAGCTGCTGGCACTGCCCTTGATAAATAAGCAAAATCTGGGCTTATTATCTTTCTAATTATAACGCCGCCTTGCTTAAGACCAAGTGTAAAGCGTTCATAGGTAATATTGATTGAAAATTTAATTATAAGGAAAAGTGCTATCAAAAAAATTATGAATAATATCTCCCTAAGTATATTGCTTTTTTTGTATAAAGCTAAATTATTAACATTTATCGGACTTTTTATATCTATCTCTCTTATCTTTTGACTCACTAAGTCTATAAGGAAAATTAATATAAGTAGCATAAATATGATTGACGAGACTCTATCGTAGTTCATGTGATTTAACTCAAGCCAAAGTCTTTGTCCTATGCCGCCTGCGCCAACAAGTCCAAGTATTGACGCGCTTCTGATATTGCTCTCTAGGCAAAGTAAAAATGTCGATACAATAAATTTTCTCATCTTAGTAAGTATTATCTTATAATAAATTTTGCCTTTGCCAATGCCAAGTGACTTGTAAAAATCAAAATCATCCTTGTCCATGGCCTCTATATATTCTTTTATAAGTTTTGTTGACATGAAAAATGAAATTATGCTCAAGGCTAAAAGACCTGAGAAGCGTCCAGCCGAGAAAAAGCTCACAAGTAAAGCTGCCCATATAAGTGATGGTAGCGTTCTAAAAACTGAAAATACTGCGCTTAGTACCTTTGAAACTATTTGCGAAGGGCTTGTGTTGTAAGGAAGGAAAAATGTTATGAGAGAGGCCAAGAATACCCCAAAGGCCGATGATACAAAGGCCATAAGAAATGTTTCGAATAGTAAATCCATAACCGATACTATATATGAAAAATCAAGTGTAAACATCCTTCTGACTAGGTCAAGCATATCTGGCAGTCCACGCAAAAAAGAGCTTAAGGAAACTTGTGATCCTAAGCCTGATGCCACTAGCATGACTAAAAAAGCCATTACTAATAAAATATTCTTTTTTCTCTTTTTAGATAAATAAGTCTTTAACTGAGTCATAATTTAGTTCATTTGTACTCCTGTCAAAATACACTCTGTGGTCCTTGATTGCAATTACTCTCTTTGCATATTCAAGCGATAAATCAAGGTCATGCATACTTATGATAATTGTCTTTTTGTAATCAGTATTAAGCATTTTAAAAATATCCATGATTGACCTCTTTGTTTCTATATCAAGGGAAGATATAGGCTCGTCTGCTAAGATAAGGTCTGACTTTTGAAAAAGTGAGCGAGCTATGGCAACTCTTTGCTTTTGTCCACCAGATAAATCTTTTGCAAGTGCATAAGTTTTCTCTTTAAGCCCAACCATCTCAATGGCTTTGAGCGCATCCATATACTCGTCGTTTGTGAATTTTGATAACATTGCCTCAAAAAAATTCTTCTCGCCGAGACGCGCTAATAAAACATTATCAAGAACTGAAATATTTTCAATAATGCTTGTATCTTGAAAAATGAAGGCAATATTTCTTCTAAGACTTCTTAAATCTTTTGCGCGAAGGCTATGAACGTCTTCGCCCTTATATATAACGCTTCCCTTGCTAAGAGGATTAAGCGCGTTAATTGCTTTTAAAAGAGTTGATTTGCCTGCACCTGATGGGCCTATAAGCGCAACAAAGTCGCCTCCCTCTACATTAAAGGAGACGTCCTTGATCGCATCTATATTTTTTTCGTATTGTACTGATATATCTTTTAATTCTAATATCATTTACTTAAATCAACGTTCATAATCTTAGCTGTATCGATAACATTTTGAAAATCATCGTTTGTTGCTTCGACAAAACCTGTTAAATTAAATATTTTTTCGCAGGCTTCTTTGCCTTCGCCGCTTGATAAATCATTTTGAAATACTTCTTTTATCTTTTTCTTCATATCATCTGAAAGGTCCTTGCTTGCTGCTACGCATACGTATGGGATCTTGTCAGTATATTCAAGCACTTCTAGTCCTTCAAGTCCATCAAAGTCCTTCATAAGCTTCTTTTCAGCGCCTTCATATGTTGCACATACGTCAACATCGCCATTTAAAAGCATTTGAACCGCCTTGTCATGTCCACCAGCAAACATATATTCAATATCTTTTTCAAGATCAAGTCCGCCCTTAACAAGCATAGCGCCTGGGTAGATGTAGCCTGATGCGCTCTCTGGGTCAACGAAGGCAATCTTTTTACCCTTAAGTGCTTCGTAGCCGTCTTTTTCATAAGCTTCTTTGATGCCAGAATCTTTTCTAACTAATAATTCACTTCTATAATAATTTTTGCCGTCCTTGTTAAGTGCTGATAAAAGTACTTGTGCTCCGCCATTCTTATTTGCAAGTACATAGGCAAATGGTGGGATGATTGCAAAATCAACCTTTCCTGAGCCAAGTGCTTCAACTACGCCAACATAGTTTGTTGAAGTAAACATAGAAACCTTTGTTCCAAGCTTGTCTGTAAGTATATTTGTTAGTGGTTCTGTTAAATCTTCTAGTTTATCTTGGTCAACTAAAGGCACAAAGCCTAGTTTAAGCTCTTCCTTTTCCTTTGGCTTACAAGATACTAAAGCCATAAGCATAGATAGAATAATTAGTGTTAAAATAAATTTTTTCATAATGTCCTCCTAAATTTCTGTAAAATCTCTGATGATGATGTCGCTATATTTAGAAATATGTGACAGATAGTCCTCGTTATCAAGTACGCCAACTGTTACAAAACCTGCTTTTTTCGCAGTTTTGAGGTTTTTCGGCAAATCTTCGAAAACTATTGTGTTTTGCGGCATGATATTGTATTTTGCAATGCACTTTAAATAAATGATTGGCGACGATTTATCTGAACCAACTTCAGATAGAGTCACTATGTCATCAAAAAGCGTGTGCATATCAAACTTTTTAAGCGTAGTAATAAATATGTCCTTCTCATTCGCTGTCGCGATTGAAGTTTTTACGCCTTTTTTTCTAATTTTCTTTAAATAATCAATGATGCCTTTCTTTGGCACTACATTGTTCTCGAATTCTTCTTTTGCTAGATGAGTCCACTCGTTAACGACTTCTTCAGTCGTCATATTGAGTGCGTAGCGCTCTATTGTGTATTTTGCCGAGTCCGTGAGAGTTTTGTGCATGATATTATCAAAGTAGTCGTCAGTTAAGAAGAGCGAGTGCCTATTGAAAAATCTTAGGTCAACGTTCTTCCAAACATTCATCGAGTCAAAGACAGTTCCATCCAAGTCAAAGATGGCTGCCTCAAAGTCCTTAAGCCTCATCTTTCACTATATCCTTGATGTATTTTAAAACATCTTCACGAATATCACTTCTTAAAGCAAAATCAAGATTTGCCTGTATAAATCCAAGTTTGCTGCCTAAGTCATATCTGTGGCCTTCAAAGACATAAGCGTAGATATCGTCTTCTTTTAAAAGCATATCAATAGCATCAGTTAACTGTATCTCGCCATTCTTACCTGGCTTAGTCTTTTTAAGCAAGCTAAAGATATCATTTTTTAGTATGTATCTACCAAGCACAGCTATATTGGATGGAGCCTTGTCAATATCTGGCTTTTCGACTATGGACTTAAGCTTATATAATCTTTCATTCACTTTTTCATCATAAGCGATGATGCCATACTTTGATGTATCTTCTTTATTTACAAGACCAACACCTAAGATGGATTTGCCCGTCTCGTCATAAGCGTTCATCAGTTGCTTTAAGCAGGGCTCTTTTGAATAAACGATGTCGTCGCCTAAAAGCACTGCGACATCTTCCCCACCAGCAAAGCTCTCTGCACACAAAATCGCGTGTCCAAGACCAAGCGGCGCCTTTTGCCTGATGTAATAAATATTGACCATGTCAGATATTTTGTTAATCTCCTTAAGTATCTCGAATTTGCCCGAATCTTCAAGAGATTTCTCTAGCTCGATATTTCTGTCGAAGTGATCCTCTATAGAATTTTTATTCCTTCCAGTTATAATCAGTATGTCCGTGATGCCCGATTCATAAGCCTCTTCAACTATATATTGCAGGGTCGGCTTATCAAAGATTGGTATCATCTCCTTTGGCGATGCTTTAGTCTGAGGAAGCATCCTCGTTCCCAAGCCAGCCGCAGGTATTATTGCTTTTCTAATCATATATCCTCCTACTCTACTGTTACGCTCTTTGCCAAGTTTCTCGGCTTGTCTATGTCGCGTCCTAAAAACTTCGCTGTATAGTAGCTCATAAGTTGACCAAATAAAACGCTGTAAATTGGCGTAAAAATTGTGAATGTTCTCTTTAAGGTCACTATGCCCTCGCCCTCGTCTTGATTTGTCACGAGTATAGTCTCAGCGCCTCTAGCAACTAGCTCTTCTAAAGTAGTTCTAGTCTTTTCATAAATTTGTCCTTCATTTGCAAAGGCAATGGCCGATGATTTTTCATCTATAAGCGCTATGCTGCCATGTTTTAGCTCGCCTGCCTTGAATGCGATTGAATTGATGTAGCTAATCTCTTTAAGTTTAAGCGAAACTTCAAGAGCCGCGATATAATCAAGGTCACGACCAATAAAAAATATTTTTTCCTTATCTTTAATTTTGCTAGCAACTTCTTTGGCAATAGGCTCAAGTCTTGTGATTTCTGAATCCATTTCTTTTGATATTTTAATAAGTTCATCAACAATTTGGCTGTACATACCGCAGTCGTAGCCAGCAAGTCCTTCTCTAAAGTATATTCCTAGTAAATATATGCATAGTATTTGCATCATAAAAGCTTTTGTCGATGCAACTGAAATTTCTGGTCCAGCAAAGATGTGTACTTTGTAGTCAGCGATTCTGTCAAGCGATGAATTAATCACATTTGTGATGGCAAGTACTGTCGCACCGCTTTTTTTTGCTTCTTTCACAAGGCCCATGACATCAGCCGTTTCACCTGATTGACTGATTGCTATAAGAAGTGTCTTTTTGCCAATGAAATTATATGAATATCTTAATTCGCTCGATGTTTCAGCAATTATCGGTCTTTCTAAGAATCTTTCAAGATAATTTTTCGCAAGTAGGCTTGCATGATAAGCAGTTCCACAGCCTGTGACATAGATGTTATCAAAATCATTTAGATTAAGTCCATCTAATTCATCGAAATATACCTTGCCGTCACGAATGTGTCTATCAAGTAATTCTTTGAACTTCTTTGGCTCTTCGTGTATTTCCTTAAGCATAAAGTGCTCGTAGCCATCTTTTTGAGTTTCTTCTATATTTACATTTGATTTTTGAATTTCTCTTTGAACTTCTTTATCATCGTTATATATCTTGATGCCGTCAGCATTTAAAACGCCCACATCACCATCTTCAAAATAAATAATTTCATTACTTAAGTCAATGGCAGCCGAAATATCACTTGCAAATAGATATTCGTCATTCTTAACGCTCATCAATAATGGGCAGCCATTCTTAGCAAAGTATAAATTTTTTGTCTTTTTATCCAAAATTAATATCGCGTAACTGCCTTTTACTCCCTCAAGTGCTTTCATAAAGCTACTTACATTGTTTTCTTTCATATTTCTTGCGATGTATTCAACAAGAACTTCTGTGTCAGTCTCACCCTTCGGAGTAAAGTCAGGCATAGATCTTTTTAGCTCAAGATAATTTTCTATGACGCCGTTATGAACTATAGCGTATGAAGCACTCGTATCAAGGTGCGGATGCGCGTTTGTTTCGCTCACGCCTCCATGTGTCGCCCATCTCGTATGAGCGATAGCTATGTCAGAAGCTTCCTTCGGACAAACCTTGTCAAGCTCCTTTATCCTGCCAACTCTTTTATATATTTTTAAATCATTATCTTTAATAAACGCAATTCCTGACGAGTCATAGCCCCTATACTCAAGGCTATAAAGTCCCTTGATTGCATAATTTATCGCATCATTCTTGCCATAGTATCCAACTATACCACACATAATATCTTCCTTTCAAAAAAGCATTTATAACATTCATAGTGCGTGAATATTTTCGCGCATAAACATCTATACTAATTATAACATATATTTATGAAAAAAATATAAAATTTTTACAAAAGAAAAGTGATAGCCGTAGCCATCACTTCTCTTGTCATTAAAAATTAAAAAGCAGGATATATTTCACCCTTGTATTTTTCTTCAATAAATTTCTTGCAAGCTTCTGATTGGAATACTTTGATAAGCTTTTGGAACTTATCTTTTGTTTCGTCACCTTTTCTAACAGCGATGATGTTTGCGTAAGGGCTGTCCTTGTCTTCAAGAGCTAAAGCATCAGCTGATGGGTTAAGTCCTGCGCCAAGTGCGAAGTTTGTGTTGATAGCTGCAAGTGCTGCATCTTTATAAACGTTTGGTATATTAGCTGCTTCAATTGGTGTAAACTTTAGATTCTTTGTGTTTTGATCAATATCTTTTTCAGTTATATCTTCTTTAGTATCATCTTTTAGTGTGATTAAACCATTCTTTTCAAGTAATAGTAAAGCTCTACGTCCGTTTGATGGATCGCTTGGAATTAAAACTTCGTCTCCGTCCTTTAATTCATCAAGTGATTTTATCTTGTCTGAGTATAATCCCATTGGTTCGATGTGTACTGAACCTAGATTTTCTAAGCTAAGTCCTCTTTCTTTAGCAAAATTTTCTAGATATGGTATGTGTTGGAAATAGTTTGCATCGATGTCGCCTTGATCAAGTGCAAGATTTGGTTGAACATAGTCATCAAATACCTTTACTTCAACGTCTAGGCCTTCTTTTGCAAATTCATCTTTAAGTGCTTCAGTTATTTCTGCGTGAGGCACTGGTGATACACCTATGATAATCTTATTGTCTTCATCTGTCTTTGTTTCTGACTCTGTTTCAGAACTTGTTCCTGTAGTTTCTTCTGTTACATTTTTATTTGTATTTCCTGTAGAATTATTGCAAGCTACAAGTGTTGCTACTAAAGTTAATGCTAATAATAATTTAAATATATTTTTCATTTTATTCTCTCCTTAAATTTGTAAATTTATTTTTTGTTTACTTTTTTGTAAATAGTGTTTCCTGTGAATTGTACAATTTGTACGATTATAACTATGAGTGCGACTGATATCCAAAGTATATCAAGTTGATTTCTTTGGTAGCCGTATCTGATTGCGATGTCTCCAAGGCCGCCTCCTCCAAGTGCTCCAGCCATTGCTGAATAGCCAACTAAGTTAATGATTGTAGTTGTTACGCCAAGTATAGCTGCTGGTACTGTCTCTTTTAATAGTACCTTTACTATCTCGAAATTGCTTGCGCCCATTGATTTGGCTGCTTCTATGACGCCCGAGTCAACTTCTAGGAAGTATCCTTCATATAATCTTGCTATGAAAGGCGCTGCCGCGAATGTTAGTGGCACTAAAGCCGCCTCAGTTCCTATTGCCTTACCAATTATAAATCTTGATAATGGCGCTAGGACTATGATTAATATAATTGCTGGCATGCTTCTAAAAATATTGATGACGCCATTAGTAATTGTATATATAAATTTATTTTCTCTTAATCCATTTGGCCTAGTCACATAAGTCAATACACCCCATGGAAGTCCTATGATTAGAGCGATGAGTGCCGGAACTATAATCATGATTATAGTTTCAGGAAGTGCTGGTAAAACTATGTCCATTATTTCCTTGAATCTCATGCTATCACCTCCGATACCTCTGCGCAATTAGCTTTTAAATAAGAAATTACTTTTTGTGCCTCTTCGTCTGAGCCGCGAAGCTCAACAACCATGTAACCAAGCTCTTCATCCAAAACGTTACTGATATTGCCATCTATGATGTTGATATCAACATTAAAGTTTTTCATCGCATTACTTAATACAGGCGTTTTAACTGTATCTTTTGAATAAGAAAGTCTTATTAGTTTGCCAGTGAAAGCGCTGTAATCAAGCTCAATATCAGGAGCTGCCTTCTTGATAAAGCTTTGTGCAAGCTTTGTCTTTGGGTTTTTGAAAAGCTCTGTAGTAGGGTTTTCCTCTATAATTCTTCCATTTTCCATAAGAGCAATTTTGTTCGAAGCATCCTTTGCCGCTTCCATTTGATGCGTTATCATGATGGTAGTCGTATCAAAGTCATCTCTTGCTCTTTTGTATAAATCTATGACCATCCTAGTGCTTTCCGGATCAAGTGCGCTCGTTGCTTCGTCTGAAAGTATAATTTCAGGCTTAGATACAAGAGCTCTTGCTATGGCAACTCTTTGTCTTTGTCCACCAGATAATTCACTTGGATATGCCTTCTCTTTATTAAGTAAGCCAACGTAATCAAGAAACTTTCTCGCTTCAGCCTTTTTGTCGCCCTTAAATCCATTTAAGTTTAAAGGGAAAATAACATTGTCTAGAACTGTGTATTGACTAAAAAGATTAAAAGTTTGAAAGATAAAAGCGATTTTCTTTCTTAAAGCTAAGAGCTCTTTTTGCTTTAAGTTAAAGATGTTCACTCCATCTATGATTACTTCGCCACCATCAGCTTCCTCAAGTCTATTGAGTAGTCTGACCAAAGTAGACTTACCTGCGCCAGATAAACCTATGATGGCCAAGATGTCTTTCTTTTCTGCTTTAAAACTTACACCATCAACAGCATTAAATTCTTTGCCATCTACCTTGTAAGTCTTAATTAAATTTTTTGCTTCTATCATAAGCTCCTCCTTCCTTGGATAAATCCAATAAAAAAACTCTTTACCAAAAGATAAAGAGTATCATGAAAAATCGTCATCTCTCGGTATAACCGCTGGAATTAGCACCTTGTTTAAACAGGTTGCCGGGCTTCATAGGGCCAGTCCCTCCGCCTCTCTGGATGAATTATATTGTGTTTAAATTATACAGTTCATTTTATATTAAATATGTGATTTGAATCACAAATATAGATTTTTTTATAAAAAAGTGTATATTATTATAAGATTTCTTTATAGATATGTAAAAAGCGAGACAAGTGCCTCGCTTAATTTTAATTACTCTACTATGTTTATGGTGATGGTATCCGACTTATAATCAGTAAGATCTTGTAAAGTCTTATTCATTTTAATAATTACTTTGTCACCAGCTTTTAAATTTTTGAATATAATTTTATCGCTTTGTATTTTATCAATGCTTTCTCCTTCTATAACGTAGTCTCCACTTGTCTTAATATCAAGCATAGAAGCTAAATTAATTGCCGGCAAAGACTCTCCAAAATAACTTGAATATTCATGTCTTACTTTATTTGAGATTATATTGTATGAAACACCAATTCTTAACGGCTGACCATAAAGTCCATTTAAAGACACCTTAAATCCATCTTCAAGATTATTGTCGCCAATGCCAAAGCTTATGCCAAGTAAATTTGAGGCAAATTTATTTCTTATAGCATCTTTTCCTGTAAATTCACCAGCAATTCTTTTATAAAAATTTGTTACTTCTTCTAAATCGATATATTTTTCTGCAATATCTTCATAATTCTTTCTATATTCTTCTTTTTCCATATTTAGACTAAATATATTATCCTCTAAATTCTTAATTTCATCTTCTTTTGCTATCATTTTTTCATTATTATCACTAATTTCTTTGTCTTGGGCTTTGTTGCAAGAAATTAAAAATAAAGAAAAAACTAATAAAATAATTAATGCATATTTCCTTTTCATTTTATCAACCTCAATATAAATTGTTCATAATTAGAATCATAATTGTATAAATAAATTTTATTACGATGATATAATAAGCTATCTAATTCTTCGTCGTATATAGTTTTTAGCACGGATTGGGTTAAATTAAGTTCATATATACCTTTATCAGCTTCAATTATAAATTTATTTTCTGTTTTTAGTATATTTTTAATTCTCATCTTATTAGTCTTTTCAGCTAAATTAATATTTTTATTTTCTTTAATGTAAAAAATATTTAAGGTTTGAGAATTAGGATCTTCCTCATTATACTCATCTATAATGATATACTTAGAATCTCCACACATAGCATTTGCTAAAAACTTATATTCTGCTTCAGTTTTTACCAACTCATTCCTCTTATCATCATATTCATATATTTTGCTTATAACATTTTTACCTTTGAAATTGCCGTTTTTCATACTTATTATAGATACGTATATTGCGCCATCACTACCACCTACAACTGATAAATACTCTCCATTATAAGCTTTATCGCTTCCTATTAATTCGCAAGTTTTAACGATTGATTGATTGGCATCAATATCTAATATTGTAAACTTTGTAACTATATTCTCTTTATTATTTGAGTCTTCATAGCAAATACATATTTTCTTTTCAGTATTAAATGTATAGGGTTTAGAATTAGATCTCGAAAGTATTTCTTTTTTTATAATCCCTTTTTTAGATCTTGTTCTAATTATTATACTAGCTCCATCATAACTTAGTAATAAAGTTTTTCTTTCATCACTTATCAAGTTCAAAACAGCCTCATTTCTATCCAATGCAAATATGCTTTCAACACCACTTGTTTTTAAATCATATTTAAAGATTTTAGGGGAAAATGCATAAGGATTTGTTTTAAATATAGGCTTGTAAATTATGTAAAAATATATACTATCATCAGTAATAGATACTGGTCTTGCCTGATATAAGTTATATGAAAGCCTACCCTTAGTTGTCTCAGTTATAAGTTCGTTTTGAGCATTAATATTTATATTAAAAATCATTAATAATAAACAAAGAAATAAAGCGATTTTTTTCATCTTCATACCTCCATATCATTTTCTTTCTTACTTACATCCTCTCTATGCTGATAGTATACCATATGTTAACTATTATATCAAGTTAAATTAATATCAAACTTGTATTTGGTTTATTAATATATTATACTAATATTGATATGCTAAGATTTCTATGTGTATATCAAAACTTAAGAATCACTTGATCTTAAATAAAAGCTTGCAAGATTTTTTTAGTCCTTTGCTCACTTTTTCTAATCCATCCATGCGCAGTAAAAAACTACGCTCATATACACAAACGTAGTTAATTTTTATCTTATTATCATTTCTTCTCTCTTTTAATAAGATTTCTTTATAGATTAGAAAAGTGAGACTACTTCCCCTTAATTTATATTACTCAATTATGTTTATGGTGATGCTGCCGCTCTTATAATCACATAGCTTAGCAAGTTCATCACTAAGTACTATGCTTATGCTGTCACCAGCTTTTACGTCTTTAATCGTAATCGCTGCATCATTTAATCCGTAAGCATTATTATTCACAATATCATAATCATGAGTAGTTTTAATCTCAAGCATCTTTTCAGGATCTATCTTAATTAGCTCATCTTGGAATGCTAATTGATACTCATGTCTTAAACTTATTGGCAAGTTCTTATATGTAAAGTGTATTGTCAACGCTTTGTCATCGAGACTACTTATAGGTATAACTTCTTCTTCATTAAGCAATCTTTCTTTAAATGAAAACATTGGTGTAAGCACATCTGCATTAACTTTATTTTTTAAGTCTTCATCATCTCTTTTGCTCATATTTGAAAATATGCTTCTATAATATTTAATTATCTCTTCTTGTTCTTCTTGTGAAAGTGCAAAGCTTGCAAGATTATCCTTAAGCTTTTTATTTTCTTCTTCTAATTCACTTATTCTTGTCTCTTCAGTCGTTTCATTCTTAGTTTCAATATCATTTTTATTTTCTTTTTTTGTTTTTGTGCAGCCAAAACTCATTAGTAAACAAAGCACTAAAAGAAATAAAACTATTTTCTTCTTCATTTTATCAACCCCTTTTTTTTATTATATCACAAGTACCCCCCCCCCATTTGCAACAAAAAAACTACGCTCATATACACAAGCGTAGTTAATCTTTATAAAACTGTTGCTGTTTTATTTTTTATTTCAACAAGATGTGAACAATACTTCATAATTTCTTTGTTATGACTAATTATAAACACAATCTTATCCTTAGTATCTTTTAGTATCTCTTTCATGAGCTCTTCTTCAGTTTCTTTATCTAATGAAGATGTAGGCTCATCAAGTATAACTATGTCAGCATCTTCTGTAAAATATCTAGAAAGAGCTATCCTTTGTTTGTCTCCACCTGATAAATTCGCTCCATTCTCAACTATCATTTCATCTAGATTTATAAACTTAGTTAAGAACGGCATTGCTTCATATATTGCTTTAGAAACTTTTTTGCGTCCAAAATTTAAATTATTATATAAAGTATCTGTAATAATTGGTGTGTTTTGTGAGTAATAAGAAACTTTTCTTAGATAATCTTTATTTTTTATCTCACTTATAGGAATATCATTTATATATATACCATCTGTTTCTCTAAACTTTGGTATAAGTTTTAATAGAGTGCTCTTACCAGTACCACTCTCGCCCATAACGCCAACTATATCTCCTTTTTTAAACTCCATCTTTACATTATTAAGTAAATTTTTATCAAGTATATTGACCTTGTCGATGTCAAATTTTATGCTTTCAATTTTCTCTGGCATAGGCTTTGAACCATCTTTTGCTTTAAAATCTATAAGTGTCTTTAAAAAATTATCAGCTGCTTTTACATTAGCAAAGCCTAAATTTGTAAAAGATAAACCTCTAATAGCATTAGAAAAGTAAGGAAATACAAGCATAACAAATATTACTGATCCAAAATTGTTCTTATCATTAAGTGCAAGAGCGGCTAAGAAGATGATTACCAAATTTTGTATGATTTGATTTAAACCAATAAGTAAGCCTGATGCACCGTTAGCAACGTAGTTAACTTTCTTTCTAACTCCCTCTGATTTATGAATATTATCTTCAATCGCTGGTAATAAGTTTTCATTCTCAGCGTTTTGTTTGATAAAATCAACTTGTGAAATAAGTGAATTAATATTTTTGAATGATTCACTACTTGTACTTTGCAAATTTATTGATAGCTTAGATAGTTTTTTATTAAGTGCCTTAAAGCCGAAGTAGTGAATTGGGATGATTGCAAGCATAAATAGAGCTGCAATATAATTAAATGACCAAGCAACTGCTATCGTTACAACTATAGTTACAATATTGACAAGAAGATTTGGTATGACGTCAAAATAAAAACTAGCATATGCTTCAACCGCGTTATAAGCAAGCTCGCGAAGTGCTGTTGGTCCCTCGTTTATGTATTTATCGTAGTCTAATTTAAATATATCGCTATATATAAGACCAGCGCCTTTTGTATGATAATCTTGTACCAGCTGATTCTTTGTAAAAACAGAGATAAAATCAACTATGTATCCAAGTGCTAGTATTGATATAACTTTAAGTATATCATAAACACCAATCTTGCCAACATTTTCAATAACCGTGTTTAAGGTGATTGGTGCTATTACAAATAATATTGCTGATAATAAGCAAAGTGCAAGTAGTAAGATAAAGCTAGGTATATTAACAAGCTTTAACATTTCTTTTTTCGATTTTTTTAGTTCCATATTAAGTACTCCCTTGTAGTTTAACATAATTATTATATCACAAATGCAATTTTTTGCAACAAAAAACTACGCTCATATACACAAGCGTAGTTAATCTTTATCTAATTATCATTTCTTCTCTCTTTGGTCCTGTAGAAATGTATTTGAATTTTTTGCCAAGTTTTTCTTCGATGAACTCGATGTAGTCCCTTGCTTCTTTTGGAAGCTCTTCATACTTAGTTATGCCTCTTATGTCGCATTTCCAGCCCTTTAGTCTTTCTAGAACTGGTTTTGCTTTTTTAAGCTTGGATGTGTTAGGAAACTCATCTGTTATCTCGCCGTCTATGTCGTAGCTAACACAAACTGGTATCTCGTCTAGGTAACTAAGTGCGTCTACTACCATGAAGGCGATATCTGTTGCGCCTTGCATTTCTATGCCATACTTTGTTGCGACTACGTCAAACCAGCCAACTCTTCTTGGTCTACCTGTTGTTGCGCCGAACTCGCCCTTGTCGCCGCCATGAGTCCTCAACCCATTTGCTTCTTCATCAAAGATTTCGCTAACGAACTCGCCTGCGCCTACTGCTGATGAATATGCCTTTGTTACTGCGATGATGTTTTTAATTTCATACGGTGGCACTCCAGCTCCTATGGCTGCGTAGCCAGCTAGTGTTGATGAGCTTGTTACCATTGGGTATATGCCGTGATCTGTATCTTTAAGTGTACCTAATTGGCCTTCAAATAAGATTTTCTTGCCATCTTTGATAGCTTTTCTAAGCATCTTGGATGTGTTTTTAACATATGGCTTAATCATTTCGCCATATTCAAGAAGTGTCTTTAATACATCTTCCTTCTTAAGCGGCTCTTTATGATAAAGCTCCTTAAGAATGGCATTTTTAATTGGTAGTATCAAATCTAATTTTTCTGAAAGATATTCTTCGTCATAAAGCTCATTCACTTCAAAGCCTATCTTTTGATATTTATCTGCAAAAATATATGCTATGCCTGATTTAGTCGAGCCAAAGGATGCCTTGCTAAGTCTTTCTTCTTCGTACTTATCAAAGTCTATATGATATGGCATAACTATTTGTGCTCTGTCAGATACATAAACTTTTGGCTCTTTAACGCCTGCGTCAATGATTGATTTAAGCTCGTTTATGAAGAATGGTATGTTTAGTGCAACACCGTTTGCAAGTATGTTGACAGTGTTTTCATTAAATATTCCTGATGGCAATAGATGAAGTGCAAATCTACCATAATTATTGATAATAGTGTGGCCAGCGTTGGCTCCACCTTGAAATCTAACGACATAATCTGCATCACATGCTAGCATATCAGTTACTTTGCCCTTGCCTTCGTCGCCCCAGTTAGCTCCTACTATAGCTGTAATCATATATACCTCCTAAACATTGAGTTCAACCTTGATACCGATGCTGTCTTTGTTCTTTTCAAGTATCGGGTCAATGGTTTCACTTACGAATTCTTCAACTTGTGAAGATGCTCTACCACTAATCTTTGAATCAGACTTTATCTCTTCTATGTCATCCATAGTTAAGTTAAAGTCTTTGTCCTCAGAAATTAGCTTTAATAAATTATTATCCTTGCCCTCTTCTTTGATCCTCTTTTGAGCTTCTCTCGAATGAACTCTGATCTTGTCATGAAGGGCTTGTCTGTCTCCGCCACGTTTAACGCATTCCATAAGGATATTTTCTGTTATCATAAATGGAAGCTCTTCGTTTAAGTGCTTCTTAATAACATTCTCATAAACTATAAGTCCGTCGCTAACGTTGATGTATATATCTAGTACGCCATCAAGCGCTAGGAAGGCCTCGCTCACAGCAATCCTTTTATTAGCCGAGTCATCAAGTGTTCTTTCAAACCATTGTGTTGCGGCAGTTATTTGCGGATTAAGTGAGTTTACTATGATGTAGCGTGAAATGGATGCGATTCTTTCTGCACGCATAGGATTTCTCTTGTATGGCATGGCAGATGAACCGATTTGATTTTTTTCTAGTGGCTCTTCTATTTCTTTTAAATTTGCTAATAGTCTTAAGTCGCCTGAGAACTTATATGCACTTTGAGCTATTAGGCTAAGTACATTAAGTATCTTGGCATCTATTTTCCTTGTATATGTTTGTCCGCTTATAGTTAAAACTTTATCGAAACCAAGTTTTTTCACTATAAGTTCATCGACTTTCTTTACTTTTTCTTCGTCATTGTCAAAAAGTTCCATGAAAGAGGCTTGTGTGCCTGTAGTTCCTTTTGATCCAAGTAATTTGTAATCTGCTAATAATTTATCTAGCTCTTCTAGGTCCATATAAAGGTCTTGAAGCCATAGTGAGGCTCTCTTACCAACAGTTGTTGGTTGAGCTGCTTGGTAGTGAGTGTAGCCAAGCGTATCAAGGTCCTTATACTTCATGGCAAAGTCTCTTAGATTTTTCATAACAGTAAGAACTTTTTTTCTGATAAGCTTAAGAGCCTCGTGCATAGTGATAAGGTCAGTGTTATCACCAACATAGCAGCTAGTTGCTCCTAAGTGAATGATTGCCTTTGCCTTTGGTGCCTGAAGACCATAGGCGTAGACATGACTCATAACATCGTGACGCACAAGCTTTTCTCTTTCTTTTGCGACTTCGATGTTAAGATTGTCCTTATTAGCCTTCATCTCTTCGATAGCTTCATCTGATATGTCTAGACCCATCTCTTTTTCTGCTTCAGCAAGGGCTATCCACATCTTTCTCCAAGTTTTAAATTTAAATTCTTCTGAAAATATATACTGCATCTCTTTTGAAGAATATCTTTCTGAGAACGGCGATATATATTTATTATATTTGTCCATCTTCCACCTCTGTTGGATAATTACCAGTAAAGCAAGCGTTGCAATAGTCACAGCGTCCTTCTACAAGCTCTTTAAGATCCTCTACCTTTAAGTAACCAAGCGTATCACAGCCAATGTAGTCCCTGATCTCATCTTGTGTATACTTAAACGCGATTAGCTCCTTATTTGTCGGCACGTCAGTACCATAAAAGCACGGATGTAAGAATGGTGGTGAGGATATTCTGACATGAACTTCCTTAGCGCCAAGCTCCTTAAGCTGCTTTACAATATTTTTCATAGTTGTTCCTCTAACGATTGAATCATCAACTAAAACTATCTTCTTATCTTTAACCTCATCCTTAAGAATGTTTAGCTTGATAGATACGCCTTGTGATCTTTGATCTTGACTAGGCTTAATAAATGTTCTACCAACATAATTATTCTTGATGAAAGCGATTGAGAATGGTATATTAGCCTCTTGTGCATAGCCATAAGCTGCTGGTGTACCTGAGTCTGGAACTCCAACGACTACGTCAGCATCGACTGGATATCTCTTGTGAAGCATCCTACCTGCGTTTAATCTTGCTTCATAAACGCTGATGCCATCTATAACTGAGTCGGGTCTTGCAAAATAAATGTATTCAAAGATGCAGACGGATTTTTTAGCTTCGTATTTGTAGACAGATTCTATACCATCTTCATTAATAACAACAACTTCGCCTGGCTCAACATCTCTTATGAACTTTGCTCCAACTGCGTCAAGAGCGCATGACTCGCTCGACACAAAGTATGTATCTTCTTTTTGACCTATGCAAAGTGGATGAAAACCGTTTGGATCTCTTGCAGCGATAAGCTTTTGTGGGCTTGCTATTGCTAGTGAGTAGGCTCCAACTATCTTTGGCATAGCCTTGACAACTGCCTCTTCAACAGATTTTGACTCAAGTCTAGCTCTTGCTATAAGATAAGGAATGATTTCAGAATCAGAAGTCGTTTGGAAGATGGCTCCTGTTTGTGAAAGTTCATCCTTAAGTGCTTTTTGATTAACAATATTGCCGTTATGAGCGATGGCTAAAGTACCTTTCCAATAGTTTATAACTAGTGGCTGAGCATTAGTAACGGTAGAATTACCTGAAGTTGAGTATCTAACATGTCCAACACCTAGATTGCCATTAAGTTTAGCTAAATTTTCTTTATTAAAAACATCATTAACTAGACCCATGTTTTTATAAACTTGGATGTTTTGGCTCATCTTGGTATCTGTTACAGCAATACCGCAAGATTCTTGGCCTCTGTGCTGTAAAGCGAATAATCCGTAGTAAATCAGAGTCGAGACGTCTTCGTGCTTAAGTGAATAAGCTCCGAAAACGCCACACTCCTCATGTATTTTATCAAACATTACTTTTCTAGTCCAAGTCTTCTCATGACTTCGTGGTATGCATCTTCAACATTACCAAGGTCACGTCTGAACCTGTCTTTATCAAGCTTTTCGTTAGTTTCGTAGTCCCAAAGTCTCATAGTATCTGGACTGATTTCGTCAGCTAAGATAATCTTGCCGTCATATCTACCAAATTCAAGCTTGAAGTCAACTAGTCTTATGCCAACAGATTTAAAATGCTTGCAAAGGTATTCATTTACCTTTCTTGCATAGTCTTTTATAGTTTCTACTTCTTCTTTAGTAGCAAGACCAAGTGCTGTAGCATAGTCATCGTTGATGAATGGGTCATCAAGTGGATCTGACTTGTATGAGAACTCAACTATTGGGTGAATTAATTCCTTACCTTCTTCAACACCCATCCTCTTAGAGAAGCTACCTGCAGTTACGTTTCTAACTATAACTTCTAGTGGAACTATCTCAACAGCCTTAACTAAAGTGTCTCTGTCGTTTAGTTCTTCAATGTATATTGTTGGTATACCTTCTTTTTCAAGCTTTTGGAAGAAGAAGTTACTCATCTTGTTGTTGACTACCCCTTTGCCAACTATAGTTCCTTTCTTCTTGCCGTTAAATGCAGTAGCGTCATCCTTGTAAGATAAGATAAACTTTTTAGGGTCATCAGTTTTGAAAACCTTTTTTGCCTTACCTTCATAAACTTGTTCTAACTTTTCCATGTCGTCATCCTCCTTAAAAATTACATTCTAATTATATCACTAAGAAAAATATTTTTCAATCATTATAGAAATATTTTTACAAAAAATATAAGGACTTAATCACTAAGCCCTTATACAATCTATTTACTTCTTTGTTATTTCTTTACTATCTGTAATGACCCATATATTTAACTTTTCTTTATTCACTTCAATTTCCTTTTGCTTCAAAGTTAATTCAAGCTCTTTATCCTTATCAACCAGGTTTATAGTATAGGTCATGGTATTGCCACTGTCTTTTTTATCTTTTACCTCAAATTTGCTATCTGGATATGTTTTAGCTAGGTATTCATTAACAACACCTTCACTGTCAAATAGATATGTTTTCTTTCCATTTTCCAATTCACTAATTAATTCATCGTTAATAGCCGGATATAAAACTTCTTCATTATTTGTATTTTTATTGTTAATCAATTTATATGCTGCAAAAATTATTACAATAATTAATATGGCATATATTATTTTTTTACTTTTACTCATTTATTATTCCTCCTTATTTACTTTTCTTTCTTTACATTGATTCTTAATGCAAAGTAGGCCTTCTTCGCCTCGTACTCTTCTTCATTCGTAACGTTTACATTTTTACCAAAGCCTAAATCTCTTGCTAATTCAATAGATAAATCAATTCCTGCTGGATTTGAAACAACTCTTCCAAATTGATTTTTCCATTGTTATATCTATCAAAATAAGCTGCTTGAGCTTCAGGAACTCCTAAACCTAATCCAGAGAACATCCTTCTATCTGTATCCCAGTAATTATCATCCTCATTCCATGGTCCAACGTCTAATATTTCTACATTTTCACCGTTTACTATTTTTAGGATTATATACATTAACAGTATATGGTGGATTTGAATAACCATTTGGCCATCCTAAATTTGCAAATTTAAGTTTTTTATCTGGTAATGATGCTTCAATTGATCCGCTCTTAGTAGTATAATATTGAGTAGCCTAGATATTAGAAACTCTATCAATATCAGCTCTAAGAGAATTTCTATTCATACGATAATCACATTCTTTAATCCACCAGTTGTAAATCCAATCTCTGAACTTTTCTAATTCTTCTGTAGATTTAAAAACTCTAATCAATTCTTGATTTCTTTGATCCGTTAATTTATATATATTATTATTGTATAGCTTAACTGACTCTATATTGTTTTTATAAGTATCAATTTTACTCTTTTCATTTAATTCATTATCTTTTAAATGTTCATTTAAACCTATTTCTTTTATCGCAATAAATTGTTCTTCAGATAGTTTTAAATCTGATTTCATATTTCTAACATCATTTATCAGTTTATCATCATTTTCAGTGTAAAGTAAATAATATAAGATCTCTTTTCCACTGTCTAATGGATGAGTTCTATTTATTTTATCTATTTTACTTTCTTCTATTGTCAAAGCTTGTATATTTATTACTGGAGTAACCAACAATACTACTAAAACTAATATACTTATAATTATTCTTCTTTTCATAACCTTTCCTCCTTAACATTTTTAAAATTTCTCTTATTGCTGGCACCTAATGGTGCCTTCCTGCTCCAATTTTATAGCTCTGCTGATTATACTTTCTCATACTACACCTCAATATCTATCTAACATAACTATTAATTTGAATACTATACTCCAATTTCTTGTCCATTTTATTGATGATTGCAACTTTATATTCATCATTTTGCTTAGCATTAACTTTCAATATTATTTCTTTATCAAATGTCTTATCATAAATAATTTTTGTTTTTTCTAGTATTATTACCTCATATTTTAGTCTTGAGCTGCAAGTCATCTCACTTAAGTTAATTGTAAAACCATTATGATGAGCTGTATCAGGTGTAAACAAATTAAATTTATATATTCTACTTTCAAATCCATCTAAAAGTCTATTATCATTTATATCAATTTTTCTTAATACAATTAAATCATCTGACACTTTATTAATTTTTTCATATTCATCTTTGTCTATCACTTCTACTTTGTCACTAAGTAGCTCACCTCCATCGTCCAGAGCTTTTACGCTTGATACTACTTTATCATCCGGTTCGACGTTAAAATAAGCAAATGAATTTAAACTCAAAACGAATACAAGTGCTAATGAAATTACACCAAGCTTTGTAATTTTATATGAGCTCATAATCCTCATTCTTTCTAATGTTGGATTTAATTCTAACACAAATTTATTTGCTTTTTTATTTTCTACACTAGACAGTTTAAGCATTGTTTCTAAATACTCTTTTTTTGCTAAATTTGATCCACCCATTTTATTTATAACTAATTTATCACAAAGTATTTCCATATCTTCATCTATATATTTTAGAGCTAAAAGCACAAATATATTGTACCAATAAAAACATGCTAGCATATATTTTAAATAATTTAGCAATATATCACATTTTTTTATATGCATCATCTCATGATAAATTACATTTTTTAAGATAATATCGTCTTTTAAAATGTATGTTTGCAAAACAATCTTTGGCTTGAAAAATCCATAGCTTACTGGTGTTTCGAGCTTATCATTTATTAAAACTTCTACTTTTCTTTTTAGATTAAATGAACTTATATACTCATTAATACTAAGATTATTGACTTTATTAGCACTTCTCAAAGCTTTATTAGTTTTTATAGCTGTAAATATTAGATATATTAAACACAATATTGCTGCTATCAAACGATTTTTTAAATATAAAACATTTGCGAATTTTATAAGTAATAACTCTGTATACTCATTTAAATTCTTAATAAATGAAAAGCATGCATCTAATATGGGCCCATAACTAGCGTTTTCTATATTTATTTGCACGCCAAAAGGAATAATTAGATACACAAAAAGTAATGACCACATAATTTTATTGGCATATTTTATACTTTTTCTATTAAATGATTTTCTCAATAATAGTATTGCCGCAATTAATAATACACTTTTAATTAATTTGTTAACAGCATTTACTTTAATTATTTCAAACACAGCTTACTCATCCTTAATCTCAATTGAAGAAATAATATCTTTCATTTCTTCTAGCTCTGTATTAGTAATTTTCTTATTGTTTACAAATGCTGAAAATAATTTTACAAATGATCCTTTATAAACTGTATCTATAATTTTCTGTATTTGATTGTTTCCAAGATCCTCTCTTTTAATCACAGGTTTAATTATATAATTTGGATATCTTCTCTTAAGTGCATTTTTTTCTACTAATCTGTTTATAAAGGTGTAACTTGAACTTTTAGAAAAATTATATTTTCATTAAGTATTTGTGATAATTCTAAAGCAGTTATCTCTCCGTTTTCATCTAGGCAATCGCCTTTCCATAACTCCTCTAAAACTATTAACTCGCTATCTGATAAATTCATATGTACCTCCTTTCTATATTGTATAAAATGCTATCAATCATTATTAGCTTCTATAAACTTGCTTTGATATGTGCAATCTTAGCCACATAAGCAATAAATTGCACATATCAAGCACTAATTCATTTAAAGTTTTATAATTTTACAATTAATCATCAATTCTAAACGAATCTTTTATTTCTTTATGCATAGGTTTTAATTCTTCAATCATTTCTTCTATGGCACCATCATCTCCACTATCTTTATTTATGTGATAATAAAAAGTTTTATCTCCTTTACTTATAAGCTTTTTTAAAAAATAGCCGCCCAAGTCGCTTTTCTTAGAAACAACTATCTCAAAGACTGAGCTAAATGATCTAATTAAAGACTCTCTATCCCTCTTTTCTAAAACAAAACTTATCGTCTTAGTATCTTTATTGCTATCTGCAGTCTCGCTTTTTGAGTCATCTACAACTTCTATCAGCATAACATCGTACTTCCACTCAGGTATTTCAAGAGTAAAGCCATAATCATCACTATGGTATAAATACTTTTCATTAGCATCATTATGTTCACGAATATTAGATTTTTGTTCTTTTCCAATATCTATATTACAAGCTATAGAAAAACAGAGTACTAATATTGCTAACATTAAAAATATAAAAAACTTTTTATCTTTCATAGTTATCACTCCAATTTATTTAAATTTTATATCTACAACACAAAATATTATGCATCAATAAATTTAAATGAATCCATAATTTCTTTGTGCATAGGCTCTAGCTCTTTAATTAAATTCTTAATTCTAGCAATATATTTATCGTCACTGTCTTTTCTATCTTTTATCTCTTTCATGACATCATCTTCTTTAAGCTCTTTGTAGTAATATGTTTTTCCGTCTTTTTCGCCTAATTTTATAAGATTAGAATCTAGTTTGCTTTTTTCTGATACAATAAGTTCAAAAGCAGTATAAAAGCTTATGTCTAAATCTTTTTCTCTCCTTAATATCATAAAATTTATAGTCGTTGCATCATCATATTGCTTCTCATAACCATATTTTTCTGCATCCGAATCATCGTTAACATTAAATAGTTGAATATTATAGTTCCACTCAGGTATTTCAAGAGTAAATCCATAAACATCGTTCTTATATAAATAATAATCTCTATTATTTGTTTCTGTGCTTTTTTCTTTACGATTACAAGAAATTAAAGTTAATATCGATAATAAAAGCAATACAGATATAAATACTTTCTTTTTCATAATTTTCCTCCTTTTTATGATATAATCCTGCTAGTGTTTATACATAATAATGTTTAGATAATTTTCGCCTCTTAAAATATATTTTTCTTTTAATTTACATCCATATTCACTATTGAATATGAGCTAATTTTATTATATACACATTTTTTTGCTTTGTCAAGTATTATTTTAGTCTTTTAATATATTTTTACAAAAATATAAGGACTTAATTTGTAAGCCCTTATATATCATCTATTTACTTTTCTTTTTTTACCCTAATTTTTAATTACAAAGTAGGCCTTCTTCGACTCATATTCATCTTCATTTGTAACGTTTACTCTCTTAAACTCTATAGTCTCATCGCCATTGAGTTTAACTTTATATATGTCTACTAAACGTGATGGGCCTCCATCTCTTAACTCGCCTTTAACTTTAAATTTTTCAAACGTTTTTTCAGCTAAATCGTTCTTTGGTGATATAACCCACTCGTCAAAGCAATTTCCTGCTGGCAAGACTACTTCTACTTCATCTTTATTTGTGCTTATGTCTATGACCTTTTCATCAGGATTATCACTTTCATCTTTTCCATACAAATCTTCTTTCTTTTCTACCTCATAAACTTCGCCATCAATCATTGCGTAATTTTGTTCTGGATAGCCGTCCTCGTCTTTTGGGAATTTTGAAGCGATATTACTTGAGCACGCGCTGATAAATAATAAGCTTGATACTAGTAAGCATAAAACAAAAAACATATTTTTCTTAATAGCTTTCATAAAACCACCTTCCTTGTGCTTTCGTCTGATATATCGTTAAGTATATTATATATCTTATCAAATCCATATACAAGTACTTAAATCTTACAAAAGGGTAACAAAAAAGCTTAGGTCATCTCCTAAGCTTTTCAATCTATAATTTATAATATGCAACGCCCACAAGGCCTCTGCCTGTGTGTACTGCTAGTGTTGGCGCGATTTGTTCTTCAACATATACTTTTGCCTTAGCTACTTCGTCTTTAAGTGCTTCCTTAACTAAATTAAATGCTTCAGGATTTGCTCCGTGGCAAATAGCTAGGTAGTAGTCTTTTACACCACTTAGCTCTTCTTTTATCCTCTCGATAAGTTTCTTTTGTGCCTTTGAAAAGCCTCTCACTTTATCGATTGCATAGTAAACGCCGTCCATATTACATGTGATTATTGGTTTTATATTTAAAAATTGACCAATAACGCCTTGAACCTTGCCTATCCTTCCGCCATTGATTAGATTAGTTAATTCTGGTATAGCAAAGTATGTCTTGGACTTCATATTATCTCTATCATCTGTCATTATCTTGATGATTTCATCAGCGCTGTGTCCTTCATCTCTAAGGCTTGCTGCTCTATATGCGTAAAAACCTGCACCGATGGCAATATTTTTTGTATCAAAAACTTTTACCTTTCCATCGTAGTCCATAGCTATAAGATTTGCTAAGTTATTGGCACCGCTAAGCTTTGACGATAGTGTGATGATTATGACTTCATCTGCGCCGTCTGCAAATTCTTTGTCAACTATATCTTTTATCTCTACTGGAGATGGTGTACTTGTCTTAGGAAACTCCTTATCAAGAAGCTCATAAAACTCACCTTTTTCTATATCTAAGATATCTCTATATGATTTGTCTGAGAAATGAACCCATAAAGGTAGCATAGCTACATTTAACTTTTCGTACGCTTCCTTAGGTACATCGCAGGCTGTATCTATAATTAATCCTACTTTACTCATTTGTCCTCCTTAGCATTTAAAAGCTCGTATTTTAATAGTTTTTGTGTAATAACTTTGGTGCAAACGCTTACTATGGCAAGTGTTAAGCCATTTCTCTTGTCAAGATCTATATCAATAGATGCTCTGCCTTTAATTTCAGGGCTGCTTTGCCTATCCAAGATGCTTATAACGAGTCTCATCACTTCTTCCATTTTATTGCAGAAATAATTGTATGATTCTTCTATAGGGCTTTTATTAAGCTCATGCAAAATCCCTTCATCAATCTCTGCTATGCTCAAAATGTTTTTCAAAACAGTAATCACTATGCAATAAACGATGTGATTACGAAAGTAACGCTTTTTGATTGGGCTCGGCATAATTTTGTGCTTGACATAATTATTGACCATGGACTTCGTTAGTTTGTTATCCTCATCAAACATTGCTTCCAAAGCTTTGTTAACTATCTCGACTAGCTGCTCTGAATATATACCAAAGTCAGGCAAGTCCTTGTATCTTGGAAGCTTTAGTTCGCTAAGACTGTTTAATATTTTAACTCTCATATTGCCTCCACTTAGTATTTAATACTACATCCATAGTTTAGCATAACTAGATTACAATGTCAAGTGCTTTTTTATAAATTCCCTAATATCTTCGTAGCTAGCGTCTTTAAATGTTTTGATGTACTCGTAATTCTTATATGAATACTTCGGATCGTAGTAGCTCTTCATCATATCTTTGATAAGTTCTATGTAATCCTTAGCTAAGAGCATCTCCTTGTATTTTTCATATCTTTCCTTGCTAATGAATTTTTTAAATTCTTCAAAAGTCTCTAGTATTTCTTCTTCATTGTCCTTTGGCAAATAATCTTCGCTAATGTTTTTTGCTCTTTCATCAAGAGATGCTTCTATAAGTATTTTATCTGAGCTGAGCATCTTGGCATATAGTTTTTCATCTAAAATTATGTCTCCTATCCTTCTTGATTCGCCCTCTGTAATGTATGTCGCATCAGGATCTTTTTTAATCGCTTCATAGATGTATGAGTCAAACATTTTTTGCGAAACTTTTTCCTTTAAGCCAACTGAGCCAAAGATGGATCCTCTATGATTCGCATACTTTTCTAAATCCAAAACTTTTATGCCATCTTCCTCAAGTCTTCTAATTATATATGTCTTATGTGTGCCAGTTAAACCGTATAAGCTAAGGACCTTTATCCTATCTAGGTATTCATCAAGTTTTTTTGTTATATATTTTCTATATGCTTTGTAACCACCGCCAAGCTTTGAGATGTGCATGCCAAGCGCACGAAAAGTTTTCTCAAGCACAGTCGATCTATATCCACCTCTATCACAATATATGACAATTTCTTCATAATTTTTTTCTAAATCCAAATATTTTTTATAAAGCTCAGGAAGTTTTTTCGATACGTATTCAACGGCCTTTATTTTAGCAAGTTCATAAGACACCCTATCATATAGTGTGCCTACCTCACTTCTCTCATCATTATCAAGTATCGGTATATTGATGGCGCCTGGTATGTGAGCGTTTTTATACTCAATTTCGCTCCTCACATCGACCAAGACGATATTATTCAAATTTTCTATATCTTCATAAATTAATTCTTCTAACATAATTTCACCTATAAATATAATACAGCAAACGCATGAAAAAATCAATATGAGCTGCGAACTCCTTGACATTTTTTATAATTATATATATAATAATCTAGTTAATATATATAAAGGAGGACAATATGGATAAACTCATACTCGCAGCTGCACTTTTCATCATAACATACATATTCATGATTAAGTTTGTTAATCATAGGCCGCTCGTTGTCGGCATAAGTGCGCTTGTTTTTATAATTTTAAATATAGTGCCTGTTAATACAATTTGGGGTGCTATCGATTTCAACGTACTTTTAATGATAGGTGGAACTATGATGCTTGTATCTTTGTTCTCCGAAAGCTTGATGCCAACAAGACTTGCGGACCTTATCATAAACAAGGTTAAGGACATAAGGCTAATAATACTTTTCTTATCCTTGTTCGCCGGCTTTGTATCAGCCTTCATCGATAATGTCGCAACAGTTTTAATGATAGCACCTGTTGCGATGAGCTTAGCTAAAAAACTAAAGATATCACCAGTTAAAATGATTATAGCAATATCGATTTCATCAAATTTACAAGGTGCGGCAACTTTGGTTGGCGATACATCTTCAATACTTTTAGGAAGTGCATTAAATATGACTTTCTTCGACTTCTTCGTATATCATGGACACATGGGTATGTTCTGGATAGTTCAGATTTCGGCAATAGTTGCTACTGCCTTCATTTATTTTGCAATTAGAGATATGAAGGGCAAGGTCGATGCGATCGAAGTAACAAAGGTTAAAGACATGATGCCAACATATTTAGTAATACTTATGATAATTTTATTGATTTTCGCATCATTTATTCCGCAAGAAGAAAAGATAGATATACTAAATGGACTTATCTGCGTCGGTGTAGCTATTTTTGGTGTAATTTATCACCTATTAAGACATAAAGATACATCCATAATCAAGACAGTTGCAAGCGAAATCGACTTCAACACACTTGGCTTACTTGCGGGGCTATTCATAATCATATCTGGTATTGAAAATGCTGGTGTTATCGATGAAATCGCAAAGCTATTCATAAAGCTAGCAGACAGACCGCTTTTATTATACACAGCACTTGTTTGGGGCAGCGTCTTAATCAGTGCCTTCGTTGACAACATCCCTTATGTTGCGACAATGCTGCCAGTTCTTTCAGTAATTTCAACGCACGTGCCATTTGACATGACAGTATTTTATTTCGGGCTACTAAGCGGCGCGACACTTGGAGGAAATATCACGCCAATAGGTGCCTCAGCAAACATCGCTTCACTTGGCATACTTAAGGAAGCGGGCTACACTGTTGAGAACAAAGACTTTATGAAGATGAGCGTGCCGTTCACTTTAACAGCAGTCTTAGTCGGATACGTTTTAGTTTGGTTCATTTATAGATAATTAGTTTTATAAGCAAAGTAAAAGACCTTAGGAGAATTAACTCTTAAGGTCTTAATTTATTTAAGCTTTTTGTGATTCTTTAAATTATCTTTGTATAGCTTCTTTAATAGTTCTTCTAATTCTTTGTCATCTATGTCGTCACCCGTCTTTGCTTTTTTAAGAAGAACTGTAAGTACTTCTATGTAGGCAAAGGCAAGTGAAGCCATGATGGCTGAAGCGGTTGTGCCGCTTATGAGACCTGCGACAACGGTTCCTGCACCTGGAAAGAATTTTAGTGCGTTACTTACTATGAAGCGTCCAAGATAGGTCGCGCCCATAGTTCCGCCGAGACCTGCGACTAATGAAGCGAGCCTCTTTTTATTCACCGGCACTCCAAAGATGGCTGTGATATGAGCAAGCATGGTTAGCTCCATGGGTACCAGCACCGATGCATCGGAGAATGGTATTGGAACGAAGCCAACTCCAAAGCTTGAGGCAATGTATTTTTTCGCCCAACTGCGTGCCTTTTCTGCTTTTAGCTTTAAATCTGCATGTTGGGCATTGTTAAAAGATATTTGGTACTCCTCTTCAAGCGCATCCATACTCATTTTAACAAGGTCCTCAAGTCCATGTGCCAAAATAATATTATCACGGTTGATCTTAAGGTTCTTCGCAAGTACTGGAGCTATGGCAAACTCACCCATATTCATATCTTTAATAAAAGAGTAAAAATCTTTGGCTTCTTCAGAGAAGAATTTTGTAAGCACTATGATGACTTTATTCTCTTTACTAAGCGTTCTTATGAGCTCTTCCTCTTCCTTCTCTATCCTAAGTCCTTGGGCATTTATGCAAAAGTATATGAGACTCAGTTTTTCGTCATCACCCTTCATTTGCATTTCACGGGCGAAATTTGCGACTTCCTTGTATACTTCAAGGCGCGAGTCATTGTCCAGCTCAAGTCCACGCGTGTCATATAAAGTAAGAGGCACACCGTCCTTCTCTACCTTGACAATGTTTTTTGTCATAGGATAGCCAACGCCAGTCTTTAGTATATCCTCACGAAACAAGGCATTGATAAGGGTCGACTTACCTGCACCAGTCTTGCCTAGCACAAGTATCTTCACCTTCTTAAGCTTGCCAAGTTCCCTCTCGATTTTATCGTATAATTCATCTGCTAAATTGATATTGTCATTGATATTTTTCATATAATCACCTGAATTATATATACCCAAAAGCTATTAATAGATAAGAAAAAGCGTAAAAAGCAAATTGCTTCTTACGCTAATTTAGTGTTTATTAAGTTAAAACATTATTTCTTGCTTTTGTCTATCCAAGTTAGAGTGTATTCTCCCCAAGTAACTTCGTCTTTAACTTTATCAAAAGGCATATTTTTAATATATTTCTTAACTGGTGTTTTATATCCAAAATTCCACAAGAATATAACTGGTAAATCTTTTCTTGCAATTTCTTGAACCTTCTTATAGTGAGGTGCTCTATCTTCTATCTTATATGCAATTCTACCAAGATTAAGTTCTTTATCCATCTCTTCATTTGAGTAAGCTCCAAAGTTAATTGATGAATATGATTGAAATACCTCGCTTATTGATGAGATATCAGCTCCATTGTAGAAATTTATAACGGTTATTTCAAAATCTTTCTTATCATGAATTTTTGATATATAATCTGAATACTCTACCTCATCACGATTTAACTTAATGCCAATTTCTTTAAATTGTTCAACAAGCACTTTATATAAGTCGTCATATTCAGCTTTTGTATTTGTAAGATAGCTTGTTTCAAAATAATATCCATCACTATTCATAGTAAAGCCAGCTTCTTCTATAAGTTTTTTAGCTTTTTCTACGTCTCTTTCAGGCATCTTTGCATCGTCATTAAGCGCCCACTCATAAATAGGTGAGATAAAGTAATCTGAAGCTGAGCCTCTGTCTTTGTGAACTTTATCGCAAATTGCTTTTCTGTCTAGTCCATATAAAACCGCTTCTCTTAGCTTAGAGTCTGCAAACTTTCCGCTTTTAACATTAAATTCTATCCCTTCAATTTTTGGGACAAGATAAGATACAAATTTGTACTTATCATTATTGGCAAGCTTATCAACATCATTATATGAAACTCCACCATAATCAATTTCATCGTTTGTCAAGGCTTTGAATTGTGGATCTAGACCATCATAAATTTTAAATACTAATTTATCTAGATAAGGACCCTTGCCAAAGTAAACTGGATTTTTTTCAAGTGTAACTGACTCACCAGCTTTTTGTTCGACAAATTTAAAAGGGCCAGTGCCTATAGGCGCCTTATTTGCAGGATTATTTACAATATTATTACCGCCATATATATGCTTAGGCAAAACATACATCATAAGATCAGCCGTATTTGCTATAAAGGCTGCATCTGCTTGTTTAAGTTTGAATGCAACAGTATTCTTATCGATAACATTCACAGAATCAAGATTAAATAAATAATCACTATAATTTTTATTATTACTATAAGCATCATATGACCACTTTACGTCTTCAGCGGAAAAATCCACTCCGTCGTGCCACTTTACATTGTCATGCAAGTGGAAAACTATAGTCTTGCCATCGTCTTTATACTCATAGCTTTCAGCAAGGTCTGGAATTATTTCTTTCTTTAAATTAAGTTTTACAAGTCCATTAAATACATTTGGAGCGATATTATTTTCAATTACGCTTAAATAATTTACTAGTGGGCAGTATTGTTGTGGTTCTCCAAACAATCCAATTGTTAAAGTGCCTCCTTCTTGTACAGGGCCGTCATCTTCTTCGGCTTCTTCAGCCTCTTGAGGCTCTTCTTTAGTCTCATCATCTTTTGTTTCTTCGGCTACTTTTTCTTCTTCATTAGCTTTTCCTGCATCATCAGCCGGCTTTGAGCAGCCAATTGCGAATGATGCAAATAATGCTAATGCAAGAATTAGGGCCATTAGTCTTTTGAATTTCATAAATTCCTCCTATTTATAAATATTTTATATAAAGCTAATTTTTTCATAGCTAAATAACAATTTTATTTTTTTATATAATTATCCAAAAAAATATCCAAACGCTAGTAAAAACGATCCTATCGGAATTAGTATATACGCAAGCATCTCTAATAAATTTTCTGCGTTTCTTTCTTTCTTATATGACGCTATCTTGCTAGGAAGCTGCAAGGATGTTCCTAAGAATATTAATGTAAATGCAATCGCTTTTAACATTTTTCCTCCGTTTAAAAAAGCGAATATCTCTATTCGCTCTTATATCTTATTTAAAAAATTCTGCTAAATCATTGATTACGTCTTGACTTAGGTGATTTTCTTTGTCATATATTTCTACTGAAAGCTCATCTGAATCCTCTGGCATCATAAGATGATTAAGTCCCTCGTATAGCTTGTATATAACATGCTCTCTACCATTCAAGGCTTTTTCAAACTTATCAAGCTCATCTTTCTTCACTTGGAAGTCCTTTGAGCCGTGTGCTATAAATACGTCAAAGTTTGATGTTTTTATGTCATCTACTGTACTCACTTGATTAACTGAATAAACATAAGAAGCAGGCATACTAAAGAAGTTACCTTTAGTCTTTTCTGTCATCGCATCGATTTGCTCTTTTATCTTAGTGATCTCTTTCTTTTGAAAATCAGCAACTGAGCTGCTTACTTCGCCTGAGTCAAGATACTCCATTTGCTGCGTATAAATTATGTCAGTAAACTTCATAGTCGATGCAGAAAGCATGGCTACTTTATTCAAACCCTCTTCTTTGGCTACTCTTGGTGCAAGCATCGCTCCAAGTGAGTGACCAAGTACATAAACATCATCAAATCTAGAGTCTTTCTTAAGCTCTTCTATAGCAAGTTTTGCGTCTGATAAAACTTCTTCATCAACAGTGTATTCCTTTGGCGCGTTATTTACATATCTCTTGTCAATTCTAAGTGTTGCTACACCCAGCTTTGCAAGGCCATGAGCAAGGTCTCTAAATGGCTTGTTGCCGTTTAGACCAACTGTTTCGTCCATATCTTGTGGACCAGATCCTTGCATCATAAAAACTACCTTCTTAGAAGTAAAATCCTTTGGAATGGTAAGAGCGCCATACATCTTCGCTCCATCATTGTCCAAAACAAAACTTTCTTCTTTGAAAATGTCATTATCTTCACAAATTGGCTCCTTAAGCATAAAGTATGCGTTATTTAAGCCGCCTGACTTGTTAAGCTCTATAATGGATGTAGTCATCCTATAAGTAAATTTATCTTCACTCGATAATACATAAGTGTTTTCAATATAATCAAATTTTTCGTCCTTGCCCTCTTTGAACTCACCTATCTTTTTAAGAGTTTGAGTTAAAGATCTTTGAAAAGCTTCTCTTTCAATTTGCTTTTGATTTTTTAGCTTAGCCGCTTCGAAAAGCACGTCACCATCAGCACTTCTAAGTGCTTCCATATACTTATGAGCTATGTCCTTTGCTTCGTTGTATTCTATCTTCTTTGTGCATGAAAATAAACTTAGGCTCATTAAAAGAACAAGTGCTAATAATAGAAATTTCTTCATTTTAATTGCCTCTTAAGTAATTCATTGGGTCTTGAGCCTTGCCATTGACAATAACTTCAAAATGTAGATGCGGACCAGTTACTCTACCAGTCGCGCCAACCTTGCCTATAAACTCACCCTTAGTTAAAGTGTCTCCCTTGGAAACATTTATACTGCTTAGGTGAGCATATCTAGTCTTGTAGCCGTTTTGGTGGTCTATCTCGATAAGGTTACCGTAAGTACCTAAAGTTCCAGCAAAGCTTACAACGCCGCCATCAGCTGAGAAAACATCGTCTCCATAATCAGCGTCTATGTCAACGCCTTGGTGCATTCTGCCCCATCTTCTACCAAATCCTGATGAGTAGCCACCTCTGGTAGGTTTTATGAAGCTTCCATCAGCCAAAGCCTTTCTAGTTCCAACAAGAACAAGCTTCGGAGCAGCCTTTTTCTTAACATTCTCCTCTAAAACTACCTTGCTTATAAGCTCGTCGTTTTCGTAATAAGAAATGCTCTTAACAGTTTTAAGTCCGTCCTCACCATCCATTGAAAGAACAGTCTCACCTCTTGAAAGAGATGGATCATCTTGGCTTTCAACCGGCATAGTGATGACCTCTTCAACATTTTCCTTCTTAGTTAGTAATACATTTATAGCGTTTTCATTCTTTAATTTATTGTTCTCTAATACCTCTTCAAGCGCTGCTTTTACAGTCATTACAGCTCTTAGAGGCATCTTTTCTCTTTTTATTTCAACATCGTCCTTAATTTTTACGCTCACGGTGTTGTCACTATAGTAATGGTTTTCAAGATCTGTCAAAAACTCATTCGCAGAATCTTCATTCTTAAGTGCATAAATGTTTCTACCATTTTTTAAAATAGCATAAGCGTCTATGTCAAAAGCGTCTTCAGATATAGTGTTTCTAAGCTCTTCATCACTTGAATTAAACTCATATTTTGCCTTTATAAGATATACACCATATCTATCTTCATATTTGGATTTATAATTATCAATAGCTTCATTAAATTTATGTACACTTGCGTATACACCCAAAGATTTACCAGAAGAAAAAACTTCTACCCTCGAGAAAAAATTCTTATATACAAAAAGTATGGTCATGGCAAGAGCTATAAATGCCACACTTGCGATGATGCCAAGCTTTTTTATCTTAAAGTTCACTAAAGTACCTCCTTGTGAAAAAAATAAAATGGCGCACTAGAGAGGAATCGAACCCCCGGCACACGCCTTAGGAGGGCGCTGCTCTATCCAACTGAGCTACTAGTGCACATATATTATATTGGCGGAGTGGGTGGGATTCGAACCCACGTGGAGCAAGGCCCCTAACGCATTTCGAGTGCGCCCCGTTATGACCTCTTCGATACCACTCCCTATTTGTTTCTTAAGGTCTTGAAAAAGTTTTGCAAAAGAAATTTGTAAATTTTGCTCTCCTCATAAAACACATTTAACTTGTGATAGCTAAGAGATGAGTTGTGAAGCTGCATTTTGCTAATACAAGCGCCCTTCTTATAATCAAGTAGACCAATGTATAAATTTTTTATACGCGCTTCCAAAATCGCTCCTAGGCACATCATGCATGGCTCAAGCGTTACATAGAGATCGCAGCCTGTGAGCCTGTAGTTTTCAAGCTTTTCACATGCCCTTCTTATAGCAATAATCTCCGCATGACTAGATGCATCAGTCATGGTGATGGTCTCGTTAAAGGCCTTAGAAATCACTTCTCCATCCTTAACAATTACAGCACCAACAGGCACCTCGCCTAACTTGTAAGCCTTGATTGCCTCTCTGATTGCCATGTTCATAAACCTTTTTTCCATAGATAATATTATATAGTAAATGAGCCTATTTGTCAAGATTCAATAAAGTTTTGTCTAATCGTGCGTTGAAATCCTCTTGCGAATGCCTATCTTCACGCATACAAATAAATCTATCGCCTCCGCAAACAATACAAGACCTTTTATGAAGACCAAGATCAGATCTCGATATAGGTTTAAGACTAGTATCAATCACATCAATATCAACAAAGCGCATAAAATCATATTTTTCCTCTAAGTTCACAAATTTTTTCTTTTCATAAGCCCCATCATTTTTCGCTAGATAAATGGCTGAATAATTATCCTCATCCTCATAAATCAATTTATAATTAGATAAAAACATTTTCGCAGCCTTGTAAATAGGCTCAAACTCAACCTTATCCTTATGCATTCCCTTTATATTTAAATTAAGAGTGATAATTGGTTTTTTATAGTCTTCAATAGCTTTTGTAATAATTTTCCATCTATCTTCCTTGTTATTTAAAAAATTATTCATATAGATTTCTAAAAAATCGTCCATGTGCTTAAAAAAGTAAACAAGCTCAATGGTGTCAGCGCAGCCGCCAGTTGAAATGTTTTTTTCAGTGTAAACTTTATTCATAAGATTTATTTCATAATCAAAATTATCACTATTTAATACTTTTTTTGCATAATCTTTAGAAAAATTAAGGCCAGATTCACCTACTCTATTAATAGTTGTCGTATCACCAAGAATTGAAATGATGTAGACATAAGTCTTTAAGAAGTCTTTCGTGTTTTTATAAAAATCATAAGCATCAAGAGCAGTCATGAAGCCATGCTTCGCCTCATATCTAATTCCAGAGTGCTTAGCATTATTTTTATAAATACGAGCACCATTCGAGTCCTGCATCTCTTTTTTATTAAAATCGTCAAAAATATTCGCACACAATTTTTTAACATAATCACTAATTAGATTTATGCTAATGTATTTGTTATCATAATAAATTTTTCCAATAGCAGAAGCAATCACACCAAGAGTGAATATTGCACCCTTATGTGTATTGACTCCCCCACTTGCCTCATACATCTTCTTTTCATATTTTATGCCAATGGATCTAATCGCATTGAAAGTATCAGAAAAACTTTTTTCTGTATTTGATGCCTCCATTATCTCAAAAAAATAGCCTTTAAGAGATGAAATACTTTTTAAAAACACATCATAATCCATGTCTGAGTGCGGACCACAGTCATCTCCATCAACACAGCCAGGCTTAGGTGTTAAATCAAGTTCATCTTTTAAAGACTCTAATAATATTTCTTCAATTGTTTCAAAAAAAGCGTGCGCCTTCATGAAAACACATCCATTCTAAATAATTTTTATAGTAAATTATAAAAAAAGCTAAAAAAATAAGCCTATAAAAGGCTTATGGCAGGGGTTGAAGGTTTCGAACCCTCGGCACACGGTTTTGGAGACCGTTGCTCTACCAGCTGAGCTAAACCCCTAAATTGGTGGACCTTCAGGGACTCGAACCCCGGACCTGCCGGTTATGAGCCGGACGCTCTAACCAACTGAGCTAAAGGTCCACATTGTGGCGGAGAAGGAGGGATTTGAACCCTCGCGCCCCGTAAATTAGGACCTACTCCCTTAGCAGGGGAGCCTCTTCAGCCACTTGAGTACTTCTCCAATATTTATTAAATTATTCGGCATAAGCCATTTTAAATAAAAAAAATGGCGGAGAGAGTGGGATTCGAACCCACGTGGGCTTGCACCCAAACGGTTTTCAAGACCGCCTCGTTATGACCGCTTCGATACCTCTCCGCATGGCTGGGATGGTAGGACTCGAACCTACGGAATGCCAGAGTCAAAGTCTGGTGCCTTACCGACTTGGCTACATCCCAACAATGGCGCGACTAGGAGGAGTCGAACCCCCGGCACACGGATTAGAA
>NZ_HG326229.1 GCF_000312505.2 Fenollaria massiliensis | reverse complement strand
TTTCTCTTAAATATTCCTTAAGAATTCTTAAGGAATATTTAAGCTTTCTTGCTAAAATGCGCCCTTGAGCTCGTTCCTTCCTCAGCAATGCTCACGTACGCTTAGTACGCTGCGCTTGCCTCGTCGGTCCACTTCGCCCAATCATCACATTTTATCTAAGAAAAATGGTGTTAGTGAATAAAAACTTGAATAATATATATAAAAGAGTTTTGACATAAAAATACATTAGTGGTAATATTATTACAAGAGGTGATATATATAATGGAAGGCTTTTATCCAATCTACATGTACACGCCGATGCCCGAGATGCACAATGTGATGGTGCCCGTGACATCTGGCTGTTCCTACCAAAAGTGCCTCTACTGCGATCTGAATTTTAGGCAAAAATTTCACATTTTTAAGCTGGACGAAATCGAGGACTACCTTAGGAATGAAAAAATTAAATACGATAAAATGAAGCGCAGCCCCAAAAAATTTACACTGCTTGAGGGTAATCCTTTATGCGTAAAAACTTCTTACCTTGAAAATGTTTTTTCTCTTATACATAAATACTTTGAAGTCCAGTACATATCGATGTTTGCGCGCGCAAGTGACGTTCTGTGCAAGACTGATGAGGAGCTGCTTAGGCTTAAAGCTATGGGTATGGATAGGCTATGCTTGGGTCTTGAGAGCGGCTCGGATGAAGTTTTGAACTTTCACAAAAAAGGACATAGCGTGAATGATAGCCTAAGGGCCTGCAAAAAGCTTGAAAGGCTTGGTATCAGCTACTCCGTCTACATAATGCTCGGCCTCGGCGGTAAAGAGCTGACTATGCCTCATAGAATTGAAACTGCAAAACTTTTAAACGAGATAAAGCCATTCGAAATAGTTTTCGTAACGACTGTAATATTCAAGCGCGCGCCTCTTAAGGACCTCGTTCGTGCGAAAGAATTTACAAGACTTTCTATAAAAGAAGTTTTAAACGAAGAAATATATATACTTGAAAATCTTGAGATAAATACGGTCATCAAGGCAACGCACAAAACCAATCCCTTGCCACTACTTTCGAAATTCCCTGAGGGCAAAGCGGATTTGATAAGAAAACTAAAGGAGTATAGAGATAATAATACTGAGAAAGAATTACGCAGAAATGAGATGAGAAAATGGCAGGTGTGGTCCAAAGAATAAAATTTTTCGTTCACTTAGCGATCTTGGCTAGTTTCGAATTCTTTTAGTGAGAAAAGTGATTTTCACGAGCGCAGCCTTCGGAATAAATTGCATTAATTTCTTAACGAAGATGTCTGCCCGAAAATTCATCTAGTGGAGCGCAGCGCAACGAATATGAATTTTCAAGACAGCGAGTTTAGAAATTAACAATTTATGTAGACGCAGCAAGCGACGAAAACACTTTTCGATGTACAACGCCAATCTCAGCATAGCGCAAAGGTTCTCGTCCATATGGACGAGAACCTTGATGCTTCGCATAATCAAGAAATTATTCATACTTCTCTTGATTCTCGCGACTTAATCTTCTATAGAAATAATATGCAAATATTAGTGTCACGCCCTCTGACAGTGCTGATGCGAACCATATTAGCGTTGGCTCGAGCATGGTCAAGACGAAAAGCGCCAAATATATGGTCACGAAGCTTCTCAAGATATTGATCGTAACTGAGTACTTTGGCTTTAAGAATGAGACGCAAACCGCTGCTATGAGTACATTGAAGCCTGTTATCATGAAAGATATCGAGAATTTACGAAGCGACTCGACCGAGTAGCTAAGTGTCTCTTTGTCCACGTCCAAAAATATTCTAAATATCCTCTCTGGAAATAGCTGTGATGCCGCCAAGAACACGACTCCCGTTACAAATATCGCCGCCGTTGCTAGACGAAATAGCTTTTTGAGACTATCGTAGTCTTTTTTACCATAGTAATAGCTTAGAAGCGGCTGAGTGCCTTGTGTTATGCCCGCAAAACAAGTGAGGGCAAGGTTATTGACATAGCTTATGACAGAGAATGTCGCAATGGATTTTTCGCCCAAAAATTTGATTATGAATATATTATAAAATAAAACTATCATCGCGATGCCAACCTCTGAAACGAAATCGCCAACACCTAAGGAAAATATGGATTTGAGCGTATCAAAAGAGAATTTTACCTCTACGAACTCAAGATTGGATTTACCAACTGTGAAGTGAATTAAGTAGACCACTGTCGAGATTACTTGCGATATACCCGTTGCAACTGCTGCACCTGCAAGGCCATGACCCATGAGACCAACAAAGACGTAGTCCAAAATTACGTTACTTAAACCGCATGTGATGACCGTTGCGACCGCCAAGCGCGGAAAACCATCGACCTTGACCATAACTTCGAAATTATATGAAATCATTAAGAATGGCACAAAATACACGATGTGACCTAGGTATTCTATGACCAAAGGCCCCAGTTCTTCGGTTGCGCCCAAAAGTCTCGCAATCGTGTCCATATTAAAATAAAAAAGCACTGTCAATATTATTGAAAAAATCGTTACAGTTTTTATGTTGAAGCTAAAAATTTTATTAGCCTTCATGTAATTTTTTCTGCCGATAAAAACGCCGCACATAGTCTGCGAGCCGACTGCAGCGATTATCCCAAGCGCAAAAACGATGTTGATGAAAGGCATTGAAAGATTAACCGCGCTTAGAGCCTCGACGCCGACGTACTTGCTCACGAAAAAGCCATCAACCATTGAATATAGGCTAAAGATGATCATGGCTGAGAGCGACGGAATTATATAGGAGAAAAATTTTTTATTGATTGATACCGTGGTAATAGTAAAACCTCCTTATATATATAAATTATAGCACAATCACAGCCTATTGGCAAGTTCTTTTGCGTTCATTTTGCGATCTTGGCGAGTTTCGAATTCTTTTGTCGCTGCGGAGTGCATTTGCACACCTCACTCCAAAAAATTCTCTACTACGCCAATCTCATCAAAATGCTCTGCAAAATTATAATAAATGAATATTGCTGTTATAGTTTTTTCAAAATTGTGCTATAATATAGATGATAATAAAAAATAAATAATATATATAGAGGAGTTTATATATGATATTCTTTGACCTAGACGACACTATTTTAAATACAAAAACTACAAATCTATTAATTTTTGAGCGTGCTCAAATGGATTTGCACATCGACATGGACGCGGACGAGTTTAGAGGCCGCATAAGAACTGCGCTTCGCTCGCGCATGATTAGGCACATGGACTTTGCCTACAACGAAACCATTGGCATAGACCCACTTGACTACCTACTCATGGAAGAGCCTTACGAGGAAGAAAGGCTTGAACTTTTCAAGAATGGTGTTTATGACGATGTGAAAGACATTTTGGGCGAAACTACAAAAGAAGAATTTTTCACGGCATTTTTGAAAAGGCGTTTCGACTACACAGAAGCAATTGACGGCATGCTAGAACTTATAAAAGACTTAAAATCAGCCGGTCACAAGCTTGGTGTGATTACTGATGGCATCAGCGAAATTCAGCACAGAAAGGCCCAAACACTTGGTCTTGACACGCTTATGGACCACGTATTCGCTTCAGGCGACTTTGGTTATGGTAAACCCGATACAAAGTTTTTCTTCGGCGCTATGAAAATGGCTGGCGTTAGACCAGAAGACTCAATTATGATAGGCAACAACATCGACTCAGATGTTTTCGGCGCACTTGCAAGCGGCATGAGAGCCATCTACTTCGGCGCAAAACCAAAAAATTATGAAGTTTTATACGCACCTGACGCAAAAGCACTTAGAGAAGTTTTAAAGAAAGCGCTTTGCTAATGGGTCTAGGCACATTAATTAACTGTGCAGCCATCATCGCCGCTGGCATCTTGGGAAGGATATTCTCAAAAATACTAAATAAAAAAGTGCAAAAAGCGCTCGTACTATCATCCGGCGTTAGCATATTCTTCATAGGACTTGCAGGCTCAATGCAAGGCATGCTCAGCATCTCAGAGGGTACACTTAAAAGCGGCAGAACCATGCTCCTAGTGATATCACTTGCGATAGGCGCGCTAATCGGCGAAATCATCGGCATAGAAGAGGGCTTCGAGCGTTTCGGTGCCTATCTTAAGAAAAAGACAAAAAGCGATTCAGATCAAGGCTTTATCGCCGCCTTCGTCACAACGTCACTAACCGTCTCAATCGGCGCCATGGCAATAGTCGGATCCATGCAAGAAGGCATCGCAGGCGACTACTCAACTTTGGCTCTAAAAGCAGTTTTGGACTTCATCGTCGTCTTCGTCATGTCCGCGTCAATGGGTAAGGGAGCGACATTTTCCTTCGTTCCAGTCTTCATTTTGCAGATGAGTATCACTTATCTATCTAAACTCATCGCCCCATACATGACAGACCTTGCAATTGACTACCTTTCACTCGTTGGCTCCGTACTAATCGCGTGCATCGGCATCAATTTAGTTTTTGATAAAAGAGTTAGCGTCGCCAACATGCTTCCAGCCCTCATCGTAGCGATGGCTTGGGCATATTTGCCATTATAATAAAAAAATTCATACACATAAAGAAGTTCGAGTACACCTTGAACTTCTTTTTTAGTCAAAAAAGAGAGCCAAACGCCCTCTTACTTATTTAATATTCAATTCCTTCTTCAAGCCTTCAGTCAAGACCTTTGAAAAATTAACGCCATATTCTTTAGCCATCTCATTTAAGTAGCTCGGAATGGTAACCGTCTTTTTAATGGTTTTAGCACTCGTTCTTCTGATGTAGTCATCCATATCGATATCAATCATGGTCTTAAAACTCAAATCCATGTCAGAGAATTCATATTGCAACTTGCTGCAACTTAAATTTTCTATTTTGACTTCATAAAAATCCGTATTTCACTGGGTTTACATCGTAAATCTATCCAAATAATCGCACATATGCAACTTGCTGCAAGTTAAATCAAGCCCAAAAAGGAATATACTTCATATATCTCGGTGCTGTATTTTTATCAACAGGCTTAATAAGTTTTGCTTCCAAAGTATCTTTAATAATTCTCGACGCTTTATACCTATCTTTATCATTTATATCAAATAAATCTCTAAGAGCATTATTTGTTACACACTCTCCATTAACATATAGAAAACAGGCTTGCATATAACAAGTTCTTATTCTATCTTCTTTACTTATCAAATCAAATGGAGCCTTCAGATATAAAGTTACTTTTGTAAATCTATCACTTTGATTTTCAATCTTAGGAGCAAGCATAGAATTTTTACTTGTAGCATATATTACTTTATCAAAGCCACTGCCTCTTTCTTCACAAATCCCACACTTATGCATGAATCCAGCAAGATTTTCATTCCTTGAAATCGGAACCGTATCTACAATACGATCTATTGAAACTAGCGGAGAACCAGCATTTGAAAATTCTATTCTATCCTTAAATAATTCAACCATCGGATTTGTACCTTTTTGTTCTATAGCTTGATGAATCATAATGTTAGCAATCAGCTCACGTATAGCTATCTCTGGATAAGCAAACTTTGTTTTTCTTATAGATTTTTCAATTATTTCTTCCTGTGGAATGATAGTCAACACATATTCTACAATTTTATCATATGCTATTGCATATCCTTCACTAAATACTTTTTCTCTTATCGTGTCAAGTCTATTGTTCTCTTTGTACCAAATTACTCTTATAGACTTGTGCGATAGACCCTCAAAGCTATTCAAGTCTTTAGAAATAAGTAATGCTCCCAAGTTAGTAATATCATAGTTCCCTGCATCATTTTTTCTTATAAATTTTTCATTAGTAAAATCATCCAATATCTTATTTTTATTTTCTGGTAGTGCAAATCCCACCTTGTCATAATATCCTGACACATTAAATAAGTTTAATACTTCATTAAACGAAATATTATCTTTTGCATTTCTTAATTCAAATGGAGTTGCATCAAATGCTTTCCATAAAGCTCTCTCTTTATCAGGAAACTCTTTCAAGTTCTTTTTGTTTGTTCCAATTCTAATATACTCTTCATTAGAAAACTTAATAGGTTGTTTTTCTGCACATGGAATCTCAAGCAAGGTTACATTTTTATCATCAATTTCTGTTTCATAAAATCTGAAATCTATTCTTGGACTTGTCATTCGAGATAGCCATGCTTCTAGTTCTTCTGAACCTTTTTTACTATTCCTATAATCAAATGTAGTTCCTAAAATTTTATGTGTGCTATCATCAACACCCCAAATCAAATAGGCTTTAGGTCTTCCACATAAAGTCGCAGCATTTCCAAGAGCGGAAATATACTCTCCTATCATCTGAGGTTCATAATTATTATGTTTAAATTCAACCCATTCTGTTTCATATGGTAAAGAAATCAACTCTCTGATTAAATTTTTAATATAATCTTGATTTTTTATTGCCATCTTAATTCTCCTAACAATTACAAATAAATTACTTATATTATAACATTTTTAAGGCATTTTTTCCACTCTACAATTACTTTCCTATTACTTACTATATATCAGAACAAGCCCTTTTTTATTTTTTTCAGTCACTTGCATTTCCTACACAATAAAAAAGAGAGCCTCTCAGCTCTCAATTAAATAATTCTTCATTAAATTCTACAGTTTCGCCAGTTTTATACTCATTCAAAACATCGCGTTTTAATTTTTTCACGGCCATTGGCATGCTCTTTTTAATTTCTTTAAACTCATTAAGCAGCTCTTCCCCCTCAAAGCCACTATTTATAAGGTCTTCCAAGATTAAATCATCAAACATTTCATCTACACTTTCATAAGTCTTGCCAATGCTCTTATCCTTCTTCATAGCTTCGACTTCTTTTATAGCCTTGATGGTTTCGGCATTTGGAGCTTCATAATTAGTTTTATCATTTTTATTCATAATGATACACCTCTTTTGAATATCAGAATATTATAATATTGCTAGTCTATTCTATTTAATATTCAATTCCCTTTTTAATCCCTCTTGCAGAATTTGTGAAAAATTCACATTTTCTTTCATACCAAGATCATTTAGCCACTTTGGTATACTCAAAGTCTTTTTTATAGATTTTTTATTCAGCCTTTCCTCAATACCTGCAATAGGCGCTTCAACTAAGAGTACAAATTCACCCTTCTTTAGATTAATACTTTTACCGTCACTTGTCTTTGGAAGAGCAAGACCATTATCAAGCATAGTGAATAAAACTCCATTCAAAACTTCCTTTGTATTAACAAATAATTCTCCAAGACTATCTGCATCAGTGAAACAGGCATCAAAATCGGGAAAATCAGCATAATAAGTATTGTCCTCATATCTAACAACACATGGATAAGCATCTGTCTTTTTCATCTTAATACCTCCTATTATAGAGGTGGGGCTAAAATTTAAGCCCCGTAATCCTCTCAATACTTGTTAAAATTCCAGAAGGAATATCCTTCTTATTGCATTTGACAGGACAGATACGGCCATCCTTATAATAAATCTCATGAGATCCTTCAGTATGGTCTAGACGCCATCCTGCCTTTCGCATTGCTTTAACAACTGTTCTGTAAGGCTTTGTGCGGGCCATAGTATGTCCTCCTCCTTACACTTATATTATACACGTATTATTAGTACGTGTCAATAGTTTTTTATATTTCACGTTGGCAAATTATTTGTTTCATGACAATCCTTTTGCAGAGCACTTGGATGAGATTGGCGTAGTACAGAATTTTTTGGAGCGAATCGTATAAAAATACGTCGCAGCGACAAAATAATTCGAAACTAGCCAAGATCGCCCGTGCGAAGAACCAAGGTTCTCGGGACCCATCCAAAACGTAGTTTTGATGATGGGTGAGGTTCTTCAGTGAATGCGAAAGGCAAAAAAAGACAAAAAAATCCCTTAGTTCCGGCGCACCTCGTATCGTGAGGGTCCTACTCCCAAGGAATATCATACATATATTATATTACAGATTTAAAATTTTTTCAAATCCTAAAGATAAAAAAAGACGAGAGGGAACACTTCTTAATAAAGCATCCCCTCTCGTTGGCTAATAACACTGCCTCTATCAATATTATAATAACAGAATATTATAATTTTGTCAATCTTAATTCTATTGAATATTTAATTCTCTTTTTAGTCCCTCTTGTAATACTTGAGAAAAATTAATGTCCTCTTCCCTCGCCTTTATGTCCAGCCACTGAGGTATACTTAAAGTTTTCTTTATAGACTTATTCATTATCGCCTTTCTAACAAGAGGCATCCATACATCAATCAGTACTGCTCTTTGATTATCTTCAAGCTTTATATCAAGTAAAGAGCTTGCCTTTGGTATATCTTCATTGTCAATTTCAACATTCTCCATCCATAAGCCTAAAACTTCCTTAGCCATCAACAAAGCCTCTTCCTCAGTGTCTCCAAAAGTTAAGCAACCTTGCAAATCTGGGAACTCTACAGATATTCCATCATCAGCATAATCAAATATCGCTGGATAGATATACTTATCCTTATACTCTTTCATAAAGTACCTCCCACATATATTATACGTATTATTATACATATTGTCAATAGTTTTTTAAAATTCTTTCAGTTACTTACAAAATGTAAACATCTCACTTTTAAGTCACGGACAAAATGTCTGCAACTCAAAACCCAAACAAAAATCTCATATCAAATTAATATGCGATATAGTTATGAATTCTGTGTATTGCAACTTGCTGCAACTTAAATTTTCTATTTTGACTTCATAAAAATCCGTATTTCACTGGGTTTACAACGTAAATCTATCCAAATAATCACAGATGTGCAACTTGCTGCAACTTAAATCAAGCCCAAAAAGGAATATACCTCATATATCTTGGTACAATTTCTCCCACAAAAAAAGAGAGCCACATCTCTCGATACAGCTCCCTTCATTACCTATACTATTGAATTATCTTCCTAATAAGAAGTGACACATCATGTCTAGGCACTTAGCATCCATAAGTATGCCCATGTGGTTGCCATTAACAACTTTGAACTTTGATCTAAGCTCTTCTGGCATCTCGTCAAGCTCCATACCCATAGTTGCTGAGTATAGCGGAACTAGGCCATCGCCTTCCTTAGTCATAAGCTTTTTAACCTTGCTAAGACCACTTACGTTTTCTGTGTAGTAGCCGCTAACTTGAGTATCCATGCCCTCTCCAACTATGAACATGGAATTTGGTCTATGAAGCATGTAAACGCTTTCGTCCATGCTGCCCATTGCTCTGTAAGCTTGTGCACGTCTTAAGAACTCAGTGAATCTTTCGTGTCCTAAGTAGGCTTGCATTTGCTCTTGAACGTCATCTGATCCAAGGCTTTTTGATGCAAATGTTAGGTGAAGCTTGTTCACAAGTGAGTCGTATGTCACAAAATTGTTCTTTAAAAGCTCGCTATCAAGCTGCTTTTGGTTCATCACAACTTGGTATGGATACTTATCAAGCATCTTCTTTGTTGGATATAGCTCAAGAAGTCCGTCGTAGTCTTGAACAACCTTGCTGTCTATGTTAAGGAAGTTGTTTAGGAAAAAGTCCGCGATACCTCCTAAGATGTTGCCGTTAGTCATTTCGTTGTAAGCGTGCGGCGCGCCCTCGTATGGTGTACCGAAGGAGATGTATTTATCTACCTTGTCATCGTGCTTAGCTAGGTAGTGGCTTGATACAAGGCCGCCCATGCTGTGCGCGATAAGGTCAACCTTTAATTTTCCACCTTCGTTAATGCTGTCGATGAAGGCATCAAGTTTTTCGCTTGTAATTTCGTTAGACTTTCTCCAATCGTATGAGAATAGATATACCGGTCTATCTGGGAAGTGCTTGATAAGCGCATCTATAAGCAAAGTGTATGATGCCGCAGGTCCAGTGTGTCTTGTTATTAACTTAGCATATCTAAGGTCGCCTTCTTGTAAACCATAAGCATTGTTTTTGATATTAAGAAGCTCACTTAGCTCAGACTTTCCGTATCCAAGTGGGATCCATATTCTCTTGCCGATAAATTCTTTATCAGATGAGATCATGCCAGTTTTGCGTTCTTCATCGCTTACATATTTTTCATCAATTGAGTATAGTTCACTTCCTGAAATACCAGGTATGAAGACTATAGGTTTCTTCTCTTCACTTACTTTGTCTATAGCAGCGCCGCCATGAACATAGTCAAGGATGCCCTTTGCTTCATCGTTAAGATAAGTCTTCTTCGATAAGTCATTATAAAGTTTCTTAGTGAAAGCGTAGTCTTTGTTGTTCAAACGAGCCATGTCAAGAACTGTGATTAAGTCGTAATCACTTCCTAGCTCATCGGCTGTGTTTTTAAGCGCGTTCGCGTTTCTGAAGTAGAAGTGGTCGCGACTTGTGTATGGACCGTCTGCTCTGATTGGGCCAATTGCTGGGTAGCTCGATGTGTAAAGCACAAGGTAGTTTTTATCAGCCTTTTCGATGGCTCTCGCCTTTTCGATGGCTGCGATCGGATTTGAAAAACCTAGTGCAAACTCTGGAGTCTTCGCGTTTTTGATAAGCGCTGCATCCTTTACCTTCTCTACTAGAGTTTCTGCTCTACCGTTGAAGTAGATTAGTGAAACACTTAGATTAGAGTCGCTCTCAATAAGCTTCTCGCTAAGCTCATTGATTTCGTTTTTTATCTCGGCAAGTCTTTCCTTGCCAGTTGCCATGCTTCTGTCAACCATGAAGATGACCTCTTTTGTCTTAGTGCCAAAGTCTATGGATGGGCCAGCTTTTACTACAGCTTGGCCGAAACTCATGAATATACTTAGGCACATGATTAGTGCTAGTATTATAGCTTTCTTATTACTTCTCATGTAATCCTCTCCTTTATAATATACGTTGCTATTATACCACAAAGTCCTAAAGCGTGCAAGATATTTATTAGCTATTCTAAATGTTTTACGCGAAGTATGTTTTTTCACCTAAACCGTTCTTGAAGAACCTCGTCAATGAATTGACGTGAACCTTTGCGCTATGCAGAGCACTTGGTACAGATGACTTTAGTGAGAAAATTGATTTTCACGAGCGCAGCATTCGGAGAAAACTGCCTTAATTTCTTAGCGCAACGAACCGGCCGTGGGCTCATCTAGCTGAGCGAAGCGAACGAATATGAGACCACAGGTGAGTAAGCTTAGAAATTATCAGTTTTCGTAGACGAGCAAGCGAAGGAAAACAATTTTCGATGTGCAAATCGAACGCGAAATAAAAAAGAGAGCCATAGCTCCCTCAATTATGTTTTTAACTATTATTTTTTATTCGGCTTGAGTCTTTTATCCCAAATGCTTTCATTGCTACCTTTCTATAGTATCCTTCATCAACTAATATCGCAGTTTTCATAATTACCTCCTAAAAAACAAAAATCCCTTGGTTCCGGCGCACCTCGTATGGTGAGGGTCCTACTCCCAAGGAATATCATACATCTATATTATACTACAGATTTAAAATTTTTTCAAGCACTAAAGATAAAAAAGACTAGAGGGAACAATTCTTAATAAAACATTCCCCCTAGTTGGCTATTAACACTGCCTCTATCTGTAAGATAATAATAACAGATTTATAGCTCTTTGTCAATCTTAATACTATTTAATATTCAATTCCTTCTTCAAGCCTTCAGTCAAAACCCTTGAAAAATTAATATTCTTATTTTTTGCAAGCGCTTCAAGCCAAGTTGGTAGTGTCACCATCTTGTTCTTGTATACTTCCTTCACCAAAGAGAATTGATATGGCAAATAAACATTGATATATACTGCTAAGTCACCTTCTTCAAGATTAATATCATCCATGTCAATATCATTTGGATACTCAATTTTTTCGTTTTCTTCATCGTATAGACAAAGACCTATAACCTCTTGTGCATTAGCTATGCCCTCTTCAAATGTGTCCGAGCATGTATATGCTCCCTCAATCGCAGGCACGTCAATAGAGTAGCCCCCATCACTTTCTTTGCTAAAAATAGCTAAATAAGTTACACTATCTTGTTTTTTCATTTAAACACTCCTTTAACAAGTGGGGGAGCAAAGGGGATTTACATCCCCAAAGTTTTCAAAATGCTCTTTAAAGTTCCGGCTTTGAACCCATCTCTTGGATGAGGTATATTAAGAATGGCTCCAGTATCATAATTTTTGAAAATATGATGACTACCACTCACTCTAATTAACACAAAGCCTCGCTTCTTAGCCTCTTTGATTAGCTCCCTTGAGTTATAACTCTTCATAAGGAATCCTCCTTACAAGACTATTATAACATATGTTAAACATTTGTCAATAGTTTTTTTATTTTTTTCAGTCGCTTACAAAATTTAAGCAACTCATTGCTTCCTCCGCATCGTTAGTTTGCAGAGCACTTGGATGAGATTGGCGTAGTACAGAATTTTTTGGAGCGAGGTGTGCATAGAAGCACTCCGCAGCGACAAAACAATTCGAAACTAGCCAAGATCGCAAATCGAACGCGAAATAAAAAAGAGAGCCCATATCATCGATATGAACCCCCTTAATTACCTGCACTATTTTATTTTATCGACATGAGTTTTCAATTAAAATAAAACTTCTGTTGAAGTAGTTATTACCTTCGCTCCTTCTAACGCGTTAACTTCACTTCCATCCTTATTCACGATAAGTTTCTTTTCAAGAATAGTATTGAAAGCGTCCTTAACATCCTTAGCAAGGATGCCGTCCTTAGGATTTTGTAGAGACATGTTATATGCCTTACCGTCCTCACATTTGAACTTCATTTGTAATCTTTTCATCATTTCACCCCCTTTCTAAAAACATAGCTTAGACCTATAATTCCTCAACAGAGATCTTAACAGCCCTTTTAACCTCTTTACCTAAAAGCGCAGAAAATGCACCCTTAAAAGCGCCAAGATCATCATTCGAAGCAGTACTATTAACATAGTTAACAGTTCTAGAAAGATTTCTCTTAACACCGTTAAGCTCATTAGTAAAGAAAACCTTTACACTTACCTTACTCACAATATTCACCCCCTTTCATCCAGAGCTTTTCGCCCTACACTTAATATATACAAAAACAGAGTAATATTTCCCGCGCATATAAACACCATAATAATGGAAAGTGCGCGCACAAACGTCCAATTTATATGCGAAATGTCTAAAAATTGCAGAGAGTTCCAATATTTGTGCGAGAGGTAGAGTTTGCCAAACACATGCACAAGTCGCTACAATAATCTTAAGAAAATGAAAAGGAGGACAGAAGATGAAAATTAATTTTGACAAAATCGCTCAAATTTATCAAGAAAATGGAAGCGTAGGCACAGACGCCATAGAAGCACTCAAACCACTCATGCTCGCGCAAATCAGGCGCTACTACCCAAACTACAAAGAAGTGGAAGACCTAATCCAAGAACTCAGAGTCGTCGCCCTCGAAGCACTCAAAGACTTCGACATCAAAAAAGGCGCACACGCACTCGCACACATCAAATCCAGGATGAAATACCATTTGCTAGGTAAATACAAAAAAGGCATAGACACACAGCCACTAGACGACGCCTTCCTCGTAGAAGACGAGACCAGCATGGACGACTTCGAAAAACTATTCTACAACGACACACTAGGAAAAGTTTTTAAACAGCTCACATACGAAGAAGAAAAACTCATCTATTTACGTTATTACACCGAGATGAACTACGAAGACATAGGGCGCGCACTTGGATACTCAAAAAGCACAGCCGCTAAGAAAATAACGGGGCTACTCAAAAAACTCAGAAAATTATACAAAGAACAAGAACATAATACTAAAGTATGAAAATTAGAATAATAGACAAGCATTGACATAAAATAAGAAAAAGCTATTGACAAAAGAAATATAAAAGACTATAATAGACTTATAAATAAGGAGGAAAAATTATGAAAGAAAAGATGTTGGCGGCATTAATCCCAGCTTACGATAGTGAAGGAATAAACACGACAGTCGCCATATACCAAGACATGAGCGCTGAAAACCTACACGTTTCCATAAGGACAGCAATCACCAGGCTATTTAGAGACCACATGGCAGACGAAAAACAGTACAAAAAGTGGGCGAAAAACATCGCCGAGAAAAAAACCGGTCTCGCAATCGTACTTAGAGACACAAGACTAGTAGGCATCAGAGTTAGAGAAGTTCGCTCCAAAGGAGACGGCAGCATGATCTACCTAAACAGATCCCTAATCAGCGACTTCGAAGACGGATACGTAAAGATCCAAGGCCTAACAAAAATACCAGTACTGGCAAAGAAAAGAACAATCAGAGAGAGAATCAAAGACTGCGACAGAATCAGCAAAGCTTATGACGAGAAATTCGGGGATTGAGTACCTAAGTACCCAATCCTTTTTTTATGCCTTGAGATGATGATAATGGTAATGTTAATGTCTTTGCACAAATAAACTTGAGGTATAAAAACTCACCACAAGATAAATTGAAAGAAGAAAAGAAAAATAGCCTTGTTTCAAAAAAAGATGAGTTTCTGAAATAAAAGACGGGGAAATGGATTTTAGTTTCAAAAACAAATACATAAAAATAGATAAATCCCCTAATTAAAAATAAATCGCCTAAAATAGTGTAAAAATTAGGCGAATAGCTTAGACAAAAGAAGACTTTTAACAAAAAAGTCTTCTTGCGATCTAAAATACTTACGTATTTTAAATCTAAAGAAAAGACCCATAGTACATTAAGGGGTACTGTAGGTCCTAATTTAAAAATAAAACGCGTATAATGGGTTTTGAGAGGTGAGTTAATCATCAGTCGTATCATTATCTTCAATTATATGATCAGCGTTTCGTATAGCTTCTTCGTCCAAATTTTTATACTTATTAGACAAATATCTAATTCTATTTTCAAAATCTGGAAACATGTCTTCTTTAGTATAACAATACTCTTTTAATTTATTTTCTAAATCTATATTCAAAGCGATGAATGAGTTTATATCAAATAATTTAGAAAGATATAGTAAATTGAACAATTCTTTTGATTCCGTTTCAAAAATATCATTATCTCTATCTATTAATTGTGTAGTTTTTTCTTTTATATGCTCATGATTAATTTTACCTTTCTTTCTTATAGACTTATACAACTTATCATCAAGCGTTAAGACTAATTTTACATAAGGAATTTTCTCTTTTATTTTCTTATCTAGTACTTTTTCAAAATTTAAAAAAGCACCTTTTTGAGCAATAATACGTTCATTCGTATGGCTTTTTCTGACCTCAGAAAATAAAGAGGATTTGCCAGCAACACCATCATCAATCTTAAAAAAATACAAAGTCGGATTATTTACATTCCATACGTTATCATTTAGCATAAATAACATAGCTATATATGGATTTTTTGTAATATCTAAAAGAGCTGTTTTTAAGCCATAGTGCTGTAAAATAGATAGGTTTGGTTCTCTTTCAACAATCTTTGAAATAGGATTTAGAGAAACATAATCAATAGTATCAGGAAATTCAAGAGCTAGTTTTCGATATATACTTTCAAAGTCATTAATATAGTCTGAGTCCTTTTCATACCTTAAAGCACCAGGTAACAGTGTGTAGTCATGAGACTGACCTCTAAAATAATTAAATTTCAGTCCTTCGTCGCACAAGCCTTGAATGAGATCTTTATAAACATAAAATAATTTACAAGTACCAGTATCAAGTTTACCGTGCTCATATTCAAATTTAGGACTTGATTTAATGTCATTTTTTATGAATTTATCACACTTATTTACTACCTTTAAAATCTTATCTATATTAGCAATGTCATTTGACTCGATAAGTTTTACACCAGTTATAATATATCTTTGTCCTCTATTTTTTATAAAAGATATATTAGGAATGTAATTGATCTGAATAGTACTCTTTATAAAAAATATTTCTTCTTTGTAGTACTCAATAATGTCTGAGTAAGGTTTATCAGTATTAATAGACATAAAATCACCTCTTAATATAATTTTGAAAACTAAATAATATAAATTAAATTTAAACTCATTATACCACAAAACTAATAATTTTATATAAATTGAGACTTAATAAATAAGCCTCTAAAATGTATTAAAGTTAATATTTACCCACTTTTTTACAGGCATCCTTAAGCTTGTTTAGCTTATCTTCATTCTTTTCAAGCCAGTATTCTTTATATGCACAAGATAAAGCGCCAATAGCTGTCATAACAAAAATAGGAAATAGTACTTTATTTATTGCAAGTTCGTTGACTTTATATAAGGCAAGATTTTCTTCTCTAGTCATTGAACCAACATTGATTTTAAGCAATGCTAGCTCTTTTTCAGACCATATAAAAGAATTAGCTTGTAAACTTATTCCTACGAGAACTGCAAGAATCGCATTTGAAAGCGTCCCAATTTTATTTTCACTAAAAGTACTTAAAAAAGTCCAGATTGTAGTAAATATGACTATTAATAGAAAATAAGAGATATTACTTACTTCTAAAAGATAGCACAAAATAAAATATATAAAAATTCCGAAGATAAAAGTTGAAAATAATGCTATTTTTAAAAAATAAGATATACTTGTACACATAGCCTTTATACATGATACAAATCCAGATACTATGTTTATAATACATAATACAATAATTATCAAGTTATTTAAACTAACACTTTCTATTCGTTTCATTAAAAATAATACATAAGCGAAAAATATTAATAAACTAATACCATAAACTTTCCTAAATTTTTTAAGCATAGTAGAATTATTTATTATTTTTTCCCTATACATCTCCTGAAAAATAAAAATGCTGGATATAAGCTTAGACATATTTACCTCCGTATTGTATATAGTTATTTTAACTGAATTTTTTCTCTTTTCTTTTACCCATATATCCTTTTATCTAAACAAATTATTCTATGTACAAAAAAGGAAGGTCATAAGACCCTCCTCTTTTTATTTTAGTTAAGTTTTAACTATTTAACGAATTCGAATACTACTGGATTAGTTCCTGCAGTTCCATCATAATTGAATGTTACATTGTAAAGTTTCTTTGATGCATCCTTAACCATTACGCCAGCAACAGTTATTTTTTCAATTTCTTTCATGCTAGCTATTTCAGGATATTTTTCTTGTAATGTGCCAGCTTTTAGTTCTGCAACTAATCTTTGTTTAACAGCTGCTAATACGTCAGTTGCGTCAACAACGCCGTCTTGTAATTCTACAACTTTTCCACCAACTAAGCTATGAGTATCAGCTATTGGATAGTTAGGTTTTAATTCGTCGATAGCTGCTACTACTTGATTAGCAATGTCTTGAGCTGTTGATTGTTTGTATTCAATCTTGTTTGATTTTCTTGTAGCTTTAGTGCTGTCAGATTTTGTTTTTACTGATTCAACATTAGCTACTACGTTAGCTAGAGCTGGAGCTGCTGCTGTATCTGTAAATGTAACATTTACTAATTTATCTAATTTTGCATCAGCAATTGCTTTTTCAACTAACTTCTTAACATAAGCATTAGCATCAGCAACACCTGTAGGTAAAGTCATAGGAACTTGTACAGGGTTAGGTGTAATTCTGTTTATAACAGAAACTGCATCAGCAACAGTCTTATCTATAGCTTCATCAGATAAATTAGTTGTAGTTTTTGTAATTGTTAATGTTCTTACAAAACCGTCTTTTAATGTGAATGCTACTTCGCTTCCTACGAAAGGAGCAACCTTAGCAAATCCTCTTCTACCAAAGTCAAGGAATGTATTTCCATTGTAGTACATTGTTCTTTCATCTGCTAAATATTTAACTCCGCCAAGAACTAATTCATCAAATGTGCTTTCTACATCTAATGTTGCAATCTTATTGCCTTTTATATCTTTTCTGTAGTTAACAACCTTAACGTATCTTGGATCCTTTGGATCAAGGTAAACTTGTGCGTAATCAGAAAGTGGTTGACCAAATTCTTGAGTCTTGTTATCAAAGAATACTCTGTCGCTTGAAATTACTCTACCATTAGCGTCAAATTTAGTTAATTGATAAGTGTTAGTATCTCTAATCTTTTCTAATTTATCAATAGAAGTTGAACCGTCGATTATAGCTGGTACTGTTACATAACCCTTAAGTTGTGTACCTTCTTTTTCCATAGTAGCTTTATCTATGTGTAGATATACTATGTCATTAATTCTGAAGTCGCCTACCTTATTGTCAGCTAGTGCTACGTCATATTTCTTGCCTTGAGCGTCAACGAATAATGCGCCAGTTAGGTAGTTATCTGTTGCAAGAACTTTTGCGTATATGTGTTCATACTTAGTTCCATCAGCAACTTTATTGAATACAACTACGTTAGCGATGTCATCTGCAGCGCTTAGGAAGTTGTAGTACTTAACGTTTAGACGATCCTTATGGAATTTGTCTTTTAATGCAGCTTCGCTGATAACGAATGCTTCTAGTTCTTTGTTGTCTTTGTTGTTTTCAACGAACTTAGCTAAGTCTCTAACTTGTTCTACATGACCGTTATCAATGTAGTATGCGTTTAATCCGTCAAAGTATCTGTAATCTTTAAGACCAGCTCTGATGTATCTAGGTGTTAACTTAGTTACAGATTGGAATCTTCTCATGTAATCATCAGCTTTAGCGATGATACCCATTCTACCGATTTCTTGTTTATCGTTTCCTGAGTAGTAAACGATATCGTCTTGATCGAATTCTAATAATCTTGAATTGTTTGTTGAACCAAAGATATTGTAGTTAATGTATGAAGTATCTCTAGTTTCTGTAGCCCAGAATGCATCTCCCTTAGGAGGAAGTAATTGAGCTTCTCCGTTTGAACGAATTCTCTTAACAACGTTGATACCATCTTTCCATTCTTTAGATGATTCAACTAATTGTGCGTTTCCGAAAATGTCAACTAATATCTTAACTTTGTCTTTTACGATTGGATCTAAGTATCCTCTGTTTCCTACAACATCGTAGTATTTTGCTTCAATGCTGTATATAGCTCTGAAGTAGTCAGCATTATATAGATAGTATTCACCATCTTTACCTACTGCCCATTCTCCTCTTCTGTCTATATAAGTTTTTACTAATTCAGTATCAACTTTTGCATCTTTTCTAACGATAGCGTTCTTGTAGTTGTTGTAGAAATGAATAACGTCATCTTTAACGATTTCTTTCTTGTCAGCTACTGTATAGCCAGCTTTATCACGGAATATAACTCTGTCTTTTAAATCTGCAGCTTTATATTCTCTAGCTTGTTTCATATCGTCTCTGTAGTAAACTGCTCCGTCTTTAACTTGAGTTACTGGAGCGATGTCGTTGAATCTGTAAGCATCGATGAAGATAACTTTACCGTTCTTAACTGTGATTCTTGCAAAGCTGTAACCATCGTTAGCGTATTTAGCAACAAAATCAAGGTAGCTGTATTCTTTGTTGTCTAGATATGTTCTGAAGATTCTTTCGTCTCTTTCGTTATATCTTTCATCAAATCCTACGCTGTAAGCTACGTCGTCTAAAACTAACTTTCTGTTGTTTAAGTTATCGATGCAGCCTTCTAGATAATCATAAGATTTATCTTCTGTAAGTTCAACGATCTTGTCGTCTTTGTCAACTGTTACGTTAACAACTCTACCAAGTAATTGTTCAGGGTCTAACATTAAATCTTTGTCAAGTGTATAAGTGTGTTGATCACCTTTTTTGTCTCTGCTTGCGTTAGCCCAGTCAGCTTTTTGAACTACGTCAATAACTTCAACAGTGATTTGTCTTTCGCCTAGGTTTTCAACTCTGTCATTTTCAAGAACGATTGCTTTAAGAACTTTTCTTTGAGCAAATTCTTTGCTTGTAATCATGTTGTAAACCATCTTGAAAACGTCTCCTCTAGTAGCCATATCTGTGTAAGCTAGAGGTTTAACGTTGTTGAATAATCCTAATTGTTGAGCTTTTACGATGTAGCCTGCTGGATATACTGTACCAACTTCTGCTTTACCTAGAGCGATAGTTAGCATTGTAGCCATGTCTTGGTAAGAGATTTGTCTGTTTGGTTGGAATGTTCCGTTAGGGTAACCGTTGATGAATCCTTGTTGTTTAGCAACAGCGATGTATCCGTTAGCCCAAAGGTTTGTAGGAACGTCCTTGAATCCAGTTGGAACTGTAGCTAAAGCTTTAGCTGAGTCTTCAAGACCTTTAACTCTAACGATCATAGAAGCAAATTCTGCTCTAGTTACGTTCTTTTCAGCTTTGAAGTCTTCTGAATCTTTTGAATAACCAGAAATGAATCCAGCTTTCTTAAGAACATCGATAGCTCTTACAAGAGCTTCGTCTTTAACTTCTTCCTTCTTTTCTTCTGTTTTTTCTTCGGATTTTTCGTCTTTCTTTTCTTCAGACTTTTCATCCTTCTTTTCTTCAGTCTTAGCTGGTTCTTCTTTCTTTTCTTCAGCTGGTTTTTCTGTCTTAACAGGATCAGCTGGCTTAGCTTCATCAGCTAGAACTGAAGTAAATGAGCCTACTATCATGACTAATGCAAGTAGTAGTGCAAGTAATTTTTTACTCATGTCTAATGACCTCCTTTTAAATTTGTGTAGGATAAGCCTACACTCTTAATGTATTATACCATCTAAAAAAGAATATTGCAAGAATTTTGCGATATATTTAACACAATTGTAACAAACGGTTAAATTATTTAATCTTGAAATAATAGCTTATGTGTTCTTTCTTTAGAAAAATTCATAAGTTACTAAGCCGTTTGTTGCGAGCTTGTCAGCGAGTGCCTTGGGCAAGGCCGCTAAAAGAAACGTTTAAATCACTTATTAATGACTTAATAGAAATTATCTTCTTCCTTTAGCTTTACTTCCTCGAGCTGATTTCGTTTCTTGCGAACAAGTGGGCTTGTTCTTTGGGTTAGTCAGTTCTAAAATCAAACCTGTAACTCGTTTCTTGCTCCAAACAATTTAGTGGTACTTTATTTACAATTACATTATACCACAGAAAATGTGTTTTGTTTGTTAAGAGTGTGTTACAAAACTCGATTTGCATGCGTTTTAATTTTTACTAAACTCGTTTCGTGCGTGTTTCGACTTTTGCAAATCACTATTTGCGTATAATAAAAAATTTTCTTTTGCATATATTTGAATATTTAGTATAAAAAATTTCAATCTTTCACATATACGTGTATTTGTCTATGTTTTACGAAGTGGCAGAGCCATGTGCATGGTATTGAAGCATAAATTTCTTGACTTTATCTTCCTTTTATAATATAATACGCAATGTAGTTTACTTTAGTAGGCTACATGGGAAGCAAGGGGATTCTCCTTCGTAGGTCCGTCTGTGGGCGGGCTACCCAAGTCTCGTATCACGAATTATTTACTTATATCGAGGTCTTAGACGCGGGCTATGTCTAAGCTTGGGTTAAATAAAGAAATCCTCCTTCATTATTGATTTCTTTTACCCCTGGCTTTCCTTTAATATACCATCCCCAAAGGCAGTACGTGTGTACTGCTTTTTTGTTTGGATTATGGCAATGGTTTTGCGTGGGACGTTTTACGAAGTGGCAAGACCATTCTCATAAAAAAAGACGCCTCGTGTGAAGCGTCTATGATCTGTATTATTTAGTTTAAGCGATATTACTCAGATAATCTCTTATAAACTATCGCAAGTGTTTCTTCTTTATACTTTTTGGAAGACTCTAGCATGTCTTGGACTTTCTTTCTTGTTTCTTCTCTGAAGGCTTCGTCTTTAAGTGATTTTAGGTTGATTGTAACGTTTAGTAGTGCGCCTTCAACGCCTGTTTGTAATAGTAGGCAGCCTACGCCAACGTCTGTGATTGCGTTGATGTTGCCGTTTTGCGCGAATATCTTTTGCATTGCCATGGCTTCTAGGCCTAATTCTGCGCATCTGAATGGTATTTCTAGCGCGATTTTGTAGCCTTCTTGTATTTTTTCTGATCTGATTTTCTTTTCTTCGTCTGTTTCTTTTGGCATCTTAAGTGCTTTGATTACATCGTTGAATGCTGTTGAGTCTGTGTCTACGATGTCTTCAAGCTCTGTGCATACTGCTACTAGTTTTTTGGAGTAGTCTTTCATTGTGTTTTGCTCGGACTCTGGTAGTTCCGCGAAGGCTTTTTTGCTCTCTGTAAGCGCCATGACCATGTTTGTAAGGGATGCGCCTAGTGCTGATGAATAGGCTGCAACTGAGCCACCGCCTGGTGCTGGTGAGTCTGATCTAACTTCTTTTAAATAATCTCTTAGTGTTTTTTCGATTAACATAATTTTCCTCCTTGATTTTTTGTTTTTGGAATGGCTGGGCCGTGATTATGGCTGAGCCACTGTGTATGTTTTTTGTTTTTGTAAATTGTTTTCCTTTTAGAATGAAAATAATTTTATTTTCATTCGCAAGAAAATTTACGTAAATAAATTTTCTTTTGTTTTTATTTTTGTATAAAAATTTTTTCCCCATATATATACTCTATATAATAGGAAGATAATATATATCTAAATTTCGCAGAGCAAATTTTTAGTATGGGACGAAGTGGAGATTTTTTTCAAGCGGAATGTACATATGGTACATGAGCATTGAAAAAAATCGAACGAGTTCCAGACGAAATTTGAATGCGAAATCATATATTCAATATGCCGTCTAGCGAGATGCGTGCCATCCCCATAACCGTAATAAACGCTGAATCCTTATCCTCTAAATAGCGCGTTTGTACTCTTGACGGTCTGTTCATGGTCTCGCCTTGTAGCATCTTGGCTTTGAGCTTTGTGGTTAATTTATTTTTTATCAAATAATAGTGCAGCGCCGCATTAGCGTATGCGGAGGAGCTATCTTCTTCGAAGGCAAGGTCTTTTGTGTAATTCCTTACGTAGTAGAAGCCGTCTTCCGCTTGGTAGAAGAGGTGTACGTTTTCGACGCCTATGCTCTTAGCTGCGTCTCTGAATTTGAATTCGTCTATTGTATAACCATAAAGTGCTTGTCTCGTCCTAACTGGTACGATGAGTGTATTCTCCTCTGCTTTCACGACCATTGCTCTGGCATCTTTTGCGCCATCGATACCGATATCTGCTGTTGAAAGGCTCATGGAGCTAAGCATATTCGAAATGTCGGGCGAGGTATTTAATATCTCTGGACGAGAGACTTCTATCTCTAAATTCTCTATCTTGTAGTCTTTGTAATAGATGTAGACTTTTTTCTTTGAATTTCTGTTCACTTCGTAGACGAGCTTGACACCATTCTCAATGGCTTTGATATAGCCAAGGCTTGTAAGCACGTAAAATAGTGCAAGTGAGCCTTGTCCGGAGCCTTCGAGTTCGGTTTTGCTTGTGAAGTATCTAGTTCTGAAAACGTCTTGGTCTACTGGCTCTGCAAATGCTGTGAGGCTTGCTCTGAGCTCGTTTGCGATGATTTGGTACTCTTCTTCTTTAAGGCCTTCTGCGTCGGCAACTACGCCGATGGGTGTTCCGCCGAAGCGGCATGTTGCGAAGGCATCGACGATGTATACGTGTAGATCCATACTAATCCTCCGTGATCAAGTCTGTAAGCCTTGTTAGGTCGTCATCTGTGTAATAATCGATCGTGATGGAGCCGCCGCGTTTTGTGTGCTTGATCGAAACTTTTGTTGATAAAAAGTCTTCAAGTCTTTCGCGGATGTCTTTGATGTAGATATCTTCTGGCTTTGCCTTCTTTGGCTTACGTGTATTTTCTTCTGTCTTTTTAACTGTTAGGCCTGCGTCTTTTATTTTATGAGCAAGTTTTAATCGCTCTTCTTTTGTATCTAGTGACAAGATAAGTTTTGCGTGTGATACTGTAATCTCGCCCTTCTTAAGCATTTCAAGTATCTCATTTTCAAGGGATAATATCCTTGTCATATTTGAAATATATGGACGGGATTTGCCAACTGCTTTGGCGATGTCCTCTTGCTTTAGTCCGTACTTTTCTTTTAATTTTAAATAAGCAATGGCCTCGTCATAAGGGTTTAAGTCCTCTCTTTGAACATTTTCAACGAGTTGAAGCTTATCAACTTCTTCGTCCTTATAGTCTCTGACGATGGCTGGGATGACTTTTCTATCTAGCTTTTTAAAGGCTCTGTAACGTCTTTCGCCGGCTATAATCTGATATTTGCCACTCGCCATTGGTCTAAGTACTATTGGCTGAAGTAAGCCGTTTTTCTCTATGGACTCTGCCAATTCTTTGATTGTATCGTCGTTAAATAGCTGACGCGGCTGTGCCTCTGTTGGCACTACCAATGCCATATCCATATCAACTAGCTCGGTTTTGGACTTTTCTGTGATTTCTGTGATGCTTTCAACGCCTAGGAGGCTGCCTAGGCCCTTGCCAAGTTTTTTCGCCATATAATCACCTTCCTTGCTTTTGTAAAAATTCTTCGGCTAGATTCATGTAATTTTCGGCTCCCTTTGAAGCTTTGTCGTACTCGAAAATGCTCATGGAGTAGCTTGGCGCCTCTGCAAGACGGATGTTGCGGTTAATGACCGCTGTGTAGAGCTTCGTGCCAAAGAAGTTTTGAACTTCGGAGAAGACTTCGGTGTGAAGATTATTTCTCGCGTCAAACATGGTGATCAGAACGCCTTCGATTGTAAGTGCCTGATTATAATTTTCTTTGACTAGCTCTATGGTCTTAATGAGCTTTGAAACGCCTTCAAGTGCGTAGTACTCGGCCTGTATCGGGATGATGACTGAGTTTGCGGCTGCGAGGCTCATGATTGAAAGGATGCCAAGTGACGGCGGCGAGTCTATAAAAATGAAATCGTAATCACTTTTAATCTCGTCCAAACGGCGCTTTAAGATCTCTTTCCAATCGCCTTTTTGTGCAAGCTCGATCTCAAGTCCCGCGATGTCTGTCGATGAATCGATGACATGGAGCTTATCTAGCTTAGTCGGCTTTATTAGTGATCTGATGTCTTTTTTATCGTCTGTAAGAAGCGTGTATGTGGACGAAGCCGCCTCGCTATAGTCTTCAAGAAGACCGCTCGATAGGTTTGACTGAGCATCCATGTCGACGCACAAGACCCTCTGGCCAAGCTTTGCAAGCGCATAGCTTAGGTTGATGGCTGTCGTTGTTTTGCCGACGCCTCCTTTTTGATTAAATATGACAATAGTTTTGGACATGAAATCACCTCTAAGTTAATAATAGCATATTTGTGAATAAATTTCAATAGTGGTTTTTGACAAGCCAATTCTGTAAAAATTTCGCCTAGAACTCGAACGATTGTAATGGCTGTGTCGATAGGCTTGTTTACTGAGTTTTAAGGAATGTTCCACGTGGAACATTTTATGGAAATGGAGTTGTGTCGATAGATGTTCCACGTGGAACATTTTTATTGAGCTGATATAATGAATTTAATTGGTGATGATATTCGAAAAGTGATTAGTTTGATGATAATAACGAAAAGTGTATTACTCGTGACTTAGGCTTCCCAAATTGGAAATTTCTAAAAGCTCGTTCGCTTGAAAATTCATATTCGTTACGCTGCGCTCCACTAGATGTCCTCCTCGGCCAGCTCATCAAATTTGCATTAAATCAAGCCCTTTTGCTAGTTTCGAATTATTTTGTCGCTGCGGAGTGCGATTGCACACCTCACTCCAAAAAATTCTGTACAACGCAAAATCATCTTGATTTCTCTGCAAATTTAAAATTAATTTAATATATTTGATCTTTATTAATGAAAATCACTTTTCTTATTATATAGTGGCGAGCATAAAAAAAGCGACGCTAAATAAATAGCATCGCTAAACAAAAGGTATTCTTATTATATTAAAGGAGAGCTTTTAGCTAAGTTCTTGCCGCGTGGGTATTTCTTTGGCATAGGTTTTATTTTTTTAATAACCACAATCGATCTATCAAATTCGTCAAACAATCTATATTTATGAATGTTAACTATTTCACCGCCAAGAACCTCAATAGCTTTTTTCGCTTCGGCTGCTTCTTCATCTATATCGCCGCTTTTCATCGACAGCATATATCCGCCGACTTTCACGAAGCCGAGCATATACTCTGTAAGTGTGGCTAGGCGAGCGACTGCTCTTGAGATGGCGACGTCGTAGGCCTCTCTATGCGCTGCGACGTGAGCAAGGTCTTCGCTCCTTGCGTGAACTGTCTCTATATCCTTTAAGTCCAAATCCAAGATGACTTCGTCCAAAAATTTTAATCTTTTTAATAAACTATCGTTGAGTAAAATTTCTTTTTCTGGAGCGAGTATTTTCAGAACAACGCCAGGGAAGCCGGCGCCAGTACCTACGTCTATTATTTTCTTCGCATTTTTTAATTCAGGCAGAGTAAGAGGGTAGGCGCTGTCGGTGAAGTGAAGCCTGTCGACCTCGTCTGACTCGGTGATGCCAGTTAGGTTCATGACCTTGTTTTTCTCCACGAGCAAGTCCTTGAAACGTTCTAGCTCAGAGAGCTGCTTATCCGTAGCGTTTATATTAATCTCATTAAAATAATCTTTTAGCATATATATCCTTTCAAATGTTCCACGTGGAACATTATTTTCTTAAGTGTAGTAAAACTATCTCAGGCGGATTGTTTAGCCGCGGCACGAGCTTTAGTCCGCGCGCGAGGCCTCTCGAAACGACTTCGTATCTGCCGTTCGCCTCATATACGCCGCCAGCATACTTTGGAAATATTCCTTGGTTCGGCGCGAAAACTCCGTTATTTATAGGAGGTAGGCGCCATTGACCACCATGTGCGTGGCCTGCGATAATCAAGTCTGCGTTTAAGTCCTTAAACTCATCCTTCGTAAGTGGCTTATGCGAGAGAACTATGCGATAATCATGGCCATCTGTGTCGGAAGCAAGAGTGCGAGCCACATGCGCCGCATAATCTTTCATTCGCCAAGGGTGCCTGTCTCTAAAGCCCCAAATTTCTACATCTTTTTCATCTGCTTTGATAATGGCCTTGCCATCGTCCAAAACTTTGATGCCCATGGACGCGAGCTTATTCATGTGCAGCTCGGCCTTTCCGGAGATGATCTCGTTATTGCCTAAAATGTAGTAGCACTTGTATTTTTTAATGCCTTCTATAAATTCATATCCCTTTTTGTCGTCGATCTTGTCATCAAATATATCACCAGGCATTAGTATCGCGTCAAAGGGAATGCTATCGACTATATCAAGCAGCTCTCTTTGATTTTCTCCGAAGTCCATCGAGTGCAAATCCGATAAAATAAGTAGATCCATATCCACCGGTGCTTTTACTGTGTATTCAGAAACAACTAATTTTTTCTTCCACATGATGAAGAAGGCGAGTACCATTAGCGCGGCGAGTGCTATAATCACATAAATCATTTGCGTTTATTTACTTCCATATATATGATGATGTTGTTGATGTCGGCTGGCGAAACTCCGCTGATTCTCGATGCTTGACCAAGGTTTGACGGTCTAAACTTTTCGAGCTTTTCTTTTGCTTCGGTCTTTAGTCCCTTAACTAAGCTATAATCAAAGTCCTTAAGTGAACGCTCTTCCATCTTCAAAAAGTTCTCTATCTCTTTATTTTGCTTCTTGATGTAGCCATCGTACTTGACGATTGTCTCGAGCTCAAGTATTTCGTCCGGCTTATCTAGTGCGAGCTCCATAAACTTAGCGAGATTATTATAATGAATTTCTGGTCGGCGAAGCAGTTCTTCAAGTGTTACAGCCGTCTTAAGCGCTGTCGTTCCAAGGCTTTCAAGGTAAGCATTTGTCTCTTCCTTTGGGCCAATGGATTTCGATTTCAATTTTTCAAGCTCGTCATCGATGCGTTTCTTTTTAGCAAGCATGCGATTGTAACGCTCTTCGCTCGCAAGACCTATCTTATAAGCGTACTCTGTAAGACGCATGTCAGCGTTGTCCTGTCTTAGACTTAGTCTATATTCACAGCGGCTCGTCATCATACGATACGGCTCGTTTGTGCCTTTCGTAACGAGGTCGTCGATTAGAACGCCTATGTAGCCCTCGCTACGCTTGATAATAAAGGGATCCTTGCCCTCAAGCTTTAAGTAGCAGTTGATGCCTGCCATGATGCCTTGGGCGGCGGCCTCTTCATAGCCCGATGAACCATTGATTTGGCCCGCGAAAAATAGATTATCATGACTTTTGGACTCAAGATTAAGCTTTAGGGAAGTTGGGTCGATTGAGTCATATTCAATAGCGTAGGCGCTTCTCATAATCTCGGAGTGCTCAAGCCCCTCTATCATCCTATACATCTCGACTTGCATCTCCTCAGGAAGGGCAGTCGAAACGCCTTGGATGTACATTTCATCAGTATCCGTGCCCTCTGGCTCGATGAAAACTTGGTGCTGATCCTTGTCCTTAAAACGAAGAACCTTATCCTCTATACTTGGGCAATAGCGTGGTCCTTCGCCAGTTATGTCGCCAAGCGTCCTCGCCGAGCGATCCATGTGCGCCAAAATGTATTCGTGCATTGGCTTAGTAGTGTATGTTAGGTAGCAAACTGCTTGATCCTTGCGGATGGCGTCCGCCTCATTCATAAATGAGAAGGGGACTATGGTCTTGTCGCCCTCTTGTATAGCCATCTTTGACGTGTCGATGCTGCGCCTATGGACTCTAGCTGGTGTTCCAGTCTTCATTCTACGTAAATCAATGCCATTCTCATTTAAAGACGCTGATAGATAGCGAGCAGGGAAGCGGCCATCGGGCCCCGACTCGTAATTTAGCTCGCCCTCAAATATTCTTCCTTTAAGGTAGGTGCCTGTCGCCAAAATTACAGCCTTCGCCTCAAGTACAGCGCCTGTAGTCATGCGAACGCCAGTCGCTGTGCCATTATCAAAAAGAACTTCGTCCACTTCACCTTGGATTATGGTAAGGTTTGGCTCGTTTTCAAGCGTCTTTTTCATCGCGCGGTGGTAGGCCTGCTTATCTGCCTGAACGCGCAAAGAGTGCACGGCTGGGCCTTTTGAGGTGTTTAGCATACGCGACTGAGTGTAAGTTTTGTCGATGTTTTTCGCCATCTCGCCGCCAAGCGCGTCAATCTCACGAACGAGATGACCCTTGCCAGTGCCGCCAATGTTAGGATTGCAGCTCATCGCAGCGATTGCATCGAGGCTGATGGTGATGACCGCGGTTTTTTTGCCAAGGCGGGCAAGTGCAAGCGCCGCCTCGCAGCCAGCGTGTCCAGCGCCGACTACGACTGCATCAAACGTGCCTCTAATATATGTTTTTTCTCTTCTTTGCATAAAATCACTTCCTTTAGTCTATTTGCCGATGCAAAAGTTTTGAAAAATCTTATCAAGTATCTCGCTGTCGAGCTTCTCGCCAAGTATTTCAAGAAGGCTATCGAGCGCGCCTCTGATGTTGACTATGAGTAGATCGTAGACTTGTTTGTGCTCAGCATCATTTAATGCCTCGCTTATGGCTGAGTGCGCCTTATTTAAGAGATCCATCTCTCTGATATTGGCGTAAACTAGGTCATCTTGAGTAATTTCGCCACCTAAGAACATTTCTTTAATCATGTCCTTAAGCGCTTCGAAGCCTTCGCCAGTCTTTAGGCTCGTTAAAATGTATTTTGCATTTTGCTCGAAATGGTCTAGATACTCGCCGTTCTCGCCTTCGTCTACCTTATTTAATATATATATGTGTTTTTTTCCTTGAACCATGTCAATGATCTCTTTATCGCCGTCTGTCATAGGCTTTGAGTAATCAAAAACTGCTAGAACTAAGTCTGCGTCCTTGATTGCCTTCTTCGATATGGCGACACCCATGCGCTCAATTTCGTCCGATGCCTCACGAATGCCAGCCGTATCCATAAGTTTAAGGCTGATGCCCTCAAGGTCGATGTACTCGGTGATCATGTCACGTGTAGTGCCCTCGATATTTGAGACTATGGCAGTTTCTTCGCGGGTAAATGTGTTTAGAAGCGAGGATTTACCTACGTTTGGCACGCCGACTATGGACGTTTTGATGCCGTCCTTAATTAGAGTCGATGTAGATGCACGCTTGATGTGCTCTGCTAAGCTATTTTTAACGCTTTCCAAGGTATTAGTGATGCGCTCATAGCTAATTTCCTCTATGTCTTCTTCTGGATAATCGATAGCGACCTCGATGTTTGCAATGAGCATCTTAAGGCTATCTGCAAGGCCATTAATAAAGTCACGAACTGAGCCATCAAAAGCTTTTAAAGACAAATTATAGCTCATGTCGGTCTTGGCGTTGATCATATCAGCGACAGCCTCAGCCTGTGTGATATCGATTCTGCCGCCAATAAAGGCCTTCTTCGTAAATTCGCCGCGCTCAGCAAGTTCTGCGCCATTTTTTAGTAAGAGATTAAGTATCCTTCTTTGACTAATTACACTACCGTGCGAATAAATTTCGACCATATCCTCTGTAGTGTAGGTATTTGGCGCCTTCATAAACGTGATTAGAACTTCGTCCACGAATTCGTCCCCGTCGTAGATCCTGCCGAAATACATGTATTTATTTTTAAAATCATCTTTGCCGCTTGCCGAGCGAAAAATTTTATTCGCAATAGCAAAACTACCCGACCCGCTCATCCTGATGATGGCAATGGCGCCCGGCTGCATAGCAGTTGATATTGCACAAATCGTTCTCATTTCTTCTCCTTTTTTATTCTTTTTGTCTTCTTTTATCATATTAGTGCGTGATGCGTACACGCTATGTATTTTTTAATATAGATTTTAAATATCATTATTTAAAATAGCAAGAAAATTTATCAAAGTAAATTTTCTTTTTTATTCATCGTGGCAAATCCATTCACATAAACATTGTCATTAAGATAAATAAAAAAGAGGCTATATAAGCCTCCTAATTACTTCGCTATGATACAAACTCTTCTGTGAGGCTCGTTGCCCTCAGAAAATGTTTTTACGCCTTCAATACCTGCTAAGGTTTCGTGAACGATACGTCTGTCATAGCTAGTCATGTACTCTAATGAAACCTTAGTACCATACTTTCTAGCCCTTTCACAACCTTGTATAGCAAGCTCTCTAACTTTTTCTTGTCTTTTTTTTCTGTAATCTCCGATGTCGATGTAAAGCCTCTTAAACTCAGTCAAACTCTTGTTTAGCTGGATTTGCGCTATCGTGTTCATAGAGTCCAGTACAGAACCCTTTTTGCCGATAAGTTTCGATGTATCATCAGATGTTTCGCCATCGATAAAAACGCTTATCATCTCGTCAGACTCATTAATCTTGTACGAAGCCTTTACCTCAAATAGTCTTAAGAACTCGTCCAAGAAATTTTTTAATATCTTTATGTGCTCTTCATCAGCACTCACATGATTATCTTCATGGTGCTCATGATTTTCATCTTCTTCATGATTATGGTAGTGGTCATGTCCATGTTCATGCTCATGTCCATCTCCATGTTCATGGTCATGGCATCCGCAGTGAGATTCACTCACTTCTTCGTAAATAACCTCAATCACAGCGTCCTTTGCGCCGATACCTAAAAAGCCCTTAGTATCCTCATTTATAACATCAACAGTGAAATGCTCTCTACTCATACCAAGCTGAGTTTCAGCCTTCTTTATAGCGTCTTCAACAGTCTTTGCTTCAAATCTACTTTTCACTTACAATTACCTCCTCTTTCTTAATGATCCTATTTTGTACAAATTGTTGAATTGCAGCAAATAGGCTTGACACAGCCCAGTATAAAGCTAGGCCAGCAGGATATTTAATTGTAAAGAAAAATGTCATTAGTGGCATAAAATACTGCATTATGTTCATGGACTTCGCTTGCTGCTGGTCAGTCATGCCGACCTTTGGAGTAGTCACACTCATTAACAGAGTTACAAGCGTTGCAATTAGTGGAAGACCGTACCAATACGGATCAACTAAAGATAAATCCTTGATCCAGAAGAAAGTCTTTTGCATCGCAGCATACTTTGCTTCGCCAAACGCGTTAACAGCAGGATTTTGGCACACTTGGAAGAACGCAATCAAGATAGGGAACTGAACAAGTAGTGGAAGACAACCGCCAGTTATTGACGCGCCCTCTTTTCTGTAAAGCTCCATAACCTTTTGAGAAGCGATCTGTTGATCATATCCATATTTCTCTTGAATCTCCTTAACCTTAGGCTGCAAATCCGCAGTCTTCTTCATCTTCTTAGTAGAAGAAATTTGTAAGGGTAGAACCAATAATTTCACGACAACAGTCGAGATTATGATAGTCATCGCTAAAAACGAGAAGTTTGCAGGCTCCGCGCCCATGCTAGCAAGCTGATCATATATGAAATTAAAAAGGTAACCTAAAATTTTACCTAACATATAAATCCTCCTAACGATAAATAAAGCCTAAAGGAAAACTATACAAGCGGGTCATAGCCGCCCTTCGACCATGGATTGCATCTTAAAACCCTTTTTACAGACAAATACAAGCCTTTGAAAAAACCATATTTTTCAAAAGCTTCCATCGCATACTCAGAGCAAGTTGGAGTGAAAATACAGCTGGGCCTCTTGTGAAAAATCTTATGTGCCACAAAGCGGTAAAATTTCACCAATAAAACCATAATCCTACTCATAAGCTTTATCCTTTAAAACATTTATTTTTCTTAACAAAGAAAGAAATCTTTTTCTAATCTTGTAGAAATCGTAGTCACAAACAGAGGGTTTAACCGAAATAACGATGTCATAAGACTTTTCAAAATCATTTTGATTAGCTTCGATAATCGCCTTTAGCCTTCTTTTTAATAAATTCCTCTTATTCGCCTTGCCGTACTTTTTACTTATAGCAAAACAAAACCTAGGGTGATCTAGATTGTTATTGCGGTAATATATTGTAAACGACTCGTTAAAGGCCTTCTTTTTAGACAAGAAAACCCTGTTAATATCTACTTTCTTTCTTAAACTCAAATATCTTTGCATAGCTAATTATGCAGATAATTTCTTTCTTCCTTTTAATCTTCTTCTTCTTAAGACATTTCTACCAGACTTAGTTGCCATTCTTTTTCTAAAACCATGTTCAACTTTTCTTTGTCTTTTCTTAGGTTGATAAGTTCTCTTCATTTATATACACCTCCTATAGTACATAAACTCCTATAGTAATTATAATTAATTAGATGCGCTTTGTCAAGAGAAAATTTTGAAAATATTAATATAATAGATAAATTATGCGTATGGCAGAGCCATTTTATAAAAAAAAGAAGCCTTAAAAAAGACTTCTATGTAAACTAATTCTTTAATGATGCTTTATAAATTGCGTCGAAAATTTGAGAAATAGTTAGAATTGAAAATATTAAAGACGCAGCCTTGCAGTAAATAACAGCATCAGGCATGACATTTTCTTCAAGGCAAAAAACACCCGGATTAAAATACAATAGCAAGAATAGTCCCGCAACGATCAGCTTGAGTATGGTGTACTCAAAAAAAGTAATTTTCTTGTTCATGATAAACCTCCCTTGATTATAACTTTATTATAACACAGTATGGGACGTGGTGCAAGATGATTTTAAAGGGGATTATGGTAGGGCGCTTTTAGTTGATCGAGTAACTTTATAAAATTTTCCGCTTAGTATGATCAAAATATTGATTACACTTAAAATTTTTACATCGAGCAAATTTAGAAAAGTGATTTTTATTTTCTATGTACATTTAAGATCAAAATTTTCTTTTCACAATTAAATAAAAGAAAAGTGCTTTTACAGAGCGAAGCCTTCGGAGAAAACTGCCCTAATTTCTTAGCGAAACGAACCGCCCGTGGGCTCATCTAGTGAAACGAATATGAGACCACAGGTGAGTAAGCTTAGAAATTATCAGTTTTCGTAGACGTAGCGAGCTATGAAAAGCCGTAAGTTTAATCAAATCGACGTTCGCTATGCTCCGTCTCTTTGTAAACTCTGGCATAAGGCATGCATAGCCAATCGAACATCGCTAACACTCGTTCTCTTGGTGCATGGACTTAACGCTTTTCGTTAGCAATTGCAATTTTAATCACTTTTCTATATAAAAAGAAATTTTCAATGCAAATTTTATATTTCATCCAAAAACTGAGTATAATACACCGGCAAATACTCTATATCTCCCTCTTTAAGATAATCTTTTGTGTATATAACAAAACTTTTTCCTATCCTTGACCTATATTTATCTATAAATACATCCAAGGATTTATGCGCCTTGTAGCCTGATGACTTCACTTCTATAGGGTAGATTTTATTGCCACTTGAGATAAGAAAGTCTAGTTCATAAGTCTTTTTAATATCTTCGTCGTAGCAAGTATTGAAGTAAAGCTCGTAGCCTAGAGACTTAAGCGACGTCGCAACTGCATTTTCATAGAGCATGCCAAGATTAACCTCTGATTTATTAGATAGCAATTTTTTATATATTTCATTCTTTGTAAATGGCTTATCCATAAACATTAGCGTAACAAAAAGGCCAGTGTCTGAAAGATAAAGTTTGAACTTGTTTATGTCTTTAGTCAAGGCAAGCGATGCGCTTGGATCGGTGCTATTGTATGAGGCGAGTACTGTTTTTGACTCGATAAGCTCTCTAATCTCGTCTTGAACCGTGCTTGGTCTTTCATTTTTTAAGACAGATGAAATTTTATATGAGCTTGTGTGCCTTGATAATTCTGAAGGGATGTTTTTGTATAGATCAGATGTAAAACCCCTGCCGTCAAGTTTATAAAAATCGTCTAGGTACAAGGTGATTATATTTCTCTTCACCATATCAACTTCTTCAAGATTATTGCTTTCAATATACTTAAGAACAGCTTGAGGCATACCTCCAACTAGCATATAAAGCCTAAATTTTAAAAGCATCTTGCGGCTTGCAGCTTCACCTAGACTAGTTCCATTCAAAAAGCACTCTCTTAAAATGTCATTACTAGCTGTATCGCCTGTAGCCCAAAGAAATTCTTCAAAGTCCATAGGATACATGCTTAATTTTTCTTCCTCGCTCGGTATTAAAATATTCTCAACATTCTTTCTGATTGATATAAGCGAGCCCGTCTCGATGTAGTCGTATTTACCGTCTTCAACCAAGAGTTTTATAGCTTGCCTAGCCTTTGGACAAAATTGCACTTCGTCAAATATAATCAAAGAATTTCTCTCAAAAAGCTTAGTATTGAACAATAGTTGCAGCTGCATGAATAGATAATCAGTACTACTTAAGTCATCAAATAAACTTTTCAAGTCTTTACCAGCTCGTGAAAAATCTATAAGAATATAGCTTTCATATTCATTCTTTGCAAATTCTTCTACTATAGTTGATTTACCGATACGTCTTGCACCCTCAATAAGTAGAGCAGTGCTGCCTTTGGACCTTATTTTCCACTCAAGCATCTTAGCATAAATTTTTCTTTTAAACATAGTTTCACCTCAAACCCGACAATTCTTTTTGGCGTTTTTACCACAAACCCGACAATTCTTTTTCGCACTTTTTCTGCAAACCCGACAATTGTTTTTCTTAATTATACCACAAACCCGACAATTGTTCAAGAAATTTTATCGTGGATTATAGTTTAGCGGGGATAATAGTGGGGTAGGTCTTTTTATTTAATTTTACTTAAATTAAAAATGCCAGACAATGTCTGGCAAATTGCTAATGGTTTTCTTCTTATATAGAAAAGTGATTTAGTTTTGCGATTAATTCTCGAAAAGTGTATTGCACATCGAAAAGTGTTTTCCTTCGCTTGCTACGTCTACATAAATTGTTAATTTCTAAACTCGATGTCTTGCGAATCCATATCCGTTCGCTTCGCTCAGCTAGATGGATTCGCGGGCAGACATCTTCGTTAAGAAATTAATGCAATTTATTCCGAAGGCTGCGCTCGTGAAAATCACTTTTCTCACTAATTGCAATTTGCTCAGATGCGTCACTTCGTCAATTACACTTTTCTTTTAATAGATAGTGAATACAAAATATTGATCTAAAATAAAAACCATTTATAATAAATCACTTTTCTTATGTTGATCTAAATATTTATTTTACTACAATTATTTTTTTTCATCCTAAGAGGTATTATTTTATTATTAGCCTTGAAAGATATGACAAAATAAAAATTCATAAGCATTTTGGAGTATCTTCCAAGGAGCTTTTGTAAGTAATTTTACTTGAGATAGAAATTTTGCTTTTGAAAATGATTTTGCTAGTGCTAAGAAAAAATTATTATAAAATGAATCTATTTTAACAAACACGCGTCAAATGATTAATAGAAATATCAATCTAAGTGTAAAACAGAACTATAAAAATCGATCTACGTGCAAAACGACTTTTGAGAAATGAGTAGAAGCGCAAAACCATTATCGTGGCAAATCCATTCACAACTTATTCACAATTAAAAAAAATAAATGTTGATAATTTTTTTATTTGTTGATATAATATAAAAGACATAGAAAATAGCGAAGATATTATCATGTATCTTGTTAATAATCTGTGGATATCCTGTGGAAATGTGTATAAAAATAAAACTTATCCACAGAAAACATATATTTTTTTATGCACAATGGGTTTTTAGTAAAAATACATATACAGACAGATTCCTGTGGATAAATTATCCACATTGGACGGAGGTAAGAAATATGAACAACGCAAAGTCTCTATTTGCAACGTGCTTGGAGGCGCTTAAGGAGGACATTGCTCTAAATAACATAGATCTGTGGATTAGTGTTTTGGAACCGCTTGCTCTTGAAGATGGTGTTTTGGTACTTTTGGCTCCAAATATTTTCATAAAGAGTATAGTTGAGTTCAATTACAAGGACATTATTAAACGCAGGCTTGTATCGATGAATGTAGGTGTGAGTGATGTCAAGGTTTTTGAGCCTTCTCAAGGATACGATTATAAGCAAAGTGTTGAGGAAACATCGCAAAAAACTGGGGATATAATTCCGAATTTGAATCCATATTTCACGTTTAACAGGTTTATTCCAGGCGATGCGAACCTTTATGTTTTTGAAAATTCTAAGAGAATAGCGGAAAATCCTGGTCTTTTATACAATCCTTTTTTCCTTTTTGGTAAAACTGGTCTAGGAAAGACTCATCTTATCAATGCAATAGGCAATAAGATGCTAAAGGATCATAAGGATTTTAGGCTTTTATATATTACGAGTGAAGACTTCACGAATGAGCTTATTGCCTCTTTACAGAACAAAACTATGCGCGAATTTAAGGAAAAGTATCGCTCTTTGGACTGCTTGATTATTGACGATATTCAGTTTTTGTCGTACAAGGATCAAACGCAAGAGGAGTTTTTCCACACTTTTAACGCGCTATACACTATGAATAAGCAGATAATTATCGCATCGGATAGGTCTCCTAGTGATATTAAAAATATTCAAGATAGGATTATCAGCCGATTTGAGAGTGGTTTGACTATTGAGGTTAAGCAGCCGCCTCTTGAGACGCGTATCGCGATTTTGAGGGCGAAGGCGGATGAGGAACACTTAAATGTCTCTGATGATGTGCTTGAATATATTGCAAAACGTGCTAAACAGAACATTCGTCAGCTTGAGGGCGCTCTTCTTGCTGTTAAGGCTGCTTCTGAACAGGAGGACGGCAGAAAGCTTGATATCAGTGTAGATTTGGCGAAGGACGCTCTTGATTTTATGAGTCAAAGTGAAGAAAAAGAGATCACCATCGACTCGATTAAGGATGCGGTTGCTAAATATTTTAACATCACTGTTGATGATATAAATTCTAAGAGAAAGAACTCTGATATAGCAATTCCAAGGCAGATAGCGATGTATTTTGCACGTGTAAATACTGATTTATCTTATCCAAAGATTGGGGAAGCTTTTGGCGGACGCGATCACTCTACTGTGATATATGCTTATGAAAAAATATTGAAGGAAAAGAAAACTAAGCAGGGTATGAGGGACGCAGTTGAGGCTTTGGAAAAAATCATCTGTGGATAAGTCCTTTTATATGAACATTTTATTCAGAAGACCTGTGGATAAATATTGATGATAAATGCAAATTTGATTAACTTATCCACAATTATACAGGACCTACTACTATTACTCTTTATTAATATTATTGTTATAGAAAAATGGGTTTTGTAAAAAATAGCTCTAAGAAAAAATGTTTATTGAATAAAAAGCTTTTATAAATAAAATTTAAGTGAATAAATTTTCTAATATATAAAGAAGAAAAAATAAAATTTTAATAAATCAAAATATAATATATATATAGAATGGAAAAAATATATTAATGTGGAAAAATTTTGATCATTTAGTATATATTAATTGAAGGGAAAAAGAAATATAACTACTACGGAATTATTTGATAGTATCAAAATAAGTATTAATATTTAATTTCGTAGGAAAAATGCGTAAATTTAACGAAGTTGATAATTTTTTGGAGTGAGTCGTATAAAAATATGTCGCAACGACGAAAAATTTGAAACGAGTTAAAGAACACATTTGAAGAACCTCGTCCACAAATGGACGAGAACCTTGGTGCTAAGCACGAACAAGAAAGTGAATATTGAGGTGATTAGATGAAGTTTATTATTGACAAAGACCAATTTTTAAAACATATCACAATCGCTCAAAGGGCTATCTCTCAAAGAAGTCCTCTTGAAATTCTTGAAGCGATTAAAATTACTGCAGCAAATGAAAGAATTAGACTAGTTTCGACTGACACTGAATTAACTATCATAAGTGAGTGTCCATGCACAGTAGTCGAAGACGGTACTTGCTGCTTTTCTAACAAGCTTCTTTCTGACATTGTTAGAAAGGTGCCATCTGGCGATATCAGCTTTACATCGAACGGTGACGACGTTGAGATCAAGGCCAAATTCTCGAAATTCGAGCTAAAGAGCATGCCTCACGACGATTATCCAGAGATTGACACGCACTACAGTTTGGACAAGTCTGTGAAATTAACTATGAAAGAGCTAAATAAAATTATCAAGAAAACATTATTCTCAACTAGTCAAGACCAAGCGAGACCAACGCTTTGCGGTGTTTATTTTAAATTTGAAGATGGCGTATTGAGCGCGGCAAGTCTCGATGGTTACAGGATTAGCTCCTTAAAATTTAATGTAGATGTCAAGGAGAATAGCTCATTTATCGTTCCTTACAGAACTTTAGCTGAAATTCAAAAGATGCTTGACGATACTGACGATATCGTGGAAATAACTTACGCAAGAGACAAGGCTGTCTTTAAAATAGACAGAGCACTACTATATACAAGGCTTATTGAAGGCGACTTTTTCAACTACGAAGAAGTATTTGCAAGTGAGGATTACACTACTGTTGAGATAAATAGGATGGATCTTATCAATGCCATCGAAAGAGTTTCTTTAATCGGTTTTGAGGACAGAATCAGTCTTATTGTCATGGATTTTAAGGACAATAATTTAAACATCGCTGCATCGAACGAAATCGGCAGCGCGACTGACGACATCATGGTGGAAAAAACTGGTGACGATATCAAGATTGGCTTTAACGGCCGCTATGTGCTTGAAGGTCTAAAGGCGATGAGCGCGGATAAGCTTACACTTAAGCTATCTGAAAGCATCAGGCCTATGAAGATTTACGAGGGCGAGGAGTATCGCTACCTTGTTTTACCTGTAAAAATGCAAGCATAATTTAGTATTTATAATTATAGATGAGAATAGGTGAGAATTATGAAGTTTAAGCTAGAAGATGAATATATTCAGTTGCAAAATGTTTTGAAGGTTTGCGCAATTGTTGATAGCGGCGCCATGGCGAAAAATATTATCCAAGATGGCTTGGTTAAGGTCAATGGCGAGGTCGAAACGCGCAGAGGAAAAAAGATCAGAGTAGGTGACGTGGTCACAGTATTTGACGAAAGTATCGAGATATGTTAAAGAGTTTAAAGCTTGTAAATTACAGAAGTTTCTCGAAATTGTACTTAAAGTTTCATCCTAAAAAGAACATAATTTTGGCTAACAATGCAAAGGGCAAATCGAATGTGATTGAGGCGATATACATGCTCAGCTTTTTGAAGAGTTTCAGAACTGAGCGAAATGCGGAGCTTATAAAGTTTGGAAATGCGTCGAGCTATGCATCTTTTGAGTATCTGGCAAATGATATTTTAAATAGAATCGAGATTACTATTGAGCCCAAGGGCAAGCTCGTTAAGCAAAATGACAAGATGATCAAGAATGCAAAGGAGTACAATCAAAGGTTTGAAGCGGTTCTTTTTGAGCCTTTTGATTTAAATATACTAAAAGGCGCTCCAGGACTTCGCAGAAAGTACATCGACAGCATCTTGACGAGGCTTTCGCCATCGTATCGCGATGAACTCTTGAGCTACAATAAAGTCCTTATGAATAGAAATAAGGCTTTAAAAATGTACAAGGATAAAAATTCTTTAAAGGCTATACTAAAGTCCTACGATACGCAGCTTATCACGCTTGGTGCGGCTCTGGTAGAAAAGAGAAAAACTTTTACTGAGAATTTCAACACCATTTGCAAGGATATACACAAGGAATTAAGCGGAACAGATGAGCTAAATATCGAGTACAAGAGCAATATTGACATAGAAAAGGATATTAAAAAGGCTTACGAAGAGGCATTTAATGCCAATATTGACAAGGATATCGATAGAAAATCGACTGCCTTGGGCCCTCACAGGGACGACTATGCCATAAGTATAAATGAAAATGAGGCGAGAAAATTTGCCTCTCAAGGTCAGCTAAGGACTGCGATGCTATCTATGAAGATCGCTGAACTTAAGATGATTAGAAGCTTTAACAAGGATGTAACGCTTCTTTTGGACGATGTTTTTTCTGAGCTTGACAAAAAAAGAAAGAAATATCTGCTTGATGCTGTGGGTGATATGCAAGTAATATTCACACTTCAAGACATGGATGACATAAAAGATTTAATTGACGACGATTATTTAATTATAAAATTAGAAACGAATGAAATGATTTACGGAGGAAGAAATGGAAGATAAGAATTATAATGCGGGTAGTATTCAGGTCCTTGAAGGACTTGAACCCGTTAGAAAAAGACCGGGTATGTATATCGGTTCAACTGGCACAAAGGGACTTCACCACTGCGTCATGGAGGTTATGGATAACTCCATCGACGAAGTTTTGGCTGGTAGAGCAGATACTGTCAAGGTAGTTATATACAAGGACGGAAGCATATCTATAGAGGACAACGGCTCGGGTATACCAGTTGAAGTCCATCCAAAGACTGGCAAATCGACTTTGGAGACAGTACTGACTGTTTTGCATGCGGGCGGTAAATTTAACAACGACGCATACAAGGTATCAGGCGGTCTTCACGGTGTTGGTGTTTCATGCGTTAACGCTCTTAGCGAATGGCTGATAGCGACTGTAAAGCGCTCTGGCCACATATATGAACAACACTTTGCTAGAGGTAAGGCACAAGGCGACATACAAGTAGTTGGCGACACAAAAGAATCAGGTACAACAATACAATTCATGCCGGATTCTGAAATTTTTGACACAACTGAATTTTCTAAAGAAGTTCTAGTAACTAAGTTTAGAGAAGTTGCCTTCCTTAATAAAGGCGTTAGAATTACTTTAATAGACGAGAGAGAAGAAGAGCCACAAGAGGAAGTATTTCACTACGAAGGCGGTATCAAGAGCTTTGTTGAGTACATCAACCGCAGCAAAAACGCCATCAGCGATGATATCATCTATTTCGATAAGTCCATGGAGGACTGCGAGCTAGAAATTGCAATGCAATATACTGATGGTTATTCGGAAAACGTTTTAACCTTCGCAAATAACATACACACAACAGAAGGCGGCTACCATTTGACAGGTTTTAGAAACGCTTTAACAAGAGCGCTTAATGATTATGGTAGAAAAGCCAACATTATCAAGGAAAAAGAAGATAATCTTTCTGGCGATGACGCGAGAGAGGGTTTAACAGCCATTGTCTCGGTTAAGCTTAAAGAGCCACAATTTGAGGGACAAACTAAGTCAAAGCTTGGTAATAGCGAGGTTCAAGGTATTGTAAATACTACATGTTATCAAGAACTTATTGACTATTTCGAGCTTCATCCGCAAGAAGGAAAGAAGATTATAGAAAAGGCAATATCTGCGCAAAGGGCTCGTGAAGCGGCTAGAAAGGCGCGTGACCTATCCAGAGGTAAAAGAAGTGTCTTGGATAACACGACTCTACCGGGCAAATTGGCGGATTGCCAATCAAATGACAACCATGAGACTGAGATATTCATAGTCGAAGGGGACTCAGCCGGCGGATCAGCTAAGCAAGGCAGAGACAGAAAATTCCAAGCAATACTTCCTTTAAGAGGTAAAATTCTTAACGTAGAAAAGGCAAGACTAGATAGGATACTTGCTTATGAAGAGATAAAGGCGATGATAACTGCCTTTGGTACAGGTATTGACACAGAATTTAACATAGAAAAGCTTAGATATGGCAAGATCATCATCATGACCGATGCCGACGTCGACGGCGCTCACATCAGAACACTTTTACTAACATTCTTCTTTAGACACATGAGAGAGCTTGTTGACGATGGACACATCTACATCGCTCAGCCACCACTATATATGGTTAGCAAAAACAGAAAAGAGTACTACGTATATGACGATGACGAGCTTGAAGCGCTATTAAAAGAGATAGGCAGAGACAACTACACTATTCAGCGTTACAAAGGTCTTGGTGAGATGAACCCTGAACAGCTTTGGGAGACTACCATGGACCCAGAACACAGAATTTTATTAAGAGTTAATGTTGATGACGCTGTTAATGCCGACGAGATATTCTCCATGCTAATGGGTGACAAGGTAGAACCGAGAAGAGAATTTATTGAAAAGAACGCAAAATACGCGTCTAACTTAGATATATAATGAGGTAATAAGATGACAGATGAAGTAATTTTAAAAGATAAACAATTTAAGGACGTCAATGTCGAGCACGAGATGAAGAATAGCTACTTGAGCTATGCGATGAGCGTTATCGTTTCAAGAGCGCTTCCTGACGTAAGAGACGGTCTAAAACCGGTTCACAGAAGGATACTTTACTCGATGAACGAACTTGGCATCACACCGCAAGGCCAGTACAGAAAATCCGCCAGAGTAGTCGGCGACGTACTTGGTAAGTACCACCCACACGGTGATACAGCGGTTTACGACGCTATGGTTAGACTTGCACAAGACTTCAACACAAGATATTTACTAGTTGATGGCCACGGTAACTTCGGCTCAGTCGATGGCGATGGCGCTGCTGCGATGCGTTACACTGAAGTAAAGATGACAAAGATCGCAATGGAGATGCTTCGTGACATAAACAAAGACACAGTCGATTACATGCTAAACTTCGACGAGACAACTAAGGAGCCAGTTGTGCTTCCATCACGCTTCCCGAACCTTCTTGTCAACGGTTCATCAGGTATAGCCGTTGGTATGGCAACAAACATGGCGCCACATAATCTAAAAGAAGTTATAGACGCTTGTATTGCCTACATCGAAGACAAGGACATAGATGCCCTAGGACTTATGAAGTACATCAAGGGACCGGACTTTCCTACAGGCGCTCTTATTATGGGTAAAGACGGCATAAAAGAAGCCTACAGCACAGGCAGGGGCCGTATTTTACAAAGAGCACTTTGTGAGATAGAAGAGAAAAAGGGCAGAGAAAAGATCATAGTTAGAGAGCTGCCTTATCAAGTAAATAAAGCAAAACTTATACAAAAGATAGCCGAACTTGTTAGAGATAAGAAAATTGAAGGCATATCAGACATCAGAGACGAGTCCGATAGAGATGGCTTAAGAGTAGTTATAGACATAAAGCGTGATCAAAGCGCAAACATTGTACTAAACAATTTATATAAGCTAACACAAATGCAAAATACCTTCGGTATAATCAATCTAGCACTTGTTAATGGCGAGCCAAAGGTACTTACACTAAAAGAACTTATCGAGTACTACATCATGCACCAATACGAGATCATCACTCGCAGAACACGCTATGACCTTGCAAAAGCAGAGGCTAGAGCGCACATCGTAGAGGGACTTCGTATTGCACTTGACCATATCGATGAAATAATCAAGGTAATCAGAGGTTCTAAAGACGATAAAACAGCTGTTAATGAGCTGATGACTAGATTTAAGCTATCTGAAATACAAGCCAATGCCATCTTGGAGATGAGACTTAAGAGATTAACAGGACTTGAAAGAGACAAGCTTGAAGAAGAATACCTTGAACTAATAAAATTAATTAATCAATATAAGGAAATACTTGGCTCAGAAAGACTTATCTACGGAATTATCAAAGATGAGCTTATAGAGATAAGAGACAAGTACCAAGATTTAAGAAGAACAAGAATCATGCCAGACCCAGGCGAGATCGATACCATAGACATGATAGAGGATGAAGACGTTGTAATCACTCTAACACACTTTGGTTACATCAAACGTATGCCAGAGGGCGCATACAAGATGCAAAAGAGAGGCGGTAGAGGCGTTCAAGGCATGCAAAGACGTGAAGAGGACTTCGTTGAGGACATCTACGTAGTATCAACACATGACGATTTACTTTTCTTCACAGACAAGGGCAGAATTTATTCACTAAAAGCCTACGAGATACCAGAAAGTTCGCGTCAAGCAAGAGGACTTGCCATAGTAAACCTTGTTCAGCTTGAAAAAGATGAGAAGATCTCAGCCATCATCCCACTTAAGAAAGATGAGGAAGGCGGCTACTTATCAATGCTTACAGAAAAAGGTATATACAAGAGAACTAGCCTTGACGAGTTCAAAAACATCAGCAAGAGAGGACTTAAGGCGATAAATCTTAAGGACGATGACAAGGTTATAGGCGTTAGAAGAACTTCAGGCGATGAGAAGATTGCCTGCGTTACAAAACAAGGTAAGATACTTATCTTCGACGAAAAAACTACTAGAGCCATGTCAAGAACAGCGATGGGCGTTATTGCGATGAAGCTAAATAAAGATGATAGCATAGTCTCAATCGAAGTCGCTAGAAAGGACACATCCCTACTTATGATCACTGAACACGGCTACGGAAAGAAGACAGCCTTTGAGGAATTTAAGGTACAAGCTAGAAATGGTAAGGGTATGATCTGCTACAAAGTCACTCAAAAGACAGGACCTATAGTTGTTGCAAAATCTGTGGAAGAAGAAGATGAGATCATGATTATCTCACTTAAAGGCGTTATTATCAGGATAGACAGTGACAGTATAAGTGAATTAGGAAGAAACACACAAGGAGTTATACTTATGAAGCAAGCGGACGATAAAGTTGCCAGCGCATCAAAGTTTGTCTCCTCAGTTGAAGAATAGAATATTAGAATGATAGGAGGTTTATATGTTTGATTTAAACTTAATCTATGAAGGAGATCACTACCTAATCGAGCTAATAGGCGACCTAGACATATATAACAACAAAAAATTCAAAGAAAAATTAGCCGACATCTACGAAGACCTTGATAAGGACATAGTTGTCGACTGCTCAAAGCTTGAATACATCGACTCAACAGGCCTTGGTAGCTTTATAAGTCTATTAAAATTAACAAGAGACGAAGAAAAAGAAATTACAGTGAAAAATCTAAAGAAAAACATCAAAAAAGTATTCAAAATTACCGATTTAGATAAATTATTTAACATAGGAGACGAAGAATGATATTTACACTCGATATAGAAAACCAGGAAAATTATCTTTCTATGTTTAGGCTCCTTGTCAGCAAGGTCATGGCAGAGGAAAATTACAAATTTGACGAGATAGAAGACACAAAAGTAGCCGTTGGCGAGATGGCTCTTATTGCTCACGCCATCAACAAAGACAGGCTAAAGATGGATATCAAACTCAAAGAAAAGTCGATGATCATCACCATCTATCTAGATAAGTATCCAGAGGACGAGGCCTTCGAGATGAACTTTGACATCATAAATGCTTTATCAGAGGCCATGCTTAAACAGGACGATAGAATTGAGATCATAAGGACAAGACCATGACAAAGGCGAAGAAGAAAGACGACATTCAAGAGCTTTTTGAAGAGTACGCAAAGACGCACGATCAGGCGCTGAGAGATAAACTCATCGAAAAAAATCTATATATAGCCGAGATACTCGCAAAGAAATTTATAGGTAAGGGCATAGATTATGACGACATCTTTCAGATAGCCTCGCTTGGACTGATACTCGCAGTCGAAAGATACGAGCCAAGCCGCGGATTTAAGTTCTCTAGCTTCGCTACGCCTACAATTCTAGGCGAGATCAAAAGATATTTCAGAGACAAAGGCTGGACAATCAAGGTGCCACGCCGCGTTCAAGAGAATACGAAAAAAGTTAAAGATGCCTATCATCATTTATCAGTGGTCAATGGTGAAGTGCCTACAGTTAAGGAAATAGCGGATTTCTTAGGCATTGACACGGACGAAGTTTTGCTTGCGATGGATGCGGGCAAAGTTTATACACCGCAGTCGATTGATTACGAGATAGGTACAGATGACAAAAAGACAGCACTTTCAGACATTATAGGTGACGACGACCAAAGCTTTAAAGACTTTGAAGATAGAGAGCAGCTCGATAGTTTGATGAAAAATCTTTCAAATACCGAAAAAGAGATAGTTAGAAAGAGATTCTTCGAGCAAAAAACACAGCTAGAGATAGCAAACGAGCTAGGCCTATCACAAATGAGCGTTTCGCGTATAGAGAAAAAAGCGCTTAAAGAGATCAAAAAACATGCTAAAAGGGAGGACTTTTATTGATATTCATAGACAACCAATCCCGAGATGGCGCGTATAATCACGCACTCGAAGAGTATTTAATCAAAAATTTAAAAAGAGAGCTGTTCATGATTTGGCAAAATGACAACACAGTTTTGCTAGGCAGAAATCAAAATCCATACAAAGAAGTAAACTGGGATTATATGAAAGAGATCGGCGCAAAGCTAGTTAGAAGGCCATCAGGAGGCGGCTGCATCTATACAGATAAAAACATCGTGCAGTACACCATAATCACGAAAAAAGAAGAAGACTCACTAAGGAAATTCACCGAGCCAGTTGTAAATTATCTAAACGAAAAAGGCGTAAAAGCAGAATTCACCGGCAGAAACGACATCATCGTAGATGGCAGAAAAATTTCAGGCAACGCACAGTACAAAGACAGAGAGCTCATGATACACCACGGAAGCATCATTTATCAGGATAGCTCCATTGACATAGGAAAACTACTTACACCAGCAAAGCTAAAACTTGCGAAAAAGTCATTAACAAGCGTAAAGAGCCGCATCACAAGCCTTAAATCCATGATGAATATGGATATTGCCATGTTTATAGAAGAGCTAAAAAATTATATCAAAAACTATTATCATATAGATGAAAATTATGTTTTGAGCGCAGACGAGCTAGAAAAAGTAGAAGAAATCAGAAAAAATAAATATGCGTGCGATGAGTGGACATACGGCCGCTACGGCAAATTCGATAAAGTGCACTCATTTATGAACGACGCTTGCGTGATGGATATCTATTTGAAAGAAAAAAATAATGTAATAGAAGACATCCGCATAGACGGCGACTATTTTGGCGAAAAAGCAAAAGAAGATTTGGAAAATATTTTTGTGGGCGTAAAATTAGAAAAAGATGATTTAATCGGGGCACTCTCGGGTATTGATATGAGTGAATACATCGAGGGCATCACAAAAGATGAACTTGCAGAAAATATTTTAAAAACGAAATCAGGTGATTAAATGCAAGAGAGAAATTATATAAGAAAGCCAGATTGGCTAAGAATAAAGGTTACAGGCGACAAGAACAACGACGAGATCGAGCACATGCTAAAGGATCTGAAGCTAAACACCGTTTGTAAAGAGGCAAATTGCCCGAACAAGATGGAGTGCTACAAATCGAGAACAGCGACATTCATGATACTTGGCGAGAATTGTACCCGCAATTGCAGATATTGCAACGTCACTACGAAAAAGCCAGAAGAAGTCGATCCGCATGAACCAGAAAATTTGGCGAAAGCAGTCAAGATACTTGGACTAAGGCACGCAGTTATTACCTCAGTTACAAGAGATGACCTTCCCGATGAAGGCGCATCGCAGTTTAGAGACGTAATCAGATGGGTTAGAAAATTAAATCCCGAAACAACAGTCGAAGTTTTGATACCAGATATGCACGCGAAAAAAGACTTACTTGACATAGTTATGGACGAAAAGCCAGATATACTAAACCACAATATCGAGACCATAGAGAGACTATTCCCAGAAGTGCGTAAAGAAGGAAACTTCAAAGAATCCATCGAAGTCATTAAATACGCTAAAGAGAAAGGACTTAAGACAAAGTCGGGATTTATGGTAGGACTAGGCGAGACAAAAGAAGAAGTTTTGGATTTAATCAAAGAGCTTTACGAAGCAGGCTGCGATTATATTACCATAGGACAATACTTAAGACCAAGTTTGAAACATTATGAGGTAAAGAGATACGTGCATCCAGATGAATTCTTCGAGTATGAAGATTACGCAAAGAGCATAGGAATTAAGAAGATAGCTGCGGGACCGTTTGTAAGAAGCTCATATAAAGCAGCCGACATGGTCGAATAATTTCTGTTCTTTCTTGTTCAATTTGCACCTAAGGCTCATTCCTTTTTTGGCAATGCTCAACTTATTTCGCATTAAGTTGAGCCCTTTTGCTAGTTTCGAATTTTTTGTCGCTGCGGAGTGCGCATTTGCACACCTCGTTCCAAAAAATTCTGTACAACGCATAGCGTAAAGGTTCTCGGCCATTTATGGTCGAGGTTCTTCAATCATCTCAACTTCTCTGCGAACTAAGCGTTTGAGTGACTTTGTATAGTATTATTAAAAATTCACTTCTCCGCATCCATCACTTTGCTCTGCAAAATAACTAGAAATTAAAGACAAAAAATTGACAAAATTTCTATTTCGAAATCATCACTTTTTATCTAAGAAAGAAGTAATATGTATTTTGCAAAAGAAAAGAATAAAATAGCAAAAAAAGAAAATTTATTCACATAAATTTTCTTGCGCTTCAAAATGCTTGCGCATTTTAAATATAAAAAATAATGGATATAGATTAATTTCTATATCCATTTTTGTATATTTAGTAAAATTACTATCATAAGCAAAATTTCTTAATTAACGAAAAGCGCAAATCCATTTACCCCGAGCAAATTTCGCAAAATAAGAAACCCACTAAAAACTTGTACCCTCCTTACTGGTTTGTCCAGTAAAGAGGGTACTATTTTATCTAAAGTTTTGCGCGATATTCAAAAATACGGTTATAGAAATCGAGTTGATTATGTCGATTGCGAAGGCTCCAACCATTGGCAAGACAAAGTATGCCTTTGGTGATGGGCCAAATCTTTCAGTGATTGAGTCCATGTTGGCGATGCCGTTGTATGTTGCACCCATACCGAAGCCGCAAAGGCCGCCGGACAAAACAGCCGCGTCGTAGTTTTTACCCATAACCCAGTAGTTGATAAAGTACGCGTACACAGCCATAAGCACAGTTTGCGCAAGTAAAATTACGAGCATAGTGCCGGCAACGTCCTTTAAGTCAAGAAGGTTTATGTCGATCAGAGCCATTACCAAGAAAATGTTTAAGCCGACGTCACCGCAGATGGAGTTGGCTCTTTCATCAACAGCGAACTTCGAGCCTTTCTTGCCGATGGTGTTGACGAAGATGCCTGCAAGAATCATCGCTGTTACATAACTAGGTAGGCTCAATGGATTACCAAGTATGCTTACATTGTTTTTGATGAGAACTTGTAGTATCGAACCGAGACCTACAGATACGAAGATGAGACCTAATACCTTGATAAAGTCAAAGGCGTTTAGTGGAACAAGCTCTTTATAGCTAGATCCAGCGTTAACCTTTTCGAGACTCTCCAAAACATTATTCTCAGAGCTGTTATTGTATGTAGGCTTAGCCAAGTGATTTTTTCTAATAAGCATAGAACCGATAGGTCCACCTATAACAGAGCCCATAATTACACCGAAAGTTGCCGCCGCCATACAGAAAGTTGACGCATTAAATAGGCCGTGCTCCTCAAAAGTGCTTCCCCAAGCGCCAGCAGAGCCGTGACCACCAACCATAGTAACCGAACCGCAAATAAGGCCAAGCAGCGAATCTACCCCTATAACTTTGCACATGAAAATGCCAAGGACATCTTGAAAAATAACTAAAAACGTTGCTACAAGTAAGAAATAAACAAAACCCTTGCCGCCCTTCTTAAGCGTGTCGAGATCGGCTCCAACGCCGATAGATGTGAAGAAGACCATCATGAAAGGATCTTTAAGAGTGTTGTCAAAAACAAAAGTACATAGCCCCGTAAGAGCTAAGACAAACCTAATGATAGCGAATAAAAAACCGCCAATAACAGGTGCAGGGACACAAAAAGTCTGGAAAAATTTAACCTTCGTTCTGATAAATTTCCCCACCAAAAAAACCAAGATAGCAAAGCCAACCGTTTGCATTACATTAAATGAAAGAATCATTTAATAAACCTCCTTATTAAAGATTGCCTCTCCTATCTACAAGAATAATTATAACATAAAAATTGTAAAATGCAAGAGTAATTATAAATAAAAGTATTACAAATATGTAATTTTTGTATATTGAGTGAAGGTGACAGAGTATAAAAAAGACTACACAGATAAAATGTGTAGTCATTATTTATAGTTTAATTGAGCTTGTACATCGAAAAGCATATTCTCTCGCTTGCTGCGTTTATGGAGGATGTCTTAGTCATCGAAAAGTGTATTACTCGTGACTTAGGCTTCTCAAATTGGAAATTTCTAAAAGCTCGTTCGCTTGAAAATCCATATTCGTTCGCTACGCTCAGCTAGATGGATTCAACGGCCGTCATTGCGCTAAATTTGCATTAAATCAAGCCCTTTTGCTAGTTTCGAATTATTTTGTCGCTGCGGAGTGCGATTGCACACCTTACTCCAAAAAATTCTGTACAACGCAAAATCATCTTGATTTTTTTGCAAATTACGAAATTAAAACAGTTTTCTCCGAAGGCTGCGCTCGTGAAAATCAATTTTCTAATTATTAGATCTAAGTCTAGTAATTCTCTTATAATAAATAGACTACACGGATAAAATGTGTAGTCATTATTTATCTCATCAAAAAATCTATCATAAGCAAATTTTTTAAAATAAGTAACGTGTCAAAATTTATACTTCGCATCAATTTTGCAAAATAGCTTGATGATTGGGACGAAGTGGACTTTCGCGCAAAATTTCTATTCTTTCTCGTTCAAACTGCGTCTGAAGCTCGTTCGTTTTGTTGACAATGCTCGAGTACATTTGTACACTGCGCTTGTCAAAAAACTCCACTTCGCCTCATCCATCACTTTGCTCCGAGAAATAATTAGAAATTTTAAATAAACATATTTAGTTTAATTAAAAAGTTTATCGAGAAGCGAACGAGTTCCAGGCGCAAGCTAGGTGCGAAATTTTTCTTCCTTTATATATATACTATAGATAGTACTAAATAAATACACATTACACAATTGTAAAAATATTTTTAAAAAATTTTAAAAAAGT
>NZ_HG326228.1 GCF_000312505.2 Fenollaria massiliensis | reverse complement strand
AAAAAAGTTAAACAATTTTAAATTATTTTTAAAATTGTGTAAATACGTTTCTGTTACCACTATCTATAGTATTATTTAGTATAAGCTATTATTATCTTTTCCAATAAATTTTTTCAATTTTTATTTATAAATCTATAAAAAAACGCCCTCACTGGCTTACTCGTCAATGAGGGTTCATCTATTATTTATTCATCTATTTATTCATCTATTTATTCATTATATCTCTTTGTTCTTTCATCTTCTCTAAGTACTCTTTGGTGCTCGGAGTATAATCTTCTTTCTTTATCTGCTTTTCAAGTATAGCGATGGCGCTATCAAGATTGCCGCTGTTGTAGTTTGATATCGCAAGCTGATCCATGTACTGAGCGCTCTGCCTGTCCTTGCTTGCCTCTATCGCGTAGTCAAGTGCTTCTTTGAAATTACCTGTCATAGTCATCACAACGCTTAAGTAATAAAAAACTCTGTCGTCCTTAGCATTATCAATATTTTGAATCAATATATCATATGCTTCTTTAAATTTTTTCACGCCTATAAAGTACTCTGCTAGTTCAATTTTATACTCTTCATAGTCAAGGCTCAAAACGCCCTCTACTTCTTCTTTTTTCTCAAGCTCGTTCTCAAGCTTCAGATATTTTTCAAAGTATGCCCTGCTTCTGATATAATCTTTTTTAAATCTATAGTAATAGCCTAGCTTGTATAAAGCGTATTTTGTTTCTTTATTATTAAGATATATATTTTTAAGATATATATTTTCAAAAATTTCTATAGCTTCGTCAATGGCTTTTTCTTTATACTTTTCTTCAAGCAGCGAAACATATAAGTATACATAATTTATATCCTCATAATTTTCCTTAAGATAATAGGCATAGATTAGCCTTATGTCAAGGTCCGCATCTTCGTTTAAAGCCTCATGGAGTAAAAACTTATCAAAGTCCTTCACGGTTTTGATGGCCTCTTCATAAGCCTCTTTATGCTTAAAATTATTATCAAGCGCCAAAACTATTGGCATGGCTTTTAAAAATAATTTTACATCTATATCTTCTTTATTCTCTTTTACAATATTTCTCATGTCCTTGATAAGCACTGGATAATCAACATTTTTCTTAAACGCGCCTCTTTCGTCTTTTAAGTCTATGAAAAATATTTCGCTTAATAAATATTTAAAGCTATCGATATTCATTAGTCCATTCTCCTTCTAAATGCTCTCATTCGCATTGATGAATTGTCAAGTATTTTGAATAGGTGGCCTCTATATATAAAGATGATTGGCAATAAAACGTAGCTAACTAGTTTTCTTAAGATAAGAGTACCCGCAAATATATCATTGTTAAGCGCAAGCATCAATAGTATTGCCGCGAATAACCATTGAAGAAAGTTCTTTGCAAAAAATTTCGCTCCATAAGTAAATATGGCAAGGCTGTTGCTCTCTGTTTGATAAAGCGTCTCAAATGATGCGTTAAAAATGAAAACGGCAATTAAGTTCACAATCATTTTTTGAATTAATAGCGTATGATCTATTTGGTACGGATCGTAAAATGAGCCTGTTCTAAAAATCATATCTAGTGCTAAGCCAAACAAATATGTTATAAAAACGTAGTTAATTAGCTTTGTTAGATAGTATTTATATCCTACAAAAATGCTATTTAAGCTAATTTTTTCGCCTTCAACTACTCTTGATAAAAGGCTCGCAATAAATGAAAATTTCAAAAGCATAAGTATATACATGACTAGACTAATCAGCATAATGGTAAAACCGCCGCCAAAAGCCATAGCAAGTGCCATGCTTATTATATTTGTCACATAATCAAAGGCAAATAGTCCAAGCATTGTTATGATTAAAACTAGAAAATTGTCTTTAATTGTTACAAATAGCCTTTTAAACGCTTCTGTGTTTGTATAAATTATATCTTTGAACATAATCATCACTGATCCTTTCTACGTCCTCGTCAACAAGGTATGCCGCTCCATACATAAGTATGATGGCGACTTTATTGACGATGTCTTTGTTCTTCTCTTCTATATATTGCCATAAATAAGTTTTTCTAAACTCTTCATCTCTTAAAAGGCTATGAAGCTTGTCGCCTCTAAGCTTTGTAAATGGCATAAAATCTAGCGGTGCCTGTGATTTAACGTTTACTGCATAATCAAGGCTTAAAGTCTCAATTAGTTTATCTGAAAGAATGTCTTTTGCTTTTAAAAATTCATAGACTAGTCTATATAAATTTTCTTTTTTAATAGTTTTGTCCACGCCAAAGTTTTCATCTATAAAATTTGCTAGATCTTCAAACATTGCAAATGGGCTTGTATACTTTGATTCAAGTATATCAAGCGTCCTTTTAAAGCTTCCTTCGTTATAAATTTTGTCAACTACATAATCAATTTTCTTTAGCTCAATTATTTCATCTGTCGATAAAAATTCATTCTTCAAAACTTCATAAGGCGCATAATCAGTATACTTGTAGTCAAAAATCAACTCTTGCGAGCGAACTAAAGAGCCTTTAAGCATTTTCAAAAAGCCTAGCTGAATTTTTTCTATCTTAAAATCATAAAGATAATTAAAAGACTCTTTAAAGCTTTCAAAATCCTCGTAAGGAAGTCCAGCTATAAGATCTATATGCTGATGTATAGTCCCTAAATCCTTAATCTTTTGTGAATGCTCTTTTATTCTCTCAAGGTCATTGTGCCTTTGAATCGCTTTAAGGGTTTTCGGGTTTATCGACTGAAGGCCAATTTCAAACTGAATCATATCCTTAGGAAGCTTCTTTAAAGTCTCGTAAAATCTATCACTCATCCTATCGAGAGTGATTTCAAAATGAAATTTAGTATTCGTTTTATTGTTTTCTAAAATGTGTTCGATTATATTTATGGCAAAGTCTTCGTTTGAGTTAAAGGTTCTGTCTATAAACTTAACTATGGACGGCTTCATAGCTATTAGCCTATCTAAATCCATCTTCACTAAGTCTATAGGCTTATATCTAAGACCTTTTATTGCTGAAGATAAACAAAAAGAACACCTATATGGGCAGCCTCTTTGTGCTTCATAATAGAGTGTTCTATGCTCCAAAGCCTCTTCATCTTCATAAGGAAAGCTTAAATCCTTCATGTCGATAAGGGGTGCTTCTTCAGTTTTAATGTATCTATTATCATTAATATAGGCTAGATTGTGAACTTCATCGATACTTAGCTTGCCTTTTTTATAAAGAATAAATTCTTTCATAGCTCTCTCGCCCTCGCCATAAATTATGTAGTCACAGGCTGGATTTGCTCTAAGAAAACTTTCTTTTTCGAAGCTAACCTCAGGTCCGCCTAGGACTATAGTGTAGCTTGGCTTAATCTTTTTAAGTGAATTAATTACTTTTCTTATATAATCAATGTTCCAGATGTATGACGAAAACATAAGTACATTGGCGTCTTTCTTATGAAGCTCATAGACAATATTCTCCAAAGGCTCGTTTATGGTAAATTCCTCAAATGAAGAATCTACCATATCTTTAAGCTCATTGTTTAAATATCTTATAGCAATATTTGTATGTGAAAACTTTGCGTTAATACCTACAAATACGACTTTCATTACATTCTATCTGGAGTTTGTACTCCTATTAAGTTCATGCCTACTTTAATTGCTTTTTGAACTATGTCAACTATAGCAAGTCTTGAATTTGTAAGCTTTTCATCATCTGTAATTATTTGATTTGCTGCGTAATATTTGTTAAATGCTTTTGCTATGTCGATGATGTTTCTTGTGATATAGAATGCTTCGTATTTTTCCATAGCTAAAACTATAGTTCTTGGTAAATCGTAAACATATTTTAAAATTTCGTATGCTTCATCTTTAACTAGATTAAAATCAACTTTAGCTGGATCGAATCCGCCGTTCTTTTCGATTAATGATTTGCATCTAGCATAAGTGTATTGAGCATAAGGGCCTGTTTCTCCCTCGAATGAAAGTGTTTTATCCCAATCAAATACATAATCTTTGATTCTTTGGTTAAATAGCTCTTGGAAAACTATTGCTCCAGTACCAACCATCTTAGCTACTTCTTCTTTATTTTCAAGATTTGGATTTCTCTTTTCAATAATTTCTCTAGTTTTTTCTATTGCCTTATTTAAAACGTCTTCAAGTTTTAATACTCTTCCTTGTCTAGTTGATAAAGCGCCGTCCTTTAATGAGATTAAGCCGAAGTTAACATGTATACAATCATCTGCCCACTCGTCTCCCATAAGCTTAAGAACTTGCTTCCATTGTTGGAAGTGAAGATTTTGTTCGCTGGCAACTACGTAGATATTTTTGTAGAAATCATAAGTTTTCTTTCTATATCTTGCTGCAGCTATGTCTCTTGTAGCATAAGTTGTTGTTCCGTTGGACTTAACTATGATTAGTGGAGTTAGTCCATAAGGTTTTAAGTCAACGATGTATGCGCCGTCGTCCATCTTGCCTATGTTCTTTTCTTTTATCTCTTCGATAACTGCTGGCATCTTGTCTGAGTAGAATGCCTCGCCCTTGTATGAGTCATATTTTATTCCAAGCATATCATATACTTTTTCGAACTCAACTATAGAAAGTTTCTTCATCCAAGTCCATATTTCAGTTGCTTCTTCATCGCCTTGTTCAAGCTTTTTAAACCAGTCTCTAGCTGTGTCTCTTGCAGCCGGATCAAGCTCTTGAAGTTTATTGTATCTTACATATAAATCAAGAAGTTCATCAATAGGATTCTTTTCGATAGCTTCTCTGTCGCCCCATAATTTATAAGCTGCTATAAGCATACCAAATTGAGTACCATAGTCACCTAAGTGATTGATGGCGATTGTGTTATAGCCAAGGTGCTTGAATATATGATAAAGAGCGTTACCAATAACTGTTGATCTAATGTGACCTATGTGCATTGGTTTTGCAATGTTAGGAGATGAGAACTCAACTATAACATTTTTGCCCTTACCCATATCTGATGAACCATACATATCACCTTTTTCTTCTATCTCTTTATAAACTATTTCTAGAAGTTTTTCTTTACAGATAAAGAAGTTTACATAAGGTCCTGCATTTTCTACTTTGTCAAAATATTCATTATGTGATAATTTTTCTTTAATCTCTTCAGCGATTAAATTAGGTGCCTTCTTATATGTTTTTGCTAGTCTAAATACTGGGAAGGCGTAATCGCCCATATCAAACGATGGCGGTGTTTCAATTAGGTTTTCTATCTCTTCTTTAGATAGTCCCTCAATTACTGTGCTTAACGCATCTCTTACTTTTTCCTTAAAATTTATCATAATTACCTCCTATTTAATAACAGCTACGGTAGCTCCCGAACCGCCTTCCGTATAATCTGCTTCTCTATATTCTATAACATGTTTGCTATTTTGTAAATACTTTCTTATTGCATCTCTAAGTGTGCCTGTACCTTTTCCGTGAATTATTCTGACCTCTTTAAGCCTTGCAAGATAGGCATCATCAAGATATTTGTCTAGTAAAATTATCGCTTCATCAACTGTTCTTCCAATTAAATTTATTTCTGAACTTATATTTTTTGACTTAGCTTTGTTAATGGACCTAGTTTTTTTCTCGGCCTTTACTTCTTCTTTAGATTCACTTCGCTCTATATCCTTAATATTGCTTCTAACACTCATAATTCCGACCTGAATGTTTAAATCACCTTTCTCATCAGGAAGTGTTTCTACTTCTCCAAACTTGTCTATGCTAATGATTCTAACGCTTTCGCCAAGTTTGATGTCCTTTGGAATCTCTTTTGTACGCTTTTTATTGTCTTTTATCTTTAATCTGTTTTCATCTTCAAGGTCCCTTAGATAGTCCTTTGCCTCTTGAAGCCTTCGCCTGTCCTCTTTTTTTGATAAAGATGAGATGTCTTTTAATTCGTCTATAATGAAGGCGCTCTCGTTCTTTGCTTTCTTAACTATCTCTCTTGCTTCTTCTTTTGCCTTGTTAATGATGGCTTCTTGCTTTTCTTCAAGTTTTTTATTTTTATTCTCAAGCTTTTCTCTAAGCCTTTCTATCTCTTCATTCTCTTCATTTATTTTAATTCTTTTATTTTCAATATCAGTTCTATCTTCTTCGATGGCCTTAAGAACATCTTCAAAGCGAGTATCGTTCTCATTAAGAAGCTCTTTCGCGCTATCAATAATCTTTTGATCAAGGCCGAGCCTTCTAGATATTTCAAAAGCATTTGACTTGCCCGGTATACCTATGATTAGCCTATATGTTGGTGAAAGAGTATCGACGTTAAATTCCATCGACGCGTTTTTCACTCCTTCGCTCGTAAGCGCATAAAATTTGATTTGTGAGTAATGCGTCGTCGCCATGGTCCTGATTCTTCTCTCTCTAAAGAGTTTTAATATGGATATGGCAAGGGCCGCTCCCTCAGTTGGGTCTGTGCCTGCGCCTAGTTCGTCAAATAAAACTAAATCATTATACTCGGCATTTTCAACTATATGAACAATATTTTTCATGTGCGAAGAAAATGTTGATAGTGACTGCTCTATCGATTGTTCATCGCCTATATCAGCAAAGACTCTATCAAAGACCGCTACCGATGAATTATTATCGCATGGTATGTTTAATCCAGACTTTGCCATCAGCGTAATAAGTCCAACTGTCTTTAAGCTAACCGTCTTACCGCCTGTGTTTGGTCCTGTGATTATAAGCGATGTGTACTCATCTCCAAGTTCAAGCGTAGTTGGCACTACCTTATCTTTCGGTATTAATGGGTGCCTTGCATTTTTTAGATTGACATAGCCTTTATCGTTAAGTATCGGTTCTGTCGCCCTCATCTCTCTAGCGAGCCTTGCTCTTGCGAATATAAATGAAATGCTTTTTAAAGCTTCTTCATTCGTTTCAAGATAGGCCTTGTACTCAGAGACCTCGCTTGATAGCTCATAAAGTATCCTTTCTATCTCTTTTTTCTCTTCGTTTTCAAGCTCCCTTAGCTCGTTATTTAGTTTAACGACTGCCATCGGCTCGATAAAAACTGTTGATCCCTTTTGAGATATGTCGTGAATCATACCCTCAACGCTTGATCGATACTCATTTTTAACAGGAATTACATACCTTCCTTCTCGCATAGTAACTATGGCGTCTTGTAAATATTTTTTTGTTTTATCACTAGTTATATATGAATTTAATTTATCTTCTATCGCTTGATTCTTAAGTTTTTTGCTACGCCTTATGCTTCTTAAAGTGCTCGAAGCGCTATCCGCAACTTCATCTCTTGATACTATAGTCATGCTAAGCTTTTTCTTAAGATCATCAAGTGAAGCTAGACTATCATAAAGCTTTCTTAAGTGATTTAAATTTAAATTTTCATCATCTATAGATGTTTTTAAATATCTCTTAATTGAGCTTACTAAGAAGATGTTTTGCATTATATCGTACAAATCTTCTATAAATAACATGGATCCAAGACTTGCCTTTGAGACAAGATGCTTTATGTGTGATGCAGCCGAGTAATCTATGTCTCCGTACCTCACTAAAACCCTGTAGGCTTCTGATGTTTCCTCTTGCATGCGCCTTATCTCATCTATGTCATTTGACGGCTCAAGATTTTCTACCAAGTCTCTTGCAAGCTCCCCTTGAGTCAAGTCTAGTAGCATTTCTATTATTTTGTCATATTCTAAAACTTTGAGTGCTTTGTCCATTTATTCACCTATAAAACTTTTTTGTAGTAATGCGCTCTAGTAAAACTTTCTATCGCGTCTATTCCATCTCCATTATTAATTCTATCAATATATTCATTAATTTTTTTCTTATCATTTTCATTGTCAAGGTCTATGATAATACATGTTGGCCCTAATTTTTTAACATCGTCCATCTTGTCTAGCATAAAAATTTTTTGCGAGTTATAAATCTTTGTGTAATTATTTTCACGAGTGAAAATGAAACGCTCTTTATCCTCATAAACTAGTTCATTTTCCTTGTTTATAGGACAAGTCTCGCATCTTTGATCGCAATCAGTCCTAATATTTGCTAGTGGACAAGCCTTGCTCATCATCACGACAGGATATCCGTAAGTAAATAGCCTTGTCTCTAGACCATAGTTCATGAATTTTTCCATCTGTGCTAAGCTCATCTCAAGTGAGTATGTAAAGCCTGAGAAATAGCTTTCACTCATGTATTTAGCGGCTTCTGAATTAAAAATGTTCATCATATATGAAGCATAAATTTTTTTATTAAAGTCTTTTAACTTTTGATATGCACCTAGCTCACTTATTTCGATTGAGTCAACATTTTTGCCATATTCATTAATTAAATCATAGTACTCGTCTAGGTCTTCGTCGCTCGCTGCGTTTGATGTATAAACTTCTTTATTGATATTTATTTTACTTAAAAAATTAATATTATCTTTATTTAGATACAAGCTAAGCGTATCAGCCTTGTTTATATCAATTCCATCAAGGTCTTTGTAAGATGAGGCTCTAAGAATAATTTTTTGCTTATTATTCTTTTTATTATCATAAGGGGCCAAGATATCTTTTTTCTTGGTATTAATGTTAACGCCCTTAAAATCTTTTTTAAAAAGCTCGTCTATAAGCTCTCTTCTTAAGGATTTAAGCTCTTTAACCGGTATAAAGGCATCTTCATCTACATCTAATCTCACTTCTCTAACATTTAAAAAATCTTTTCCAGTCTTAATGATTGGATCAATAATTTTTTCTCTATCAATTGAAGCTGTTTTTGCTTTTTGAACTATGTATTCAGACTCTTTGGTGTATTCTTTATTCATATAATGAAGCGTTAAAATTATTTTTTTGCCTATCTTTGCTTTTAAATCAAAACTTATATCTTTTTTTGTAAATGAAAAATCTTCTAGCTCAAAACCGCCTTCAAAGTGCTTTTTCTCTTTGACCAGCATTTTGTCCATGCCATCTTTTAATATATGACCCTTTGTAAAGCCTCTATTAAAGACTTCGTCAGGTCTATGAGTATTTTCTACGCCTAAAATTTTATCCTTGTATAGCTTAGTTATAAGATAAACATAAGACGGATTTTTCATGCGGCCCTCTATCTTTAAGCTGTCAACACGGCCCACAAGTTTATCGATTGAATCTAAAGTGTTTAAATCGTACTCAGATATAGCATAAATTTTTTCTCTTAATAATTTTCCTTCGCTATAAACATCATACATCTTACGGCATGGCTGTGCGCATGTACCGCGGTTACCAGACCTTTCTCCTATGAGTGAGCTCATTAGACATTGACCCGAAACTGCGTAACAAAGTGCTCCATGAACAAAAGCTTCGAGCTCTATATCTTTTTCAGATGCTTTTTCTAAAAATCTATAGTCCTTTTCACGCGCTATAACCGCTCTTTGAAATCCATTCTCAATAGCCCAGTCAATGCTCGATAAATTCGCTATATTTAGCTGTGTTGACGCATGCACCTCGACATCTGGTAAATATTTTTTCACAAGTGATATTAAACCAAGATCAGTAATGATAAAGGCGTCGACACCCATGTTTCTATACTCTTCTATCAAAAAAAGTGCGTCGACTACTTCTTTATCATCTAAAATAATGTTTACTGTCATGCAAAGTTTGATATCATAAAGCTTTGCTAGCTCTATCATAGATTTTATCTCGTCATCTGTAATGCCCTTTGCAAAGCGCCTTGCGTTAAATTTTTCACTTCCAAAATAAACCTCATCAGCACCTGCTTTAAGCGCTGCAATGAACGCTTCGTAGGTGCCGACAGGGCTTAGTACTTTTGTCTTTTTATTTAACATTATTATTATTATTGTTATTCTTGTTATTCTTGTTATTATTTTTTATTGTTTTTGAGTCAATGTCTTGACTTGTTCCTTCTTTGATGCGGCTAAGCTGTTGATAAAGATCTTCTGTATTTAGCTTAGTCTTAACAAGTTCGTCTGCCTTGTTATTAAGCTCTTCTTGAAGCTTTTCTATCTTTTTAAGAGCTTCTTGATAAGCTTCATTAAGGTCCATGTATTCCGCCGACTTATTTATAGGAGTGTTTTCATACTCGCTAAGCTTTTTTTGTGCTTTAAATAATTCATCTGTAACATTGACAGTCGCAAGGGTTGTTGCCATAAGCGAGTCAAGCCTTGGATTATTAGCTAAAAGATCCTTTATTAACTTATTAACATAGTATGCGATGTCTGAAACATACTTTTCATCATACTCCGAACGAATATTAAAATCTCTGCCGTTTATATGAACGGTTACTCTCTCTGGCATGTCCTACCTCCTTACTTTCTTAAGATGGCAGCGAATTTTTCTTCAAGTGAAGCTAAAATTTCGCTCTCAACCTTTTGTATATCTTTATCTTTAAGAGTTTTTTCGCCTTGATACTTAATCTTGAAAGCTAATGATTTTTTGTCAGCTCCAAGCTTATCTGATTTGTAAATGTCAAATATTTGTACATCTTTAACAATTTCAAAGCCATGTGATAAAATTTCATTCTTAACGTCTCCAAATGGCACTTCATCATCTAAAACTATGGCGTAATCCCTCTTAACTGCTGGGAATTTATTTATCTTAACATATTTTCTCTCTAGATTAACTAGTGGATATATCTTTTCTATATCAAGCTCCATTACATAAACATCTGTTTTTATGGAGAAATTATCGCAAACAGCGTAATCAATTTGACCAAGGCTCGCAAATTTCTCGCCACCGATGTAAAAATCAGCGCTTCTACCCTTGTGGAATATGCTTGTTTCTGTGCTTTTCTTTACTTCATATCCTTCTATAGCAAGTCCTTCTAGTATCTTTACTAAAATATCTTTAATCATATAGAAGTCACCATAACCGTAGAAACCTACGGACATAGTCTTGTTTTCAATATATTTACTTCCTTCTTTTTCAAATGTATTTCCAAATTCAAAGAAAGCACCTTTTTCGTTCATGTTGTTGATATTTAGCGATAAAACTTTAAGCATATTAGCAATAAGTGTTGTTCTCATCGCTCTAAAGTCTTCTCCAAGTGGATTGATTAGTTCGATATATTTTCTAAATTCATGATTTTCTTTTAAATTAAGTGCATCATAATTCTTTGGACTGATGAATGAATAAGTTAGTATCTCATCCATGCCTTGTCCTATGAGTAAAGTCTTAATATGCTTATCGATTTGTCTTTTGTAATCAAGCATACCAACTGATGTTTCAGACTTGATAGGTTTTGCTTCGATATTGTGGAAACCATAGATACGACCAACTTCTTCAGCTATATCTTCTTCAATTGCAAGGTCAGTTCTGTAATATGGTGACTTTGAAATTAAAAGGCCGTCTTCATATTTTGTTTCTATGCCAAGTCTTGCTAAATTATCAAGCATTGTCTCAACACTTAAATCACTACCAAGTAAATTATTGATTCTAGCTGGATCAGACTTAATCACTTCGTCTTTTTCTTCGTAATTAACAATATCATAGTAACCATCAACCACAGTACCTACGCCTAATAGCTCAATTAGATAAGCAGCTCTATCAACTGCCTTTTTCGACATTAAAGGAGAAATGCCCTTTTCAAATCTATTAGAAGCCTCTGTTCTAAGGCCAAGTCTCTTTGATGTGTATCTGATTTGAGATCTATTAAAGCTAGCTCCTTCAAGCATGATAGTTTCAGTTGTGTCTGTAATAGATGAGTCAAGTCCGCCCATGATGCCGCCTAGAGCAAGATTTTCGCTTCCATCTGTTATAACGATATCTTCAGGCTTTAAATCTCTTTCGATTTCATCAAGTGTAGTGAATTTTTCTTCTTTAGCATTTTTTATATGAATTTCTTTTGTTTTAATAGTATTTACGTCAAACGCGTGAAGCGGCTCGCCAAGTTCAAGCATAACATAATTTGTAATGTCGACTATATTGTTAATAGGTCTAACACCCGACTCCATAAGTCTTTGTTGCATCCAAAGTGGAGAAAGAGCTATCTTTACATGTTTTACGACTCTTGCATAATATCTTAAACAGTCTTTTGTATCGATAGATATATTTTTAATATATTTTTTAATTTCATCAGAGTCTTTTGCTTCTTTATACTCAGGTTCTTTCAAATCTTTATTAAATGTTGCCTTCGCTTCTCTTGCCATGCCTAAAACGCTTAAGCAGTCAGGTCTATTTGGTGTAATCTCTATATCTAAAACTTTTTCTTCTAAATTAAGTATTTCTCTTATATCCTTGCCTATAGGAGTATCTTTATCAAGAATTAACACTCCCTCAGCTACTTTTTTGTTGATTACATTTGTATCATAGCCAAGCTCAGCTAATGAGCAGAACATACCATAAGAAACTACTCCTCTAAAGTCATGCTCCTCAATCTTGTTTCCGCCAGCAATTATTGCTCCAACTGTAGCAAGTGGCACTATGTCGCCTTCTTTTACATTTGGTGCAGCAGTTACTATAACAATCTCGCTCTTGCCATCATCAACATAGCAAACTCTTAATTTATCAGCATCTGGATGCTTTTCTATGCGCTTAATCTTAACAGTTATAACACCTTCAAGGCCTTTAAATGAGTCAACGATGCCATCTACGTGAGAACCTGTCAAAGTGATGTCTTCAGCTAGTTTTTTATTGTCGCAATCAATATTTACATAATCTTTTAGCCATCTAATTGGTAATAACATATCGTCCTCCTAAAACTCATCTAAAAATCTTTGATCGTTTTCATAAAGCAATCTTATATCGTTGATGCCATACGAAACCATAGTGATTCTGTCAACTCCGAAACCAAAGGCAAAGCCAGAGTATTTCTTTGGATCTATGCCGCAGTTTCTAAGCACATTTGGGTGCACCATGCCGCAGCCTAGTAATTCCATGGACCAGCCAGTTCCTCCACAAAATTCACAGCCTTCTCCTGCACACTTGTGACAAGTAACGTCAACTTCCATGCTTGGCTCTGTGAATGGGAAGTGATGCGGTCTATATCTAGTTTGTATCTTTTCACCTAAAAGTTCTCTAACAAATTGATCTATAGTAAATTTTAAATTCGCTAGAGAAATATTTTCACCTACTACAAGTCCTTCCATTTGATAAAACATTGGTGAGTGAGTGTTATCAACGTCATCAAACCTAAATGTTCTTCCGCAAGAAACCATCTTTAGCGGTGCTCCATACTTTTTCATCGCTCTAATTTGTACTGGCGATGTTTGTGTTCTAAGCAAATTTTCTTTATCAATATAAAAAGTATCAGACATATCTCTTGATGGGTGATCTTGTGGTGCGTTAAGTAAATCAAAGTTATTTTCAACAGTTTCAATCTCAGGTCCTTCTATAACCTTAAAGCCCATCCTCATGAATAAATCTTCAAGTTTTTCCTTAACCTTGATTAATGGATGCTCGTGTCCTAATGAAACTAAATCCTTATCAATACTTATGTCCAAAGTCTCTTCATCTAATCTTTTTTCTCTTTCAAGAGCATTTAAGTCGTCAAATTTATTCTTTAGAAGAGCTTCAATGTTCTCTCTTACTTCGTTAGCAAGTTGACCCATAACAGGTCTTTCTTCAGGTGATAGTGAACCCATCATCTTAAGTATGGCTGTTAAATCACCTTTCTTGCCTAAAAATTTAACTCTTAAATCTTCTAAACTCTTTAAATCCTCAGCTTTTTCAATCAAAGCTTTGGCTTCGTCTTTAATTTTTAATAGTTCTTCTTTCATATGCTTCCTCCGATACTTATATTATACCACATATTGCTACTATTGCATTAAATATCTTTCATATATGATAATTGAGCTTGCTACAGCTAAATTAAGTGATTCAAGCTTGCCAGTGTTAGATATAGTGATGGTCTCGTCGCTCATCTTAAACGCTTCCTCTGTCAAACCGTTGCCCTCATTGCCCATGAGTATAAAAGCCTTTTCGTCAGTATAGCTTATGGCCTTGCCTCTTGGCGATGTTGAGTAAACTTTGTAGCCATACTCTTTGAATGTATTTATTATATTTAAATCTTCATAATGAACATCAACTAAAAATATGGCTCCCATGGATGCACGTAAAACTTTTTCGTTATACACATCGCAGGAATTTTTTGATAATATTAATGTTTTCACATCAAATGATGCCGCACTTCTAATTATTGTCCCTAAATTGCCCGGATCCTGAATATCTTCTAAGTATAAAACTGTTTTTTCATCAAAATCATAAGCTTCATCTAATTTTTCTTTGCAAACGGCGATTATGCCTTGAGATGTAACTGTATCTTGTAAATTTTTAAATAAATTATTCTCGATTTTAACAATTTCATAAGACTTATCAGATATGAATTCATCGTCAAAGTCTTCGTTAATAACTATGTACACTATAGACGCAGAGCGTTCTATAGCCTCATAAACCAATCTTTTACCTTCAAGAATAAACATAGAATTTTTCTTTCTATATTTGGGCTTCTTTAAGGAATTGATTAATTTATAAATTTTGTTGTCCTTGGATGTAATCAGACTACTGCTCATTTTGAGAGTCCTTTTCCAAGGCACTTATATCATCAACTTGACCAAGAAGAACTAAAACATCTCCTTGTTCAAGACCCTTATCTGGTTTTGGTGACACATCGATGTTGTCATCGTTCTTAATAGCAATAACGTTAACGCCATAAATATTTCTAAGCTTAAGGTCAAGTAGGGACTTACCTATCCATGACTTAAGTATCTTAACTTCGGCGATTGAGTACTCACTAGAAAGTTCGATGTAATCAATAATGTTTTTGAATGTCAAGTTATGTGCAAGCCTTGTACCCATATCTCTTTCTGGGAATATAATTTTGTTTGCACCTATCTTTGATAATACTTTACCATGTGACTCGCTAGTAGCTTTAGCAATTATAGTCTTGATGCCAAGCTCTTTGCAAGTAAGCGTAGCGATGATGCTCGCTTCAAGGTCAGAGCCTATGCTTATGATAGCAACATCAAAATTTGATAAACCTATCTCTTTAAGCGCCATCTCGTTTTTTGCGTCAGCTTCAACAGCATGAGTAACATAGTCAGCCACTTCACTTACTAAGGCTGGGTCATAGTCTATCGCTAAGACCTCGTGGCCTATCCTTGAAAGTTCTTTCGAAAGTGCCATACCAAATCTTCCAAGTCCAATTATTACAAATGATTTCATATATCCTCCTATCCAACCATAAGGTTGCCTGGTGCGTTTCTATAGTCTCTCTTCATATTTCTTCTAGCAAATGCATAAGCCATAGTAAGTGGTCCAACCCTACCTATATACATAGTTAGAGTGATTACAAGCCTTCCTAGAGTGCTAAGTTTATCAGTTATGCCTGCGCTTAAGCCAACTGTGCCAAAGGCCGATGTTGACTCAAAAAGTAGGTTGATAAACTTTAAAGAGCTATCGGTAATTGTTAGTATGATAGCTGTTGAAAAGACTATAGCTAAGCCAATTAAAAATATTGATACAGCTCTCTTAATCGTTTCGAATGGTAACCTTCTATTTAAGCAGTTAACATCTTCCTCTCCCTTTACTACAGATATAGTCGTAAGGAGTAGACAGGCAAATGTTGTTGTCTTAATACCACCTGCTGTTGATCCAGGTGATCCGCCTATAAACATAAGCATTATAGTTGAGAATATGGTTGTTTCTCTAATCTTAGACATATCTACAGAATAAAATCCTGCTGTTCTTGGCGAAACGCTTTGGAAAAATGAGTTTGCAAGTCTTGATGGAAAGTTCATAGAACCCAAAGTGCCAGGATTTGAGCTTTCAAATAATAAAAAGCTAAGTGTACCTATTATTAAAAGCGATCCAGTCATGATAAGCACTACCTTCGAATGAAGCGTTAACTTTCTTAGCTTATCTTTTGCTAATAAATCCGCATAAACAGTGAAGCCTAAGCCTCCTAATATAATTAGTAGCGATAGTATAAGCAAAACGTAATAATCATTTTGAAATATAATTAAAGAATCGCCAAATATATCGAAGCCAGCATTACAATAGGCACTTATCGCATGAAATATGCTAAAGGCTAAGCCCTTTTCAAATCCAAACATAGGAACAAAGCGAAGGGCTAATAGTAATGATCCCATCATCTCAAGAAAGAAAGTGTAGCCGATAACCTTTTTGGTTAGCTTAACTATACCTTGTATTGATTCAGTATTTAATTGCTCCTTAATCATAAGCCTTTCTTTGAAAGATATCTTCTTGCCCATAATGATATAGCCAACAGTAGCTAAAGTCATTATGCCAAGTCCACCAAATTGTATCAAAGTGATGATGATGACTTGACCAAAAGGCGTGAAGTCCCTAGCGGTATTAAGAACTGTTAAGCCAGTTACGCACACAGCCGATGCTGATGTAAACAAACTGTTTACATAGCCAATAGAGCTGCCGCTTGATGAAGCTATAGGTAGATTTAAAAGTATACTACCTATAAGTATTAAGGATAGAAAACCCAGTGCCAAAACTTGTGGCGGGTTCAATTTGTCTTTAAATAATTTTTTTCTTATTTCCATAAGTATATTTTACTACAAATCAAGAATTTTTGCCATATAGAAAAGAAAAAGTTCCCAAAATTGAGAACTTTAAGCATTCTTTGCCATATCAACTAAATTCTTAAAGCTTTCTTTATCATGAATAGCCATTTCGGAAAGCATTTTTCTGTTTATGTCAATATTTAATTTCTTTAAACCACCGATAAATTTGCTATAGCTCATATCGTTTACTCTGCATTCAGCGTTGATTCTTGCTATCCAAAGTTTTCTGAAGTCTCTCTTTCTGTTCTTTCTACCAATGTATGCGTAGCTAAGTGACTTCATAACTGCTTCGTTAGCAGTTCTAAATAGCTTGCTCTTTGCGCCAAAATATCCTTTAGCTTGTTTTAAAACTTTTTTATGATTCTTTTTAGCATTTACTGCTCTTTTAACTCTAGCCATATTTATCCTCCTACTACATTACCATAGAGTCGATTCTCTTTTGATCGCCCTTTGATACTAATGATCCTTTTCTTAAATTTCTTACTCTCTTAGCAGATTTCTTTCCTGTTAAGTGACCCTTGTATGCTTTAAATCTTTTTAATTTACCAGAAGCAGTTCTTTTAAATCTCTTAGCAGACGCTCTGTGTGTTTTCATCTTTGCCATTTGTATTCCTCCTAATTTTTATTATTTTGAATAACAGTCATAGACATGTTTCTTCCTTCTAACTTTGGTGCTTTTTCAACCATAGCTTCAGGACCTAATAGTTCAAGAAATTGATCAAGAACTTCTTTACCAAGCTCAGTGTGTCCCATCTCTCTACCTCTAAAGCGAACGGATACCTTAACCTTGTCCCCATTTTGAATAAACTTTTGTGTAGTTCTAACCTTTACATTAAGGTCATGCTCTTCAATGTTTGGAGTCATTCTGATCTCTTTGATATTGATAACCTTTTGTTTCTTTTTAGCTTCCTTGTTCTTTTTTTGCAGTTCATATCTGTACTTACCGTAGTCCATGACCTTGCAAACAACAGGGTCAGCATTTGGAGAAACCATTACAAGGTCAAGCTTAGCAGCTTCTGCTATCTCTAAAGCCTTGCTGTTATCGACAATACCATATTGTGTTCCATCTTCACCAATAAGTCTTATCTTCGGATTTCTAATCTCTTCGTTGATTAGTAGCTCTTTAATTGTTTACACCTCCATTAAAAAAACGGGCATAAAAAATGCCCGTACAATACAATTAATTAACCTTATGAACAACCGGTTATAAGGTGAGAAAGCATTTTCTTCTTGTTTTATTATTCATTACTCATATAGTATATACTCATATAGATTATTTGTCAAGTACTTTTTTTGATTTTGCAAAAATATTTTACTATGACAATGGTATTAGAGTCATACTATGCGTTTATATTAACATTAATAAGACCACTTGTCAAGTCGTCGTGACTGATGATGAAGCATATCCTTTCGTCTCTAGTCTTGTTTAGATAATCATATATCTCTTTCGTCGATTCCTTGTCAATGTTTGAGCATATCTCATCCAAAACGAGTACGTCTGGATTTTTTAGTAAAGACCTTGCAAATGATATCTTTTGCTTTTCTCCGCCAGATAGGTTTGTACCACCAATAAGTATCTCGTCGTCAAGTGATTTCTTTTCAAGTATGGATCTAATAAATTGGTTTTGTGTTAAATCTATGTGGCTTCCGTCATCAAAATCAAGTAGAAGATTTTTTCTTAGTGAACCGTTGACTATAGGTGCGTTTTGAACAACATATTCAATACGATCTCTTATGTCTTCGTTTTTACACTTATCAATGTCTATGCCATTCACTTTAATTATCTTAACGTCTCTAAACTTTACTAGTCCCTTGGCAAAAGTGCTCTTGCCACTACCATTGGCGCCATTGATTCTAACTATATCACCCTTCTTAAGCTTTGCCTTTGCATTAAAGTCAAGTTTCATATCCTTAATATTTATGCTACTGATATCAAGCTCTATATCATTAATCACGTCAATCGCGTCACTGCCATCGGCTTCTTTATTAGCGATGAGTTCTTTTTCAAAATCTTTTGCTATATCAAAATTTCTCTTTTCAATATTTGAATTAGTTATTGTCGATACATTAGCAAAATATAAGGGGAAGATTAGTGTAACTAGTATAATTGAGTAAATGCTGCTGCTATTTGCCATGTAATCATAAACAACTATTAGCAGTAAAAGTGTTTTGATGATCTCGTTAATACCTTCTAAAACTACAGTCATTGACTGAGCGTACTCATTGACCCTTGCCATGCTGCCATAAACTTTTTCAGTCGCTGGCTCTAATTTATTATATATCATAGATCTATCAGATAGCTGCTTTACATAGTCAACCTCTTGTACATAAGAAAGTATTTCTTGAAAGCCCATGCCTGTGCTCTTTTGCATCTCTTCAGACTTTTTCTTTAGCTTCTTATTTAATAATTTATAGCCAAAATAGTTTATAGGTAGCGCTAAAAGCATTATCAAAGCTAGATACAAATTTACATTAGCAATTAAAATTAAACATACTAAGGCAACTAAAAGTGAGGAGAATATCTGTATGTAGCCACTCATCATGAAGGAGTAGATGCTGTTAACAGATATCGATGCCCTCTCTAGTAAGTTCATAGCGCCTTTTTCGATGATGCTATCGTAGTTCATATTGAAAATGTTTTTTATGTAAGAAATAAAATTGCCTTTATTATACTCTTTTGCAAACTTTTCTCTAAATATTGTAAATAATATAGTAAGCACTTTTGATGCAAGTATAAGTAAGACTATAAATACTATCTTCTTTGTATCAAGTGACGTGCCATTTGCCTTCCATAGCTGTATAAATATCGGCGCAAGTAGTGCTGATATTGATGAACACAGTATCAAGATAAACATGATTATAAAAAATTTCTTGTACTTCATAAGATCCTCCCTTGTAATGATTTAGCAAAATAAATTATTATTAAATATATTATACCACCCCAATAAAAATTTGCAAGCAATATTATATATATTAGTAAATTTTATACTTTATTCACTTATTATAAATTTTTCTTATATAAAAAGAAAACTGAGTAAGATCTTACTCAGTTTTTCTTCATATTATTTTTTTTAATTGTTTTTCATTGCAAAGTCTAGGCTAATAGTGTCGTTAATTAAATCCAGATACTCTTTGTCTGTTACTAGCTCAAGTCTAAGTTGTTGTTTGCCCTCTATTGTTACGTTTGATGCGTCTGCCATAAGTTTGAATGTTTCTTCGTCTATCTTGTCTAAGACGGATTTGTATCCTTTTAATTTTATTGTTATAAACTTTTCATTTGTATCTTTTAGTTCCATATCATCTTTTAGATTAACTAGCTCAAGATTTTCTATAGGCACTTTAATTTCTTTTTCAGCCTCTTCTTCTACTTCATATGTCACCGTGATTTTTACACTATCATCAAGAAGTGAAACGCCTTGTGGAAGTATTGGTTTAACTACTAATTCGCCATCCTTTGGCTCAACTGCATCGCTTACCTCTATCTTTTCTGTCTTGATTGAATTAACACTATCGATATCGTCTTGTCCTTTGATAACTAGCTTTTGTGGATTAGTTTTGATATTAACAATTTTGTAATTGCTTGGCAAATGACTTACAAAGTCTGTTTCTATAGGAACAGATTTTGTTTTATCTATCTGTACATTGATATTAACCACTTGTGGATATAGACTCACTTGATCGATTTGATTATCTTTTATATCAACTGCATATAATTTACTTGATATTGTAAATGGTTTATCCTTATTTGTTAAATCAATCTCGGCTATAACTTTATCAACTTTTGCTAAATAGCTTTCTGGTCCTGTCAATTTAACATTTTCCACGTCCATGGATATGTCTGACAAAGCACAATTTTCTTTAACTTCGCCCTTTTGTCTTACTTCTATAGGCTTCTTATATGATTCAACGCTATCAAGATTAAAAATTACCTCTGATGGTCCAACTGATGTTACTTGCAAGGTATTGTATTGGCCAATGATTTCTGCTTTAACTGGTATCCTAACTTGACCTGAATCGTAGCCTCTAAAGTCTATGGCTGCTTTGATGTTGTTTTCGTTAATATTATCAAGCTCACTCTTTTTACCTTTTACTTGAACTGAAACTTTTGCCTCATTTGGTCCAAGATTAACAAGTTTAGTGTTATTAAGGTATTCAATATTTTTAAATGCTACGTTAATATTTCTATATGTCCTTGTTTCTTCTGGATTGACAAGTCCCATAACATAGTACCAAAGAAAGATGGCAACGATGACTGAGACTACTTTTGCAATGATATTATTCTTGTTCTTGATCTTGAACTTCTTCATCTTGAACTTCATCTTTTGCCCTCCATTTAAATAATGCTTTTTCTTCGCTACTTTCTGGTAAATAAACGCTTAATAATTTTTCTCTAAGTGTGTTTTCGTCTAAGTATCTTGAAATAACGCCTTCTTCTGCTGTGGATATGGATCCTGTCTCTTCTGATACTATAACTGCAAGTGCATCACTCATCTCTGTTACGCCAAGTGCTGCTCTATGTCTTGTACCTAATTCTCTTGGAACGTTTTGATTATCTGTTAATGGTAAAAAACAAGCAGCAGCTCTAATCTTATCACTCTTAATAACTACTGCGCCATCATGTAGAGGTGTGTTTGGTATAAATATATTGATAAGTAAGTCACTTGATACAAGTCCGTCTATGTCAGTACCTGTATCAACTATCTCGTTAAGACCGGTTTTTCTCTCGATAACTATAAGTGCGCCTATCTTTTGCCTTGATAATGATAGGCAGGCGTCAACTATCTCATTAACTGTTCTTGAAAAATTTTCTTTTTTAAACTCGGAAATGGATTTAGAAAAAAACTTCATCCTTCCTATATACTCTAGTCCACGTCTCAATTCTGGCTGAAATACAACAACTAAAGCGATAAGACCTACATTGAATAGGTTTTCAATTAACCACCTAAGTGTATATAGGTGAAAAACGTCGCTTAGCTTGGTAACTATAAGCAAGGCCAAGAAGCCTTTTGTTAGCTGCTCAGCTCTTGTTTGCTTAACAAGCTTATATAGTTGATATATTATTAAGGCAATGATTGTGATGTCGACAAGGTAGCTTAGTTTAAAATTTACTAATACATCCTTAACTTGTTCGAACATAGGTCCTCCTACATAAGTTCTTCAAACTTATCCATAAATTCATTAAATGTATCTAAACTGTTTAGTATTGGGTCCTTCTTAGTCATATCTACGCCAGCTTCTTTAAGTATGTCAATTGGGTACTCGCTTGATCCCTTTGATAAGAAGCCAAGATATTTTTCAACTGCTCCTTCTTCTTTAGAAAGAACTTTTCTAGCAAATTCTGTAGCGCAGCTGATGCCTGTTGAGTATTGGAACACGTAGAAATTGTAGTAGAAATGAGGTATTCTTGCCCATTCGTATTTGATTTTATCATCAACAACTACATCTTCACCATAATAAAATTTATTTAAGTCATAGTAAGTTTTATTTAAGAAATCAGCGTTTAATGTACCGCCCTCTTGAGCGTACTTGTGAATTATATTTTCAAATTCAGCAAACATCGCTTGTCTATATAGTGTTGTTCTAAATGATTCAAGATAATTATCTATGAAATATAATTTTTCTTCTTTAGTCTTAGCATTGTCAATCATGTAATGAGTTAATAGTGTTTCATTCATTGTTGAAGCTATCTCTGCTAAGAATATACTATAGTTAGCATATTGAATAGGTTGATTTGTGTTTGTTAAGTATGAGTGCATTGAGTGACCCATTTCGTGACAGCATGTGAATAATGAGTCAACTGATTTATTATGATTTAATAAGATGTATGGATAAGTACCCTTAACACCTGATGAGAAGGCTCCGCCTCTTTTGCCCTTTGTTTCATAAACGTCAACCCATCTTGAGTGATATCCCTTATAAGCAATGTCTTGATATTCTTTGCCAAGTGGAGCAATTGCTTCTTTTATAATTTCAGTTGCTTCTGGATAATCTATCTCAAATTTTAAACTGCTAAGCATTGGCATGTATATATCATACATGTGTTGTTCTTTTAGTCCCATGTATTTCTTTCTAAGCTTCATATATCTATGAAGATAGTGAATTTTATCATGAACTGATTCGATTAGATTGTCATAAATTTTTTCATCAACAGCATTTGCGAAAAGTGCCGCTTCTCTAGCGCTCTTGAAATTTCTAACTTCTGCTCTAAAAATGTTTTTCTTAACAGCTGCCTTTAATGTAGCTGCAAGCATATTGATATGATCAGCATAATTGTCATAGTATGTGTTAAATGTATTTTTTCTTAAAACTTCATCATCTGATGAAAGAAGCTTAGTGAATACACCTGAGCTAAGTGGATGCATCTTGCCATCTTTATCTGCAACTGAATCAAATTTTAGATCAGCATAAGAGAACATTTGGTAGATATCATCTGGTGCGCTATATAAATCGCCTGCTTTTGATAATAATGCCTCTTCTTTTTCACTTAGTGTGTGAGCTTCATATCTAAGTATATCTTCAAAAGTCTTTCTGTACTCTTCAAGGCCTTTTTCTTCAGAGATAAATTCTTCAATTTTCTTTCTTCCTATCTTTAAAATTTCAGGTGATTCAAAAGCAAGTACTGTTGAAAACTTAACTTCTACTGATTGTGCCTTGTCAGCAAGCTCTTGGCTCTTTGTATCTGTAGTGTCTTGTGAAAATTTTAAGCTTGCATAAACATAAATTAATTCAAGTCTATGAATAAGATCATATTTTAATTTAGTAAATTCAAATAAAGTCGTTGCGCTTTCACCAAGTTTTCCTTCATAATCACTTAGCTTTAAAAAATCTTTAGAGAACTTTTCGTACTCTTCAAGCCATTTTTCATCACTTTCAAAGATTTTTGTAAGATCCCACTTAAATTGTTCCTCAATTTGATCCCTTGTTTTTAATTCGTCCATGTTAACATCCCTTTCTATTTATTATAGTTTTTTATTAAATAATTATTTATCAGTTTAACAATGCCTTGCATTTGGTAGCCCATCTTTCTTTGGTCTTCACTCACAACACAGATGCTGTAGTCAAGCTTATCCGACTGAATGAAACTTACGAGCCATGCGTTGTACTTGCCCTTGCCAAGCTCAGCTGTACCAGTTTTTGCACCAATTGTAAAGCCTTTTCTTTGTAAAGAGCTTGCAGTACCTCTCTTTGCTGTCTCTATCATCGCCTCTTTAACTTTATCGGCATCCTCTTTATTGCTAATAGTTTTATAAATTTCACTCTTAGTCGATTCAAGTAAAGTGCCTTTATTGTCCTTGACCATCTTAACAATGTATGGCTTAATCATAACGCCTTCCTTGCAGATGGCACTCGTCATCATAAGCATATTGAGTGGACTAACAAGTATTGATCCTTGACCTATGGCGTCAGAGGCTATCTCGGTTTTGCCAGCATCTCTATTGAATTTTGATTTGGCAAAAACTAAATCAAAATCAAAATCTTTATCGATATAAAATTCTTCAATCGTATCAAAAAATTTATCTTTATCCATATTCATAATCTTATTAATAAAATAAGTGTTTATGGAATTGCTCATGGCTGTGTTTAAATCTATGTTGCCATATTTTTTACCGCCAGAATTTTTAAATATATACGAGTCGACCGACTCTTTACCTGTATCTGTATAATTTAAATCCTGTTTTGACTTTAAAATCGCCATAGCGCTCACGAGTTTAAAAGTTGAGCCCGGTTGATATAGTCCTTGGGCTGCTCTATTTAAAAGCTCACCGTTATTTGAATTTACAAAGTCATCCCAGTTTTGATCAATAGTAGATGGATTAAATCCTGGGTTTGAGTGCATAGCAAGTATCTCTCCAGTCCTGTTGTCCATGACAATGACAGCGCCTTTATCTTTAGCAAAATTTTTCTCGATTAGGCCTTCTAAATCATTGTCTATAGATAAAACTAATGATTTACCTGCTCTATCATTAAAAATCTTTCTTATGTCTTTGAAATAATCGTCTTTGTCGGTACCCGTCAAAACATCGTTGAAAGTGCTTTCAAGACCCTGCTTGCCATATTTTTTGCTAGTGTAACCAATTACGTGCGAGTATCTTTGTCCAAATGGATATATTCTGGTCTTTTCTTCGCCTTTAACTTTTGTTTCAGCAAGTACTGTGCCCTTCCTATCATAAATTGTTCCTCTAATTACATTTTCTTCGTCGACCCTATTTCTTCTGTTATAAGGATTATTTTTTATGTCCTTAGCCAAGAATAGTTGGAAATATGTTAAATAAAATATTATTCCAAAAAATGCCGCCAAAAATATTATTAAAGAAATTATAATTCTCTTATTCGTTCTATCCATCGACTTCACCTTCTATGCTTGAAAGCTGCACCATGGCTAGTACTATGAATGACGCCAAAATTGATGTTCCTCCATAGGCAACAAAAGGAAGCGTAACGCCTGTTAGTGGTATCAATTTTAAAACGCCGCCTAATATTAATAGCGATTGAATTGAAAATAATACCGCACAGTTAAAGCTCAAAACTTTATAAAAAGTGTCATTCGATTTTAGTGATATTTTAAACATTCTCGATATAAGCATTATAAATAGCATGATAACTGCAATGCCTACAAGTGTGCCCATCTCTTCACATATAGCCGAGAAGATAAAATCGCTTGTCGCTACTGGTATTGTATTTGGAAGCCCTAATCCAATTCCTGTTCCGACGAAACCACCTGAACTGATGGCGAAGAGCGACTGTGTTATTTGTAGGCCAATACCGTCCATGTAGTCCCATGGATTGATAAAGCTTAAAACCCTAACTCTTACGTGACTAAATAAATAATAGCTTACGACGCTCATCACGACTGCTAAAAGTAAATTCACATACTTTAAATATTTTTTCTTCTCAAATACAAATTCGCTAAACATCATCATACCGTAGATGATAACTGCTGAGCCAAGATCTTTTTGCAAGAAGAAAAACATTATGAAGCTATATGAGATAAGAGTAAATATCTCTGGTCCAAACTTAATTGACGCGTATCTCTTATAATTTTTATAATAAATAGCCTGCAAGAATATATATAATATCTTGATGAACTCTCCCGGCTGAAATCTAATTGGTCCAAGCCTGATCCAATTTCTTGCTCCATACTTTGTCTTACCTAGCACAAGTGTAATTATAAATAGTATGTATATAAGTGATAATACTATAAAAAACATCTTATTGAATTTATTTTTCATCGCCGTTAATATAAATATGGCGAGATAAAATACAATTATGCCTATACTTATCCAAATAATTTGTCTAAAGCCACTCGTCTCATCAAGCCTTAGTATCTCAAAAGTTCCTATTGAAAATAGCATTGAAACGATAAGGTTTAAATATCGATCCGCCTTTGGTGATATCTTTATAAGTAAAATATTTAATAGATAAATAAGTACAAGTACTCCAGCTGTATAATATATAAAATTTTGTGTTGGCTTCATATCCTTGTAGAAGAAAAATAAACTAAGTTCAAGTATTACAAACATAAAGACCAACAATAAGGAACTTGATATCTTTACTTTTTTTCTCATTTATTGCTCCCTATTTACAAAAACAAATTTTATGTCATTAAGCTCAATTATGTCTCCGTCCTCTAAGATGACCTCATCATCAATCTTAGTTCCATTGACATAAGTGCCGTTTTTACTACCAAGATCACTTAAATAATATTCTCCGCCATCTTCTTCAATTATAAAATGATTTTTTGACACAAAATTATAATCAAGCCTTATATCTGAATATCTATCGCGGCCAACGCTTAAGCTCTCTCTGATTGGATATATCTTATCTTTTTCTTCATCGCCTAAAAGCATTAAGTACGCGCCCTTCTTCGAAGCTTGAGTAGACTTTATATCTTGGAAAATCATCTTCGCTATTTGAAAAACGAAAAGATATATAATTATTATAAAAATATATTTTAATATCATTGACAATATTGAAAAAAAGTCCACAGCTTTCACCTCATCTTTATTTTATCACAAATGAAGAGTTTTTGCCATGGATATTGAAAAAAATTTACTAATCTGTTAGAATTAATTTAGAGGTGTATTATGAACGAAAAAGCTTATAATTATGCAATTAAATATTTAAAGAACATAAAGACGAAGAAAGATGTCTATGATTATCTAATCAGAAAGGGTTTCACTGATGAAGAAACGAGTGAAGTTTGTGACTACATTGAAGAAGTGGGCCTTGTTGATGATGATTTGTATGTAAAATTTTTCGTTGAAGATAGTTTTCGTATAAAAAATAAAGGCGCTAGAAAAATTGTCTACGAGTTAAAACAAAGAGGGATAGATGACGATAAAATAAATGAAGCGATAGAAGAAGCAAGTGATATGCAGTATGATGCGCTTAAAGAAGCTTACGAGAGAAAACTTGAAGCAACTAAGAGCGAGACCGATGAGTATAAGAGAAAAAATAAAATTATTCGTTTTTTAATCAGCAGAGGCTTTGATTACTCAGACATAAAGGACATAGTCGATATATAATGAATAAGATTTATTATATATACATGCTTAGGTGCAAGGACGGGTCTATCTATACTGGCTACACCGATAATATTTATAAGCGCATAAAAAAGCATAGAAGCGGTAAAGGCGCGAAATACACTAGAGGGCGCGGACCCTTTGAGCTAGTTCACTACGAGAGCTTTTTAACCAAGGAAGAGGCAATGCAAAGAGAGGCAGCGATAAAAAAGCTTAATAAAGAAGCAAAATTAAAATTAATAGAAGAGAACGCAAAAAAAGAGTAGATGGTTTAAATATCTACTCTTTCTATATTTTATTTACTTGTTTCTTTATCTGTTTCTTCACTTTTACTTCTTTTTACTCTGGTCTTTCTTGACTTTCTTCTCTTTGCCATGGAACCCATAGCTATAGCTACAAAAAGTGAGGTAAAAGCAGCCGTCAATGAGATGATTGCAAGCTTCAAATCAATGATTGATGCTTGAAGTATACTTCTCTTATTGCCCTTTAATAAAACAAAAACGGCAAATATTATTAAGCTTATAGTCGGTATATATTTAACAAATTTATACTTCATAAAAGCTATATGCAAAAATAAAACTAAAACCGCAAAAACAAGTGCCACTATAAATATAAGTGACGTTTCTGTCATATATGGTTTTACTTCTGTAAGTATTTTTTCTAAAATCGATTTTATAGTACCCATTACTTCACCCTCGCCATGATTACTAATTATACTACATACAGACTCTATTTGCAAGCCTAATTATTTTATCTTTTTTGCGCCAAGCGAGATAAATTTTTCCTTCCACATGTCACCGTATTGACCAAGTGCCCACTCATTCATAATTATATTTGAATTTAAATCGATTGAGAAGATTTCATCATATATATGATCTTTAAAAACTTCATAGGCAGAGAAAGTTTTGTCCTTATATATCATGACCATGGATTTGTTAGGCGCACTGAAGGCATCCTTAAGCTTAGGGAATTTTTCTTTAAGACTTTCGTAATTAAAATAAAGCTCATCAAAGCGCACAAGATTTTTATTTGGCCTCTTCATAACATAACTATCCTCATAAAGTCTAGGATGATTAATATCATAGTCCCTCTTCTTAAGTATCCAGTAACCGTTGTTTCTCTCAACAGCTAAATTTCTTTCGTCATTTAAAATATTTTTAAACTCATCCATGCTATAGGTCTTGGTATTGTCTGCTTCGTCATCTTCAATTAACTCACGTAGAGAGGCTTTGTTGTTTTGAGAGTAATTATCAAGAAAATATACACCTATATCTCCGTTGTCATTAAATTTTGACTCTATTTCATAAGAAAAATAATCATTGCCAACGAATAAAATTTTTCTTAGTCTATCAAGTTTCTTTTCTTTTTCGGCATCATATAAAATTATAGATTTAAAAGTATTAACATGGTCATTGATAACTAAAAAGTCCTCTTGATATACGCCGTCCTTGTCAATGCTAACATTTTCAATCCTTGCAAAACCGTCGCGCCTTGGCACTAATAAATAATCAAGCTCGTATGCCTCGCCCTTATATGGCTGCATGTATATGGTTTTGTACTTATAAGTACCTCCGTTATCTTCTCTCACGCCCATCAAAAATCCGATATTTTCATCTATGACTTCTCCTTCAAGGTCTTGAGTGCTTTCAACAAGTGTAACTAGCTCCTTAAGATGCATCTCGTCAAGTTTTTTATCAGTTTTTGTTAGCGTGTAAAGATATTTGCCAAGTTTAATCATCATTTTACCATCGTTAATGATGAGGTCGTATCTAAAATTGCCATTTTCATAAATCGAGTAAACATCAGCATCTGCGCCATCAATATTATTTAGCTCTATCTTATAATTAAAGAAAAGATAATCTTTTAAAGATACTTTTCTATATTTTACATCAGCCTCTTTAATTACGTCGTTACCTATGATGTAGTCATCTTCACTTATGTAGATGTAGTCATCAACTCTAAGTGCAGCATCTACCTCTTTTTGTTTTTCTTCAACATCTTTTATCTCTTTTACTTGCCAAACGCCATATAGGTCTGGATTTGAAATATTTTTTTTGGGTGAGCACGAAGCTAATGTCATTACGATTATGACAAGCGAAATCAAACTAAGAATTTTTTTCATCTTTAAGCTCCTTAGCTAATCTTACCGTAAATTTAGTGCCTTCGCCCGGCTTCGACTCAATTTCAACGCTTCCTTTGTGAAGCGTGACAATCTCCTTAACTATGGCAAGACCAATACCTGTGTGTGATTTAGATTTTTTGCCCGCATAAAATTTTTCGAAAACGTATTTAATTTCATCATCATCAATACCAACGCCTTGGTCAATAACATCGATGAAAAAATTATCCTTATCTTGATAAAGATTAACCGTGATAAGACCACGCTCTTTATTAAATTTAACAGCGTTATCAAGTAAATTTATCATTACCTGCTTAATTCTGTTCTCATCGCCATAATAAATATATGAAGCTGGTGAAACATTAAGCTCGATTGTCTCTTTATTCTTCTCAAGCTTTGGAAATACTTGCTTTGTGATATTTTCAACACATATTTTTAAATCGAAATAATCTTTGTTAAGAGAAATTTTTCCTGAGATAAGTCTTGAAAAATCAAGAAGTTCCTCTAAAAGTGAGCTAAGTCTTTCGCTCTCGCTAATTAATATATCATGAGCAAGCTCTGTCGTCTCTTGATCAAGGCCGCCATCTTTAAGTGTATATGCCCAGCCAGTTAACGAGGTAAGAGGCGTTCTTAACTCATGCGAAATATTGGCGATGAATTCATTCTTTAACTCATCATGCTTGATTATCTCGTCAGATAGCGTATTCATCGCGTTCGATAAGGCGCCTATCTCATTTTTTAACTCAAGCTTTGATTTTTCTTTATAATTGCCCTTCGACATGCGCATGGCTATCCTTGTTAAATATTTTATTGGATTTACAATTGAATCACTTATAAAATTTGAAATAAAAATACAAACGAGCAAGACTAAAAGGCTTATTGCCGCTATGATGATAGATAGTTTACTAGTAAACTCATCAACTTGCCCTAAGCCAAAAAATAATCTTAAATAATATATAGGCTCATCCTTATGTTTAACAGCTGTACTAACTGTTAAAACTCTATCTCCAGATGCCTGGTCACGTCCTATCCAAGTCGCGCTGCCATTCTTAATAAGTGTTTCAATCTCAGGGACCGTAGTGTATTTATAGCCTTCCGAATCAAATAGCACTGTGCCATCCGTGTCCAAAATTTCGAGCCTTTGATCAATATTGTTATAGAAGAGGTTTGGATGCTGATTAATTGCTTCCTTTATTTTATCATTGCTTGTAAAACCATAAAATTTTCTATCGTAATCAACATACATATTCAAGGTATCCTTAGCATTTTTAATAGTTTGATTATAATAAAATCTCTTGAACATGTAAGACGAGAAAATATTTATAAGCACAAGCGAGATAAAGACAAGCAAGATGAAATTTTGCATCAAGCTCTTCTTTAAACTATTCTTTGTATTCAAAAGTAAATCCCTCTCCCCAAATAGTTTTTAGATGCTCAGGATTTGATGGATCCTTCTCTATCTTCTTTCTAAGCCTTGATATATTGACATCAACTAGCTTTGTATCCATTAGATAATCATAGCCCCAAACTGTTTTGACAATTTCTTTTCTCTTTACAAGCTTATTAGCATTTTCGATTAAATATTTGATTATGCCAAACTCAGTTGGTGTTAGCTCGATAAGCTCATCATTAAGATAAAAATCTTTTAAATTCAAATCTATCCTAAACTTGCCTAGAACAATTTCTTTTTCTTCTTTTTTATCAGCGATGAGCCTTCTGCTGATGGATTTAATTCTTAATATAAGCTCTTTTGGATTGAATGGCTTTGATAAATAATCATCAGCGCCTGATTCAAAAGCATTTATCTTGTCAATGTCTTCGCTCTTTGCAGTTAGCATAATTATTGCCATGTTTGGATAAACTTCTCTAAGTATCTTAAGAAGTGTGACTCCATCCATCTTTTCAAGCATTATATCAAGAACCGCTATATCGAAACTTTCCTCTTTGCACGCTTCTAGAGCCTCTTCTGCGCTTGGAAAATCGCTAACGATGTAGCCCTCCTTAACTAAGTTTATCTTAACAAATTTGCGTATAGCCGCTTCATCTTCGACTAAAAGTACTCTGTAACTCATATGATCTACTCCATATCGATTAATTTATCTCTTGATAGAATAAATATTTTTGCTCTCGCCTCTTTTTTGAAAATATTTTTTACAGCATCCACATACATTTTCATCTGTGTTTTATAAATATTTTTCACAGTATCTTCATCGAGGCTAGTGACCTTGTAGTCAATTATTTCTACATGATCTCCGTATTCATCTAATCTATCAATAACTCCTGTGTATATTATATCATCTTTAATGTAATAATACTCGAATTCCTTATATGTTTTTGCATTTGTAACTGTTTTGTAAAACTTTTCATAATTTTTTGCGCATATACTTAGTAGTTCTTTTTCTTTTTCACTAAGTTTATAGCTTTCGGCTGATTCATTTAAAATCTCATCAAAGTTTTCTCCCTCATAAGCCTCACAAAATCTGTGAGCAGCAGATCCAAGAGATTTTCTATCGCTACCCTCTTCTAAAATATCTCTCTCGTCATCATATACCTTAAAGCTGTTGGCATTAAAATCATAAGCGTAGGCAGCCCTCGATGGTAGCGTCGCATATAAGCTTTGCCACTGAAGCTTTTCTTTAGTAATGAGATCATCCATTGACTCTTCTATATCTAATTTTTTTGCTTCAAGCGTCCTCTCTTCAAGATTTGCGTCTTCACTTTTGCCGTCCATGCCCTCAAGAAGCAGCGTAAATCCAGCACTGCCATTAGATTTGAATATAATTAGCTTTTCTTTAGCTCTTGTTAACATAACATAAAGATTTCTTTTCTTTTCTTCTTCATCAAGAAGATTATCTTCTTCTTGAGAAGATTTAAAATTTGCATAAAGATCTTTAAATCTTAAAAATATTTTGTCTCCAGATAGTTTTACAAAACCCTTGTCAAAATTCTTTCTAAAATTTGTTTTTGCACATATAACTACTTTTGCTTCAAGACCCTTTGCCTTGTGAATGGTCATTATTCTTACTAAATCATCATTTTCACTGATATATGATGCCTCTGATGCGCTTCTATTTCTTGATGCAAGCAGAGCATCGGCAATATTTTCAAAATTTGTAATGCCGCTGTCATAATAAGTAGAAATTTTATTTATAAAACTGCGGATATTGGCATAAGCTTGTGGAGCTCTATTTCTATGCAAAATTTTTTCGATGTAATTAGTATTTTTGATAAAAGTCTTAATGACTTCATCAAGTCTTTCATCATCTTTCATCGATATATATAGATTTAGTTCTTCTTTATAATTTTTAAACTCATCTCTATCTTTAATCGTAAAAATCTCGTCATCATCAAGCGCGTAGACGCTGCTTCTTAAAAGCGCAATCAAAGAAAGTTCATCTTCATATCTTAAATAATGAATAAAATTATATATATCTTCAATCTCATCTCTTGAGTTAAGCGATATGCTCGCATTGTTATAAACAGGGATATTCACAGACTTTAGCATCTTTTCTATGGCTTCTGAGCTGTTATTGTTACGAACTAGTATAACTATATCCTTAAAAGCCTCTCCCTTCTCGTGTAAATCAATAATTTCATTTGCTATAGCACGCGCCTCATCGTCCCTTTCTCTGTCCTTTATATAATTAATTATTTTAACTTCGCTATTTACAATATCTCCCTTTGCTTCAAGATCTACATAGCCTGGCATTTTAGCATTAAATAGCTTATTTACACTTGAAATAATTTCTTTACCAGTCCTATAATTATCGTTCATCAATATACAAGTGGAATTTTTATCATCTTTCTCAAAATCTTCTCTAACTGAGTTATATAGACTCACGTCGGCTCCTCTAAATGCGTATATAGACTGCTTAAAATCACCAACGACGAAAAGCCTGTTTTTGCCAAGTATATCATTTAATAAATAATAAATTTCTTTTTGTATAGGTGATGTATCTTGAAACTCATCGACCATGATGTAGCTAATTTTTGATTTGATAAATTCGCGTAGCTCTCTTTGCTTTAATAAATCTCTAAATAATATTTCTAGGTCGTTAAAATCAAGAACCGCTTCTTCTTTTTTAATGCTTTTATATTTTTCGTGAATAGACTCAAGCAAATTAAAAAATTCATCATAATAGTCTAGCTTAGCTATCTCAAGTGCGCTGAGTATATAAATTGCGCTATTTGTGATGCTGTCGTATTCATCTTCTAATTTTTTATTTTGTCCTATATCATAAGCAAAAATCTTTATAAGATTAATATCGCTATCACTTACGCCATTATTTTTTAAATTATTTATGGCGGCTTCATGCTTATTAATCATTTTAAATAAAGTAGCTCTATCTGTTAATTTGCCCTTCACCTCAGCGATTGTATTTAGCATAGTATTAATGGCTTCATTTATCTTTTCTTCATTGTTTATTTCTTTAAGAAAAGTTTTAGTGTTATCGCATAATTTAGCTATATCCATGCCCATAGTTTTATTTGCAATTGCATTAAGACTAGAAACAAAATCATCGTCATAATTTTTTCCAAGCGCCTTAAAAAAATCATCATAATTTTTTTCTTCAAGCGCTTCTCTTATCGCTCTATCAAGTAATAATTTTGCCTCATCCTCTTCGGCTACCTTGGCGCGCGGATCGATCTTTGCAAGCAAAGGCAGTGATTTAAGCATCTTTAGTGCAAATTGATGCACGGTTGAAATGCTTGCGAAAGGCATATTATTATAATAAGCTTTAAATATTTCATCTGTTTTTGCTTTTTCATAAATAAGTTTTGAGATTCTTTCTTTAAGCTCGTTACTTGCCTTCTTTGTAAATGTTATAGCCACTACCGAAGAAAGTACATCCTCATTTTTTATTCCGTCAAAATTCCCCTTGTCTAAGATGTTTACATATCTATTGACAAGTACAGTAGTTTTTCCAGTACCTGCAGAGGCATCGAGTAAAACGTTTTTATCTATGGTATTAGCAGCCAAAGCTTGCTTTTCATTTAATTTCATCACTCTCTCCCCCTCTTACAAATATTTTTAAACTCACAAAACGCAGGACAATCACTTTTCTTTCCACTCTTGATTATAGGGAAATTATAGCTCTTCACGCCTGATATTATCTCACTAATAATTTCTTCAGCATCATCTTGTATTGGCGCCATAGTTTCTATTTGATCATCAAATTTGGATATGCCTATAAAGGCTGCATCTATATCTACGCCACTTGGCTTGTAATATAAGGAATAAGAGATGAGCTGCGAATCATGTGTCTTTGTGCTAGAGCTTTTTTTATAATCGATTAATAAAAGTTTTCCAGATAAAGTATCCTCGTCGACCCTATCTATCTTTCCTCTAATTTCATAGCCATCGACATAAATTTTTATTTTTTTCTCAAGCTCTTTAACGACATAGTTTGATTTTTTCATTCTTTCTTCATCATAAATAATAAAATCTTTTATATAAGTTTCAATATTTTCAAGCTCAAAACCATAAACATCGGCATATTCGTTAGTCTTTTTGATTAATTCCATAGTTTTTTCAAGCAGAGCCTCATCGTATATAACTTTTTTACCAATAAAATTACTATAATAAATTTCTAAAACTTTATGCATGTAAGTACCAATGTTTCTTGCCTTCATATCGACCTCGGCTGGCTCTATGCCATAGATGTATCCTAAAAGTGCTGAGTATGGACAAGTGTCGTAAGCACCTAAGAAAGAAACGCTAAAGCCATTGTTCAAAAATTCATCAACCTTTGCCCTGGTAGAATAATTTTCAAACTTTCCGTTGTATTTTGATGCTTCGCCTTCATTTCTAAGCTTATTTATCTCGTCGTAATCAGGATATTTAGTTTTGCTTAATCCTTTGTAAGCTTCTATATATTTCTTTTGCTCAGGATTTGTAGCAAGCATAGGACTTTTTTCAATCGCATTAAGACTATCAAGTGCAATCCATTTATTAATTTTATTCTCTTCATCAAATATATAAAACTCATTAAATAAAGATGAAGCGCCTTGATCTGAATCAGATAAAGTCTTCGCTGAGTACGATATAGTGAGCTTCTCATCAGTCGCCTTAATCAGTTTTTTCATCAAATTCTTCGACAGCCTTGACATGTACTCGCTTTTATCGTAGCCAATCTCATTATAAATATTGTCGAGCAAAAAGTTTTCGCTCATGCTCTTTGGAAAATTATCCATATTTGCTCCGATTATGTAGATTAGTTTATAATGCCTAAGTGTGTCAAAATCCGCTGTGTATATGGATACGCCAAAAGGCACTCTGTCTTTTTCTCTGTAAACCTCATACTTAAAAGCTATCTTTAATAAATCAATCCAAGTTTCTTTGCTAATGGCCTTGCCATAAATCTCTTCAATTGCTGCAATTATTTTTTCAAATTTATCTAAAAGCATCTCATCAGCTGTGTATTTATTTATCATCTCTAAAATGGATTCGCTTGTCATAGCCTCGTCGCTCGCATTTATATTGTTAAACAATTTTTCTTGCCAAACTATGTCTTTTAGATAAATGACGCTGTTTTTATTTATGGGTATCTCATAAGCATTAAGCATATAAGTAAGAGATATTTCTTCTGATTTATCCATAAGATAGATGAGCGCATCGCCATAAGCGTAGCCTTCTTTTAAAACTTTTTCTTTTATATCGGTCAAAGCGTAGTCAAGCTCAGCCTCAACTGAGTCTGCACGCACAAAATTTATTCCATCTGTATCAATAATTTCTTCATTAAATAATTTTTTTGCTAATTTTTCAAAATGGCCACTATTATCTTCATCAAGATGAACTTCATCAGCATTTTCTTTTAAATAAGCCATTAAATCATCTGAAGCAAAGTCTTCTTCAATGAAAATTTTAGTTTTTTTATCAAGACTCTTCGCCATATCAATCAAATAACTTAGCTTTTTATTTATTTCATTAAAGCCAATAAAGTATATGGCGTCCGCATTTTTTATCTTTAAAGGGTCAAGCTCAGCAGTATCGTTCATGCCAAGATATCCGCCCTCCTTGATTAAAGACTCGTAGTCTTCGTAAATTTTCTTGTATTCGCCGCCATGCACAAGTAAATCAATATCTTTTTTGCTAGCGTCCTTAATCGCTTCGTAAATTAAATCCATATACGACGGATAAGATAAAAATTCCATCTCATCTTTATTCATCTCAATAATTTTTTTAATTATAAGGCGCATGCTTAAATCAGATAAAAATTTATAGCTTCCCTTTGCATATCTTAAATAAAATTCATCTATGCTTAAAACGCTTGTGTTTAAGAGCATTCCAAGTTTTTTCAAACCCTCTTGAACGATAAAGTCTTTGTACTCAGTATTTTTTGTTAATATAAGAGTTTTGCCGCCCTCATCCATTTGCATGGCGCTAAAAAGGTTCGCAGCGTCTTTCTTTATTTCATATACGGATATCACTTGAGCAAAACCTCCTTGACTTTATCGTAAGTAGCCCAGTTATGCGCATAAAATTCTTTATTTGATAAATAATTAAAAAATCCATCAAGCTCTGGAAAAGAAATTTTATATGAGTAAAGAAGCTGATTATTGATTATATTTGCAAGCCTTGCATTTATCGCTGCATCGCCATACTTTCTGTCGCCAACGATTGGATGCTTTAAAGTTTTTAGGTGAAAACGTATCTGATGAGTCTTTCCAGTTAATAAAAGTACCTCGAGCTCAGTAAAATTATTTTTCATGTAAATGGACTTAAAATGAGTTATCATCTCAGAACCGTCATCAGATAGCTTCATCATATTTTTCTTTTCGTTCTTTTCGTAATTCACTTCAAAAGTTTCGTCAACATCAAAATTCCCTTTGACAATAGTTTTGTAATATTTATTTATCTTTCTATCTTTAATAAGCTTAGTCATCTCTTTAAGCGCTTCATAATTTTTACAGCCAATCAAAAGGCCCTTAGTGTTCCTATCAAGCCTATTGGCAAGGGCTGGCCTAAAAGTATTTTCATTACGAGGGAAAAATTCTTTCTTGTCTATAAGATACTTAATAAAGCTATCGACAACATTTTTCTCAAAGCCGTCCTTAGTAGCGTGACTTAAGACGCCTTCATCCTTATCGATGATGGCAATGTTTTCATCCTCATAAACTATATTCAAATCAATGATATTTGGGTTAAACCTCTTTGGCGCTTCGCAAAATTTTTCAAAAGTTTCGTCTGAGAAAAATACTTTTATCACGTCACCAGTTAAAATTCTCTCGTCTCCGCTCGCTTTTTTGCCGTTTAAAACTATATTTTTCTTTCTAAGCATTTTCATGAGAAAGGACTTTGTCGCATTTGGAAAAAATTTCACTAAGAAGCGATCAAGTCTTTGATCATTATCATTTTCATTAATTTTTATCTCTTTCATCATTTTCACCTTTTATTTTTCTATAATATATGATATAATTATAATACAAAGTATAAAAAAAAGAAAGTTTAATAATAAGAGGTGTAATAATGAATTTTTGGGAAAAATTTAAAGACTTTTTGTATAACTCGATTGATTACATAATCATGCTCATAGTAATCATAGCTGTTGTATGCATAATCAGCTGGAGACTTGACATCTTGTTTGTTAACAATGGTGCTAACTCTACTCTAACTAAAAACATTGAGAATAATAATGAAGATAATAAAGTGGTTGAAAATATAGACGGCGATCAAGATAACGAAGCTACTAACGAAGACAACGGAGAAAAAGTTAAAGAAGGTGCAGATAGTAAAGCTCCTGCAGAAACAGCCGGAGACGAAAAACCAACTGATGAAGAAGCTCCTGTTGAAACAGTAGGCGATGCAAAAGATAATGAAGAAAAACCAGAGGAAAAACCTGCAGAAAAAGCTGAAGAAAAACCAGCTCAAACAGGAACAGTTGAGGTCAATATACCTGCTAAGTCTTTACCAGGCGAGATAGGTAAGATACTTGAGCAACAAGGCGTTGTATCAAGCGCAACAGACTTCGTTAACAAGTGCGTTGAGCTAAAACTTGATACAAAATTAAAATCAGGTAAGTTCACAATAAATAAGGGAGCAAGCCTTGATGATGTCGTTAAGATTATCGCACAAATTAAGAAATAAGATAAAAGCCAGAGATAATTCTCTGGCTTCATCTATATATTATATATTATTTTTTAAGTGACTCACGAATTTTTTGCCGAGTCCTCTTTTTTATATCTTCATTAAGACTTGCACTAGATAAATATTTATTTATCTTATCCTTATTTTTGAAATAAATTTCACAAATTAGCCACGCCGCCGCCATATTTACATAATAAGTATCTAGCTTAATTATTTTTATTGCGTCAAGAATTTTTTCTATATGGTCATCGTCATTAAATTTTTTATTCATAATGACTAGGCCAAGGCGAATTGTATATTCATCTTCACTATGCACATAGCTTAGCACCTTATGAAAAATCTCTTCGCGATGCGCTTCATCAATAATTATTTCACCTGCGATTAAGTCCGTCACTTCCCAGCTATCGATGTACGGAAGAAATTCATCAAGCGTGTCCATAGCTTCATCAAAGCCCTCGCTCATCTTAAAAAAGCAAAGCGCATATAAAAGTTTTTCCTCTCTATAATAAAATTTTGCCTCGTTAAAAATTTCAATACTGCAAGTTTTTTTGATTTTTTTAGAAAGACGCCTTAAAGCTCCCATGCGCACACCGATGATAGTGTCTTTATTAATATTTGGAACGAGCTTAGCTATAAAATCCTTGTACTTTGCATCAGAATTTTCTTTTAGCTCAAAAAGTACATCTTTATAAATCATAATTTTATGCCTTTGCCTTGCAAGTTAATTCTTTCACGCAAATTTTAAATACACGCGTTCTAGGTATAGCAGCTCTTGCATAAACAAATTTTTCGCTCGGAATATGATACTTTTGCACTAAAACTTCAAGTGCCTCCTCTTTTTCGTCATAATCATTAATTTCATAAACCTCGCCCCTGCCTATGATGGACTCGTAATTCATAGTGCAGTAGCCACGCTCCTTGTCCATAATAAGCTTATGATTCGCACTCATTTGAAAGCTCACAGCAGCGCCATCTTTTAAATAATCATACTTCTTTCCTTCTCTTGCTCCGTGAATGAATAAAGTGATTTCGCCTTGGGCTTCGCTCACGCCAAAATTAACAGCTAAGATATATGGCGAGATCTCGTCGTTAAAGGCAAGAACTACATCGTCACAGTCTTTCATTATTCTAAGGATTTCATTTATATCCGTAACTTCTCTATCTGCTCTTCTCATAATTTTCCTCCTTAACTAATTTCAATTTTAAGTACCGCTTCAGCGCCCGATGGCACCTCTTTAATGATTTTGCCACCATCAAAATAACAAGCACCACCCTTAGAAATGTATGGCTCATCAAAATCGTAGCACACAGAATTTACATATAGTACAGGCGATTTTAATTTATCCGCTTGCACTGCATACTCAAACTTTTCTTCTTCGTTCCAAACGTGCGGCTCAAAATCAGTATAAACAGGCCAAAGAACTAAATCCTTTTCAATATCAGCCGCTTTTTGAATAAGTTCATCGTGCCAAAAATCACCGCAGATGCCGACTAGAATTTTTTTATCATCAAAATCAAAAGCGTGAAAACCATCGCCTTCCTTGTAGTGAGCGCCCGCTATTGGCTCTTTCCATCCATCAGATACTCGCCTAAAAACGTCCATTATTTCGCCAGTTTTGCCAATGGTGATCATCGATGAATAAATAGCGTCATCAGATTTTTCAATCATGCCAAAGCTAACAGCGATAGAATTTTCTTTCGCAGCAAATTTTATCTCATTAATAATGTCATCATTTATATCTATGGCAATCGCCTTGTCCTTTTCATAGTTCCAAGACAGAGCCTCAAAACCATGCAAAAAAGACTCGCCAAATACAAGTAGGTCCGCCTTGTGAGCGTATTCACGCATAGATTTTATAATAATATTTTTGTTTTGTTCAAGGTCCTTCGTTTTAAACGCTAAAGACATAAGATTGATTTTCATAAGATGACCTCCTTTTTATTAATTATATCATAAATAAGTCTTAAAACATAAAAAATCTGCCCCATAAGGAGCAGATAAAAAATATATATATGAATTTTACACTTAATTAATATATTTTTACATTTTTCTTTACAATATATATGTATAATGAATCAATCATAGGGGTGTAAATCTATGAAAAAAATTTTTTTATGTATGAGCTTAACTATTATGTTGCTTATCTGTTCATCCTGCTCAAGTGATAAGCCTAACGACAAAGCTAAAACAAATAGTGAAACAAAGATAGCGAGTGAAGATAAAAAAGAAGCTAGCTCAAGTACCGAAAAAAAGGAAACATCTGAAGAAAGCTTAAATGATGCGGCAAATGACGATAGTCTAGTCAAAGATACTGTATGGCAAGTTGAAATGACTGATAATGATAAAGAGTGGATAGAAAAAAATATTAAACTGCTTTGTTCTAAGGATATTGACAAAATAAAGTCAAGCCTAGCCGGCAGTGCAAAAACTGCGGTAGATAAAGATCCAAATCTAATTATAGAGGCGCTAAAGCCACTAGAAATCTCTGGCGATATTGTAAAGATTGAAAAGGTATCAATTGAGTCAGGTCAAGATGGAGATGGCAGCAAGGCTTACATCTACCAAGCACTATGCCAAGGCGAAAAGAAAAAGATATATTTTAATCTTGCAAGAAATATTGCTAATCAGCTTATAAGTTTCCAGCTAAGTACGGCAGACTTTGAAGAAAATCAAGATGAGCTAAAAGAAAAATACAAGGCATTTATAAATAAATCGCTTGAGGTCATTGGCACAGTCAAGTCTAAAGACTACGAAGCATTCAAAGCATACTTTGGTAATGTAGGTGCAAAAGAAGAAGACATTAAAAATCTATATGATATGATTCTTAATGATATCGATTCATTAAATAGCAATTCCTCAAAGCCTCAAATTAATATTGCAGAAAAAGAAGCAAAGGATGTTTTTGCTGATAAAAGTATGCAAGGCAAAGCTATCGAGATACTAATTAAGTATTTGGGCGATGCTACTAAACCAATACTTTATTATGACTTTTTTTACGATGAAGATATGAACATATACAATCTTACTTATCGTAGATAATTAAGATTCCCCATCAAAACTCTTAAGTGTAATACTTGAGAGTTTTTTATATAATTCAAAATAAGAAGTGACTTTTTAATAAATTATTTTAAATAATATGCACTTCGTAAATAATCTATATGCAAAATAAAACCCTCTCTACTGCTTTAGTAAAGAGGGTTTATATTGATAATTTTATTTCTTTCTAATATACTTTCGATACTCAAACTTCATTCCGTCATAATCATGTTCTTCGCTAATCTCAATTAATTCAAATCCTTCATCCTCATCCAAATTTCTCATCACAGTATCATAAGGCTCAAAATCTTTTTTAATAAAAGTTATCTCTGCCTCGTCCACCTCATCTATGAGCTGATCGATGAGACTTGCTCCGCCAACTAAGAAAATTTTCTTGTCTTGATACTTTTCTTTTATCATCTCTCTTAGCTCATCAAGGCTGTGGGCAATGTGAGCACCATCCACATCTTTAAGTGAGCGCGAGACGATAATCGTTTCTCTGCCAGGAAGTGCGCCTGTCGCGTCAAAAGTTTTTCTGCCCATGAGTAAAACTCCGCCCATGGTCATCTCTTTAAAGCGCTTTAAGTCCTCGGGTATCCTTGTAAGCATGTCCCCTTTGTAGCCAATCGCCCATTTGGCGTCGACCGCCATTACAAGTATCATTATATTGCTTGTTTTGCTGTGATTAAAGCTAGTTTGTAAACGTCGTCTGAGTTACATCCTCTTGATAAATCATTAACTGGGCTGTTTAATCCTTGAAGTATAGGTCCTATAGCATCGTATCCGCCAAGTCTTTGAGCAATCTTATAACCAATGTTACCTGCTTCTAGTGATGGGAATATAAATACATTAGCATGACCTGCGATGTCTGAGCCTTTTGCCTTCTTTTCAGCAACTGTTGGTACAAAAGCTGCGTCAAATTGAAGCTCACCATCAACTGCTATGGATGCGTCTCTTTCTTTAACTATTTCAAGTGCATTTATAACTTTTTCTGTTTCATCTGACTTAGCGCTGCCCTTTGTTGAGAAACTTAGTAGAGCGATCTTTGGATCAACGCCAAAGCTCTTTGCTGTCATGTTTGAAAGAATTGCTGTTTCTGCGATATCGTCTGAGTCAGGTGCTATGTTGATAGCGCAGTCAGCGAAGATATATCTTTCAGCGCCTTTAACCATTACGAATACGCCTGAAGTTTTTTTGTATCCTTCCTTCATCTTAATGATTTGAAGTGCAGGTCTAACTGTATCGCTTGTTGCATGTGCAGCGCCTGATACAAGTCCATCTGCCTTTTTCATATATACTAAGATAGTTCCGAAATAGTTAACGTCCTTTAGAAGTAGTGCTTTAGCGTCTTCAAGAGTGATTTTGCCCTTTCTTCTTTCAAAAAATGTTTGAGCCATCTCGTCTATGTCTTTAGCTTCAGCTGGGTCGATGAAATTGATATTAGCTAGGTCTTTGCCTATAGCTTTAGCAGCCCCCTCTACCTCACTTCTCTTACCTAGAACTATTGGTTCTAAAATATTTTCTTCTTTTAATCTGAAAGCAGCCTTTAAAACTCTTTCATCTTCACCTTCTGGAAAAACAATAGATGGATGTTTTTCTTTTACTTCAACTTTTAATTCTTCAAATAAATCCATAATAACCTCCTATTTATTCTTGATAAATTTATCCTTGCTAAGTGCAATCACAACTCCGCCAATAATTACGAAGATGGGATTGACATCTAAAAATACTACTATTAAAAAAGCTAAAGCGCTTATTGCGTATTCAAATTTATTTAAATGTGCTTTTTCAACTAAGCCTACAAGTGCTGCAAACACTAGTGCACATACGACTGGTCTAACGCCTTTGAAGGCCGCTTGCACATAAGTATTATCTTGAACGCCCATAAAAAAGTGCGATATAACTAGTATTATGATAAAGCTTGGCAAAACTGCGCCTAAAAATGCAGCGAGTGCGCCTAAAAAGCCATATATTCTGTAGCCAACTAGTATGGAAATGTTTGCTGCGATAGGCCCTGGTGCTGTCTGCGCAAGGCTTATCGAGTCTATGTACTCTTCGTCTGTCATTAATTTTTTCTTAGTAACTATCTCACGCTCGATAATTGGTAGCATGGGAAAGCCGCCTCCTAAGGTGAAGGCACCTATTTTAAAAAATGTTATAAATAAATTGATTATCTTCATCTAATCACCTATAAATAAATATGCCGACCACAAAACCTATAGCCATGATAAGTATTGGGTTTAGTTTTTTCACTCTAACTAGTATGAAGGCGATTATCGCTATAATTACTGATTTGTAATCAATTATCGCTCCCTTGCCAATGGTTACAACAGCTGCTAATACAAGTGCTAAAACAACTGGTCTTATACCTCTGATTGAGACTTTTACAGCATTTGATTCTCTAAATTTATTTATTGTTAAAAATATTATACTCATTATAATAAAGCTTGGTAGTGTCACTCCAAGTGTAGCGACAACGCTTCCTAAAAAACCTGCTAATTTATTGCCGATGAAGGTTGCTGAGTTAACTGCGAATGGGCCAGGTGTTGTTTGTGCGATGGCAACTATATCTATAAAATCTGAGTAGCTTATCCAGTGAAGACCATTGATGATTTCTTTTTCAAAAAGTGGCATCATAGCATAGCCTCCGCCGAAACTAAAGAGGCCTATCTTGAAAAACACTAAAAATATTTTGATTAAAAAATTCATATACTCACCAAAAACTATTATATCACAAAGAGACATATTTTTCTAGACTCGCAAGGTAAATTTTAAGTAATAAATTTATAGTCTTTGTGATATAATTTATCTAAGGGGTGATGGTATGAGCTTAAAAGCTATTGATATTAAAGAATTAAATTTTAATCCAATGACGCTGATTGGCAAGGAATGGATGCTTGTGAGTGCCGGTAATGAGAAGGCATTTAACACAATGACTGCTCAGTGGGGTCACTTAGGAGCGATTTGGAACGGTGATATGCCAACGTCAGTTATTTACTTAAGACCGCAAAGATATACGAGGGAATTTGTTGACAAGAATGATTATTATACGCTAAGTTTTTTTGACGCATCTTACAAAAAGGATTTATTATATCTTGGTACTCATAGTGGTCGCAACGAAGATAAACTCTCTAAAACATCTTTAACGCCTGTTTTTAGCGATAAAAGCGTTTATTTTAAAGAAGCTAAAATGGTTTTGGTATGCAGAAAAGTTTATAAGGGCGTTTTGCACGAGGAAGGCTTCATCGATCAATCCATACTTAAGAAAAACTACCCAGAGCGTGATTTTCACTATGTTTATATAGGTGAAATAGTAAAGGCTTATGTGAATGAAGAATAAAATATAATTATAAAAAGAGCTATGCGCATCGATTGATATGCATAGCTCTATATTTTTATTTAGCATAATTTTATTTTTAAGTAATTTAGTTTTTTCACCTAATTTAGTTTTTTCACCTAGTTTTGTTTTTTGAAGTAAATTTCTTTTTAAACTATTTTTCTTTTTTTACTATACGGTCCTTGCCAAAATATTTTTGTAAAGCTTTTGGTATAGTGATTGAGCCATCTTTATTTTGATAATTTTCTACAAGTGCTGCAAATGTTCTACCAACTGCAAGGCCTGAACCATTAAGTGTGTGAACGAAGTTTAATTTGCCTTCTTCGTTTCTATATCTAATGTTGGCTCTTCTTGCTTGGAAGTCCTCAAAGTTCGAACAGCTTGATATTTCAACGTATCTACCATAGCTTGGCATCCAAACTTCTATGTCATAAGTCATTGCTGATGAAAAACCTAAGTCGCCTGTTGATAATTGAACAACTCTGTATGGTATTTCAAGCTTTTGAAGAACCGCCTCAGCATCTGATAATAATTTTTGTAATTCATCATAGCTTGTTTCTGGTTTAACAAACTTAACAAGTTCAACTTTATCAAATTGATGGTTACGAATAAGTCCTCTGTTGTCTCTACCTGCTGCGCCCGCTTCTTGTCTGAAGCATGGTGTGTACTCAGTTATATTGATAGGTAATTGGCTCTCATCAACAATTTCGTCTCTAAGCATATTTGTTAAAGGTACTTCTGCTGTTGGCACTAAGAAAAAGTCTTTTGATGGTAAATAAAACATATCATCTTCAAACTTTGGTAATTGTCCTGTGCCTAGCATGGACGCTCTATTAACCATGAATGGAGTGCTCATCTCAGTATAATCTTGTTCAAGCGTATGAAGATCAAGCATGAATTGAATTAAGCTTCTTTCAAGTCTTGCTCCGTCGCCTTTAAATATAGAGAATCTTGATCCAGCTATCTTACCAGCTCTATCAAAATCAAGTATATCAAGGTCTGTTCCTAAGTCCCAGTGAGCTTTTGGCTCGAAATCAAACTCAGTTGGTGTGCCATATTTCTTTACTTCAACGTTATCACTATCATCCTTGCCAAAGACAACATCTTTATTAGGAACGTTTGGTATGCTTAGTAAGTACTCAGATATTTTGTCATCTATTTCCTTAACTTTTTGGTCATACTCCTTGATCTCGTTTGAAAGCTCTTTCATCTCTTCAAAGATTTGGCTAACGTCTTCACCAGCCTTCTTTAGCTTAGGTACTTCTTTTGAAATGGCATTTTGCTTTTGCTTCATTGTTTCAACAACGGTTAAAAGCTCTCTTCTCTTCTTGTCTTCTTCAAGAAGTTCTTCAATTGGGAAACTTCCGTGTCTCTTTTTTAAAGCTTCTAATACTTCTTCTGGATTTTTTCTAATTCTTTTTATATCTAGCATAAAATCACTCCTTATCTTAATCTTAAATCGCGTCCTTTAAAGCGATATATATAATAATTTGATAATATCCTTGACGATAGTCTCTCTCCATACTTTTCTTTTATTGCGTCAACATTTAAATTGCTTGTGATTAGCGTCTTTAAATTTTTACTTAGTCTATAATTTATCAAATCAAGTATAGATTTCGAGCTAACCTGTGTATCTATCTCGGTTCCAAGGTCATCAATGATTAAAAAGTCTGTGTTATAAAATAAATCTCTCTTAGTTACAGCGTCGCCATCGGCCTTGAATATAGCTTCGTTAATGGTTTGGCACATTTCATAAGAGCCCACGTATGTAACATTGATAAGCTTTTCTATAAGTCTCTTTGCAAGTGATACCGCCATAAATGATTTACCTGTACCAACGTCTCCAAAGAAAAATATGGATCTGTGCTCTTTATTAAAATTATCCGCATAAGACTCAAGACTCTTTTTTATCTCAATCATTTCATCTCTTACATCATCTGAAAATATATTGGCATCAAAATTTTCAAAACTTTTTTCTCTCATCTCAGTATTTAGTTCATTCGTCTCAAGCATTTTTTCTCTGAGCATATCGTCAATGCAGGAGCATCTCTTTGATTGATAAATGCCTGTATCTTCACATTTGTCGCAGTCGTAATGAACTTTGAAAGCATCATTAAGACCATAAGTCTCTATAAGTTTTTGTTTTTTAGCTTCTATATCAAGTATCTTTTTATTAATATCTTCATAATTTGTAAAATTCATAGACGCAAAATCATTAAGCACAGAATTTTTTTCGTTCTCAAGGCTTAAAAACTCAGGATATTTTTTATAAATAGCTTCTATCCTCTCGCTTCTCTCCCTCTCTCTAATGTTCTTAATATTCGCTTTTTGTCTATAAACATCATCTAACAAAGTCATGCTACTTCCTCCAATTGCCTTCATAGGTATCGCTTAGATAATCATCTGGGTACTCTCTCTCGTCAAAATCCTTTACTCTCGCCTTTGGCTTCTTAGTATTATTATTTTTTCTATCGGACCTATAAAGCTCATTCGTTCTTTCAGCGTCTTCAACTGTCTTTATGCCTTCTTTGTGCCAAGCTTCTAAGATTGCATCAAGATATGCGATAGAAGGCTTAGCTGTATATATAAAATTTTCAGCAGCTTTTAAAATTATATCATTGCCATAATTAAAATCGTCATACCACTTGTCTATGATTTTCTTTTCAAAATCAGATACATTTTTAAATGGCATTGCTAGTGACTGCATAAGTTTATTGTAATTTCTTTGGCTATCGTTCATCACGTTAAAATCGCTCATAACTTGAGAAAGATTTGTAAAACCCTTATCGTACCAATTCATGATGATGGTCTCAACATAAGCTGGTGACTTCTTCTTAAGTATATCATAAGCGTATGAGTAAGCATGTGATATCATCTCACAGCTGATATTGTAATCACGAAGCCACTTTATAATCTTAATCTTCTCTTGAGTATTAAGCGGCCTTCTGACTATGTGGGCGACGTCTTGGAACATCTTTTTTACGCCGTCGTCCTTATTTACTTCAATAATTAATTTAGTGTCGCTACTTAAGTCTCCTTCATCTATATCAAGCTCATCATCATAAGTATTTTGACTAAGAGAATTATTTGAGCTGTTCTTATCAAGTGATGAGCCGCTAAGATAAAGAGCTCTTAAATCTTTAAATAAGACACTAAAACTCAAGCTATCACCATCGTCATCGAAATCAACTATACCAACCGATTTCCAAAATCTCCAAGCTGATACGACATCTATGACAGGAATTTTTAAAACTTCGGCTATCTTCTCGTTGCTCGCCTCTATGTCATCGTCTTGCGCAAATCTTAACGCTAAAAGATAAACTTTAACGAAGGTTCCGTCCGCTTGAGGCATAAACTCACTGATAAATATATTATTAACTGATGTGTCTAATAAATTTGAATTAATTTTCTCTAGCGTGAAGCTCAAAAAACTCACCTCTCTTTATCTCATAAGTATATACATAAGAAAACAGCTCCCTGCCATTTTGTATAAACTCTTCTTCATTTTCTATGTATTCCTCTCTAGTTTTATCAATATCTTGAATATTAAATGTATCTAGATAATATGCCTTCTTAGTAAAACCTAATTTTTTATATAAATGTATGGCTCTCTCGTTAAACGCATTAACATCGAGCCATATTCTCTTAAATTTTAGTTCAATAAAAACAAAATTTAAAAATTCTACAAGTATTTTATAGCCATGGCCTTGATTTTGATAGCGTACGTCCATGACTATAGATAACTCAGCAGATTTTGTTAAAATATTTATCTCTTTCAGTCCAATGTAGGCAATAGCCTTATCTTCATAATAAATTGCAAAATAGCGCTTAAATATGCCCTTCTTAGTTTTAAGCCACTCTTTTATTTCCCAATCCTCTTCATAAATGAAGTCATAATCATTTAAAAGATAGTAATTGCCTCTCTCCCAGCCCCTAAACTTGTATGCGTCTTCAAGCTCTAAAGGCTTTATCCTGTATTTATTATTATTCATACGCATTCTTTGAAACGTCAAAGAACCTTGTGTATTCATCTTTCCAAATTAAGTTAACCACGCCAATAGGACCGTTTCTGTGCTTTGAAACGATTACTTCTGCTAAATTTGGATTTTCAGTTTCTTTGTTGTAAACATAGTCTCTATATAAGAACATAACTATGTCCGCATCTTGTTCTATGGCTCCTGATTCTCTTAAGTCCGAAAGTTTTGGTCTTTTATCTGGTCTTTGTTCAAGCGCTCTTGATAGCTGTGAAAGTGCTAAAACTGGTACGTCTAGCTCTTTAGCAATGGCTTTAAGGCCTCTTGATATTTGTGAAATTTCTTGAACTCTGTTTTCAATTCTTTCGCCAGTTGTCATAAGTTGTAAGTAGTCAATAACAACTAAATCTAAGCCTTCTTCCATCTTAAGCCTTCTTAATTTTGCTTTAAGCTCTATTAAAGAAATGGCTGCTGTATCATCTATATGAAGATTATAATTTGATAATTCATTTGAAGCAGTAATCAGATTGACAAGGTCCGTGCCTTCAAGCTCACCCTTGAATAAGCTAGATAAGTTCATTTGAGCAAATGCCGCTAAAATTCTTTGACCGATTTGTGTCTTACTCATTTCAAGAGAGAACATGGCAACTTTTTTGCCTGCCTTGGCTGCGTTTACTGCAAGGTTAACCGCAAGAGCAGTTTTACCCATGGATGGTCTCGCCGCTAATAACACTAGGTCTGATTTTTGAAAACCGCCTAAAAGTGAGTTAAGATCAGTAAAGCCTGTAGTTACACCGCTAAGCTCGCCTCTGTTTTGTACCCTCTTCATTATAGTTTGAACTGTTTCGCTCATAATATCTTCAAGAGCTGTTAATGAGTTTCTAAGACCTCCTTGAGAAATTTCAAAAAGTTCTTTTTCAGCCTTTTCAAGCACATTCTTCGCTGGCGATTTATCTTCAAGCGATAAAGCTTTTATTTCGTCAGAAAATTCTGCAAGACTCCTAAGTACAGACTTTTCCTTAAGTATATCTATATAAGCATCTTGATTTGAGCTAAGTCCTTCGTTATTTGCATAAATATTTGCAATATAAGTTATTGTATCAGCATCAATTTTTTCATTTCTTTCAAGTGTTTCTGTTACTGTCAATAGGTCTATGGGCTTGTTTAAAGAGAATAAAGTCCTAATCGCACTGAAAATCTTTCTATGAAGCTCGTTATAAAAATCAGCTTCATAAAGTCCTTCAATAGCTTTGACAGCAGCAGTTTTATTTTGCATTGCATTTGCTAAAACTTCCTGCTCAACTATTAAGTTGTTAGGTAATTCTCTTAAAACTTCCATATTACTCCCCTATATACTTATATTTACTCTTAAATTAGCTGTGATTTGTGGATAAAGTCTTAAAACTACAGTATATACACCTGCTTGTTTAATATTTTCCTTCATCTCTATCTTTCTTTTATCAATATCTAAACCAAATTCTTCAAGCAAAGCCTTTTGTATGTCTTGTGATGTAACTGCGCCAAATAATTTGCCAGTAGCGCCGCCTTCAGCCTTCATCTTAAGAACTTTCTTTTCTATATCTGCTTTGATCGCATTTGCTTCTTTAGTTTCTTTTTCGATTTTAGCTTTTAGTTCGGCTTGCTCTTCTTTCCATTGCTTTATGTTTTCATCAGTAGCTTCTAAAGCAAGTTTTTTGGGAAACAAGAAATTTCTTGCGTAACCGTCCTTACTATTAACCATCTCGCCTTTTTTGCCAAGGCCTTTAACGTCTTCAATTAGTATAACTTTCATTATTTAACACCTTCTTCTTTCTTAGATTCTTTTTCTTCGTCTTTATATTCTTTAATTTTTCTCTTTAATTCTTCAACAGCCAAATCAACTGATAAATCTATCCTAGTAGCTGCTTGATTTAAGTGGCCGCCGCCTCCAAGCTTTTCCATAATTAATTGTACGCTTATCTCGCCAAGTGATCTAGCTGATACATGCGTTTCATTATTTGAGATCTTAACCGCAACGAAGGAAGCCTTCATGCCATTGATACTTAGCATCTCATCTGCTGCTTGTGCCGCGATAAGTATTGAATTATCAACCTTATCTTCAAGTATACCGATAATTGTATCATCCATAAATATTTCTGACTGTCTAACTATGTCAGCCCTATTCTTAATAACCATGTAATCTTCTTTAAAGTATTTCTTAACTACTTCAGGATCAGCTCCAAACCTTCTAAGCATTGATGCTGCCTCAAATGTCCTTACACCAGTTTGAACAGTAAAATTCTTTGTATCAACTGTAATTCCCGCAAGTAATGCCTCTGCCTCAAACTTGCTTAAAACAACATTGTCAGTCATATATGTGAATAGCTCAGTTACAAGCTCTGCTGTACTCGATGCATAAGGCTCTAAAAATACAAGTTCAGTCGATTCAATAAATTCACCGCTTCTTCTATGGTGGTCTATAACTACCCTGTCTCTAATTTGATCAACTAAGTCTGGTGCCTCAGAGATGGATTTTTTATGATGATCGACAACTATAAGTAAAGTCTTGTCATCAATTAGTGAGCTAAGTTCAGCCTCAGTCCTTACAACGCCATTAAGACTTTTTTCTTCTTTAAGTCTAGCCATGATATTTCTAATACTCATATTAACTGAGTTAAGTGCGATATAGGCAGTCTTACCTCTCATTCTAACAAGCTTTACTACACCGATGGCTGAGCCGATTGCGTCCATATCAGCGTTTTTATGAGGCATGATAACTACGTTTGATGCGTCATCAATAAGTGATCTTAACGCGCCTCCAACTACCCTTGCCTTAACCTTAGTAGTTTTTTCAACTGCTTTTGATTTTCCGCCAAAATACTCGTAATTGTGTCCTCTTCTAAGAACTGCTTGGTCACCGCCTCTACCTAAAGCTATATCCATAGTGTTTCTAGCGATTTCATATTGCTTAAGAGGTGTCTCTCCATCAGTAGTTGCTGCGATTGATAGAGTTAGTGGTATTATGCTTTGCACTTTTAAATCACGAACCCTATCAAGAATATCAAATTTCTTTTGTATAATTTTTTGAAGATTTTCATTATTTGCAATGATTAAATATCTGTCGTCATCATATTTTCTAACAGTTGCTTCATAAGCGTTAAAATAATTTATGATTTCAGTCTCAACATTACCAGTGATAGTCGCTCTGGCGCTGTCCTCAACACTGCTCTTAACCTCATCAAGGTTATCTATATATAAAAGTATAGTCGCAATCTTTTCTTTGTCAATAGTGTCCTTTGCTTCTTTAAGGTCAGTTCTGTTAATCCAGTAAAGAAGAAGCATTTCTCTGTCTTTGCTGTCTTTTGATTTAACTTTATTAACATAAACTTGATAATAGTTATCTCTGTATAAAATTTTAAGTGGCTCATCGCCTGCGCTTAAAATTTCATTTAGGTTAAGTGATGATATAGCGTCAAGAATATTGTTTTCAGGCTCGCCATCAATTTCAAGCATTTTTATAAACTTACTGTTATACCAATTAATTTCACCATCTTGGTTAATGATAACCATAGGAAATGGCATCTTAAATACAGCTTGTTTTGTTAACGAGTCAATAGTTTCCTCTATATTTTCAAAATTCTTTTGCATAAGTGTAGTTTGATCTTCAAAATCTTGCAAAAATCTTATGTGTAGTGAAACAAAGATTACAAGCGCAATAAAACCTATGATGATATTTAATATCATAAGCAATATAACTAAAGCAAGCTCAAAAATCACTTCTATTAAATTTTCTTTTACATATGCTTCGATTTTTTTAAACATCTTATGCACCCCTTATCCTTGTGGCACCGTCTATGAAGCCAAATATTATATTTATAAAAAACATTATTCCTAAGAAAAATATAGATATGGCAAAATATAAATTTGCCGCGACTGTTTTTTTGTAGCGTATTTTTAATGTAAACATCACAAAAGAAAGTCCTTGTACCGCTAAACTCATAAATATCATTAAAGATATATTGTCAATTATAAGCTCATTTATTCCTAAATCTGTTAGCATAAAAATCAAAAGAATTGTTAGCATTAAATAAAATGCTGATCTTTTAAATTTTAATGCTTCAATAAATGGCTCTGTTATATTGACATCGCCTCTTTTTCTTATTATATAATGAGGCAATTTTAAAGCTATGAAAGAGGCTATAAATGCTAGAAAAAAGACAGTGCTTGCTAAGTACTTTTTAAACTCTTGATACGCTAGGCTCACCATGTCCTTGTCAAAAATAAGTTCGCCCTCATAAGATTTAACGAGCTCCATTTGCTTATCTAAACTTTTATTAAAAACTTCTATGAGATTTATATTGAAAATATCTCTTAAAAAAATTATATAAACTATACTTGAGACCACCAAAGTAAGCGTCATAGCTAAAAGCAGCTTGTCGCCTCTCATTTTCATTTTGATTAAAGTGACAGCTATTATTAAGAATGGCAAACCTAATATTGCCTTTTCAAATATAAACGCTGGCTCTAAAAATATTGCCAAGACGCCAAGTGAAGCCATGTATAAATATATTGAGCTGTAATCTTTATTCTCAATCGAATTCATTAGATAAGCTCCAAGTACGAATGGCATCGCAAAGATGCCTAAGTACCTTGTTATAAACATGGTTAGCGTTAAGACTACAAAACTTATAGCCGTCTCAAGATTTTTATTCTCTATTTGCATTATCTTTCCTTATAAGTATCGAGATGCTTCATGATTTTTTCGTACATCTCTTCGTCTATATATACTTTACCATCAATTTCTTTATTTCTTAAGTAGTCAGCGATAAATTTTATATCAAGTATCGAATAAACTTTAACACCGTAATCATCTTCAAGCTCGTGAATAGCTGACTTATCGCCACTACCTCTCTCCATCCTATTAACAGAGATGATTAGAGCCTTGACCTTTGCATCATAGTGTTTAAGTATATCGATGGACTCTCTAACAGCAGTTCCTGCAGTAATTACGTCTTCGATGATAACTACATCTGAATCAGCATTTGGAGTCTCTCCAACAAAAATTCCTTTTTCGCCGTGATCCTTTGCTTCTTTTCTGTTAAATGAGTAGCCAATTTCAAGGCCATAGTTTTTGTAAAGACTTACAGCACAAGAAACCACTAGTGGTATGCCCTTATATGCTGGGCCGAATAGCAATGGCTTATCTAATTTAATATTGTCCATGTAAGCTTTGGCATAAAAGTCGCCAAGCTTAGCTATCTCTTCAGAATTATTAAAAAAACCTGTGTTTATGAAGTATGGACTCATCCTTCCAGACTTAGTCTTGAAATCGCCAAACTTTAAAACATCTGATTTAAGCATTAAATGTATAAAATCTTCTTTGTATGACATTATCCTATGTTCACATCCTTAATTAAAATATATTTTGGTCCATAGTAATTATCTATATGAATCATCTCTTTAGAAAAATACATATCCAAGCCTTTTTCCATGATATTAGCTGAAAAAGCACCGTTGTTAATGATTTTTGTTTCTTTGCCGTCAAAATACTTGGCAAGTCTAAACTCACCGCCAAATATACCGATGGAAGCATCTGCTTGGAAACTTGAGAAACTCTTTATCTCAAGGTGTCTAGTCTTTCTCATCTCATCGATTGACATAGATCCAGGAGTTACTTCGATATTTACTAAATTACCTGTAGGCTCAATGCCCATGTATGACGCGAATCTTTGTCCAGCAGATAAATTTATCATCTTGCCGTCCTTAAATATTTGTGTTTCTTTTAGTTTAACACCATCGCTGTCATACTTGCTATTATGCACGGAACCTTCAATCTCAGGCTTTAAAGTGATATTTACAAGATCACCCATGGCTCCTTTATGAGCCTCTTCATTTAATTTTAACTTATTTAGCTTCATATAATGAGTTGAGCCGCTTGCTTGATAATCATAAAAGTTAAAGAAGGCTGGAACATCTAGACCAGTGATGATTACATCAACTGATTCTATCGGCTCAGCTAGCTTAGACATAGCTCTATCCTCTGCCTCTTTAAGCTCTTCATAAATATTTTCTTCAAATTCTTTTTCATTTAGCTTAGAAAAAGTAAACATTCTATAAACCTCGATTGAGCCCGCTTCACCACACGCATCTGCAATTGATTCAACGATTATCTCGCTCTTTTTAGACTTGCAGTCGCAGCTCTTTGAGTTCACAAGATTTTCTTCTATATTATTAACAAAGATTTCGCATGAGTTTATCTTAGATTTTGTTCCATAGTCCTTGTATACTATGTCCTTCACCTTTTTTATAGTCTCAAGCTCATTTATATAATCTTTTTCATCTGTCAATATAGTTCCTTCAGCTAAAGGAAAATATTTATTCTTAATGAATTTTGCTCTTTCATAAGCAAGAGCTACTTTTCTTGCAATTTCTTCATCACTATCTGATGGAGCTGTATTAAATGAAGAGTCTCCTCTAAACTTTTTGCCATCTTCTTCAGTATCAGCATATATAGTCACACTCACGTCATCAGTCTCAACGCTTCTGTCCATATCTACCTTATCTCTTATTAAGAAAAGCTCCTTGCTAGATGTTTTCTTTCTAATTAACTTAAAATCAGAGATTTCTTTATTTTCTTTTATTATATCAATAATATTTTTAATTCTGTCCATTAGCTTAATCTCCCCTTAAATTTTAAGTAGCTGCCACCAGTTGAAGTCTTAACCCATTCCTTATATCCTTTGCCGCAGTAACCAGAGCCGTTCATTTCGATTTCACCAGAAACCATAGATATAGACTCAAGTACATCAGGTACGTAACCTGTTAATGTCGCTGGGCTAAATACTTTTCCAGTTAATTTGCCGTCCTTTATCTCTCTCGCCTTCATTGCAGTGCATTGAATTCCCCAGTTCTTAGGGTCTTCCATACCATTGTTCATGCCATCAAGCAAAAATCCGTAGTCAATGGACCTAATCATATCGTCAACGCTGTCCTTGCCGCCTTCAAAGAAAGTATTTGTCATTCTTGTATAAGCCTTTCTTCTGAAAGATTCTCTCTTGCCATTGCCTGTTGGCTTAACGCCTAAAGACATTGCAGATAGCTTATCTGCCATGCCTCTTCTAAGTATACCATTTTCAATAATAACAGTATCAGACGCTAAAGTGCCTTCATCGTCAAAGCTATAGCTTGAGCATTCGCCAATGGCTGTGGCGCCGTCATGCATTGTAGTTATGTCACTTGCCACTCTTTTATTGACATAATCCTTTGCCAAAGCTCTGTCCTTAACAAACATATCCATCTCTACTCCGTGGCCAAAAGCCTCATGAGCAAGTAGGCCAGTTATGTCTGGCGCACTAATTAAATCATAGTAACCAGGTTTAACAAGTTCTGATCCAAGAAGCTCAATCGCATTGTGAACAACTTCTTTATAAATATTGTCAAGCTCCTTAAGTACTTCCAAGCCGCCTAATCTACTAACGCTCTTGTAATCATATCTAAAGTCGTCATCCTTTTGTACGTCAGCTTCGGCCATGACGCTAGTAAAAGTGTATGCTTGATTTAAACACATCTTTTTAGAAACAAAAAGCTTTCTCACTTCAGTTTCTATGTACATAGCTCTCGCAGAAACAACTAAATCAGACTCTTTAAGCATCTTGTCCTTAATTTCTGTTAAATAATTTATCTTGTCTTGAACACTCATCTCGTCAAGAGAAATTTCTAAATCAGATGAAAAATCCTTTACAAATTCTTCCTCATCGATTAGAGAATATTTTCTCATAGAAAAATTATTCTCTTTATAAAATTTATAGTTTTCCTCAATTTCTTTTTTTATCATCTTGGAGAGCTCTTCTGGGCTTTGAAGTTTATCAAAAGATACTTCACCGTAATAATCATTATTATATACACGTGCTACAAAACCTCTCTCGCTGTCCATGCCTTCACCAACACGTGTTATGCTCTTTGATACCATATAATTAGTAGAGTCAGTATCAGTAGCAAGTATCGATACATAGTCAAAGTCCTTGCTAAGTAAGCCAACTGTCTTTACAAGGCATTCCTTTGCATCTACTAAGAACTGTGATAATTTATTTTTCATCAGTCTTTTTCTCCTTTCTCTCAGGTTTACTTGTAGATAAACCTACGATCAAAAGTATATCAACTATAGCTAGTGCATATACAGTGTATTCTTGCACCGGTTTATAAACTACATTAGCTATTGTAAACGCTAGTAAAATTATAAATGCTGCTTTGATTAAATATTTTCCGTTCATAATCACACCTCTTTAGATATTATATCACATATGAATTATATTTATCAATAATAATTATACATTAAAAAATTACTAATATATTTATAATTTTTAATGTATATTTCTTACTAATGATTCATGACTTTTAAATAATTTTTTATAATGAGTTAATTATGATTATCTTAAAATAATTTTTTAATAATTAAATATGGTTTCATGATTAAAATATAATTGCACAAAAAATAAGCCTGCAATTAAATTGCAAGCTTATCTATTACATTTTACTATTTTATTAATTCACTTTTTATTTTTATTCTTATTTAATTTCTTCCATTAACTTACCCATAAGCCAAACGACATCTGAGTGCCATTTTTTATAACGTGGTGGGCAATATATCTTTGCAAAAGTTTTTAATGTTTTTCCCTTATATACACTCTTTGTAATTAATTCTCCAAAGTACAATATATTATCCTTTGGTGTTTTAAAACTAAGGTAGCCATTTGATCCTCTCATACCGTAGAAGTTATTCTTACTAGCTTGTCTACCGTCCCAACCTGCTTCAGCGATCGAAACAGCTATAGCAAATATACCATTAACTCCGAACTCATCTTCAAGTGCCTTAAAGCTTTCGCCTTGTCCAGCAAGTGCTGTCTTTGCTAATACTTTATTAAACTCTTCTACACTTAAATTTGTTTTTTGATAAACATCGTATGTAAGATTCTTTTCTTCTTCTACCATAACTAAAACTAGTTCGTCTATGTTGGCAATCATCTCACCATCTCTTTTATTTACCATATCATCTTCATTGTAGTTAATAATCATATCTATATCTTCTTGATTATTGTTTTGATTGTTTTCATCTTCCCTTTGCGCCATAGTTCCTGTACTATTAAAAAAATATCCACAAAGAAAAACAAACAATAGTAAAAATGTAATTATAAATTTTTTCCTATTCATTTTGTCCCTCCTAAATTGTATGTCTTATTTTAACAAAATTTTTAACGAATGTCTAGTTAAAGTTTTTTAATTAAATTATGACATAAATGTTACAACTTGTGACAAATTCTTCATATCATTTTTCAATAATTTAGGCAAAGAGTATTGAATTTTCTACATTTACATTATATAATATTGAAAGAGATATTTCGAATGAAAACTTTATTTTTATGGTTAAAATTATTTCAAAAAAATGAAATTATATAATTTTGTTTCATAAAAATCATTTCGAAATAAATAGGGGTGTAATTAATGAGAGATAATTTTGAATATAGAAGAAAAAAAGAAAATCAAGAAAAATATTTTCTTCAATAATATTTATTCTTATTATATTGGGTTCATTATATTTTTTATATAATAATCATAAATTAAATAATAAAAAAGAAAAAATAAATCTTGATGAAGTTTTTGAAGGTATTAAACAAGCAGATATTGTTAAAAATTTAGTAAATGAAGAAATTTATAACTATAATTTTTCTATTAGAGAAAAAGAACTTTTAGCTTATAGAAAAAAAGTCAAGGAAGAAGAACTTGCAAAGCTACTTGAAAAAGGTAAAGAAATTGATCCTAAGGCATTTAAAAATGTTAAGGTTGCTAAATCTTCTGTAAATACTGTTCCTATATCGGTTTATACAGAATTCTTTAAAAATGACCTTTTCATTGGTGACTCTATCACTGAGGAGCTTAAATACTACAAATTTCTTTACGAAAACAATGTTTTTTCTAAGATTGGTTTAAATACTGATACTCTTAGAAAGCTTCTTCCAAATGAAAAATTTGGTATTGAGCCAAAAAATATTTATCTAATGATGGGTCTTAATGACTCTGTCTTTGTTAAAAGTGAAGAAAAGTTTAAAGAAAGGTATGTGGCTATGCTTGATGCACTTCAAGCTAAGTTTCCTAATGCCAAAATTTATCTTCAAGCAATCTTCCCTGTGAGCAAGGCTTTGGATGAGAAAGAAGATGCAAGGGTAAATAATACTAAGATAAATTCATTTAATAGTGTTATTAAATCTATAGCAAGTGAGAGAGGACTTGACTTTTTAGATTTCTCTTATCTATTAAATGAGAATCAAAATTACTTTGAACCTGATGGAATGCACTTAAAGAGTAAATTCCACAAGGTTTGGTTAAATGAAGTTAAAAATATAAACAGTTAAAGGTAGGTTATTTATGAAAAAGATATTAATAATTTTAAGCGTAGCACTTATGATATTTATGGTGGGATGCTCTACTAAGGACGTAAGCCTTAATGATATTAAGGACAAACTTAAAGATACTATTGATTTTTCTACTTTTTCTAAGGAAGAAGAAGATTCTTATCTAAAGGATACTTTTGATTTTGATAAGGAAAAAATCGATTCTTATGAAATGTATGGTCCTCAAACTAATTTAAATACAAACGCAGTGCTATTATTAAGACTAAAAAATGCAAGTGATGCAAGTGAATTTAAAGAAAAAATTGATGCATATAAAGAAAATCTTATAAAAATTTATAAAGACTACGCTCCTGATCAAGCAAAGCTTGTTGAAGACAGCGTATATGAAGAACATGGCAAGACTATCGTACTAGTAATTTCAGAAAAGTCTGAAGAAGTGAAGAAAGCTTTAGCTGAGCTTTATAAGTAATGGTATTCTCTTCACTTTTATTCTTATACGTATTCTTACCGATTGCATTATTCTTATACTATATATCGCCAAAAAAGATAAAGAACTTCACGCTCTTTATACTCTCGCTCATCTTTTATGCGTGGGGCGAGCCGATATATGTAGGGATAATGCTTTTTTCCAGTGTATTTGATTATTTTAATGGAAGACTTTTAAATAAATTTAAAGATGAATGGAAACGCAAAGCAGTCCTTATATTGAGTGTAATTGTCAATATTGGTCTGCTTTTTTTCTTTAAGTACTACAATTTTGTGATTGATAATTTAAATTATTTATTTAATTTAAATATTAGCGCAAATAATTTAAGTCTGCCTCTTGGTATATCCTTCTATACATTCCAAACGCTTAGCTACACAATTGATGTATATAGAGGCGAGGTCGAAGCATCAAACAGCTTTTTTGACTACAGCGCTTATGTTGCGATGTTCCCTCAGCTTGTCGCTGGACCTATAGTTAGATACATCGATATATTTAATCAACTAAAAAATAGAGACTTTTCTGACAATTCCATCGCCTATGGCATAAAAAGATTTGTTTATGGTCTTGCTAAAAAAGTTTTGATTGCAAATAAACTTGGTGAGCTATATAAAATTATTCTTGCAAAAGAAATATCAGCACTGCCATCGTCAATGGCTTGGCTTGGCATCATCGCCTTTACTTTGCAAATTTATTTTGATTTTAGTGGCTACTCTGACATGGCAATAGGTTTGGGCCGCATGCTTGGCTTTGACTTTTTAGAAAACTTTAATTTTCCATACATTTCAAGGTCAATAACTGAGTTTTGGAGACGCTGGCACATGAGTTTATCACTATGGTTCAGAAACTATGTCTACATACCACTTGGCGGTAACAGAGTGAAATTACCAAGACAGATACTAAACTTATTTATCACGTGGTTTTTGACAGGTTTTTGGCACGGAGCGGACTTTAACTTCATTTTATGGGGTCTATACTATTTTATTTTGCTAGTTTTAGAAAAATTTGTTTATGCAAAGGCACTTGAAAAGGCACCAAATTTTATAAAACATATATATGCAATTCTATTTATAATTATTGGCTGGGTAATATTTGAGTTTAAAGTGACTGAGATAGGTCCATTTATAAAGGCAATGTTCAATTTTAAAAATTTCTCATCCCTAGAAGCGTATTTTTACTTAAAAGAGTATGGTTTTTATCTAATCGTTGGTGCGCTTTTATCGCTTGGCGTATGCAAAAATCTTATTGATAAGGATAGAAAAACATCTTATTTAGAAATTGCCTTTTTATTCATCCTTTTAATACTTGTGACAATGTCACTAATTAGCGAGTCCTACAACCCATTCTTGTATTTTAGATTTTAGGTGATATATATGAAAGATAAATTATTAAAAATATTATTCTTTATATTTATAAGCTCAGTTTTAATCGCAAATATTTTTGCTAAAGATAAAAGTTTTAGCCAAAATGAAAATAGAGTTTTAGAAGAACTTCCAAAATTTTCATTTTTTTCACTTAAAAATGGTGACTTCACTAAAAAATTCGAGGCCTATTGCAAGGATCAATTTATAATGAAAGATGCTCTAGTTGGCGCAAAATCAAGACTTGACTACGCTCTTGGCAAAAGAGAATTTAACGGCGTTTATATCGGCACAGACAAAAATTATTACGAAAAATATATTTATGATGAGAAAAAAACTGATAAATTTATAAAATATATAAACGATATCGATGTAAAAAATAAATTCATCGCCATCTGCCCCGATAAAGGCGAAGTTTATAGAGAAAAGCTTCCAAAAGGCGCTACATTTAGCGATGAAACAGTGGTTCTTAATAGATACAAAAATGAAATCAAAGGTAATTACATCGATTTATATAAGCTTATGATGGATCACAAAGAGGAATATATCTTCTACAAGTCCGATCACCACTGGCGTGAAGGCGCTTACCTTGCCTATAAAGATATAGCTCTGGCCATGGGTCTTGATGAGATGAAGACAATTGAAAAAATCACTTGTGAAAATTTTAGAGGCTCACTTGATTCAAAGTCTTCTTATTATAATAGCGCTCTAGATGAAATATTATTCTACCTGCCAAAAAATTATGACGAGATCAAGGTTAAAGGCGACGATAAGGATATAAAAGTGCTTGACAAGGATGAGTTCAAAAACAAAGATAAATACAAAGCTCTATTTAGCGGTAACTATGGTCTTGTTGAAATAAGTGGCAATCCTTCTACGGATAAAACTCTACTTATTATAAAGGACTCATTCGCAAACGCAGTGGCAAGTCTATTCACAAATGATTTCAAAACTATATACATGATTGACAAGCGTTTCTTTAATCAAAACATCAATGATTTTGTTCATGAAAAAGAAATTGACACATGTTTAATTCTTGGCAGCGTGAACGGACTTAATTAAATCTTGAAAAATCGAGCTTTTTGTTGTATTATATACTTAGAGGTGAAACTATGAATAAAAGAAAAATATCACTATTAGTAGTAATAGCTTTATTATTTAGCTTACTAGCATCGTGCAAACCAAAGGTAAGAATGAAATTTTCATTTGATTATTTCGATAGCTTCGATACTTTAGTTAAGGCGACCGGCTACTTCTTTACTCAAGAAGAAGCAGATAAATTTGATAAAAAATTAGCTGAAAGATTAAAATACTACGATAATTTGTTTGACTGCCACAAAGAACATGAAGGCGTAAACAATGTCTATACTATAAACAAGATGGCTGGAAAGGAAAAGTTAAGGTCGATGCAGCTCTTTTAGATCTTATATCTCAATCCAAAACTCTTGGTTTGAAATATGATTCTCGCGTAAACATTGCTTTTGGCGCTGTAATCGAGCTTTGGGAAAAAAGCATGACTGAAGCTCTTGAAAATGATGAGCTAAAGGCAGCTACACCTGATATAGAAGTGCTAAAAGAAAGAGCAAAATACGCCTCATTAAATAATATTATCATTGATAAAGAAGAAAGTACTGTATATATAACAGATGAGAGAACAAAAATAAATCTTGGCTCAGTTGCCAAGGGTTATGCTGTTGAACTTATATGCAACGAACTTAAAGAAGATGGCTTTGATTCAGTAGTTCTAAGTGCTGGTGGTAACGTTAAAACTATCGGCCACCCTAACGGAGAAACTAAGAGGAAATGGACTGTAGGCGTTGAAAATCCTTACTCTGCTTCAGAGATGAAGGAAGGCGACTCAGAAATTTATGACATTTTATATACTATGGATAAAGCAATAGTTACATCTGGTGATTATCAAAGATATTTCTATGGACTTGACAACGTTAAATACAATCACATTATCGATACAAGAACTTTATCTAGCGCAAGAAATTTTACAGCTGTCACTGTAATCACTAAAGACTCAGGCATCGCAGACTTTTTATCTACATTATTATTTACACTTACTTATGAAGAAGGCGCTGAAGTAATTAAGGACTTCCCTGACACAGAAGCATTGTGGATTAATTTTGATAATACAGAGTTTTATACCGATGGGCTTAAGCACTACTCCAAATCTTTAGGAGCAACAAATTAATGATTAAGAACACAATAAAAGCACTTTTATCATATATACTAATCACAGTAGTAGCAGTATTTATGATGCTTTCACTAAAAAAACTTACTAGCCCCTTAGTTTTAAGGATAGTAATGATTTTATATTCATTAATAATACTGATACTATTCTATTTATCAGGATTTTTAGTAAATACAAAATATAGAAAAAATAAAGCGCTTAAATCGTACAACTTAATCATATTTATAGGCCTAATCATATTTATAGCCTCGCTGATTTTTTCAAAATTTTATATAAAAGCAGAGCTATTTACAGAGAAATATTTTATATTCAATATAATTAATCAAGCTATGTACCTAGTTTTGAAAAGTTTTTTCATACCAGTAAACGCTATCACATCATTTATTGGATTTTTACTGACAAAGCTTCTCTATTCACTAGGTGTAATTAGCAAATACAATTTAAGGAAGTGATAATATGGCAAAAAGTATTGATGACAAATTCATGGATCTAATGAAAGAGACTAATGAAAAATTTGACGCACTTAAAAATAAGATTAACAATATCCCTAAGATGTCAAAGGCAGGCACAAGACTTATTACTAAGGAAGAAAAAGAACTTATAGAAAATTCGAAAAAAGAAGAAAATAATTCAATCGAAGAAAAAAATACTGAAGAATAATTAAAATTATTAAAGGAGTTAATATGATTATAGACGGTGAAGTAATTAAAATTGTATATAGAAATGATTTAAACGCGTACACCGTTATGCAAGTTAACTCTGATGGTGAGCTTATTACTTGCGTTGGCACTGCTCTGACTGTTAAGGAGCATGACTACGTTGAGCTTGAGGGCGAACTTGTCTTTCATGAAAAGTATGGCGAGCAAATTAATTTTACTAAGCTTTCTTTCAAAGAGAGAGACACAATTGAATCTATTAGAAGCTACTTGATTAAAAGTGGTATTCCTAAAATTGGTGAAAAAAGAGCCGAAGAGATAATTGACCTCTTCGGCCTTGATTCTATTAAAGTAATTTTTAATGAAACAGATAAACTTCTTCAAGTAAGAGGCATAGGTAAAAAGGCCCTTGCCGATATAAAAGAGTACATAAAATCAAATAAAGAGCGTGAAGAAATACTTCAAAAGCTTGCAAAATATAATTTACCTACGGCTACACTATTAAAAATATATAATATTTATGGTGATGAGGCCATAAATATATTAAAAAATAATCCATATAGATTGATATATGACAAAATCGGTGTAGGCTTTAAAACTGCGGATAAGATTGCTTTAGAAGAAGGCGTCGATGCCAATGGACTTGAAAGGTTAAAAGCAGCCATCATCTATCTTTTAAACATATATCTTGCTCAAGGCTCTACCTACATACCAAAGGATAGACTTTATGAAGAACTAAAATTTCTTATGACTATGGACGAAGATAAATTTAATTTAGCTATAAAAGAGCTCGCAACGACTGGCAGCATCGCTGTTAAGAAGGAGCGCGGCAAAGAATATAATGTATACTTAAGTCTTTATTACGAGAAAGAACTTGAATGTGCAAAGAGGCTTTATGACATAAAAAATGCTGCTAAAGAGACTTATGTATTTGATTGTGACGAACTTATAGAAAAATATGAAGCAGCTGAAAATATTATTTTTGATGAAAAACAAAAACTTGCTATAAAAAAAGCCTTTGTCAATAACATCTCCATCATCACTGGTGGACCGGGTACTGGAAAAACTTCAATCATAGAAACAATCATAAATATACTTAAAAATTTTAATATATCTTTTGCACTTGCGGCGCCAACTGGCAAGGCCGCTAAACGTATGGAAGAAAAAACTGGTGAAGCGGCTATGACTCTTCATAGACTTTTAAATATCGCCCCTATCGATGGTGCGGATTTTTTTGAAAGCTCAGAAGAGATTGATGCTGACTTCATTATCGTGGATGAAGTCTCTATGATGGATACGCTTTTATTTAGTGAGCTCTTGGCAGCTATTGAACCAGGTAAGACACTTTTACTTTTAGGCGATAAAGATCAGCTCCCAAGTGTTGGTGCAGGTAATGTTTTAGAAGATCTAATCAATTCTGGTGAGGTTGAAACAACTGAGCTTGAGCATATTTATAGACAAAGTGAAAACAGCATGATAGCTATTAACTCACAAGAGATACGCTTAGGCAATATGCCTGAGGTAAATAAAAAAGATAGTGATTTTTTCTTCATTAGCAAAGACTCTGATGATGATATACTTGAAGAGATACTTGATCTTTTAAATGAAAGGCTGATAAATTATTTCAGTTTAGACCCATTCAAAGACGTTCAAATACTTACGCCAACTAAAAAAGGCAAGCTTGGCACAGTTAACCTAAATTATATGCTGCAAAACTTACTTAATTCACGCGCTGATAGCGAAACTGTCAGAGCCATGGGCAAGGAATTTCGTGTTGGCGACAAAGTGATTCAAATGAAAAATAATTATGATATAATTTCTCATGAATACAAAAATGGCAAATACGAAGAAGTTACTGGCGTTTTTAATGGCGACACAGGTATAATTAAAAGCGTTGACAAAGATAACGAGACCATTGATATAGATTTTGATGACGGTAAGAGCGCTACTTATGATTTCTCCTTGCTTGGAGAGCTTTCACTTAGCTATGCACTAACCGTTCATAAATCTCAAGGAAGTGAGTTTGACTGCGTTGTCATGCCCATTACCTATGCTAATGAAAAACTACTAACTAGAAATTTATTATACACTGCCATAACTAGAGCAAAAAAACTTCTTATCTTGATTGGCAGGGAAAAATATTTAAAGCTCATGATTGATAATAATTTCATCATGAAGAGATACACTAGCCTTGAAAAAAGAATTCGTGATTTAAAGAAGGTATTCAAATGAAAATCTGCCCATTTTGCAATGAAGACTTTGACGGTGCTATGCCCTACTGTTCTAGCTGCGGCGCTAACATTGAGATAATCAGAAAAACTTTTTATGTCAATGGTTTTGATGAGCTTCACTCAATAGTCTACTACAATGACTTTTTTAGAGAGCATCTATTTAACTACAAGTTTGGCATACAAAAAAAATATTTATCTGCACTCGCCTATTTATATGAAGAAGAGTTAAAAAATATTATGCAAAATGAAAAAATTGATTACATCACAAGTGTCCCTATGAATACAGAAAAGCTAAGAAAAAAAGGTTTTGATCACATGGGCGAAATTTTAAAAATAATTTCTAAGGACATGGGTATAAAAATATATACTTATGAAAAGCTACAAAAGCGTGATATGCACAAGCTTTCTTTCTCTGAAAGATCTAATACGAAAAATATTTTTAAAAAAAGTGCTGATGCAAGTGGCAATGTAGTAATAATTGATGATATAATAACTACAGGAACGACTATGAAGGATTCGGCTCGCGTTATGAAGGACGCTGGCTTTGAGAAGATTTTTGGTCTCATCCTGTGCTCAAGGAGGTAAAAATGTTTAAATACGCAATAATTGGTGGAACGGCTCTTAAAAGCATGAAGAGCATTGAAACGAAAAGCATTGAGAATGAATATGGCGTTTGCGAATACAACATTCTTAATGAAGATACCATCTTTGTTCCAAGGCACGGAATGAATTACTCAGTTCCCCCTACCTTTATAAATTACAGAGCCAATGTTAAGGCGATGAAAGACTTAGGTGTGGAGTATGCCTACGCAATCAACTCGGTTGGCTCGCTTAGAGAAGAGATAGAGCCTCTTACTATAGTTATGGCGAATGATTTTTTTGATTTTACTAAAAAAAGGGACTACACATTCTTTACTGGTCTTGATAAAGGCGTTAAATTTATTGCCATGGATGAGCCTTATTCACCAGAGATGAATGAATTATTCGAAGAAAAATACGATGGCAAGATTAGTACAGGTGTTTTGGTAACTACTGAAGGACCAAAATTTGAGACCAAAATCGAAAATAAATTTTATAAATCAATCGGCGGCGATGTTGTTGGTATGACTGGTTCACCCGAAGTTATTTTAATGAACGAACTAGGCATCAAATACGCATCGTTAAACGTTGTTGGTAACTACGGTACAGGCGTTACTGATAAGCACGTTGAAATCACTAATGAACAAGAAGATATAGCTTTAAAGGCAGCTCATGTGGTTCTTGATATTTTCAAAAATGGACTAGACTTTAATGATGGAGCGAAATTCCTATGATGCCAGACATTGATACATTCACAGCTTGGACTGATGAAGCTTGCGAGAGACTACCTGAAATATTCTTTAGAGATTTAAATTTAGGTGTAGTCGTCTCAGAAGATTTAAAAATTTCTCCAGATGCAATTGACGATGACTTATTTATTTTAGGTCAATATGAGCGCTCAGCCATGGGCAAAGCTATATACATCTACTACGGTTCTTTTATGAAAATGTATTCTGATTATTCAGAGAATGAGATTAAAGACATGATATATCACGTTTTAAAACACGAGTTCACTCATCACATGGAAGGTCTCGCAAATTACAGAGACTTAGAGGTAGAAGATGAAATTCAGCTCGCAAGATACAAGGAAATGAAGAAAAATGATCATAAATAGCGATTGGGAAGAATTTTTACAAAATGAATACACTAAGGACTACTTCATCAAGATGCGTGATGCGCTTCGCCGCGAGTACAAGGAGCACACTATATATCCAAAATACTATGAAATATTTAAGGCGCTTGAGCTATCGCCACTAAAAGATACAAAAGTTTTTATCTTGGGTCAAGATCCATATCATGAAGTAAATCAAGCCAATGGCCTAGCCTTCTCTGTTAATGACGGAATGGCTCTCCCGCCATCTTTAAGAAATATATATAAGGAGCTTTATGATGATTTAGGTATTCTTAATAAAACTGGTGATTTAGATGCGTGGGCAAAGCAAGGAGTACTCCTACTTAACTCAACATTAACGGTTCGCAAAGGCTATGCTAATTCACATAAAGACATTGGCTGGCAAATTTTTACTGATAAAATTATAGAAACGCTTTGCAAAAATAAAGAAAATGTCGTCTATATCCTATGGGGCGCTTATGCAAGAAGCAAGATGCACTACATCGATACAAGTAAAAATCTTGTAATCACTTCAGCTCACCCATCGCCTTTGTCGGCATATAGAGGATTTTTCGGGTCAAGACCATTCTCAAAGACAAATGCCTATTTAAAAGCACATAATATTAAAGTAATAGATTGGAGAATAAAATGAAAAAAATTTTGATAAGCTCTCAGCCATATTCAGATGGCAAGAGAAATTATGTACAAATCAATAGAAATTACGCCGAAGCTGTAAGATTAGCTGGCGCAGTGCCTTTCATCGCTCCATACACTGACCTTGAAGGAGTAAGTGAACTCGTTGAAATGTCTGATGCAATTATACTTACAGGCGGTCACGATGTAAATCCACTTATCTATGGCGAAGAACTTCAAAAAGGCATCTTAGGTATATCGACTGAAAGAGATGCTTTTGATATGAGACTGATTGAAGAAGCAATCAGAGTAAAAAAGCCAATGCTTGGTATATGTAGAGGAATGCAGCTGATAAATGCATGCTTAGGGGGAACTCTATATCAAGATATATACAAGGACAATCAGGCTAAGCTAGAACACGTAAACTTCGATACCATAGCGACTGGTGCTCACTACATCACAATCAAAGAACAAAGCTTTTTACACAGAGCGACTGGATTAAAGAAGATGCTTGTTAATTCAGAGCATCATCAAGCAGTTAAGGACGTGGCGGAAGGTTTTAAAGTCACAGCAAAGTCTTCCGATGGAATTATCGAGGCAATGGAGGATGCTCATAGAAATATCTATCTAGTGCAGTTTCATCCAGAAGCCATGGCTGTGAATAATAATGGAGAAGCAATAAATATATTTAAGGAGTTTATAAAATTAAAATGAAAAAGAAATTTGACAGATACGAATACTTTGGCGACAACGAAGAAATCTTTACAACGATCACAGCCATCATCATCGGCTGTATGCTATCAAGTTTTGCGATAAACTTTTTCTTCATACCAAATAAACTACTTGCCGGCGGTGTCGGTGGTATCTCCATCATCATAGAACTGCTTACTGGCTTACCAGCAGGTATCATGCTATTCGTGATTAACTTACCAATATTTTTATTTGGATTAAAAGAGCTTGACAAGAAATTTTTGGTTTACGCATTTATAACAACTTTTGTTTTATCTGCGACAATGGTTTTGTTTAGACCAATGCAAAAGCTTAATACCTTTAATGACATACTTATCAGCGCTATATTTGGCGGCGTGCTTAATGGTATAGGCATGGGCGTATTGTTTAGGCACGGTGCTTGTCAAGGCGGTCTTGACATAGTTGCTGCAGTATGTAAAAAGCGCTACAATATCAATATCGGAAGTGCTCTTATGGCGATGAATGGCATTATAATAAGTTTAGCGAGCATAAAATTTGGTGTGTTAAAAGGACTTTACACAGTTTTATCGATGTTTGTTGCATATCAAGTGCTTGACAAGGTGCAAACAGGCTTCGACGCTACAAAGAGTGTTTTAATCATATCAAAGGACTACGAAAAACTTTCTTATGAGCTTATGAATAAACTTGAGCGTGGAGCTACCATCATCGACTCGTACGGTGCTTGGTCAAAAAGCGATTTAAAAATTATATTCATGCTAGTTAAACCAAGAGAGATAGTTGATGTCAAAAAAATAACTAACTCCATCGATAGAAATGCTTTTATAACTATACAAGATACAAACGAAGTAAAAGGTAGAGGCTTTAAAGGCGGAGACAATTTTTAAAATTATAAAAATAATACATCAAATATAAAACCCAGTTCAGATGAGCTGGGTTTTTGTGTAATTTATTTCAAATTGCCTAATTCACTCCATATTTTAGGCGGTTCTTGGGGTTTTAGGCAAAAAAATATCTCTCGCTCTAAGCAAGAGATACATATTAATAATAAACTTCTTCTAAGACAAGTCCTTTTGCTGGCAAAGTTGGTGCAAGTCCCCTTCTATCGCCATCTTCAATTGCTCTAGCCATAGAATCTATATCTAAAATTCCTGTTCCAACAAAAACAAGTGTGCCAGACATGATCCTTACCATGTTATATAGAAAGCTTCTTCCTTTTACATCGATGTAAACAAAATCGCCATCTCTGATGATATCGACTGAATGAATAGTCCTAACTGTCGTATCAACAGCACTTCCTATAGCCATAAATGCTCTGTAGTCTTTTTCACCGACCATGTATTTCGCTGCTTCACGCATTAAATCTAAATCTAGCTTATATGGAAAATTATATGCAAAGTGCCTAGCTGTCGCTCTGCCAAATTTTCTGTGCTCAAGCGTATATCTATAGTACTTGCCCTTTGACGAGAAGCGCGCGTGAAAATCATCCGCTGCCTCTTCACTCTTAAGCACTCTAATATCTTCGGGAAGCTTGTCATTGATTGGATAAATCATTTTTTCAGCCGGACAAACCGATTCAGTCTTGAAATTCAAAACAAAACCATGAGCGCTAACTCCCTTATCAGTCCTCGAGCAGCCAATAACTTTGATGTCTTCACCCAAAGCCTTGCTAATGGATGCGTTCAAAGCGTCCTCAACTGTGTGTGCATTGTCTTGCGCTTGAAAGCCTGAATAATTTGTTCCGTCAAAATCTATAATTAATTTTATGTTCTTCATATTAAATTAAATAAATACTTTGTTGATATTATAAATCCAAAGTATATAATTATTACAAGTATAGCTAATCTATCTACAGCTGTGTAAATAAGTGGATTTAGCTTGCCTCTGTGTTCTCCACCTGAGTAGCATCTAGCATCCATGGCGATGGCTAGTTCATCTGCTCTCTTAAGTGCGTTTAAGAAAAGCGGTATCATTAAAGGAAGCATCTTTTTAGCCGTCTCTATAATATTTTTGCCATCAAAACTTGCTCCTCTTGATTCTTGCGCCATCTTTATCTTATTTGCCTCTTCAGCTAGTGTCGGTATAAATCTTAGTGCTATAGTCATCATCATAGCTAGTTCATGAGTTGGCACCTTAATAAGCTTTAGTGGACTCATAAGTGACTCAAGTCCATCAGTTAGTCTTATTGGTGATGTAGTTAATGTTAGTAGTGAAGAGCCAAGCAGTAGAAGTAATAGTCTAAACGACATGAAAAGACCTGTGTTTAGTCCTTCATAAGACATTGACGGCCACTTAATATTTGGAAATATTTGTGTTCCTGGCGTAAAAAATACATTAAAGATGAGTGTCATTATGATAATCGCACGCATCGGCTTAAGCCCTCTTAATATTATTTTTAGCGGTACCTTGCTCATTAGTATAAGTAAAATTATAGTGATGCCAACAAGAGCAAGTATACTATATGAATCAACGAAGAAGATTGCTATCATAAATACGAAGACAAAGATAAGTTTAACTCTTGGGTCTAATCTATGAACAAAACTATCTGTCGGAAAATATTGTCCTATGGATATGTTATTAAACATTTTTCTTCACCTCGAAATACTCAAGTATATTGCGTCTCGCCTCTTCAACAGTTTTTACATAAGGGTTTAGACCCGGATATTTCTCCTGCAAAGTAAACATAAACTCAGTTATCTCAGGCACGCCAACATCATATTTCTTAAGAAGTTCGCGCTCCTTAACTGCTTCGTCAGTACTTTTGTGCATGATAAGTTTGCCCTTGCTTAGAACAACTATCTCATTTGCGTAAGTAAAAACGTCTTCCATTGAATGAGATACTAAAACTACTGTAATTTTCGTTTTTTCATATATATCATATATCTCATTAAGAATTTCTTCTCTAGCTCTTGGATCTAGTCCAGCAGTTGGCTCATCAAGTATAAGCACCTTAGGTCTCATAGCAAGTATACCAGCTATGGCAACGCGCCTTTTTTGTCCGCCTGATAATTCAAATGGAGACCTATCCTTAACCCATTCGTAGTCAAGCCTAACGTCTTCAATTGCGCCTTTAACTCTCTCAGCTACTTCTTCATCGCTTAGTCCAAGATTTTTTGGTCCAAAGGCAACGTCTTTCGCAACAGTCTCTTCAAATAGCTGATACTCAGGATATTGAAATACCATCCCAACGCTCTCGCGAAGCTTGTTTAGCTTGATGTCCTTTTGAGTTATGTCTACCCCATCTATAATTATATTGCCTGATGAAGGCCTAAGTAGACCATTTAATTGCTGCATAAATGTTGATTTGCCAGAGCCTGTGTGGCCAATGATACCGATAAAGCTGTGATCTTTGATAGTAAGCGATATATCGTCAAGCGCCTTCACCTCAAATGGCGTGTCCTTATTATATATAAATGATAAATTTTTTATTTCAATCATAATTTTGCCACCAATTCATCTATACTAAGCTCATCGCCAGTAACATTGAAGCCGTCCTCTTTAAGCAAATTACTTAATTCAGTCACTTGTGGCACATCAAGTCCAAGCGAGTGCACATTTTTTACGTCTGAGAAAATCCTTCTAGGTGTATCGTCCCAAACCAGCTTGCCCTCATGCATAACCATGAGCCTGTCTGATAAAACCGCTTCACTCATAAAGTGCGTGATAAGCACAATAGTTTTTTCGTATTGTCTATTTAGTTTGATAATAGTATCCATGACTTCTTTTCTGCCAAGCGGATCAAGCATGGCAGTTGGTTCGTCAAATACAATTATGTTCGGGTTGATAGCAAGTATACCAGCGATGGCAAGCCTTTGTTTTTGTCCACCGCTCAATAGGTTTGGCGCGTGCTTTTTGTATTCCGTCATCGAAACTATCTCCAAAGCATCGTCAACCCTCTTTCTAATCTCAGGTGTTGGTAGGCCAAGATTTTCTGGGCCAAAGGCAACGTCCTCTTCGACTATAGTCGCTATGATTTGATTATCTGGATTTTGAAAAACAAGTCCTAAGTTTTGTCTTATCTCAAGAAGGTTCTCTTCGTTCTTCGTGTTCATGCCCATGACAGTCGCGTCGCCTTCAGTAGGAAGCAAAATTCCGTCCATAATTTTCGCTATGGTCGACTTGCCACTGCCGTTCATACCAAGAATTGATACAAACTCACCCTTCTTTATCTCAAAGCTCACATCATCCAGAGCTTTTTTTCTTTTTCATTTTTATCGTAAGCAAAACTTACATTTTCAAATTTAATCATGCTATCACCTAAATTTAATAATACCATATTTGGCGCGATTTTACAAGGTATTTAGATTGATTATCTTAATTATAATTTAAGTAGTTTTATAATTTTTATAAATCGAAAATAAATTAATGAATATAAATTAACAAAATATTTATGACAAAAAATGTCAAAAATACTACAAAAGTAGTATTGACAAGCCCATGTAAATAGTCTATAATTGTCTTAGTCATTCAAGTAGTAATAATATTTAAGAAGGTAGATGAAAGACAGGTGATAAGATGACAAGAACAATACTTCATTCAGACATGAACAACTGCTACGCATCCATCGAGAGAAAACTAAATCCGTCTCTCGTTGGAAAACGGCTTGTAGTCTGTGGTTCAGTCGAAGACAGACACTCCATAGTTTTAGCAAAGAGCTACGAAGCAAAAGCTTTTGGAGTAAAGACGGGAGATAGCCTTTATGAAGCGAAGATGAAATGTCCCGATTTAGTAGCTGTTAGGCCTCATTACAATGAGTACTTAAAGTTCTCAAAACTTGCGCACAAAATTTATTACAGCTACACCAATCAAGTCGAACCCTTCGGCTTAGATGAGTGCTGGCTAGATGTGACCGGCTCCGAGAAACTCTTTGGTAGCGGAGAAAAAATTGCTCACGATATCAAAGAGCGCATCAAAAAAGAGCTTGGCATCACAGTTAGTATCGGTGTGAGTTTCAACAAGATATTCGCAAAGCTTGGTAGCGACCTTAAAAAACCAGATGCGGTGACGCTCATTCCTAAAGAGCATTTTAAAGAGATAGTTTGGCCACTTGATACAGATAAAATCATTGGCATAGGCAATAAAACAAAGAAAAAACTTATGTATATGAACATAAATACACTTGGTGAACTCGCTAAAACAGATGTAAATTTATTAAAAAGAAAGCTTGGACTAAGAGGACTATATCTATGGCAGTATGCCAACGGATACGATACTAGTGAGGTTTGTGACTACTACCACCACGATAAGATAAAGTCCATATCCAGAGGTGTAACCACCAAGGCGGATTTAAACTCATACGATGAAGTTAAAAAAATATTTGAGGAGCTAGCCATTGACGTGAGCAAAAAATTAATCGAAGAAAATCTTAAGGCAGGCGGCGTGAGAATATCCATAAGAGATAAAAATCTTGAAACACTTAGCTTTCAAAAAGTTTTTACAGAGACAAGCATCAGCGCACTTAGGCTAAACGACAAAGCCATGGAACTATTTGAAGAGCGATACGACTTCAAAGAAGGTATAAGGAGCCTAACAATATCCGCAATAAATCTTACAAGAAACACAAAATCAGAGCAGATAAGCCTCTTTGCACCAAAACAAATTGTTAAAGACGATAGACTCGAAAAAGTTTTTAACGAGATCAGAAATAAATTCGGCAAAGACAAAATTGGCTACTTAGGCCTTAAGCTCAATAATAAGATGCCAGAAAAACCAAGCGTAGTAACCTTGCCAAGTGGCTTTAGAAATATAATATAAAAAATAATAGAAAAATATCCGTAAGGCAAAACCCTACGGATATTTTTTTAAATTCAATATTTTATTTTGAATAAACTCTTCTAATTATTGTTGCTTGTCTTGTTACTGGGTTCCAAAGAATGTCTGTACCATCCTTTAATCCAAGTGCTCTAGCAATATTTGCAATTGGAAGTAAAGTTCTGTTGTTTACAATTTGTGGTTTAACATCGCTTTCGAACTTAACACCGTTAACAATGATTCTATTAGTGTCAACAGGTATTTCAACTTTGAATTGATTGTCATATATAACTACAGTTCTTGTTTCCTTAATCCATGTAACGTTAAAGCCAAGTGCTTCAGCTACATATCTAAGAGGAATCATTGTTCTACCATTCTTAATTTGAGCAGCTACATCCATAAGAGTAACTGTATGAACTCCATTGACAGTTTTTTCTAATTTTTTTGATCCTATTGTTACTAAAGCTATCGCCTCATAAACTTTAACTGGATTTTCTTCTACAATAGTATCTTCCTCGTTATTATCTTTTCTGTTTCTTCTGTATCTATATTCGTAATTATCTGGATAATATGGTCTATGATAAGAGCCAATTTCTTTAAATACAGGGTAAACAGTTACAGGTCCATCTGGCATATAGAAGTAATCGCCATAAACTTTAACTGGATTATCGAATTGATCTCTAACATCAAAGTAATCAAGTTCAAATCCGTTGTCTGGTATTGCAGTTAATCTTACTAAATCTCCAGGTAGTGGATTTGAAGGATTTGCGTATACTTTTCCATGATATGCTGGAGCTATAGATACTTTATCTTCTGGAGTTGGTGCTTTTGCTTTAACTGTAACTTTTACTGTAAGCTTATCAGTTGATTGGTCTGGATATGTTACTGTTACTGCTACGTTAAAGTCTGCTGCTGTTTGTCCATCTGGCAATTTGCTTGGATCGTCTACTGTTACTGTATATGCATCTTTATCTTGTGGATAGTCTGCTACACTTACAGCTGCTTTTACTTCATCTTCTGTTGTAGCTTCTCCAAAATTTTTTGTTATATTTGTTGCTGTTGGATTATACTTTTCGTTATCTTTCTTTTCTTCTGGAGTTACTGTCTTTGCTTTAACTGTTGTTTCTATACTATTTGGTTTTTTACCATTTTCAGTTTGTTCAATAGTAAGCTTATCATCAGCTTTCAGCTTTGTAGCATCGATATTTTCAGCCTTCCACTTGCCATCGTTACCTACAACAATATTTTCAGCTATTACTTCTGTGCCTTTTAGTATCTTTATAGTCGCACCTTCTACACCAGTTCCATTGATAACTGTTGCACCTTCCACAACATCTTCAACAGTTGGCGCTGCTGATTGATCATCAAGAGGTTTAACATTTATAACTATTTCAGCGTTGTCTGTTGAGCTGTCTCTATAAGTTATAAGTACTGGTAATTTTATAGTTTTACCTGCATCCTCTTCTTTCACTGTATAGTAGAATTGTCCATTATCATAAAGAGTTGCGTCTGGTAATCCTTCACCTACAAATGTTACTTTATAAGCTGTAGGTTTTTTGCTTGCTTCAGGCTTAGATGTTTCTGTGCTTTTTTCATCTAAAAACTTTATTTTAGTTGCTACAAAATCTTCAACCTTTTTCTCAAGCTTATCATAAACAGGCACATACAAAGCGCTTTCTTTTTCAATAATCAAAGCCTCTTCTGTATATGCAAAGTTTCCATTATACATTACTTTAATTGATTTTCCATTGTATGAAGCATCTAATATGTCTTCATTTGCTGGAATAGTTTTGATACCTCTTGCTTTGAAATCTTCAAACGGTATATAAGTTTCTTTTCTTTCATCTTCTTTATCCACTACAGCAAGAACAATATGCGATAAATCAAGTTTAGCTTCGTTCTCTTTAGTATAATTTACTCTTGGTTCTCCCTTAACATAAAGTGTAGGGTGCGGATTATCTTCATTATCTTTAATTATATCTAATGTATCAACATCACTTGTTATTTTTTCACTTAAATCAAGCTCTACATGTGTTTTAGCGACTAAGTCTGTAATCTTATAAAGCTTAGTTTTGTCAAAACGGTTACTTGCTGCTATATTACCAAAAGTGAATTTTTCTTTAGCATCTGGATTAACTATACATGTTGCATCATATCTATATGATGATAAATCTACCTCTCCTTGATACTCATGCTCATATGCAGAAAAAGTATTTACAACAGGATTAGTCTTTTTTGTTACAACTTCGTATAAGTCAACAGTTGTTTTAAAACCATCATATCTAGCTCCAACGAATTTTCTATCATAATCTAGGTAATCATCGTACTTAGCCTCAAGTATTGTTCCATTAACATTCCTATAACTATTAATACTTTGTGGATTATATTTTGAAGCAAAACTATCATTAAGTTGATCTTTTACCGTTGACCAGCACACGAATTTTTCATCATCGCCTAGCTCACTTTGATGAGATCTTACTGTGCTTTTGATGTCTTCATAAGTGCTTTTACCAGGTATTGTTATTGTATCAATAGTTGTTTTATCTTTCTTATGCAAGTTCAAAGTTATCTCTGGCATAGCTTTGTATTCAACAGTTATTGTTTCGTTTGCAGTGAATTGTTTTTTTACCGGCTTACTTATAATTTTTCCTTCTGGCGCATATAAAGAATAGAACTCAAAGTATGCATCATTCTCTTCTGCTCTTAATAGTTCAACTTCATACAGTGGGTTTACATAAAAAGTTAATGTTTTTAAAGGTGTTCTATTTTTATCATGCTTTTCAAATTTTCCGTCTCCAGCATTCAAAGTCACTGTCTTCCATTGTGCAGGTTCTTTTACCCCATCACGAGCAAGTATATAATTCTTCGTATGATATCCGTCCCTAACCACATCGATAGTTACATTCTCTTTTGGCATTTCAAACCCATTATAATCAAATTCAACACCATTAGCATAGTACTTATAATCATGATTCCAATCATAGCTAATTTTTACTCCTGCACATAATTGAACTCCAGAAGTTAGTTTTTCATCTACGTACGTTGTTTTTGAATAATATTTTAATCCTAGTTCCTCTCCTGGGTCAATGTCTGGGCTTAAATTAATTGTTACAGTGTACTTAGCTTCTTCACTAGAGCCAGTACCCCCCCCCTCCTGCGTATAGCGTGATACCTGATGAAAGCATCATGGCTAGTACAAGTATCAAGCTAAGAATTCTTTTTGCGTTCTTCATTTTAAAACTCCTTTCTTTATTAGCAAGTCTTTCTTGCCACTGTTTGGTAGATTGTCCTAGATTATTACCCACCTAAACATATAATGTTACTTTAATTATACTACCTATTATTATATAAGTCAATCACTTTATTTTACTATATAAAAAAATCTTATAGGTGTGCCAGTATCCATAAATTATCCTATAATAAACTAAATAATAAACAAATTTTTCATTTTTATGAAAAAGAAAAGCTCTGCCGAGCTCTTCTTTCCCAGGTAAATTTTAATTTGGAGGTTTCTTGAAGTGTATTTTGTCCGCTTTCTTGTAAATATACGGATACTTAATAAGTGAAAATGCTAGTGACATTAATCTCATTTAACACACTCCTTTTATTGATTTGAAAATTTTTACAACTATATTATAAATCATCTCGTGTTTTTTGTGGTTAAGTGCGTGTAAAGTTTAGGTAAATTTTAATTTTGTATTGAATTAGCTACTTTTATATTGTATAATTAAAGTATGAAGGAGGCAGAAATATGGACGAAAAATACAATAAAAAGTCATTATTCTTTTATTTTAAAATAGTTGCCTTTGGTGTCATTTTATACGTGGCACTCTCTAATTTAAAGTCGCTTTGGTCATATCTAAACATTTTCTTAGGTATAATCACGCCATTCTTAGCGGGTGGTTTTGTGGCTTTTATACTAAATATTCCGCTAAAACTATTCGAGGAGAAAATTTTTGGCAAGTGGAAGCCTAAAAAAATTGGTTTTAAGCGCGCTATATGCATGCTTCTTACTATATGCATACTGATTGCAATTATGTTCCTTCTTGGCTACATCGTTGCGCCTCGTGTGCAAGAATCAATTATAAGTGTTGCGCAAAAACTTCCTGAGTTTGAGGACCAACTTGTTAAGCTTCCAGTGCTCAAAGAATATGAGGAAAATATTCACGAACTATTCTCTAAGCTAAACATCAACAGTGTTCAAAGAACTCTTATCAACTACGTTCAAAATGCTAACTCCGACTTATTTAACACTATAGTTTCAAGGGTTGGCTCAGTTCTAAACACACTATTCGCCATGTTTATGGGCTTTACATTTGCAATATATGCTTTATCGTCCAAAGAGGACCTAGCAAGAAAGACTAAGGAGCTTTTATACTCCGCTTTTCCTGAAAGATGGGCTGACAAGTTTGTAAGGTTTGGAGAGATAGTTTTTGACAACTTCTACAATTTCTTCACTGGTCAGTTCATAGAGGCTTTGGTCTTTGGTTCTATGTGCTTTGTCGGTATGCTGATATTTGGGTTCCCATTCGCTCCAGCTATATCCATAATTATGGGTCTTGGTGCCTTGATACCAATACTAGGTGCCTACATCGGTGTTTTCACTGGCGCACTGCTTATACTACTTCAATCGCCGTTCAAGGCTTTGATGTTTATAATATTTGTAGTAGTCTTGCAACAATTCGACGGCAATGTAACTTATCCAAGGATAGTTGGTAACAAGGTAGGACTACCTGCAATGTTTGTAATTGTCGCAATCACAGTCGGCGGTGCACTCTTTGGCATCATCGGTATGATACTTTTTGTTCCCTTGTTTTCAACTATATATACACTGCTTGGCATATACAAGGACAAAAAACTTAAAGAAAAAGGTATTGATATAAAAACTAAATAATTTAGATAAATGTAATGCACTTCGTACTTGAAGTGCATTTTTTTATGAGATTTAAAAAACTTTCATTATCTATCTTATTTAGACATATAAGATATAAAAAATAAAAAAGTAAAACTTTTGTTAGATATAGCTAACTTTTTATGTGTATCTATTGTACTAGAGTTCAAATTGTGCTACAATATATTTAAAAGATATATCTTTTTGATATATTGGCTAATTGTGATAATGGAGTTGAAGCTATGAATAAATTTAAAGACTTAATTAAATTATACGCTAAGGAAAGGATTGAAAATCCTAAGCAATTTCCAAAGCTTGGCGAAACTTATTTAATAAATGAAGAAAATATCAAGGGCTACTACTGGTTTTACGAAACTGATGATTTTATTTTTGATATAAATGATTTAACAATGCTTGATGATGTTATTTATAAGGATGTGCCTGATATTTTTAATTTTTTCTATATTTTATCTATATACATCATATCTGCTTCGGGCGAAACCTTCTACCCTTATCAGGTAGTTGAGCCAAAAACTTTATATATAATAGATAGGACAAAGCCTGTTATGAAATATGTTTTGCATAAAAATTCTAGATATAGCGCTGTGAGCTTAAAGATTAAAGAAAGTTTTCTAGATGATGAATTTTTTAAAAGGAATAATCTTAATAAAACAAAAATTGCTTCAATATTTGTAGAAAATAAAGGAAAAGTATCAAAAAAGATTGAAAAGATAGCGATGGAGATACTTAAGTGCAAGATGGATGCGGAAGATGCAAAATTATTTTTGAAAAAAAAGCTAAGGAGTGGATAGCAATATCTTTAAGTGCTATAGCTGATGAAAAAGATAATGTAAAACTCCCTCAAGACGATGACAGAGCCATCACCAGCGTTGCAAAATATATCGAGGATCACTTCTCCATGAATTTAAAAGAAGATCTTTTATCAAAAATTGCAATGATGAGTCCGACTAAGCTTAAATACACTTTTAAAAAGAAATACGGTGTGAGCATAACTGAGTTCACTCAAAGAAAAAGGATGAATGTCGCTGAAAACCTAATACTAACAACTGATCTTGATGCCAAATCCATCGCAAAATCTGTTGGATATGCATCTCAAAGCAGGTTCTCAACACTTTACAAAAGATACAAAGGCTGCCTTCCATCGCAGCTTAAGAAAATTAAAAAGTAAATTTTAAAATGCACTTCATGAGAGGTGCATTTCTTTATATATATAATATTTTTATTTAAGAAAATCTAATAATTTTTCTGCGTATAATTTAGGTTCTTCGTGTAAGAATTGACCGTGTCCCTTGCCTTCGAAAACTTCGGTCTTCATTTGCGGTAAATATTTTCTCAAAACTGCCTCGCTCTTTTTGGGTATAGCTTCTTCGCTGCCCAGCAAAAATGAAACTGGCTTGTTAAAATTTTTCAGATTATCTGAAACATGATAGTGATACAAAGTCTTACAAGCGTTTAAAATGGTCTTCTTAGTGATATTTGTATACATCATCTCACTTGCGCTATCATTGCCCTTGCCCATAAAGTAGTCAAGCATGAACTTTGGTATAAATTTTCCTTTTTTAATCCTATCCGTTCCTATAGCAAAAGCATAGGCGAATGGTTTTGCCGCAAGACCCATTTCTATGGTGATGGCTGCGTCAAGAAAAAGTCTCTCTGCTCTTATACTTGCTCTTGAAACAAGATCAACTGCCATGGTCGCGCCCATTGAAAAACCGCATAAGCCATAAACTTCGCCTGATAAATTATTTATTATATAATTTTCAATGTCTTCTATACAATCATTCATTGAGAAAATATCTTTTTTGCTCTCATCATAATGACAATCAAGTTCGCATAAAACAACGTAATAATCACTTAAATGTGGCAAAAGCGCTCCAAAACATAGCTCAGCAGTCGACGCAAGTCCATGAATAAAGACTAAGGACTTATTATTTCTATCGCCACAAGTAATATAGTTCATATTGACTCCTTTCTTGAATATATTATAGCACAAATAAAAAAAGAAGGTAATATGTTTTTCATACTACCTTCGTATAATTTAATTTTAGTTTTTCTCTAATTGCTTAGGAAATATTTTCTATATATATCTATCCTGCTTATTTCAAAGAGAAAACAGATGGATTTGCCTGTTTTAATTTGAAAGTATTCTGTAGGCAAAAGAAGGCATCGTACATAAATGTACGATAACCTTTGCGCCATGATGCAAAAGGCGAAGTCTAGAATGCGATATACCGGAGTCGTGCTGTTGCACGTCGAGGATATAGAGGCATTCGTTACGAGCCTTAGACGCAATTTTGATAAGAATAAGCTTATTTAACTGCTTTTAGTAGCGCCTTTAGGAAGTGCCACATTCTTTCAGTTGACTTAATATCTAGATGCTCTCTAGCTGTATGAACGTCGTAGATGTTTGGTCCAAAGCTTATCATCTTAGTATCTGGTAAGATTTGTTTTAGTAGACCGCATTCAAGTCCTGCGTGTATAGCGCTTACTTCTGCGTCTTTGCCTGTTTCTTCCTTATATACTTTACTTACTAAGTCTCTTAGTACTGGGTCCTCATCAAATTCCCAAGATGGATATGCTTCTGATAATTCTACCTTGCCGCCAAGTACTTCTGTCATGATTCTAACTTGTTCTCTTACTTCAACAAGTGCTGCATCTGATGAGCTTCTGATTGAGCATAGATAGTTCACGTTATTTCCTTCAGTTCTTAATATAGCTGCGTTACAGCTTGTCATTACAAGGCCTTCTATGTCCTTAGACATGTATATAACGCCGTGTGGAGCAAGCATTAAGAAGTTTATAATTCTATCTGTATCTTTCTTTGTCATGCGTTTATCTGCTTTGACTTCTTTAAATTCAAGTGTCATATTTGGATCTTCTACATGATAATCTTTTTTGATATGGCTGAATAATTCATTCATTGCTTCTTTAACTTTAGCGTAATCTGTATGAACTATAGTAGCTTTGGCAACGTTGGCAATTGCATTGTGCTTAGTACCGCCTTCGATTGAAACTAATTTTAATTTATCGCAGTTGCATTCATTTAAAAGTCTTGCTAAAACTTTGATAGCGTTTGCTCTTTGCTTGATGATTTCCATGCCGCTGTGTCCGCCTGTAAAGCCTTTAAGTGTTATTTCTAAAGCTTTTTTGTCGTTATCTTTGTATTCTACTTTGAATTTGGATTCACTATTAACTCCACCTGAGCTTGAAGATAAGAATATGCCTTCTTCTTCAGAGTCTATGTTGAATAAGTAGTCTCCGCTTAAGTGTTCGTTTGTTAAATTAAGCGCTCCTACCATGGAAGTTTCTTCTGCAGTTGTAAATACTGCTTCGATTGCTGGGTGCTCAATTTCTTTTGAGTCAAGAACTGCAAGCGCCATAGCAACTGCTATACCATCGTCAGCGCCAAGTGTTGTATTATTTGCTCTTAGGTAGTCGCCGTCAACTATCATCTCGATTGGATCTTTTGAAAAGTCATGATCGCTATCTAAAGTTTTTTCGCAAACCATATCCATGTGACCTTGCAAAATAACTTTTGGAGCATTTTCATAACCCTTAGTAGCACCCTTGTGTATAACGATGTTTAGTGCCTTGTCTTGCCACACATCTAAATTTCTTTCCTTAGCCCAATTGTATAGGAAATCGGAAATTCTTTTTTCGTCGCCTGATCCTCTTGGGATTTGGTTAATCTCTCTAAACCAATGAAAAACCTCTTGTGCTGGTAAATCTTTGTAGTCCATAATTTTACCTCCTAAAAATTTTCTTTAAAATATTTAATTATATCGTCCGATTCATAAAGTGCCTTGCCATCTATGAATAAGCATGGTACTTGGTCCTTGCCGCCTCTTTTAATTAAGTCTTCGTTATTGTTTCCTTCTTTGATGTCAACAAGTTCAACGTCCTTGATTTGACAATTGTCCATCATGTAATTTAATACCTTTTGGCAAAATGGACACTCAGCTTTGTAATAAAGTTCTAATTTCATCTTAACCTCCTAAATACTACCTAATTTAATTATATTTCGAATAAATAATTTATTTTGTATGCGTATAGGAACTATGCCATCTTCAAGTGAATCTTCTCCATCAAATTCATCATTTTTTAGTCTGCCTAAGGAGCTCTTGTCAAGGTACTTAACCTTACGTGCGTCCTTCATATATCCAGTTTTTAGCGTAAACTCAAGATGCCTATTGCGCTCATTTTCTTCAATGAAATAATCCGCTTCCTCTACATAGGTATTGATACCCATATCCGTAGTAAAATCAATCATCAAAAGATCTTTTTTTATGCTGTGCTTATCAAATTTATATTTGCGTCCGTCTATGTCAATGGTGATCTTCTCATCTAAAAGGTCTAGTATAGACATAGTTGCTGGCATATATAAAAGGTCATCGTAGTTATGAAGTACAAATCTATCAAAACTTTCTTGATTTTTATTTTTTGCATAATCTTTGTAAAAACTGATGCACTCGCCGCCATTGTAGCGGTCTTCTCTAGTGATGCCAAGCTTTTTCTCAATATTTTTTTGCTTAAGTCCATCAAGATTCAAAGTATCCTTGTGCAGCCTTAGTTTTTCATACATATCAAAGGACTTTGGCTCAGTGACGTATATGCCGTAGCGCTCAGCTCTTTTTTTAATGAAGGGTAAGTCAAAGGAATTGCCATTGTAGGTAACTACTGTCTTGTAGCCCTTTAGTCTTTCGTTCATCAGATTAAGAATTTCTTCTTCCTCATCCTTATCTTCAGCTATAAGCTGAGTTATGCGCATAGATTTTTTACTTAAGTCAATAAAAACTAGCCCGATGAGGTAGATAAAGCTTCTCATGGGGCTAAGTCCTGTCGTTTCAATATCAAGAAAAACAGCTTCCTCATCGTAGTACTTTGACTTAAAAGTTAATTTTTCATCATATTCTAAAATTTTCATTATACATTAAACCTAAAGTAAACTATATCTCCTTCTTGCATAATATAGTCCTTGCCTTCTAGTCTCATAAGACCCTTTTCTTTTACTTTGTTCATGGACATATCGTTCGCAACAAGGTCATCGTAGCTAACAACTTCCGCGCGTATAAAGCCTCTAGCGATATCTGAGTGAATTTTGGCAGCTGCATCAACAGCTTTTGTGCCTTTTTTAATAGTCCACGCCCTTGTCTCATCTTCACCAGTTGTTAAAAAGCTCATTAAACCAAGAAGCTCGTAGCTCTTTTTGATTAATTTATCTAGACCCGATTCTTTTATGCCCATGTCCTCTAAAAAGGCTTTTCTTTCTTCGTCATCAAGCTCGCTCATCTCTTCTTCAATCTTAACAGAGATAGGAACTATCTCGGAGCCTTCTTCAGCAGCGAATGCTTTTAGTTTATCGACGTACTTATTGTTCTTTAAATCATTGATGTAATCATCTTCAGACACATTTAAAACATAAATTATTGGCTTTTGGCTAAGCAAATTAAAACCTCTAAGCATAGCCTTTTGATCATCATTTAGATCCAAGACTCTCGCTGACTTTCCTTGTTCAAGAACTTTTTTCACTTCATTTAATAAATCAAGCTCACTTTGCAAAGACTTATCGCCCTTCACTTGCTTTATTAATTTTTGTATTCTTGCTTCAACCATATCAAGGTCAGAGAAGATTAATTCTAGGTTAATAGTCTCTATGTCTCTTAGTGGGTCAATGCTTCCATCAACATGAACGATGTTTTCGTCTTCAAAAACTCTTAGCACGTGAACTATGGCTTCTACTTCCCTTATATGTGATAAGAATTTATTGCCAAGGCCCTCGCCCTTTGATGCGCCCTTAACTAGACCAGCTATATCATAAAATTCAATCACTGCTGGTATAGTTTTTTTCGATTTATTTACTTCTGTTAATATTTTTAGTCTCTCGTCTGGCACTTCAACGACGCCAACGTTAGGATCTATGGTGCAGAAAGGGTAGTTTGCTACCTCTGCTCCCGCCTTTGTAATGGCATTGAAAAGTGTTGACTTACCTACGTTTGGTAGTCCTACTAAACCTAATTTCATTATTTTACCTCTCTTATTAATATATCTTTAATCATTTTGGCGCTATTGCCGTCACCATAAGGGTTTATGGCCTTATGCATCTTAGTGTACTCGTCTTTATCTGTTAGTAGCGTCTTCATATTGTTATAAACGCTATCAAATTCAGTTCCGACAAGCTTTGCAGTGCCATACTCAATGCCTTCTGGTCTTTCAGTCTCGCGTCTAATAACAAGAACTGGTACGCCTAGTGCTGGTGCTTCCTCTTGAAGTCCACCCGAGTCAGTCACTACCATGTAGGCATGTTTAAGTATATAAGCCATGTCTTCATACTCAACCGGTTCAGTTAAAATTACATTATCTGCTCCGTCTAAATGCTTTTTAGCAAGCTCTCTAACTCTTGGATTTGGATGCATAGGAAAAACTATGTTAACATCGTTAAACTCATCAGCAATTTTTCTTACTGCACCGAAGATATTTTCCATAGGCTCGCCTTGATTCTCTCTTCTATGTGAAGTAAGAAGAATTAATCTTTTACTTAAATCTATCTTTTTTAAATCATCTCTTGTAAATGAATCGACCTTATCGGCAGTCATTAAAAGTGCGTCTATAACAGTATTACCAGTTATGTAAAGCTTTTTTTCGTCATAGCCTTCCTTGATAAGGTTTTCCTTTGCCCTCTGTGTTGGGCAGAAATGAAAGTCAGTCATGATGCCAGTTAGTTTTCTATTTGCTTCTTCTGGGAATGGACTTAAAATATTGCCACTACGAAGACCAGCTTCAACGTGACCTATCTTAACACCATTATAAAAAGCCTCAAGTGCTCCAGCAAACACAGTCGTTGTATCGCCTTGAACCAAAACAACGTCAGGCTTTTCCTTTTTGATAACTTCCTCCAAACCCTTTAAGGATCTTACAGTTATATCAGTCAAAGTCTGTCCTTTTTCAAATATATTCAAATCATAATCAATTTCAAGATCAAAAACCTTTATTACCGAGTCCAAAAGCTCTCTGTGTTGACTTGTTATACACGTTACAAGCTCAACGCCATCAGCTTTTTTAAGCTCTTTAATAATAGGTGCCATCTTTATACCTTCAGGCCTTGTTCCAAATATTACTAAAGCTTTCAATTTTCACCATCCTTAAATAATCCAATCTTATATGCTAAAAAAACTATTATCATAAATATAATTCCAGACATAAGCACAGACACAGTATTTCTAAGCTTCATCACAAGTATACCAAAGATTGAAAATATCGCTGATATCGTATATAGTATCAAAACTGTCTTTTTTGTCGAATATTTTCTTAAAAGTCTATGATGCAAGTGGCCTTTATCAGCCGAGGCAATGGATCTTCCGCTAAGAAGTCTTCTAATCATTGCAAATGTCGTATCAAAGACAGGTAGACCAAGTATCATGATTGGTACTATGATACCTATGGCTGCGACTGCCTTCATTGCTCCTTGTATTGTGATTACAGCAAGCATGAATCCAGCGAGTAAAGCGCCTGTATCGCCCATAAATATTTTTGCCGGAGCAAAATTATATTTTAAAAAAGCTAAGTAGCTTAGTCCAACGCATAAGCAAAGTGCTGTAAGTGAGTACTGTTCATACGAAACAGATACCACAGCTAAAGTCATTGACGAGATAAAGACAATGCCGCCTGCTAGACCATCGAGTCCGTCTATTAAATTTATGATGTTAGTTACGCCAACTATCCAAAATAGTGTTACAGGCAGAGAAAGTAAGCCCAAGCTCAATAAATTATTATCTATAAATGGGTTACCTATGTTCATTATCCTGATATTGCCTAAAAAATAAACGATAAGTGAAGCTATGAGTTGAAATAATACTTTGTATTTCGGCTTAAGGTCATGAATGTCATCGTAAAAACCAGATAGCATGATGATCGTTGCACCTATGAATATAGCTGTGTTCCTTGGAGTAAACTTATAAAGTATCATATATGGGATAAAGATTGCGAAATACATAGCAAATCCCCCACAAGTCGGGATAGAATCAGTATGCATGCGTCTTTGATCCTTAGGAACGTCTATAAAGCCAAATTTTTTAGACAAACGTATTTGAAGCTTTGTAAATATTAGTCCAAGAACTAAACTTACAAATGCCGCAAAATATATTCTCCTCAATTAATTCACCTACTTAGTTCCGAAAAGTCTGTCTCCTGCGTCTCCAAGTCCTGGAACGATGTATTTGTGCTCATTAAGCTTTTCATCAACATTCGCTACATAGATGTCAACATCTGGGTGATGGCTCTTTACGTATTCAACTCCTTCTGGAGCAGCGATGATGTTTACAAGCTTTATGTGCTTTGCGCCTCTCTTCTTTAAGAAATCTATAGCAGCTGTGGCACTTCCGCCAGTTGCTAGCATTGGGTCAAGTACTATAACCTCTCTTTTATCAATATCTGAAGGAAGCTTGCAGTAGTATTCAACTGGTTCATAAGTCTTTGGATCTCTATATAGACCTATGTGGCCAACTTTTGCTGCTGGTAATAAGCTTAACATGCCGTCTACCATACCAAGACCAGCTCTAAGTATTGGTACTAGCGCAATCTTCTTGCCAGCTAAGCTATAGCCAACAGTTTTGCATATAGGTGTCTCTATAGGCATTTCTTCTAATTGTAAGTCTCTAGTTACTTCGTAGCCCATAAGCATAGATAGCTCTGTAACTATCTCCTTAAATTGCTTTGTGCCAGTTTGCTTCATTCTTAATATGCTTAGTTTGTGTTTAATAAGTGGATGATCAAATACAGTTACCATAATACCCTCCTAACAATTTTCGATTAAATCGACTCTTCTTTTATGTCTTCCTGCTAAAAATTCTTCAGCTAAAAATGTATCAAGTATAGACTTAGCAAGTTCATCACCGATTACTCGTGCTCCAAGAGCTAGCATGTTTGCGTCGTTATGATTTCTAGACATCTTCGCCATGTACTCGTTAGTGCAAAGAGCGCATCTAATGCCTTCTACCTTGTTTGCAGCAAGTGAAATGCCTATGCCTGTGCCGCAGATAACGACAGCTTTTTCTACTTCGCCAGCTACAACGCCATTTGCAGCCTTCTTGCCATAAACTGGATAATCAACTGATTCAGTTGAATTAGTTCCATAATCAATAACTTCAATACCTTTTTCCTTAAGGTAGTTCTTTAATTTTTCTTTTAATTCAAATCCTCCGTGATCTGATGCTATGCCTATCTTTCTCATGATACCTCTCCTTTACAATTTTATCATATAAAATTTTTATTTTCAATACTTTATATTGTGGCCCGACGACTTGATGATTCTATTCATAATCGCCATGAAAATGCCTTTGCGCTCATATCCTTGCAAAATTATATAGCCAAAACCTTTGTCATCGGCAGTTCTTAATAAGTTAAATATATTGTGCGATATACTGATGGGCTCTTTGATTGAGCCTAAGTCCATAGTATTAAAATTCTTAAACTCATCTTCATATTCCTTAAGCGTAAAAATAACTGGTTTTTTATCAAGATTTACTTCATACTCGGCCTTCATCTTCTTGATAAGCTCTTCGCCCTCACCCATGATGATGACTACTTTTGCATTTGGCTTGTAATGCGTGTATTTTTGTCCTGGGCTGATTGGTTTTTTCACTTCTTTATCGTCAGTGATGGCCTCATCATACTCTGCCTCAGGAAGAATTTTTTGTAAATCCTCTAATGAGATTTTTCCAGGTCTTAAGATGCGCACCTTGTCTCTACTTAGGTCAATGACAGTTGATTCTATACCGACCTCACTCATCTCGCCATCTAGTATGTAATTAAGCTTGCCGTGAAGGTCCTTATATACATGCTCAGCGCAGGTTGGCGATGGATAGCCAGATATATTCGCGCTTGGCGCGGCTATGGGTGTGCCTGCATACTCAATTAATTTTCTCGCCACATCACTTGATGGCATACGTATAGCGACGCTATCAAGACCAGCAGTGATGACGCTTGGAACAATTTCCTTTTTCTTTAAAATTATAGTCATAGGTCCTGGCCAAAAAGCATCAAGCAAATCATCATATTTACTCTCATAATAAGCAAGCGGCTCTATCATTTCTCTTGACGCTATATGAAGTATCAGAGGGTTATCACTTTGCCTGCCCTTTGCTTCATAAATTTTTTTAACAGCCTCGGCATTTAATCCATCTGCACCTAAACCATATACAGTTTCAGTCGGAAAAGCAACGAGACCGCCTCTTTTGATCTCTTCAGCGCATAATTTTATATTATCATCAGTAATTTTTAAAAGCTCTGTCATTATATCAACCTCTAAACTTAATTTTACCACAAAAATGATGATTTATCAATACAAAGGCAAATGAAATTGATATTATTATTTATACAAAATGTTTACAAAATTTTTTTCTAAGATAAAAATATAAATCGATTGACCCCTTTCAAGAAAAAATATTTATGCATCACAAGGCAAAATAAAAGAGAGACTTATAAAAGCCTCTCTAGTATAAATCAATTTTAACTTATTTAATTACGGATACTTCGGCTATATCTCCAGTCTTAAGTGTTACATTTCTGTCGCCTAAGCTGCCCTCAACATCTTCAAGAAGCATTAGATATATTTGTCCCTTAATATCTTCTTTTTTATTTATGTCCTTAGTAGCTGCGTCGATGAATTTAATCTTGATATCGCTCTTGCCATCTTTATTTAAGAAAGCTTCTCCGCTATCTTGATTAAATATCTTAACTGTACTAGGTAACTTGAAGTTTTTGCTCTTTATGTCAAAAGCAAAGACAAGTCTTCCATCAGCATTCCTCATTGGAACAAAGTATGATGCATCATCTGGATTGAATATATAAAGTAATTCTTTTGTGTTAAGAGTTTTATCAACTATAAGTTTTGAACTTGCTTCGTAGACAATCTCTTCTTTGCCATCTAGGTAGTAGAATATTAAATCGTACTCGCCTTTTTTAAGCTTATTTGTCTCTTCGTTTAATTCTATTTCTTTTCCGTCCTTCATTACCTTAACTTTAAGTTCATCGCTTACATCTTTTGATGTAACTGTGTCAAATAGGGCTGCCTCGGCTCCTTCATAAGTCTTGAAGAATTCTTCATCAATTGCTTCACCCTCAAGCGCTCTATATATACCTAAGATATTTTTAAATCTTTTTGCTTTTTCTTCTGGTCTATACTCAAGTGTTGCTGAATAAGTCCTACCAGCGAAATCATAAGAGAATTTAATTCTTATCTTTTCTTTGTTGCTTGGCTTTCTAAACTTAACAATCTTTTTAGAAGCGTCTCTAACTGCAAGATCTTGATTTGTTTCGCTTGTTACATTTATTTTCATAGCGTGTGAATTAAGTCCTGTGCCACATGGATATATAGCGTAAACAAGTCTTTTTACCTCATCCATCGTCATGTCGCCCTTCATATCAAAGCTTACTATTTGTCCTTCGATATCTCTAGAATTGTAAATAAACTTGATTGGTAAAATTTTTGCTATTTCAGAATTAAGTTCTTTATTAGCTTTTTTGATGGCAGCATTATTTTTACTTGCGATTGCGCCTTGAAGAGCCTTCTTTTTATTTATAAGATTCTTAAGACTTGAATCATATTTTAGTATATCATCAGCTGTCTTTATACTTTCTTTAGCATCTTTAACATCTTTAATGTCTTTGTACAATCTTGTTACTAATTCTTCAAGAGCTTTTTTCTTAGCATCGATATCTTCCTTAACTAGCTTTTCTTGTGTTAATATATCAGATGCTGAATCAATTAAAGCTGCGTCATCTTTATTTAGCTTAATTTTATTTGACTTAATAAAATCTTCTGCTTTTGAAATTTGTGTGTCTAAATCAATTTCTGATGCAAGTGTTTCTTGAATGCTGTCTAATTTATCCCAAATTTCACTTATTTTAGCTGTACTTATCTTGCCATAGCCCCTTGAAGCTGTTTTAGCAAGAGCTAAAATTTCTTCTACGGCTAATCTTTCTTCATTTTTTTCATTTAGACCAAAGTCCTCAATAAGTCCTTCGTAGTATTTTACTTCTTCAGACATATCTTTTAGGTCTTGAACTGCGTTATCATAAGCTTCTTTAACTTTGCTTGTATCATCTAATGCCTTGTAAAGATTTTCTTTTTCGTCCTCATCCTTATGATTTTTATTTCTATTGATAAGCCTTATTAATGTATAGGATTTATCTTCAAGATCACTGATTCTGCCTTGAGTGATGGCTTTTAAATTCTTTAGAGCTTCCTTCATCATCTCAGCTAATTTCGAATTTTCATCCATTGTATTAAGAAGCATGTTTATAGCGTCATCAAGCTTATATAACATATCATCAGCTTCATCATGCATTGGCTTTGATACGATAAGCTTTTCAGCTTCTTCAATCAATCCATTTACATCAGCATTTTTAATATCTTTATTAAGATCTTTTAGATAATTAATAGCATCCTTTATCTCGTCAATAGCATTTTGATCTGCGTAAAGAGCATTTATGCCATCTTCAAGAGCAGTCTTTGCTCCTTCTAGGTCCTCTTCACTTATTTCGTCATATTTTAAAATTTCTTTTGCATTTCCAAGAACAGTTTTTAAATTGTCTAGAGCTCTTTCGTAATTATCCTTGTAATAATCACTATCAGCCATCTTAATCATAGCGTCTGCCATCTTGATTAAATCTTTAAGCTCATCTTTATCACTACTTGCTTCTTCAACTTTAGCCTCATCACTCTTAGTCTCAGCATTTTCTTCTTTTATAGCATCTATCGCGTCTGAAAGTTTTTCACAAGCACTTTCAATTTCACTTACTATTGCCTTTTTATTATTTAAAACAAGTTTTGCGTTTGCATAAGCAAATTCATAAGCATTTGCTAGCTCATCACTTGCCTTCTTTGCATAGCCCATGCCATTCATTAATAGCTTCTTAAGCTCGGACTTGTCAGCGTCTTTGTAATTAGCTGGATATCTAACTGGTGTACCAAGTCTTTTATAAATAACTGCTACAAGCGATATAAATTCAGCTCTTGTAATATTGTCATTCGGCTTAAATGTTCCGTCAGGGTAACCGATAAGAAGGCCAAGTGCATTCAATGCGTTTATATAGCCAGCTTCCTTTACTCCTTCAAGGTCAGTGAAAACACCTTCATCTTCTTTTGCGTCTATACCATAAACAATGGCAAGCATTGCAACTGTTTCACTTCTACTTACTAACTTCTTTGGCTCAGCCTTATCAGCTTTGTTTTCAATAAAACCTGTGTAAACAGCCTTTTTATATTCTTTGTAATAAGGGTCATCCTCTTTTATATCAGTAAAGCTAATATCACTTTCTTCAATAACTCCAGTTAATCTATTTATCGCTTGAATCAATTCAGCTCTGCTAAGCTTTTCATTTGCGCCAAAGCTTCCATCTTCACGCTTATCGAATAATTCTAGTGCTCCGCCATCGTCTATATAGTCCTTTGCCCAGTGTCCATCAAGGTCCTTATATGAGGCTGCAACTAAATTTACAGAAAAGATAGCGACTAAGATTAGTGAAATAATTATAGCTAATTTCTTTTTCATGCTCTGCCTCCTTATTTAAGCTTCTTAAGCTTGATACTTGGGTCTAGTCTGTAAATAATTATATATTTTTCATTTACTCTAGCTGTGCCCACTTCACTTATAGAAACTTTAAATTTGTTATAACCTGGTTTAAGTTTTACTGTAAACTTATCCTTGTTAATGTATCTAACTGCATCAAGCCTATCTATATCAAACTTATCATAAAGTTTTCTATAAACTGTTTCTATAAATTCATTCTTGTCATCATTTGTAACTCTATCAACAATAATCTCTGTAGATTTGTTATCATCAGCAAGAGTGTACTTGATGGTAGCTTTATCACTAGCTATACCTCTTTTGTCAATAGTGTAGTTAAATGTAGCAGGACTCTCATCAACTGCAATTGTAGCAGCTGTGATAGTTTTCTTGCCAGATTTATTTTCAGCTTCTACTTGTAATTTTAGATTGCTATAGCCCTTAACCATATCGATGGAAGTTTTGAATACAAGTGCAAGTCCATCGTAGATAACGCCATCAGCATTGCTAATTTCGCCAGTTTGTTCAAGCTTAACTTCATTTGTAATATCTTTTTCTGATAAAACTTTTTTATTTACATCGTCTATTATTCTAAGAGTTAATTTAGCTAAATCGCTCTTATCAGTGAAAGCCACAGCTCCTATAACATTTAGCTTGCCATCTTCAATCTCAGGCGCATCACCTTGATCGTTAAGAGGTCCGTTCTCACTAACAGTCCATGCGTTTTCTGGTTGTGTTAGATATATGGAAGGATATCCATTGCCTTGAGGAAGTCCTTTTGCTTCAGCTGGCTTTACCTCATATATTCTTGAAGTAAATGTAGTATCATCTTCAAATCTATATGGCATGTAATAAAGTCTTGCGTCTTGATCATATTCAAATTTATCGGCATACTCTTCGCCATTGATTATAGCTGATCCGATGGCATATTCCTTGTCATTATCTGGCAATTGTATTTGAACTTCACCATAAGAACCTTTTTGAATATTATAAATATTGTCATTCCACTTGCTCTTGTCAGAACATGTTGTTTCTGTCCAAAAAGCAGCGCTCTCGCCTATAAGCTTAAGCTTAACAGTTTCATTTGATTTGTAATTAGTGTCAAGAACCTTCTCTTCAGCCCAGTTGCCTGCAATGTCTTTAACATATACGCATAATTTTTCAATATCACAAATGTCATCAACTTTTACATAAACTGTATTTAATTTTTTAGAATCTTTAAGCTTTTCAAGTGACTTAGTAACTTTTTCATCTTGTTCAGTCACTCTCGCTTCATCTTCAGTGTAAAAATCAGTGTTTCCATAATAAAGTCCGCTCACTTCATTATACTTGTGATTGTTGTATATAGGCTCGCCATCATCGTCTTTACCAGTTTCTTTTACTTGCTGAACACCTATAGTATCTATGCCTATGTCATCTGAGACGCTTAGCTTAACATATTTAGCATCGCCTTTGCTGATTATTTCAGCTGACTTGATTATAGGTTTATTATCATCAAAGTAGATAGGTACTGAAACTTCTTGAATATTTTCTTTTTCAGTATTAAGCTTACCCTTTAAAATTACCTTGGCAAAATCATTTTCAGCAAAATCTTCCTTAAATAAGCTAATCCAATTTTCTCCGCCATTCTCAGCTAGTCTTGATTTAGCAAAGTAGCTTAAATCAATAAGATTGTCCATAAGAATTTTATTAGATGCATCTTCAATTCTAGCCTTGATGTACTCAGCGTTTCTTAGGAGGCCAAATCTTATCTTGATTTGTTCAGATGAATCATGATTTGTGATATAAGTCATCTTACCCTTGTATTCAAATGAGTTTACCTTGTTATCAACGCCAGCAGCCTCATCACTTTCTTCTGTAAAGTCAAAAACATCGCCCATAGCGTCATTAGTATCTTTATTTAAAATATTTGGTTTTAAATCATCGCTCCATTCGTGACTAAATACGTCAAATAGTCTTGGTTTAGACCAATCGCCATAGAAACCAAGATAAGGAACTGTAAGAGTCGCATCTTTTTCAGTATCTTCTGGAACAAATCTTAAGAAACCTTCTACATAATTATTTAGATTGATATCATCGTTAGCAAAATTAAATTTAACACTAAACTTGATAGTGCTAGAAGCCTTTGCCACTACAGATTTTTTGTCAATACTAAAGTTCATATCTCTGTCAGTCTCTGTTGATACAGAACCAAAATCTTTATCGTTAACAAATTTTTCTGTAAGCATAGCTGGCTCAAGAGTATAAGCTATGTCCTTATCAGAATAATTTTTCAAAGTGTAGTCGATAGTGAACTCTTTATCTGCAAAACTCTTTAATTCAGCCTTAGCATCAAGCATTCTGTCATTTTTAGCTGTCGCTTTTACAGTTGCTTTTGCTTTCATTAGATTAGCTAAATCAATAAGGCCAGCGCCTTGTCTTCTTACTGGATAGTATGTTTCTTCGTCCTTTTGAGGAATTGCAGTGTTCATAAGAAGAGTCTTTGTTAAAGCCTCTCTCTTAGAAGCATCTTTTGCTTCTTCATAAAAGACTGAGTCTCTATCCTTGATAAATTGCATAACTATCGCAGCCGCACCAGCTACATGAGGTGTTGCCATTGATGTACCGCTCATAACTTGATATTTATAATCTTGATCGATTGAATATATATCAGCGCCTGGAGCAGTGATTTCAGGCTTCATAGTAAGATCAGGTGTTGGTCCCCAGCTTGTGAAGTCCGCCATCTGTCCAGCTTTTGGATTGTCTTGAACACTCATCTCTTTATTAAATGAAATGCTTAGACCACTATCATCAATATATTTTAGAATTTTTTTACCATCAGTATTGCCAACAATGACAGCTGGGAAATTTACATCGTTAAATCCAACCATAGTCATAGGCTCATCATCAGTGTTGATAACGATTACGCCCTTCGCTCCAGCATCTCTAGCGTTACTTGCCTTTTCGTTGAAAGTGCATTCGCCTCTGTCAACTAAAACTAAAGCGTCCTTTATCTTTTCAGGTTCAATCTTATTTATATCACTTGCTTTGCCCTTATTGGCATAAACAAATTTATTAAATGTATAGTTCTCAGGAGTAATTTCAGAGCCCCAAGTGTATTTAATGTTCTTTATCTTATCATTATTTGAATCTAAAGAACAAACTAAATACTTGGTATTTGTTATAGCTGCAACAGATGTAGTCGCCCAGCCAGTAGCAGGTGAACCAGCCATACCATAATCAGTGTTGCCTTCAAGAGCCTTCATAGCGCCGTCAGCATCAAAATATGAAGTGCCTTCGTTACCGTTAGCAACAGCAACTAAGCAGCCCGCCTTGATAGCGTTTTGCATGGCAACTTGAACGATGTCATCATCAGTGATAAAACCAGCTGGCGAACCAAGTGAAAGGTTCATAACATCAGCACCAAGCTTATAAGCGTCTTCAATTGCCTTGCATTGAGCGTCTGAATAAGTGCTTAAATCAGTTAAAGATGTAGAGAAAACCTTCATAATTATTAGCTGAGCATTTGGTGCAACACCCTTGATTGGTGTTTTAGCAAGATTATTTGCATTCTTATAATCATCAGCTTCATTCGCGCCAATAGTTCCGGCAACATGAAGACCATGTCTTGAGCCGTATCTATCTTGCAAAGCATCTAAATCAGCTGTCTCATCATGATAATTATAAACATAAGGAATCTTTTCACAGATGTATTTGCCCTTTAAGCCATACTTTTCTTTAAGTTCATTAACTTTATTCTTTGTAAGAGCAATCTCTTTTTTTGCATCGTCATCAAGTCTGAAGCTCTCAAGATTGTTCATATCAAAACCAGTATCAAGCACAGCTACAACTTGTCCTTCGCCCTTATATTTTTTAGAAGCCCAAACATTTGGAGCTGATATCATTGATAAAGACGCATACATTTGTGGCTTGTCACCCTTATTAGTCTTAGGCAAAGTATATTTTTCAGATATATGTACCCTCTTAACACCCTTAATCTTTTCAATAGCAGCGATATTTTTCCTCTTTGTATAAATAGAAAAACCGCTCACAAAAGTATCAAGTGAGTACAATTCCTTAAAATCAATCTTAGCCTTACGCATAAGAGCCTTAACATTGTCCTCAGATTTTTTAATCTTATTAAGCGCATCCTTTGTTTTGCGAGTGTTGGCAAGAACCTTAGCGCCCTTCTCTTGCATTACAAGAGGCGCCTCATCAAGCTCAACTACAAGCCTTACGCTTTCATTCATAGACTTAGCATCGCTCTTTGCTCTTTTAGCATTTATGCTCTTGCTAAGGACCCTTTTTTGATTAATAGGTCTTTTTCTTGTGTGTATTGCCTTAATCATAGCCTCAGTAGTATTCACATCTTTTTTAGCAAAAGTGATTTGCGAAAAACTTGTGCATAGCATCATTAGAGCTAATATTAAAGCAAAAATTTTTTTACTGTGTTTCAAGAACATCCCCTCCTCGTGAAAATATTGCTTTGTCTATATTATACTACAATCACGAGGCTTTAGGTAAATAATATATAATTATGAAGAAAATATCTTTTTTGTAAAAATAAAATAAATTTATAAAAATTTTTCAAAAAATTCACGCATAAAAATAGACTTGCCTAAACAAGTCTATATGCATAAATATTCTAAAGTCCTGTGATTGCTTTTTCTACCGCGCTTTGCTCTTCTTCTGAAAGAGGCACAACGCTCTCGCCATTCTTAATCATCTTGCCATAGCTAACGCTTTGCTCTCTTCCATGTATGACTGAAAGCAAAACTCCGTTGTTAAATTTATCTAAAAAACAAATTGAAAAACTTAGCTCTGAAGCGCTGTCTTGAAAGGCGTTGTATTTAACGTAGCCGACTTTTTGTACACAAAAACTTAAATTTGTCTCAAGTCTTGTGAATCTGTCTTCATTAAGTATCATGTCTCTATGAATGTCTTTGATGTCTTTACCAAAGGTAGCTAGTAGCTTTTCAACGCTAATGCCGTCCATGCCTTGTGTAAATGTATCTACTCTTTCTTTAAGTTTTTTGAGCTTAATCATTTGCATAACTATTAAGACAATGGCTGCAATTGTAATTACTGAGAGCGCCATGACTATGATGAAAGAGTTAGCACTAATAATTTTATTGATATTTTCCATCTTTCGCCTCTTTTTTAATCTTTTTTAAAGTTTCTATTGCGTAGATAATTTCGTCTTCTGTATTAAAGCAAGAAAAACTAAATCTAACCGCGCCTTTTTTTATTGTGCCAATGGTTTCGTGTGCAAGTGGCGCACAATGAAGGCCTGGGCGAGTTTGTATGTCATATTCATCATCAAGCACATAGCTTAGTATGGATGAGTCTACTCCTTCCATGTTCATTGAGACGACTGGAGTTTTTCTCTTTTCATCAAGTAGACCGTATATTTCTACTCCGTCAATAGTTTTTAGTCCATCGATAAATGTTTTTGTTAGAACTTCTTCATGTTTTTTTATATTGTCTATACCTTCTTCAAGAATATATTCAATACCTGCTCCCAAGGCTATGATTCCGTGGCCATTTGGAGTGCCCGGCTCTAATTTATCTGGCATATCCATTGGCTGATAAACTTCATTTGATCTAGATCCTGTTCCGCCCTCAATCGTGTGCATAACAAGCTCTGGATTTCTTAAATATAAAACGCCTGTGCCTTGTGGGCCGAATAATGATTTGTGCCCAGCTGTTGCTAGCATATCTATATCTAGCTTTTTTAGGTCTATGTCTATGATGCCAGCTGATTGAGCTGCATCGATGAGTATAATTATATCTTTATTAATAGCTTTAACCGCTTTTGAAATTTCATCTATGTTTTCAACTGTTCCTAATAGGTTCGATGAATGTGTCATTACAAGCATTCTAGTATTATCTTTTATAGCTTCAACTATCTTATCTTTACCTACTTCACCAGTTTTTTCTGCCTTAACAACTGTTAAATCAATGATACCCATTTCCTTAAGTGTGAATAATGGTCTTAAGACTGAGTTATGCTCCATAGATGTTGTGATTACATGATCTCCCTTCTTAAGCGCACCCTTGATGGCTGTATTTAAAGCGTATGTTGTGTTCATATGAAAGCTTATATTTAAAGGATTATCTACGTTAAATAGCTTTGCAAGAATTAGTCTAGTCTTCATAATCTCTTCCATCGCTCTAAGAGCTAGCTTGTGACCGCTCCTTCCGGGATTGGCTCCATATTCTCTAAATGCTTCATCAAATTTTTTATATACGCTTTCTGGTTTTGGGAATGTTGTCGATGCGTTGTCAAAATAATGCATATAATCACCTCTTTTTTAATTATATCACAGCTGAGTGCATTTTTCAATCACTATGAATTTGGCAAAGTAAAAGCCTCTCAAAATGAAAGGCTCTCTAATATTATATTACTTTGTAAATATCTTTTTAATCTTAGTAAAAAAGTTTTCTTTAGGCGCTTCGTCTAATTCAGCTCTCTCAAGCTCTTCGTAAAACTTTTCTCTCTTTTCATTTGCTTTATGCATAAAATAATCTTGAGCGATAAGCACTTCGCCTTGTACCTCTGGTTTGATGTAGTCACCCGAGTTAACAAGTATCCTTCTCTTAATATTATCCTTAAGCTGTATATCTAAGTAGCTTACAAGTCTTGCCCTTGCTTCTTCATCGTATACTGGGCAGGCTATCTCAACTCTCTTCTCTGTGTTTCTAGTCATAAGGTCTGCGCTTGAGATATATATCCTCATATCACTGCCTCTTCCAAATTGGTAGACCCTCGAATGCTCTAGGAAGCGTCCGACTATGGACGAGACATGAACATTGTCTGTATAGCCAGTCACATTAGGTACTATGCAGCATATACCGCGTATAATCAAGTCGACATTAACAGAATTTTGTGAGGCTTCGGCAAACTTTTCCAAAAACTCATAATCGGTTAGTGAGTTCATCTTACATCTAATGTAGCCGTCCTTGCCCTTGGCTATCTCCTTGTCCATCTCCTTAAGTAATCTCGCCTTAAGTGTCGATGGCGATTGTAGTAGGTGTAGGTACTTGCCATTGAGCTTAGCTAGCGACATATTTCTAAAAAAATCATTTGCATCGAGTCCTATCTCTTCATTAGATGTCATCAGTGAAAAGTCAGTATAAATCTTCGATGTGTTTTCATTGTAGTTACCAGTACCTATTTGCGTGATGTACTTGATATTCTCCCTATCGTCCTTGTATGTGATTAAGCAAAGCTTGGAGTGCGTCTTGTACTCTTCAAAGCCGTACATTATATTACAGCCTGCCTTAAACAATTCTTCCGAATAATTTATGTTGTTCTCTTCGTCAAAACGCGCCTTAAGCTCCATAAGTGCAGTGACTTCGATGCCATTGTCACATGCTTTCTTTAGGTATTCGACAAGCTTCGAGTGCTTAGCAAGTCTATATATAGTTATCTTTATGGATATGGTCTTGTCACTCTCGGCCGCTTCCTTAATCAAATCGAGGAAGGTGTCAATATCGTCGTATGGGTAGCTTAGTAAAAGATCCTTCTCTTCTATTCTTTTAATGATAGAGCCGCGCTCTAAGGAATATTTTTTAAATGGAGTAAAGTCTTCGTAAGAAACTTTTTTGATGACGGAGCTCGGAATGATGTCCTCAAGACCATAGACGTACTTCATATTGATAGGACTCTTTGTCACAAGTATCATCTCATCCGTAATACCAAGCTCGGCCTTAAGAAAATCAGTAATGCTCTTTGACTTTGTGTTAGAAATTTCAAGGCGAAGAACCTCTTGACGCATCCTCTTTTTGATGACCTTCTTCATAAAGTCTTTGTAGTCGGCAATCTCCTCTTCGATCTCAGTATTTGTTTCGAAATCAAAGTTTCTAGTGACCGCAACAAGTGATTGCTCCTTAATTGTATAGCCTAGGAACATGGTTGGAACGTAATGCTCAATCACTTTTTCGACTCTGATGTAGTTAAATTCATCACCTGGCAGCGATAGATAGCGCTCGAATATGTCTGAGATGGCTACAAGTCCATGCGCAATATTGCCTTCAGCGTCCCACATCTCAGTCACTATATATAACTTTTTATTCTCTAAGAATGGAAGTGGATGTGCTGCGTCAACTATTTGCGCGGAAATCAATGGCTCAATCTTACTAAGGTAGAAGCTTTTTACATAACTTAGCTCCTCATCGTTTAAAGACTTCATGTTTTTATTGTGCATATTGTACTTATCTAGCTCTTTGATGACGTCCTTGTAGATCTTGTCCTTCATCTCGTAGTAGTAGGGCATTGTCTTGTATATGGCATCAAGCTGCTCCTTAGCTGTCATACCCGATTTTTTGTCGATGAACTCCTTCTTAGACTTCATCAAATCAAACAAAGATCCGACTCTAACCATGAAAAATTCGTCCAAGTTCGATGTGAATATCGATATGAACTTGAATCTCTCAAGTGGCGGCACGCTCTCGTCGCTCGCCTCTTCAAGTACCCTTTGATTAAATTTTAGCCAGCTCAACTCGCGGTTTTGCATGAACTCTTCCATTGCTTCACTCCTTAATTATCTTATCCTTTAAATAACCTTCACGCACGCCAAGCTTTGAGACGTTAACCTTTTCTATGCCAAGATGCTTTAAGAGTCTATATAGCATGATGGCTCCTGGCACTATGCTGTGAAGTCTTTCGGGCACAACCATGACAGTCGTGCGTATAATTTTTTTATTTTTGTCTATCATCTCGTAGATATAGTCTTTTATATCGTCAATAGTATATTCTTTGTCATCATCATTATCAAGCTCTTCGAATATATTGCCAAGTGCTCTTGCTGTTCCGCCTGAAGCGACTAGCTTTGTGCATTTGTATGTGGAAACGTTTTCAGCCAGCATCTTGTCGATGGCGTTTATCATCTCATCGTACTCTCTAACGCTCGGTATAGTGTTTTCAACGTAGTCACGGAACAATGATAAGGATCCTGCCTTTAAAAATGCCATGTCTTTAATCTCTTTATTCTTTAGATAGCAAAGTTCTGTCGAGCCGCCTCCTATGTCTATGGTGTAGTAATCATCAAAATTGTATGCCATCTTCATACCTTCAGCTCCATAGAAAGCCTCATCTTCTTCCGATATTAAATCAATGTTTAGATCAAGCTCTTTCTTGACTTTTTTCACTATCTCCTTGCCATTGTCAACGTTACGAAGCGAAGCCGAAGCAAAGACATATATCTCGTCAATCGGTAGGTAATCAAGCAGCATCTTTTGCGCGGATAAAACCTTCATCAGCTTTTTGATGCCCTTGTCGCTAAGCTTACCGTCTTCGACTAGGCCTGCAAGACCTGCCATGTACTTCTTTGAAAAGACTTCCTTTTGAATATTGTCCTTGTTATAAACGTTTAGGCGTATTGAGTTACTGCCTATATCAATTAGTGCGTATTTCATTTTTTCTCCTTATAATAATCATTGTAATACTTCTTTGTTAAGAAATTGTAAAGTATGTAATATTTTTTATTTATTAGCAAAATATTTTATTATTTTCAAAAAAAGCTCTCCAAATGATATGTACCCTCTTTACTGGACAAACCAGTAAGGAGGGTATTTTTATGCGATATAGTTATGAATTCAAAAAAGAATGCGTAGAACTATACAAACAAGGAAAATGGATGGAAACACCAGAAGGAATTAAACAAGAAGCGTTCAGAAGTAGTATAAGGTATTGGATCAGACTTGTAGACCTTCATGGAGAAGAGATACTTAAACACAAAGAACAGAACAAAGAGTGGACTGCAGAAGAAAAATTTAAGCTTGTATCAAAAGTTTTAGCAGGAAATTCATATAAGTCTGTAGCTATAGAGGTTGGTATTCCAGATGGTCAACTTTACACTTGGGTTAATAAATATAAAAATTTTGGGTATAATTCTCTTGAAATTAAGAAGAGAGGAAGACCATCTAAAATGAATGATAAGAATGAAAAAATTGATATAGAACCAAAGCCACTTAACGAATCAGAACGAGAAGAACTTATTCGTTTAAGAGAAGAAGTTAGATATTTAAGAACAGAGCGAGCAGTCGAAAAAAATTAGAAGCCTTGAGAAAGGAAAAATATGCTGCATATCTCAAGGCGAAAAAGCAGCAGTCATCAGAGAACTAAGAAATGAAGGCCACATACTAAAAGACCTTTTAAGTGCTATGAACCTACCAAAATCAACATACTACTACGAATTAAGTAAAGTTGATCAAGTTGATCTAAGAAACAAAGAAATCAAAGAAAAGATACAAGAAATATTTACCTCAAACAAAGGTAGATACGGAGTAAGAAGAGTTCATCAAGCGCTTCTAAGTAAAGGATATATAGTCAACCACAAAAGAGTTCAAAGACTTATGCACAAGATGCAGCTTTTAGGTAAGAGACCAAAAGAAAAATATCATTCATATATGGGTAATGTCGGTAAAGTAGCTGGTAACATCATAAATAGAGACTTCACAGCAACAAAGCCATGCGCTAAGTGGACTACAGATGTATCCCAATTTAACTTTACATGGGGCAAATGCTACCTATCGCCAATACTAGATATGTACACAAACGAGATCATCTCATACGACTTATCATTACATCCAACACTAGAACAAGTATCAAGAATGCTTGATAAAGCATTTGAAAAGTTTCCATGCGTAGAAAGCTTAATCATGCACTCAGACCAAGGCTGGCAATATCAAAATAGCTACTACACAAAAGAACTAGAAAAACATCAAATAACGCAATCAATGTCGAGAAAAGGAAATTGCTACGATAACTGCATCATGGAAACATTTTTTGGTAGACTAAAAACAGAGATGTATTATGGATGTGAGAGAGAATTTAAAACATTTGAAGAGTTTTCAAAAGCAATTGATGAATATATATACTACTACAATAACGAAAGGATTCAGAAGAAAACAAAATGGATGCCACCTACTTTGTATAGGTTAGCATCCATGAATGTAAACTAAATATTAATGTGTCCAGTTTTCTGGGTACACATCACTTTCGCTCCCAATTTTTTGATTAAATTATTTATTTACGTGTTGCTGCTAAAATACCAGTAGAGTTTGTTCCGATATATGCTACTTCAAAAACAGTGTTGTCGCTATATTGGAAAAATACATGTGGGTCGCCATTTTCGTCTGTCTTAAATACTGTTGTATAATCTTTTCTAAATATTTCTACTCCATTAGCATATTCTTTCATTCTTTCTTCAAACAACTTAACGCTTTCAACAGTCGCATTTATCTTAAGTTCTTTTATTTCTTTGACAGCCTTTTCATAATCTTTATTAACTATAGCATCGTAGAACTTAACTATTTGTTCACAAACAGCATTTTTATCATTCATATACTTTTCAGGTAATTTGTCTGCAATAGTTAATATTACAGTGTTGTAGAAATTTGTTCTCCAGAATTCATTTTCTTGTCCAATGTTTTGTCCTTCATATACTACAGTTGCTCCACTTTCGTAGACTAAAGTGGCTATAGCATATCTAATTCCATCTCTAATCTCAACCCTATTACTTTGGTCTGTTATTGAGCCTTGAAAAAGCTTTCTTCCTCCAAGAACACTTAATCCTAGGTTGTCAAGGTATTTTTGTTTTATTTGTTCAATATTAGGGCTGTCTGAACTTGCAAAACCAAATATAACTAGAACCATGTTGCTTAAATAAGTTTTTTGATTCTTAAACCATTCTTTTTCAGCTTCAGTCCACTCAGATTCAGGAACACTATTTTCCTTATTGCCTATAGTTATATCATCTGTTTTTTCAGTTTCTATAACGATAGTTTTGTTTTTAGCATTATACTTTACTTCAAAACCTACAAGCTTTGCAATGTCTCTTAATTGTACATAGTTGAAGCCATCGATCAATGCTGTTTTAAGCTCTTTAATTTCTCCTCTTATCTCTACTTTTGTTATTCCAAGGCTAGCTTTAGCTTTTTCTTTTGTTATTTCTTGCAAGTCACTATCTAAAATATCATAAGAGCTAGTAGGATCAATCACTAATATTGACTTATCTTCAATTGTACGTCCTACATTAAATTGACTTGATGTTCCTTTTAATATAGCAGCGACGTCACGTAATTTGATGTAGTTGTAATCTTCAACTAAGTAAGTGCCTACCTTTACTTCTTCTCCATCTAGGGCTATTCTTTGATTGTTCTTTTTCGCGTCAACAATTTTTCTCTCTGCGAATGATGTTGGGATAAATGTTAGAAGCATTAAAATTGCCAGTAACAATGAAATTTTCTTCTTCATAATATTATTCCTCCTTATAATATAGATTGTAACTTTATTATACTACTAAAGAAATATAAAAGCAAGACAAAAAAAGGGAGCTTTCGCCCCCAATTTTTTTGAATTAATTAATACTATCAACTATTTTTCTTTTGGTAAAACAATAGTTCCTAAACCAGAGAATTGATCACTAATGTATACATCAAAGCTTGCTCCATTCTTGTATTTAAAATTACATACAAGACCAGTTTCATATTCTTTAAATGTAAAATCATAATCCTTTACAAAAACTTCTTCGCCAAGCTCTTTTGCATTTTTAAGTCTTAGTTCAGCTGTCTTCTTCACATTTTCTTCATCAGCTTTAAAGTTTAACTCATTAAGCGCTTCAGCAGCCACCTTATAATTCTTTTCACATAAAGCATCATGGAAAGCTTTTACTTTAGTAGTGATAAATTCTGATCCCTTCTTTACTATAGAATCTTTTTCATAATCTTTAGCAATTAAAGCCATCATACCAGCAAAAGTTTCCATAGTGATGTTATCACCATCTTGTTCAAAAGGCAATTTTTGTATTATAGAAGAACCATTAGCATATTTAAACTCAGCAACATAATATTTTTTGCCATCAATTTCTTCTATTCTCTTAATAACTGTACGATCTTCTAAGTAAATATCAGTACCAACTAGCTTTGCCATGTTCTTTAAAGTAATCATATTTTCAGAGAATGGTATTGCATCTAAAATCGCATTACCTCCAACAACGTAATCATCTTTAGTATAATATGCAAACATATCATGAAGCTTGATTATAGCATCTAATTTTGCTGTTTCTAATTCATCAAAATTATCAGTTTTAATAACTTTTACATTATCATCAGATTTTTTATCTTCTTTTTTGTCTTCAACTTTTTCTTCTTTTTTATCGTCAGTTTTTTCTTCTTTTTTGTCATCTTTCTTTTCTTCAGTCTTTTCTTCTTTTGCTTGAGCATCACTATTTAGCATGATAACTTTATTCACTTTATCATATTTAACGTCTAGTCCTACTAATGAACCAAGGTCTCTTAATTGCATGTAGTTATATTCATTAATAAGTGCTGTTTTTATTTCTTTTTCTTCTCCATTAACAAGAATTTTTCTAACTGAAACGATTGCTTTTGCTTTTTCGTCTTTAATTTCTGCTAGGTCGCCTTCAACTTTTTCGTAGCCTTTTGCTAATTCTACTGTGATTAGCTTTGTTGGCTTATCAAAACCAACGTTGAATTGACATTTTTTAGTATTTAAAATTGCTGCTACGTCTCTAAGTTTTAGATAGTTGTAGCCTTCTACGTCGTATGCGCCTATCTTTACTTCTTCTCCGTCAAGTGTCACTTTTTTAGTGTTTTTAACTGCATCTACTGTTTTTGATTCAGCAAATGCTGTTGGGATAAGTGTTACAAGCATAAGTATTGCAAGTAACAATGAAATTTTCTTCTTCATAATATAATTCCTCCTTAAATAAATATTGTTAACTTTATTATACTACTAAAGAAATATAAAAGCAATGGAAATGGTCTCGTTTCTTATAAAATTTTTTAATAATAAATGCCAAAATGTTAAAAATATTTAATACTTTTTTACTCACATCGCTATCCACATTAAAAATCGCTATTTTACACTTATACACAAGCTTATCCACAATATCCACAGGCATTTTTCACAAAAATAGTACTTGACAAAGCTATTTTCTTGTGATTTTATATTTATCCACAGACTTATCCACAGTTTTCTTCACAGAACAAATCTATAAACGTAAAAAAGCTCTGTTCCTCATAAACAAAGCTTTCTAAGTAATATTATTTAATCGTCCCCATCAACGAGGTCTGATGATACATCTGGCAGACTCCACCTATACTTCATTGATAAAAGCCTAATGACTACTGTCGCTGAGGCTCCCATCAAAAAGGCAAAATTTTCTCCAAATGGTCTCAAAACTATAAATATGACTGCGCCCAAAAGTGAGGCAACTGCATAAATGGTGTTTTTTGTGAATATAATCGGTATTGTGTCTGAAAGCAAATCTCTCATAACACCGCCGCCGCAGCCTGTGATAACCCCTACGAATATCAGTAAAAACGGATTGTTCATGTAGCCGCGCGCGATGCCGACCGTTACTGCACTTGCTGTGAATATGCCAAGTCCGATGGCGTCTAGTACTGAGGCGATTTGCGTGTATTTAATCATAAATTCTCTGTTAACACCTTTTAGGCTAAGTATCTTTATCTTTTTTGACAAAAATACAATTAAAATCAAGGCTGTCACTATCGAAACGCTTGTGTATGTCGTGTCTCTAAATGCCATGGGCGGCGTAATTCCAAGTGTTATATCCCTTATGATGCCTCCGCCAACCGCTGTGATTATGGCGAGAACCACTATGCCAAAGATGTCCATGCCTTTTCTTATGGCGACCAAGGTGCCAGATGATGCAAATGCAACGGTGCCGACGATTTCTGCTATATAATAAAATTTTTCGTAATCCATTGTATCTCCTCTCTAGGATAATTATACTACAAAATTCGTTTTTTATCTATGGAAATATTATAAATGTTTTAATCTTCCAAAATATGATATAATATAAAAATAGATATGAATTTATTTTAAAGATACTATTGAGGTGAAAAAATGGATAACGAAATTAAATTATTTGAGGGAAAACAAATACGTTCAGCATGGGATAATGAAAAAGAGGAGTGGTGCTTTTCTATTATTGACATAGTTGGAGTTTTAACTGATAGTAAAGATCCTGGCGCTTATTGGCGTAAGTTAAAACAAAGATTAAATGAAGAAGGAAATGAAGTTGTGACAATTTGTCACACTTTGAAAATGCAAGCTGCTGACGGGAAAATGAGAGAAACAGACGTAGCTGATATGCAAGGCATTTTCCGTATAATACAATCTGTTCCATCGCCAAAGGCAGAGCCATTCAAAATGTGGTTAGCTGAAGTAGGTAAAGAAAGAATTGACGAAATCATTGATCCTGAATTAACGATTAATAGAGCTTTAGATACATATTTAAAAAAAGGCTACTCAAGAGAGTGGATTAACCAAAGACTTCAAGCGATACAAGTAAGAAAGGAACTTACTGACACTTGGCAAGATCACGGCGTCAAGGCTGGCAAAGAATATGCAATACTAACAAATGAAATTTCTAAGGCTTGGTCAGGAATGACGACTAGAGAATATAAAAATTTAAAAGGCCTAAAAAAGGAAAATCTTAGAGACAATATGTCTACTCTTGAAATAGTTCTTAATATGCTTGCTGAAGCAACAACTACTGAACTTACGAAAACAAAAAATCCACAAGGTTTAGAAGAAAACAAAAAGGTGGCAAAAGATGGCGGATCAATAGCTGGAAACACAAGAAAAGAAATTGAGAAAGAAACTGGTCAGCCAGTTATTACATCTAAAAATGCTATAGATTTTGCAAAATTAATCGATGATGTTTCAAATGAGATTTCGAACATTGATGATAATGAAAATAGAAAATAAATATATAGTCGTGACAATTTGTCACACTTTGAAAATGACATTTTACTAATATTATACTAATAAGGAAGAAAATAAATGAGGACTTATAAAAATAAAGAAGAATTAAAATCAGAAATCAATAAAAGCTTTGAAAAATACATCGCTGAATTTGACGATATACCAGAAAATTTAAAAGACAAACGCATAGATGAAGTAGATAGGACGCCTGATGAGAACCTTGCCTATCAGATCGGATGGACATCTCTCTTATTAAAATGGGAACATGATGAAAGAAACGGTCTTGAAGTAAAAACACCATCAGATAAATTCAAATGGAATGAGCTCGGCAAACTATATCAATACTTTACTGATACATATGCTAAGCTATCTCTTAGTGAATTGAAATGTAAGTTAAAAAAGAATGTGGATGCTATTTGTGAAATGATTGACTCGTTAAGTGATGATGAATTATTTAAGCCTCATATGAGAAAGTGGGCTGATGAAGCGACAAAGACAGCTACGTGGGAAGTTTACAAATTTATACATGTAAATACTGTCGCTCCATTTGGCACATTTAGAACGAAAATCCGCAAGTGGAAAAAGCTTGCTCTGTAAAAAAAAATACAAAAAATATATCCAAGCAAAAAGCCTAGTTACAAAAGTAACCAGGCTTTTCTATATTATGATCTCTTTTTAAACCATGTGATTATCTCATCAAGTCTTCTTTGTCTGTGCTTTGGCTTGCCAGAGCGGCTTAGCTCGTGATTTTCACCGTGGAATATAACTATCTTAGAGTCGACTCCGAAGTACTTAAGCGCTGTAAACATTTGTATGCCTTGCTCTAGAGGGCATCTGTAGTCCTCATCCGAGTGGATGAATAATGTTGGCGTTCTTACATCGCTAGCGTATTTTAGTGGAGAGCGCTCCCATAAAGCCTCAGGCGAATTAAACGGATCCGCTAAATTTTGATCATCCGCAAAATAGTAGCCTATGTCCGATACACCGAAAAAGCTTAGCCAGTTCGATATCGAGCGTTGAGACGCAGCCGATTTGAACCTGTTCGTATGACCTATAATCCAGTTAGTCATGAAACCGCCGTAGCTTCCGCCAGTCACATGAACGTTGTCCCTGTCGATGTCCTCGTATTTTTCCAAAACCACATCAGTAAATTTCATCAAATCATCGTAATCGATAGTACCAAACTTGCCTCTGATGTTCATAAATTCGTTGCCCCTGCCATCAGAGCCTCTTGGATTAGTGAAAAACACAAAATATCCTTGCTTTGCAAAATATAGATACTCGTGGTATAAAACCTCGCCAGTAACAGTCTTTGGACCGCCGTGAATCTCAAGTATCGCAGGATACTTCTTGCCCTTTTTGTATCCGTCCGGCTTAATCACAAAACCTTCAAAATCGATATCGTCATTCTTAAAATTAATTTTATCATAAGGCTTAGCATTCCAAGTCTTTTGAAGAGCTTCGTTTATGGCTGTGACTTTATTAAATTTTCCGCCATCAAATTTATATACTTCTTGTAAATTGTAGTCAAGCATGCCTATGGCGTAGATATCGCCGTCTTCACAAACATCAAACTCATCAACAGAACCGACAACTTTACTTAGTCTTTCCAATTTACCCTTCTTGTCAATGGCGAATAAATCGGCACTATTTTGAAGAGTCGATATAAAATATAATTTATCATTTAAAACTCTAAACGAATATCCACCGCCATAACGAAGGTCAGAGCCAACAGATGAGCCGATGGACATATCAAAGTCCTCGTTTATGCACTTAATATTTTCTTTAGTTTTGTCAATTAGGTAGACCCTTGGATTTTGGTTTATGCCGTGGGCCTCTTGGTCAGTCGCAAACACAAAAACATCATCCCCTGCATAGCTTGGACCATAATAGCTAAGTCCCATGCCATAATCAAGTTTCACAGACTTATCGTTCTCAAAACTATATACATAAATTTGGCTCTTGATAGGCGCCTTGTCAGTATAAGACTCGGAAGTGTAGATAATTTCAGACTTATCAGGTGCTATGTCATAGCTCGAAACATTCGTAAAATCATCAGTAATAATCTTTAGAGCGCCACTCTTCATATTATATATAGCAAGCGACGAACGAATTTTATTGATATAACCAGCACCATTTAAATAAAAAGGAATCTCATCATATATAGTATAGTCATCCTCTTCCTTCATTTCAGCCGATTTTTTCTCGTAAGTCTCTTGGTCCATATCCTTAAAGTGCCTGATCTTCTCAGAATTACTGATACTTAAAACGAGCCTGTCCTCATCCATGATGCGAATACCATTAATCGGGTACATAAGCCTAAATAGCTCTTCCCTCTCACCGCCCGTAAAACTTAGACGGTAAACGATAGACGCATACTTCCTTTTTTCATCAGCCTTAGAAAAAATGATCCCGCCATTGTCCACAGCATAAGTAGAAGAGACGTCATTAGTAGACAGTCTCTTCAAAGAATCATTCTCATCAAGCATGTAAAATGAGTTTTTGTGCTCATTCTTCCCCATATCAACATCAGTCACCACAAATACCTTGTGACGACCGTCCGGCGAAATCTTAAGCGCAGATACAGGTTTGTTCAATTTAAAATCATCTATATTAATCTTCATTTATTCCACTTCAATTAGGCCGTAATTGCCATCCTTTCTCTTGTATACAACATTTATCGCTTCATTCTTAGCATTTTGGAACACAAAGAAATTATGTCTTAAAAGTTCCATTTGAAGGATAGCCTCGTCAGAAGACATAGGTACTACCTTGAATTTCTTGTTCTTCACAAGCTTTGCTTCATCAGCTTCTTCCATCGGTTTAATATTTTCAAACCTAATCGAATCATTCTTTTGATATCTGTTTTGAAGCTTAGTTTTGTACTTTCTAACCTGTCTTTCCAAAACATCAACCGCCCTGTCGATAGATGTGTACATATCGTCACTTTCTTCCTCAGCTCTAAGGATAGTTTTGTCTAAGAATATAGTTACTTCAACAGCCTTAGTATTTCTAACAGCCGAGAAGACAACCTTCGCGTCCACATCCTTGCCAATAAACTTGTCAAGCTTTTGGAACTTCTTTTCAGCCACATCCTTTAAACTTTGAGTTAGTTCAATGTTTTTTCCTACAAATTCGATTCTCATAAGCTTACCTCCTTAATAGATTTTCTATTTAATATATACCCTAGATATAGAAAAATTAAAACAACTTTAAGAATTTATTAAGAGAAAGTAAAAAATAATTTATAAATGGGTGAGTGGAATGCTTTTGGTTATAGTTTTGATTATAGTTTTGCTTATGGCAATAGAAAAGGACCACATAAGCAGTCCTGATTTGTAAAATGTATGAGTCGCTTTCAAAATTATAAAAATATTTGAGTTTTGAAAGTGAGAATAGATATATTAAGGTATAAAAATGTCCTCCCCTTGGTCCGCATGTAAAACATTAAGCGTGGGGAGGCTCTGTTGATATAATTATAGATTAAATTGTATTAATTGTCAATATTTTTTAGTATAAATGTCTTCTAAGTTCTTTTCTACTTCTTCTACAGTATAAGTCCTACCGTTATCAAAATCATCCATTGCTTTTAGTATTTCTCTATCAAAGTCTTCTTCACTTAGATCTTCATAAACAAGAGGCTTTTTGCTTGGTATTTTTACTTCAGGTTCAAGCCTTGTATATGCATTTGATGTTTTTGACATAATATCACTTCCTTTTGGTGTATTATATCGCTTTGTATTGCTTTAAGTAATACTTAATTGAAGAGAGTATAAAAATGATTATAAATCTTTTTAGATGATAAAGTTTATTTATTATTACGGTCCGATGAGTTGTTTTGTGATTGATTGTTCTCATTAGATTGCGTTTTTTTATTTATTTCTATCCACATCTCTCACTACTGCCTTATCATAGTAAGCATATAGAGTTTTTGTTTCGTATTTATCATCTATAATTACGTCATCATATTTTTCAGCATCATCTTTAATGTCAGTCCATATGCTAAACCCTTTTTTTGAAATTCCTATATTTTTAAATGCCCCAAACGTTTTAACACTTGATACTGCATCTGATAGCTTTGCTCCAATTAAAACCTCTTTCTTAATATTTTCTAATACTTTTCCATCTTTTGTTCCGCCGTTGAAATCAAATATTACAAACTTGTATCCATCATCTGGAGCTTCTTTATCGTTATCTGCATCTTTTACTAATTTTTTGTTATATTGAGCATATAGAGTTATTGGTTCGTAATCATCATCTATTACTACATCTTCATACTCTACAGAAGAATTTTCAGCACTTGCCCATTTTTTTAATCCTTTTACCGAGCTTCCTATTGTCTTAAATACTCCAATTGTTTCTATAGTTGATACTGCTTCTGATAGCTTCGAGCCAATTAAAATTTCTTTCGTAACATTTTCTAATACTTTTCCATCTTTTGCTCCCCCGTTGAAGTCAAATGTTACAAGCTTGTATTCTTCATCCGATTCAATCTGATTACTATCATATTCAACCCCTACATCACCATAATTATTAACTTGATCATATTTCCCTTGGTATATTGTATCATCACTAGTTAGAGATATAAGTTTATAACAGCTGCTATCTAATAATAGATTAGATTTATTGTTATTTCCTTTTTGTTCAGTCATAACCAAAAGTTTATCTTTATAATCAGTTATTATAAATTGTCTTAACCCGCTACTATCCACTATATATTCATATATTTTCTTTCTAGAGGGATTTAAATACTTATCTTTTACTACAAACATATATGTCACTATAAAAATTAATCCTGCCAAGACTGCTATAATTATTATGATTAAGTTTGTGATCAATTGTAAAAATAATAATAGTTTTATAGCACTGAACAGTTCATTTTTCATATTTGTTTTCCTAAATCATTAATAAATTTGATTGCTAAGTTGCTATCTGCATCTTTTTTATCTTTTCCATAAGACATAATTAATGTCTCTGGCTTATTAAATGCTTCAAACCACTCACTAGAGCTCAATTTATTTCCATCTTTTACTTTATTAATAATATATTCAGAGAAAGAATTTAATTCAGCTTCATTAGCAGCATCTTTTTTCTTATCCGTATTCGTTTTCTCCATGTAAACACTATTTTTTTGTACTAACTTAACAATAATTTTATCAGATAATGTCAAAGAACTCAAAACTGTAATAAATACTATGGATATGATGGAGAAATAAAAAAATTTGATACATATCAAATACAGCTTTTACTATTGTATTATTCATCGCACGGCATATTTTTTCACACTTTTTACCAGCAAATAATAAAATAATAAATATACTATATAAAACAGACAAACCTAATAATAAATAACACACTGCTTCTTGAATATTTAATTTAATAAACCTAAAATAAACATATATGCAAATTGGTATTAATAAAAGTGTTAAAACTAAAGTTATGTCTCTAGTTTTACTTATTTCTTTATTATCCGACTTAAAAATATACAAATTATTATTATATAGCTTCTGCAAAAAACTATAAATTAAAACCATGCTGTATAAAACTAATAATACGAAGTTAACTAAATATATTTCATTATTTAGTCCAAAAGACTCAATAAACATATAGCCAAGAGATAATAAAATCAAGAATATTAAAGTTGAATTTACTACAAATTCTCTAAATGTATTATATCTAAAATATTTTTCTGGTACATTATAGAATTTAGCGCTATTTAGCTTATATTTTTTTATCCATAAAAAAATATAAAACTAATATAGTAGCAAAAATTATTCCAGCATAAGGGCTAGTTTGACTAATTCCTGCTGCGGTTATAAGATTGCTTATTAGTTTTTCAACAAACGGATCCATATTTCATCCCCTCCTTTATCTAATAACAAAGGCATGTGAGATTTGCTCCCACATGCCTTGTCATTATGTCAATTATTTATTTATAATTGAATTTTATTTTTTCTTGCGATCTTAACGCAAAATTATTTAACTAAAGTCCAGTCTTCTTGAACACTGCCCTTCACTCTTCTCTTGAAACTATGAGAGTTAGTTGCTTCAATCATATCATAGTAGCCCCAGAAACTTGTTGGTAAGTCTAAGAAACCCTTGATTAGATGAGCGTTAACTGCGTCCTTTGCGGACATAGCGTCATAATTTCTTTCGAAGATCTTGTTAAGAATTACAACAGCTTCAGCTCTTGTAATGAATGCGTTTGGTCTGAATGTTCCGTCTGGATAACCTTTGATTCTGCCAGCTTGATATTCGCTGCCGATAGGTCTTTCAGCCCAATGACCCTTAACATCTGCAAATGGTGCAACGCCATAAGGCTTGTTGTCAATAGTTGATATCATTTGAGTAAATTCTGCTCTAGTGATAGGTGCGTTTGGTCTGAATCTTCCGTCAGGGTAACCCTTCATGATGCCTCTATCAACAGCTGCGTTGATGGCTTTGTTATACCATGAACTTGGTGTGTCAGAGAACATTGGTTTTGCAGCTGATGCGAAAGTATCTAGACCAAGAAGTCTTGTTACTAATGCAGCTGCTTCAGCTCTTGTAATCTTACCATTAGGTCTTACAGTTCCGTCAGTGTAACCAAACATGTAAGCGTTGTGGTCGTGAACTTCTCTAGTGTCAACTGGCTCTACATCCTCGTCATCTTTAGGCTTTTGTTTAGACCAAATTGCATATAAAGTAGTTGGGTAGTAAATTCTGTCGCCAGGTTTTACTTCGTCAAGACGTCTGCTGTTGTAGCTCCAGCCTTCAAATACATAGCCTCTTCTATGAGGAGTGTATAGATAACGTTCAATTAATTCGTCTACATAAACGTCATAGTCACTAATACGTCCGCCTCTGTAGTTTTCGTCTAGAGTAAGAGTTGTATAATTGAAAGATGGTTGAGGAGTACCTTTAGCTTCAACAGTTGCTTCAGCTTGATCAGATTCAATTTCACCTACTTTTTGTGTAGCGTAGATTTTGTCGCCTTTTTCTAGAGTAACTCCAGCAGGTACATTAGCTGTCCATGTTCCATCGTCACCAACAACCACATTTTGAGCAATTCCTGTTCCTACACCTGTTCCATCTGCATTTTCTTTAGTTACACTAACTTTAGCTCCTGGAACACCTGTACCTGAGATAGTTTTATCTCCTTCAGTTACCGGATTAATAGTTGGCGCATCTAATTTGTATTGAGCATATAAAGTTTTTTCTCCATTAATTGTTTGTGGTAACTTATCTGTTGCTGTTTTATCAGCTGTAAGTGTCCATTCTTTGAAGCTTAATTTATCTAATTTTGCTTTTGTCTTTGCTACATCATCTTTTGTTAGCTTGTGACCTTTCTTTACCCAGTAGAATGTTTCTCCTGTTAAAGTTGCTCCTGTATAGTTTGTTGCGTTTGCATCCATTGTTACTTTAACGTATTTCTTTCCTGCTGGATCTGGATTATCTGGTGATTCTGTTCCTGGTACTACATCTCTGTCTTCTCCGTATACAGCGTGAACAACAATTTCTGTTTTTGTTTCATCTGCTGCTACTGCTAATGGGAATACAGTTTCTTCTGAGTCTGCTTTTGCTCCCCAGAATTTAAATGCTTTTCCAGCTAATTGACCTTCTTCTTCTACACTTGTTAGAGTTTTACCTTTCTTTACCCAGTAGAATGTATCAACTTTTGTTTTTGTTGATCCTTGTTTTAGAACTACTGTTCCGTTTGTTCCTGGATTTAGGGTTACTTTAACATATTTCTTTCCTGCTGGATCTGGATTATCTGGTGATTCTGTTCCTGGGATTACATCTGCTGCATACTTAGCTGTGAATGTTACTGGTGTTTCACCTACTACTCCAGTTTTATTAGCTAGTTTGTCTTTACCATCAAACCAACCAACAAAGTTCATATTATCACCATTTGGAGTTGGATTTGGTGTTGGATCTGGTTTTGGTTCTGCTACGGCTGGTGTTGCTGCTTTCGCTTGTTCCCATGTTAGTGTGCTTTTTACATCGTAATAATTTTTTGTTTGATTTTTTGCAGCGTCTGTTGGGTCGAATGTTATACGTGTATATCCGTCTGGCGCATCAACTGGTGTTTTTCCATCGTCTTTCATTGGTGGGATGGCTACGTCTGCGTCGTATTTTAGGGTTATTTGTGTAGGGTTTTTCATATTCGCATCTGTTACTACAGTGTATGAATATTTTTTACCGTCTACTGTTAAATCTCCACTTGTTTTGCCAGCAAGTTTAATATCTAATGATTTTAATTTATTAAATTCTACTTTATCTACATCAGTATTATCAAGTTCTCTTACATTTACTGTTTGGTCGCTTGTTGGAAGTGTGAATTCTTTATTAATTAAATTTTCATCAGCGTCTTCATATTTAATATTTGTTGTTACTTTTACTGTGTTTGCGGATGGCAAATAGTCTTTTAGCTTTTTACCATAAATATCTACATATTTTACATCAATATTTGGATTTGGTAATTCGTATAGTTCAAGTGTAAACTTCAATCCACCGCCTTCACCAGTACCTGTTGATTTATATTGGAATAGTCGAATTCCAACGTTTTCTGCAGCGTAAACAATCAGCTCTGTTGTCTTTTCCGGTCTCGGTGCATTGATAGTAAAATTAAGCGGGTCACTGCTGTTTGTAATCTTTAAATCATTACCAGCTGTGTCACTTGATACTGACTGTCCGTCATATTCTATTCTAAAGTTAAGTCCTTGTGGTGCAAGGTCTGCCCAATTGAATTCATTTTCATTTAATCCTGTTGCTTTAACATTTACAGTAACGGGTATGTCTATTGATGGGCCTGCTCCTACTGCTGGTAGTATGTTCTCATCACTAAAACCTAGTCCATTTGCCATGGTTTGGTACGTGCTAGATTTTTTTAGTTTTGGAACGCTTTGAAGCTCTGCCTCCTTTGCTTCTTCTATGATTTCTGTAATATCAAATCTTACTTCACGTTGATCAGTAGATTCTGGCAATATCTCGCCGTCTCCTGCATTGTTAGGCGCTGCGTATGGTGCATCGCTATTTGCCAATACTGCTACTGGCGAAATAATTTGCAATAGCATAAAAACGCTTAACAATATGGAGGTTATTCGTTTTTTAGTATCCATAAAGTCTCCTTTCTTTTATGGAACAGACTAGGGGCAACTGGCCCCTAGCTTAATTCCAGTCCTTACTATAAATTATTTAATAGTAATTTCGTGTGGGTTAGTGTAAGCTCCGTCATCTGCGACTGCTTTGATTTTTAAGATATCACCTGTTTGGAGCTTGAATGTTTGTCCGCCTCTTGTAAGTGTATATCTCGTATTTACATTTGTTATTTCAAACTGATCGAGTACAATTGTTTCACTGCCACGAATTACAGTTAAACTTACTTTTGCTTTTTTATATTCTGTTCCTTCTATAAACATATAGAATTTACTTTTGTTGGCTCTGAAGTTTAGATATTGAACTTCTATTTGTTTTGTTGGTTTATAAGCAAGTTTTTCATTTTCTGTCTTGTTGCCAAATTTATCTTCAGCTGTGACCCAAATGCCTTGAATGCTGTTTCTTGGTATATAACTTAGTCTTTCAACCAAATATTTTCTGTCTGATTCTTTAGTAGGATCAATATCTTCTATGACAATGTTTCCCTTAGTTCCAGGTTGGCCTTTCGTTCCAACTTCAACTTTGACTTTACCCTCTCTTGGATATTCGTCTAGGATAGCATTTATGTCTATAAACATTCTGAAGGCATCGTCTTTTGCTTCACCTCTTAATTTTGGTCCAAGCGTATCAAAGTTCTTAGGCTTTAAAGAACTAGTTGGAGTCTTGTTAGGTTCTTCCGCTTTTATTCTAAACTGATCATTATTATTTACAGTGCCTGTAATATCTAGCTTTATCCTATTTCCTGGTCTGTCTTCGTCGCCGAGAACTTTTTCATCCGATACTGGTACCCATTTGCCTAAATCTTTATCATACTTTTCAACTACATACTTAGTTCCCTTAGATGGGTTGGCTGGATTTCCTGAGCCTCCCGGTATAGTCATTTCAACAACTGGTTTGTCACCCTTGTTTTCAACTTGTTCAAAATCTGTTACTTCGTTAGAGGCAAGTCTTTTCTGAATCATTTCGTTGCCTTCTTCACTTGTTACTGCATCATTTGCATATGTTGCATACACGAATTTATTTGCAAGATCTGTCAAAGTGAAAGAAGATATTGTAATTTCTTTTGTCGCTGCATCTACTGTAGCAGTTATGCTAGTGTCGCTACATACAAATGTGCCAGATTCATTCTTTGTAAATGTGTATGTTTTAAAGTTTGTACCTGTTGTTGGTACTCTTAACGTGATTGTCTTAACATCGTCTACATTTACATTGCTTGTATCAAGTTTAATTGCTGTATCTGTATTAAATAGAGTCTTGATTATAGGTTTTGTAAGTGATTCTGGTGTGTTTGTCATGACTATTGTGTAGCCGTTAACTTCGTTAGTTGAGCCTTGTCTTATATCTGACTTTCTAGATGTTGCAGATGTAAATGCGTCAGTTTTATTTGTAGATACTTGTTTCTCTGTGAATACTTGAGTCTTGGCAAGTTTGCCTCCGTATATATCTCCTGCGTCTCTATGAAGGTTCTTTGGTACATTTGCGTCAGCTACTTGGTCCCAGTCTATAATCTTTCTAACGTTTACTGTGATACCAAAGTCTTTCCACTTTGTTTCATTGAAGGCTTTGTAATCTGCCTCTGTCTTACCTTTAGGAAGAACCATAGCTACATAAGAAAGTCTCTTGCCGTCTTTATCAAATCCTGGTACGCTCCATGTCAGAGTTTCTTTTGATGTGCCTACAAAATGTTTTATCAGTTTATCGCCTGATATTAGGTCCGCTTCGTTTATAGCGTTGTATGTTGCAGTTTGAGCAACTGTTGGGTCGCTATAGTCAGTAACTGCTGTTCTGTATAGTAGCGCTACATCTATATCATGTTTCTTGTCTACCTCAACGTCACCATCATACTCACCATAGTTTCCATCCTTATCTATATCTGCATAGTCTTTATTTTTTATCTTCATATATCTTGGCTTAACATTTACGTTGAAATATGGTCTGTAGTTTGCATATAGGTGAATTTGCTTACCACTTTTCATTATGTCATCTAAGGATTCGTGGATATATAGGTCCATACCGTTAGGTAGGTAAGAAACTACTGGGTTATCAACTAGATAAGTCAGCATCTCAGTTTTCTTTAAAAAAGATTTCTTTTCACTGCCAGTATCTGCTACCTTACCTGCATCTAGGTCAGCTAATCTAGGGTTGTTTAGACCTGCCTTAAATCCAGATGTTGCGTCATTTTTGTATTGAGTTGTTGTCCATCCAACAAAGGTACTTCTGTTTTGAGCAAAGTCTAAAAATCTTGAGTCGTAAGAACTTGCTTGTGAATCCCACTTGTATGGTACAAGCGGTATTCTCTTAATAGTAGATTTCTTCTTTAAATCTTCTTTGACTGGATTTGTAATTGTTCCTGATGTAATTGCATCTATTTGATTTACTGTATATTCCTTATCATCATTCGTAAATGGAATTATAACAGTAGTGTCTTTTAACTCGCCATTTACAATTGTGTTTGAGTGAAGGATAATTGCTGCTTGGCCCCATACTGCATAAACTGTTCTTTCCTTGTCAATAGGAGAGTTTTCTGTGAATCTATAAGCTGTAGCTTTATCAATTGGGGCTTTATCTACATCTTCCCATTGCTTAACATATGTTAGTTCTGTCAATGAGCCGAATTCATCTGATTCTTCTTTTGTAAGAGGTCTAGTAGACCAGCCTAAGAATACTTTTCCTTGTTCTTCATTCTTTGGATCCGCTGTCTTCAATTCAAGTTGAGATTCTTTTCCTGGGAATTCTCTTAACCAAAGTTGAGATTTAGTGATGTCTATGCCCTTGCTTGTGTAGAATCTTTCGATATATAACTTAAAAGAATCTATATCTTTTTGGGCTTCTTTAATAGCTGCATTACGAATAGCATTTGGTGCTCCTAATCCTGTTGGTAGGGCTTCTGCTTCAGTAAGTCTTCTCTTAAGTTCATCATTATATCTATTAAAAGCTGCTTGATAAGTTTCTCCACCAAGTGGTTGGTCTGTGTGAGATGCCATAACTTTTTCTGCACTAGTATCTTGTACTAATTTTCCATTTCCATCATCTTTTAATGGATAAACCATCCTTCTGTTTGGACCTACAAAGGCATTGGCTTTATAGGCTGGATTTGGAGTTGTTGTTGGGAATTTGTCTTCTCCAACTACATATCTATAGTTTTCATTTAGCGGTGCAATTTTAACTATTGGGTCCTTTGCCTTGTCAGCAGCTGGATCATCTCCCAAATATCCACCGTTTAAGTCAAATTTAACTTTTGCTTGAACTTGTTCAATAATTGGTGGAAGTTTTTCAACTGCGTTGATTGAAAAATCTTCTGTTGTGAACGCAATTGGAGCGTCTTTTAACATCTTGTACTTTTTATTAGTAATACCTGTTGTTGCTCCCAATGGATCTTTTGGATTAATAGCATCTTTTGTAGAGAATTCATAACCAAATTCCATTTTTTTATTTACAATTACTGCTTGTGATCTCTTTTGGTCAATTATTACTTCTTCATTATCCCCTGAACCTGCCGTAGTAAAAGTATCTTCTTCATCAGTTAAATATGCTTGTTTTAGCAATGTGTTATCTACTCCAAGACCTGTTGCTCTAACAATTGCATTACCTACTTTTGTATGACCATAGATAATATTATCTTCTGTAAATATTTCAGGGATTGAAGCTTCATTTTGCGTTTTCACAACATGAGGTGATTTTAAGTTGCCTGCAAAACGTGCATATTGCATATCTCCAGTTTTTTCAGCATCTTTTTTTATTGTAAAGAAATCGCCATTATTGCCCTTTGCTTGCTCGTCCTTATTCTTATAAAATCTAACTTCTGTTATTGGCTTTTTTAACCCTTCCATATAGATTTTAATTGGAGTTCCTTCTTTAAGCGTCATGTCATAAGGAATTCTCCACCAATAAGATGTTTTGTCTTTCCAATATAAGGAAGTTCCTCCAAAAGCATTGACTTCTGCATTGAAGACTACAGTATGAGGTCTCTTTCCAACTTCCATAGTTATTTTTCTATCTCCTGCAGCAGAAGATATACCAAATTCATTAGTTCCAACATCTAGAATCAGTTCATCACCTTGTTTCAAAACTCTCTCTTTGTCCACCTTGCCAGTGAAAGTGTCCTTCGGTGTCTTTGTTTGCATAGTAAAAGTTGTATAGAAAGTCATATCTAAAAGGTCAGAGTCGTTAATAATTTTGTCAAACTTATCTGGTTGTACATAGAATCTAACAACTGTAGCCACACCTTTTAAACTGTTTGCAACTGCTCCATTGATTAATAAATCCAATGCCTTTCCATTTTGTTGAGTTTTTATATTACTTTCATAATCTGTCTTATTATAGTCAGATCCTACTACTTGTATATATTTTAGGCCATCCTTACCATCATTTATTTGACTTCTTAGGACTGATATTTTTCTTTCAGTTATAGGATTTTCATAAGTTGACCCTCTTCCATAAGGATCTTCATCAGCATTTAGAAGAAATACATCAGCTATTTTGGCACCTGAATCTTCAGCTACTTCTGTTCCATCTGGTTTTTTATAAGAACTACCTGCTAAGATATTGAAAAACTTATCTTCCATTACAGTTCGAAGGCCTATATATGGATCAAAAGCTAATGAAGTTAAGGTAGCTTTATTGTGCCTTATAGTAAGGTCTACGTATCCCCTATTTTTGTCGTATGAAATATAGGAGTCTTGGGCATAAATCCATGGTACAGCGTTGTCTTGTTGAGATTGTGGAATAAGCCCTACTCTGTAGTCTTTTCTTGGTATTACAGTAGAAGGTGTATAAGTTGAATATCCATTCCTATGTTTAGTTGGATTCATACGGACTCTCTCATACTTCTTGTCTGTTATTCTCATTTGAATAATTGGCTCTCTATCCTTAGTTAGTTCTTCAATACTAGTAGGAAGATTTGCACTTTTTAGTGTATCTTGATCTTTGAGTACAAAGTGCATAGGTGCTTCTAATACATTTGCCTTATAGCCAGCCTTATCAATATCAAAGCTTACTACATTTGTAGAACCTGCCCTCTCTTTTGGCTCTAGTGTGAAGGTCATTATGCCGGTCTTAAAATGCAAGGGATTTGCTGGACCCCTATTAGTTGAAGGGTTTTTCCAAACTCCAGTTTGGCTGCTATCCCAGTCAATCATTTGGTATAAAGTCTTATCAAATTTAAGAAGCATTTTTTTCCAAGCTCCCCCAGGGCTTGAATTAGTCTTGTATAAAAGTTTAATTACTTCTCTGTCTTTTGAATTTTGGTCTGTATAATTATAAGATCCACCATACTCTATTGTTGGGTTTTTTATAAAGTCCCCTTTAGATGGTTCTACCAGCCTGTTACGAGCTGATGGCGGCCAATATTCACTATTCGCCTCTTCATCACTTACTTCCCAGTCAGGCGTGTCTACTGCTCTAGTAGATGTGCCTCCTGGTACTGCTACTGGTTCTCCACCAGATCCGCTAGGCGTTGGATCAGCAGCCATAACATTCACTGGCATCATAGTCACTATCATTAAAAATGCCATGACTAGTGCAAGTGTTTTTCGCAAATAATTTTTTGTTTGCATATAATTACTCCTTTCGTATTTCTTGCTTTGCACAAGTTCTCTCGCTTTTGATCTCTGTGCCGCTCGCTTTACTTTGTTAAAGTCATTAAAAAAGACGGGTCGTGCCACCGACTCGTCTATAATCGAAATAATTGCTTGAGTTTTAAGTAAATGATTGAAAGCCTAGCAAGTTCTTCCCCTAATTTTGCATGCAATTTAGTGAAATACTTTTGCTAAGTATGTCTTTAACGAAGTTTTTCTGGTGGCACAGAAAATCTTATCTGATTTGGTTTAATTATAGCACATAATTTTTCAAAAGGCAATATTTTTTTATAATTTAACATAAATGTAACAATTATTTACATAGATGTGCTAGAAATTTATTTTTCTATTTTTTATTTTTTCAAATGTATAACTTGTACCCAATTGTTACAACGAAAAATGCTAGGTAAGTTCCTAGCATCTAAATGAATTATTTTTTATTCTCTTCTTATTATATAGGGGCTGTTTCGTCTAAGGCTTTTTCTTTGATTATGTTCTATGGAACAAAGTCTTCGCGTGCTGTGCCATAACCCTCATCGCATGCAATTGGTTCTGTCACTAAAGCATTATTCATGTCAATTGGTTTTTTATCTGCACTCAATACTTCTGTGATGACTTCTGTATTGGCTGCATCTGTGTACTCTGCCTTAACGCTCTCTGCTTTGACTGACTCGAACTGTGCGAGTAAATAGGCAAATATAAAAAATGTAAATAGTATTCTTTTTAATTTATTCATAATTTTCTCCTTTCTTTTCTACAATACAAGTATAACCGTTTCGCGATGCGAAATTGTTTACAAAATGTATACAAAAAATGCTATGTAAAAATACATAGCATAATTTATATTTATAAAGTTTCTTCCTTATTATATAGGGGTGGATTTATGAAATAATTTATACATGCCAAATCGCACCCTCATTTTTGCCTAAATTTATGCGTTCTTCTAAACATAGTGTCAAATACTCTAGCCCAAATCTAACTGCTTCTTCCATTTCAAAGCCTTTTGCTAAATATGTGGCGATGGCGGTTGAGACTGTTGCGCCTAAACCGAAGGCTTGTCTATCGACTCTTTTTCTATCTATAATTTTTTCCATACCATCTATAACTAGTACGTCTTTTAGCTCGCCCTCGAGTGCGCCTCCTGTAATCAGAACGTTTATGCCGTAGCTGTCATGAAGTTTTTGTGCTGCTGAGAGCATTTCCATAACTGTAGTAACTTTCATTCCTGATAAAACTTCTGCCTCTTTCATATTTGGCGTAATTAGTGTGACTTTATCGAAAATATTTTCTTTTATATAGTCAAGTGTTTCTGAATCTGTGTATATATGACCGAATTTTGAGGCGATGACTGGATCTAGTACGACTGGAACGTCATTAAAGTATTTATCTAGTGCGTCTTTGACTGCTTTTGCCTGATTGATGTTTGAGATGAGTCCGATTTTGACGCATCCGATGTGAAAGTCTTCGCTCGCTGCCTTTATCTGGTCGTAGACCATGGACGAGGAAAGGGCAAGTCTTGAGATTGACCTTTGTGTATTTTGGCTGGTCACGCATGTTGTCGCGACTGTGCAGTAGGTATTTAGTTTTAGTGCTGTCTTGACGTCTGCCTCGACGCCTCTTAGGGCGCTTGAGTCTAAGGCTGAGATTGACAGTATTACAGGCTTTTCTTTTAGCATGGCTAGTCTCCTTTATTAAGATGATTTTATAACAGCTAGCCCATTTTGTCAAGCTATCCTTTATGTTTCACGATGTAGTAGTACTTTTCAAGTATCTCGTAGTCATTTGCCCTGTATGAAAGGTTTGCCAAATCTAGCTCTATTTCTACTGTATCTCTCGCATTATAATATTTATTCACCTTGTTTATGGCCTTGATGTCTTTGTACTTATCAAGATTTTTATACTTTATGTGAAGTGTGTAAACGTCCATCAGCTCTTGATTTTGTGTCTTTTTTATTTTAAACTCATCTACATCGTCCCAGCTTATGCTGATGGGTTTATATTTGGAGAATTTATCTACAAAGACGTTCTCTTTTAAAACCAAAGCCTCCTCTCTAAATATAAGGAGGATGACGTTTTTGAGTGCGTTTAAAACCATAAACACAAAGAAAAAGAAGAAAAGGACTATAACCCATTGAAATATGCCGCCTTTTTCGACTAGGCTTCCTAGGATTGCAAAGCCGATGGTAAAGGCTGGAAATATTGCAAATACAAAGAGCAGCAGCCTTTTAAAGTAATGCAGAGCAGAAAAATTTATACTAAGTTCTTCCATAATATCACCCAAGATATAATATCACCTGATTGTTAAGAAAACGTAAAAAGCTCTCTGAGATATTGTCTCAAAGAGCTGATATAATTATTTATTTTCTATGAATTTAATAATTTTATATATTGTTAGTGCAAGTTCTTCTCTTGTGTATGTGCCTTTTGCGTTGTAAGTATCTGTGCTAGCGCCACTAACAAGGCCTATCTCGTCAAGGTATTTAACTTGATTAAGTGCCCATGAAGCGATTTGGTCTTGGTCTTTGTAATTAAAGTTTTTAATTTTTGGCATATTGATATTGTGTTCTTTTATGAAATTATAGATAACTGAGGCAAATTCTTGGCGTGTGATGTTTTGCGCTGCCTTAACTGTTTTGTCTGTGTAGCCTTTGTAAATTCCGTGTGTTAGCGCCCATGTCATAGCGTCTGCGTACCACTCGTCTCCTTTTATGTCTTCGTAGTCGATGAAGCCTACTGATTTATCTTTGGAAATTGTCATAAGGACTTGTGCTAGCATGGCGCGATTGATGGCTAATTTGCCTTTAAACTCTGTATCTGAAACGCCGCTTAGTATGCCTCTTGCGATAAGTTCTCTAGTAGCTTCGCCTCTTTCGCCTTGTGGCAGGTCTTTGTGCTGAACTAGTCTAAGTGCTTGTGCTGGCGCTAATATGCCGTGGTCTTGCTTTGCTTCTGTTTTTTCTGCTTTTTCTTCTGGTTTTGTTTCTTTAGCTACTTTATCGTTTTTACTTAGTTTTGTATTTTTTTCATTGCTTTCGTTTTTCTTATCTTTATTATATTTATCGTATCTATCATTTCTATCGTATCTGTCATATTTATTGTTTTCATTGTCTTTTCTTTGTGGAAGCAATTCTTTTTCTTCTGCTTTTTTATCTTCTTTCACTATGAGTTTTTGATTTTCTAGTGTTAATTCTGTATCGTCTGTGAATTTTAACTTGATTTTGCCAAGTTTTTCGCCTGCTGTGTTTGTATCTCTCTTTGACTCGTCTGTAACTGTAGCATTGTTTATATGTTTTTTGTAACCATCCTCTGGGTCTGCTACACCATCTTTTATTTTAACTCCGTCTTTCCAATTAACATCAGCATTTTTATTAACTGTGATGTCTTTTGGTTCAATTTTATCTTTTATCTCGTTAACTATTGCATTTCTAAATGGTATTCTTAACCAAAGGAAGGCTTCTTTGTCATCGCATGCTTTTTTACTAAGTCTTATGCCGCCTTCTCTGTTGTCTATAGTTCCAAGCTTTCTGCCCTCTCCAAGTATCATAGAGTTTATTAAACCACGCTTGATTAAGGCGTTAATTTCTACTTTTCTTTGCTCATCGTTTAAGTTAGCAAGTTTATCCTTTAGATTGCTTCCTTCATCTTTGTTTAGTGTAAACTTTATTCTATCTATTTTATCTTCTTTATATAAATCATTTATAAGTTCTGCTAGGTTTGTCATGTCGATCTCAGAAAATGATTTTTCTTTGTTTATTATTGTAAAAGACAATTGATAATGACTTTTATGTTTAGCTGGATCTAAGCTTTGGTCTTGATAATCTTTTGGCTCTTCAACTTTATTAATTCTAAGTATATAGTCATCATTTTTTTCGTTTAATTTAGACATCTTTTCATCCATAGCTTTTGTAAGCTCTTCAACTGCCTCGTCATGTGTTTTACAAGTAGCAACTGTTTCTTCTTTTGCTTTTTCTTTTACTTCTTCTTTTTCTACTTCTTCTGAAGCTACAACTGTCTCTGCGTTTTGCGCATTTGTCATATCTGCCTCAACGCTCTCTGCTTTAACGTACTCGAATTGTGATAGTGCAAAGGCAATGATGAATGCTAGGGAAATAATTCTTTTTAATTTGTTCATTTTAAAACTCCTCTCTTAAGCCTAAATATTTGGCTTGTGTATAAATTATGCATAAGCTTAGTAAATTCAGGCTTTATCTGCCATATATTACTTGCGATTGCGAAATAATTATAACATTTACGAAAAGCGAAAATATTTACAAAACATTTACAAATTTAACGAATTAAAATTTTATATTGCTGGCTTCATAAACATACAGCTATAAAATGGCATAAAAAAGCTCCTCAAGGCTTTACCTCAAAGAGCTTACTATATTAATTTTCTTTATTAAGCATATCGTTTTTGATTTTCCAAAGTTTTTTGCTAAGGTCAACGTAGTACTCGTGTGGATTTTCAAGTCTTTTGACTTCGTCCCAAAGCTTATCGACTTCTTCTAAGGAATATTTTTGCACTTCATCGATTGTCTTCTTATTATATACTAATTTACCTTTATCGAAAATTTTCTTTAGAAGCGGCTTTGCTGTGTAATTTGAAAGTGTTTTCTTCTTCCATGTGTATAATGGATGGAAGATCTCGATATCTTTTGTAAAATCGATCTCTTCATCGTGTGTTGTAACTAAGTCTGCAAGTGCCTTGCCTGTTTCATTGTCATATAATCTATATAGCTTTTTAAAGCCTGGCGTAGTTATCTTTTCAACGTCGCCACTAATTTTAATCTTGTATATTTCTTTTCCGTCTTTGAATGCGGATACAAGTTTATATACTCCGCCAAAAACTGGTTCGCTTCTTGATGTTATGAGTCTTTCGCCAACACCAAAGCCATCGATTTGTGCGCCTTGACCAAGAAGGTCTTTAATCACGTACTCATCAAGTGAGTTTGAGACCATGATCTTAACATTTGGGTAGCCTGCTTCGTCAAGCATAATTCTTGCTTTTTTCGATAGATAAGCAAGGTCGCCTGAGTCTATCCTTATGCCAACGCCTTCATGGCCATTTGCCCTAAGTTCATCAAAAACTTTTATCGCGTTTGGTATGCCTTCTTCGAGTGTATTGTAGGTGTCAACGAGTAAAACGCATGAGTCTGGATAAACTTTTGCGTAGGCTCTAAAGGCTTCTAGCTCTGTATCAAACATTTGTACCCACGAGTGAGCCATGGTGCCTGTGGCTGGAACGCCAAAGAACTTGTCTGTGATAGTGTTTGCAGTAGCTTTAGCGCCGCCGATGTAGGCTGCTCTTGCGCCAAGTATCGCCGCTTCGCTCGCTTGAGCACGTCTTGAGCCAAATTCTGAAACGGCTCTACCCTTAGCGACTCTAACTATCCTGCTTGCTTTTGTCGCTATCAAGGATTGGTAGTTTATAGTAAGAAGTATCATCGTCTCCATGATTTGCGCTTCTTTTACAGGTCCCTTGACTATGATGATGGGTTCTTGTGGAAATACTGGTGTACCCTCTTCAACCGCCCATACATCAGAGGTAAACTTAAAATTTCTTAAAAAATCTAAAAATTCTTCTGAAAATATTTTTTTGCTTTTAAAATATTCTATATCATCGTCTGTAAATTTAAGATTTTCTATATATTCAATGACTTGTTCAAGTCCTGCGGCGATGGCGAAGCCACCATTATCAGGCACTTTTCTAAAGAACATATCAAAGACTGCCTCTGTATTTTCTACGCCATTAGCAATATAACCGTTTGCCATAGTGAACTCGTAGTAGTCCGCTAGCATCGATAGATTTATGCTTTTATTGTCATTTTTCATTTAATCCTCCCAAAGCTCCTTTAGTCTGCCTTTTAATTTGTATCTCACATGCTTTAACTCGCCTGTGTTGCGTGAAGATGTGATGAGCATCAGCTTTCTAAGCTTTTCTGAAAAGCTATCCAAGTAATCTTTACTAGCTTCATAAGAGCCGTGATAAACGTATTTTAATAACTCTCCGCCAAGTGCAACGACGTCAGCGCCTATAACGTAGGCTTTGAAAGCGTCCATCGCAGTCCTTATACCGCCTGAGGCGATTAAAGTAAATTTATACTTTTTCTTGAGCTCCCTTGCATATAGTATAGAGAGTGCTGTTGGCGTACCAAAGTCAAATATATCTGAGAAATCTTCGGCAGCGTTCGCCATGGACTCGATCCTAGCAAAATTTGTGCCGCCTGCGCCTGATATGTCGATGTACTTGACACCGAGCTTGGCAAGATCATCGATATTTCTTTGACTCATACCAAAACCGCATTCTTTAACTATGATTGGCAGTTTAAAATAATTAAGTGCCGCCTCGATATTTTTCATATAGCTAGTAAAATCCCTGTCACCGTCACCATTGATAAGCTCTTGAAAGGCATTTAGATGTATGGCGATGGCGTTGGCATTAATTAGCTCAACTGCCTTCTTCATCACATCTAAATCCGCTGTAGCGCCGACATTGGCTATAAGGTAGCCGTCTTTGTTCACTTCGCGTGCAATGGTGAATGTTTCAGGAAACTTATTGTCCACAACAGCAATCTTCTCGCTTCCAAGCATCATAGGTATATTATAGTCTTTTGCGAGCCTAGCAAGAATCTCATTGATTCTAAGCGCCTTTTCTGTGCCGCCAGTCATCGCATTTATGTAAAAAGGACGAGAAAAGTTTCTGTTGAAGAATTTCTTTTCAAGTCTAACCTCGTCTATGGAAAGCTCAGGAAGAGAGTTGTTGTCTATGAAAACATCTGAAAGAAGCGTGTCAGTACTGCCATCTTCCGCTCTTAAAAAGTTTGTCAGATGGAGTTCTTTGACTTTCTCCTTGTAATCAATCTTTTTCATGGTTCCTCCTAGATTTCTATATAGTCTTGAATATTTAATTTTTTCTTTATATCAAGCGTCCTTAGACTCTTGATATAAGTTTCTTTGCCCTTTGTCGTGTAGATATTAAAATCCCCTTTTTCAAGTCCACTCGTATCAAAGCTCTCAGCTAAGAGCTTCGCAGGCCTTATAAATTCTACTTCGGGCATTAAATCTTTAAAAATGCTGTCTATGAACTCGTAGTGAGTGCAGCCCAAAATTAAGTTTTTGTAGCCGCCTTCATCAATAAGCCTCTTGTAATCAAGAAGTTCTTCTTCGATGATGTCCCTGTTATCATCAAAGTTCTCGATAAGAGCTGCAAGCGATGCGCTCGCCATCTCTAAAAGCTCATCGGTCCCTATCGCTTTGAGCCTTTTCTCGTACTCTTTTGAGGCAATGGTGAATTTTGTCGCAAGTATAGCCGCTTTTCTTAGATGGAGCCTTTTTACTTCGTCTATGGCTGGCGTAACTATATTATATAGCTTAATTTTATGAGTATAATCAGTATTTAATATCGCACTACTCATGGTATTACAAGCGACAAGACAGTCAGTTACGCCTTTTTTATATAAGAAGTCCAAAATATTTCCCATACAGGAAAGAATTTCTTCACGGCTCATATTGCCATAAGGCACTCTGATATTGTCCCCGAAATAATTTATTTCAATTTCATTATCAAGTTTAAGAAGCTCACGAACAACCGATAAGCCCCCTATACCTGAGTCAATAACTGCTAATTTTTTCATATTACATGTCGACACGATTGTCGATCGCCTTTCTGATAGTTTCTGCATCGTAGTAGCTTAGGTCAGCGCCCATAGGCACACCAGTACCTATCCTAGTCACTTTAACGCTCTTGTCTGGGATGTTCTCTTTGATGTAATTTGCTGTCACAGCGCCCGCAACATCTGGATCAGTCGCAATGATTACTTCTTTCACGCTGCCATCAATCCTTTGGAATAGCTCAGCCATATTAATCTCGTCTGGTCCTATGCCCTCAAGCATGTTGATGGTGCCGCCTAAAACGTGATAAAGACCGTTGTAGCCGCCTTCTTTGTCAAGGCGCATAACATTTTCCTCTTTTTCTACTACTAAGATGGTAGAGTGATCTCTTTCATCGTCAGAGCAGATGCCGCAAACGTCTGCTTCGCTATAGTTACAGCAGATTTTGCATCTGTGAATATTTTCAAGAGTCTCCTCGATATCCTTCGCTAGGCTCATAGCCTTGTCCTTATTATTCAAAAGATAATAAGCGAACTTTATCGATGACTTCGAGCCAAATTGCGGAAAAGATTCTAAATTTTTAACTAGCTTATCTAGTCTATCCATTATAGTCCTGGAATACCTAAGCCGCCAGTTAATTTGCCCATCTCAGTGTTCATAAGGTCTTCAGCCTTTGCGATAGCCTCATTCACTGCGACCATGATTAGGTCTTCAAGCATTTCAACGTCGTCTTTGTCAACTACTTCTGGATCTATAGTGATGGCTGTGATCTCTTTTTTGCCAGTGATATCAACCTTTACCATGCCCTTATCTACTGATAATGTAGTAGCCTCAATCTCTTCTTGCTTTTTTTGCATATTTTCTTGTGCTTTTTTAAGCTGCTTCATCATGTTATTCATGTTGCCGCCCATTTGTGGGAATCCTCTTTTCATAATTACCTCCTACTTAATTATAAGCTTGCCGCCCAAAAATTCTTTAAGGTCCTCTCTAAGTTTGAGAGTTTTTTTCTCTTGGTCGGAGCTTTCAATTTTAATATCGATTATATCGTTAAAATATTTGTTTATAGTTTTTAATATAGCTTCCTTGTTCATGTTGACAAGAGCTACACTTGTGTCAAGAGCTATGTCGCGAGACTTTTTAAGCACTAGTACACCGGAAACTGTTTTTGAATATTCAAAATCTGTGAAAATGCTTTTAAGTACTTTCATCTCATCATCATTCAAAAATTTATCGTAAAGCGCTTTGTTTTTTTCAAAATCTTCTTCTGGTGCTTCATCTTCATCTAGGTCAATAGTTTTTTCTTCATTTTCATCTTGGATTATGTTTTTATCAGCTTCAGTCTCATGAGTTTCTTCTTCGTCTTGTGTCTCTTCGTCAAAATATGTTTCAATTTCTGATCTCTCAGTCTCAGTGAATTGTGTTTTTTCTCTGTGCTCTGTATGATTTTCTGATTCTGTCTTGTGTTTTGTTTTTATTTCTTTTTTGGGCTCTTCTTCTGTTTCTGTGAAATAAAAACCTTCATCTTCATAGTCCACCATGCCCATCTCAAGGCTTGCTAAGTCATCAAAAGAGTCGTCTTGACTGTTTTGAACTGTATTTTTCGAAGTGGCTCTGCCATCACCATTAACTTGATTATTATTAACAGGATGTGCAGGATGTGCTAAATCACTAACTGTGACACTCCTATCGAAGTTCATATTCATAACGTCGCTGTCAAGGCTCATGACCTTAAGACCCGCCATCTCAACGAAAATTCGCTTTTCCTTGACAAATTTCATCCTCTCAAGATAATCCATGTAGATGTCGATCGCGTTTATGATGTCCATAAGCTTTATGTCAAAGCTGAAATTATATTTGTGGGTTTTATTAACTTTGTCGTATAAAATCTCTCTAAGCGCCTTAATTATGCCATCTATAATCATCGCTTCGTCCTTGCCATCAAGGAAGAGCTTATCTAAACTCAAGTAATATTTTTCAAGATTGCGTGTGAATATCGCCTCTACTATGCTAGTTGAGTAGGATTCATCAAGCAGTCCCAAGGCTTTCAAGACGCTATCTTTAGTAAGTGTGTCTGAGTAGCTGATGGTGCTCTCAAGCATGGATAAAGCGTCTCTCATCGAGCCAGCGCCTGCTCTAGCAACGATTTGAACTGCATCGTCCTCATATTTTTTGCCAATGATGTCAAGAACGCGAGATAAATTTTTTGCGATGAGATCCTCGTCTATCCTTTTAAAATCAAAGCGCTGAACACGTGAAATTATTGTTTTAGGTATCCTCTCTGGCTCTGTCGTTGCAAGTATGAATATCAGATGCTTTGGTGGCTCCTCAAGTATTTTAAGAAGCGCATTGAAGGCACCCTTAGATAGCATGTGAACCTCGTCTATGATGTAAACCTTGTATTTTAGCTTAGTTGGTAGATATATCGCCTTATCACGAAGCTCACGAATATTGTCGACGGAGTTATTTGACGCAGCGTCTAGCTCTATGATGTCGACTGCCTTGCCGCTTATCGCCTCAAGACAGTTCTCGCACTCATTACAAGGCTCGGCATCATGTGGATTAAGGCAGTTTATTGCTCTCGCAAAAACCTTCGCAAGAGAAGTTTTGCCTGTTCCGCGCGTGCCGGTAAATAGGTAGGCGTGAGATAGTCTACTTAGTAGTATTTGATTTTTAAGTATGGTTGTGATGTGATCTTGACCGATGATTTCGTTAAAAGTCTTGGGTCTAAATCTTCTGTATAAAGCTTCGCTCATCTCGCCCTCCTTTAAACTATAATTATAAATATTATATCACAAAAATAAAAAAAATAAAGACGTGAATGGTCTTTAGAAGCGATTAAAGCATAAAGATAATTTTAAAAGGGCTCTCATCTGAAAGCCCTTAATAATTATTTAATATATTTTTTCAATGCTCTTTCATATTTTTCGTAGAAACCATGAGCGCCAACGCCAATAAATGTTTCGAGAATATTGCCCTCGCTATCAAAGATAAAAACTGTTGGAAAGGCTTTGATCTTAAAATTAAAATACTTCTCAGCCGCTTGACTAGGACATAGATTGGCATATTTGGCATAAGCTTGGTTTAATAAGTCCTTTGCCGTAGTTATATTTTCTTCTCTAGTCTTCTTGTCATAATCACTTGATGTGCTAGTAAGAGGCTCAATGTTATGAATAACGCCAAGGAAGCCAGCTTTGCCTTTATAATCGTTTGCAAGCTTTGTTAAGTCAGGAAGTTCTTTTTTGCATTGTGCATAATCAGTCGACCAAACATTAACTAGAGTGTATTCATGCTCAGCTAATATATCGGCAATGTTACGTTTATTACCATCGAAGTCTTCTAGCTCAAAATCAAGTAAGCAAGGCATTTTAACTTTATCTGATGTAATTGCTACAGTTTTTGTAGGCGCGTCATAAGAAACGCTAAAACCAACTAGTTTAGCCAAATCTCTTAGTTCGATGTAATTTGTATCGATAATAAAAGCAGATTTAAGTTTTCTCTCTTTACCATTAAAAAGCACGTCCATATCTTTCATAGTTGCCCAAAGCTTTTTTTGTGATGAATAGATCTTGGTATTTGATAAATCTTCGTACGGTTTATTAGTTTCAATCATAACAAGATTTTTTTCTTTGTCATAGTCAACTTGGAATTGTGCCTTAGTTCCTTTAAGTGCAGCAGCTGCATCACGAAGCCTTAAATAATTTTTGCCATTAATGATATAAGCTCTGATAGGGGCCGCCTCGCCGTTAACTGTAAACTTTTGAGAACTTTCCATAGACCTTTCTTCGCTCACAGCCATTGACATAGGCATAAATGTCACTAGCATAAGAACTGCTAATAATAACGAAATTTTCTTCTTCATTTTCTCCTCCTTAATTTACCCTGCTAACAAAGTATATTGCTTATAAATATATTATATCACTTAGGATAAATTTTGGCAAGAGAAATGGCTCTCATACGAAAGCCATTAATAATCATTTAAATTGTATTCATAATTATATGGTCCAAACCTTTGGTGAATTTCAATCTTAAACACAGCTCCGTTCCACTCTGTTTCACAGGCATCACTGCCCAAGACATAGCCTTGGTCGCCTGTGAAGAAATCGTCTTCGATCTTACGAAGGAAGAATAAGTTCTCTCTTTTATACATATTAAGCGTCGTGCTAAATAAAAAGTTATATTCGCTTACTACGGCTATGTTTTTACCATCGTCCGAAATAAATTCGTAGTAAGTATCAGCGCCAAGGCCGATCATAAGTCCTGCAAATGCTGTGAATAACACAATTGCCGCAATTATTAATGAGATGATCACTCTAGGAATAATTTTTTTACGTGCATCTAAAATAAGTGATAGAGCATAAATTATCCATATTGCAGCTAGCAAGAATAGCCCGAAGCAAAGCCCTCGAAGTGTTATGTGTATAAAAATCAAGTTTACTGAAAAAATTAGTCCAGTGAGCTTAGTTACAAGATAGATTAGTCCAGTGACTACTAAGTATATCAGGCTCAGAATTAATTTTCTTTTTATATCCTTAGTCTTAAATCCTTCCGCGAAAATATTTTTTATACCGTCCATCTTAGTCTAGAACTTCTACTTCATAAGCTGAATCGATGGTAATTAGTGCGCTCGATTCTAGCTCTGTGTTATGAGCTGTGCCGTCAAAGTAGACTATAACTTCCTTACCTTCAATATCTTTTGGATCAATTGGCTCTCTGTCCTTTTGAACGACTACATTATCAAGCTTTACTAAGAATGGATTTGGATACTCGGTATTTTTGCCGAAAACATATTTAAACTCTTTAGGCACCTCTATATCTTTTATTCTAAGCATAGTAGCAGCCTTTGCACTTTCGTCATATACTACTTCCTCTACAGTTCCTGTGAAATTTGTGACATATTTTTTAGTTTCGCTCCAATTGTCTCCAGTCGAGAACAAATGATATTTGTCATTGTACTCAACAGTTAAAAAGCCATAGTCAGAATATTGGTACTCGCACTTGCCAAAGTTTGACTCACCGTCGTTCTTTGGAAACTCATTTGTAGGAACGACTTTTTCGATTTTGCCGTCCATGGTGCCGCATTTGACTAAGTTATTTAAAACGCCAGTATCCTTGTATAATTTGCCGTTAACCATGACAGCAGGTATTAGAGCTCCTCCGTCCACTTGATTAGTCTCGTCTATTTCACTTGCTTCGTTTGCTTCATTTGCTTCATTTGCTTCATTTGCTTCATTTGTTTCGTTTGTTTCGTTTGCTTCGTTTGTTTCTTTTGTTTCGTTTGCTTCGCTTTTTTCATTTGGCGCCTCATTTGGCTTTTGACAGGCAAAGGCACTTATTAGCATTGTGAATATCATTGTTATAAGTAAAAACTTTTTCATATCATCACTTCCTTGACTTTATTATATCACAATAAAGTGCATTGTAAATGGCTTTTCATTAATTGTTACTATTTTGTAAGAAATAAAATATATTAACTCGAAGAATTTCGGTGGGTTTCCACCTTTTTTCTTCGTCTATCTATATCCATAAAAAAAGTATGCACCAAAAGGTACATACTTTAATAATTATTTTTCTAATATCAAAACGCCTGAGCAAAAACTTATTTTTTCGAAAATTGCCTTTGGGAAATCTTTCTTGATGCTCTCGTAAACAATGTAATGCTCGTCATCATCCCAATAATCCTTTGACTTTTCTCTGCAAGATTCCAATGATTTTTTGTCTAAAAAGCTTACGTCACCAATGAAAATTTTGCCGTCATCGTTTAATAAACTGATTAGCGTCATTAAAAAATCTTTTTTCTCGGCATCAATTATATGATGAATTGAATATGTCGCGAGTATCGCGTCATATTTTTCATTCAATATATTCTTGTCTAAGGCTTTTGTGAAATCGCCTTCATATAATTTTGACTTTGGCATCTTTTTTTGTGCTATATCGAGCATATTCTTTGAAAAATCTTGACCATGTATCTCAAGACCATCATCATAAAGTTTTTTTGAAAGTATCGCCGTACCAAAACCTATGTCAAGAACTTTTTTTGCCTTCATTTTTCTAACGGCGTCGTAGATGTAGGCAAGAACGCTTTTATATCCAGCGAACGGATATTCGTCCTCGCTCTCTGAGATTTCAACTGTTTTGTCGTAATCCTCGGCCCATAAATCAAATCCAAATTTGTCTAGCATATTTCCTCCTTAAATTATCTTTTATGCTTTTCATTAATTTAATAAAAGCTAGAATAATTTAGATGGCTTTAAGGCTTTTGACTCATATTTTGCATAAAGATATTAAAGTATGCACCAAAGGGCACATACTTTAATAAATATCTTAGTCTTCTAATGCTGCATCGATCTTTGCTTTGTCGTAGCCAAGTATCTTTTCATCACCAATAATTACAACTGGAACGCCTGTGAAGCCCATCTTCATCATTTCCATCCTAGCTTCTTTGTCCTCTGCAATGTTCTTTTCTGTGTATTTTAATCCTTTGCTGTCTAGATAATCCTTTACCATGTGGCAGAATGAACAAGTTGTACTTGTATAAACTGTAATATCTTTCATTATTATCCCTCCTAAATTTTTGTCACTAGATATATACCCATGGCTAATTCTTTCTAAACAAAAAGAGCAGAAATTAATCTGCTCTTTCATATATTTCTATTATTTAGAAATTATTGTTCCAGTTTTTCCTTCGATACCTTCGCCTGCTTTTTCAAGTGATGTGATTAAGCTAACTCTACCAGGTTTTGATTCGGCAAACATGATTGCTGCTTCAACTTTTGGAAGCATGGATCCTTTTGCGAAGTGACCTTCTTCTGAGTACTTTTTCATCTCATCTACTGTTACTTTGTCAAGCTCTTCTTGATTTTCTTTACCGAAGTTTATGGCAACTTTTTCAACTGCTGTTAATATGATTAATTGATCTGCATCAACTATCTCAGCAAGTTTTTCTGAAGCGAAGTCTTTGTCGATAACAGCTGCTACTCCTTCGTAGCCTTCGCCGTTTGCAACAACTGGGATTCCGCCGCCGCCAACTGTGATTACAACGTCTCCAGCTTCGATTAAGTGACTGATAACATCCTTTTCTATAACATCGATTGGCTTTGGTGAAGCTATAACTTTTCTGTAGCCTCTACCTGCGTCTTCAATGTATGTGTCGCCTGTTGCGGCCATAAGCTTTTCAGCTTCTTCTTTTGTATAGAATAGACCGATTGGCTTAGTTGGATTTTGGAATGCTTTGTCATCTTTATCTACTAAAACTTGTGTAATAACTGTTGCTACGTTCTTTTTGATGCCTCTTTCCTTTAGTTCTGCCTTGATGGCATTTTGTAAGTGGTATCCAATGTAGCCTTGGCTCATTGCGCCGCATTCAGCAAATGGCATATCGCCTTTGAATGCGTTGTTGATAAGTCCTACTTGAGGGCCGTTGCCATGAGCTATGGTAACTTTGTTACCTTGTTCGATTAAGTCGACGATTGGTTTTGCTGTCTTCTTAACTAATTCTTTTTGTTCTGCACAAGTTTTTCCTAGAGCGTTGCCTCCTAATGCAACTACTACCTTCATTCTATAGTTTTCCTATAGTAGCAACCATAACTGCTTTTATAGTATGCATTCTGTTTTCAGCTTCGTCAAATACTCTTGAGTACTTGCTTCTGAATACTTCGTCAGTAACTTCCATTTCTTTTAAGCCGTATTTTTCGCCAATTTCAGCGCCGATCTTAGTGTTAAGGTCGTGGAAGCTTGGTAAGCAGTGTAAGAATACAACATGTTCGTTGCCTGTAGCTTTGATCATGTCCATATTTACTTGATATGGTTTTAGAAGTTTAATTCTTTCTTCGAATTTATCTTCTTCACCCATTGATACCCAAACGTCTGTGTAGATAACGTCTGCGCCTTCAACTGCTTTCTTAACGTCTTCTTCGAATTCGATAGTTGCACCTGTTACTTTGGAAACTTCTTCCATTTCCTTAACAAGTTCTTTTGATGGCCATAATTCCTTTGGAGCTAAAGCAACAAAGTGCATACCCATCTTAGCAGCGCCTATCATTAGGGAGTTACCCATGTTATTTCTAGCGTCGCCTACGTAAACGAATTTAACTTCGTTAAATGGCTTTGGAACATATTCTTTAACTGTCATGAAGTCAGCTAAGATTTGTGTTGGATGGTAAAGGTCTGTTAAACCGTTCCAAACTGGTACTCCTGCGTGTTTAGCAAGTGTATCAACTGTTTCTTGTTTAAATCCTCTAAATTCGATACCATCGTAGAATCTACCTAATACTTTTGCAGTATCTTCGATTGATTCTTTTTTGCCCATTTGTGAGTCTTGTGAGCCTAAGAATGTAACTTGGCCACCTTCGTCCATACAAGCAACTTCGAATGAACATCTTGTTCTTGTACTTGTTTTTTCAAATAAAAGTACGATGTTCTTTCTATCTAGTAAATCACCTTTAATACCTGCTCTCTTCTTAGCTTTTAAGTCGCTAGCTAGGTTTAATAGGTAGTGGATTTCATCTGGTTTAAAATCTTTTAGTGTGATGAAATTTCTGCCGTGTAAATTAACTGCCATTCTTTAATAACCTCCGTATTTTAGAATTTTTTAATTATTTAACATCTTCTCTGTAAAGTGGCATAGACATACATCTTGGGCCGCCTCTACCTCTTGAAAGTTCATATGATGGCATTCTGTGTAATTTGATTCCTTCTTTTTCAAGTAAATCATTAGTTACTACGTTTCTGTCATATACTACAACTTCGCCTGGAGCAATCGCTAATGTGTTTGATCCGTCGTTCCATTGTTCTCTTTGAGCGTCAATTCCTAGTCCGCCGCCGCATCTGATTAGATCAACTGCATCTAAGCCTAGGTAGTGAGCTAAAATCTTATCTAGTGAGTCCTTTTCTTCAGTAATAACGATCTTGTCACCGTCTTTAACCATTGAGTAAACTACTAGAGGTCCTTCAACTTCTGGATGGATAGTGAATTTATCCTTATCGATCATTGTGAATACTGTGTCAAGGTGCATGAATGCGTGTGATTGAGGGATGTTAATTGCAAGAACTGTCTTAAATTCGCCAGCGTTCAAAACGTTTTCAGCTAATTTTTGAAGTGCTGCTGCTTCAGTTCTTTGAGAGATACCTACTGCTAGTACATCTTTAGTAAGAATAAGTTGGTCTCCACCTTCTGTGTGGAAAGTATCTGTTCTGTCATACCATCTAGGTACGTCTACTCCCTTGAACATTTCGTGATGGTCATAGATATATTTACCAAATAATGTTTCTCTTCTTCTAACATTTGACCACATCTTGTTGATAGCAACACCGTGACCGATATTTGCGAATGGGTCTCTTGTGAAGTAAGCGTTTGGCATTGGTACTGTTAAGAAATATCTGTCAGCATCTGAGAAATCAGCAAGTGTTTCTTTGCTTCTCTTAGTAAGCTCAGTCATTCTTGTACCAGCTATCATCTTCATAACCATATCTTTATCAGTCTTTTGTTGTAGTAAGATGTCCTTCATGATGTATCTTTCATTAGGTGTGTGTAGGTCAGCTTCGTCTAAGAATTCTTCGATTAAGCTTTCCTTTAGATTTTTGTCCTTAATTACGTCAGCAACTAAGTCTTCTAGATAATAAACTTCACAGCCACTTTCTTTTAAAATGTTTGCGAAGAAATCATGTTCTCTTAGTGCTTGATCCAAATAAGGTACTTCGTCAAAAAGTAGTTCTTGCATAGTATCTGGTGATACGTTGTTAATTTCTTCACCAGGTCTATGAAGGATTACTTTTCTAAGTTTACCAATTTCTGAATAAACTCTAACTCCTTTTTCCATAAAATCACTCCTTTTATAATATTAGCTTACATATCTATTCTAACACAATAGATTTAATTTTACAAGAGATATTTACATAATTTATCTTTTAATTGTACTAAACCGATATAGGAGTTATATTATGATGAGTAATGTCAATATATATATAATATGAAAGGATTTTTTAATAAATCTTTTGTTACTATTTTGTATATATTATTTGGTCCATTTCACTTGTAAATGATTTTTTTATATTGTATAATCTTTTTGTAAAACGAAATATTCATTTAAATTATGGAGGGAAAGAAATGAAGAATTTAAAAAAATTATTATTACTACTAATGATGACAAGTTTATTCTTATTTAGTTGTAACAAGTCATCTGGAGGAGATCACGTTGTTGATCAAAGTGAGATCAAATCAACTGAAGAAGACATGGATAAAGGTACTGTTGCCATCAAGACTAGTGGCGTTAAATACACTCTAAACCCAGAAGTTTGGGGAAAACCATTCGAAAATATTCACGTTTATAACGAGCTTCTTGAAAAAAGAGATCACGCTGGCGACATATACGGCGGAGTTAAATCAAGCTTTGCTACAACTGAACAAGCTAACGCTTATGCAAAATTACTTACGGACCAATCTTTAAGCGAAGACAAGAAAAAGGAAGAGCTTGACAAGGTTATCAATGAATTTTCTAAGATTTGGGCTGTAAATGTTATAGCTGATGACAAAATGCCAAAGGATGACGAAGGCTTAAAGGCTTTAACTGGTTTTGACAATAACGAAAAATTAGCAAGTGTTGATGGATACAACTTTGTATGGTCATACATGAATAAGGCTGAAGGACTTACTGGCGAAGATCAAGACATTTATGATAAATTATACGAAGATCTTGACAATGTTAAAAAATCTATAAAAGTAGCTAAACCACTTAGCATTGACGGTAGCCAAGAAGGTACTAGCGCAAAATTTAATTTTGATTCAGAAGATATTTATGGTAAAAAATTTGTTGCAAAAGACTTTTTAGCTGAACATGAATATACTATAGTAAATGTTTGGGGAACTTTCTGCGGACCATGCAAGAAAGAAATGCCAGACCTTGCTAAGGTTTATGAAGAATACAAGGACAAAATTGGTTTCTTAGGAATCGTTTCTGATATAAGTCCAGCAAGTGATAATATGAGCGACGCTTTAAAACAAAACCGTGAAGATATAATCGCTCTTGCAAAGAGAATCGTTGAAAGCAAAGGATGTGCTTATCCAAATCTTGTTCCAACAGACGAGATGCACAATAAATTCTTAGCAGCTGTAACAGGCTATCCAACTACATTTGTTCTTGACAAAGAAGGCAATATCGTTGGCTCACCTATCATCGGTGCTCAAAGCTACGAAGGATTTAAAGAACTTTGTGAACAATACGTTCCGAAAGAGATGAAATAGTATGAAGAAAAAGAAAGTAACACAATATGTATTTCTAGCCATGGCCATAGCTTTCTTATTCGTAGGATACAAAAGACTTGATTATTTGACAGTACTTAAAAAAGCTGCCAATATCTGTTTTGAATGCATAGGACTGGGTTAGAATTATGAAGATAGTTAAAAAATCAAAAAGATGGATCTCGCAAGTATTATTTTTCTTTGCGTCGAACCCCATCTTACCAAATTATTTAAAAGGCAAAATATATCAAGGCAATTTAAAACAATTTTGTGTACCAACACTTAACTGCTACTCTTGCCCAGCTGCGCTTGGAGCCTGCCCTATAGGCTCCTTGCAAGCATGTATCGGCTCACCTGCACACGCTATAGCTTTTTATGTACTAGGATTTTTATTCTTGTTTGGCATACTTTTAGGTAGATTCATCTGCGGCTTCCTTTGCCCATTTGGACTAATTCAAGACCTTTTATACAAGATCAAGACAAAGAAGCTTGTGATAAAACCAAGTATCGCTAAATACTTAAGCTACATAAAATACGTGATTCTAGCAGTTTTTGTAATAGGCATGCCACTACTACTTAAAGATGATTTTGGTTCAAGTAATCCATACTTTTGTAAACTTATCTGCCCACAAGGCATTTTAGAGGGAGGTCTTCCACTAATTGCTAAAAATGCAGATTTAAGACAAATGCTTGGAACACTTTTCTTCTCAAAATTAACAATTTTGATAGTAGTTGTCTTAGTAAGCATATTCTCATACAGAGTCTTCTGCCGCTTCATCTGCCCATTAGGCGCTATCTATGGTCTTTTTAATAAAATCAGTTTTTATAACTTCTCCATCGATTCATCATGTATACACTGTAGAAAATGCGAGAAAGTTTGTAAATTTGGTATAAAGACATACGAAAACCCAAATTCGCCAGAATGCATAAGATGTAATGACTGCGTAAGACATTGTCCAGTAAACGCAATCAAGGTACATCACTTATTCGGTCAAGTTGGCTGTGCATCTTGCTCTAAACAAGTTGGCTGTGCATCTTGCTCTGAAAAAGAAAATTTGACAAAATAATTAAATTATTATATAATTTATATATTGATATTGCAAATATCTTTAAGGAGGAGAAGATGAACGATACAATTCGTGATATAGAGCTTTTCTTAAGAAGAGCAGACTTTGCTGTAAGGGTAGAAGGAAGAAAGGTTTTGTCAAGCTTAGGCGTTACACCGCCACAGTTTACCGCACTTCAATTTATAGTGAAATATAAAGACAACCCGATCAGCATAGGTGATTTAAGTAGATCCATGGGCCTTGCATTTTCAACTGTAACAGACCTTATCGATAGGATGGAAAAACTTGGTTTTGTTGAAAGAAAAAAAGATGAAAAAGACAAAAGAGTTATACGTATCTCGCCTCTTGAAAAAGGTATACACGTTTTAGACGAAGTGGTTGACCACAGAGTTAACTTTGTAGAGAGCGTAATCGGGGGTCATTACACAGACGAAGAGAAAAAACACGTTCGTGATGAGCTTAAAAAATTATCCGAATTACTTAAAGAAAATAAAGGCATATTAGAGAAGAAAAATTAATATGTATATCAAGAGTCATCAATATGGATGGCTCTTTTTTAATGGGATAAGCTTGAAATAATTTATTTAAATATATTCTTTCAAAAAATATCATATCAAAACCGTAATCATTGCACAAAAAAGATCCCGAAAATAATCAGGATCCTTTGATAAATATATTAAATTAGATTGAGCAAGGACTATAACCGCAGTCTTGGCACTCTCTGCAGCCGCCTGAGTGATTCATCTTGCCGCCGCACATTGGGCAAACATCAGGGTTTTCTGCAAGTGCGTTCTTTGCAAGCGCATCGATCTCGCCTTGAAGCTCGTCTATCTTTTCTTTAGTAGACTTTTTATTATTCGAGATCAATATGCCAGCTCTTTGGCAGCCATCTCTATAGATAGTTACGCCCTTAAGGCCTTTTTCCCAAGCAAACATGTAAAGCTCTTCGACTTGTTCAACTGTAAACTCATTTGGAACGTTGCATGTTGAAGATATTGACGCGTCGATAAACTCTTGCCAAGCGGATTGAACAAGTATTCTGTCCTTGTAATCAAGGTCTTTACTTGTTATGATAAAGTCCGGCAAATCTTCTTCGTCTCTAATGCCGTGAGCATCCATGTATTCACGAACTATCTCTGTATAAACTTTGTAGTAAGTGTCTTCGTTGTTTAAACTTTCAGTTTTTCTTGTGTATGAGATTTGGAAAATTGGCTCAACACCGTTGGAGCAGCCAAGTAGTGTTGAGATTGAGCCTGTTGGCGCCATTGTTAATAATTGTGAGTTTCTTATACCATTTTCCTTAATTAATTCGATTACGTCTGGATCGGCGTTCTTTTGAAGGAATTTTGATGCTAAGAATTCTTTTTCTCTATACATTGGGAATGGTCCGTCTTTTTTCGCAAGCATAGCTGACTCTCTAAGTGCTTCGTTTATCATGACTCTACCGATTTTTTTGATTAATTCAATGGACTCGTCTGAGCCATATCTTATGCCTAATTTGATAAACATGTCAGCTACACCCATAAGTCCCAAACCGATTTGTCTTAGATTTTTAGCTACTTCCCTTTGCTCTTTAAGTGGATGAAGCTCTGCGTTTTCGTCAAGAACTCCATTTAAGAATCTTACGCCATGTTTAACGGCTACTTTAAAATCTTCAAAATCAAAATAAGCATCTTCCTTGAATGGATATTTAACAAAATTTGAGATGTTTATTGAAGATAGGTTACAGCTACCAAAGGCTGGTAGTGGCTCTTCTGCGCATGGATTTACTCCTGCAAACTCAAAATCGTCGAACTCGCTCATTAAGTGCCACGAATCAATTCTATCTTTAAATAAAATGCCTGGCTCAGCGTCGTTCCAGTTATTGTAGGCTAGCTTTTCAAATAATTCTTTGGCTCTAACCTTTTTGTGTATCTCTTGACCGTTGGCTTCAACAGTGAAGTGTAGGTCATATTCTGTATCGTTTTTAACCGCTTTCATAAACTCGTCATCAACATTGACAGAAATGTTTGCGTAAGTCACCTTGTCAAGGTCATTCTTCACGTTAATGAACTCTTCTATGTCTGGGTGAGATGAGTCCATGTTTAGCATAAGTGCGCCACGTCTGCCGCGCATGCCTATAAGACCAGTTACTAAGCTGAATAAGTCCATAAATGAAACGGATCCAGTCGTAGTAAGCGCCGCGTTATTGACCCTTGCTCCCTTTGGACGAAGCTTTGATATGTTTACACCGCAGCCACCGCCATAACTATAAGTTCTAGCAAGGTATTTCGCTGTATCAAAGATAGATTCGATACTGTCTTCGACCTTTGGCATTACATAGCAGTTAGATAAAGTGATCTTTCTGCCAAGCTTGTCAAGACCGCGTCCTGCAAGTATCCTACCAGCCGGCATAAACTTTTTATCCTTGATAGCCTTTTTGATATATTCACTTCCGCCACTAACTCTACTAAGGAAATCGTTGAAAGACTCGCCATCGTAGCGATATTTCTTGTCGTAGATGTCCCTTTGTAGAGCCGTCATGTCCCAGCCCTTTTCTCTAAGCTTAGTTCTTTCTTGTCTGTAAAGAATGTATTTCTTCGCAACCTCTGGTCTATACTTCATTAGAGAGAATTCAACTAAGTCTTGTATATCCTCTATATCAACAAGTTCCTTGTTCTTTAACTCTTCAAAAACTTCACTCGCGATTTTTTGAGAAACCTCTTCATCAATCCCCTTATCAGTTTCTTTCATCGCCTTTTCAATGGCAATTTTAATCTTGTCTTGCTCAAAATCGACCACATTGCCATTACGCTTTTCTACCTTTAACATAAGTCCTCCTATCTATATATTGTGTTTAAAAATTTCCTACATACACATTATAGTATAAGCGAGATGATTTTTCAAGATAATAATTATTAAATTATCGACATAAATATATAAATAGTTTAGGTTTATGTAATGGCCGCGCCTTTAAAAATTGTGTTTAGAAAAATTAATACTAAAGTCTTATTTTTATTATTTTAGCATGATAATGGATTTATACTTCCCAAAGTCAAATTTTTTTAGAGTTTGGGAAATAGGATTGAGGGAAGCTGCTTAAGTGCTTGATTGTAGAATAAAAAAGAACCTAGTATTAACTAAGTTCTTTATAAATAAACTAAATATTTTTCTCATCTGACAGCCATCTAGCTAAATCATATATTTTAACCCCTTCCATAAGCGTCATCGGATGTTTTGTATTTGAGATAATAAGTTTTGGATAAGCATCCCTTATAGAAAGAAGTGGCTCTAACTCTCTCTTCATAGTTTTTTCAGTACTTATATCATCTGATACTTGTATATATATCTTCTCACTTGCCTTCATCGCAACAAAGTCTACCTCTTTTTCATAAAGTTTTCCGACGTAAACTTCGTAGCCTCTTCTATATAACTCGATGGCAACCATGTTCTCATATATTCTGCCATAGTCCATGTTTTTGGTGCCTAGTATAGCCGATCTAAAGCCATGGTCAACTAAATAATACTTTTCTATGGTAGCAAGGTATGATTTGCCTTGTATGTCGTATCTATTCATCTTGTAAAACAAGAAAGATTCACACAAATACGAGACATAATCAGCTATAGTCTTGTGATTAACAGACTGTTTGTCGCTTTTTAAAGTATCCGCAATCTTCCTTAATGAAGTGAGGTTAGCTATATTCGAAAGCATAAAATCTCCTAGCTTTTTTAGTAGCACCTTGTCTCTGATATCGTGCCTTTGAACCAAATCGCGCATTATGCTTGTCTCGTAAACACTCTTCAAATAAGCCTTTCTGTCCTCGTCATTAGTGTAGACGTATGAGCCAGCCATGCCGCCCATATCAATGTATGCCCCAAAAGCCTTGTCAATATCATCGTATTCAAAATATTCCATAAACTCTTTAAATGAGAATGGAAATATCTCTACACCAATGTATCTACCTGTAAAAAGTGTAGCTAAGTCGCTACTTAGCAAAAATGCATTTGACCCAGTTAGGTATATGTCAAAGAGCTTTTGCGAGTGAAGACTGTTAATAGTTTTCTCAAAATGTTTACATAATTGCACTTCATCTATGAAAAGATAATTATTTTTAGCCTCTTGATAATGACCTACGATGTAGCGATTAAGCTCTTTGTAGTCAAGTAAATCTTCATTTTCTAATAACTGAAGGTCAATATAGATAATGTTCGCATTTTTATCATTTTCTTCAAGATACTTTATATAGTTCTTAAGAAGCTCAGACTTGCCAGAACGCCTCATACCTGTGATAATTTTTATGTCTGGCGTATTTTTAAGTCCTATGAGTCTGTCTAAGTACTTTTCTCTTTTAATAATTTTCATAATCTCACCTGCTAAGTTAATCATAGCACATCTACTTCCCAAAGTCAAATATTTTTAGAGTTTGGGAAGTAGTGTTGAGCAAAGTAGCTTAAATACTTAATTGTTTATGTCAACAAAAAGTGTTTTTCTTCGCTTGCTAATCTACGAAAACTGATAATTTCTAAGCTTGCACATCGAAAAGATAGTTCCACGCAGCTTAGTTCAACAAATTGACAATTGCTAAGTTCGTTCGCTTGAAAATTCATATTCGTTACGCTGCGCTCCACTAGATGAATTTTGAAGAACCTCGTTCTTACGAACGAGAACCTTGGTGCAAGACACTTGGGCAGCTCACTTCTCTAAGCAATTGAAGCAATTTGTCTCAATGCGCTGCTTTTGGAACATATCTTTTCTCGCTAAATACAGTTTTCTCCGAATGCTTTGCTCGTGAAAATCACTTTTCTAGTATTGGTAAAAAATATATTTCGTGTAAGTAACTATATAATCACAAGCGAAAAATCTTATATTTAGATCTATTCATTAAAATTTTCAGAGCAAATGTGATGATTGCACGATGTGGACTGACGAGGCAAGCGGAGTGTACAAATGTACTCGAGCATTGCCAAGGAGGGAACGAGTGCAAGGGCGCATTTGAATGAAAATTTAGTAAAAAATTAGCTTCCTCTTAGGAAGCTAATTTATATAATTAATTATTTATTAATATCGGTAACACTATCGACAAAACCATCACAATACTAAGTACTAGTGCGAATGTTCTTGCGAGTGACTTACTCTTTCTCCATTTGCGTTTTAATTTACTCATATTCTCCTCTTTCCTCTATATCAAGTATTATTTCTATTTATCACAGAGAATATTATACTATGTTTATAAAATTTGTCAAGGCTTTTTACAAAATATTTTCGTAAAACTAATATTTTTTACAAATAAACTAGTTTTATGAGCTTCATGTAATTATAGTCAACGATAACGTTGTAGTAGCCTGCTAGGTACTCGTTTGTCGCGTCGTCACCTGTGTCTGCAAGCAAGTCGCCGCCAGCGATATTATTAATCTTCGATTGTGTTGCTATGACTATGATATTTTCCTTGCCTACTTCTCTAATTACTCTCGAAGAGAACTGTTGATTGCCACGACCGAAGATGTAGCCTTGTCCGCCAATGATGGTAACGATAATTTTTCTCTTAGGATATTTTTTTAGTGCCTCATAAATTTCACTCTCGCTCGCATCTTTTTTGATAAGTTTCTTATTATATACAAGATCGACGCCAAGTAGTGAATTTTCAAGGCCTAGAAGGTTCATAACTGGACGAATGGTTGAGCCACTTCCGACTATATATAGCGTATCGTCCTTCATTTCATCAACAACGAATTGAGCGATGGATTCAAGATCTGCGTTTTCTGATGCACTTTGAGGACTCTTACCCACTTGCATCATCTTTCCCTTGTTGACTACATTTAGAGCGCCATAAAGTTTTACGTTTAAAATCTCTTTTCTGAATGCATCCTCATCTATATCCATGACCTCTGACTCGATTATTTCGTAGGATTCATCTAATATAAAGGCTCTGATGACTTCTGAAGCGGATTTTGGCGAAACGCCAAAAACTGAGCTATGCATCTTAGTTCCAGCAGGTATGCCTATCACGGGCTTTGTTAAGCCCACTGCGTCGTAAACATCACGAGCTGTTCCGTCTCCCCCTGCAAATACAATCATGTCAACGTCTTTCTTAAGTATCTCTTTCAAAGCATTTTTCGTATCTTCAGCCGTTGTATCAGCATCTGTCTCGTAAACGACTTCATAATTTAGTCCAAGTTTTTTCATCTCGTCCTCGCCAAGCCTGTGATTTCCTGTAAAAACCTTGAACTCGTCCTTTATATCAAGTAGGTGACTAAAAGCTTCTTCGCATCTTAGATGCGCTTTTTCACTCGCGCCACGCTTTATGGCTTCTTCATATATAGCCTCGCCGTCCGAGCCCTTTAGTGCAACGGAGCCGCCGACGCCAGCCTTTGGATTAACAATTAAACCTATCGTCTTCACTGTAAACCACCTCTCCATTTTTTATCGTATACATAACTTTTCCTTTTAATTTTTCACCTAAGAATGGTGAATTTTGCGACTTAGATGAAGATTTTTCATATATAAATTCTTTGTTTATATCAAAAATTACTAAATCAGCCTTCGAGCCGACCTTTATACTGCCCTCTTCAAGTCCATAAAGCCTTGCTGGATTAATAGTAAGCATCTTAATAATTTTTATTAAATCAATACCATGCTTGTGGTGAAGCTCACTTATTGCAAGTGGCAGAGCTGTTTCAAGGCCTATGATGCCGCTCGGAGCACTAAAGAAATCCTTTGCCTTTTCTTCAGCTGCATGAGGCGCATGATCAGTCGCAATTATGTCTATGGTGCCGTCTTTTATAGCTTCTATGATAGCTTCTCTATCGGCAGCCTTCCTTAAAGGCGGATTCATTTTTGCTAAAGTGCCGTGTTTCTCAACAGCCTCCTCTGTTAATGTAAAGTGATGAGGAGTGACCTCGGCAAATATTTTATCCGTATATTTTTTATAATTTCTAATAATTTCTAGTGAATCGGCTGATGATATATGTTGGAAGTTTAATTTTGAGTCCGCTTTTACTGCTAGATACGCATCGCGCGCCACCATAACCGCTTCGGCAATGGCTGGAGCTGTTTCATTTTTGCCCGCTTTTTTAATAAAGAATGGATCTTCTTCGTGTAAACTGATTGGTGCATCGTATTTTTTGGCTTCGATTAGAGCGTCATACAAAAGTTTTGCCTTCATTATAGGCTTACCATCATCAGTAAAACCGATTGCGCCTGCCTTATGAAGTGCATCCATATCAACAAGTTCTTCGCCAAGCATACCCTTAGTAACTGTAGCGTTTTGATAAATGGATATACCTAAATTTTTTGATCTATTTAAAATATCTTCAAGTGTCTCAGCGCTATCAACAACAGGTTTTGTGTTTGCCATAAGAAGCACAGCTGTGTAGCCGCCTCGCTTTGCAGCCGCTGCTCCAGTACTTAAATCTTCTTTATAAGTTTGACCTGGGTCTCTGAAGTGAACGTGTGTATCAATAAGGCCATGTGAAATGTATAAGCCATCGCCATCGATCACGCAAGCATCATCACTATCTATATGCTCTTCAATCACAGTAACTACGCCATTTGCAACAAGCATATCGACCTTAGTAATACTATCATTAATTGTATCAATAAAATTAATATTTTTAATTAACATATAAACCTCCATAACGATTTTTATATTTATACCCAAAATTGATGAATTTTTTGCCCATATATGCTATAATATAAAAAAAGGAGGAATTACAATGGCAGAAAAAATTTCATGGCTAAATCTTTCAAACGATGTGCTTGAAAACATCACAAGCTACAACGAAGAGTACAAAGACTTTTTAAGTAAAGCAAAAACTGAAAGACTAGCTGTTAAAGAAATCATTCGCATGGCTGAAGCTAACGGCTTTAAAGATGCAGAAAAGCTTATTGAAAAAGGCACTAAAATTAAAAAGGGCGATAAACTTTATTTTAACAACAAAGAGAAATCAGTTTTATTATTCGTTATAGGCGAAAAGAAATTGGAAGATGGTATGAGAGTTGTTGGCGCTCACATCGACAGCCCAAGACTTGACCTTAAACAAAATCCATTATACGAAGCAAGTGAACTTGCCTTTTTAAAGACTCACTACTACGGCGGAGTTAAGAAGTACCAATGGACTACTATCCCTCTAGCACTTCACGGCGTTGTTTATACAAAAGATTTAAAGAAGGTTGAAATTTCAATCGGTGAAGACGATGACGATCCAGTATTCACTATAACTGACCTACTTATTCACCTATCACGTGAACAAATGCAAAAGAAACTTGCTGAAGGCATACTTGGTGAACAATTAAACGTACTTATAGGCACTATACCACTAGAAAGTGAAGACGATGATAAGTCTAATCGTGTTAAAGCTAATGTTATGAGAATTATAAAAGAAAAATACGGCATCGAAGAAGAAGACTTTAAAGTTGCCGAAATCGAAGTAGTTCCAGCAGGAAAGGCACGTGACCTAGGTATAGATAGATCCATGATATTCAGCTACGGTCAAGACGACAGAGTTTGCGCATTCGCAGGACTTAAGGGCATACTTGACATGAAAGACAATAAATACACAGCTCTTGCTATGTTTATGGATAAGGAAGAAGTTGGCTCACAAGGTAACACTGGTATGGCAAGCTATGTTCTTGAAAACGCTTTACACGAACTAGCTGCACTTGAAGGTGATTACTCAGCTCTTACAGTTAGAAGATGCTTAAAGAACTCTTGGGTACTTTCAGCTGACGTAACAGCAGGCTACGATCCAAACTTTGATTCAGTTTATGAAAAGAATAACTCAGCAGTTTTAGGCGGCGGTATAGCAATCGCTAAATACACAGGCTCAGGCGGAAAAGGCGGATGTAACGATGCAAACGCAGAATTCTTAAGAGATGTAAGAGATATATTTGACAAAGCAGGCGTTGCTTGGCAAACAGGCGAACTTGGTAGAGTTGATGCAGGCGGCGGCGGAACTATAGCTTACCTTTTAAGCAAGTACGGCGCAGAAGTAGTTGACTGCGGTACAGCAGTTTTAAACATGCACGCACCAAACGAAATCACATCAAAGTTTGACACATACATGTCATACAAAGCATACAAAGCATTTTTTGAATAAAATACATGAAGCACCTTAATTGGTGCTTCTTTTACATATTATATAAGAGGAAAATTATGAAAGATTATGAAATAGTACACGAAAAATATTTAATAAGCAATTATTTAAGCGATTTTGGCATTAAAAACTTGATGAGCCTTAAGCCCATAAACATAAAAGGTTATGAAAAATACTTTGTTTGCGAGCTTCCGAAAATTTTGCATCACATGGGCCTTGATTATAAAAGCATAAATGTGACACGCCAAGTGCACTCCAATAACATCGCCATAGCTCATGATCATGGCATAAATTTTTATGACGATACCGATGGACTTATAGGCGAAAAAGGCGACGTACTAGTGATTAAGAGCGCAGATTGTCTGCCAGTAATAGTCTACGATTGTGTAAATAAACGCATCGCAGCCGTTCACTCCGGCTGGAAAGGAACAGCGAACTCCATAGTAAAAGAAGCAATTCAAAAAATGATGGGACTTGGTTCAAGAACGGAAGATTTAAAAATTTATGTCGGACCACATATACAAAAAAATTCATTCGAAGTGATGGACGATGTAAAAGATGTTTTCGAAAAAAATTTTTCTTATGAAGATATTATTTTTAAAAAAGATGAAACGCATTATTTGATAGATTTAGGTCAAGTAGTGAAATGTGATGCAATGAGCCTCGGTGTTAAAGAAGAAAATATATATATTTCAAGCGTAGACACAGTCACAGACCACCGCTTCCACTCGTATAGACGCGACAAAAAAGATTATGGACTTATGTATACATTGGTGTGTATATAAAAATATTTGATATTTTGTCGCGAATATGATACAATATTCGCGACAAATCATTCAAAATAAAAAAGGAGGACCTCTACATTTTGGAATAAAAAGTCCTCTTTCAAAGATATCTATTTAATTTTTAATCGGTTGTCCTAACAATCCTGCTTTGAATAAATACTAATAGTCAAAGAACACGCTATAAAAAATGCAGTAATAGATAATATTAAGTTTCCTATCCCAAATATCAGCAGTTGCATTTCTGTCGGTTTTTCAAGCAAAATATTTGTTAAAGCAATTAAACCTAGCATAATAGATACTGAGATTATTAAACTAATAATACTCATAGCTTCAGTTCTATCATTTGAGTCTAAGTAAGAAATAGGTAAAAAAATCGCATTCATTATCAAACTAATTCCTATTGCAGATGAAAATAACAAGACTACATCCACATATCTATAAAATGCAAATCCATAAATTATAAATGATGTAAAAAATAATATTACAGATAGTATACTTCCAATTAAAATTGTAATTCCTTGTGTTAGAAATACACTTTTTACTATTTCACATCTCTTTACTGGTAATGATAAAATGTACTGATTCCACTTGCCACTATTGTTTTTCCTTAAGCCAATGGAACTGATAAAAGGAAGTACTATAACAGTAAGACATAGAAAAATAAATAAAGGCATTTCCTTCCTACCACCAAAAATTAGTATTGAAATTCCAGTTAAAAATATAAATATAAGTAATATCTTTAAATTAGATACTATTTTATAATAATGATTTCTAATCAATCCTTTCATTTCGTTCCCCTTTCACTAACAGAAGCATTATTTCGTCTAATGATACGCTGTCTATTATTAAATTTTTATATTTTTTCTCCATTAATTTCCTATTTTTTATTAACACATCGATTTGATAATCTTTTTTCATACTTGATAATATATCTTCTTGTAAGATATTTTGATAATCACTTTCCGAACAACGGATAACTCCATATTCATATATCAATTCATCTTTTGTCTTATTTAAAATAATTTCACCATTATGAATAAAAACAATATAATCAGCTATTTTTTCTAAATCACTTGTAATATGTGACGATAGCAAAATGGAGTGGTTCTCTTCTTTTACAAATTCAAGAAGCACATCAAGAATTTCATCTCTCATAATAGGATCTAGACCGCTTGTAGCCTCATCCAATATAAGCAATTTTGAATCATGAGAAAGTGCTACAGCAATCGCAAGCTTCATACTCATTCCACGAGAGTAAGTTTTTATTTTTTGAGATTCAGACAATCCAAAACGCTTAAGATATTGTTCAAATCTGGAATTATCCCATTTACTATAAATTCTCCCTAAAATATCAGCCAATTGCTTTGCCGTCAAATGTTCCGGAAAATTATTGCTATCATATACAACTCCAATATCTTCTCTGATGTCTATATCGTCATCGGTCATTTCTCTTCCAAATATCTCAATATTTCCACTATCTCTTCTAATCACATTTAGAATACAATTCATAGTGGTTGATTTTCCGGCTCCGTTCTCACCAATAAATCCTACTATGCTTCCCTCAGGTACTGAAAAAGAAATATCTTTGATAGCAAAATTTGACTTTTCATATTTCTTATTCACATTTTTTAGCGTTAAAATACTATTCATCAACTTATTCCTCCAAATATAAAATTTTTAATATGTCAATTAGTTTCTCAAGAGGCATAGCGTTTTCTTTTGCAACTTCAATAGCCAATTGCATATATTCTTCTATCTGTTTCTGTTGTTGCTCTTTATAGAATTCTTTGTTTCGTGCTAATACATAAGTGCCTCTGCCTATTTCAGTTTCTATAAATCCATCTCTTTGCAATTCTTCATATGCTCTTTGAACTGTAATAACACTTACATGAATTGATTTAGCTAATGATCTCATTGATGGAAGATTATCTCCTGCAACTAGCTCTTCGCTCATAATCATATTTTTTATTTGAGAAACAATTTGCTCATATATAGGTTTATCTCGATTATTACTTATGATAATGTTCAAAATTTTCCACCTTCCAATATTGTACTTATTATCTATGTACAATATTATCATTTTGTTTTTATTTTGTCAAGAAAAATATATATCTGCAAATAAAAACAATGCTAGCTAAATTAAATTAGCTAGCATTTTATTTTTCTTATAAACATTCATATCAAGCCAAGATAAAAAGCAATTCATGTGTTTGGCGCGTTTTATCCGTGTAAATGGCGCGTTTTTATCCGTGTAAATGGCAAACAATCTATGGCCTTAATGATGTTATTGGTACGACGTATACACCGTCATTTCTTTTATAGGCAAAAGGTGCTTGTGCACACAAAACCATCATAAATGAAGGCTTCTTCATGCTATTGGTATCGATTAAATCAGAAAGAGTCTTAAGTGTCTGAGCTCCCTCCTCAATAAGTTTATCTCCACCTAATTTTATCTCTACAAGACCATAAGAACCATTTCTTAGGTGAATTACAGCATCACACTCAAGTCCGCTCTTATCTCTATAGTGATAAACGCTTCCATCTAAAAGCTCTGAATATATTCTTAAATCACGAACAGCTAAGTTTTCAAATAAAAATCCCATAGTGTTTAAATCTTGAATTAAATCTTTTGGGCCAATACCCAAAGCAGCTGTAGCAATTGATGGATCTATAAAATATCTCGTATCAGTTGAACGAATGGCTGTCTTTGAACGAATATTCGGGTTCCATGCAGGAGCATCTTCGATTACAAATATCTTTTTTAGTGCATCGATGTAAGAATAAAGCGTCACTTGGTCAAAAGTATCAGCCTGATTAGCTAACATATCCTTCCTTATAGTTTCTAAAGGAGCCTGTGAACCTATATGCCTTGCATAAGACCTTAATAAGCTTTTTGCCTTTTCTACATCTCTCTTTACAGAATCAACCCTGCTTATATCATTTTTCACAACAGAATCAAAATAATCTATCGCTTGAAATAGAGAAGCTTTACCTTCTAATTTAATCGATATAGGCCAACCGCCTCTGCATATCAAAAATGCAATATCATCCAAAGTTTTATGATTTGCACACGAAATTTCTTTATCATCGAAAAGATCACTCAAAGAAATGGCTCCATCCGAATCCTTAGACTCATATAAACTCATAGTTCTCATATAAAGTCTTGATATTCTGCCAGTACCACTGTGCATAGACGCGTCAAATTCAGCTGGTACAGCAGATCCTGTCAATATAAACTGACCGAAGTCGTCCCTTTTATCGACTTCATATCTAACAGCGTTCCACAAGTTTGGCGCAAGCTGCCACTCATCAACAAGTCTAGGCGTTTCTCCTTCAAGCAAAGCGCTTGGATTAAGTTCAGCCATCTGTTTATATTGTTTAGTCTTATCTGGCTCATCCATAGCAATAAAGCTCTTGGCGAACTCTTTTGCACTTGTAGTTTTTCCGCACCATTTTGGTCCTTCTATAAGTATAGCTCCCTTTGCTTTAAGTCTTTCATCAAGTAATTTATCAGTAATTCTTGGTAAATAATTCTTCATGAGCCTCTCACCTCTTATGCTTATAATACCATATATATACACATTTGTCAAGATTCATTCAAGTAAATGGCGCATTTTCATTCAAGTAAATGGCGCATTTTCATTCAAGTAAATGGCGCATTTTCATTCAAGTAAATAGCGCATTTTCATTCAAGTGTTTGGCATAAAAAAGAGCAGCCTAAACTGCTCTATAATATTTTCCAATTAATCTGTTAGATTTTTTATCCACTTCTTTGATATTACTCTTGGTAGTCCTATGCAAGCCTTGGCTACTTCTTCGCAGCATGCCATCAAATACACAAAATGTAGCGGTAATTTAAATACTACTGAACCTAAAAATGACATTGGCACGCCTATTAGCCAAACGCAGCTCATTTCTAAAAGCATTGAGTATCTTGTGTCTCCACCGCCTCTAAATATGCCGACTACAAGGGTCGAGTTATGTGTTTTAACAAAAAGTATTAGTCCCATAGCTATAAATAAATTTGATGCGATTGCTTTTGACTCGGCTGTGATATTTGGAAACATCACAAAGAAAGCATCTCTAAATATTATCATCAAGGCGCCAAGTATAACGCCTGTTAGTGCTGATAACTGCAAAAGCCATGTGCCGTATTTGTATGCTTTTTCTTCATCTCCTGCGCCAATGTAGTTACCGACTATAACTGTGCATGCGCCTGCTAAGCCTCTAGCTAGAACGAAGAATATATTTTGTACTGTCATACCTATCTGCAGGGCTGTAACGCTTCTTGTACCAAGCTTTGCGTATGCAATTTGGTAGACGATTTGGCCTAGTGACCAGAATGTTTCGTTTATAATAACTGGTCCGGCTGTCATTATATACATTTTTTTAAAATGGCTGTCGAATGTCACGAAGTCTTTTATTTTGCCTGTTAGTGGTCCTCTATGTTTTTTAAGTGCTATATATAAAACTGCAAATTCTAATATACGTGCAAATATTGTACCTAAAGCGCCACCCGCTACGCCCATGGCCGGAAAACCAAGTTTACCAAATATAAATACATAGTTAAAGAAGGCGTTTCCGAAAAAAGCGATGGTTGAGGCAACTAGAGGCGTCTTTGCATTGCCAATGCTTCTCATCGATACTGAGCAAATGAAGTTTACTGCTGTTAGTATGTATGAGAATGAAACTACTCTAAGATAAGTAACTCCATAAGGTATAACGTTTGGGTCTTGTGTAAAGATTTTCATAAGTTGTTCTGGTATCAGTAGCGCAAGTACTGTGAATACGCTTGAAACTATAACTGCTAGTATTAGCGCCATACCATGTGATCTTCTAACGCCTTGGTAGTCTTCTTTACCGTAGAACTGAGCTATCATCGCTGAGGTTCCTGTCGCTATACCAAAGCAAATTAGTGTCATGAAGAAGAAAATTTGGTTTGCAAGTCCAACAGCTGATATCGCATAGTCGCCAAGTGATGATATCATCGTTGTATCTAATGTATTAAGTACACTTGCGAGCAAATTTTGAAGTGCAACTGGTACTGCAAGGCTATATACTAATTTTAAAAATCTTTTGTCATTAAACATAGCTCGTAAATTTTTCATTTAACTCATCCTTTCAATTTTTTCATTTTATCACTAAGAGAGAAACTTGTCAAGATGTTTCGCCTTGCGAATGGAGATATTATTTTAAAATATTTATATATTCTTAAAAAATATATTTGCAAAGAAAAAAGAGCCTGGCTAAGGCTCCTATTTCACACTAATTACAAAATAACTATTTTTCTTCCATCACTAGTATTTCTTCATCAGCTTCATTTTTTGCGTCTTCAACAGCTGCTTCGTAAGCTTTGTAAACTTTTTCTTCGATGTCAGCTCTTGTTTCAGTGTTGATTGGGTGAGCTATGTCTCTGTAAGTACCGTTAGGTACTTTTCTTGAAGGCATTGCGATGAATAAACCTTCTCTTCCTTCAATAACTTTGATGTCATGAACAACAAAAGCGTTATCAAAAGTAACAGAAGCTGTTGCCTTTAAGTTTAAACCGTCCTTTTCAACAAGTCTTACTCTTACGTCTGTAATTGTCATTTTCCCATCCTCCTAGTTTAGCTAAAAATTGCTTGATTTTTCTCATAATATATATTATGATAAGTATATAAGCAAAATTATAAATTAGCTTATATATATTATACTAAAGAGTTGAAATAATTTCAAGTACTTTTTTCATATTTAGGAGGAAATATGGGCTTTTTTTTGAAAAAACACAATATTGACAATATATTTTTCATAGGCATAGGTGGTATCGGTATGAGTGGTCTTGCCGAATTACTTATTTCTGAGGGATGTAAAGTTAAAGGAACTGATACTGGCGAGTCACAAATCATAGAAAGACTTAAAAAAATGGGCGCCGTTGTATACAATAAGCACGAGGCAAAAAATGTTGAGTCATCAAAGGTAGTTGTTTACACAGACGCGATACGTCCAGACAATCCAGAGCTTTTAAGAGCTAAGGAACTTGGTTTAGAAATTTATGATAGAGCAAGCTTTTTAGGTGAAGTGATGAAGCTCTTCCCTAACTCAGTTTGCGTTTCAGGCACTCACGGTAAAACTACTACAACATCGATGATTGCTTCGATCACAACACATACTCAGATGGATCCAACCATACTTTTAGGTGGTGAACTTGATGAGATTGGTGGCAATATAAGGATTGGTAAAGGTAATATCATCATCAGCGAGGCATGTGAATACAAGGCAAACATACTAAAATACAATCCTACCATGGCCATGATTTTAAATATTGACGAGGACCACTTGGACTTTTATAAAAATATTGATGACATAATCGCTACTTTTAAAAAATATGCCGACGACGTTCCATCAACTGGCTATGTAGTATATAATAAGGATGACGAACATGTTCTTGAAGCGATAAAAGATGTTACAGCTAAGACTATCAGCTTCGGTGTTGACTCTGATGCTGACTACAAGGCTGAAAACATCACTTATGATGAGAACGGCTGCGCTAATTTTGATCTTATTCATAACAATACAAAAACTGAGATTAAATTAAGTGTTTTAGGTAAGCATAACGTTTATAACGCGCTTGCTGCCATCGCTATGGCGAATACTTATGGCGCATCACTTGAAGATATTAAAAAATATATACTTCTTTACGCTGGTGTTCACAGAAGGATCGAGACTAAGGGCTACATCGGAAGCGTTCGTATCATAGATGACTACGCTCATCACCCAACTGAGATCATGGCGACTCTTGAAGCCGTTAAAAAGATGGCGAAAGGCAGAATCATCACCATATTCCAGCCACATACCTTCACTAGAACACAAAAACTTTTACAAGGCTTTGCTGAAGCATTTAAAAGAAGCGATGTTACCATCATCACAGACATTTACGCTGCCAGAGAAAAAGATACTAAGCTCGTTCACTCGAAAGATTTGATCAATTCGATGAAGGAGCACGGCTACGATGCTATGTATATCTCAAAATTTGAAGACATAGAAAACTATCTTCTTGATAATTTGAGGGAAAACGACATCATCTTAACTGTCGGCGCAGGTAATATTTATAAGCTTGGTGAAGATTTATTAAAAATTAAAGATAAATAATAATATATATTATAACGGAAGATTTTTTAAGCACACATCAATTTGTGTGCTTTTTCATGTTTATATTGATAAAATTACAATAAATTTAATGAAACTATAAAATTTTCTTATAATACTTATAAAATATTATCATCACAGAAACGATGTATTTTATTTACACTTTAGCAGGTTTATGTTACAATAGAGAAGATGAATTATAAAGGAGGTATAAAATGCTTAATACATATTTAGCATTCGAGTTAGAGCCTATAATCAAAGCGATTAACAGTGTATTGTGGTCAAAATTTTTGATGTATGCACTTTTAGCTCTAGGTATTTTTTATACTGTTTATCTAGGTTTTCCACAGATTACTAAGATAGGTTTAGCATTTAAGTACGCTTTTGGCGGAATGTTTAAGAAAAAAGAAAAATCCAAAGACGGCGAGGTAGAAGTAAACTCATTCCAAGCACTTGCTACAGCGATAGCTGCTCAAGTTGGTACTGGTAACATAGGTGGCGTAGCGACAGCTGTTGCATCTGGTGGACCGGGCGCAATTTTTTGGATGTGGGTTTCAGGTATACTTGGTATGTCAACTATATTTGCCGAAGCAGTTCTTGCGCAATTGTACAGAGAAGAAAGAGATGGCGAGCCTGTAGGCGGTCCTTCATACTACATTTCCAAAGGACTTAATTCAAAAGTATTAGCAGCAATATTCTCAATCACTATAATTTTAGCTCTTGGCTTTGTTGGCAACATGGTTCAATCAAACTCAATCTCTCTTGCAATGTCAAATGCAATAAACGTTAACTCACTATACATCGGTATTGCTCTTGCAGTACTTGTTGGTTTTGTTATTATGGGTGGTCTTAAGAGAATCACGACTATGGCGGAGCTTGTAGTTCCTTTCATGGCTGTTATCTACATCATCGGTGCATGTTTTATACTTTATGTATACAGACACCACTTAGGACTAGTTTTTTCAGGCGTATTCAGAGAAGCCTTCTCAACTCAAGCAGTTGTCGGTGGTATGGCTGGTACAGTTATGAAAGAAGCTATCAAAAACGGTGTTGCTAGAGGACTTTTCTCAAACGAAGCTGGTATGGGTTCAACACCACATGCTCACGCAACTGCAAAAGTTAAAGACCCTTGCATGCAAGGCTTTGTAGCGATGGCAGGCGTTGTTGTTGATACTATCATTATCTGCTCAATAACAGCTCTTATCGTTTTAGCTACAGACGCTCACATGTCAGGAGCAAAATCAGTTGCTATCACACAATATGCATTTAGCGCAGCCTTTGGCGAGCCAGGATCAATATTCCTAGCAATTTCACTAATGTTCTTCGCTTTCACAACTATAGTTGGTTGGTACATGTTTGGCGAAATGAACATCCGCTACTTATTCAAAGGCAAAACAGCCATCAACGTATATAGAGTTTTAGTTCTTATATGCATAGTAGTTGGCTCAGTATTCGGTTCAGCAATCTGGGATCTTGCCGATACATTCAACGGTTTCATGGTTATCCCGAACCTTATCGCCCTATTCTTACTTGCACCACAAGTTAAGAAAGCTTATAAAAACTATTTAAATAGAAAAAAAGCTGGCGAATTAGATTAAATTATATACTTAGCTCTCACTTAATTGATGAGAGCTTTTTTATTGCTTTCTATACGGCACTCATTGTCTTGATGAGACATTTACTGTTGATAAATAATGCATATTCTGTTATACTAATAGTAGATAAGGGAGGTAGGAGGGGTAATTTGAATATATTTTTAAAAATTAGTATAGTTATTTTATTTGGAGTGATAGGTGCAAAAATCGCGAGAAGGCTGAATTTGCCAAACGTTACAGGCTACATAGTCATGGGTCTACTACTTGGCCCATCATTTTTAAATCTTGTAACGCCTGAAGCAGCGCCCATCATTTCCTTTGTAAATGAGTTCGCTCTAGGCATCATCGCCTTTGCCATAGAAGATATACTTGGCGACATGAGTAAACCGGGCGTTGGACTTATGTTTGTGATGAGTTGACAGAGTCGTTGGCTGGACTAAGTAAAAATTTTAAGAAAGACAAAGCTCTCACAAATTAGTGAGAGCCTTTTTACGCGTAAATATTTATTTTTAAGTTTATAATTTATTATTCGTCAAAATTTGCCTTTAGTAAAGCATCTACACTGTCGTAGCCTTTGCAGTCAAGCTCAGTCATGCTAGCAGTATAGTCGCCTTGTGAATCGATGACAAGGACTTTGTTTTCCTTATCAAGCTTGTATTTAAACGCAAAGATGCTGCTTAAGTAGTCTATGTCAAAGTAAAGAGTCTCGCCAAAGACCTTCACTTCTTCAGGCGCGTGCTTCTTGTAAGAAAAACTGCTAAGCCCTTCGTCGTCACCATCAAAAGCGTAGCTGATATTGTATTTTTCGTTGTAAGTCAAAGCAAACTCCATGCTTCCAGGGTAGACACCGTAGATGATTTCGTCGTCATTAAGTAGTTTTGAGTAGTCAGTAACTTCGTCTAAAGCCTTGTCATCAGCAAATTCACCACTCTTCCAAGCGCGAACCATGACCTTGTTAATGCCAGATGCGCTAAATAGTCTTGCGTTAATATTCTCTACGTAGCCGTAGTCCTCGCCGTCAACGCTTACAGCGTAGTCAATACAGTCAAATACATCTACTCTTTCTTTTCCTGTCTCTTCTTCTTTTTTTTCTTCGCCTATAGGCTCCTTTGTAAGCTCCTCCTTGTCATTTCCTCCACACGATACCATAAACATGGATAAAGCGAGTAAAATTAATAATATTTTCTTCATATAAACCTCCTAAACAAGTTTATTATAAGCCTTCTTTTGAAGATCATCAAGCCTTTCCCTGTTGCCCTTCGCCATGGATCCAGTAAATGGCACTTCATAAAGCACTTCAGTTCCTAAATGAAATAAAGTGATGTTCGCCTTGCTGCTTTTGTAATCCACAGTAAAATTTTCAATCTCGTCCCAAGGCATCAAAACAAAATTTCCCTTCACAGTATTTGAAATTTCCTTCTCATATATGCCCTTCTCATTAAAATACAACACAAAAGACCTAGCACTGTCCATAGTGTAATACAATTTACTCAAAAATAATTTCAATAAACCCCTTTTGAAGTCATTACGCTTTAGTGCGAATAAATAATTTTTATCATCATTAAAATCTTCCTTGACCTTATCAGCGATTTCACTCGCAGTATTCATTAAAAGACCCACGTCTATACCTCCTATTTAAAAATAAATACTTCCTTGATATCCTTGCCTAAGACCTTGCAAATCTTGTAGGCAGTCTCAAGACTTGGACTGATAGTTCCCGCCTCATACGCCATGATGGATCTTCTCTTTAAGTCAACCGCCTTGGCAAGCCTGTGCTGCGAAAGGCCTTGCTCCTTTCTAAATTCAGCGATTCTGTTTTCGATTATAACGTCCAAACTATCACCCCTTATAATTGTGGTTACATTTATAGTACTAAATATGTTACATTTATAGTACCATAGTCATAGATCTTTGTCAATAGTTTTTTGTAAAAAAAGTGACCTAGTATAAACTAAGTCACATGTGATTATAGTTTTGAATGTCCGATTTTTATTTTTTATTTAAAACTAATCAGTTCATTCTCTTTCAGTTCATAATAAACTATCGATTGCTTCTCTCCAAGCTGATTTGTCCACGAGTCATATTCAATACGAATTTTCTTAAAGCCAAGCTTTTCGTAAACGTGCTGAGCTCTTTTATTATTTAAATTTGTCGTTAGAAATATGGTCTTCGCACCCATTTTGAAAAGCTCTTCTATAAACAAAGTAAGTATCACTCGTCCAAGACCTTTCTCTTGATAAGAGGCATCACATATCTTTATACCTATCTCGCATCTATCATCATCAGAAAACTCATAATTCATCTCGCCAATGGCCTTGCCTTTGTACTCAATCATCAAAACTCTGTGAGCATCAGTGTAATTTTTGATCTGCCCTTTAATTCTCTCTTCATTAGTATTCACTCCGTTTGGAAAGCCCGCATGAGCCATGACAGAGCCGTCGTTCCACCAAGATGCAAGCTGAGCAGCATCAGACTCTTCTGCGTTTCTAATTAAAATGTCTTTGTAAATTATATTCATTTGTAAGTTTACTCCTTGATTTTAGATTCTTCTTGTAATATATAAATTATACCACGAAAGCACTCAAATGTAAAGAAAAAGTGACCTAGCATATACTAAGTCACCTGTTATTATGTTTTTCAATGTCCGATTTTCATTGTCAATGTCCGATTTTTCATCACCAATGTCCGATTTTTATTTCAGAAAAGTGCCATTATGGAAGTTTTTCTAAATAGAATTTACCTCTATATATTATTCTTTCTTTACTTTTTCCTCTAATTCAAGTAAATACTTATCAAAGTCTGAAACGAATGCTCTGTCTTGAATCACTCTATACTTTTCAAACTCTGTCTCCGCATGTAATTTTGCAATTGCATTACTTACTTTTCCCTTGTCCTTTAATTCTCCATACTCAAACATAGCTATAAAGCTCCTAAGCCTTTCTTCCCAATCTTGCATAGTAAGAGGTATCTTTCTTATAGTCATGTTTTCTGCAAAATCCAAATAGGCACTCACCATACGATTAAGTTCTTTAATTTCATTCTCGCTAAGGTAATTTTTAGCAACACTCACATCACTTTTCTTTATCTTGCCATCAGGTGCATCTGCCCATGTAGTAAGCCCCATGTGATCCTTTTCATGATTAGCTCTTTCATAAATAAGTTCAGCAGCTGTGTGACCATGTATAGCATAATGCATCTTGTTTTGTACTGTAGCATAGAACCTCTTAGTTCTAAGTGCATTTTTATCATAATCAATCGCTGTTGCATATATATCAGTAATCTTTTGATAAAATTTTCTTTCGCTAGCCCTTATCTCGCGAATGCGTTCTAACTGTTCTTCAAAGTATTTATCTGTCAGGTAGCTTCCGCGTTTTAGCCTTTCATCATCCATGACCCAACCCTTTATAGTATAATCTTTTGCTATCTTATTGACCCATTTCCTAAATTGAACGGCACGCTCAGAGTTAACTTTGAATCCTACGGCAATAGCCATCTCTAAGTTGTAATGCTTTGTAATGTAGTTCTTACCATCGTTTGCAGTTATCCTAAAATTTCGGATAACTGAATTTTTATCTAGCTCCTCGTCTTTAAAAATCTTATTTATATGATAATTAACCTTACGCACATCAACATCATATAATGTTGCTAACATTTTTTGGGTAATCCAAATGTTCTCATCCTCATAACGCACCTCAACGCTACTAGCCTCTTCTCCCATAGAAGCTATATATGTTAGATACTCAGAAGCACTCGAACGTATATTCAATTCATTATTTTCTTTTTTCATCTGAACTACCTCCACAAAATACACTATATATTATTCGTATATATACTTAAATAATATCACGAATACGCCTTTATGTAAAGACATTAATCTGGTATTATATCCTTTCTCTATACTCCTTCAAATTATTCTTCATAAGTCTCTCCCACTCATTTAACACATCTACTAAGCCACTTATGTTCATCTCTTTTTCAAGTACAAGGCTTTCTTTACCTTTCTTAACCACATTTATATATTCTTTTTGAAGCTTTTTTGTTCTCTTCATAAGTTTATCCTCTTCAATAAGTATAAACATAGTCTCTAAATCAAGTAGAGCCGCTCTAAACAGTGTATTCATTGACTCTCTTAGCTCTTGTTTTGTGATCACACGTTTTGAAAAATTGATTATATCCTTTTTAAGCTCGCCAAGATTTTTTATTGATGCTAATAAAATCTCTTCTAAATCCATTTCCTTAGCATCACACTTTTCAAGATGCGCAAGATGAGTCTGGTCATCAAGCCTTTCCTTAAGCTCCTCTGCCGTCCAGACAAATTCGTCTGGCTCATCGCTTTCCTCATATTTATTATTTATAAATCTAAATCTATTATCCTTATGATCTTTAAAAATTATCGCATGTTTATTGCCTTGGGCAATATTAACGCCGAGCATATAGTTTTTATCTCCTGCCTCTAATATCTTCAAAACTTCATCTTTATCATAGTTCTTTTCAATAAGTTCGTATCCAAGAGGATTTAGATAAATATCAAAAATCTCTTTTGACTGAAGCATAGTACCCGCTAAGTAAGATGCGCCATCTTTTACTAAGAGGTATGCTAAGTCAATCGCAAGTGCAATTACAAAGTCTTCTGTGTCAATTCCGTCTGAATACAAAAGATTTGCTAATCCCGCATAAGAGCATGACGAATTAAAATGCATATATTTCATATACTATCTCCTTTCACTCCAATATCAACTGTCTTCATTAAATAATACCACGAAAGCACTCAAATGTAAAGAAAAAGTGACCTAGTATAAACTAAGTCACTGTGATTATGGTTTTGAATGTCCGATAATTTTGCCTCAATGTCCATTTTTTTATCTTCAATGTCCGATTTTTATCTTCAATGTCCGATTTTCTATTTCAGAAAAGTGCCATTATGGCAATAATTCTAAATAGGATTTATTTACTATTTAATTTTTCTTCACAAGCCCACTAAAAGTAAAGAAAAAGTGACCTAGTATAACTAAGTCACTTCTATCTCTATTTACTTTGCTTTTTTTGTAATTTTGATGCCACAAAAAATATAAGCATTCCAAAGACTGCTGCGAGTATGATCGCTCCACCCGGTTTCACATCGTAGTAGAAGCTTGCTGTGATGCCACTTAGCATATAAACAAGTCCTAAAACTATGGTGATGATCAGCGTCTTCTTGTATGAGCGAGCAAGTATCAGTGTTGTAGCAACTGGAAGCACTACTAGCGATGTAAGCATAAGTGCTCCAACTAATTTTACCGCCATGGCGATGGTGATCGCGCTTAGTAGTGTAAATGCTGCGTTTACGCGTCTTACCTTAACTCCTGAGAGTCTCGCTGTGTTTGGATCTATGGCGATGGCAAGTAGTCCTGCGTACTCTTTGATGCTTGCAAATACTACAAAAACAAAGACTACAAGTGAATTAATCACGTCTTGCATCGATACTGAGGCGATACTACCAAATAGGTATGAATCAAATGATGTTCCTCCCGGAGCGAAGTCCGATAGTATCGAGGCTACTCCAAGGCCTATACTCATGATGATGGCTGTTGCCATGTCGCCGTATTGAGGGAATTTATGGCGAATGATCTCGATTAAGAAGGCTGCTACCACACATATCGCCAGCATACCTATAAGCGGGTCGAAACCAAGTATTAGTCCCATACCAACGCCTGCTAGCGCTGAGTGTGATAGAGCGTCTCCTATCATCGAAGTTTTTCTATTTACCATAACCACGCCGATGGCTGGCACCATGATTGATAAAAAGAAGGCAACTACTAGCGCCTTTCTCATAAATGCGTACTCTAGCATGATTTTTCCTCCTTTTTCATCTCTAATTGATATAGACCTGCGTCTTTTATCTCGTATGTTGCGTCTAATTTAGCGTACTTCATTAGCTCGTCTAGGTCATGCGTTACTAAAACTATGCTTGTGCCTTTATCGTCGTTCAAAGTTTGTATTGTTTTTAAGAAGGAAATTCTACTTTCTTCGTCGACTCCGGCTGTTGGCTCATCTAGTATTAATAGTTTTGGATTGTTTAGCATGGCCCTTGCTATCATGGTTCTTTGCTGTAAGCCGCCTGATAGCTCGTTTACGGGCTTGTTCTTGTATTCGATTAGACCTAAATACTCTAAAATCTCATCTACTTTTTTATAGTGTTTTTTGCGTGGGAACTTAAAAAATCCAAATTCCTCGTAAAGGTTCAAAACCACCATCTCCCTAACGGTGATGGGGAAGCTAACCTTGCTAACAACACTCATTTGTGGTACATATCCTATATCCTTATAGCTTTTGTATGAGGCTATAGGTTTTTCTAAAATTTCTACCGATCCCCTTTGTGGTTTAAGCTCTCCTAGCAAATTCTTGATGAAGGTTGATTTACCGCTACCGTTCGCTCCAACTATGGCGATGAAATCACCCATCTCAAGCTCTAAATTTATATCCGAGAGAACTTTGTGATCAAGGTATGAAAAGTCTAAATTTTTTATGCTAATTGCTTTCATTTTGTAATTTCATCTCCTCATATAGATTCGTTAGATTCATCTTCATCAAGTCGATGTAGTCCATCTCATCAATCGTTTGGCCCGGGATTATAAACTCCATACTAGCTAGTGGACTTATGTGCGCACCAGCTATCTCCTCAGATATAACCTTGGCAATGGCTGTCGGCGCGCCATATTCATAAAATATCGTCTTGATATGACCTTTCTTTGCATAGTCAATGGCCCTAACCATGCTTCTAATGCTTGGCTCACTCATCGATGTCAGGCCTTGAAGTGGGTACTGCTTTAGTTTAAAATCTCTCGCAAGATAAGCAAAAGCGTAGTGCATTACGATAAACTCCCTCTTATCAAGCTCTTGAAATTTGTCACGAAACTCAGTTTGCAAAAGAGTTAGCGTGTCAACCGCCTTAAACCTTCTCATATCAATCATTGCCGCCTTCTTAGGCACTAAATTACTTATCTCTCTAGCAATAGTGTTGAGATAAGTCTTTGCATTATTGATAGATAGCCAAGAGTGCGGATCATAAGTGATCTTGTCAACTTTTTGTGAACTGCCCCTTAAAATCTCCTCACCCTTCATCGGATTATCCTTCATATCGACAAATTCAAATGAAAGAATATCCTCAGGAAGCCTGTCAGTATAAACAATCCATTTGCCAGTCTCAGGCAAAACATAATTAAGCTCACCCGATTCGTGACGCATCTTTATCCTATAGACCTTGCCGTCCTCAACATTAAGCTGCGTCTCTTGGTGAACGATGTCGCCTTCAACATTCATAATCTTACGGCCTTCCTTGATAAGTTCGTCCTCACTCATACTTCCGTCATCCCTTTTAAAGGCTATACGCAAATAATCCTCGTGAGTGTGGCCAAAAATCATGTTGTTCCTTTTTTCCTTGTAATCAAATCTCGTCATGAGCTGAAAATCACCGATGGCTGCTGCACCAGTGTATGCGATCAGGTCAACATTGTCAGATAAAGTCAAAATCTTTAAATTAGGGAGATTCTCCTTAATCTTGTCAACCCATCTCTCCATGTTAGCTCCGTTAACAATCAAAAGATCAGCCTTGCTAAGCCTTTTGATGTCCTTTGCAGATGGCTCCCAGCTGTGAACCGTAGCAGACGTTGGCATAAAGCTCTTCACGACTACATCGTCCTGAGCGACCATCTTCGTAAGCTTGTATATAGGAAAAAAAGAAGTATAAACCAAAGGTTTCTCCCCGGTCATACCTCTTTCTTCTATAGCGTTATCACATGAAAAAAATGTTATTGATACAAGGAGTAAACATAGGAATAATAATTTTCTCCTCATATTAATGAAATTACTCAGTTAATTCTTCAGCAATGTCTTGGCTGTCTACAGATGTTCTGATGTATGTTGGGAACCACTTGCTGTCTTGGTCCTTAATATCATCTAAGTTATCAGTATATCTTGTGTGGTAATGAGCTAAGTGCTCTTCGCCGTGGATTTGCATTAAAGCCATATACTTCTTAACATCCTTAGAATCAGTTTCAAATACAAACCAATTTAAAGTTTTATTTCCGTGAGGTACTTCGATAGTGTCAACTAATTTGTATTCAGCCTTAGCAATCTCCTTGCCTTCACCGATCTTACCATCATAGAAAGTGATAGTGTCTCCTTCAATGTGTAGACCCTTGTAGTCAGTTGCTCTTCTTTCTTCGATACCCTTGATGTAGTCATCAGCTGAGATGCCCTCTTCCTTAGCCTTATTTTCTATAGCTTCCTTAACAACAGGATCATCATAGAAAGCGTTGATAGAGTTCCAGTCACCAGCCCACATCTCTAAAGTAACATCTTCAGAAGGAGCTTCAGTCTTTTCCTCAGACTTATCTTCAGTAGCTTCTTCAGTCTTTTCCTCATTAGTGTCAGCAGCTGCCTCAGTCTTTGGTTCTTCCTTAGCAGGCTCTTCGTTCTTCTTACAAGCAAACATCATAGATGAAACTAAAGTAAGAGCTAGAGCTAGCGTTAAAAATCTTTTTGCGTTTTTCATTAAAAAACCTCCTAAATAAATTTCTTATGGTGATCAGCGCCTTATATCCGAGCCGACCAATAGAGATATTAGCACATGATAAGTCCTTTGTCAATAGCCTACACCCCACAAAAAAGAACACATTCACCAGATTTTCTTATAAACAATACTTTATATTAATAAGAATTGATATTTTCTAATAAAGCAATGTTCAGACCCGTTAGCTCCCACTAACATATCTACATATCTTCATACGTAAGAGCTTTTTCAAGATTTATCACGATTAGACATATTGAAAAAATTATAAAATTTATTATTTATTATTAAATTATTTATAATAATGGGGCTGCTTAGAAAAATTTTGAACAAAAAAGAAGAAGGCAATTTACCTTCTTCTTAATTGATTTATTTTGTTTTCGAAAATTTATCTATTGATATTGTCCCAATCCTCACTAATTAATCCTTTAGATCTTCTTCTGAAAGTATGAGTGTTAGTTGCTTCAACCATATCATTATATCCCCAGAAACTTGTTGACAAGTCTGTGAAGAACTTGATATTGCCCTTATCTTCGCTTTGAATAGCTGATACTAAATCGTAATTTCTTTCGAAAATCTTGTTTAGTATGTGAGCTGCTTCTGCTCTAGTGATAGGAGCGTCTGGTCTGAATGTTCCGTTAGGGTAACCAGAGATTCTTCCAGCTGCGTACTCTTTGCCGATGGCTGCTTCAGCCCAGTGGCCCTTAACATCTGCGAATGGCGCTATGCCAAATGGCTTAGCATCTATCGCTGAAATCATTTGAGCAAATTCTGCTCTAGTGATAGGTGCGTTTGGTTTGAATGATCCATCAGAGTAGCCTCTCATGATACCACGAGCTACAACTGCGTTGATGGCGTTGTTGTACCATTTGCTTGGTGTATCAATGAAAGCTGGTTTAGCTGCAGAAGAAGTATTTTCTTCATTCAATAGTCTTGAAAGCATTGCAGCTGCTTCAGCTCTTGTGATGAAGCCGTTTGGTCTAACAGTTCCATCTGGATAACCGAAGATATATGCCTTGTGAGTATAAACTTCTCTAGTATCGATTACTTCATCTTCCTTATCCATTTCATCTCTTTTATCCATTCTTTGACGGCGTCTGTCTGAACGAACGTCATCAATTACTCTAATCCTTATAGATATAGGAGCGATCTTTCCGTTAACATCAACATATCCTGTAATTGTGAACATCGATGGTCCAGTATATCTTGGTGAAATCTCTACGTCTACCGAACCGTCATGGTTAACTCTTACATAAACTCCTCTTGGAGCGTCGATACCCTCAGGTAATGTGCTTACATATCCTGGATAACCGCTTGGATAGATCTTTCTTTCATCGCCAACGCCTATAGTAGTGTCAGGATAGTAAATGTCAGCGTAATCAGGTCTTGGTGTCTTTGCTGTAGCTTTGGAATCATTTGTTTCTTCTGATGCAGTACCACTCGCATCTTTTGCTACCGCACTTACTTCTGTACCGTCTTTAACTTTATCTGCTGGTATTGTAATTACTCCTGTGCCTGGATTAATTGTTACGTCTAATCCTTCTGGTAGTGTCCAGTTTCCATCGTCACCTTTAGTTGCAGTAACTGTTACTGGATCTTTTGCTCCTTCTGGAGTATAAGTTACTGAAACTTCTTTTGCATTTTCTGGTGGAGTTACTGTTACACTTCCATCGTCTTTTGCTTTTACTGTTGGTGCTACAGGTTTTTCTTCTGCAGCTTTTTCTGTAACTGTTACTGTTGATGCTGTTCCGTCTTTTGGTGTTATTGTTATTTGTGCATCTTTATTTTGTTTTGTTACTTCTGCTGTGAATTTACCGTCTGCATCTGATGTTACTTTCGTTTCTGTTCCATCTGCTAACTTAATTGTTACTTCTGTATTTGGCTTTGTTTTTCCGCTTACTGTTGTTGTTGTCTTTGATGGATCATTTTCTGCTTTTCCATTTGTAATTGTTGGTTTTTCTTCTGTTTTTCCATCTAAATTGTTATTGTTGGTTTTTCTTCTGTTTTTCCATCTAAATCTTTTTCAGCTTTCTTTAATGCTTCTAAAGCTTTATTAACATCTTCTTGTGTAGCTTTTGGATTATTTATTACATCTTGAGCATCTTTTAAAGCTTTATCATAAGCTTTTTTCTTTGTTTCATCAGCATTTTTATATTTATCAGAATCTTTTGTTTCAGTTTCTTTAGCTACTTCTGTCTTTAGTTCTGTTTTGTCAACTGGTGTTGCTTCTCCTGCTTTAGATACATTGTTATTAGCATCTTTTGCAGTTGCTGTAACTTTTTCGCCAGCTTTGATCTTGTCTTTTGGAAGTGTTACAGCGCCTGTTGTTTTGTCTATTTTTATTGAAGTGTCTGTTCCTTCTGGTAGTTTCCACTCTCCATTTTCTTTTGTGACTTCAATTGTTTGATCATGTCCGTCTTGGTCTTTGTATGCTATAGTAATACTATTTGTATCATCATCTCCTGGAGGTGTTATTTCAATGGCTCCATCGTCTTTTGATGCTACTGTTGGTGCTCCTGGTGCTGTTTCGTCCTTAGCATTTACTTTAGCTGCTTCTGAAATTTTTTCTCCAGCTTTTGCAACTGCACTTACTTCAGCGTCATTCTTTAATTTATTTGCTGGTAAAGTAATTTCACCTGTATTTTCATCTACAGTTATATCTTTATCTGTGCCTTCTGGAAGCGTCCACTTAAATTTTTTATTTCCTTCAGAATCTTTAACTTCTTTAAATGTTGCCTTTAATGTTTTTTTGCCGCCAGTTGGATCTTTATATGTCACGTCAATTTCTTTTGCGTTTTCATCTGCTGGTTTAATTGTTACGCTACCATCTTTAGCTGCATTGATTGTAGGGGCTTTAAGTTTTTCTTCAACTGTATCTTTTTGAGATAATTGTCCGACTTTTTGATTTTCGCCTTCGCCTTTAGTAACTGTAACTGTACCGTCATCAGATACTGTGATGTCATAGCCATTTTCTATACTTGGATTAGCCTCTTTAACAGCTTCTATAACTTTATCTTTTTCTTCTTTTGATAATTTATCTTTATTAGCAACTGGTGTTTTTGTTGCCGGTGCTACTAGCTTAATGATTTTATCAGTTTCTTTAGCTGCTTCTACTGTTTCATTAGCTGGGATATTGCCAGTTTTTGTGTCACCCATAGGAACTGTTACTGCGCCATTACTATCAACTTGAATTTCATCGTCTTTGAAATCTAGGTCCGGGTTAGCTTTTTTAACTTCGTCTCTTACCGCTTGTTTTTCTGCTTCATTAAGATTATTAGTATCGCCAACTTTTACTTTTTGAGCTGGTGGATTTAAATGCTTACCTTCTCTTGTAAATGGTTTTACTGTATCTTTTGCTTCTAATGTTCCTGTCTTAGTTTTTTCGCCTTCTGTTACAGTAACTTTAACATTACCCTTGCTGTCAACTGTTATATTTGCATCATTCCCAATTTTATCTTCATTAGCTTTTTTAACAGCATCAGCAACTTTATCTTTTTCTTTTTGTGTTAAATTAGCAGGATTTTTTACTTCAACTTTTTCAGCTGGTTTCTTCAAATCAAGTATTGTATCTTTTTTTACAACTGTCTTATCAGCTGAAATTGTACCTACTTTACCGCCTTGCTTGATTGATACGCTACCATCTTTATTAATTGTAATTTCTTCATCTTTTAAATTTCTATCTGGGTTAGCTTTTTTGATAGCTTCTTTAATTTGATTAACTTCATCAGGCTTTAAAGCACTTATATCATCAACTGGAATTGGTTTTTCTGGTGGATTGAACTTATTTTCTACTAATTTTTGAGTAACTGTATTTTCTTTCGCAATTTTACCAGTTTGGTTACCCTTTTTAACTGTTACTGTACCGTCTTCAGCTACTGTGATATCAGCTTCTGTTATGCCTTTATCTGTATTAGCTTCAGCAACTGCTTTTTTAACCTTATCCTTTTCATCTGATGTTAATGAGCTTGGATCTTTTACTTCAACTTTATTTTTTGGATTATTTAATGTTAATGCTTCTTCTGGCTTCTTTTCCCAAACTGCATATACAGTCTTTGGTGCTGTTACACCTGTTAATATAGTGTCGTCTGCTTTATTAGCATCCTTTTTATCTGCCCATCCCTTGAATGTATATCCATCTCTTGTTGGCTCAGGTTTAGGTGCTGTTACGCTGCCATCAGTAGCTGTTACTGTTGTTTGTTCCTTGTCATCAGTGAATTTACCGCCATTGGCATCAAATGTAACTGATGTTTCTTCTGAGTATATAGCGTAAACAATTAGGTGCTTAGTAACTGGAGTGTCTGCTCTGAATACGTCTTTTTTATCAACTTTATTAAATTCTTCAGAACTTACAGTAGTTTTGTTATTTAAAGCTTGTTTGCCTTTAGCTGTTACCCAGCCTAAGAATTTCTTTTTTCCTGTAGCTTGTGGTGCTTCTGGGAATTTATCGCCAGTATTCGCTTCTACGTTATCGCCTTCAAAACCGTTAGCTTTGTAGCCATCTTCGCCGTAGAATTTAATATTGTCCGGAACGATTTTAACGACTTTCTTTGTGCTGTCTGCAAATTGACCTTCTGTTGTATCGAATAATACTCTTGCTCTAACTCTTGTTTCTAATAGGTCAGATGGTAGTGATGATCCGTCTGAAGCAGTTGAAACAAATTTCATATCCTTTAAAAGTTCAAGCTTATGTTCTGTTTTATCATCAGATTGATAAGCCTTCATTTTGCCTAAGTCTACTGTGTATTCATAAGCCCTATAGTCTTTGCTATCTTTTGCAAATTGAGCGTCAAAGATATTTGCCTTTGGAATAGTGATTGTTTTTCTTACATCATCTCCCTTTAGATTGCCCTTATCATCGTAATCATTTTCGTCGGCTTCTACTTTAGCAATATATTTTCCTATTGTTCCTTCTTCATATAAAGTTCTTACCTTACCGCCGTCATATTTAGTGTAACCAACGAAGCTTGTTGTATCTTTGTTGAAGTCACTGTCATTAGTTGGCAATGCTTTTGGGTCCTTATAAGCACTTCCGCCTTCATAATCATTAGTAAATAACAATTGATATGGTGTGTAAAGTGATTTGTTGATTGAAAGAACTGATTTTTTGTCTGAGTGGTCTACCCAAGTAAGTAGCTTAACATTGTCCTTTGATTTTGTTAAAGCTCTATACTTGAACCAAGAAGTTTCTGAATCTATCTTTTTTCCACGTCCGTCATAAGATTCAACAAAAATGTCTGCGCCTGTTTGTAATTTTGTTGTGTCCAGCTCAAAGTTACCACCAGTACCAAGTAAGGCTCTGTTAGGTAATCCCTTTATTATTTTATTTTTATCATTATCTTTCCAAGTTATTCCTTTTGTAAATTCTATTTCTCCTTGATTTCCATCTCTAAGTGTAAACTTTAGCTTATAGCTTCCATTTCCAGGCTTATATATGTGCATATTTATATTTCTATTTGTTAGCAATGTCAATTCAGCAGCACCTTGGTTGTGTTTGCTTCCGTTATGAATTTCAAGGAAGTTTACAGGCTTTTCGTGTGAAGATGTATAAGGCATATAAACTTTTAGCTTTTTACCTGGTAAAATAGTTGCTCCTTCACGAAGAGTAATTTTATAAACACCATTGGCATATTTTTCTATGGCGTCATTGGCTCCGTCGCCTGTAACGTAGCCGTTGTAGTAACCTTGTGGCTTTCTTAAAATTGCTTGATCGCCACCAACTTGTAGCATGATTTGTCCGCCACTTGGATCATCGCCTGTATCGATTAGGTAAGATTCCCCTTCAGGAACCACATAATCATTGCCGTATTTCTTTTCGTAGATAACCCAGCCGTTTGTATTTGGATTAGTCCAGCCAGACATCATAGCGTAATTTAATTTTCTAACTTTATCATTACTGAATGTATTTTCAAATTGTCCCTTGTCTACAACGTAGTCGATAGCTGTGATATAGAAACCTGAAAGCATAACGTGTTGATCAAGTTTATCTACATTAACAACCTTTACACCCTCTTTTTGAAATGCCTTTGTACCTATAACTATATAAGCTAATTTATCACCTTCAGAATAATTTATCTTATCCTTTGGTATACCAACATTTTTTGTAACTGGAGATAATACTCTGCCATTTGTCAAAACATTTACATAGGCAACATTGCCCTTAGTATCAGCCTTTAAGTACTTAACAAGATTAGCATCAAATACTTGAGTAAATGCAATCGGCTCTCCACCAACTGTTTCTCTTACTATTGTATTAGTTTGACCCATGTATTGAGTTCTGATGATACCAAGCTTTGACTTGTCAGGATATTGCTCTGGATTGGCAATAAATTCTGACATAAAGAACTCTTGATTAGTTGCGTTCTTTTGGTCAGATTGTTTACCACCCTTGATAAACAAAGTGCCTAGCTTGTCAGCAAGGTCAACTGCTGTAGTCTTAGTATAAGTAGAGTAGTCCATTGAAGTACCTTTTGGTGCATAGGCATAGATTCTTGTATAATCTCCATTGGCAACTCTCATTTGAACGATATAATTTTGTTCGCCAAGAGTTTTTAAATCTACACCTTCTTTTAAGACTAAATTAATTGGTAAATTCGCTCTGTTATTGGTTCTATCTCCAGTTGCCAAACCTAAGTCAAAGCCTCTGCCTTTAAATTTTGGCACTGGATCGAACTTATATTGAGTCTTGCCGTCTTTACCTAAAACGTAGGAAAGACCAAAGTCTATAAATTTATCAAGGTCACCAAAGTTGATTAGCGCTCTGTACCAAACGCCAGATACTGCTTGTGACTTTTCTTTATAAACTAGTCTTATAACATATCTACCGTTAGCGTCAATGAACATACCATCGTAGTCGATATCGTTCATTTGAACTGGATCTCCTCCGCCAACTCTAACTAGAGTTTGATCGTCCTCGACCTTCCAACGGGATTTGTCCTTAATTTTGTTTTCCCAGTTTGCTTTTTTGTAGTAAGTTGCACTAGTTGTTGCATCTGCTGGTGTTTTAACAGGTGTTTCGCCTTCTGCAAAAACGCCAAGCGGTACTAGTGTTATAATCATAATAACAGCTAGTACTAAACTGAGTGTTCTTTTTAAATAATTTCTTTTAAAATTATCCATTTTTATTCCTCCTTTTTATAATATACATTAATGATTATATTATAAATAACCATATATAATCATTATATACCCACTCATATATAAAATCAAGCATTTAACTATATTTAACACAACTGTAACATAAAAAGTTCTTATAATTACTCACTTTTGTATAGATTTACTTTATAGATAAAAAATAAGACTTGATTACAAGCCTTATTTGTGTATATTTATGGTTTTAGATTAACTATGACTAATTCTGGTCTATTAAATAGCCTAGGGATTCGTGTCGATTCGCGTGCAAGTCCCCTGCTAACTATCATTTCCCCGCCATTATCAAAATGATAAAAACCGCCAGCGTATTTTGGGAAAAAACCTTCGTCGGGCGCGAAGACGCCATTCAAAAGGCCTGGGATGCGCCACTGACCACCATGTGCGTGACCTGCCAAAACTAAATCAAAACCAGCATCCTTATACAAATTCACAAAAGACGGGCGATGGGTTAATAGCATCGTAAAAGCAGTATCATCCCTTTCATTCATAGCGCGTCCAAGCTCGGCCTTCATGCCATCTCCCTCTCCTGTGTAGCGCGCCTCATCAGGGTCGTTAAGACCAGAGAGACAGATTTCATTGCCATTAACACTCGTGCGAATGGTCTTGCCACCGATGTCCTTAATGTCATGCGCACGAAGCCAGTCAAGCATTTCGTTCACACGCATGCTCCAGTACTCGTGATTACCAGTAACGTAGTAGCACGGATATTTCTTCGCGATGGCACTAAGAAAAATTTTCGTGTTATCATCAGGAATTTCGTCGTCAAAAATATCTCCGCCCAAAAGAATCATGTCCGGCTTTTCTTTATCCACCGCATCAATCAGCGTTTTTTGTGCCGCGCCATATTTGCACGAGTGAAGATCCGTTACTAGTGCTATGCGCATAGGTTTTTTAATTTTTTCCGAAGTGATATTGTATTGAACAATTTTTAGCCGCACATCAAAAGCTAGTAGTGCAAGGATTATTATTATGGTGATTGTGGCGATTAAAATGTGTTTTTTATTTATTTTCATTTATTGCTCCTTAAATTTCTTCTGATCCAATTTCTTTCAAATACTTATATATTCCATCATAAAACTCTGGTTTCATAGTCCAGTCGCCCTCGTCTCCTCTTGGTACGAATATAATCAAGCCTTGACGAGCTCTTGTTAGCAAGACACGATAGGCATTTTTAAATATAAAACTTTATCTTTGTTATTAACATTTTGCCACTTAGTACCCTTAAAACTATAATAATTGAACTTATTATTTATAAATCTAAGATCCGCATCCCAGGCTACTATGCTCCAATCAAGCTCCAGTCCTTGAATATCAAACTCTGTTGCTGTTTCTTCTAGAAAATATGATGACCTAACATCGTCTTTATCATTTAAAAACCAATTTGTTGCTTTTACCTTGTTATCAACCCATATACCATATTTGCGTAGTCTTTTTGCTCCAGAGCTTGCTGTAAGGCCGTATCGCTGTGTTCCCAAGGCTTTTCCTTTGATCCATTCTTTTGCTCCATCTATATCTCTTGTTATACAAATTGGATACTTTTCTCTAAATTCTTCATATAAAGTTTTAGCGGTTATTTTATCCGCATCTAATAGCGCTTTTACAAATGAAGCTGCTTTTTCGCTTCTAAATGAACGTAAAGATACTGACAAGTGCAAATCACTAACTACTTTGTAATTCAATCCGCTAAGCAATTCATCAAAAGACCTGCCTTTGGAGTACTCATTCTCAGTTATTTTGTCTGAAATATAGATATCCCAACCAGGAAATTTATTTTTTAATGCTTCAAACCACCCAGATATGCCAGCTGATTCTCCTTTGTTTATCTCTTGTCCTCCGCCTATAAGGCAAACAATTGTCGCCCAATCTTTATGCCTATCCATTATACTTATTAAAAATTCTGGTTCAGACATATTAAAGCCAAATTTTCCTTTTTTCCTTTTCATAAAATCTGCTAAATTGACCTCATCCCAAGCACGTTGCGCCTCATCAAAAATCGTAACTTTCTCAAATGGAGCACTATCTACAGCAATCGCATCGTCTCTGAAGTGATGTATTATTTGAATAAATTCTCTAGATTTGCGAAGCGCATCTGTCTTCTTGACATTATTTCTTTTTACGTCGTCTCTAGCTAAAGCCTCTTGTAATACATCAACTAGAGGTCCATTACCAGATAAAAATACGGCATGTTCATTATTATCAGTTTTTTGTCTCTCAACTGCAATGTTTAGGCCAGCTAATGTTTTCCCTGCTCCTGGAACACCTGTTATAAAACAAATAGACTTCCTGTTATTTAATTTGCTGTAATCTATAATTTCGTTTATAGCTTTTGTAGTTTGATTTAAATTTATAGCGCTTGCATCATTTCTTGAGATATCTTCAACATTATGTCCCGAGTACAAAGCTTGTGCTGCCTCTATAATAGTTGGTGTTGGCATGTATATAGAGTTTATCCAATTAGAAGCTTCAAAACTGCTTCTTTTATATCTCTCGCATACAGACTCTATATAATTAGAAATACCATAGCTATTGCACATGTGTACATCTAAAATATTTTCCCTTAACTCTTTTATAGGCGCATCCATATTCAAAGCTTCAGTACAAATCAAAATTGGGACTAATAGTTTAGCATGGCTTTCTTTATGAAAGCAGCTAAGATCTAGAGCGTAGTCAAGCACTTGTTCGATCGCATATTTGGGATAAGAGGAAGAGCCCACTTTGAATTCTAATAAAAATACAATTCCCTTATATAATATTACATTATCTATTCTTTTTCCGATTCTTGGGATAGTGTATTCAAATATTACTTGACCATCTTTAAAATTGGCTAGTTGGCGCTTCAATATATTTATTTGTTTTTTCCAAGCTTCTTTTTGCAGATCCTCACTTGTGTTCTTATCATTGTATGTTATTTCGCCAAAAATTTTGCTATCATCATCTTTCAAAAAATTAATAATTTCATTTGAATAATATGCTCTTTCCATAATACCACCTTAGTTTTAATAATATAAAAATACATTGTATCTAGATAAAAACGGAGAGTATAAGCCCTCCGTTTACTTTAATGCTCAATCTTTAGCGGCAGCGGGACGCCATGCCTTGTAAAATATATTTGATAGTGAAAGTTACTCAACTTTACTCAACTCTTCTGCAAATCGCTTAAAATCATCAATTCTTTGCAAGCTTGACAAATTCTACTCAACTCTTCTCAACTCTTTCTCAACTTTACTCAACTTTACTCAACTCTTCTACAAATCGCTTAAAATCATCAATTCTTTGCAAGCTTGACAAATTCTACTCAACTCTACTCAACTCTACTCAACTCTTCTCAACTTTACTCAAAATTAAGAATATAATATTGAGTTCTGTCGTTTATTGAAGTTCCGTGCCATTCCAGCAATTTCTTCTCTTCAAGATTCTTGAGCAACTTTCTACAAAAAGTGCTCCCTTTACCTGTAAGTTCGGTAGCAAGTTTAGTAGTTATTTTCTCACCACTGTTATACATGTAATGCAAAATCTTTTTTTCATCAAAATTTAAACCGTTAAACATTTCTTCAGAGATTAAATTTTTAATTTTATCCGTAGTTCTCATGTGCCTATTGAGAATATTATTTTCTAAAACTAATAATACATTTCTATTTGGTTCAGAATACTTAGGCTTCTTGAGAAATAGTTTCTCCATTTCAGAATAAATTCTCTTAACCCCTTCATTCATTTCCTTGACCCAACCAAACTCGCACAAAGTTCTAGCAATCCTTGGATTTCTTGAATATCTTTGGTTTAAAATATTTTCAATCGTAACAATATTAGGTAGCTTCCCAGGGCTTAATATTTCTAATCTGTCATCAAATATCAAAACTTTGATATGTTCTCCACGTATAGAATAATTTCTATGAGTAAGCGCATTTACAATTCCCTCAAACCAAGCAAACTCTGGATATTCTGGCATTGCTTTAAATTTTCCATCATCATCAAGATATTGAAACTCCCTTAATTGAGTGTTTATAAATTCTCTAGCCTCTCTAATAATTGTTGGTATGGCACCATCAAATGTTTTTTCTTTCACAATATTTATTTCAGTGCCAACTTTTTGATACATTCCGCTATATTTTATAACTCTTAATCTTGCTTGAGGTAAATATTTTGACGGATTTTTTCCAAAAAGAAGTATACCTGCGTTGGTTAATTTATCATCTATCATTAGATTTCTTGCTTTTAAAACTTCTTCTGTAGATAGCTGAGAAATATTCATTATTTCTTTATATTCATTAATCAATTCAATATTTATATCACTAATATCTGATAGTTCAATAATTTCATCTTCAAAATATCTTTGTCCTCTATCGTATTGTAACTGAAGTATTTGTTCAAAATTTAACTCTCTTGTGTTATCGTTTTGTCTAAGATAAACTTTTCCATTATACGACTTAATAACCCTATCTGATGAAACATCAACAGAAATAACCAATATTTTATCATCCTGCCCCTTATTGTTTTTCACCTCGATAAAATTAAACTTAGGATTTATTGGAGTTTCTTTTAGTTCAGTAAGAAAGATATTCCTATATTCATCAGGGCTATGAGCTTCGTCGTAATTAAATCCAGTAACTGTCCCATCATCTTCAATCCCAATAATTAACTGACCGCCTTCCGCGTTTGCAAATGCTACCAAAAGTTTCAAGATATCTAATGGTTTTATTCTAGCACTTTTTCTGTCAAAATATTGATTTTCATGCATAAATCTATATGAATTTAAATCTTTTAAAAAATTATCTTTCAACTCCTCAACTCCTTTATTTTATTATATCATATGTGGGGAATAAAGTGGGGAATAAATTAATATGTCAATACTATTTAAAATAGCGTCAATACATATCCATCAACTGCTGCGACGATTATATACATAGGTATTGCTCTGAAAAAGGCTTCGATATGCTTCTTAGGGTTTTGGTACAAGGCTTTTTCTTGGATTTTGCTAAATCTTATACGTTTTGTATTTCTCCACCAAAGTAGGTCTATGACCACTAAATCGAATATGTTTAGCGCCTGGCCTAGTATAAGTAAATTTATAAAATTTTGCGTAAAATCTTTTTCACGCAAAAATGCTCCGAAAATCATGAATAATACTACAAACACCACTAGATTTGCAAACCATGTGGTTAGCTTATTAGCTTCATGGAACTTGCCTTGGTATTCATCTGCTTCTCTGATGCGCTTTTGCACTTCATCTGGGTACGAGGCATAGCTCTTAAGGTTTTTCTCGTCTGATCCTGTGCCTAAAAAGCATAGGGCGAAAAATACTGCGCACAAAATGATTATCTCTATAATTAACATAGTATCACTCCTTTTACTTTATTATATCACAACCACAGCTAATTGAATAGACAAAATAAAAAGAGAGGTAGGCCCTCTCCTTATCTTTAATGTTCCACCTTTATTGGTAACGGGACACCATATATTTGCATATATTATAACAAATTATTTATAATTTGCCAAGTTGCGTAAATCCTACTTCTTCTTTAGCTCTTCGATGTTTTTATTTAGCCTATTAAGCTCTTTAATAATAATCCAATTTTGATCAACTAGTCCTTGTATGCCACTAAATCTAGTCACCTTATATGTCTTATACATATCCTCTATCTCTTCTTCGTCAAAGTCTTCGAGTTTGTAGCGCTCGATGAACTTTTGCTTATCCTCCGCTTTCTTTTCTCCTTTTGCTCTTTTATCTGAAAATAATCCCATAATATCCCTCCACTTATATATTAATTATATTATACAACAAAACAATTTACATAAAAAGAGATAGGCTCTCACACCTATCTCCTCATTCTAATTCATTAATTTCCACGACTCTGCCTTAGCTTTTGCATTGATAAGGTCAGAATAAAGTCCATCATTCTTAATCAGTTCTTCATGATTTCCACGTTCTACTATTTCTCCATCTTTTAAGACTAAAATCTGGTCAGCATTTCTAATTGTCTTTAGTCTATGGGCAATCATAATGACTGTTTTGTTCTTTGTAAGCTCTTCTATAGCTTCTTTTAATTTATCTTCATTTTCTGGGTCTATATTTGCAGTTGCTTCGTCAAAGATTATGATATCCGCGTCTTTTAGCATGGCTCTTGCTATGGAGATTCTTTGTTTTTCTCCACCTGATAGACTTGCTCCACCTTCTCCGATGATAGTGTCATATCCTTCTGGTAAAGCTTCTATAAATTCATGACACCTTGCCTTCTTTGCAGCTTCTACAACTTCTTCATGGCTTGCATTTTGTTTTCCAAATTTTATATTGTTTTCAATTGTATCTTCAAAGAGATAGACGTCTTGAAAGACCATGGAAATAGAATTCATTAAGTTTTCTATCTTATAGTCCTTAATATTTTTTCCACCAATTAAAATCTCGCCAGAATTTACATCCCAAAATCTCGCTATGAGATTACAAAATGTTGTTTTACCAGATCCAGATGGTCCAACAATAGCAGTCATAGTATTTTCTTTTATCTCTGCTGATACATTTTTTAAAATTGGTCTGTCATCATAAGAGAAAGAAACATTTTTAAATACTATATTGTGATTTTTTATAGGCTCTGAAACTTCTCCTTCTTCCATATCTTCCATATCATTTACATAGGAGTAAGAATCTATTGCATTCTCAACCATTCTTAGCATTGCCATAGCAGATCCAGATGCTATAAGCCCATCAAATATTACAAAACTTGCTATAAGTATCATAATAGTATTGACTATTTGACTGTTTTCAACAAAATACAATTTTATTGATATAAACAGCATCAAACAAATTGTTATAGCTATTATGATTTTAGCTAATAAACTATATGGCATTATAGTTTTTTCTAAATCAAAAGAATATTTACTTGCACCATCAAAGCTTTTATCAAGTTTTTTATTATTACTTCCTCTTAAATTATATGATTTTATAATTTGCATTCCTTGCAATGTTGATAAGACTTCTTTGGTAAGTGATACCTGAATCTCGTGAATCTTATCTGCATTTTTACTGGACTTTTTTTGCATAAGAGCAACAATCAATAAAAATACAATAGACCCAACTATTGCTGCAATACCAACCTTATAAGAAAACAAAAATAAGGATAAGATAAAAACAATAGCATTAAGCATGCCACCGAAAACCATAATACACAAAGTTGGAACCCAAGTCTCTACATTATCTAAGTTAGTAGTCGCAATAGTTGTTAAATTTCCTAAACTTAAACTTGAGAAGAATCCCATGGGAACTTTTTTTATTTTTTCACCTAATTCAATTCTCTTGTGTCCAGCCATAAAATATCCAGCATGTGTTTGTTTGAGCATAGAGAAATTTTTTGAAATAATTACTCCAGCTATACTAACTAATAAAAATAAACATGATATTCCTATTGTTTTGAAACTTATATCCTTGTTTACTATCCCAAAAATCGCATAATAAATGGCTGCAAATTGTAGAGCATTAAAAATAGAACCGAAAAAATTAGCAAATATTGATTTTTTTATATACACTTGTTCTTCATTAGAAAAATTCCATATTTTTTTAAAAACACTAAGCATCTTTTTCTCCTTTCAATGCAGTTATCCATAGATTATTATAATCTTTTGATTCCTTCAAAAGCTCTTCATGACTTCCTTTACATGCAAGTTCTCCATTTTTAATTACAAATATATTATCTACATCTGTTATTGTCTTTAAACGATGGGCAATTATAATTAGAGTTTTCCCTTTGACAAGCTCTGATATCGCATCTTGAATCAAGGCTTCATTTTCAGGATCGATATAAGAGGTAGCCTCATCTAAAATAACTATTGGAGCATTCTTTATCATGGCTCTTGCAATTGATATTCTTTGCCTTTCTCCTCCAGATAAATGTTTACCAGCTTCTCCTACTCTTGTATCATATCCATCTGACAACTTCATTATAAAATCATGGCAAGCTGATTTCTTACATACTTCAATTATTTCCTCATCACTAGCATTTTTATTTCCTATTCTGATGTTATCTTTAATCGACATATCAAAAAGAAAATTATCTTGTGCTACATAGGAAATAATACTAGATAACTTTTCAAGGGACATATCTTTAATATTTACATTTCCTATACTTATAGAACCACTAGCTACGTCCCAAAATCCTGAAATTAGTTTTGCAATAGTCGACTTTCCCGAACCCGATTCGCCTACTAAAGCATTTACACTTCCTTCTTCTATCTTTATATTTATATTGTTTAGGACTTGCTTATCTTTTTCATAAGAAAAATCTACGTTTTTCATATCTATATTATAATTTTTTATATCTAGATTTGCGTTTTTATGAGATAATTCTCTCGCAGAAAGTATATTTTTAATCTCTTCGAAAATAGTTGACATTCTTCCAATATCATCTTCAAAAGTCATTACTCTCATGATGTTTTGAATAGTGCCAAAAGAAAGAATTATCAATGTTAAAAATACACCACCATTTAGTGAACCATTCATGAAGAAATATAAACCAAAAGGTATAATTGTCAAAATACCAACTGGGGCAATAGACATACTTATCGCATAGTCTCTTGTATTCTCTCCCATCCAATCGTAATAATAATTTGCTTTTTTATACACATTATCCCTGTATTTTTTATAAGATTTTTCGCCTTGATTAAATGTTTTAATAACTTCTATTCCATTTATATATTCAACTACAGAATTATTCATATCTTGGCCAATTTTAACTGCTTGTGGAAACTTTACCTTCATCCTTTTCATAGGCCCTGCCATAAAGAATCCACCAATAACTAATGGAATTAAAGATATTAAACTTAATCTATAATCTAAAATTAACATATAAACAAATAATATTATAGGTCCGACTAAATTAGCTGTCATCTCAGGAATCATATGAGCCAATGTTGTTTCAGTATTATCAACTTGATTTACAATTATGTCTTTTAACTTACCGGTAGACTCATTTAATATGTCTCCTAATGGCATATTAAATAATTTTTCCATAAGGCTTTTTCTTATATCTCGTATTATTTGATAGGCTGTTTTATGAGAAATCATGGTTGACAAAAACATAAACACTTCTTTGATTATAAGACATGAAAGTATAAAGAAAATTTTATTTATATAGTAATAAAAATCTTGGCTACCATCAATCAATGATATAATCACCTTACTTAGAATAATATATACAAAAAGATTTGAAATTACTCCAAGTATTGCAAATAACACAGAAATAAAATATGGTGTTTTATTTCTCTTAATGTATTTTTTTAATAGATCCATAAATTTAACTCCTTTCATCATCTTTTTTTCATAACATTTGTAAAATAAGTCTCTATCATTTCAGTTAGATATTTCTTATTTTTTATAAAATTCTCACGCGCATTCAAAATTTCGCAAGCCATCAATCCAGAATTCATGATATTAATCATAAACTCAAATGTCTCATCAGACGGCAACTCTTTAAACAAACTATAAAATAATTCTTTAAATACTTGTATGGACTCTTTTTTTATTTTCACATATAGTTCTTTCAAGTCATCATTTTCTTTTAACTCACATAAAAACATAATATATAGCTTTGCATAATCATTATCTGCAAGTATCTTGTCTATGATCATTCTCGAAAACAAGTGCGGACTTAATATTAAACCTTCATCATTAATTGATTTTTGAATAATATCCTTCCTATTTAGATTACCTTCTACCATAATATCGTATAAAATTTCATAGGTAGAACCATAATGATGATACAATCCGCCTCTGGAAAGCCCAGTCGCTTCCATAATGTCATTCATAACTGTATTTCTAAATCCCTTGTCCAAAAAAACTTTCATAGCTGCTTGTCTAATCTGCTTTTTTCTTTCATCAGCTTCCATTTTCATTTCATAAATCACCTCCATGACGACACTACTGTCGGTATTATTGTATCAACATTGATAATTATTGTCAATAGCAGTTTTTAGAAAAACAAACAAAAGTCTAATCGTGACAAATTAATCATTTTTATATTGAAATATATATAGATTTAATTAAAAAAAATACCCTCTTTACCGAACAAATAGTAAAGAGAGTATTTATAATAGTAAATCTTAAATTGTTTATTTATTTCTTTTTAATGCTCATACCGACACTCATGCCAAGCATCATGCCGACAGATATGCCTATGGCAAGCTCACCATCAAGCGCTGTCGACACAGCAACACCTAAACAAATGCCTATGCTCATTCCTTCAGACATGTAAGTTTCTTCTCCTTCGCCTTTGTCATCGCCTTGCCTCTTCTTAGCAGTGTAGATCATGTAGACCACTACTACGCAGACAATGAGTAAGGGAAGTATAATTCTTAAAATTTCCATGTTTTCATCTCCTATGTATCTTTACTAATATTATTTTATCATTTTACCGTAACAATCTACCTACTCACTCTCTCGTCATATAATACTCATCGCAGAACTTATCCCACTTCTCTATGTATTCCTCATGATCAAGCAAAATCAAGTCTTTTGCTGCATATATATTTCTTTTTCTTGCTTCATCAAAGAAGTAGTCAAAGCCATCGAAGTCTTCGCTAAAATAAGCGTAGACGTGCTTAAAGCCAAGGATATAAGCAAGGTATAGGCGTGTATGGCCGTCTAGGGACGCGTAGTTATCATCTTTCATAGCAACTGGGATGATCACGTCTTCTTCTCTCGTTACAAAGGTCCTTACTGCTTCTAATTTATCTCTATCAACAAAGAACTGTATTGGCTGGATTTTGTCTATATCAAGCTTAAAAAGCTTTAGGTCTTTGAACTGCTTCACGATTTTACCGCTCTCATCGTAAAATTTTGTGATATGCTCTGCGTTAAATCGAAACTCGTCTATAACTTCGTCGAAATAAGTTTTATCACCTATTATTATTGCCTCGCTCTGTGATATGATTTTAATCTCTATCGGCATATCGCCATTTGCAAGGTAGCAGCCGTGCTGATTAAGCGCTTCCCCACTGAAGCGATGGTCGTCGTATGTGTTGATTCTAATTATGCTCATTTTTTCTCCTAAAATTACTAGTTAACTCTATTTTCTAAATATAATTTTATTTTATCATTTTATCGGAACAATAGCAAGGATATCGAAACGATTGACATGAATATGCTAAAGTAGTATAATGTTACAAAGAATATCACAGTATTTATAGGAGGCGTTTTATGTATATATCTAGACGAATTATTGCTTTTCTTCTTTCTTTTATGCTTATTGTTTTAACATTTGCTGCTTGTACGAATAAAGATGAACACGCTTATACAAAGGCTGAGCTTGAAGCGATGGATGCGCATGAGCTCTATGAATTGTTAAAAAAGAATGGTTTAGAAGTGGGCGCTGACATTAAGGAAATTCTTTCTGATAAGGAATTGGAAGAGTACATCAAAGAGGATTTTGATTTGCTTATAGAGGGTTCTTGCTCAAGAAGTGATAAGGCGTACAAAAATCTGGCTGATGAAGTCGAGAAAGTTTATAAAAAATTGATTAAGGAGTAGTTTTTACTTAGAAAGTGATATAAAAATGGCGATAGATTTTGATTCTATCGCCTCTTCGTTTTATTTTAATTAAATAATTTAAGTATAAAAATCATAATTCCAACAATCAATAGAGTGACTGCTACCCATAAAAAAACAACTATAATTTGTTGATATGGCCTTTTTGCTCTTTCTTCAATTTTCTGAATCTCATCTAATCTTTTGCCTTCAGTGAAAGCTACAATCTCCTTGTATGTGTGAACATCATTATCTTTCTTGATTTTCTCAATTTTTAGTGCAAAAAACATAGCGCAAGCCATTAATATAAAATATGGAATAAATCCATACAAGCCAATGAATTTAAGCATTGGTATCAATGAAATTATTGCTATTAAGAAAATAATCAACACCATCCAAGAATAGAAGTTCAATTTTTTAACTTCTTCTGAATTAATTTCCTTTTTCATTTGTTCAAGATCTCCTTTAATTAAATTATCAATTGATATTTCAAAAACTTCGCTTAGTAATACAATACTGTTTATGTCAGGATAATTTTTATTGTTTTCCCAATTCGAAATAGTTTGTCTCGTAACATATACTCTTTCTGCAAGTTCTTCTTGAGATAAACCTTTTTCATTTCTGTAATGTTTAATATGATTGCCAAGCTCCATAAAATCCATACCTCCTTTCATGATAATTATAATTGAGATCTTGTATTATTTCTATCAAAGCTTCTTTACATTTGTATATTTTTTCTGTGTCAAAAGCTTTTTACATTAGCTATATTGCTAAGTTAGCAGTGTTTTCTATCGTAAATTAAAATTCATCTAAGTCTATCATATCAAATATATAATGTCTTTGAATTTTGTTCTACTTAGTCTAAGTATATTTTATTTCTTATTATATCACATACTTATAATTATACACCATAAATATTGGCATGTGACTAGTAAAGTGATGTGGCTTACAAAAATCTGGCTGATGAAGCCTATAAAGTTTATGAAAAATTGATTAAGGAGTAGTTTTTACTTAGTAGTCAACACATAAACATAGAGGACAGTTAATCTGCCCTCTTTATTGTTTCTATCTTTATACCTAATTTGGACTCTTCTAAATCCAATACGTTTATGCCTGCATTGAATATCATTTTTATAAAACCTTCGCCATCTATTAGTCTAATATTATATTCATTTGCCTTTTGTTTAACTTCTTCTGCAAAAACTGCTGTTGTTAAAAACCATCCTATGTTGACTTCATTTTTATCATCTGCTATATTTTTTATATTATCCATGTAGGACTTTATTTGCTCTAGGCCATGCATTCCGGTTTCATCTTCATGGTTCTTCACTTGCACATAGTAATTGGTCCTTAAGTCTGTAAACTTGGCTAAAACGTCGGCATCCGAGCCCTCTTGTTTTTTGGGATCATTCTTGGCAAGTACAATTGCTTCGTCTGCACCTAGGCTTTTAAAATATTGTGCTACAATAAGTTCAACTTGCTCTGGAGTATACTTTAAAAATATTTTATCTTCAATAAATTTATTTTGCATTTCTTCTATAAATATCATGTAGACGTCATGAGCATCTTTTGCGTGTATGGCGTTATCTACTTGCTTGGCTAAATCACTAATGTCTGCAGTTGTCTGCCTGATTTTCATTCTGCTCCTTAGTTCGGATTCGGCGTAACTTCTTGGTTTAGGATCTTTATGTTCAAGAATGGATTCGACTTCAATAAAAAAGCCTAGGTCTACAATTTCCTTAGTGGAAGACTTTATTAGATAGGGGCCTGAAATTTCGTACTCTTCCTTGTTCCTTGCAATAAAATTATTAAGCTTCATTTTGCTGATAGGCTGTATTTCTTCTTTTATTCTATAGACGCCAAATTTACTATCGTACATAGGAACCAGCACTATATCTGACTTTTTCATCTTCCCAAAGTTCCACAGAGACCACCTGCTTGTACTTTTTACGCCATAACTTTCTGTATAGTTTCTAAAATCTGTGTCGCTTTCTTGTTCTTTTATAGTATCGATAATTTCATCTGGCTTATCTAAAAACATGGACCAGCCGATAGTAAGGTAGCCCTTTTTTAACAACTCATATGACAGCTCACTATGATATGATATTCTATGTAGCCAATATTTCTTTTCCATAATATTCCCTTCCTTTCCTTGTACTATTATTTGATATGAATCATTTAATTATATAGTTATTACGCCCTTTCAAGTGCTGCTAGATTTCGTTTTCACTCACCCAAGTACTTTACATATATTTGACAAGGGTTATTCTTGTCCCATAAATCTGGGAATACTTCTAATTCTTTATATCCAACTGCTTTGTAAAATTTATTCGTTATGTCGTACTCATCGTAATGGCCAGACTGAACGGTTTTTACCTGTGTGTATGTATAGCCTAAACTCTTTACTGAGTCTTCTTTCTCTGAATTTCAGCGCTTGATCTAGTATCTAAGCTTTTTATCCTTATTAAATTCATCACTTAAGCTCTCTTCTGCTTCTAGTATAATGAACTGCTCATCCCACATGCCTGAGAACAGCTTTTCCAATAAATAGGTGCCGCCGTCTACAAAACCAAGCTTCGCATCGAGCCAAGCCGCATCTTCCTTGACGGTTTGAACGTAATCCGCTCTTCTGCAGTCATTAATTTTTGTATCTATGATGTCGATCTCGTGGTAATACCTCTTCCAGTCCTCGTGGTAGCGCTTTTTCGTCTCTTCGTCCAAGTTTTGTGTAAGCTTATCAAAAATCGCGTGAAAGTTTTCTTTCATCGGATCTTTTTCGCGCACATATAGGTGGCCTGGCTCTTTTAAATTACTTTTTACTTCATCTGTATTTTGCAAAAGAAGCGAAACACACTCGTCTATCTTTGGCATAACAAGCCTACATGGAGCCTTTATGCCCTTCCACGATCCGCCGCAGTAACCCATCGCGACCAAAATCGTATCTACGTCCTTGTCCATTGTCATCAGCTTGTGGGTGATGTGATCACGCATCTCTTTTGGATCTCTATGATAAAGACGATTTAAATAAAATACCGGATAATTCGTTTTAACTTTTCTTTGAGCCTCATCGATGTAGTCTTTTAATGATGAACACCCTAAAATTACTGTTTTTGACATAGTATCACTTCTCTTTAACCCAAGTACTTTACATATATCTGACAAGGGTTGTTCTCATCCCATAAATCTGGAAATACTTCTAATTCTTTATATCCAACTGCTTTGTAAAATTTATTCGTTATATCGTACTCATCGTAATGACCGGACTGAACGGTTTTTACTTGTGTGTAAGTGTAGCCCAAACTCTTTGCTAAGTCTTCATAGGCCTTATTTAGCTCTCTTCCAGCTCCATGATGATGGAATTTTTTCTTCACGCCCATGACAAAGATCTCTGAGCAGTCTGGGCTGCTCGCGCCAAGCACGATGAAGCCTACCAGCTCATTATTAAAAAAGCTTGCTAGGAATGGCTTTTCTTGTGACTCTTGAATGTAATTTTCTGTGCTCTCGGGCAAGCTAAACCATTCTGGCAAATCATTAAGCACTTCTCTTGCGATATTTTCTTTTTCTTTTTTATCTATAATTTCTTTTACAATAAATTTCATGCTATAATTAGTCCATTATCCTTTCATCTGTAATTATGTGCACTACGCCATTTTATAAACATGCCTATCTATAGAATATTACCACTTTTGAATTTCTCCACTCATCTTAGATGCGAAGAGAATATTGTAGATATAAAGCTGAATAGTCAGCATAATCAATATAGTCATAGTCCATAGAATTACTGGTTCATAAAAGCTATATTTACCTTTTGTCTGAAATCTTCCAATCAATGAATCAGAGAATGATCTACTAAGTAATTCATATACTCCATAACCTAGTACTGCTCCAAAAGTATTCGTAATCAAGTCGTTTATATCTGTAGTTCCAAATCCAAACATTTGAATGATTTCTATAGACAATGAAAATAGAAATCCAAGTAATAAAACTTTGGATAAGCTATTATATTGCTCATAGAGTAGTGGCAGAAAAATTCCTAATGGAAGAAACAAAATTACGTTTAAAATTGCATCTTTTGGTCCTCTAATCATATCTATAAAAGGTAGCAATGAAAATCTCGGTGAAAAATTTGCTTTTAAACAAACACCTGTTGCAGACAAGACTCCGACAAGATAAAAAGAAAATATAAAAGTCAAAATTATATGTCCTTTGCTTGACCTATCGCCAAATGATTTTAATATTATAAAATATAATATTAATAAGGCCATAATAGGCAGGTATCCACTTATTACGTGATTGAAAATAAATTCTAAATCCATAAAAATTCCTTTCTATTTATTGTAAACAAGTTGTATCATGTATACTTTAGCTTGTTTTAATTATATTTCTTTTAATAATTTCAATGCCAAATACAATTTTCCAAGATCGTGGTTGGCGCTATTAAGTCCCTCTACCTCATAAGAGCTCTCGCTTAAAACATCTCCTGCCTCTAGAAAATCATAAAGCTCAAAGCCATAAAAATCACAAGCTGCTTGTACGCCTGCAAGCTCCATCTCTACTGCTATGCAGCCTTCTGACTTTCTCTTTGCGACAAGCCCGCGCGTCTCACGAAGCATAACGTCCGTAGTCCAGACCTTTCCCTTGGTATATGGAGCTTTTTCCTTGATAAAAAATTCTTCAAGCTTATCATGGTTTTTAATAGCAATGTAGTCTGAAGGAGCGGCATAATAATAAGATGCACCTTCGCCCCTGTAAGCCTCTGTGGGCACGATGTACTTGCCAAGAGTCTTTTCTTTGTCAAGGCTGCCGCAAGATCCAAACATAATAAATTTATTCGCACCTGTAAGCCAGTTGACTTCATTACATTGTGATGAAGCAAGAGCTGAACCCATCATGCTAAGGTAGAAGGCAAATTCTTGACCTTCAAAATGGCTTTTATATATTGGCATTGAGCCATTCGCTGAGCCTACTTTAGCAATTTCTTGGCACTCAAATTTATCGAGTAAATATTCTACTATCCTTTTTGAAAATATTACCAAGCATTTATCTATTAAATTTTTCTTCTCGCCATAAAAATGTTCTAGGCTTATAAGTGGCTCTGTGTCTATATCGTAACTGTCTATAATCATAATTTACCTCTTTCGTTTACACTATACCATTTATATTAAATGGTATTATTATAATATTTATTAAATTATTGATATCAAATACTGTAATTATTAGATTTATAGAATAATTTTAAACTTTAATATACTTAGTTGATCTTCCCTTGCCAACTTGCTTAATTATGCCACTGTCCTTTAATTCTTTTAATGCCCTTTCTATAGTTCTTTGAGAAATATCTGGGCAAAGCACAACTATATCTGATTTAGATAATGGCTCTAAAGAATTTTCAAATATCTTCATTACTCTATCTGAAGAAGATAAAGATTTTTCTGATATTAGTTTAAATCTTTCATCGCATTCACTATATGCCTTATATATTACCGAAAGCATATATTTTATAAATGGCAAGTCGTTATTAGTTCCGTCATGCCAATTTTCACTAGAAGCTTGCAATTCTTCATAGTAAATATCTTTCGTCTCTTCGATAATCATTTCTAGTGAAATATATTTTCCTACAAAAAATCCATTTTTATAAAAAAGCAACAAAGTCAATAACCTTGACATTCTACCATTGCCATCAGCAAATGGATGTATAGCTAAAAAATCATGAATCACAGTTGGTATTAGTAATAATGGTGGAATTTTTAAGCTAAGGGCTTTATTGTATGCCTCAATCATTGCATCAATATACTTTTCTGTTTCAAAGGCTGATACAGGCTGAAATCTAACTTTTTTCTCGCCAAGGGAATTTACTTCAACAATGCTGTTATCCATTGTTTTAAATTTCCCTTTATGCCTTTCTCCAGAATAAGAATAAAGTTTATTGTGTAAGGTCAAAATATTATTTTTTGTAAATTCAATACTCTCATAGTTTTCATGAATGATGTCAAGAACTTCTCTGTAACCATATATCTCTTCTTCGTTTCTATTCTTAGGTTCGCTTTTTTTATTCATCAACTTTTCTAGTCTTGTATCATTTGTTGAAATACCTTCTATGGCATTAGATGATTTTGTAGACTGAATTTTAGCTACTTCTACCATTTTATCGAGAACATCAGAAAAATTAGCTACGTATAGCTCCTGTTTTCCCTTATATTCATAGATTTTTGATATTAAATCATACATTTTTGCTGGTATATTTAAATCTAACAGTTTTGAATAATCAAATTCTCTCATACAGCTTCACCACCTTCCTCGCCATTATATCACAAATGGCGTATATAAATCAATATTGGCGAGATTATTTTCGCCAATATAATTGATTTGGATATGATAAATCAAATATTTATTTCTTGGACAATAATGCTACCGTCTCTCCTTCATATCAATCCAATCAGGCTTCGTCTACACTCATCAGCTCTACTTAATCCCTTTTGACCGTCATTTTGAGTGACATTTTTGGTGACATTTTGAGTGACATAATTTAAGTTCTTCTCGTTTTTCACGATTACTCACGATTATTTTCAATTGATATTATCTATCATATTCTTTCATCTGTAATTATATGCTCTACTCCATTATGCTTCGACCTAAGATAGTTTTTCATAAATGTCGGGTATGCTTTGCATTTATCAAGCTCATCTATCGGTACCCAATGCATTGTCTCTTTAGCGCCTGACTCTGTAGTGCTTTGGCTTGTAAAATTTCTTTTGCCCATGGGCTTCATCATATAGTAGAATGTAAGCTCATGAAAGTCTACTCCTTTTAAGCCTGAGCTTCCGATGAAGAAGTTCTCATGTATCACGGCAAGTTGATCTACCTCGTAATTAAAGCCTGTCTCTTCAAATACTTCTCTCTTGACGGCTTCTTCTGATGTCTCGCCCATGTGCACTGCTCCGCCAACTGAGTAGTAATAGTCGTCCTCATCATTTCTTGCAAGTAGCACGCATCCCTCTTCGACTATGATGGCTGCCGCCCTATATCTAAAAGCTTTTTTATCGTTAATAATAGCACAATTATGCTCCATAGTTTTTCTCCTTTATATACTTTCTCATCTAAGAACCGTAACTTATGGTTCAAATGCAAACAGGTTTCCAAGCTGAATTGAAAATCCAAGTGATTTATACATTTGTATATCGCATTGTGCACAAGCAACAGTCATTGAACTTATAGCACTTGACCTATATGCAAATTGGACTAGCTGGCGTGATATTCCTTTATGACGAAAGTCAGGACATATGAAAAAATCTTCAAATATTCCACTTGGCATATAGTCAAAAGTTGAAAAACCAACTGTTATTGAACAGCAGCCTACCAATGCATCACCTTCCCATGCTCCGAAAAATAATATTTCCCCTTTGCTGATTGCATCTTTCAGACGTTTCTTGGATATATCATTCGGTATATCCTCTCCTATTTCTGCTTTATATTGCTTTTGAAGTTCCCACAAAAGATCTATGTGTGAAGCGTCTATTTCCTTATAATCCATTCATAACCCCCATATAAACTCCTATTTGTTTAATAATTAAATGATATAGTTTGTTTATTTACATTAACTTCTGCTTCTACCCCAAAAGGAATTATACATCTTGGAGTTGAGTGTCCAATATTTATATTATAGACAATAGGTAAATCTTTATTAGTAATTTCTTCTAATAAAATAGATTTATACTCCTCATAATAGACTTCATTTTGAGGTTTCCCTACTAGTATACCTGACAATACATCAAACAAGCCGTAGTCTTTTAGAGCAAGTATCATTTTCCTATATAAATCTGGTTTTGTTTTTTCTTCACTTGATTCTATAAGTAAAATCTTATTCTCCCATGCCTCAAGGCTTGGAAATAAATTATATTTGTTACAAATTTCTACTGTATCTTCAAATCTAGAATTATCGAACATATCATATATTGATTCTATGCATCCGCCTAAAATTTTCCCACTAAATATAGGATTTCCTCTTAAAAGCTCAAAACCAGTATTAGTATGACTTTTCATTTCTACGCCAATAGCTTTCTCGCTAAAATCTTCCCTTGCCTCATACCAAACTTCACTTGGATGTATCTCTTTTATTTTCCCCGTTTTTATAAGTTCTAAAAAGTATTTTTCTGTATAAGCTAAGATATTATCAGATATTTCGCATACATCTGGCAAGAAAGCCTGACCATAAAATGTTTTTATGCCAAGCTTATTTAGCATAAAGTGATTTATTGTTGAGTCAGAAAAGCCCAAAAAAAGTTTTTGCTTTACAATATTTTTTAATCTATCGCCTTCGAACAAATAAGGTGCTAATCTATAAGTATCTTCTCCACCAATAGCACATAAAATCATATCAATAGTGTCATCTTCAAAAGCAAGTAGCAAATCATCTGCCCTAGCTTCAGGATGATTTTTTAAAAAATCAATGCCTTTTAGAGAATTAGGTAAAAACTCTACCTCTACACCTAGCTTATTTAATCTGTCTAACCCTATTTTTATTTCATGCTCAACAAAACTTTCCCCCAAAACGCCACTAGATAAGCTAACAATTCCTATTTTCTTTATCATTTATTTTCTCCTTATATCTTTTCAAATCTTATTTAAGCAGCTTTCTTTTAAATACACTGCGGCCATCACTTTCTCCAAGAAATTCAAAATCATTTTTCATCGCAATTCGTTTGGTATTTTCTTGGTTCGGGGCACACTCAATAATCAAGTTTTTCCCTATCTCTAAGCTACGGTTTATAAAGGCTTTTGTTAATTCATTGGCATATCCTTTCCCCCAGTACCTCTTATTAAGTATCCAACCAAGTTCGAAGGAGTCATTGTCATACTCATGAAATATTACATATCCAATAAACTTCTGACTAAAATCTTCTACCGCATAGATCAAAGGAGGGTCGATCAGTGCAACACTATTTAGAAAATTCACTGTTTTTTCCCATGAAAAAGGCGGTTCTATAAATTTCATGACATCTTCATCTGAAAGTAGATTATAGAGTTTCATTAGATCATTATTAGTAAATTTTCTTATCTTTAATCGCTCAGTAATCATATGTCCCTGCCTCCCTTATATCCTTTCAAGTCTCACAACGCTCTTTCCCTACCCTACAATATCTGTACAAGTTTTATAGGTTTTATCTCGTAGAAACTTATAACTTGCAATGCTCGATAAACTGATATTTGTTGATTCAAATTTTCACACCTACTAATACTTTAAATTCCTCTAAAACTACTAAATCATCATCTTTTAATGCTTCATCTATTTCTTTTAGTTCATTGTTAAAAAAATCTATATGCACTTTTTTCCAATATTCTAATGTTCTGTTTCCTTCACCTTCTTTATATGCATGTTCAGACGATACCTCTTTAAACTGAACAATTTCAACTCTAATAGTTTCTATAAGAAATTGATATTCATCTTTACTATTTGTAATGATACTTAAATTACCAACTTTTGGTAAATCCTCATTTTCCATTTCATAAAATTTATACAGTGAAGATGTGGCGGTTTTTATTCCATGAGATATTAAATATAACAGTTCATCTTCAATACTCTCATCAAAACTCCACATAGACTCATCACTAATATTTAATTGATTTTCTTTAATGTATTTTTCAATTTGCTCTCTCATGTTCATTATTATCTTCCTTACAAATTCTAATTTACCTTATTCTTCCCCGTCCATACCGTTGACATAACCTACCAAAATATCCAAAATGCTTACCTACTTGATGCTACAAGCAAGTATTTAAAAAATATTTTTTATAACTAATTTCAAAATTTCCAGAGTCTTATTATTGAATCTAAAAATCATACACCTATTAATTTTAAGCCTTTCAAAGTCTAGTTACTCATTTTCTCTTGTCATCAATACTACACTCTCAACATGTATTAAGACTACTCTGATGATAACGGTACATCAAGAATAGCAGCTTCGCCCTACTTGTGCGAGGGAAACCGGCACCGGAAATGATGTCGGAGAATGTATGTCAACGTCTTCGGAAGTTCATTGAAAGCCCTAAAAAGTGGGAGTTGAAGGATTAGCTTCTCCGTTTAATGGTTTACAGCAAGACGTATTTCCTTTTCTGTTGATTCTGTTAACCACTTGCCAAAAACCTCAGATTCTTTTGATTCGATATACCCCAAATCCCTAAATCCAAGTTTTTGAAGGAGCAGCCTGCTCGGATAATTCTCTATTTCAGTGGAGCAGATAAAACCCATTAAAGGGTATAGGCAATGCAAATAATCCGTCAAAGCGGAAAGCGATTCAAAAGCATACCCCATTCTGTGATGCTTGTAGGAAATCGTGTAACCCAAAGAAAATGTCCCTTTATTAGGAAGCACAACAATCTCACCGATCATTTCGTCCGTCGCTTTTAACGCAACAGTCATAATAAACGGTTTATCTGCGGATAGTATCTCGAATTGATATTTTTTAATCAGAGCTTTAATCCCATCCATATCTTTTGTTTGTCCACGTTGATATTTTGAACAAATTGCATTATTTCGATAGTCTTTCATCTCTACCGCATCTTTCAATTCGACGTTGCGAAGTATAAGCCTCTCTGTTTTCAAAATAATCATAATAACCTCCTTTGATATAAGTATGACAAAAATATAAAAATTTATTCAGTACACCCAATTCAAGTTTACTGTTTTCTCTTCCCTGTACTAAATTCGGACGATTGTCCGAAAACCGCTGTCATCCCAGGCTTTCACGGCTATTTTCTTTCGACCCTTGACATCAATACCACGCTCTCAACTTGCTCATCATTGTCCAAACTTATATTCAAGTCATCGTCTATAATTGGGAGCTTGAAAGTAATTGATTTTAGCCATTGTCCGTTAGGTTGTTTTTCTTCATAAATTTGAATTTCAGAAATCAAAGCTGAAATTAACTGCCTACGCTCTACATCGTTCATGACTTTATAAAGTTTGTCAAAATAAATCAAAACCTTATATATATTATCGCCAGTAAGTTTTTCAGCTTCAATAGTTTGTTTCTTTGCTTTTGCATCAATTAACAATGATTCTAATTCTTCAATTTTATCGTACATACGATAAAGTCTATCATCTAAATCCTGTTTTCTTCGTTTGTAGTGCTTATCCTCAACATCTAAATTATCTATTTCCTCAATTAGCTTAAACTTTGTAGAATGACTCTTCCTCAATTCCTTTTGGTAATTATCTATTTCTTTTTCTATTTCAGAGGTGTCCACCTTCATGTTAATTTTTTCTTGCATCATAGATGCAAATTTAGGATTGCTAACTAACTTGATTATTACCTCAGCAACAGCATCATCTAACAATTCTTCTCTAATTTGCTTACTGAAAGTACACTTATGACCTCTTATCATCTGCCTATGTTTACAACCATAATAATAAAAATCTTTATACTTTGTGCCATCTTTCTTTTTCTTGATACACTTGTTTCCAAACATTCCCACTCCACATATCGGGCATTTTACAATTCCAGAAAGCAAGTGTGTGCGTGTATCTTTTCCTTTATTCACATGCTCATATTTCTTTGCTTGAGATTTTAGCTTAACCTGAGCAGCTTGCCAAACTTCATCGGAAACTATAGCTTCATGTATCCCTTCAGATATTAGATACTCATCTTGTTCAACCTGCTTATATTCATTTCTTGTACCATGAACTTTTTCTAAAGTTCTTCTTCCAAATGCTATTTTTCCATTATATACAGGATTCTTTAATATCTTTCTTATAAGACCTGCGTCAAACAATGGATTTTTCCCATTTTGCCTTGGTATTTTCCTTATACCATGATTTTCTAAATATTTTGAAATACCATTAGCTCAAATACTTGTATTTACATACTGATCAAAAATAGTTCTTATTGCAACTGCCTCTTCCTCATTTATAAACAGCTTGCCATCTTCAAGTTTATATCCATACGGAGCAAAGCCACCATTCCATTTTCCTTCCCTTGCTTTTTGAATGCGACCTTCCGTTGTTTGAATACGTATGTTTTCTCTTTCTATTTCAGCCACAGCTGATAAAACAGAAATCATTAGTTTCCCAGCATCTTTAGATGAATCAATGCCATCTTCAACGCAAATAAGATTAACTCCATAATCCTGCATTATCTGAAGTGTAGAAAGAACATCAGCGGCATTTCTTGCAAATCTTGATAACTTAAACACAAGAACAAAAGACACTCCATCTTTTCCAGATTTTATATCTTCCATCATTCGATTGAACTGTATTCTACCTTCAATAGACTTGCCAGACTTCCCGGCATCTTCATACTCTCCAACAATTTCATAATCGTTGTAAATAGCAAAAGCTTTCATTCTTGATTTTTGTGCCTCTAACGAATATCCCTCTATCTGTATTGACGTAGATACTCGTGTATAGAGGTATACTTTTATTTTTCTTTTGACATAGCATTAACCTCAATATAACTTTTCTATATCATATATAAACTTTGATTTTTGAATTTAAGTTTGGACTATCATTTCAAGTATATTATAACACTTTTATTAGTCCATCTCAATTTGTGTTTTTGCCATGTCAAAATTATTTTTCATCTCTTGATTTTTTACTGGCGTTGGATCGGGCAGATTATCTAAATCTAAAACACCAGCATATTTTGTAATCAGATTTGCAATTAAATCAGCCAGTCCATTCCAGTCATTGTCCAATATATTCCTCCTCTCTTTTTAAAGTTTTATATCTAATAATTATTTGTTTAATTAAGTTTTTTGACATTGGTAGGTGCTTGGCAGCAACATAGGAATCTCACCTCCGCCCCTTATTAAGACGAGCCGGCTTAAACTATTGAAGTATCATTATCACTACTTGTATCACCGAACAGATTGCCACCTCTGTTTTTTATGTATTCTTATTTATCGCTCGCTTTCTTATATCCTTGGCTAACCAGTATTCATAAAACCGAAAACTTTCAGCAGAAAGGTCATGGCGTAAGTCATAATCCTACACAAGTTGATAAAGTCCTACCTTTGGTCTACTCAGTTGTCAAGGAACAATTATTTGAAAGGGACTTTTCTTTGTATTCTTTTCATTTGAAATAGGCAATCTTCACTATCATCAATAAAATACAGGAAGTCAAACTTCCCTTCACTTTACATAAGGACAGATTGACCCCCCCCTTGCTTACCAAATTTTTTAATTTATTTGATAAATTTTTTCGGTTTTCCATTAATTTTGTTTTTTATAATTTAAAAATCACGATATAAAAGCGACTAAGTTATTTTATTCTTAATCGCTTCAAAAATTATCTATATGTGCTTTACAAAGCTTTTTAATTCTTAAATGTCGGTTGCTTTTAATCGTTTACTTTTTTTACAATCTCCAGCTTGCAGCTCGCTCTCTTGCCTTGATAAATGCTGAATAAATTCCTTCTCTATTTATCAAATCGTTATGTTCGCCTTCTTGAACCAATTTACCGTCATCAATCACTAGTATCTGATCGGCTTTTTTCACAGTTGAAAGTCTGTGAGCTATCGAAACTACAGTGTGTCCTTTGGACAATTCCTCAACCGCGGCCAAAATCTCATATTCATTTTCAGGATCAACGGAGCTTGTCGCTTCATCTAAAAGAATAATAGGTGCATTTTTAAGTAATGCTCTAGCAATAGAAATTCGTTGTTTTTCACCACCGGAAAGAGAACTGCCACCCTCACCTACCATGGTGTTATAGCCATCAGGAAGTTCCATAATAAAATTATGGCAACGAGCCTTTTTAGCAGCTTCCACTACTTCTTCATGACTTGCCTTAGGATTTGCAAAGCGAATATTATTCTCTATAGTATCTTGAAAAAGATAAACATTTTGGAAAACAAGTGAAAGATTTTTCAGTAAACTTTCTACTTTATAATCTCGTATATCTCTATTTCCTAATCTTATTTCACCACTGTCAACATCATAAAAACGAGAGATCAAATTGATTATTGTCGTTTTTCCGGATCCTGACGGTCCTACGATAGCTGTCTTTGACCCTTGTGGAATAGTAAATGAAAGGTCTTTTAAAACAGGCTTCCCTTTGTCGTAACTAAAGCTCACCTTATCAAAGACGATATCCTGATTTTCCATAACTTCCAAAGTCCCGTCACTTATTTCAGGAATATCTAAAACCTCATCCAAATATTGCATATTGGCAGGATTCTTAACCATGAGGATGGCTGCATTTTCAAGTTGTTTTAAACCGCCGAAAATCATAAAGCCGGCAGCCGAAACAGTGAGCGCTTGTGGTAATAAAACTTCCCCTTTCGTATAAAGATAACAAGAAAATAATGTAACAAGTAGACTCGAAAGATTAATGATAGTAGAAAAAATTCTCGCATAAATAACAAAGACGATTTCAAAATGCACTTGAGAAAGTCTAAGCTCCTCAGAAGCATTATTCAATTTAGAATGAATTTCTTCAACAACACCTTCATCTGCAAACGGAAAACTGCGAAGCACAGGAATCCCGCTAATGCTGTCAACTAACGCATCTCCGACCTTTGTAATAGCTGCATGTTCACGTGCAACCTCTTTTTTTGCTTGATTAATCATAAGAGACATGCATAACCAAATAAGAATTAAACAAATTAAAGTTAAAAATCCAATTTTAGTATTTACACCGAACATCCCAACCAACAGAAAAAAGGATATTGAAATGCCTGAAACAGCAAAGTCGATACTCATTGCAGAGTAATTTTCAAGACTCTTCATAACATTGGTAAATGCCGCCATAATTCTTGATAGGCTTTGTTCTGCAAAATATCCCATAGGCGCCTTTTTAAGTTTTTCGCCAACTGCAAGTCTGTAGTCTTTGAAAATGCCAAAGAAAACACCGTCACTAAGACCACTTTTCGCCCAGCCTGTCAAAAAATTAAAAAGAAAGGAAGCAAAAAGCACTCCGAAAATTGTCCAAATATGCTCCCATGTAGTTTCATTCATCCAACCGAATGCAAGAAAGAGAGCGAAAAATCCAAACAGCATTGAAGCATTTTGCAGAAAAATAAGAAAAATTCCTGCCTTAAGACGATTTTTATACTGTCCTGCCAGTTTGAATGATAATCTTATAAACTCCATGTCTTATTCCTCCCCTAAATATTGTTTCCACAGGCTTGCATAAAGTGGCTCTTCCATCAGTTCTTCATGTTTACCCTTGGCTATAATTTGACCTTTATCGATTAGAATTATTTGGTGTGCCTGCTTGATTGTATTTAACCTATGAGCAACCATCACAAGATTTTTCCCCTTTACTAGATTCGATATTGCTTCTTGGATGAGAGCTTCATTTTCAGGATCGGCATAAGCTGTCGCCTCATCCAAAATAATGGTTGATGCAGGTTTTAAAATTGCTCTGGCAAGAGTTATTCTCTGTCTTTCACCGCCCGACATTGCTCCTCCTGCTTCTCCTGCTTTTGTATCATACCCTTTAGGAAGTGCCATAATAAAGTCATGGCAATAAGCAGCTTTTGCTGCCGCAATAATTTCATCTTCGGATGCATTAGGCTTTCCAAGACGAATATTATCTCTAATACTTACATCGAAAAGAAAATTATCTTGTGAAACGTAAGAAATCTCTTCAGCAAGCTGTTTAAATGAAATATTCTTTGTATCAACATTACCAATGGAAATTTTACCCGATGACTGATCCCAAAATCCTGCTAAAAGCTTTGCAATTGTAGATTTTCCACCACCTGAAGGCCCGACAAGCGCAGTCACTTCTCCGGGGCTTGTTTCAAAAGAAATATTATGCAATACCTCGGTTCCGTCATGATAAGAAAAACTTACCTTATCAAATTTTATTCCCTTGCCCCTATCTATAGTAACTTTATTTTCTGCATCAGGACGTTTTTGATCAGGCATATCAAGCAATTCTTGTATGGATACCCAAGTATTGGAAGCCATCTGAAAAAGTTCAAAGCTCATCATGATTGCAAAAGCTTGTGGAAGGATAGCAATTGGCAGAATAAGTGATAAAAGCAATGTTTCAATGCCTATTTGCCCGTTCCCATATAAATAGAAAGCTAAAGGTAAGCTCACTATCTGTGGTGTCATCATTGCAGCCGTCATAAGTGCTTTGCCAAACCAACTTTGCTTCCACCATTTCATCGTTGAAAAATGATAGAATTTTACCGCATCTGCAAACTTTCCATACGAAACTTTGTCTTGTGCAAATGCTTTGATTACAGGAATTCCACGAACATACTCCGCACTTCTGTCGGCAACATTAGCATAACTTGATAGCCACACCGCCATTCTGCTACGGTATTTATACATCATTGTAATCATCGCTAAAAAAACAATTGGTAGCGGCACAAATATTGATAATCCTATACGCCAATCTAAATAAAACAAAATAACTGTGCAGAGTATCGGATGCAAAAGCCTGCTAGGTAGCTCAGGCATCAAATGGGCTACCCAGTCTTCCATATCTGCTACTCGATCCATGATAATTACCTTAATTTTACCTACAGGATTATCCACCAAGTACCCCATTGGAATTACCTTTAATTTTTCAAACAAAGTCTGTCTAAGTTTTGCAAGTATGGAAAAAGAGGTTTTATGTGAAATGATTGTACTGAATCCTGTAAATATAAAGTAAAGGAGCAGTGATCCTATTGCAAAAAAAGCATATTTCATTAACGCATGAAAGCCGACTGGATTACCCCCGGCATTTTTTATAAGCCATCCTGCTGCATAAGCACTAAAAAAATAGGTAGAAAAACTAAAAAGCTCTCCAATGCAGGCAAAAATAACAGAAATTCGCATCCTACCCTTATACTCAGGTGCTACACTCATAAGTGCTTTATTTAAACCACCCATACTGATTTTAGGTTTTTTTTCGCTTTGCTCTACATCACTTTCGATTCGCTGCATAATCTCATCAGGAACATCCAAGTTTAAACTCTCTACCTCTTTTATTAAATTTTTATTTTGCTTGAGTTTCTTGCTGTCCGAAGCAGAGCAAATCAACTCATCATTTTTTTTCTTCATTAACTCATCTCCTTTTCAGTTAGCTTATACTAACTATTAGTTTAAAAAAAATTACCTTATTTTACCTTTTTCATAACTATCAATAAACAGCTTTATTATTTCTATAAAAAACTCTCTATTATTTATAAAGCTATCCCTTGCCCCATCTAAGATTTCACAACCTAGTATAACTGTATTCATAAAAAATATTAAAAAGTCATTTGTGAGATATTCGCACCCATCTTTCTTTGCAACTTTAACTCCTATATATGCAGCCTTTAAGGATTCTTCGACCAAAATTGGGAACAAATTCTTTAGGTCATCATTGTTTTTCGTAGCCTGAAGATATATGGCATATACGCTCATGAGTTCACTTTCATCAAGTACTTTATCGACAATCATATGTGCTACAGCGTTAGCATCTAGCTCTCCCGAATACTCTGCCAGAACTTCATTAATCTTGTCGACTCGATAAGCCATACCTTCTCGCATTAAATCATGTAATATCTCAACTTTATTTTTGTAATGGTAATACACACCTCCTCGAGAAAGCGAGGTTTCAACAATAATATCTTCCATTACCGTGTCAGCAAAACCCTTCCTTAAAAAAACCTTTTTAGCTGCATTTAATATTTCTTTTTTTCTGATTTGACTGGCTTTCTGTTTTTTCCCTTCCAAAATATATACCTCTCTTTGTAAACAAAACTGACAAAACTGTCAGTTTTATTGTAGCATAATTTTAAGTTAGTGTCAACTAATTTTTTCGGAATACACTTTATAGTGATTTGTAATATGAAATGCAACAAATAAATAAAATAATCCATGGCTAATCTGATAAAGTGTTACTAACCACAAAAACACAAAGTAGAAGCCATGGATTAAGTATGATGAGAATCCCACGGTCCATTCAGATTGTGGATGTCACTACCGTTGGCCGAGTTGGATTCAGCGTATGGATGAGGCGGGCCTTACTCGCTCCATGTCTAAAAAAGGCTGTACTGGCGACAATGCTGCTTGTGAAGGCTTTTTTTGGAAGACTAAAAAAAGAGATGTTTTACAATAAGGATTGGCCAGGAGTCAACATATTTGAATTCATGCAGGAGCTTAATGATTATATTTCTAGGTATAATGAAGAGCGTATTAAAACGTCATTGGGAAATCTTAGTCCTGTAGAGTATAGGAGAAAACTTGGATTTGCTGCATAAAAACTGTCCAAATTTTTGTCCGCACCCCCGTACCTTTTTTAAATTTTATTCGTTTATTTCACCAGCAATATCTATATATTCTTTTAATTTTCGTTGTAATAAATTCTTGTCTATCAATTTTAGACAATTCATCTTCACCTATTTATATATCCAAATGGTGCTCTGTATTAAGTTTGGATAATAGAGTTACCGTCTCAACATGTGCTGTAATCGTTGCAAGGGCAGCACCTTCAATGGCGTATTCACCCATAACTGTCATTAAAATCGGATCAAGAATGATATTCAGTAAAGCTCCAAGTCCCATTATCATCATGGCTTTTTTCATTAGACCTTCGCCACGCATAACCATGTTTGCGGACTGTGTAAAATTTACAAAGAGGGAACCGATAAAGATTACTCTTAGGTATCTGATACCATAATCTTTGATCTCGGTCAGGTGCAGGAAATAATCGCTGTCCATCGTGAGAAAGCCACCGTCCCGCAGGGTTGCTACTGCATGGCACACACTGGGCTTTGACACCTCCATGTGCCGAGCCACATCTACGGAGCGTACCATACCGAATTTCTTTTGAAGAACAAGAATGGTTTCCAGATAGTCCTCCCCGGACGCATGAAGTTTCATTAAGACCTCCCTTATGCAGATAATTTCTGTTCGGCGTTCCACATGGCCGTATACTTTCCGCCTTTAGCCAGCAATTCATCGTGAGTACCGGCTTCAGCAATCTTTCCGCCAGATACCACAAGGATTTGATCTGCATTTTTGACGATGGAAAGGGTATGAGCAATCATTACCACAGTCTTTTTCTCTTTCAGCAGATTGGCGATGGCCTGCTTTACTGCCAGTTCGTTCTCGATGTCAAGGGACGCCGTTGCTTCATCCAAAAGCAGGATCGGGCTGTTTTTCAGGATAGCGCGGGCGATTGAAATTCGCTGACGCTCACCACCCGAGAGAAGGTTTCCGTTTTCGCCGGTCGGCGTATCGTATCCCTTTTCCATCCTGCGGATGAAGCCGTCACAATTAGCCTCCCGGCAGGCAGCCTCGATTTCCTCGTCCGTGGCATTGGGGCGGGCGTGCCGGATATTCTCACGAATGGTATCATCAAAGAGAAATACATCCTGATCTACCATCGAAATTTGTTCCAACACACGCTCAGCGGATATATGACTGATTGGCTTACCGCCGATACGGATTTCGCCGCCAGTCGGCTCATAGTATTTGGCGATCAGGTTCAAGATGGTGGATTTACCGGAACCGGAATCACCAACAATTGCAGTCAATTTCTGATTTGGAACTATAAAGGAAGTTTCCTTCAAAACTGCTTCGCCAGGAATATAGGAGAAGTCCACATTATCAAAAACAATCTCATAATTCTTAACTGTGAACGGTTCTGTACTGCCGTTTTCTTCTGGCTCATGGATTACTTTTAAAATATTGTTTTTTGAAATCACAAGGTTTTTGTAGCTAAACAAATCTACTGAAATTGCCCCGATTAGCTTTGCCAGCAACATAGGGAGCATACATAAAAGCAGAAAATCAATCGTCTGAATTTCTCCTGCCATCCACGGAGAAATCCCAATAAACATAATAAAAGGAACCATAAGCCAGTTAATAATGTTAAAAGCAAAGTTTATGGGAATACCATGCGCTTCATATTCAAAGCTGACCTGACTGAACAATTGCATTGCTTCTGTGGTTGCCTTATTTTTTGTGCCAGCCACGCCGTATGCACGAAACGTCTGAATACCTTCTATATATTCCACAATGCTGCTTACTGTTTCAGATGAAACCTTATTTTTTCTGGTTCCATACTTTTTTACCGTTCGGAAAGAAAGCCACATTTCAGGAATCAGCATGGAAGTAGAAAGCAAAAGAATCCCTCCTGCGGGCAGATACAAATAACAGATAAATACAATAACCATAACGGCCAGAGCAATATTTTTGGTCAAGTTACTTACCTTGTGTGTCAATATTTGTTCATAACTATTTACATCGCATGTCATTGTATTTACATATTGCCCCACCTGCCCATGTGTGAAGCGAAAGAGAGGAATCCTCTTAAATTTATCTCCAAGGAAAAGGCGAAGATTTTTTGAAACGGCAGCCCCGCCGATCTGGTTCTGTGTATAACCTATACTGTAAATAAGCACTCGCAAAGCATAGACTACGCACAGAACTCCTGTGATCGTTAAGATGTCTGTTGTAGTTGTTTTCTTGCCGAGCAGAATCTGAATGACTAGGTAAATCGTCATATAACTGCATCCAGAAAGAAAACCTTCAATAACCGTGAATATCACGCCTATATTAAAGTGGATATTTTTATGCAATGGCCCTGTTTCTTTCATTATGCTTCATCTCCTTTCCCGCCATAGACGATTTTTCTTGAAGCATTGTAATCGCTCCATGCCTTTCTATAATAATTATTTCTGGAAAGGACTTCTTCATGGGTGCCTGCATCAGTTATCGTGTGATTTTCAACAATTGCCACTTTATCACACATTTTAACTGCACCCAAACGATGTGCGACAATCAAAACGGTTTTCCCTTTGCAAAGATTCTCAATTGCCCGATCTATTTCCAACTGATTTTCGGGATCGGCTGCACTTGTGGCTTCATCTAATATCAGAATAGGAGCATTTTTTAAAATAGCTCTTGCAATCGCTATCCTTTGTTTTTCTCCGCCAGAGAAACGGGAGCCAAAACTGCCTACTTTCGTATCATATCTATCTGGCAAAGACATGATGAAATCGTCAATCTGTGCCTCTTTTGCGGCTGCCCTCACTTCTTCCAGAGTTGCGTTACTGCCCATACGGATATTCTCCAAAACACTGTCGCGGGTCAAAAACGTCTTTTGAAATACAATGGATATGTTTTGAAGCAATTTTTCATAGTTTATGTTTTTTACATTTATACCGCCGATTAATACCTGACCTTCCTGCACATCGTAAAATCGGGAGATCAGCTCAATGACTGTGCTTTTACCAGCACCGGAAACACCAATCAGAGCTATTTTCTCTCCTTCAGCTACATACAAACTGCAATTCTCCAGAACATTCTTTTTCCCATCATATGAAAAGGAAATGTTTTTAACGGCAATATCACAATGTGTAGGAAAATCCCCATCGCTTTCATAAACAGGCAACTCCAGTATTTCCTTTGTCTTAGTAACTCCATTCAATGCCTGTGCAAAGGTTGTTCCTAACTGCTGAAGTGGAAGTAGCTCAGTTAAATATAGAGAACCAACATAAGCGAAAAGCAAAAACACACTGGAAGTGATAGAATTTCTTAAAAACAGCATTCCACCAATAGGAACCAAAAGAACCATTCCACATTCCAGAATAATAATAAAAATTGCAAAGGGAGGTCCCATTTTACGCGAGATCAAATTCCATACTCTGTTTTCCTCTTTAATGGCATCCGAGAATTTTTTGAACGATTTACTTCCCATATTATAGGCTTTAATTAACCGCATTCCGCGAATGTACTCAATCATAATCGAATTAAATGCAATAAGAGATTGGTTTGAATCATGCATGATACTTGACATACCCTTAAAAAGATGTATCATAACAATTCCTGCAATCGGAAGGGGAATCAAAGAAATTATCGCTAATGGAATGTTTACTGTCATTAAATAAATAAAAATGACTATCGGACCTGTGAGATAACTTACCAACTCTGGAATATTATGAGCAAGGCATAGTTCCAGTTTTTCAATATCCTCATTTAAAACAGTTTTGATTTCTCCCGTGCTATGATCATCCAGTACGCCTAACGGAACTTTTGCCAAATGTTCCACTATCATACAACGTACACGATATAATGCACCATAAGCTCCTTTATGAGAAAGAACGCCTGAACAAGCCAAAGTAATCATACGCAGGATAGTTGTTGCAGAAATCAGTACGATATTATTCACCAATAACCGTTGTGTTATATTTTCGGATAAAATCGCATCCATAAGGTTATAAATGCCAATATACGGCCCTATTACAAATAAGCCGCTTGCAAAAGCACAGGCGACGGACGCAAAAAGATACCGTTTACTTTTCCCCGACCATGACAAAAGAAGTCTTATTGGGTTTTCTTGTTTCTGCTCCATATCACTTTTTCTCCCCCTGTTCCATAAGTGCATAAATTCTTTCCTTGTTTTCTATACAAACGGGAATATCATCTGCCAAAACGTGACAATCAAAGCGAATCAGACGCGAGCATGTTTGGCAGACAAATTCATAATCGTGAGTGACAACAAATATGACTTTATTTTTTGCAAGGTCCTGAATCAATTTGCTAACTTGCTCCATGCTGTCATAATCAAGACCCGAAGTTGGTTCATCAAAAACCACCACTTCCTTACCGCATATCATACTAACGGCTACAGCAACCCGCTGCTTTTGTCCTCCGGAAAGTGTGTTCGGATGCCGTTTACGGACAGAAAGAAGGTCCAAATCATCTAATGCTCTTTTCACCAGCGCAGGATCAGTGTATCTGATTCCAAACGTACATTCAGCTTCTACACTATCTGCAAACAATTCGTAGTTAACATCCTGCATAACCATAAAAGATCGCTTCATGCGTTCCTTTTCATTTTGTGCATTGCCTTGCCACAAGAATTTCCCTGTGGATCCTTTATGCAACCCACATAAAGCACGAAGGAATGTCGTTTTCCCAGCTCCATTGCATCCGACAACGCCAATGATTTCACCTTTAGAAGCCTGCATTGAGATGTGACTGATAATCATCTGCTTTTTGTAAAATAGTGATACATCTTGTATTTCCAGTACAGGTTTTTGAATTGGAACATTGGCAACAACTGGATACACAGTTTCTAACGCCACAGCGCGCAGCCCCATATTCTTTCTTTCAACATCCGAGAGCTTTCTGAGTTCTGCTGACGTCCAAATTGCCTGGATTTCCCCTTCTGACAAATATACAATGCGATCTGCTATATCAAGAAGATAATAAAGGCGGTGTTCAGCAATTAAAATTGTTTTTCCCGCTTTTTTCAGAAGCTGCAAATATTTTTTTAAGTCCGCTATTGAGGCCATATCCAAGTTAGAAGACGGCTCATCCAACAAGTAAATATCCGGGTCCATTGCATACACAGACGCAAAGGCAACTTTTTGTTTTTCGCCCCCGGATAATTCAAATATATTTCGTCCCTGCAAATGACGGATATGTAAGACATCAAGAGTATTTCCAAGTCTACGATGCAATTCCTCCGGTGGGACAGCCGCGTTTTCTATTCCAAATGCGATTTCACTGTCCACATCTACATTAAAGAACTGGGTCCTCGGATTTTGAAATACAGATCCGATTTTTTCAGCAAGTTGATATGTAGGTGTTTCAAAAACCTTCAGGTCATCCACTTGTACATCGCCATTTAACTCGCCAGGGAAATAATTAGGGATAAGTCCATTAATCAATTTTGTAATTGTTGTCTTACCACACCCAGAACGACCGCAAAGCAAAACGCATTCTCCTGTTTCTACAAATAGGTCAATATGTTTTACTCCGATTTCGGAAGCGGTTGTCCCTGCATAGGCAAAGCCAACATTTTTGAATTGGATCATACCGCACCTCCAATCTCACCTGCGTTCAACGCCAAAAGAAACAAGAAACAAATGATTACCAAAATATCCTGTATTCTAAATTTGATTTGTATCAGACAGGTCCGTGAATGAGGATTTTCAATGCCTCTTGTTACAGATGCAATTGCAAGTTCATCAGCTGCCTTGGACGCAGTCATTAAAAGCGGGACATACAAACACTCAATTGTCATCCCAGGGTGATGAATAAAACCCTTAAACGAAAGTGGTACATCTCTTAAACGCATACCGTCTTTGATATAGTGCCAATCTTCTTGAATTGTCGGAATATATCGCAACATAACTGCCAACGGAATGTATATTCTTTTAGAAACATGTGCTTTATTCATTGCTGTCAGAAATTCATTTACACTCGTTGTGGACAGTATGATTCCAGCGAGCATTGCACAAGGATACACTTTGTAGAAAAGCCCCATCCATGCGACAAACATCGTATATACAACACCCGTTTCAAGAGAGAGAACGTAAAGGGTCAGTAAATAAAATAAAGCAAAAAAGATCAGATGGCATAAAGAGCGTTTGGCTTTCCCGCATGTGCATCCAAAAAGTGTGATGAATAACACTAATAGCCATACATGCCGCAACGATGGAGCCATCGTTGCGGCAAATACAGTGATTGCAAGTAACAAGATTTTTGTACGTGGATCAAACGTACACAATCCACTATGAATTTTTGTGTACTGTATATTCACGCTGTGATACCCGCTTTTTCAAACTGTTTCTTTAATAGCTTGCTTCCAACAAAACCGCTGAGCAAAGCAATCACTATTGTTCCGATCAACATTGTTACAAGTACAATCCAACTGGTAGATGCAAGCATACTATCAAGATATTCCTGTGTCGTTCCTTTTTCCAGCATAGTATTTACCCATGTTTGCGGGTTAATAAAATATGCAATATATGTGCCAGTTCCACCCAAGCAAAAGAATACATACGAAAGAATATTCATTTTTTTGCTTTTATAATTTGCAGTGTGTGCGACAATTTCTGCAAGTACTCCACCAATTAAATAGCCGATTGTCATTCCAATGTGCATACCTGTTACAAAGCAAAAGATTGCCATAAGCGCACTTGCAATAAAAATGGGGCCTTTCTTTGGTACTTTCGCAACCATAAGCAAATACACTGGACCAGCAAGAAGAGCAGCACCGACAGGATAGTAGAAAGTGAGTGCTGGCATCATCGCAAACACACCACCGCTAAGGCTGATACAGATAAAGATAATTGCGGAAAAGACACCTGCTACGATAAGTTCTTTGACAGAAAGACCGGATTTCGTGTTAGACATTTTTTGTTCCTCCATTTTGATATATTCCACATTTGACTTTTTAAAATCAATGTGGTAAGATTTGATTAGTTCCAGCTAACCGCTGTATAAAATTATACATGAACTGATTTGCTTTCGCAACACATTCAGCCCATTGTCGTCCGATGTGTCTGAAAGTATGTCTAATGTGTCTGAGGAGGATGATTATGTCTGATATTGCTGCTCAATTCAATACTATGTTGATAAAAAGTGGTTTTCAGAAAATGCCACCAAATGGAAAATTTAGCTCTATTGGAAACTTTTATTGTTTGCCTGAATCATTTGGAGAGGGAATTTATTGGATATACGGTGAAAAAAACCTATTTAATATCAAAATACATGATTTCTATTTTTACGAGGATGAATTTTTCGATCAGGAAAGCCTAAACTGGCCGGAGAGCCTAAGCATCACCTATTACGAATCTGTATCTGGTGAAGAAATCATGCCTTACCGGCGCCTTACCGCGGGATGTATAAAAACATTCTTTGGAGGCCAGCACCCATACAAGGCAATTTTTCATAAAAACATACCAATTCGGACGATTGGTATAGAGATTATGCCTGCTTACTATGAAAAGTATCTAAAAGAAGCATTTCCAGATGAATATATAAATCCAGATGAAGCATTTCGCGAGATTGATCAAGCAAATGATTTCCCTGAAATGGTTTCTCTGTTACGCAAAATCTGGAATTATAATGGAGATGGAATGGCCGCAAAACTATTCTTCCAAAGTAAAGTTTTCGAGGCAGTAGCTTTGATTGTCGAACATAACAAAAAGAGTCCAGAAAGAGGGAAAGTCCGTATTTCATCACAGGATATAAAATCTCTTGAAAATGTCGCTGCGTATATCAACGATCATTACAACAGAAAAATTCTTTTAGATAAACTAGCGCGCATTGCCTGCATGGGAACAACAAAGTTGAAAATTACATTTAAGCAGGTCTATTGCTGCACCATTACGGAATATATTCAACAGCGGCGTTTATCTCAGGGAGAAAATCTCCTTTGCTCCACCGATTTTTCAATTGAGCAAATTGCTCTGGCTGTTGGATATAGTAATGCTGGTCGTTTTTCAAGAGACTTCAAAAAAAGTACTGGTCTATATCCTTCTGAATATCGGAAGTGGGCACAGCAAAAAAAAATCAATAAAAACGATGTAACAAATCATTCTGTTTAGAGAAGTTCCTCTATAAACTATTGAAATATCATCTTCTTTCTCTTGTGCTTAGCAGAGCAGAAGGAAAATATTTCGACATATTCGAAAATCCCCTTGCTTTTTTCTACATAATAGCAATCATGTTTAGTTGGGCAAGAAGCGAGCGTCAGGGAATTTTTCTCTGGCGCTCATTTTATGGCACCGAATAGGAATGATAAAATCCCCCAGTTCAACTGGGGGGGGCAATAATGCCCTCTTTAGAGAGCCACCACCGGAGATAGGCCCTTATAGTGCCTATCTCCGGTGGTGGCTCTCCAAAATGTTTTTTAAAAGCTGAAGAAAACTTGCCTTGATTTAAGTATCCTGCTAAATCCGCTATTTCTCCGATAGACATACTTGACTTATGAATTAGTAACTCTGCTGCCGCTTCAAGACAAGTTTTTTTAATGAAACTGCCTATTGAATTTCCGGTTATATAAGCAAAACATCTTTTAAGACTTGATTCAGAAATTGCATATTTTTTTGCCAGTTCAGAAATAGAATATCTGTCAAAAGGATTTTCCATAAGAGCTTTGAAGCATTCTTGAGTTGCTTCGTACACAGGCTCAGAAAAGGATGGAAGTTTATGTGTGTCTTTACTTTCAACTAAACTCAGAAATAGTAATAGTTCTATTGTTTTAATTATTGAATATGGAAGCTGTATCCTCTCATCAACCCTATATAATTCACCAATAATATGATTGATTTCATGACGAGAGCGGATAATTAACGCCGCCCCATTTTTGCACACCTTATCCCGCATTTCAAACAAATCTATATTTCCATATGGAAAATATTTTGAAATGGACTTTTGTGCTATACTCATATCAATAAAAAGAGAAAGCCCTACATATTTTTTCATGGGAATACAAGAGTTTTCAAACGGTACTTTCCCAAGTTCTAAAACACTTAAATCTCCTTTCCCAATAAATGCGCGTTCATTATTTTCCAGCTTAAATTCATAGCACCCTTCAAGCAAATCATAACAACGCATTTCTCCTGTACCCGTTTCGTTTCTAAAACGATAAACTTTCGCATTATCAACATTTTTCTTCTCCGAAAAAATATACCCATTGTAGGCGTTTTCGATAATACTCTTTCTATTTAACTCCATACCTTTTGTCTCGCTTCTTGATAATTTTTTGCTATTTATTTTACTATTATACCATAAATATGAGCCTCCCTCTTCCCATCTCTTGTTAAATTTGATATACTGTTCTGAAAATATGCTTAATGCTTGCTATCTTAATCGTTCTTTTGTAGCAAGCACAGTAAGTGAGTACCCACTTACGAAAAATTAATGGAGCAGACCTTTACGGAATGCTCCATTTTTTTTAATTTTTGCCTTGTACCCTCGCCTAATAGTTTCATCAATTCGAGCAAACTCTCATTGGAAACTATTGGCTGGGGCAAACTTTTAGGGAGAACCCTAAGACCCCTAAATATATTTTATAAAGGAGAATAAAATGGCAAATAGATTTAGAAATGAAAGAATAGAAATAAAACTAACTAAGGAAGAAAAAGAAGTTTTTGAAAAGAAAATGAAACTTGCAAATTGCAAAACTATGTCCCACTTTCTTAGAAAGTGTGTATCAGAAAAAGAGATTTATGTTGTAGATTTAGAACCATTTAGAAACCTACAATGGCTACTTTCAAATGCAACAAATAACATAAACCAGATTGCAAAGCGAGTAAATTCCACTGGTGTTATCTATAAAGATGACATAAATGATATAAAAAATGAGATTGAACATTTCTCAAAAGAGCTATGGCAGATACATTCACTGCTTCTTAACAGAACTTCCGGAGACGATAGTTTTTCTTCTATCGCCTTTGGTAACCATTTTTATGAAATTTTTTAAAGTTAAAAAATATAATTTATAATACTATCTTTTTCCATTTTCTAATTTTAGTTCTGAAAGTTCCAAAAGGTGCAACCGTATTTACATGAATAAACTTATACACTTCCCAAGTCGCTGTTTTAGTCGCTTCATCAGCCCACTTTCTCATATGCGGTTCAAATAATTCTTCCTCACTCAACGAATCAATCATTGCATAGATAGAATTAATATTTTCATTTAATTTTGCTTTCAACTCTTGCAGAGATAAATGAGCGTAGGTATCCGTGAACCACTGATATAATTCACCAAGTTGATTCCATTTAAATTTATCCGATGGTGTTTTTACTTGAAGCCCCTTTCTTTCGGTTTATTCTAGTATAGAGAAGCAGCTCTTTCCCCTACCATACAATATCTG
>NZ_HG326227.1 GCF_000312505.2 Fenollaria massiliensis | reverse complement strand
TGCAGGTATTGATGAAGGCACCTTAACATCATCTTTAAGTAGCCTTGCTTGAATAAAACTTCTGATGTAACGCTCTTTTCTTTAGGAAAATCTGTAAAATATAATAAAGCAACTGAACTTACTTGGTCAACATTTGCATTATGTGCAGTTCTTTCAGCGCTTGTCTTGATTGCTTTATAAGCTGGTATTGCAACAGCAATAAGTATAGCAACTATAGCTATAGAGATGATTATCTCTACAAAAGTAAATCCTTTTTTCATTTTACACTTTTTCATAAGAACTTCCTCCCTCTATGAAATAATACTTGTCATTGAGTCATACATAGGCTTAAATACCATTAAAAGTATCAGCATTAAACTAGTCCCATGATTATGGTCATTATAGGCTCAATTGAGTTTACAAATTTATCAAGTCTTCTCTTTAAATCTCTCTTGTATAGTGACAAGACATTTTCGATGATTTCAGCTAGATTTTCTGATTCGTAACCAGTTATGAGTATTGTCTTTACATCGTCTAAGAATATATGGCTTGAGTCAAGCACGTTATGAAGCGTCTCTCCTTCGTTTAGCATCTTAGTCATTCTTTCAAATTCTTTCCTTAGATATATAAGATCGAAATTTTTTGAAAAGAAATCAAAAATCTCATTTATTTTGCTGCCAGATCTAAGCATACTTAGCATGTAATATAAAATTCTGTAATTTATTCTAGTTTTATATAAACCATTTTTCGATTCGAGTAAATATCTTTGCTTTACATATAAGTAGCCATCGTTTTTATTGAGTATAGCAAAGGCAATAAATAATATTATTATAGCAAGTATATAATATATATAATTATATTTGATAGAATTACTTACAATAAGTAAAAGTTTTAGACTATCTGGCATCAAATTCATGTCGTTATCAAAAAGATATGAAAACTGTGGAACTAAAAATACTATAATCATGATAATAAAAGCGAGTAGGGCCACCATTAAAAATTTTGGTTTTATCATTATATTGTTTATGGTATTTTTATACTCTTCTTGTTCATAAAGATTTTCACTTATCTCAAGAATTTGCTCTGAGAGGTCTTTTGAGTTTTTGCTTGATTTTATATGCTCAGACTTTTCAGCTATTCTTAAACTAAGTAATGATAAATTATCAAGTATATCAAGCTTTGCTAATATCTCCGACAAGGTAAAGCCGTGCTCAATAAGCTCCTTAATTAATGGATAATAATTTTTCAATGGATCACTTAGAGCTGATGAGTTTTGATACATTTGCTCCAAAATCTGAGGTAAATTATTATTTATTTTAAGATTGAAAGCAATTATTCTAAAAAAATTTGCTATATGCTTTTTGCTAACGCTATTAATCTTAAGAATTCTATATATTTTAGCAGGTCTAAAATATTTTACATCCATGAAATCTATGTCTTTTTCTTTAGACTTTTGAAAAGCTTCATAAATATTTTTTGCACTTATGCTTTCAGATTTATTATTTTCAAAAATTATTTCAAATTTCATTGATGTCGCCTTCTTTGAACTCTTCGTAAGTCTTTTCATCTATAAACTTATGTTCAAGTAAATAATTTATCGAGTCTTCAAAACTGACATAGTCAGATAGCTTTTTCATCTCGTTATAAATTTCACTGCTTAGCTTAGTATTATTTTTTAGTAATAGGTCACGTATCTTATCATTGATAAGCATTATTTCAAAAACAGCTATTCTTCCAAAGTATTTGTCATTATCATCATCAAAATCTATGTCTTCATAAGATGACTTTAATCGTTTAACAAGTCTTTGATTTATTATAGCGTTTAATGAGGTAAATAAATACGAAGCCTCTACATCCATCTCTAATAGTCTGTTAATGCTTGTTACAGGACTCATACTATGAAGAGTCGTAATTATTTTGTGACCAGTTAGAGAAGCTCTTACAGCTATCTGTGCAGATTCTTCGTCTCTTATTTCGCCAATGGCTATGACATCAGGGTCCTGTCTAAGTATGGCCCTAAGTGTGTTTGCAAATGTTATGTCTTTATAATCATGTATTTCAATTTGATCTATATCATTAACTCTATACTCAACAGGGTCCTCAACGCTAACAATACTTAGACGCTTTTTGTCTAAGTTATTGAGCATAGTATACATAGTTGAGTTTTTACCTGAACCAGTTGGTCCAGTTATTATAGTCATTTGATACTTATATTTAACTATTTTATTGAATAATTCTTTTGCTTTCTCTGACAAACCTATATTGTCAATAGTAAACATCTCTTTATTGTTTAGAATTCTAATACAAATTTTCTCTCCATATATAGCATCGATAAAGGAAACTCTTAGATCAACATCGCCATGGCTAAATCTTCCGTCTTGAGGCGCAAATTTAATCGCAGTATCACACTCAGACTTAATTTTAATTATATTGACAATGTTTTGATAAGCATTTTTATTAATCTTTTTAAAAAACACAAGTTCGCCATCAATTCTAAGTCTAATCAATATATACTTATCATAAGGTTCAAAGTGTATATCGCTAGCTCTGTTATTAATGGCGTAATCAATTGTATTTTTAATAAATTCTTCAGCTTTACTACTTTGTATCTCTAGTATGCCTTTATCGTCATATAAAGAAGATAATTTATTCATTTGCCTTCCTTCTAATCATATAATTATATTCGACTTTCTTGTCATAAGGTATATATGCTTCCTTCATAGGTGTGTTTATATTATCTACCTCATTCATGTCTTCATCATAAATTTTATTTATGGTAAATTTATCATAAAATTTTGGTCCAAATATCTCTACTTCGTCTCCGATGGAGAATTTATTTCTCTCTTGAACCTTCATAAGCTTTTTATCTTCATCGTAGTCTAAAACTCTTGCAATGAAGTCATACAGCCTAATATATGAAGAGTTGTCATAAGTTAGTGACGCTTCCTTAACATCTCCAAAGAAGAATGCTGTAGTAAAGTCTCTGTGACTAACCTTCATTATCTCTTCTAAATAAATGTTATTGTCTCTATTGAATTTATATTTTTCAATATCTTCATAATAATCATCTATAGCTCTTCTATATTGATTAATAACTGTAGCAACATAGTATTCAGACTTTACTCTACCCTCGATTTTGAATGAATCAACCCCAGCTTCAACTAGCTCTGGAATGTGGTTAATCATGCAAAGATCCTTTGAGTTCATGATGTATGAACCTTTCTCATCTTCTGTTATAGGATAGTACTCTCCAGGTCTTGTCTCTTCCATAAGATAATATTTATATCTGCATGGATGGGCGCAGTCGCCCATGTTAGCGCTTCTACCTGTCATGAAGTTTGATAAAAGGCATCTGCCCGAGTAGCTCATGCACATTGCTCCATGGACAAAGGCTTCAATCATGATGCTATCTTTTACTTCGTCCCTTATTTCTTTTATTTCCTCTAAACTTAATTCTCTAGCAAGTATAACTCTATCTGCTCCAAGACTCTTCCAAAACTCAACTGTAGCAGTATTTGTAATATTTGCTTGAGTGCTTATATGAATTTCTTTACTTGGTGCAAGTGTTTTAACTTTTTGAAAAATACCTGGGTCTGAGACTATAAAAGCGTCTACACCTGCCTCGTCTAAACTTTGTATATACTCATCTACACCTTCAAGGTCTTTGTTGTGTGATATAACATTAAGTGTTAAATAAACTTTTTTATCTAAATCATGAGCAAGCTTAGTTGCTTCTTTTATATCATCTAAACTAAAATTTTTAGAAGCAGTTCTCAAACCTAGCTTGTCCCCAGCTAAGTAAACAGCATCAGCTCCATATTGTATTGCAGTTTTAAACTTTTCTAAATCACCTGCTGGTGCTAGTAATTCTACTTTTTTCATCTTACTCCTTCCTTAAAAGCAATAAGCCGTCGTGAACAGTAAGTAAACTTGCTGTAAATCTCTTATCGCTTTTAACATCTTCTATAAATTTTTTTAAATTCTTTATTATAGTTCTATATCTTTTATTATCTTCATCTTTTGCCACAAAGCCTCTAAATAAAATATTATCTATAAGTATGAGAGCATTGTCTCTTGTTAAATCATATACTAAGTTTAAATACTCTTCATATTGTGATTTATTAGCATCAATAAAGCAAAAATCAAATTTTTCTTCTTTATCCATAGATTTCAACGTGTTTATAGCATCGTCATTGATAGCTTTTATTTTATTATCCGTATCATATTTCTTAAGATTTTCTTTTAATACCTTAAAAGTTTCCTCATCTTTTTCTATGGTTAATATATCGGCACCTGAGGCTTTAGACATAATCAATGAAGAATAGCCTATAGCTGAGCCTATCTCTAAAATATTTTTAGGCTTAATAATTTTAAGCAAAAGCTCTATAAATCTTGCCACATCTTGTGAAACAATAGGCACTCTATTAGTTTCGGCATAATCAACAAGCTCTTTAAAATTCTCTCTTTCAGAGGAAAAATTTTCTATATATTTAAAAACATCCTCATCTATAAATCTGCTAATCATTGTTGCTCTTGTAGTCCTTTTTATCATTTAAGAACTTATTATAATCAGAAGAGAAATTATGTGCGCCGTCTGAGCCAGGTTTAACTACAAAGTATAAGTAGTCAACATCAGCTGGATGAAGACTTGCAACAATCGATGCCTCTCCAGGATTGCAAATAGGTGCTGGAGGGAGGCCATCGTGTGTATATGTGTTGTATGGTGAGTCAATCTTTAAGTCTTCATTTGAAAGCTTTGGCTTTCTCTCGCCAAGCGCGTATTGAATTGTAGCGCATGATTGAAGCCTAATATTTTTATCAATTCTATTTAAAAACACTTTTGCTATGATAGGTCTTTCTTCTTCAAGTTTAGCTTCTCTCTCTACAATTGAAGCTAAAGTGATTAGCTTATTTAAATCATCAACTTCAGAGCTAATTTTGCTATAAATATTATTAAAAGCATTAAGCATCTTAGTTATGATTTCCTCGCTGCTTGATCCCATAGCAATATCATAAGTTGCTGGAAATAAAAATCCTTCTAGGGTATCATTATTTATATTTGATAAAAATTCATACTTTTCTTTATATTTATCAACATTTTTGCATTCATTTAAAAATTCTTCACTAGATACCAAGCCTTTTTCTTCAAGTCTTTGTGCAATACGAGTAAGTTCAAAACCTTCTGGTATAGTTACCTTGATAATTTCGCCCTTAGCTTCTTCTCCTTCTCCAGCGATAATATTCGCAATTTCTAGCAAAGTCATAGATTTTTTCACCTTAAAAGTACCGCTCTTTATGTGCTTTTCAAGGTCATTGTCCTTAAGCACATCTTTAAAAGCAGTTCCATTTCTAATTATTTTTTTATCATAAAGCTCTTTTGCCACATAGGATGCACCGCTGCCTTCTGGTATCTCTATAGTATATTCAGTGTCGTCATTAGGGTCATAAGGCTTATACATCCATGATACACATGAGTTTATCTTCCATATAATCGCAATAAGTATAAGTACTAGTATAGTTATTGTAATTATTCTTCTTTTTTTCATTAAATCACCTTTTTAATTCTTTTATCGTAAATATAATAAATTAATGATCCAAATACTGCAACACTTATTGCTTCTCCGCCCATGATTCCTAAAACTGTAGTGAAATATGGTATATTTGAGAAATATGATACCCAGATTGATACTAAAAATCCATTTAATATAATAGGTGGTAGCATTGCTAAGTATTTAGATTTTGATTTTCTTGTTAAATAAGCTGCAAGTAATGTTACTAAGCTTCCGCATATAATATCTATCATGCCATAACCTGACATAAATGATAAAAATATGTTAGAAATTAAGCATCCTACGAAAAGTCCAGGCACTGCTGCAGCCTCCATTAGAGGAAGAACTGTAAGTCCTTCAGCTAATCTTAATTGTATTGGTCCAAATGTCAATTGTTGAAATGGTAATACTGTTTGTAAAAGTATTAGTATTGTGTAAAGTGTGGCGATTATCGCCGCTTTTGTAATAGTGTTTGTTTTTGTTTTCATTTAATAGCTCCCTTGCTGAAAATTTTATGTAAATGAGTAAACCTATAAGCCGTGTTCTGTATTAGATGGTTATCTATCTAGTTTTAGTGTTACCACTAAAATCAAGCAACTTACCTTACAGGAGGTTACGAGCAATAACCTTTGACCCTTGTTTGTTTTGCTCCGAATGGGGTTTACATGTCACCTTTAGTCGCCTAAAAGTAGGTAGTCTCTTACACTGCCTTTCCACCCTTACCAATAATGGCGGTTTATTTCTGTTGCACTATCCTTGAAGTCGCCTTCACTGGACGTTATCCAGCATTCTGCTCTGTGGAGCACGGACTTTCCTCATGCCTAAGCACGCAACCATCTGGTTTACTCATTACAAATTTAATTATACTACAAAAATTATAAAAATTCTATAATATTTCTATAAAATTTCAATATTGTCAGTAAATGATGAGAAATTTTTAATAATTTCAATGTCTTTAAAATTCTTTTTAAGAATATCTTCCATAATGTTTACAAAAGCAGATTCGCTGCTATTGTGATCTTGCATGATTAGATTAATCTTTGCATTTCTTAGTGCCTGTACATCATGATAGCCTAAGTCTGATGTAACAAGTGTATCTGGCATAGACTCAAGAACATTGTCTAAAAAGTCTTTACCGCTGCCATTTAAAATCATTATTTTAGTATTTTTATCGTTATTCTTATAAACTTGTACATACTTTGCCTTATTAATATTTTTTATTTTTTCTGCTAATTCTTTTAAAGATAAATTGCTAATTTCTCCTCTTATACCATAACCTAAATCATCAGCTGCTTTTATGGCAAAATCTGTATTTTTCATATTTAATTCATTTTCATAAAATTTATAAAAGCCTACTCTTTGTATATCAAAAGAAGTGTGAGCACTATAATAAACTATGTCATTCTTAACCATCTTTTTAATAAGCTTAGAGCTAGCGCTCATGTCAATCTCTTTTATGCCCTTAAAAATTAAAGGATGATGCGTTATGACCATATCCACATCATCCAGTTCATTAATATTATCATATAAGAGATCAACGCTTAAATAAATTTTATTAATATCTTCTTTGTCGGCATCTATAATCAATCCTGAATTATCCCAAGGCTCTGCGTGCTCCTTTGGGAAGATGCTTTCTATTGTATGAATAATTTTATCTTTTTTCATCAATCTTCTCCATGTATTGTAAAATTTTATTTAATTCTTCGTTTAGTTCATTATATTTTATTAAGTTTTTATCTTTATTAATATTTTTTAAAATATTCTTAATGTTTTTGACTTCATTGTCATAATAAACTTTTAAAAAATGAACGTCATTAACATCAAAGTTTACAGGAAACTTATAGTCTATAATATTGGTTTCCTTGTTACTTATCTCATAGAGCCTATAGTACTTATCTTTTTCTATAAAAAGACGCTCCTTTTTTATAAAAAAGCCATTTTCTTTAAAATATTTTCTAATATTCGAGCCTTCGCCCATAGCTTGCAAAATGATATTACTAAAGAATCTTACTTTTTCAATGCTTGTATTAAGTATAGATATTATAGTTTCTTCACCCATGCCAGCGATTAAAAGAGTGTCGTACTCACTTGTATCAATATTAGCTAGTCCATCGCTTACAATGAATTTAACTTTGTCTTTATACTTTTCTCCTGATAAAAGCATCTGAGCCTTCTCTAGTGATTTTTCACTAATATCGCTCTCTATAACTTTATCAATTGTATTTGAGTCTAAAAGCATCTTAGCAATGTAGCCGTGATCACAGCCAACATCCACTAGTGACGAGCCTTTTTTAACTGATTTTGCAATCTCAATTAATCTATATGAATAATTCATTATAGTTCAAGGAAGTCTCTAAGTTTTTTAGATCTACTTGGATGTTTTAGCTTTCTTAGTGCCTTAGCTTCAATCTGTCTAATTCTTTCTCTTGTAACATCAAAGGCTTGACCAACTTCTTCAAGTGTTCTTGTTCTGCCGTCATCAAGGCCAAATCTTAAAGCTAATACTTTTCTTTCTCTATCTGTAAGAGTATCTAAAACTGTGATTAATTGCTCTCTAAGCATAGTATTTGTCGCCGCGTCCGATGGTGAAAGTATTTCTTCGTCTGGGATAAAATCACCTAAATGAGAATCTTCTTCTTCACCAATAGGTGTTTCAAGCGAAACTGGCTCTTGAGCAATCTTTTGAACTTCTCTTACCTTTTCTACATCCATGTTCATAAGTTCAGCAACTTCTTCTGGAAGTGGGTCTCTACCAAGTTCTTGAACCAATTGTCTTTGTGCTCTAACAAGTTTATTTATAGTCTCTACCATGTGAACAGGTATTCTAATTGTTCTTGCTTGGTCAGCTATGGCTCTTGTTATTGCTTGTCTAATCCACCAAGTAGCATAAGTACTAAACTTAAAGCCTTTTTTGTGCTCGAATTTATCAACTGCCTTGATTAAACCCATGTTTCCTTCTTGAATTAAATCCAAAAATTGCATGCCTCTACCAACATATCTCTTAGCAATACTTACCACTAGTCTAAGATTTGCTTCTGCCAATTGATCTTTGGCTCTTTCATCGCCTTCTTCAATCCTCTTAGCAAGATCTACTTCCTCTTCAAATGTAAGTAATGGTATACGGCCTATCTCTTTAAGGTATGTCCTTACTGGATCATCAGTTATGATGACTTTATTTTTGCCTTTTTCTTTAATTGCCTCAAGTTTTTCTTCTTTGCTTAATTCTTCTTCAAAAGACCTTATCTCGTCTAAATCAATATTTTCATCATCATCTTCTTCATCTATAACAAAATCTTCATCTATAAGAATGTCTTCGTCCTCATTTTCTTTTGAATCAATAATACTTACTTGAGCCGCATCCAATGCATCATAGAAAGATATTACCTCATCCTCTGTTACATCGAATTTATCAAGGCTATCTTCAATATCTTTGTAGTTGACAAAACCCTTTTGTCTTCCTTCATTAAGAAGATCATACATTGCCTGTCTTTTTTCTTCACTCACGTTGTCATCAATAATCTTTATTGCCTCATCATTTAGATTTTCTTCTTGAATTTTATTTGCCTTAGTATTCTTCGCTTTTTTCATAAGAACACTTCCCTTCATCATTCATTATCACGGTGCTTTTTTATTAATTTTAAAAGCTCCATGGCATCACCTTTGCCATCACTAATTTGACTCAATAAATCGCTTACATAGTTCTTTGATTTTAGCTTTTCTCTTTTTTCTAATAATTCTTTGAGATTAGTATAAGTAGATTCTTCAGATTTCTTTCTAATACTATCAATCTCCAAAAGCGCATTTTCTTTATCAGCTATATCAAAGTCATCAAGCTCTATATCGGCATTGCCCTCGTATTTGGACTTTAGTAGTGGCATATTAATTTTAAACACTTTACTATAATTATCTATAGAAATTTCCTTATTTATATATTTAAAATATTTAATATCTGCTAAAGCATATATCAAAAGATTCTCATCGATAATTTCTATATCTAATTTTTTAATTTTTGGTACCTCTGGTACAGTATATTTCTCTTTATACTTGTTAACGTATTTTGTTTTTGAGACTTGATTTGTCAAAAGACTTTTATCTATAGAGTAGACTCTTGAAATATAGTCTATGTAAATCTCTCTTTCGATCTTATCACTTATCTTTGACAATAGATTTGAAATTTCATTTATAAGTTGAAGAAGACTTTCTGGGTCGTTGACATCATAAAGCTCCATAAGCTCAGAAACTTCATACTCTACAGAATTTTTTGCTTCATTTAATTTTGCCGTAAATCCTGCAAGGCCATATTTTTTAATAAAATCATCTGGATCAAGGCCCTCTGGTAGTGTGACCACATTTGACTTTGCGTCTATGGATCTAAGTATCTCTATCGCCTTGTGAGTCGCATTCTTGCCTGCTTTATCACCATCGTAGCAAATGTAAATCTTTTTTGCATTCCTCTTAAGTAAATTAGCTTGGTTAATGGTAAAGGCTGTACCAAGATTAGCTACAGCATAATTAACACCTGCTTGATAAAGACTCATTACATCGATATTTCCTTCAACTAATAAAATCTTATCTCTATCTGCTTCTTTTTTATATATATTATATCCAAATAATAATTCTCTCTTCTTAAACACAATATTTTCGCTTGTGTTTAGATATTTAGGCATACTATTATCAAGGCTTCTAGCACTAAAGCCAAGAACGTGGTTATGTGAATCAACTATAGGAAATACTAGTCTATTTCTAAAAGTGTCATAAGAACTGTCTTTGCCTTCTTTTCTCTTAGCAAGGCCAGATCTTATAATAAATTCTTCATTATATCCTTTGCTTAATAAATAATCTTTAAGTGCTGTCCACTCGTTTGGTGCATAGCCTAGTTGATATTTTAAAACAGTATCTTTATTTAATTTTCTCTTCATCAAATAGTCAATAGCAATTTTTGACTTAAGTATTTGATTTTGAAAGAAATCAAGAGCTGTTTTATTGATATCATAAAACTTATCTATGAGATCATTTTCAGTTTTTTTTTAACTGAAGCTTCTCGAAGAGTTATATTTGCTCTATCTGCAAGATATTCAACTGCTTCTTGAAAAGAATAATTTTTGTACTTTTCTATAAAAGTAATAACGTCCCCAGCTTCTCCGCAGCCAAAACATTTGTAGTAGCCGTCTTTGCTATTAACATGGAAAGAAGGGGTCTTTTCCTTGTGAAATGGGCACAAGCCAGTATAAGATGCACCTTTTTTCTCAAGTTTAATATTTTCTCCGATTACATCTTCTATGTTATTAAATTCTTTAATTTTATCAATGACTGCTGCATTAATTACTTTCATTTTATAACCTCACTCTTCCAAGTTTGTGGTACATATATCTTATTAAACTCATTAATCGCGTATATATCAGACATTCCTGCGATGTAGTCGCAAATTTGTTGATTTACGCTTGCTTGTATCTCTTTAATATTATCAGGTAATTTATCAGGATGCTCTTCGTAGTAATCATATAGCATTGATATTAAATTTTTTGCTTTATTATGCTCTTTAGTAGTAAGCGGGCTGAAATAAACCTCTTTGAACATAAAAGCTCTTAAAGCTTCCATCGCCTCGCCTATCTCATTAGACATGGCAATATGATTTTGTCCGTAGCTTTCCTTTAGTATATCTGTAATAAGTGTATTTATTCTTTTTGAGTGTGAATCACCTAAAATTTCTATTAAATCTTTTGGTATATCTTTTTCCGCTAGTATTCCTGCTCTGATAGCATCATCTATGTCATGATTGATATAAGCGATTCTATCTGCAAATTTAACCAATTTTCCTTCAAGTGTAAAAGCTTCATTTTGACCGCTGTGATTAAGTATACCATCTCTTACTTCTTCACAAAGATTTAGGCCAAACTTACCATTTCTCTTCTCAAGCACATCAATTACTCTTAAGCTTTGCTCATAGTGCTTGAATCCTCCAAATTCCTTACATCTTTCATTAAGAGCACTCTCGCCAGCATGACCAAAAGGTGTATGGCCTAAGTCGTGGCCTAAAGAAATGGCTTCAACAAGGTCTTCGTTTAGTCTTAAAGCTCTCGCTATGGTTCTAGCAATTTGGCTAACTTCTAGCGTATGAGTAAGTCTTGTTCTAAAGTGATCTCCTTGTGGCGCTAAGAATACTTGTGTTTTATGCTTAAGTCTTCTAAACGCTTTTGAGTGAAGTATTCTATCTCTGTCTCTTTGAAAATCAGTTCTTATATTGCACTTTTCCTCTTTAATCTTTCTTCCCTTTGTGTCTGAACACTTACAAGCATATTCAGAAAGGTAAGAATTTTGAAAAGCCTCATAATTTTCTCTAAAATTAATCATTAATCTCACCAAAATTCTTTGTTAAACTATCAATTATAATAGATGCTGTCTCTTCTATAGCTTTATTTGTAACGTCAATAACTTGGCAGCCAAGCTTGCCCATGATTTCCTTAGAATATCTAAGCTCTTCATTAATTCTGTCTGTACAAGCATAGTTGCCTATGTCTTCGATTCCTAAGGACTTCATTCTCTCGATTCTAATTTCATTAATCTTTCTATCAGAAGCTATTAAACCGAAAATTCTTCTTTTGTCCTTCTCATATAAAAATTCGCTCGGTTCTATCTCAGGAAGTAGCGGAACATTGGCTACTTTGTAATTTTTATTTGCTAAATACATAGAAAGCGGTGTTTTAGACGTTCTAGATATGCCTAGCAAAACTACATCCGCTAAGATTATACCTCTTGGGTCCTTTCCGTCATCATATTTAACTGCAAATTCTATGGCAGAAACTTTGTCAAAATACTCTTGATCGAGTCTTCTGATTAGTCCTGCTTCTCTAATAGGCGCTTGATGCAATACTGATTCAATAGATTCCAAAACTTTACTCATTACATTAACCGTAGGTATATTGTACTTTTTTCCTAAAGCTTCAATATATTGGGCGTGCTCTTCAAGTACAGTAGTAAAAATAACTACTGAAGGAACAAGTTTTGCCTTTTCAAAAACATTAAATATCTTGTCTTTGCTATCGACATAAGGGAATCTCTTAATCTCGTAAGCATCTGGAGAAAATTGCTTAATACATGATCTTGCAATCTTACCAGCTGTTTCGCCTATAGAGTCTGAAATTACAAATATAGTTATATCGTTCAATTAAATCTCCTCTATTTCTTTAAAATCTAATACAGAGTTAAATTCATTAAGAACTAGTGATATCAATGAAAGTCTGTTGTTTTTTATAAGTTTGTTGTCAACTAAGACCATAGTTGAGTCAAGGAACTTATCGATGCTAGACTTAAATCTTGCAAGAACCTTAATTGCTTCAACTACATCTATCTCGTTTAAATTAATATTTTTAGCCTTTAAATCTGAATATAAATTAAATAATTCTTTTTCGCTTTCTTCCATGATATCTTGATTAGGGTCAACTTTTTCGAATTCTTTACCTTTAGATATTTGATATATTCTTCTAAATGCAGCTACTGCATCAACAAATTCATTGCTATCTTTAATGCTATCAAGTTTAGCAAGACTTTGTTTTATATTTAATAAATTTAAATCTTTATTTTTATTCATAACTGCTTTTATTAAATTTATATCATAATTATTATCTTGTAATATACCTATAAATCTTGTTTCTATATAGTCTAGAACGCTCTTTTTAACTTCATCATAGTCAAATTTAAGCTCATTAACATTAACATAATTATATAAAGTTTCTTCAACTAGTGAATCGATAGATATATCCAAAGATTTTTCTAATACTATATTAATAATACCCAAAGTAGCTCTTCTTATACCAAATGGGTCTTGTGATCCACTTGGCTTAGTGCCAATTGAGAATAATCCTGATATAGTATCAAGTTTATCAGCCATTGCAAGTACAACACCTGCAGTTGTTGTTGGTAGTGAGTCTTGAGCAAATCTTGGTAAATAATGTTCATAGATTGCTTCTTGAACGCCTACTGGCTCGCCTGATAATTTCGCGTAAATCTTACCCATAACGCCTTGTAATTCAGTAAATTCAACTACTAGCTTTGTAGCAAGGTCTGCTTTAGAAAGATATGCAGCTCTTTTAGTAGTTTCAAGAGTTTCTTCTCCTACGTTTAAGTCATTGCAAATCTTTTCAGAAAGCTTCATATTTCTTATGGTCTTATCATAAAGTGTTCCTAATTTATCTTGGAATACTATTGTCTTTAAATCTTCAACATAGTCTTCAAGATTTTTCTTTCTATCTTCATTAAAGAAGAATTTTGCATCTTCAAGTCTAGCAGCAAGAACTTTTTCATTGCCTTTTCTAACTATGTCTATATATTTGTCATCACCATTTCTAACTGTGATGAAGTGATTCATAAGTCTGTTCTTTGTGTCAACTACTGGGAAATATCTTAAATGATCTTTCATTGGTGTAATTACTACTTCATCTGGAAGCTCTAGATATTGATCCTTAATTGTTCCAAGTAGTGGTGTAGGATACTCAACTAGATTATTTACTTGATCAATGATTGCTTCATCATTTTGTATTGATCCACCAACTGATTTAGCTAGTCTTTCAGATTCTAGTCTTATTCTAGCCTTTCTTTCATCATTATCCACAATAACAAAGCTATCTTCCATAATCTTCATATAATCATGAGCATCAGGTATTTCAATATCTTTCTTTGATAAGAATCTGTGACCATTTGTTAAATTTGATACTCTAATATCTTCGAAATTAAATTTAACAACTTTATCATTATAAAGTGAGACTATCCATCTGATTGGCCTAGCAAATCTTAAATCTCTTCCGCCCCATTTCATTGATTTAGGAAAAACTATCTTTCTGATAATGCTTTCTACGTTTGCTTCAATAAGCTCAGTAAAGCTTAAACTCTTGTGCTCAACAGATGCAAAAACATACTCTGTTCCGCCTAATTCTTTATAAAAGATATCATCAAGGCTTAGGCCTTTTGATTTTAAAAATCCTTGTAGTGCCTTGCTTGGATTGCCATCTTGGTCAAAACATATTGCTTTAGATGGTCCCTTTATCTCTTCTTTTTCAATACTTTCATTTTCAATTATATTATCAATTATAGTTGTAATTCTTCTTGGTGTAGTATAAACATTAACTTCAAAGTCTTTATATGAGTTTTCATTCAATAATTTTTCAAAAGCGTTTTTAAATTGTTCTATAGCTAATTTTGAGTAGCTAGCAGGCAATTCTTCCATGCCTACTTCTAATAAAATATCTATTTGTCATTGTTAAAACCTACTTTCTTAGTAAAAGGAAATCCCATCTCTTTCCTTTGCTCTACATATTTACTTGCTATCAGTTTAGCTAAGCTTCTGACCTTAAGTATATAATTTGCTCTTTGTGAAACAGATATAGCTCCAAGCGCGTCAAGGACGTTAAATGTGTGTGAACACTTAAGTACATAGTCATAAGCTGGAAGTATAAGACCTTTCTCGATAATTCTTTTGCATTCAGCTTCATATCTTTCAAACATTTCTTGTAATAAATCTTTGTCAGCAAGTTCAAAACTATATACAGAATGCTCGTACTCAGCCTTTTTGAATATGTCTCCATAAGTAAAGTTTTCGTTCCATTGTATATCATATACATTGTCAACGTCTTGTAAATACATAGCTATTCTTTCTAGTCCATAAGTTAATTCTGAGGATTCTAAATCTAGATTAAGTCCACCAACTTGTTGAAAATATGTGAATTGAGTAATCTCCATGCCGTCAAGCCAAACTTCCCAGCCTAGTCCCCACGCTCCTAGTGTAGGTGATTCCCAGTTATCTTCAACGAATCTTATGTCGTGTTTCAATGGGTCTATACCTATTGCTTTTAAGCTGTCTAGATACAAATCTTGCACATCGTATGGCGATGGCTTAAGAATTACTTGTAATTGATGGTGTTGATAAACTCTGTTTGGGTTTTCACCATATCTTGCATCTGCTGGTCTTCTTGATGGTTCTACATAAACAACTCTCCATGGTTCAGGTCCAAGTGACCTAAGGAATGTGTGTGGATTCATCGTTCCTGCGCCTTTTTCAACGTCATAAGGCTCCATTACTAAGCAGCCTTTGTCCTTCCAATAATTTAGTAGATTCATCATTAAATCTTGAAAATACATTTTTTCCTCCTCAATATTTGACTTTAAGAGTCTTAAATTCATCTTTATCAAATATATATAAAATATAATTTATAAATAATCTTTTTAAATTTAATATATATTTTTCTTCGTATCCTATACTTATTAAATCTTTAAATTTGCTATTTAATAAGTAATTCATAAAGTTTATTTCTTTTATTGTTATTGATTTATTTGAGTATTCTTTATCTCTTGCGATAATCATGCCATCTTCATAGTTAAAGCTATAAGTATTAATTTCATCCTTTGTTTGAATTCTAGGGAAATATCCTAGTATGTATATTAGTTTCAAAATAAAGGCTAATATTATTAGTTTAGCTTTTTCTGGATATATGTCCATGACGTTCAGCATTGTAATTATCATAGTGTAGATATAATCGTCGCCCTCTTGTGTATTTAATAAAGTCATAAGAAGTTCTGATAAAAAAGCAAAATCTTGAATCTTTTTTAAATCGCCATCAAGAAGCTTTGGTGCATACAAAACTTTTGAATCGTTTACCATAAAGATGTCTTTGTATTGCGATAGGCTAAATTCAGATTCAGTAAATACAAAGGAGCTTCTAGAAACATTATCTCTTAAATCATAAGCACTTCGCACATAAGCTTTGATACGTCCTAGTTCAACTGTGTATATATCAAGAATCTTTCCGCTTTTATGATCACTCTTGCTTGCAATTACAATGCCTCTAAACTTTTCGGACTTATTTGTATCCAAAAAACTTCACCTTATCCTCGTTCTTTCTCCAGTTTTTAGCAACTTTTACATTTAGCTTAAGATTAACCTCTGTATCAAGCATCGCCTTAATATCTTTTTTAGCAGAAAGTCTAATCTTTTTAATCATAGAAGCATCTTTACCAATTACTATGCCCTTGTGACTATCTCTTTCGCAATATATGATAGCATCAATATTAACACTATCTTCAAGCTCTTCGTACTTAAGTATCTCAATATTGATACCGTGAGGTATTTCTTCAGATAAGTACAAAAGGCACTTTTGTCTAATTATTTCAGAGACAATAAACTTCATCGGTTTATCAGTTAAATACTCGCCATCGTAATACATTGGTCCTGGTTTTAGAATATTTTTTATCTCGTCTAATAATTTATCTAAATTCTCGTCATTGCCAGCGCTTATAGGCACTGTGATTGATTTAAGATTTCTTGAGTTAATCTCAGCAATAATTTCATCTATATGTGATTCTTTTTTATCTATCTTGTTTATAGCGATGACTACGTCTTTATTTGCGCTTGTAACTATGTCCATAAGCTCTTTTTCTCCAGCCTTAAATGGTACTGAGCCATCAATAATGTAAAGAATCATGTCAGCATCTTCTAAAGCTGATCTCATCGCCTTATCCATGTAGTCTCCAAGTTTATTTCTAGCGATTTGATATCCAGGTGTATCCATAAAGATGATTTGTGCATCATCATCTGTATATATAAAATTGATTATATCTCTTGTAGTTTGCGGTTTATCTGAAATTATCGATATATTAAATTTAACTAGTTTATTTAGTAGCGTTGACTTGCCAGCGTTTGGTCTGCCAACAACAGCTACATAGCCTGATTTAAATTCCATCGTTTCACCTCTAATTATCATCTAATGAAAAAGATTCAGGTAATAAATCTTTTATATTAAAAACTTTATAATCATCTGAGCTCTTAGCAACAATTATCTCAGCGTCTTTTGTAAATTCACTTATAAATTGTCTGCACGCTCCACATGGGAATGGATATGAATCTTTATTAATTATCGCTATCTTCTTTATTGTTCTAGAGTCACCATTTGTAATAGCGTTTGCTATGGCGCTTCTTTCAGCGCATATTGTTAAGCCATACGACGCATTCTCAATATTGACACCTTTATACACAGTTCCATCAGCCATTTCAACAGCTGCGGCTACTTTATAGTTTGAATAAATGGAATATGATCTATCTAAAACGTTTAAAGCAGATTCAATAAGTTTTTTATTATCCATTATATATACCCCGAATCTTTATTATACAATATTTTGGCTATAATTTCAATACTAACGCATGATTTTAAGCTCATCAAGTATCTCTCTTTGTCTTTGTTCCATAATGAGTCTTTCGTCATCTTCAATATGGTCGTAGCCAAGCAAATGCAAAATGCTATGAGTGAATAAAAACATTATTTCTCTTTCAAGGCTGTGACCATATTCCTTAGCTTGTTCCTGGGCAACTTCGTATGAGATGACAACATCGCCTAAAAGAGTTTCATCTGATGAAAAATCTTCTATCAATGGAAATGATAATACATCTGTAACCTTGTCAATGTCTCTGTAATCTCTATTTAAGTCCCTTATCTCTTCTTTTGATACATAAGTAAGGCCCACTTCATAATTATCATCAAGACCTTCTTTTTCTAGTGCAAGCGAGGCAATCTTCTTCATAGTATCTTCATAAGAGGCCTCAATCGGATAATTATTTTCGTTATTTATCACTATGTCCATCTTTTTCTTCTCTTTCTTTACTTTCTTTTTCAAGCTTTTTGCTCTCGTAAATATTATATGCTTCAATAATTCTTTGTACTAGTATATTTCTAACAACGTCAGTTTGAGTAAGCTCAATAAAACTAATGCCGCTAATATTTCTTAAGATATGGCTAGCTGCTATAAGGCCAGATTTTTTACCTTTTGGTAAATCTCTTTGTGTTATGTCACCAGTAACTATAACCTTTGAGTTAAAACCCATCCTAGTTAAAAACATCTTCATTTGCTCTTCTGTAGTATTTTGCGCCTCATCAAGAATTATGAATGCTTTGTCCAAGGTTCTACCTCTCATATAAGCAAGTGGAGCAACTTCAATTAAGCCTCTCTCAGCATTTTTTTCATATTGATCCTTGCCCATGATTTCATATAAAGCGTCATAAACCGGCCTTAGATATGGGTCTACTTTTTCTTTAAGGTCTCCAGGTAAGAAACCAAGATTTTCACCTGCTTCAACGGCTGGTCTCGTTAATATTATTTTAGATACTTCTTTATTTTTAAAAGCATTAACCGCCATAGCTATGGCAAGATAAGTTTTTCCAGTACCTGCAGGGCCTATACCAAAAGTAATGCCAGACTTTCTAATCATGTCTACATATCTTTTTTGGCCTATAGTCTTAGGTCTTATCGTTTTTCCTTCACTTGTTATAGCTATAACATCTTTTTGAATATCATATAAAAGATTTTCTTTAGACTTTTTCACTAGATTGATGGAATAATATATATCCTCTTTGCTAAGTGATTTTTGTGTATCAATAAGTACTGATAAAGCTTTGATAAGTCTTTCTGCCATAGCCTCTTTATCTTCATCGTTTGATGCAATAACTATCTTGTCAGACTTCATATCAAGCTTTACATCTAATTCTTTTTCAATTATTTTGATATTGGTATCTAAATTTCCAGCTAACGCCTCTTGCTTATTGCTGTCAAAATTAAGTTCTCTACTCATTAATCCTCCTTAGTGCTAGTGGTTTATCTAGTATTTCTTTTATAACAATAGATTTTGCCAAGTTATTTCTAGAAAATTGTATATTTTTTTCTCCAATTTCTTCGCTTTCAATTTCATTATAAGGACAATTTTCTTCTGTGTTTAATAAATCAATTTTTTCTTCTTTTTCTTGATTTAGTTTTATTTCTTTATTTTTCTTATAATCTTCAAGTCTATCTTTAATATCTCTAGATAGATATTCATCAAGCTTTTTACTCTTTTCAGAAAAATAATCCTCAGCCATCTCTTTATAATCATCTCTTATTGCCTCGTCGTAGTGCTTTTCTAAATTGCCTATCTTTTTAAAGTTTTTTTGTGTTTTTTCTTTTATAGAATTTTTATTTATTTTATTTTCTTGCATCATTTTCTTGTAAATATCATCTACTTTTTTATTTAAAAGCTCATTTTGTTTTTTCTTATTGGCTTCTTTTAAAACCGTAGATATAGAAGATATAAACATGAATAAAAAAGCTAATACAAATAATCCATCCATATTATCCTACTTATCTAGCTTTTGTGTGTCGGATATGGACTTTCTCATGTCTGTATCTGAGTTTATGTTATTCATCTTATAATAATCCATAACTCCTAAGTTGCCATTCTTTAAGGCTTCAGCGATAGCTAGAGGTACTTCTCTTTCAGCTTCAACAACTTTTGATTTCATCTTTTGAACTTCAGCCTTCATTTCTTGTTCGCTAGCAACAGCCATGGCACGTCTTTCTTCTGCCTTAGCTTGAGCTATCTTCTTATCGGCATCTGCTTGATCCATAAGTAGTTTAGCTCCAATGTTTCTACCAACGTCGATATCAGCTATGTCTATAGAAAGTATTTCAAATGCTGTTCCTGAATCAAGACCTTTTTTAAGAACTGTCTTTGAAATGCTATCAGGATTTTCAAGCACGGCCTTATGTGTATCCGCGCTACCAACTGTAGTTACAATACCCTCACCAACTCTTGCGATGATAGTTTCTTCACCAGCACCACCAACTAATCTCTCGATATTAGCTCTAACAGTTACTCTTGCTTTTACAACTACTTCTATACCATTCATAGCAACTGCTGATATTGATGGAGTTTCAATAACTTTAGGGTTTACACTTACTTGAACTGCTTCAAGAACATTACGTCCAGCTAGGTCGATGGCTGCTGCTCTTGTAAAGTCTAGTGGTATATCAGCTCTTTGAGCCGCTATAAGCGCGTCTACAAGTGTATCAACGTTACCACCAGCTAGGTAGTGGGCTTCTAGTTCGTTAACCTTTATATCAAGTCCAGCCTTTGTAGCCTTAATCATTGGGTTAATGATCTTGCTTGGAGCAACTCTTCTTAGTCTCATACCAGTAAGTGTAGCCATGCTAACCTTAACTCCTGAGAAGAATGCTGTTATCCACAAGCCTATTGGCACGAATGAAAAGAACATACTTAGCACTATTAGACCAAGTATTATAAATATAAATCCTCCTGATAAAATTCCATTAATTAAATTTCCTAATAAAAACATTTTACTTAACCTCCTTGTCAACTATTAAATATCTTCCTTTAACTGCTATAACCTTAAGATCAAGATTATTATCAAGATAGCCATCGTAGCTTATAGCGTTGTATTTTACTTCGTCTACCAAGACAAAACCTGTTGGTCCAAGCGAACTTATTGATTTTGCTTCTTTGCCAATTAGTTTTTCTAATTCATTTATTTCTTCTTTATTTTCTTTTAAATTTGACTGTGTACTTAAAACAAAATGTGTTAAACCTTTTAATGTGTAGCCTTTTTTAAACATAAATCTAAGAAAAGCTATATTTAAATTAAGAGAAATAATTATTGCTAATAAACCATATTTATAATCACTAAACGCTAAATTTATAGATGTTAGATAGCCTAATATACCGATAACTCCAGTTACTGTGAATCCTGGTATAAATATTTCTAAAACTATAAATATACAGCCAAATATAAATATTGCTAGCGGATAAAAATTATTTGTTTGGCATAATATTCTAGATCCAAACAAAATTAGATGTGTTAAGAAAAATAATGTTATGTAAGCTGTTTGTTTTTTATTGATTAAGGCGAGGCTTAAAAAGAACATGCCTATTAACACTAATAAAAATGCTGCAATATCTGTAAGTAGAAAAACATCTGCATTGGCTAATAAAAATATATTTCGCATTAAATCACCACCTAAGTATATTTACCCAAAACACTCGTATTTAATCAAAAAAATCAAGGCTGACCACTATGACCAGCCTTGATTTTTATAAATCTTCTGATTTTTCTACGTTTTTAATCTCTTTTCTTGTTGCTCTATCTCTGAATGCCCATTTAGCAATCTCCATGTTTTGTCCTTGACTTATTTCGATTACATAAACATCTTCTTTGATTTGAACAATTTTACCTAAAATACCGCCAATTGTTACGATTTGATCTCCAACTTTAAGTGAATCTCTTAACTCTTGTAACTTTTGTGCTTGTTTCTTTTGTGGTCTGATTAAAAAGAAGTACGCGAATGCTCCGAATAATACAAAAGGTATTATCATGCTTAGTAATGATCCGCTTGCGTTTGCTTGTGCAGCTCCTGTTAAAAATGTTAATGTCATTATATAACCTCCCTCTAGTGTTAATACTATTATACACTATATTACTTTAAATATCCATATTTTTTATAAAATTCATGCTTATACTCTAAGAAATAATCTCCTAAGATTGACTCTCTAATATTTTTCATCATCTTTAATAAGAAAGTTAAATTATGAATAGTTGCGAGTCTATAAGCAAGAATCTCGTCGACATTAAATAAATGTCTCAAATAAGCTCTTGAGTAATGTCTACAAGTGTAGCAATCGCACTCAGGATCCGGCTTTGTAAAGTCTTCTTTGTATTTGGCGTTCTTTATTACAAGTCTGCCGTGTGATGTCATAAGCGTTCCATTTCTTGATATTCTCGTTGGAAGAACGCAGTCAGCCATATCTATACCTCTTTCAACTGATTCAAATAAGTATAATGGAGTACCAACGCCCATATTGTACCTTGGTTTATCTTCAGGCATGTAATCAGTTACATAATCAAGAACCTCGTTCATTAGCTCGACTGGCTCGCCTACAGATAATCCGCCAACAGCGTATCCTGGTAAGTCAATTGAACAAATTTCTTTAGCATGCTCTTTACGAAGATCCTTATAAAGGCCTCCTTGGATAATTCCGAATAAATTTTGATTTTCTCTATCAGTCCAAGCTTCCTTGCATCTTTCGAGCCATCTAGTCGTTCTGTGCATTGAGTTTATAATATATTCCCTACTAGCAGGATATGGAGCACACTCGTCAAAGGCCATCATTATATCGCTGCCAAGCTTAGTTTGTATCTCAATTGATTTCTCTGGAGATATAAACAGCTTTGAGCCATCTATATGTGAGCGAAACTCAACGCCTTCTTCAGTAATTTTTCTCATCTTGCCTAAGCTGAACACTTGAAAACCACCGCTATCAGTTAATATTGGCTTATCCCAGTTCATAAACTTGTGAAGTCCACCAGCTTTTTGAACTATATCTTCTCCCGGTCTTAAATGCAAGTGATATGTGTTCGAAAGAATGATTTGAGCACCTAAGTCCTTTAGTTCATCAGGTGTCATAGTCTTTACAGTTGCTCTAGTGCCAACTGGCATAAAGATAGGTGTTTCAACCACTCCATGCTTTAATTTCATTAGACCTGCTCTTGCTTTAGTTTTACTATCTTTTTTAATTAATTCAAATTCCATATTATCTATCCAATATAAACATTGCATCGCCAAAGCTGAAGAATCTGTATCTTTCTTTAACAGCTTCCGCGTATGCGTTAAGTATCATCTCTTTTGATGCAAAGGCACTTACAAGCATAATTAGCGTTGACTCTGGTAAGTGGAAATTTGTGATTAGTGCGTCAACTGCCTTGTATTCAAAACCCGGATATATGAATATATCAGTCCATCCATGACTAGCTTTTATCTCCCCCTTTGCAGCTATTGTTTCAAGCGTTCTAACTGTAGTAGTTCCAACGGCTATAACTCTTCTTCCTTCTTTTTTTGCTTTATTTATAATCTCGCTTGCCTCTTCAGAAAGATTATAAAACTCGCTATGCATCTTATGTTTCTCAACATCTGTTACCTTCACTGGTCTAAATGTTCCTAGTCCAACATGAAGCGTCAAATAAACTATCTTCACTCCCTTTTCTTCAAGCTCTTTTAAAAGCTCCTTAGTAAAGTGAAGCCCAGCTGTTGGTGCAGCTGCTGAGCCAAGATTTTTGGCATAAACAGTTTGATATCTATCCTTGTCTTCTAGCCTTTCCTTGATATATGGTGGAAGAGGCATTTCGCCTAGTTCATTCAATATTTCTAAAAATATTCCGTCGTATTTAAATTTTATATATCTAACGCCGTCGTCATCGATATCAACAACTTCTGCTCTTAATAGACCGTGGCCAAATTCAATTTCACTGCCTATCTTCATTTTCTTGCCTGGCTTAACAAGAGTCTTCCAAGTATCTTCCTCAGTTTGTGAAATCAAAAGTACTTCAATCTTTTCTTCTTTTCCAGGTCTATTACCAAAAAGTCTCGCAGGTATTACCTTGCTATCGTTTGCAACTAGCACATCGCCTTCATGAAGAAGGTTTATTATGTCATGAAAAATCATGTGCTCGACCTTGCCAGTCTTTCTGTCCAAGACCATAAGTCTTGATTCATCTCTCTTATCTATTGGGTGCTGAGCAATCAGCTCCTCAGGTAGATCATAGTAAAAATCTTTAGTTTCCATTACTTATTTCAGCTCCGTCATAGTAAAATTTTAGTATTTCATCATATTTTAGTCCAGCTTTTGCCATGTTGTTAGCGCCCCATTGACTTAATCCAACGCCGTGTCCCCAACCGTGACCAGATATTTTAATCTTTGCTTCAGTATTTATTGATGGACTTGGACTAGCTTTTTTATTTGTTACATCACTTATAAATATAGCTACACCATCTTCAAAAACTACCGTTACTTCTTCCTCATTATCTTCAGGTGCTACAACAGCATTGCTAGCGCCCTTTATCTCAAGAGTATACATACTGCTCTTAAATTTATTTGCGCCTATTGCGTTTTTAAATTTATTATTATCTACAAGAACTTCTTTAGCGCCATCTTTTATAGCAACAGTTTTTACTCTATTACTAATATTATTTTCTTTAATATATATTTGATTAATTGATTTGATATTTATACCTTGTTTTTTAAGCCCGTTAATCAAATCATTTGCTGAAATTTCGAAATTCCAGTTATAATTTGGTTCATTTATAGAATATTTATCTTCTTTAGAAATTAAATATTTAAATTTAGTTCCCCAAACATCATTAGCATCCGCTGTGTATCCGCCATTTGACGACGAATATGTTGCGTTAACTACTTTTCCATCAGATAATAAGATTTGTCCTCTAGTTTCATCAACTGCTTTTCTCACATTATCCCTTTCGGCATCAAAACCGCCATAAACTTGGCTAGAAACTGTATCGTATAAATCAAATGATTTATCTTTATTTCTTGTGACGCTAGTAACAGCATAAGACCTAGCCGCTACAGCTTGTGCCTTAAGTGCTTCGTAAGAAAAAGTGCTTGGCATTTCCCTTGGAACAACGCCATAAAGATATTCTTCAAGGCCAAGATTGTTTATGATGGACAATTGATTGTCTATATAAGCAAATGTTAGATAACCTCTGTATCTTTTATTATTTATCTTGATTGGATTAGCTCCAGGAGATAAAATCTTCATAGTTTTATTTGTTGCCATACTTGATAAATAATTTCCTTGAGCATCATAAATATCATAATTTTGGCCATTTAATTTTAAAACAATATTTTTCTCAAAACTTTGAAATAAACTTAAATTTGAGAACATATCTCTTATTTCAAAACCATCATTACTAGATAATTTTAATTCATTTAAATTTTGTGCGCTTATGCCTAATTTTACATCAACATTAGTTATATGCTCATATCCAGTTTCAGCTTTAGCGCTTCTCATAGAAAACACTAATAAAAATATTGTTATTATAAATAATATTTTATTCTTCATCTGTATCTCCTTTGTCATACTTGTAGCCCATGTGTTCATAAGCTAACTTTGTTGCAATTCTGCCTCTTGGTGTTCTTGCGATGAACCCAAGCTGAATTAGATATGGCTCATAAACATCTTCAACCGTAGTCCTCTCTTCATTTGATGATGCTGCAAGTGTGTCTAAGCCGACAGGATTGCCTCCATAAGTATTTATCATAACATCAAGTATCTTTCTGTCTGTTTTATCAAGGCCATAGTGATCTATCTCTAGTATATCTAGACCTTTTTTTGCAATTTTGCCTGTAATTGAACCATCTTCAAGAACTAGTGAATAGTCTCTAACTCTCTTAAGAAGCCTGTTTGCAATTCTTGGTGTACCTCTTGATCTTCTAGCTATCTCTCTTGCGCCTTCTTCATCAATATCTACATCTAAAATGCCAGCAGATCTTGTAACTATCTCACATAAAGACTCTTCGTCGTATAAATCTAAATTTAATATCACACCAAATCTATCTCTTAACGGTGATGACAAAAGTCCTGCCCTTGTAGTTGCACCTATAAGAGTGAATCTTGAAAGGTCTATCCTTACTGACCTTGCTGATGGTCCCTTGCCGATGATTAAGTCAAGTGAATAATCTTCCATTGCTGGATATAAAATTTCTTCAACAGAACGTGAAATTCTGTGTATCTCGTCAATGAATAATACGTCATCGTCTTTTAAATTTGTGAGTACTGATGCCAAGTCACCTGGTCTTTCAATCGCAGGACCTGATGTTATCTTAATATTAACACCCATCTCATTTGCGATGATGTTCGCAAGTGTAGTCTTTCCAAGTCCTGGTGGTCCATATAATAAAACATGGTCAAGTGGCTCGCCTCTCATCTTTGCAGCATTAACAAAAATTTTAAGCTTTTCTTTAACGCTGTCTTGGCCAATGTAGTCATTAAACCACTTTGGTCTCAATGAATTGTCAAAATTTTCTTCTCCCGATCTTAAATCAGTCGTTATTAATCTATCTTCTTCCACTTAAACACCTACTTTGAAAGCCTTTTCAATAGCTCTTTAATTAAATCTTCTACTTCCATAGTCTCGTCTAAACCTTTTGCTATGCTAGTAATTTCATATTTATTGTAGCCAAGAGAACATAGCGCTTCTATCGCTTCATTTAGGTTGCTTCCAACGCTTACAGCACTTGCAATGTCTTCAAATTCACTGCCCTTACTAACTTTATCCTTAAGTTCAAGAATTATCCTTTGAGCAGTTTTTTTGCCTATGCCAGGAGCCTTCATTAAAGCTTTTTCATCATTTGTTACAATTGCCTTTTGTAAATCTATAACTTTTTGTTCAGATAAAATACCTATGGCAGTCTTTGGTCCAACTCCATTAACAGTTGTAATTAAACTGAAAAAATCAAGCTCATATCTATTAGCAAAGCCATATAGACTCATGTCATCTTCTCTAACTACTAAATTCATATAAATTTTTACTTCACCATCGTAGATATCGCTCTCCATAGTTTCTTTAGATGTAAATACTTTATAAGCAATGTTATTTACTAATAAAACTATGTAATCTTTCTTCTTATCTACGACCTCACCTATCATATACTCAAACATATTTACCTCAATAAAAATTGATCTTTAAAATTAATACTTGCGCTATGAGTTAGAGCAACCGCTAAAGCATCGGCAACGTCGTCAGGTTTTGGTACCTTTTCTAAATGAAGAAAAGTTTTAACCATCTCTTGCATTTGCTTTTTCTCAGCCCTTCCATAGCCAGTAACAGCTTGTTTAATTTGTAGTGGAGTGTACTCGTATGTAGCTAAACCCTTGTGCTTTAAGCAAAGTAGCGTTACTCCTCTTGCTTCAGCGACTTGTATAACTGTTTTTTGATTTTTAAAATAAAATAGTTCTTCGATTGCCGCCTCATCTGGATCATACTTATCGATTATAGCTCCAAGCTCAAAATAAATTTTCTCAAGTCTTTTATCTAAGCTAAGGTCTTTGTGCGTTGTAATCGCGTCGTAAAATACATCGCGAGCCTTGTTGCCGTCGTAATCAATGATGCCCACACCGACTATAGCGATGCCTGGGTCTATGCCTAAAATTCTCATTTTTCCTCCTACTACTCCATTATAGATTCTATTATACTACAAAAGTCGCATAAATTCAAGCCTTTGAAAATAGTTTTAATTAAAATATTGAATTTATCTATATCTTTACAATTGTTTTATTTAAAATATTGATTCTATCTACATCTTTGCAATTTTTTTAAACTATTTATACACATTAAAAAAGCTACCTATCTAGGTAGCTTTAAAATCATTTTAATTTATTTTACCATTCGCCAACTCTTAAGCCAGCTTCAGACAATACCTTTGTGATGTTTGTATCATCTTCTACTTCTACTCTCAAGATAACTTTAAGTAGTCCCATAACTTTTGCACTAGTTACTACCATACTGATAATGTTGATACCTTGGTCTCTTATAATACCTGCAAGTCTTGAGATTTGTCCTGGCATATCAAATATGTGAACAACAATTCTCTTGCCTTTATTAATACCAAATACTTCACTAAAAGCATCAAATATAGCTTTGTGTGTTAAGATACCAGCAAATTTATCTTGTTCATCGAAAACAGCTAAAAATGGTATAGATAGTTTTCCAAGCGCATAAGATGCTTGTTCTATGTTTTCGCCAATAGATATTTTTTCGTATCTTTGTTCGTTAAAATCAGAAACTAATTTTCCTAAAAATTTATCTTTGTCTGTACAAGACCATTCATAATAAGATCTAAATATAGTTTCTTTGTGTAAAATACCGATTAGTTTGTCACCATCTACAACTGGTAAACTCAAAAAGTCTCCTTCTTCAAACTTTTTGATAGCCTCAGCTATAGTTTCGCATGATTTTACTGTTGTAAGTTTCTCCTTCGGAATCATATAGTTCCTTACGTACATAATACTACCCCCTATCTGTATCTTTTTAAAACTCTTTCATTTAATCCGTTCCAATAAGCATCTATATACAAATTGGTACATGTATTTAAAATAAATTTAAATGTTTCTTTATATATTATCTTTAAATCTTCTCTAGGAATCATAACGCTTGCAGGATTAATACCGTCTCTGTCAAGCTCTAATTGCCTATCTACATATTTGTTCAAGGAATATGTCTTGTCTTTGATTATTTTATTTGAGAATTCATAGACAGTTGCTAAAACTTTTTCACTCTTTCTCTCTCTTTTAATCAGTTCACTTCTTAATCTTTTCTTAAATGTTCTTATCTCTCTATTTAAATTTTTAAATTGGAACAAGTATTTTTTATTTGCTAAGTCTTTGCTGTTATAATACTTAAGAGCCTCCTTCTCCAAAGCATTAGCTTGATTAGCACTGTTAAATCCCTGAATGTATCCGTCTAGGTAGATGTATAGTTCTAACCTGTTGATATCTTCATGTATTTGTAATGATAATGATCTTGATATGCAGTGTGCATCTGTCCTGTAAGCTATAGCTTTAGCAATTTTCTTTCTAAGTATGCCCATTGAAACATACTTTGGAAATATATTTTGAACTCCCATGTTTATATCGTAGAAGCTCATTAAGGACTTAAGCGAATCTATGTCACCTCTATAAAGAAAATTATGTTTTAATCCAACACAGATATGAGATTTTGAAATCTCAACTTGCATTTTCTTACCTCCGTTAATTGTTATTTCAATTATACTACATATTTGAGTGAAAATATATTAAGAAAAAATAATTAAGTTATGTCGAAAACTTAACAATTAATATAGGCTTGATGTAGACTTGATTAAAAAATTTTATTTTCTTTTACTTGTCTAATAATTTTTTATATTCTTCAAAAAATTTATAATTATTAAGGCTGATATAGATTTTCTTTATATTAGAATTATGATTTTGAAGATATGACTTTATTGCGCTGACGGCAATTTTGCTAGCGTCTTTTATATCCATAGCAAAGGCTCCGCACGAAATCGCCGGTATTGCAATACTTTTAATCTCATACTCATCTGCTAAGCTTAAAAGGTTTAAATAAGTTTTTTCTAAAAGCTTATTCTTTTTCTTATTTGAATCCATAGGTCCAACTACATGTATGATGTAGTCGTTCTTAAGCTTATGTGCTTTTGTAATCTTTGCTCCGCTTGTATATATTCCAGCTAGTTTCACTGTATCATCTAAAAGCTCTTCGCCATCGTTTTGATGTATAAGTCCATCAAGTCCGCCTCCTCCTAATAAGGAATTATTCGCAGGATTTACTATGCACTCTACATCTAGATCAAAAATATCTCCATAAATTGCTTCTAATTCGCATGAATTAATTATCATACAAGTTTAACTAGCTCTACAACTGTTTTAAATGCCTTTTCCATTGATTGTATTGAAGCGTACTCATATCTTCCGTGGTAGTTCATTCCACCTGTGAATATGTTTGGACAAGGAAGACCCATAAATGAAAGTCTAGCTCCATCTGTTCCGCCTCTAACTTGTGTAACCAATGGCTCAACGCCTGCATTTAGCATGGCTTTCTTTGCAAGTTCAACTATCTCTAGTCTTGGCTCAATCTTTTCATACATATTGTAGTATGAATCTTTTATATCAAGCTCCATTGCGTCATTATATTTATAGTTAATATAGTCTTGAGCATCTTTCATTAGGCACTTCTTTGAAGCAAATCCTTCTTTAGTAAAATCTCTGATGATGTAGTGCATTTGTGTTTCTTCAACTGTACCCTTCATATTTGTTAGTAATATAAATCCTTCATAGCCCTCTGTATACTCTGGTCTTTCGTTAACTGGAAGCATAGCGTTATACTCCATAGCCACTAATTGTGAGTTAATCATCTTATTCTTAGCTGAGCCTGGATGAACGTTTCTTCCCTTTATAGTAATTTTAGCAGAAGCTGCGTTAAAGTTTTCATACTCAATCTCACCAAGTGGTCCGCCATCGATAGTGAACGCATAATCTGCACCAAATTTTTTAACATCAAAAAGGTCTGCGCCTCTACCGATTTCTTCATCTGGTGTAAAAGCAATTCTAATCTTGCCATGTTTTATATCAGGATTTTTGATAAAATATTCCATGGCTGTGACAATTTCAGCAACTCCAGCCTTATCATCAGCTCCTAATAGTGTTGTACCATCAGTAACTATAAGGTCATCGCCTACATAATCATTTAGCTCAGGAAAATCATTTGGACTTAAAATAATATTTTCTTTTTCATTAAGAACTATGTCCTTTCCGTCATATTTTTCAACTATTCTTGGCTTAACATTCTCACCGCTCATGTCAGGAGATGTATCCATGTGTGCAATTAGTCCTAAAACATCCTTCTTTTCATCTGTATTTGCTGGAAGTGTAGCATATAAATAAGAGTTTTCATCTAATTCAACATCTTCCAAACCTAATTCAATAAGTTCATCTCTTAATTTTTTAGCAAACTCCATAATCTTAGGACTGCTTGGACAAGTTTGAGACTCCTCATTTGATTTTGTGTCAATCTTTGCGTATTTAATAAAACGATTTACTAAGATATCTTTCATAACATCACTCCTTTATTTGATTAATACCCATTTAAATGAAAAAATAACAAGCATAAAACTTGTTACCTTATTAATATTTAATTATTAGCATACTTTTCTTCTAATTCAAGAAGAGATTTCTTTACTTCATTTCCTCCAGAGTAGTTATAGTAACCTTTTTCATTAAGCATAACAACTCTATGACAAGGTATAATTATAGCTATGGTATTGCCTCTGCAAGTAGCTCCTACTCCACGTGAATATGTCTTATTGCCAAGTTTTTCAGCAATTTCTCCGTATGTACATGTCTCTCCGTATTTTATGTTTTTAATCTCTTCTAAAGCCATGTTTTGAAACTCTTTTGCCTTTACTTTAAGAGGTATGTCAAATTCTTTTCTTTCTCCATTAAAATATTCATTAAGTTGTTTAAGAGTTTTATCTATAATGTGATTAATTTCTTTTTTACTTCCAAATATGTTTTGATGACCAAAGTGTAAATATACTAGCGCTTCATCATCAGCAGCTGCTGTCATTTCGCCAAAAGGTGTTTCGAAATGATGTATGTAATATGTTTTGTTTTTGTCAAAATAATTTGAAATCATTAAATCAACTCCTTATTACAATTATAGTACATTAGGCGCTTAAAGTCAAGAAGTAAAACATTGTAAAATCATTTATATTTAAGATAAATCGGTATAATACAATATTGTTTATAAATCACATTAAAATGCCCCCTTATCTCCGTGTTCAGATTTAAGGGGGCAGTACAATTATAAATTATTATTCTAAATTATTTATTTTTTCTCTTTATAGCTGCTTGTGCTGCTGCAAGTCTAGCTATTGGCACTCTATATGGTGAGCAGCTTACATAATCAAGTCCAATTGCGTCACAGAATTCGATTGATCTTGGATCTCCACCGTGTTCGCCGCATATACCTACGTGTATATCTGGTCTTGTTTGTCTGCCAAGCTTAGTTGCCATATCAAGTAACTTGCCTACGCCTTCAGTATCAAGTGAGTCAAATGGACTTCTTTCATAAATACCATTATCAATATAAGCGTTAACAAATTTACCGTAGTCGTCTCTTGAGTAACCCCAAGTCATTTGAGTCATATCGTTTGTACCAAAGCTGAAGAATTCTGCTTCTTTTGCTATTTCGTCAGCAAGTAGCGCAGCTCTTGGAACTTCAACCATAGTACCTATTTCATAAGCAAGTTTTTTGTTCTTTTCATCAAAAACTTTATTTATTTCTTCTACTAAATGTCCTTTAACAAATTCAAGTTCTTTTAGCTCTCCAATTAATGGAACCATAATCATAGGCTTGATATCTTTTTTGATTTCTTCGCTTACGTTTATAGCTGCTTCCATAATGGCTCTAACTTGCATTTTATAAATTTCCGGCCATGTAACACATAGTCTGCATCCTCTATGACCAAGCATTGGGTTAAACTCTTTCATATCTTCAATTCTGTCTTCAATTACTTGAGTTGTTATGCCCATATCTTTAGCAAGGCTTTCGATATCTTCTTTAGTCTTAGGTAAGAACTCATGTAGAGGTGGGTCAAGAAGTCTTATAACTACTCCTTTTTCTTCCATTACTTTAAATATACCTTCAAAGTCTCCTCTTTGATATGGAAGAAGTTTTTCAAGAGCTTTTTCTCTTTCTTCTAATGTCTTTGAAAGAATCATCTTTCTTACTTGGAAAATTCTCTTATCATCAAAGAACATGTGTTCTGTTCTGCATAGACCAACGCCTTGTGCACCAAAGTCAAGTGCTTGCTTAGCATCTCTTGGATTATCAGCATTAGCTTTTACTTCTAGAGTTCTAAATTCATCGGCCCATTCCATAAACTTAGCAAAATTACCGCTTAATTCAGGTGTAACTTTTTTAATTTCTCCTAAGTATACATAGCCTGTTGATCCATCTATAGAAATCATGTCGCCTTCTTTAATTTCGCCGCCATGGTATCTAATTACTTTATCTTCTTCATCTACTCTTAGTTCAGAGCAGCCTGCAACACAGCACTTACCCATACCTCTTGCAACAACTGCAGCATGTGATGTCATACCGCCTCTTGCTGTTAATATACCTTCAGCATATACCATACCGTCGATATCTTCTGGAGAAGTTTCTTCTCTTACTAAGATAGTTTTAAGATTATTCTTATGATATTCGATAACTTTATCTGGTGAGAATACTACAACGCCTGATGCAGCTCCTGGTGAAGCTGGAAGACCTTTTGTAATTTCTTCTTTGCTCTTAACATCTTTTTCTTCAAATGTTGGGTGAAGTATTTGATCTATTGACTTAGGTTCGATTCTTAATATTGCTTCTTCTTTAGTGATTAAGCCTTCATTAACTTGATCAACTGCTATGTTTATAGCTGCTTTTGTTGTTCTCTTACCATTTCTACATTGAAGCATGAAAAGCTTACCATTTTCAACTGTAAATTCAATATCTTGCATGTCTTTATAATGTTTTTCTAGCTTTTCAACAGTTTCTTTGAATTCTTTGTAAACGCTTGGTAATTCATTTTCAAGTCTAGCTATTGGTTCTGGTGTTCTAACGCCTGCTACTACGTCTTCGCCTTGAGCATCGATTAAGAATTCACCAAATAAAACATTTTCTCCTGTAGCTGGGTTTCTTGTGAAAGCAACACCTGTACCAGAGTTCATGCCCATGTTGCCAAATACCATCTCTTGAACGTTAACAGCTGTGCCAAGTGTATCAGAAATTTCATTTAATTTTCTGTATGTCTTAGCTCTTGGTGTATTCCAAGACATGAATACGGCTCTAACTGCGTTAAATAATTGTACCTTTGGATCTTGTGGGAAGTCTTCTCCGATGTATTTTTTATAAATTGCTTTATATTCTTTAACAATTTCTTTTAAGTCATCAGTATTTAAGTCGATATCGCTTTCAATATTTCTTTTTTCTTTTTGTTTGTTTAAAATTTTATCAAATTCAGCTTTTGGGATACCCATGGCAACATCAGAAAACATTTGTATAAATCTTCTGTAACTGTCGTAGGCAAATCTTTCATTATTAGTCTTCTTTGAAAGGCCTTCTACTGTCACATCGTTTAAGCCAAGATTTAATATTGTGTCCATCATGCCTGGCATTGATATTTTAGCACCACTTCTAACTGAGAAAAGTAGCGGATTTTCTTTGTCTGAAAAGCCCTTATTTGTGATCTTTTCAACATTTTCAATACCTTTTCTGATTTCTTCCTTTAAATCTTGCCATAATTCTTCATTTTCTTCATAAAACCTGTTGCACGCTTGTGTTGTAATGGTAAAACCGTTAGGTACTGGTAGGCCTAAATTAGTCATCTCTGCTAAGTTAGCTCCCTTGCCTCCTAACAAATCGCGCATATCTTTATTGCCCTCTTTAAAGCTATAAACATACTTTTCCATCTGTATCCTCCTATTGCTTTTTAATTTTGAAGATATCTAACAATGCTATTAGAAACTTCTTCTATTGATTTTCCATACATGGATATAACAAGTATCCCTAATTTACTATACATCTCACGAGCGTATTCGTTTTCAAAAAACACTCTCTCAAGTGATGAGTACTTAGATACGCCTGTTATTCCTAAGTCTTTGTCTCTTTCTCTTCTTATCTTTGATAAATACTCCTCATCTTGTATAAGGCCAATCATTTTTGATCTGTCTAAGTCTTTGATCATATCAAATTGATCAACCTCTGGTACAAGCGGTATATTTATCGCGTTTAATCCTAAAGAAGCAAGATAATAACAAAGAGGTGTCTTGCCAGACCTTGATGGTCCTAAGATAATCACATCCGCACTTGAAATATTGTCAAATGTTTTGCCGTCATCATTTTCAATTGCATAAGCAAAAGATTTATTTACATCCATAGAAAATCACCACCTAAATTATACCACATCGGGAAGTATTATTCAATAATTTACGATTTATTAATATTTTATTAATATTTCTTAAAAAATTCTACGCCTGCTTTGAAAATATTTTGAATCTCAATGTCAGAAACGTTCTTAAATGTGTCTGTTTCAACTCTTTCTGAGTGAGCCATCTTGCCAAGTATCTTTCCATCTGGTGATAACATTGACTCGATATCAAAGTTTGATCCGTTAGGATTATCTATATATTCAAAAGCTAATTGAGCGTTATCGCTTAATTTTTCGTAAAGTTCTTTATTAATTAAAAGTCTTCCTTCGCCATGTGAAATAGGCACTCTATAAATTTTATCTTTATCGATGTACTTAAGCCATGGTGATGATGTTGTTAAAGCCTTTGTCTTAACGATTCTTGCTACGTGTCTAGCAATATTATTATATGTTAATGTTGGGTCATCTTCGTCTATGTCTTTAATCTTACCAAAAGGTAATAATCCAGTCTTGACTAAAGCTTGGAAACCGTTACATATACCTAGAATTAAACCGTCATTTTCTTCAAGTAAATATTCTACAGCTTCTTTAACCTTTGTATTTCTTAGTACATTGGCAATAAATTTACCTGATCCGTCAGGTTCATCTGATAATGAGAAGCCTCCTGGAATAAATAATATTTGGCTTTCTTTAATCTTCTTTGCTAAGTCATCGATTGATTTATCAATGTGATCATTATCTAAGTTATTGAATACAAAGACATCAACCTTTGCTCCTTCTTTTTCGAAAGCGTATTTTGAATCATATTCTGAGTTTGTTCCAGGGAATACTGGTATGATAACCTTAACTTCATCAACCGGTTTTTTAGATTTGTGTACAAATTCTTTTTCTGTAAATTTGTTTTCTGTTTTAGCCACTCTATTTTCTTGTCCAAATATATCAAGAAGCGGTTTTTCATAAGCTTCTTTATATTCTTCAAGATCTATGCGTCTGCCATTGATAATGATGCTTGCATCTGTATTAGTAGTTCCAAGATATTCAATGCTTGGTAGATCTTCAGTGTATTCAACGATGTATGAACCGTAAAGCTCTTTAAACATTATGTCAGCGTCCATGTTTATGTTAAAACCGATATCGTTACCAAATGCCATCTTCATAAGAAGAGGAAGTGTTGTATCTCTATTGATAGCAACTGCGCTTCTAACTTTCTTTCTTGAGATTAAGCTAACAAGTTCAACGCTATTCTTTTTAAATTCATTTAAATCAAGAGTATTGTCATCGTTAATACTAGTTCTTATTAAACCAAGCTTCATATTGCCCTTTAATTCAGGTGTTACAACATCTTCAATATTCATAGTAGTTACTGCAAATGAAATTAATGTTGGAGGCACGTTTAAATCGTTAAATGTACCACTCATTGAGTCTTTTCCACCAATTGAAGGTATTTGTAAATCGTTGCAAATCTTGAACGCTCCAAGCAATGCCTCGAATGGTTTTGACCACTTATATGGATCGTCATTTAATTTTTCAAAATACTCTTGGAATGTTAATCTTGCTTTGAATGGACTTGCTCCATGTGAAGCAATTTTAGCAAGTGATTCAACTACTGCATAATAAGCTCCGAAGAATGGACTCTTTTCTGATAGATATGGGTCGAAACCATAAGTCATTATGCTTGCTGTTGATGATTCGCCTTTAGTTGTTGGTATTCTGGCTATCATAGCTTGTTCTGGTGATAGTTGATTCTTGCCGCCTAGTGGCTGAACAATACTGCCTCTGCCAACTGAAGAGTCAAATCTTTCAATAAGTGATTTTTTAGATGCCACATTGATATCTTCAAGTCTCTTCTTTAATTCTACTGTGAAATCATCTGCCAAATCTTCATTAAATAATTCTACTTCTTCTGGCTTAAAGATAACATCTTGCTTTCTTGGTGCACCAGTTGAATTTAAGAATTCTCTCTTTAAATTACATACTTCTATATCGTTATACATCATGATAAGTCTTTCAGAATCAGTGACTTCGGCAACTATTGTCGATTCAAGGTTTTCTGCGTTTGCATATTCTTTAAACTTTTCATAATTTTCTTTAGCTATAACTACAGCCATTCTCTCTTGTGATTCTGATATAGCTATCTCCATTGGGCTTAGTCCGTGGTATTTTAGTGGTACCTTTTCTAAGTGTATTAATAATGAATCAGCTAATTCGCCTATAGCAACGCTGACACCACCTGCACCAAAGTCATTACATCTCTTGATCATTTTAGCTAATTCAGGTATTCTAAATAATCTTTGAATCTTTCTCTCTGTTGGTGCATTGCCTTTTTGCACTTCAGCTGCTGAGTCTTCAACTGATTTGTCTGTTTGTATCTTAGAGCTTCCTGTTGCTCCTCCAATACCGTCTCTACCAGTCTTGCCACCAAGTAAAATTATGATATCTCCCTTAGCTGGTACACCTCTAAAAACATTTTCCATAGGTGCTGCAGCGATTACTGCGCCTACTTCCATCCTCTTTGCTTTATATCCAGGATGATATACTTCATCAACATAGCCTGTTGCTAAACCGATTTGATTACCATAAGAAGAATATCCTCTAGCTGCGTCTAAAACTATCTTTCTTTGAGGAAGTTTTCCTTCAAGTGTATCTTCAATAGCTTCTCTTGGGTCTGCCGCTCCAGTTATTCTCATTGCTTGATAAACATAGCTTCTTCCTGATAATGGGTCTCTTATTGCCCCACCAAGACAAGTTTGAGCACCGCCAAATGGCTCTATCTCAGTTGGATGGTTATGAGTTTCATTCTTAAACATTAATAAATAATCTCTAAGTCTTCCATCTATGCTAACTTTAATTTTTACTGAGCAAGCGTTTATTTCTTCACTTACTTCTAAATCATTAAGCTTGCCTAGGCCTCTAAGCTTTTTAGTAACTATAGTTGCTAGGTCCATAAGAGTTAAATCTTTCTTAGAGAATTGATTTCTTGCTTTTAAATACTCATTTAATGTATTTCTAATTACTTCTATGAAATCATTTTCTCCTTCAAAGTTAATATTTGTCAATTGTGTATTAAATGTAGTGTGTCTACAGTGGTCTGACCAATAAGTGTCAATTAACTTTAGTTCTGTTTGGCTTGGATCTCTATTTTCTTTGATAAAATAGTCTTGGAACACTTTTAAGTCTTCTATAGACATGGCAAGAGAATTTTTCTCATGGAAATCTTTTAATCCTTCGTCATCAAGCTTTATAAATCCATCATAAACTATTGACTCGATATTCATGTCAAAGCTTTCCTTAAGTGTTGTTGGTATGCCAATCAATACTCCTTCTGCTTGGTCAACAGTATTTATAAGATATTTTTTAATCTTTTTAATATCTTCTTCAGATACATCTCCTTTGATGTCATAAACTTTTTCACATCTTGCTAAAACACCGTCTTTACCTAGAGTGACCTTGATTGTATCCTTTAGTCCTTGCTCTCTTTGATCAAATTGTCCTTTTTTGTATCTAACAACAAAGGCATTCTTCAAGTTCTTTTCCATTTCTAAAGCATCATCCAATAAATATATATTATCTACTGGTTTTTCACACAGAATAGTATTTGATATCTTATTAATTTCTTCATCAGAAAGTAATTCAATATCATATCTGTTATAAACTTTGATTGAGTCAATATTTATCTTAAGAAAATCTTTAATCTCTCTTGTTAAACCATTTGACTCAGCATCAAATTCATCTTTTTTACAAACATAAACTCTCTTAACCACTGGACCAATATCCCTCCTATAATGCATTTTATCAAATGAAATCTTTTGGATCTCATCATAAACTTTTTTATACGCTTCTTCAAATGTATCAGCTTTAGAAAGTATATTTAACACTCTGCCGCCATTGGTCAATAGCTTTTTGCTACTTGCCTTAACGCCTGCGTAATTAACTTTAACATCTTCTGATAATTTGTCTAAGCCTTTTATTTCGTAGCCTTTATCATACTTCGCTGGATAGCCACCAGATGCTAGTACAACGTTAACTATCTTTTTATCATTTACTTTTAATTTATATTCATTAAGTTTTGCTTCACTTGTCTTAATAAGTGCATCTAATAGCGAAGAATCAATTCTTTCTAGGATAACTTCAGTTTCTGGATCTCCAAATCTTGTGTTAAACTCTAAAACTTTTATTCCATCCGAATTTATCATAAGACCTGCGAATAATACTCCTCTATAGTCAATGCCCTCTGCTTTAAGACCTTTGATGAATGGCTTAACCAGTTCTTCTTCTATGTTTTTTAAATATGGTAGTGCCATAAGGTTCGGTGAGTATGAGCCCATGCCGCCAGTATTTTCACCTGTTTCACCTTCATAGACTTTTTTATGGTCTTTAGCGCTCGGAAGCATTATATATTCGCCATTTGAAATAAGTACATGAACAGATGTTTCAAAACCGTCAATATATTCTTCGACAATAATTTTGTCATCACCAAATTTTTTATCTAGTAATAATTCATTAAGAGCTTCATCAATATCATCAACGCTTGAAGCTATGATAACTCCTTTGCCTTGAGCAAGTCCATCATACTTTAGTACCACTTTATTTACTTTTGATTCACTAATTAGTTCATAAGCGTATTTCTTTGCTTCATCAATGCTATCAGTCTCAAGATACTTAGCGGTATCTATATGATATTTCTCCATAAACCTCTTTGAAAATGCCTTGCTCTTCTCAAACATTGCAGCTTCTTTCTTTGGCCCAAATATCTTAAGTCCTTCTGCCTCGAATTTATCGACTATGCCAAAACATAGTGGATCTTCTGGTCCGACTATAGTATAGTCAATATTATTATCCTTAGCATAATTAATTAGCTTATCAAAATCCATGACTCCTATGTCAATATTTTTAAATTCACTCTCAGTTTTTCCATTTCCTGGAGCAAAAATAATTTCTACAGAATTATCTTCTTCTTTAATTTTTGAAGCGATGGCATACTCTCGTCCGCCGCTGCCTATAATTAATATCTTCATAGCTAACTCCTTATATTTGTACAAAGCCAACTTTTTTCATAACTTTTCTTAAAGTCTTATTAGCAAGGTATCTAGCTTTATCTCTTCCTTGCGCCATAAGCTTTTCAAGACCTTCTTTATCTTGAATAACTTCATTAAAATTGTATTGAAAATCTTTTAAATCTTCATAAATAATATCAGCTAAATCTTCTTTGAATTCTTTGTATCCAAGTGAATCATACTTTTTAACAATATCATCAGTGCTCATGCCAGTGAATGAACTATAAATATTTATAAGATTATATAAGCCGGCTCTGTTTGGGTCATAAGCAAAATTTGCTTCACTATCAGTAACAGCTTTTCTGATTTTTGAGTAAATTTTATCTTTGCTATCCATGATATAAATAAAGCTGTTTGGATCTTCATCTGACTTACTCATCTTTTTAGTCGGATCTTGTAGTGACATAATTCTTTTTCCTGTCTTAGCGATGTAGGCTTCAGGCACTTTGAATGTGTCTGAGTACTTGCTGTTAAACCTGATAGCTAAGTCTCTTGCTAGCTCCATGTGCTGTGTTTGGTCTTCGCCAACTGGTACTAAATCTGTTTGATACAAAAGTATGTCGCCTGCCATTAGTACTGGATATGTTAATAATCCTGCGTTACAGTTTTCAGGAGACTTCTTGGACTTATCTTTATACTGAGTCATTCTATTAAGCTGACCGATATATGAGATGGTATCAAGTATCCATCCGAGCATAGCATGTTCAGGTACATGCGATTGAACAAACAAAACGCTTTTTTCTGGATCAACGCCGCTAACTAACATCATCGCAAATATTTCATAAGTCTTTTTCCTAAGTTCTTTAGGAACTTTTGGTACAGTTATACTGTGAAGGTCAGCAACTGCATATAAGCAATTGTAATCATCTTGAAGTTTTGCTAAATTTTTTAAAGCGCCTAAATAATTACCTATGGTTAAATCACCTGATGGCTGTATAGCGCTAAATGCTATTTTTTTATCCATATTAAATCTCCTTTATTTATTAAATTTCTCCGTTAAAAGTATCTCCGTCTTGAATAGTGCCTTTTTCAAAGCCTTTTTTGAACCACTTCATTCTTTGCTCGCTAGTTCCATGTGTAAAACTATCTGGAACTACTCTTCCTTGGTATTTCTCTTGAAGTGTGTCATCGCCTATCTTTGATGCTGCGTTTATCGCTTCTTCAAAATCGCCTTCATCTAAGATGCCTCTATCTTGTATGTGCTTTGCAAAGACTCCAGCGTAATAATCTGCTTGCAATTCAAGCTTAACAGAGTATTTATTATATTCTTTTTCAGAAATTTTTCCTTGTAATGCATGAACTTTATCAAGAGTACCCAATAATTTTTGTACATGATGACCAACTTCATGTGCTAATACATAGGCCATGGCGAAATCGCCCTTTGCTCCGAATTCATTTTTAAGCTGATCAAAAAATGAAAGGTCTATGTAGATATTTTTATCGACAGAGCAATAGAATGGACCCATCTGTTCAGATGCAAAACCGCAACCAGAGTTAATGCTACCATTAAATAGTGTTAATTGTGGTTCTTCATACTCTAAGCCATTGTCCTTAAATACTTCATGCCAAACATCTTCAGTGTCTTTTAAAACAACTGAGATGAATTCTTTATACTCTTCTTCTTTTTCACTTGTTATCGGCGTGCCTTGACCATTTTGTATGCCAGCTCCAGGACCACTTGGGCCGCCAAAGATACCATCGCCAAATACTAAGTATAGTACCAGTAAAAGTATTACTCCGCCTGTGCCCATCTTGAATCCGCCAAAGTTTGGCATGCCGCCCGATTGACCTCTTCTATCGTTAACATTAGTAGATTTCTCTCTGCCTCTCCACTTCATTTCATCAACCCCTAAATATTTTTAATAATTTCTTCAACTTTTCTTACAACTAAATCCTCATCTATGCCTTTAATTTTTTTATTTTCCATAATTATCTTGCCATTGATTATAGTTGTATCAACTTCACTTCCGTTCATCGAATAAACCATAGCACTAATTAAATTATTTTGTGGTTTTAAATTTGTATTGTCAAGATTTATTAGAATTAAATCTGCAAGTGATCCTTCACTTATGTTTACATCTTCATCAAATATATATTTATATGGATTTATAGTTGCTAGCTTAAGTACTTCTCCTGCACTCATCACCTTTGGATCAAGTGAACGTGCCTTAGCTGCAAGAGAAACCGCTCTCATCTCAGTAAACATATTTTGCATATTATTTGAACTAGCTCCATCAGTACCTATGGCTAGCTTGTCGCCGCGCACAAACATATTCTTAATATCAGGTATGCCGCTTGCAAGCTTCATATTTGATGATACATTTAAACTTACTAGTGCATTATTTTTTGCAATTATATCCATATCTTCTTCAGACAAATGAACGCAGTGAGCAAGTATTGTTTTTTGGTCAAACATTCCGAGCTCTTTAAATATCTTTATAGGGCTCTTTCTATATTCCTTGTAAGAATTATTTACTTCAGTTAAAGTTTCGCTCGCATGCGTATGAATGATTAAATCTAATTCTTTAGCAAGGTCTATACAGCTCTTTAAATAATCAAGTCCAGTTGTGTATATAGCATGAGGCGCGATGGCTAATCTTAATAGGCCGTCCTTTTGATGATACTTTTCATACATATCACGTATATTTGCTTCTCTCTCTTTATTAAAAGCATCATTAGTCATGCCTCTTGCGATAAGGCCTCTAATACCTATTTCATTAGCTGCGTCAAAGACTCTTTCGCAGAACATATACATATCATTAAAGGCTGTTGTTCCAGTTTTTACAAGCTCTATGAATGTTAATAGACTTGCCCAATAAATATCTTCAGCAGTAAGTTTTGACTCAAGTGGCCAAATTTTATTTTGTAGCCAATCCATTAGCTCCATATCATCAGCGTAATTCCTAAATACGCTCATAGCAACGTGGTTATGCGTGTTAAATAGTCCTGGCATCAATAATTTATCAGCGCCATCAATGATGTAGGCACCTGCTTCTTCAATATTTTCAGCAATCTTTTTAACTCTATTACCATCGATTAAAATATCGCAAGGACCTTTAACAATTGATTCTTCTACGTCAATATACTTGATATTTTTTATTAGTATCATCTTAACCTCCTATAGATAAGTGAAATTCTCTTTTGTATAAACAAGTAATGGCACTATGACTAAACAAGCTGTTATGCTTAGTAATGATGCTACTAAATTTACTTTAATAATTCTGTCTATATTATATATATGAGCTGCGTTTGCAATTAGTAGCGCTATGATATAGCTAAGTATCTTTGAAATGACTATAGATACAAGAAGTGAAAATATATATGATATATTAAATTTTTTATGGCTTATATATCCAATAGCAAAGCCAAAAACTACTTCTATAAATATCATAAGCGTTCTAATGTCAAAATTTAAATTTTTTCTAAATAATAAATTTAATATAAATATCAATAAAACGCTCGGCACCGAAAATTTTATATCTAGCGCAAATACAGCTATATATGTAAACAGCAGTATTACAAGATATTCGTTAAAGCCTTTGTTTAGCTTCATTAAGCCAAAATTCATCCCTAGGCTTAATGCTACTAAGACTAAAGCGATAATTATATCTATAGCATTATCTTTAATAAATTTCATTATGATCTTTCCTTAATTCATTTATATTTTTCGTTGTAATATTTTTCCTGTCAATATTAAATTCTTTTATGATTTCTTCAAGTTTTTCATCATCTTTAACTTCAATTTCAAGATAAGGCACATCAAATGTTTTTTATCAAGTTCATCAAAATCAAAGCGTGCATCTTTATAAAGGTATGAGTCTCTTGTCTTGTAATTTAATTCAATTACGCTTACACCAAGCATTTCAAGTATCTTAAGTATGGAGTCTTTATCTTTTATCTCGCTTGTAATTTCTTCTGAGTTTCTTAAGCCGCCTGTGTCCTTGCCTTTAATTTTGTATGTTAAATAAAAAGCTTCTTTGCCACTTTTATATACTTCTCTTAATCTAAGAAGTGACTTTAGCTTTGAATTTTCATCTAAATCAACTTTTAGTATGTGATTTACTTGTTTTTCTTCTCCTAAGTGTTCTGCTCCCTTTGATAAAAGTTCCCTTTTAAGAGCATCTAAGTCAAGATTAAAAACTTTTACTTCTTTTTCTCTTTCTATCATTATTTTATAACTAAGCTTGCTAATTTTTCATCTATGATTACAGTAACATCTGGATGTAAGTTTAGTAATGATACTGGTACCTTAGATGATATCTTTTTAGTATTTAATAAATAATCTATGGCGAAGCTCTTTTGAGTGCCGCTTGCAATTAAAACTATTTTTTTAGCTTTAAATATAGAGCCAACCCCCATAGTGATGGCAAATTTTGGCACGTCATCAATATCATCAAAGAATCTTGAGTTTGCAACCCTTGTGGATTCTGATAGCTCTTGCACATAAGTTACAGAGCTTAGGTCGTCTCCCGGTTCATTAAAACCAATGTGACCGTTTTTACCAACGCCTAAGACTTGTAAATCAATTTCATAATGTGATAGACTTTCTTCGTATTCTTTTGCTGCCTTTTCTAAGTCTGTTCCCTCAGCGTGTGGTATATGTGTATTTTTTTTATCAATGTTAATATGATCAAATAAATTCTCATTCATGAAATAATAATAACTTGCTGGGTGATCCTTGTTTAAGCCAACGTATTCATCTAAATTAAATGTAATTACATCTTTAAAATCAATACTACCTTCTTTATTTGCTTTTATAAGCTCTTTATACATGCCAATAGGGCTTGATCCTGTTGCCAAACCTAATACACTGTCATGTTTTTCTTGAATTTGTTTAATAAATATTTGAGCAGCTTCTTTGCTCATCTCGTCATAATCTTTGCAAACTATAACCTTCATACTAACACCTCTCTATTAATTTAAGTTTAAAATTTAAGTAGTCGCTTGAGACCAATGAGTAATCAATGCCATCTATCAAGCCTTCTCGTCTGTACCTATGTCCCCCCGCGTGCAAGTGACCATATATACATTTATATACATTATTTTCTTTCATGAGATCATGAAACTGATTTGGCTCTAGGTCCATATTAAATGGCGGATAGTGAAGCATCACTATAATTTTTTTATCCTTATCAGCCTTTTCAAGCGATAAAGATAATCTAATTAGCTCTCTATCAGTTATCTTTTTATCATTTTCTTCGTCATACTTGTCATTATCCTCTTGCATCCAGCCTCTTGTAGCGCAGATGGCAAAGTCTTTATAAGTATATGAATCATTTTGCAAAAAGTGAATTGATTTAAATCCAAAGCCATTCATCTTGGATATGCTTGTCCACCAATAATCATGGTTGCCTTTGCTAATAAGTTTCTTGCCTGGCAATTCATCTATAAATTTTAAATCGTCTATAGCTTCACTAAATCTCATTGCCCATGATGTATCGCCTGGTAGCAAAACTAAATCGTCTTCCTTGACGTTCTCAAGCCAACTTGCCTTGATTTTCTTGTCATGATCTTGCCAGTTGCCGCCAAAGATACTCATAGGTTTTAAGTCTGTTGAATCTAAATGTAAGTCGCCTATAGCATAAATCATTTTCTCACCTCTATAACTGTATATAATTATAACACAGATTAAGCTCTGAGAGAACACTTTTTTCGTCTTTACTGCTCGTAAATAATAATACTTGCTTTTCTTTTGCTAAAAAGGCAAAAACTTTTAGTGCGGTTCTCATACGCTCTTCATCAAAAAATACTAAATTTTCGTCAAAAATAAGTGATAGATTAATATCAAGCGCTTCAACAAGAGCAAGTCTTAGACTAAGGTATGACATAGATAAGACTTGTCTACTAAGGTTTTCTTCTTCATATACAAGACTAGTTTTTTTGTCTTTAAGCATAATTTTAAAACTTTCATCGAGCAAGAAAAAAATATATTTATCATTAGAAAACATTTCTAAATATTTATTTGCATAATTAATTATTTTTGGCATGTAACTAGTATTAATTTCATTAATAAGACTAGAAATTATCTCGCTCGCGGCACTTAAGGCGCTTTTTCTTCTGTAAAGCTCCTTCATTCTAGCGTCAAGCTCATTGCGCCTTAAGCTAAGTTCGTAGGCCCTTTGTGAAAGTTTGTCATTATAATTAAGCTTAGTCTCAAGAGAGCTTAGCTCTAAATCAATCCTAGTGATTTCATCTTCACAAGCGCTTATAGAGTAGTTCTTGTACTTATCATAGAGCTCTTTATTGTTTTTTTCTAAATATTCAATAACTTTTTCTTCACTTAGCTCATCAAAATTCTTTTCAGTATATGTTTTTAAAAATTCATCAAAGCTTTGTAAATAGTTTTGATTCATCTCGCTTGATCTTTCAATATTATATTCACTGATGAAATCATTATCGCTAGATATATTATATTTATCTAAAATAGCTTTTTTATCAATCATTAATTTTTCTTTAGCCTTATCACTTTTCTTCACTTTATCAAAAATAAAACTTATAAGAAAAATTATTATAAAAGCAGTTCCAATATTAAAAGCAATTTCACTTGACTTAATAAAATAATATATAAAACTAAATACACTTAGTAAAAGAAATGCATAGGATAATTTTTTTTGCGCATTTTTTCTAGATTCATTATTATTTATAGCATCAAGTCTATTAGTAATTTCGATAAATTTTTCATAATCGTCACTATTAATATTTTTATCATTTTTTAAAAAATCTTTTTTCTTTTCTTTAAGCTCTTCTATCTTTAATAAATTTTCTTTTTTATAATAATCTTTAGCTTTATTGTATTCAGATAAAAATTCTTTATTTTTTAAAATTAATTCGTTTTTCTTTTTATTTAAATCATCTTTATTGTTAAGCATAGTCATAGTATCTTCAAGTGATGCTTCAAGACCAGACATATCTCTATCTAGGCTTGTAATTTCTTTCTTAAGAGCATATAGCTCCTTTGTTTTTGCATTTTCCGTACCAATCGTGGCAATTTCATTATCAATATTATTTTTCGCCCCACTTAAGTTGTACTCGCCCTCGTCATTTGTCTTTAGCTTGATTAAAAGCTCTTTAATATCGTCAAAATCATCAAAATAAAGATCCTTCGACTGACTAATGTAGGTGCTAGCTGTGAATACATTGCGAGAAAAGCCTAAAATTATCTCTCCTATAGATTTATTACTTATAGAATTTTCTCTTTTTATATCTTCAGTGATGTCAAGACCGTTTTTGCTGACAAAATAAGTATCATTTAAAAAATCTCTGTATATTTCATAAGTAAAGCCATCTTTTTCGAAAATCATTCTGCCACTATACTCATTTTTGTTTATTGGTTTGTATCTTAGATAATCTTTTATCTTAGTTTTTCTCTTGGTATTTGCCTTATTTACGCCAAATAGCATAAAGCTGATAAAGGCATGCATAGTAGACTTACCGCTCTCATTAAGCCCATAAATCAGATTAAATGAATCGTCAAAGTCTAGGTGATAATTATTAAATTTACCAAAATTAATTAAATCTACTCTCTTAATCTTCATAGTAGTGCTCCGTACTTTGCATTGCCTTAAGCGCGATGTTTATCGCATCTTGCCTAATTTCATCTGGATAATTTTTTGCCTTTTCAAGTATTTTTTGATAAATTTCATTAGAAACGCTAACTCTTTCTGATAGATTATTGATAGTTTCTAGATAATAAAATTTATCCTTAACTAGGCTTATAATTTTATTTATATTTAAATCAGTACTTATGCTTCCCTTTAATATAATTCTATAGAAATTCTTATCCTTATCTATAAGCTCATCAAATTTTGTGATTATATCAAGAAATTCATCGTCTTCTTTAATAATTATTTCTTTTATAATAAATTCTCTTAGTGCAAAGGGCACAAATTTTGCGTCTCCACTAAGTGTGTCAACCTCATAAAAACCATGTTCCCCAAGCTCACCAAAGTCAAGAGGCTCAAGTGATCCAGCATAATAAGTCTTATCTGCCACTTGTCCTTTTTTATGTATGTGACCCAAGGCGATGTAATCAAAACCTGATGCTAAAAGAGGCTCTATATCTATCTTGTACTTGCCATCACTAAGGTCGCCATGAAGGCTAGCTATATTAAATTTATCTTTATCAAGATTTATTTTATTAGTATCAAATCCATTATCATGCTCATTTAGCCAAGACGCACCATATATAGCAACGTTGTCAGCTATATCCATACGCTCAAAGCTGTTTGTTTTAAAAACATGAAGATTCTTAGTAAAATTATTGAATAAATAATCATCGCTATAAAAATCATGATTGCCGCATGATAATACTATATTTCCGTAGTAAGTATCAATGATGCTCATCAAGTGCTTTGTCTCGGTATATGTAAGAGCATCTCTTTCAAAAAAATCTCCGCTAATAATTATTAAATCGATTTTATTCTCATTCGCATAATTAATAAGCCTTTCAAATGTTATGAAAAGCTCATTTTTTCTCTCGTCAGACCTTGATCCAAGCGTTTTATTTTTATATTTGAAGCCAAGATGCAAATCTGCTGCGTGAATAAATTTATTAATAAACATAGCTGTACCTAATTAAATCAGTTTCAGACATAATTTTTTTAATGATAGAAAAATCAAAATCAGCACTATCTTTTTTATTAAAAATCGAAAAGCTGCTTGCTATTTTAAGTGAGGTATCTAAATCATATTTTCTTTCAAAAGCAATAGCGAGTCCTAGTAGAGCCATATTCTTGTCTATGTGTATAAATGGCTTCTTCTCATAATCATATAAGTAGTAGCAATCCTTAGTAAATATGATTAAATTGTCATTGAATTTAATAAGAATGATTCTGTCCTTGTCTATCGCCATAAATTTAACTACACTAACAATATCGTCAAGTGAATTCAATCTTAGATTAAGTATATCGCTTAAATCTTTATAATCCATGGACATGGCAAAGACGTTTGAGTCAATACATAATTTCATCGTACTCTTTGACGCTGAAGCAAAAAGTTTTTTCATGTATCTATTGGAAACATCTATAAGCCCTTGATAAAAATCAGGGCTAATATTATTATCAAAATCTTCCATAAGTACTGTAACTCTTGTGTCATAAAGAACATCATCAAATTTATCAATAAAATTAAGTTCATCATCTCTTGTAATTCGAGGAGCATTTTCAATAAGTCTAGTGGTTCTAGTATTTTCTTTTATATCGATAACTGTTCTTGCCTCATCCTTTATATTAATAAGATAATAATCCAAAAGATAGCTTTCTAAATAATTTCTATACTTCATCGAAGCATAACCGCCTGCAAATGAAATCACTCTGTAATCTTCTTTCAATCTGTGAAAAATTTCACTAGCAAGATAGTTTGAACCATAGAACGAATCATTAAGTATATCCGCTGAGTTTTTAGATGCAAGATAAAGCTTATCTAAACCCAAAGCTTTATATCTAATTAAGTCAGTATTTAATAATAAAATCATCTTTCTGCCTCCTCTTCTATATATATTATACAACAAATTCATAAATATTTCTTCATAAATTGTAAAAAAAGCTTTATTTATACTATTATTTAGTATATAATATAGCAGAGGTGATTAATTTGTCAAAAAAATTATTCTCTTTTTTATTGCTTTTAACTTTAATCATTACAAGCCTTAATGTTTATGCGAGCGAAACGACTAAAGAAAGTGAAGATCCTAATAAAACGGCGAGCTTTGTATTTAATTATGATCTGGCAATAAAAAATGTTAATATAGTTAATCCAGCTAGAAATGAAATTTTATATAAATATAATATTGCCATCAGCGGAGGAAAAATTAAACAGATTACTAAGGGCGAAGTTAAAGCCAACAGAGTGATAGATGGTGAAGGCGCAATGCTTCTAAGAGAGTTTATCGATATGGATAGCACTAACGCATCGCGTGATATTGACCTTATGAAATCTGCTGACGGTATAGGTAAAAGCGTTAGAACTAACACAGCTGATATCGACGCTTGGTCAAAGAGCGTTGAAGGCATCTTAACAACTAACGATTATCTATCAATAACAGATTCAGAAAGTATTAAAAAAGCTATACTTGAAGAAAATGAAAACAAATATGACGATAAAGCAATCAAACAAATCGTTGAAGCCATATTAAAGGAAAAAGAAGCAAAATCTGCTGGAGTTAAAATATCTATAGAGGAAGCGAATGATCTTAATCTTTTAATAAATACGATGAAATCTGTTAATGATGATGACTTTGTATATTATATTAAGCTTAGCAAAATCAAACACGAAAACATCATACAAACTGTAAATCAAATTATGGATATTATCAAAGATAGCAAGAATCATTTTATCTTGTGCGATATGAATGAATTTGCTGGTCCAGATAAAATTTCTGCTATTAATAACTTGATAAATAAACATAACGAAGAACATGAAAATCTTTATTACACATTTAATCCGTTCAAATACATTGTTTTAACAAATTATAAAGACAACATCGATGTGGTTAAAAAATATAATAACAATACATCAAAGCTTCAACTTGCAAGCTCAAATATGTTCTACCAAATTCATCAGTACAAAGACATATTAAATACTAAAGAAGATGTCATTGTTCATGATGCTCTTAATGACTTAGATATATCTACAATGATTAAATCAAAATATTCGCTTATTGCAAGTAACCCAAATCTTGCAAATACATCGACTAAACTCTACCCTGTCAATGTTAACTCATTTCTAGAGTATATTAGACTAGCAAGAGATTTAGACATAGACAGTATTGAGATAGCGAATAAATTAAGCTACATGCCATACAAAGTACTTAATTTGGATAAATACATGAGTGCATCAACGATTGAAGTGGGTCAAAGCGCCTCATTCTTAACAATCGATGCAAAAAAAATCAGTATCAATTCAAATATTAACAGCGTTAAGCCAAGTCTTGGCGTAAAATATCTTGTTCATAATGGCATAGTAACTTTTAATCACGGACAGAACAATCAAAATGGAGCTAAATCTTTTATTATAAATAATTTAGAAAAAACAGACGATATTAAAAAATTTGATATAAGTTATGAAACCGATGTCACAAAGAGCGCCGCTCTTGAAAATGCATATATAATCGATGGAATTAAATATGTAAGTTTAGAAGAAATAATAAAACCACTAAATCTTGTTTATAAAAACGAGGCTAATGGTAAATATACTATTGGTAATTTAATTAATCTTGAGCTAGGCACAAACGAGGCTAGCTTAGGAGCTGAAAAAGTTCACTTAACAAAGGAAGCAATAACTTATAATAATACACTTATAATTCCTTTAGAAGATATAATGAAATTATTTCAAAACTATTTTAAATGTGATGTAAATGAAGATCACATAAGCATTAAAGCTAGCAATAACTCAAAAATGCTAGACACAACAGATTCAGTTGAGAAAAAAGAAAGTACACCGCTAATAATTAAAGCAAGCTACATAATTATGTCATACATATTCTCAGCGTTAATTGTAGCCTTCGTATTAAATACATTAAAGAAGAAAAAGAGGAGAAGAAATGGAAAATTATAATTTAAAATCTATTTTAGGACCAATTATGATAGGTCCTTCAAGCTCACACACAGCTGGAGCAGCAAGATTAGGAAGGATTGCAATGAAACTAGCACCAAAGGGATTTAAAAAAGTCTCTTTCTACTTACATGGCTCATTTAGAGAAACATATAAAGGACACGGTACTGATAAAGCCTTACTTGCAGGGGTTATGGATTTCTATCCAGATAGTGAAGAAATTAAACACTCATTCGACATAGCAGAAGAAAGAGGTCTTGAGTATGAATTTATCAAGTCAGACCTTGGTTATGTTCATCCAAACACAGTTAAGATGGTCTTTCATTACGATGACCACGATGACTTCTACGTTCAAGGCAGCTCAATCGGCGGTGGAAGCATACTTATAAAAGATATCAATGGCGCTGACGTTGAATTCTCAGGAGAAAAACCTACTCTAGTTGCTAAGTACATTGACAAAAAAGGTATTATATCAAGAATCACAGCTACATTTGCAATATCAGGCATGAACATTGCCGATTTACATGTAGACAGAACTGGTAAAGTCGCTACACTTATATGCGAACTTGACTCTGACTTTGATGAAGCAACTATAAATGATATTAGTAGAATCGATGATTTCTTATTCGTTAAGTATTTAAACCCTGTTAAGGAGGATAATTAATATGTATACAAGCGCTTCAAGCATGATGGACGCATGCAAAGAACAAAACAAAAAAATATATGAATTACAATTACAAGAAGAGATGGAAGCTGAAGAGCTAAGTAAAGAAGATGTTTATGAGTACTTAAGAAAAACTTATGAAATTATGAAAAAATCAGCTACAGCTGGTCTTGAAACACCAATCATGTCAATGAGCGGAATGACTGGAAAAAACGCTTTTAAAGTTAATGAATATGCCGAAAGCGGCAATTCAGTATCTGGCTCGTTAATCAATAAGGCTATGGCAAGAGCCTTATCTACATCAGAAATAAACGCATCCATGGGTAGAATAGTTGCCGCTCCTACAGCAGGTGCATCAGGAATTTTGCCAGCAACACTAGTTACTATGCAAGAAGAATTTAATCACACAGATGATGAAATATTTAATGCCCTATTAACAGCTTCAGCAGTTGGTGAAATAATCGCAGTTAATGCAACTATATCAGGTGCTGAAGGCGGATGCCAAGCAGAATGCGGCGCTGCCGCTGCAATGGCTGCCGCTGCTATAGTTGAACTAAAAGGCGGAAGCATAGAACAAATATTTACATCAGCAAGTTTTGCACTTAAAAACATCATGGGACTTATATGTGACCCAGTTTGTGGTCTTGTTGAGTATCCATGTAATTTAAGAAATGCATCAGGCGTAGTAAACGCAATCATATCAGCAGACCTTGCACTAGCAGGCGTTGAAGCACTAATACCTTTTGATGAAACAGTTGGCGCTATGGGTAATGTTGGTAAAGAACTACCAGTTGCACTAAAAGAAACAGCCATCGGCGGTATAGCTGGTACAGAAACAGCACAAAGATTATATGAAGAATTTTTAGATAAATAATTAAAATATTTTTTAGATACAAGATGAGCTCTCAATAACGAGAGCTCTTTTTATAAATATTTTCATTTAACTTAATTACATCTTATATAAAATTTTTCTTGATTTTTATCCTAAAGTATGTTAATATATACTGGTAAGCCGAAGTGATGGAATTGGCAGACGTACAGGACTCAAAATCCTGCGGTAGCAATACCGTGCGGGTTCGACCCCCGCCTTCGGCACCATAAGCATTAAAAAAGCAAGTAGTTTAACGCTACTTGCTTTTTAAATATAGAAAATAAATAAGGCTCCATCAAGGAGCCTCATTTATATTAGTCTTCTAAGCCTAATTTTTTGAATATTAACTTGTAACCGTCAGCACCGTAGTTAAGTGATCTGTTGATTCTAGAGATTGTAGCTGTTGAAGCGCCTGTTGCCACTTCGATTTCGTTGTAAGTTTTGTTTTCTTTAAGTTGTTTTGCTACTTCAAGTCTTTGAGCTATTGCTTGAATTTCTTTGATTGTGCAGATGTCTTCAAAGAATCTGTAGCATTCTTCCATTGTTTCTAGCGATAAGATTGCTTCGAAGAAGCCGTCTGTTTGTTCGCTTTTTAATTTTGAACTGTAAGCCATTTCTTTTCCCCCTCTATATTATTATTTAGAATAATCCTACTATTTCTCCTGATGGTAATATGTCAATGTTGTCTGCTGCTGGTACCTTTGGTAGACCTGGCATTGTCATTATGCTGCCTGTAAGTGCTATCAAGAATCCAGCTCCATTTGATACTTTTACTTCTCTAACTACTATGTGGAAGCCTTCAGGTCTTGCAAGTAAGTCTGGGTTATCAGATAATGAATATTGTGTCTTAGCAACGCAGATTGGCATCTTGTCTAAGCCTAATTTTTCTAAGTTCTTGACGTTCTTCATTGCTGGTACAGTAAATTCTACTCCGTCAGCTCCATAAACTTCTTTAGCGATTATTTCAAGTTTTTCTTTGATTGAAAGGTTAACATCGTATAATGGTTTGAAGTTTGCTTTGCCTTCATCGCATACTTTGATAACTTTTTCAGCTAGATCTAATGCTCCGTCTCCGCCTTTTGCGAATACTTCTGTAAGTGAGCATTCAACGCCCATCTTAGCTAATCTGTCTTCAATAAACTTAATTTCATTTTCAGTATCGCTTGGGAATCTGTTTATAGAAACTATAGCTGGTAGTCCGAATTTCTTAATATTTTCTATGTGTTTTTCAAGATTTGCAAAGCCTTTTTCAAGTGCCACTAAATCTTCTTTATCATAATTTTCTTTTGTAGCTCCACCGTGATGTTTTAAAGCTCTTATTGTAGCAACTATAACTGCTGCTGATGGTTTTAAATCACCAAATCTACATTTGATGTCTAAGAACTTTTCTGCTCCAAGGTCAGCGCCGAAACCTGCTTCAGTAACTGTGTAATCAGCTAGCTTCATACCAAGTTTTGTTGCCATAATTGAGTTACAACCGTGAGCGATATTAGCAAATGGTCCACCATGGATTAGTGCTGGTGTATTTTCAAGTGTTTGTACTAAGTTTGGCATGATAGCGTCTTTCATAAGTAATGTTACTGCGCCTTGTGCCTTGATGTCTTTAACATAAACTGGTGATCCGTCACGTCTATAAGCAATAATTACTCTTGATACTCTTTCTTTGAAGTTTTCAAGACTAGTTGATAGACATAATATAGCCATGATTTCTGAAGCTACTGTTATGTCAAAGCCGTCTTCTCTTGGATAGCCATTAGGTTTTCCACCTAGACCAACTATAACGTTTCTTAAAGCTCTGTCGTTTAAGTCAACGCATCTCTTCCAAACAACTCTTCTTATATCTATGCCTTGTTCATTGCCTTGATGAATGTGGTTGTCTAACATAGCTGAGATTAAGTTATTAGCTGATGTTATTGCGTGGAAGTCTCCTGTGAAGTGTAGGTTTATATCAGCCATAGGAACTACTTGTGCATAGCCGCCGCCTGCTGCTCCGCCTTTAACGCCAAATGATGGTCCTAATGATGGTTCTCTTAGAGCTGAGATAGCTTTTTTACCTAATTTGTTTAAAGCCATAGATAAACCGATGTTAACAGTTGTCTTTCCTTCACCTGCTGGTGTTGGGTTGATAGCTGTAACTAAGATAAGTTTACCATCTTTTTTGTCTTTTAGTTTATCAAAAACTCTTAGGTCTACCTTAGCTTTGTAGTGACCATATTGTATTAGGTCCTCATCATCAATATTTAAGTGTGCCGCGATTTCTGTTATGTCTTTCATTTTTGCTTCTTGAGCAATTTGTACGTCTGTTTTCATTTGTACCTCCTTTATAATATCGTAAATTTATTTTATACTCTACAGTATTATATATACCACATTTAACGATTTAATAAACTAATTTATACTATAAATATATATCTTAATATAAATAATATCGAAAGTATCCACATAAGTGGAGAAACTTCTTTATATCTGCCAGCGACTGTCTTTAATATTGTGTAGCTAATCATACCAAAGAAGATACCTTCAGCGATGCTGTATGCAAATGGCATCATAGCTATAGTTAAGAATGCTGGGATTGCTTCTGTATAATCTCTAAAATCTATATCCATGATTGGTTCCATCATGAACATACCAACTGTAATAAGTGCTGGAGCTGTTGCTGCTGCTGGTACTAGTGTAAATATTGGTGCGATGAATAATGCTAATAAGAACATAACTGCTGTTGTTAGTGATGTTAAACCAGTTCTTCCGCCTTCAGCAACACCTGCTGATGATTCAACAAATGTTGTTACTGTTGAAGTACCAAGCATAGATCCAACTACTGTACCTACTGAATCAGCGAAGAAAGCCTTACTTACTCTAGGTAATTTGCCATCTTTATCTAGCATATTTGATTTTGATGCAACACCTGCTAGTGTACCTACTGTATCGAACATATCTACGAATAAAAATGTTAGTACAGCCATAAACATTTGTGTTGAGAAAACTTGTGAAAAATCAAATTTAAACGCTATTGGTTCAACTGATGGTGGTAGTGAGAATATTTTAAAGCCTTCAGGTATTGTTGTTATTCCCATAGGAATACCGATAATTGTTGTTAAAATAATTCCAAGTAATAATGCGCCTTTAACTTTTCTAATTACTAGTATAAATGTAATTAATAAACCAATAAGTGCTAATAATGCTGTGCCTTCTTTAATATTTCCTAGTCCAACGATTGTTCCTTCAGGGTGAACTATTATGCCTGATCCTGATAGACCGATTAGAGAAATGAATAAGCCTATACCTACTGAAACTGCTTTTTTTAGTGTCAATGGTATAGCGTCGAAAATTACTTCTCTTCCTTTGAAAAATGATAGAGCGATAAATATAATACCTTCTATCAATACAGCTGTTAATGCAAATTCCCAAGAAAGTCCTTGATTAGCTACTACTGAATAAGCGAAATATGCATTAAGACCCATACCTGGTGCTAAGGCGAATGGATATTTAGCGTATAATGCCATGATTAATGTAGCGATTGCTGCTGATAGTGCTGTCGCTGTAAAAATTGCGTTTTGATCCATGCCTGTTGATCCTAAAATAATTGGGTTTACTACTAGGATGTATGCCATAGTCATAAATGTAGTAATACCGGCAACTATCTCGGTTCTTGTGTTTGTTCCGTTTTTCTTTAATTCAAAAAACTTCTCCATTTTTTACCTCCTAATGTCTAAAATGTCTCATATGAGTGAATATCATTGCTATATTGTGTTCGTTGCAGCACTTTATAACGTCTTCGTCTGCTACTGATCCGCCCGGTTGAATTATGGCTGTAACGCCTTGTTTTGCAAGTAATTCAACTGAGTCTGTGAATGGGAAGAAAGCATCTGATGCAAGCACTGCTCCTTTTGCTTTGTCTCCAGCCATCTTAACTGATCTTTCTACAGTGAAGAATCTGTTTACGCTGCCAAGGCCTATACCGACTGTAGCTGAGTCTTTTGCAAGTAGTGTTGCGTTTGACTTGCAGTTCTTAACTACTTTCCATCCAAATTTAAGATCTTCTATTTCTTTTTCTGTTGGTTTTCTCTCTGTTACACATTCAAAGTCCTCAAAAAGCTCTGTATCTCTGTCTTGAAGTATCATTCCAGATAGTACTTTTTCATATCCTTTGATGTGTACTCATTATTTGTAATATTTTCAATTGTTAATATTCTTCTGTTTTTCTTTTTGTCTGTTAATATTTTAAAGGCCTCTTCTGTATATGATGGAGCCATGATTACTTCTAAGAAGATGTCTCTCATCTCTTCAGCTGTTTCAGCGTCTATCTCTCTATTTGATGCTATGATGCCACCAAAGATTGATTGGTCGTCACAGTCACGAGCCTTTCTAAATGCTTCAGCTAAAGTATCTGCTGAACCAACGCCACATGGGTTTGTGTGCTTAACGGCAACTATTGTTGGTTTTTCTGTAAACATCTTTAATGTTTCTAAAGCGCCATTAGCATCATTAATATTATTAAATGATAATTCCTTGCCATGTAATTGCTTTGCTGATACTAAAGAGCCTTCTTCAACTTTTGACTCTTTATAGAAAGCTGCTTTTTGATGTGGGTTTTCGCCATATCTAAGTGAACTAATCTTCTTGTAGCCCTTAGTATAGTACTCAGGAAAATCAATTCCTTCTTTTTTATTAAAGTAAGCAGCGATTAGTGAATCATAATAAGCTGTGTAGTTAAATACTTTTCCAGCAAGATACTCTCTTGTCTTAAGAGATGTTTCTTTATTTTCTTTTAGTTCTTTTAATACTAGATCAAAATCGCTTGGATCCATGATAACTGTCACGAATTTATAGTTTTTAGCAGCCGCTCTAATCATAGATGGTCCGCCTATATCTATCTTTTCGATAATTTCTTCGTGAGTTTTGCTTGGGTCATTAACATATTCTTCGAATGGATATAGATTGTTAACTATGATGTCAATATCTGATATATTCATCTTTTTTACAAAATCCTTATCCTCTTCTAAGTCTCTTCTATAAAGAATACCACAGTGGATATATGGATTTAATGTCTTTACTCTGCCATCTAAACATTCTGGAAAATTAGTTACTTCAGTAACTTCTTCTACTTTTAAGCCAGCGTCTATGAGTTTTTTATAAGTTCCACCAGTTGAAATTATACCGTAGCCTAAATTTTCAAGCTCTTTAGCAAATTCAACGATGCCTGTTTTGTCATAAACGCTAATCAATGCTTTTTTCATTAATTTTGCCCCCTATTATTTTATTTATCGCTTCAATCAAAATTTTGTGTTCTATCTCATTTAAAATCTTCTTCTGCAAAGATTCTGCCGTTTCGTCCTCAGCTAGCTTGATTTTTCTTTGTATAATAATTTTGCCCGTATCTGTTCCTTCATCAACAAAATGAACTGTAGCTCCAGAGTACTCATCGCCTGCTTTAATAACGCTCTCATGAACTTTCATGCCCCAAAAACCATCGCCGCAGTGCTTTGGTATTAGTGATGGATGTATGTTGATGATTTTGCCTCTATACTTTTGTATAAATTCATGTGATAAAATCTTTAAGTATCCTGCAAGTACAATTAAATCTGGCTCATACTTATCAAGTACTTCTACGATTGCGTGATTAAATTCATCGCTGTCAGCATATTTTTTAATACTAAAGTAGTAGGTATCAATACCATTGTCCTTAGCTCTTTCTTGTGCATAGGCAGCTTTTCTATCGCTTATAAGACAAACTATCTCAGCATCAAGCTTTTTTTCTTTAACCGCATCGATTATGGCTTGAAAATTAGTGCCAGAACCAGATGCTAGAACGGCTATTTTAAATTTAGACATATTTTTTCCTTAGTTTCTTTTTCTTCAATATGACCTAGTATTATATAATCTTCGCCATGTTTATTAAGAAGTTCTTCAGTTTTTGCTAATTCGTCCTTAGATACAGCAAATACCATGCCTATACCCATATTGAATGTACCGAACATTTCTTCTATATGAACGTCAGCCCAAGTCATTAAATATTTGAAAATTTGTGGTATTTCATAATCTTTTAGGTCTATAACAGCTGTGTAGCCGTCTTTAATCATTCTAGGAATGTTTTCGTAGAAGCCGCCGCCTGTTATGTGTGAAATTGCCTTAACATTAACATGTTCGATGATATCCATCATTGGATCGTAATAAATTCTTGTTGGTGTAAGTAAAACATTTAGTAAAGTATCATCAAGTCCGTCATATTTTTTGTTTACATCAACTTTATCATTATCAAAAATAATTTTTCTAACTAGTGAAAAACCATTTGAGTGAACGCCACTTGATCTAAGACCGATGATAACGTCACCATCTTCAATCTTTGAGCCATCTATAATCTTATCTTCATTTACTACACCTACAGCAAAACCAGCTATATCGTACTCGCCTTCTCCGTAGAAGCCTGGCATTTCAGCTGTTTCTCCGCCTATAAGCGCAGCATGACTCATCTTGCATCCCTCAGCAACACCTGATACTATCTCAGCCATCTTTTCAGGGATAAGTTTAGATGAAGCGATGTAATCAAGGAAGAAAAGTGGTTCAGCACCTTGACAAATGATGTCGTTAACACACATTGCCACAGCATCTATACCGATTGTGTCGTGCTTATCTAAGATAAATGCAAGCTTTAATTTTGTTCCTACACCATCTGTGCCACTTACTAATACTGGTTTATCATACTTTTTAAGATCTATCTTGAATAAACCTGAAAAATTTCCTATATCGTTTAAAACTCCGTCTCTGTTTGTAGATTTGATAAGGCTCTTGATAAGTTTTACTTCTTCGTAGCCCTTAGTCTTATCTACACCAGCGTCTTTATATGTTAATCCCATAGTTCTACCTACTTATTAAGTTCTGCATCGATTTTAACGATGTCATCTCTCATCTTAACCTTATAATCTTCAAGTTTCTTAGCAAGTTCATCGTATTTGATGGCTAAGATTTGAACAGCTAGTATCGCTGCGTTTTCTGCGCCATTGACAGCAACTGTAGCAACTGGAACGCCCTTAGGCATTTGAACAATTGAAAGAAGTGAATCAAGTCCATCCATTAAAGAGCTCTTTACAGGAACTCCTATAACTGGTAGAGTACTAAGTCCTGCTATGACTCCTCCTAAGTGTGCAGCCTTACCTGCAAATGTTATAATTGCCTCGATACCATTCTTTTTTGCGTTTTTAGCAAAATCAAATGCTACTTCTGGTGTTCTGTGAGCTGAGATAACTCTTGTCTCATACTCAACCCCAAAATCATCAAGTACTTTTTGTGATTTTTCAACAACCTCTTTATCAGAGATGCTGCCCATTACTAATGCAACCTTCATATAATTACACTCCTTTAATTAAAATATTTTAAATATTCCTCATTTATATAAAATTTTAGGTCCTCACTTCTAACATAGTGAGATCCTATATTGGAACTTCCAATCGTATCCTTGTAATAATACAAGATTATAGAATTATCAACGATATAATAATTCTTAATATTATTTCTAATGCTGTTCTTTTCTTCTTCAGTCTTAGTTAAATCCTCAAGTATCGTCTCTCTAACATTTTGATCTTTTTTAATTAAATCTTCATATTTAATCTCTTCAGCACTATTGAAATTAAATGTCTTTGTATAAAATTCACTGTTTGTAGAGTCATCATTGTAAACACTATTGATATAAAAGCATAAAGATACTAATCTCTCGTCAGACCTTGCTATATCATAAGTAAAATACATTTTCTTAAGTTTAGCATCATTCTTTGCTTTTTCAACGTGCTCATCAACAAATTTCTTGATTTGTTCATTAATTTTATTTCTATATGCTCTCTTTACATCTTCAGTACTGAAAAATACTGGATAAGCTAGGCTGTAATTAGCCTCATTCACTATACCAGTCTTTATGCCATCAATCGCATTTCTTATATAAATTGTATCAGCGACTACAAATGTATCATAATCAAGTAAATAGTACAAAACATCTATAGGTAGATACATCTTCATGTCTACTTGCATAGGTGCATAATCAAGCTCGATCTTGTTATTATTTGATGTAATATAATTTTTCGATCCAAGCTTAACCTTTATATTCTTTATACCTTTTTTGAAAAAGCAAGACTTGTCCTCGCCGTTCCAATATATATCAAAGTTTAGCTTTGTAAATACCTCTCTTGCTGGTATGAATAAAGCTTTCACATCATCCTTATTAGCTCCTTGTAATTCAAACACTTTATCCTCTAAATCAGAGTTAACAAGGCCAGATATTTTATTGATTTTTGATTCTTCAATATTTTTTGCATAAGAATTAAAACTCATGAAAAACATAAGAGCAGATAAAACTATTAATAAAAGTTTTTTCATCATACCACCTCAAAATTATTATACCACAAAAGACCTGCTACATTCAAGTAATACTTTAATAAATGTAAAAATCCCTATACTTATTCGTATAGGGATTGATTTATTTTATTAAAGTTTTCAATTCGTCTATGCTAATGCTTATATTCTCTTTGCTCTTAAGGTCTCTTACCGATAACTTCTTATTTTCTAGTTCTTCTTGTCCTAGGAAGATGATATAGTCAAAGCTATAGCTTTCGGCAAAATCAAAAATTTTCTTCATCTTCATCTTGGAGTAAAGTACTTCAGAGTGAGCGCCTAACTCATGTAATTCATTTAACACGCTTATAGCGTAGCTCATGTCAATATCAAGTGGAGCGACCAAGAAAGATTTTTCTTCACTTTCAAATTTTGGAAGAATGTTCTTTTCACTCAATTGGAAGAATAATCTTGTTAATCCGATGGATATACCAACGCCTGGAAGCTCTCTCTTTGAGTAGAACTGAGTAAGATTCTCATAGCTACCGCCGCCAGCAACACTGCCCAGCTCCTTGTAATCATCAAGAACAGTCTCAATAACAGTTGATGTGTAATAATCAAGTCCTCTTTGTAATTTTAAAGTGAATTTATAATTATTTTTATCAACATTAAATAATTTGATATTTTCCAAAACTTCTTTCATCTCAGCAAGACCTTTTAAGAAAATTTCATTATCAATACCAAGCCCTTCCAAGTGAGCGATAGTCTCTTCATTTGTTCCTTCAAACTCGATTAAATCAATAATCTTTTTAACAGAATCAGACTTTATACCTTGATTAATAAGAAGTTCCTCAAGGCTATCTCTACCTATCTTGTCATACTTATCAAGCGCGCGAACAGCCTCTACAGTATCTTCAACACCTTGACTCTTTAAGAAACCATTCATGATATTTCTATTGTTAATCATGATAGTGAATTTATCAAAACCAAACTTTTTAAATATAATGCTGATAATTTTAACAAGCTCTGCATCATAGAATTTTGAAAGCTTTTCATCGCCTATGATATCGCAGTCACATTGGTAAAACTCTCTGTATCTACCCTTTTGGTTCCTCTCGCCCCTATAAACCTTGGCGATTTGATATCTTTTGAATGGAAATTTAAGTTCATGCTCATGCATACTAACGTATCTTGCAAGAGGCACAGTCAAATCAAAGCGCAAAGATGTCTCAGTCGAAGTATTTGCAATATTATAAATTTGTTTTTCAGTTTCTCCGCCGCCCTTAGCAAGAAGTATCTCAGTCTTCTCCAAAGCAGGCGTATCAATAGGTAAAAAAGAGAAAAGTTCATAAGTTTCTCTAATTATGTCCTTCATCCTGTTAAAAATTAATTGCTCATGAGGTAAAAGTTCCATAGTACCCGGCAATATCGATGGTTTTACTAGCATATTATTCCTCCATAATCATCAAAGTTCCTATATCAAATATATCATATTCCGTCAAATAAATCAATTCTTTATTGATTTCTCGTGCAAATTCTTCCAAGCGAATCCTATTAGCCTCGCTAATAATTTTACCCGTTAAAAATATCTTATCACGCGCATATCCACTCGCCCCGCCTATAAATCCATAGTCATAATCTTTAATCTTTACAAAGCCCTTGTCTAGCAAAATGCATTTTTTGCCCAAAGATTTTATAATTTCATGCAAATATTTGTCATCCGTCGCAAAATACTCGCCACCTATATCAATCACAGAGCATTTCACATAGCCTTGAGATGAGTTTGTAATCTTTTCCTCATCAAAACGTTTTATAATGCTTTTAGCACATACATCTCTTTTGCAAATCAAGTGATCACCTGCGCGTAGCGCATTGAACTTTATATCAGATGGATATTTTTCATGAGGATCTTCATTTGCATTGATGATATTTATCTTAGTACCTTTAAAAATTTCATTATAATAATCAAAAGATTCGCAGCTCGCAATTAAAGTCTCTTCGTCATATTTAAAAAGTGACATATCAGGATGAGTCTTGACCGCCCCTTTCAAAATTTTACTCTCAAACGATGGAAAAGCCTTTATATTAAATTCACTAAGCTTATAGCGAAGAATATCATAATAAGCTCTGTCAACTATAGCAATCATTTCATCACCTAAGATAATTATATCACAAAAAGCATTTTAGGCGCAAAAAAAGAAGCGTGCTTCAAACACGCTTCAAGTTTGTGGAGGCGGCAACCAGATTTGAACTGGTGGTCAAGGTTTTGCAGACCTGTGCCTTACCACTTGGCTATGCCGCCAAAAAAATGGAGCGGAAAACGAGATTCGAACTCGCGACCCTCGCCTTGGCAAGGCGATGCTCTACCACTGAGCCATTTCCGCAAGTGGTGCCCAGAGCCGGGATCGAACCAGCCACACGTAGATTTTCAGTCTACTGCTCTACCGACTGAGCTATCTGGGCACACTAGTCAGCTCGTGCTGACTAGTCTATGATACTATAAATTGATTTAATTGTCAAGACTTTTTTAATATTTATTTAATATTTTAAAAATATTATACTGCTAAATTTTTTATCATGCCTAGTGACATAAGTAGAGGCAATCCTGCCATGATGATCCATACTACTATGTTAAAGGCTAGTGGCAGGTATGAGAACTTTGCTGGCGCTTCTACGTCCAAAGTGCAGTCTGTTTCTTCTATCACTTCTTTTGTCTTCATTTTTGATAAAACTCTATATAGTACAAAAATTATGACTATGGCTATGAGTACCATGAATATGCCTTGTAAAAGACTTATGTTTAAATCGGCTTCGCCTAGTGTTAATACGTTCATATCGCTACCTGATGCGCTATCTAGCAAATCTTTTTGGAATATGCTAAGTATAACTGAGCAGGTATTGAATGTAAAGTGGCCTAGCATTGAGGAGTAAAGTGAATTTGTTTTTTCGTTTAAAACTGAAAATACGTATCCAAGTATGAATGGCGCGACTATGTTGAATGGATTCACATGCATTAGCATAAATAATAATGCTGTATATACATAGGTAAATACTTTTCCCTTTGATTTTTTTGCTGGTGCGCTCAAAAGGCCTCTTACGAAAAATTCTTCGCAAATGGCTGGTAGCACGCCTATAATCAAAACGCTGTATATGCTCATGACTCCGCCTGATTTTACGTTGATCTGTGGTACTCTTACCTCGCCAAATAGGCTATAGAACTTGATTAAAAGTGCCGAGCTTATTCCAACTAGTGGATAAACTAAAAGTGTTAAAAGTACTGATGTAAGTGCTTCTTTGCCTGTGATTTTATTTAGTCTAAAATATCTTTTGAAATTAACTTTCTTTTGCTTAACATAAACTAAGACTGGAACTAAAAGTATCAGCACTTCGCCCGCGAATAAACCTAGGTAAAGGTCTACTGTTTGAAGCATTGAGCCTAGGAAGATGTATGCAATAAAAAGTACTGTATATAGCCACGAAGCTTTATTGATGTCTATACCGGTTTTGTTTAATTTATTTTCTTTATACATCTCTCACCTACTTTAGTTCTTCTAGTCTCTTTATAGTTTTATCTAATAAGTCTTTGTAATTTTCTAGTTTTTCTTTCTCTTTGTCAACAACATCTTTTGGTGCTTTGCTAACAAATTTTTCATTTGAAAGTTTTTTCTCAAGTCTTTCTACTTCAAAATCTAATTTTTCTTTTTCTTCCTTAAGTCTTTGTTTTTCTTTTTCAAAATCTATTAACTCGTTTAATGGGAAGAAAATTTCCGCATTTGTCATCATTATGGATGTAAAATCTTTATTGATCATGTCTTTATTATCAAGTATAGTGATTTTGTCAATATGTTCAAGGTCTTTAAAATAATTAGCACTATCACTATAAAGTTTTCCTGCCGCTTCATCGTTTGGATAAACTAGCATTGAGAAGTGCTTTGAAGGCTCGATGTTCATATCTGTCTTCATCTTTCTAATTGCCTTGATAGCGTTTTTGATTAATTCTAAATCATTTAGCTCTTCTTCGTAATATTTTATATCCTTTGGCCAATCGCTGATGATTAGTGGAGTCTTTCTATTTGGTAAGTAGCTCCAAATCTCTTCTGTGATAAATGGCATGAATGGATGAAGTATCTTTAAAATATTTTCCAAGATGTATAAAATAACGTTTTGAGCGTTAATGTTGTCTCTATCGTATAATCTTGTCTTAACAAGTTCTATATACCAGTCGCAGAAGTCCTCCCAAATAAAGTCTTGTACTTTAGCAGCTGCTATACCTATCTCGTATTTATCAAGATTATTGTTGATTTCGTCTACAACAGTTTTTAGTCTTGAGATTATCCACTTATCTTCTCTTTCTAATTTGTCATAGCGGGCGCTATAGTCATCTCTATCATCAAGGTTCATAAGAACAAATCTTGATGCGTTCCATAATTTATTGGCAAAATTCCTTTGTGGCTCAACTTTTTTAACGCTATATTTAATATCATTACCTGGAGCGTTATTTGTGATAAGTGAGTATCTTAGCGCATCGGCGCCATATTCACTAATTACTTGTAGTGGGTCAATGCCGTTACCTAGTGATTTACTCATCTTTCTGCCTTGTACGTCTCTGATAAGACCTGTTAATAACACGTCTTTAAATGGTACCTCGCCAGTTTGTTCTAATGATGAGAATATCATTCTACTTACCCAGAAGAATATTATGTCATAGCCTGTTACTAATAAATCTGTTGGGAAAAATCTCTTGTAATCATCTGAGTCTGTGTCTGGCCAGCCAAGTGTTGAGAATGGCCAAAGAGCTGATGAGAACCAAGTGTCAAGTGTGTCTTCATCTTGTCTTAGATGTTCTGAACCGCACTTATCGCACTTTTCTGGTTTTTCCTTACTCACGATGTATTCACCGCAGTCGTCACAATAATAAACAGGGATTCTGTGTCCCCACCATAATTGACGGGAAATACACCAGTCTCTGATGTTTTCAAGCCAATTTTCATAAATTTTACCAAATCTTTCAGGAATTATATTTACTTTGTTTTCTCTATATGCTTCGAGCGCTTTTTTAGCCATCTCTTCCATCTTAACAAACCATTGAAGTGAAGCTAATGGCTCGATGATTGTATTGCATCTTTCGCAGTGACCAACAGAGTTTTCGTGTTTTTCTACCTTTACTAGTAGGCCTTGTTCGTCAAGGTCTTTGATTATTCTCTCTCTTGCTTCGTATCTGTCAAGACCTTTGTAAGCGTAGCCATTTTCATTTATTTTAGCATCTTCATCTATAACGATTAGTTGACCAAGATTGTGTCTAGCACCTACTTCGAAGTCGTTAGGGTCATGTGATGGCGTAATCTTTACGCAGCCTGTACCGAAGGATGAATCAACATATTCATCGGCAATAACTGGTATTTGTCTATCTGTTAATGGCAAATCAAGTGTTTTGCCAACTAAATCAGTATATCTTTCATCGTCTGGATTAACAGCTACTGCTAAGTCACCTAAAAGTGTCTCTGGTCTAGTAGTTGCAATAGTTACATAGCCAGTCTTATCTGAGTATGGGTACTTTATATACCACATCTTTCCTTCTTGTGGCTCATGTATAACTTCAGTATCTGATACAGCTGTGTGGCAGTGTGGACACCAGTTAACTATCCTCATGCCTCTATAAATATAATCTTTTTTGTATAACCTTTCAAAAACTTCGTAAACAGCCTTTGTTAAGTGCTCATCAAGCGTAAAGCTATCACGAGACCAATCACATGATGAACCTAATTTTTTTAGCTGCTCTTTGATGTTGCCACCATATTTATGAGTCCAGTCCCAAGCTTCTTCTAAGAACTCTTCTCTTGTTAAGTCGCTCTTCTTAATGCCTTCTTTTTTAAGCTTTTCAACAACTTTTGCTTCAGTAGAAATGGATGCATGGTCAGTTCCTGGTAGCCAAAGTGCGTTGTAGCCTTGCATTCTCTTATATCTGATAACTATATCTTGTATTGTACCATTAAGTGCATGACCAAGATGAAGGTTACCTGTTACGTTTGGTGGCGGCATGATGATGGTAAAAGATTCTTTACTATCGTCAGTGCTTGGCTTGAAATATTCATTGTCCATCCAAAATTTATAAATATTATCTTCAAAATCAGCTGGATTATATGATTTTTCTAAATTTTTCATAATTCCTCCCGAGTAAAATTTTATAATTATACCTCCATAATTACAGGAAGTATCATAGGATTTCTCTTCATTGTTTGATATATATACTTTTTCAAACTGTCTCTGATGGCATTTTTAATGCTTGACCAGTCTGATATATGTCTTCTTTGGCAATCTTCTATAGCAAGGATAACTTTTTTCTTTGCTTCTTCCATCAGATCATCTGCTTCTCTAACATAGACAAAGCCTCTTGATATGATGTCCGGGCCAGCTATAGTTGAGCCGTCTTCTTTACTTAGTGTCAAGACAACTATGATCAAGCCGTCTTCAGATAAGTGTTTTCTATCTCTTAAAACGATGTTACCAACGTCACCAACGCCAAGGCCATCGACCAAAACATTGCCTGAAGTGACTTCATCAACTATTTCTGCCTTTCTCTTGTCAAGTTCAAGCACTTCACCGTTTTTCATAATGAAGATATTCTTAGGATTCATGCCCATGCTCTCAGCAAGGGACGCGTGTATCTTAAGATGTCTTTGTTCACCGTGAACTGGTATGAAATATCTCGGCTTAATAAGTGAATGTATAAGCTTAAGCTCTTCTTGACATGCGTGTCCTGATACGTGTATTTCGCCAAGTGATTCGTATATAACTTTTGCATCAAGCTCTATAAGCTTGTTAATGACCTTTGAAATGGCATTTTCATTGCCTGGTATTGGATGAGCTGAAAGTATGATTAAATCATTTGGTGTAAGCTGAATTTTTCTGTGCTCGTTATAAGCAATCCTTGTAAGTGCACTCATTGGCTCGCCTTGAGATCCTGTTGTTATTATGCAAAGCTCTCTGTCATCATACTTATTCATCTTATTTATATCAATAAGACTTGAGTCTTTAACTCTTAAGTAGCCTAAATCTTTAGCAACATTAACGTTGTTTATCATGGATCTTCCTGATAAAACTATCTTTCTGCCATGTTTTTCAGCTGCTTCAATAATTTGTTGTATTCTTTGTATATTTGATGCAAATGTCGCAACTATGATTCTATTCTCAGTATACTCGTGGAAAATGGTTCTAAATGTCTCGCCAACTACTCTTTCACTTAGAGTATAGCCCTTTCTTTCAACGTTTGTACTCTCTGCTAATAAGCAAAGAACGCCTTTATCGCCAAGCTCAGCGAATCTGTTTAAATCGTTCACCCCACCCATAATTGGTGTAAAGTCAATCTTAAAGTCACCTGTATGAACTATAACGCCTGCAGGTGTGTGAAATGCTAGTGCTGCTGAGTCAGGTATACTATGACATTGTCTGATAAATTCAACAACAATTTTGCCTAATCTAACCTTATCATTAAAGTTCACAACGTGCATCTTTGGTTTTAAATTGTGTTCCTTTAATTTATTTTCTAGTAGTCCTAAAGTTAGTCTAGTACCATAAATAGGTACATTTATCTTCTTTAAGACGTATGGTATAGCTCCTATGTGGTCCTCGTGACCATGTGTTAAGACTATACCTTTAATTCTCTCTTTATTTTTTTCTAAATATGTGATATCTGGAATTACGATATCCACGCCCAGCATCTCGTCCTCTGGAAATGTCATACCGCAATCGCATATAACTATATCGTTATCACATTCAATAAGAGTAATGTTCTTTCCGATCTCATTAAGGCCACCCAGTGGGATGATCCTTAGTTTGTTACTCTTTAACATCTTTTCCTCCTTTTATTAATTTGTTTTATCTAATTCTTCAAAGGCTTCTTGAGCTTCTCTTAGCTCCTCATCGTCTAAGCCTATGAATACTAAATTTCCTTCTTCATCTTCAGTATACTTCATTATATAGTAGTCTTCATCTTCTTCTGTTTCATACATTACTATATACTTTTCAGTATCTATCTCAAATGTAGCTTCTACGATAAATTCTATCTCTTTTCCGTTATCGTCATGAAGCAATATTTTATTCTCCATTTTTTCCCCTTTGCATATCTAAATATGTTCTCAAAATATAATTCGCAGCGATTGAGTCAACATACTTTTTTCTGTTTTCTCTGCGCACATTCGTATCAATTAAAACTCTTGTCGCACTAACAGTAGTTAGTCTCTCATCAACATAGACAATTTCAATATCTTCTATGTTTTTTCTCATAAAATCCATGTACTTTTTAACTTTTTTTGCTTGTGGTCCAAGGCTTCCATCCATGTTCTTAGGAAGACCAACAACTAAAGTTTTTACGCCGTACTGTTCAATGATTTCCTTTAATTTGTCTCTATCTTCTAATTTTGAAGTTCTAAAAATTGTGTTTAGTGTTGTGACAATGATTTGCAATTCATCTGAAATCGCAAGACCAACTGTTTTATCGCCAACATCTAAAGCTAAAATTCTTTCCATAATTTCACCTAAAAATAATAGGGGTTATAAGCCCCTATTAATCATTTCAAATAATCAACGAGTATTGCCTCCAAAAGCTCATCTCTTTCCATTTGTATAATCATCGATCTCGCATCGTTGTAGCTTGTTATATATGTCGGATCGCCTGATAAGATATATCCTATAATTTGGTTGATAGGATTGTATCCTTTAGCTTCTAGAGCTTCACAAACTTTATTTAATATTTCTTTTGGTGATTGAACTGTTTCCTTTTGAATATTAAATTTCATTGTCTCATCAAATTTCTTATCCATACTATCACCTCTACCTATAGTATATCATAAAAGAGCGAAGTCTTCAATGATTATTTCTTATAATAATTAGCCTAATATCTCTTTTAATTTTTCTTCAGCTTTTATTTCAAAATCTTTAAGCCTATCTGAGTTGCCTCCACCAGCTTGAGCCATGTCATCTCTTCCGCCGCCCTTAGCATCTAGTAATGGAGCGATGTTTTTCATCAAGATGTTTGCTGTAACTACCTTGCTTACAATATCTTTTGTAAGTGTAATTATAAATGATGTTTTACCACCAATGTCAGCTGCTACCATAACTATACCTGATTTAACTTTGTCTTTAAGCTTGTCGCCTGCTTGTCTTAATTCGTTCATGTTGCCAGCATCAATCACACTAATTATATAATTGATACCGTTAATATTTTTCACTTCACTATCAAGATTTTTAAGCTCTGCATTTTGTATCTTGTTCTTTAAATCTTTTATTTGTTTTTCTCTATCTTTTAAATCGCTAATTGTTTGTTCAGCCTTATTAATAAGGTCATCTTTATTAGTTTTAAATGTTTCACTAAGCTTATCTAGTTCAGCCTCGTTATCATTTAAGTATTTATATGTGTTTCTGCCTGTTAAAGCTTCGATTCTCCTAACACCTGCTGCTATACCAGTTTCTTGAACTATCTTAAATATTCCTACTTCGGAAGTATTTTTAACGTGAGTACCACCGCATAATTCCATTGAGAAATCGCCAACTTTAACTACTCTTACTAAATCTCCGTATTTGTCTTCAAATAGACCTGTTGCGCCCATCTTTTTAGATTCTTCTAAACTAACTACTGATGTGTCAACGTCTATAGCATCAAAAATGCTTTCATTAACAATGTTTTCAACTTGTTTTATTTCTTCAGCAGTCATTGCTTGGAAGTGTGTAAAGTCAAATCTAAGTCTTGTTGGGCTAACTAAGGAGCCTGCTTGATTAACATGAGTGCCTAGAACCATCTTTAAAGCTTTGTGTAGTAGGTGGGTTGCTGTATGGTTCTTGCGTGTATCTTGTCTAAGCTTGTAATCAATCTCAGCGTCTAGCTTATCGCCAGTTTTTAGCTCACCTTTTTCTACTTCAACTTCGTGAAGCACAAGTCCAGTCTTAGTCTTCTTTGTATCGATTACCCTTAAAGTAGCCTTATCATTTTTAAGCGTACCGACGTCACCAACTTGTCCACCTGATTGACCGTAGAAAGGTGTTTTATCAAGTATAACTATGGCTTTGTCGCCTTCCTTGATTGAGTCAACAAGATTTTTATCCTTAACTATAGCGTTTACCTTAGCATCATCATTAACATTGAATTCATAGCCGATAAATTCATTCTTATAATTTTCATAAATGTCAAGATTTAGGTCACTATTCCAGCCAGAGTCTTCTATATGAGCATTTTCTTTTGCTCTAAGCTTTTGCTCTTGCATGTTCTTATTGAACTCGTCTTCATCTACTGAAATTCCATTTTCTTCAAGAATTTCCTTAGTTATATCAAATGGGAAGCCATAAGTATCATATAGAATGAAAGCTTTTTCGCCAGAAAGACTCTTCTTTCCTTCTTTTTTAAGCTCATCAATGTATGAGTTTAGTATGTTCATACCTTGATTGATAGTTTCTTCAAATTTAGCTTCTTCAGCGCTTATAATCTTGATTATAGTATCTTTATTTTGAGCAAGTTCTGTATAGTGATATGACCAGCCATCGATAACTTTTTGAACAAGATCAGCTAAGAATGGTCTGTCTATGCCAAGAAGCTTACCGTGTCTGATCGCACGCCTAATTATCTTTCTAAGTACATAACCTCTTGACTCGTTTGATGGTATAATGCCGTCTGAAACCATAAATGTCATGCTTCTTACGTGGTCAGCGATTATTCTTATAGATATGTCATCTTTTTCATTTTCTTTATATTTTTTATTTGAAAGTCTTTCAATCTCTTCAATAATGCTTCTAATTTCTTTAATATCGAAGATTGAGTGAACGCCTTGCATAACACATGCCATTCTTTCAAGGCCCATTCCAGTATCTATATTAGGATGGCTTAACGGTTCATACTCATCTTTTGATTTTCTATCAAATTGAGTAAATACAAGGTTCCAAACTTCTATAAGTCTTTCGTTTTCTACTCCATCATCAAAGTTTTTTAATGTGCCGTAGCTTTCTCCTCTATCGTAGAAAATTTCAGTACATGGACCTGATGGACCTGTCTCTAGCTCCCAGAAGTTGTCTTCTTTGCCAAGTCTTACTAATCTCTTTGGATCTTGGCCTTCTTTTACCCATAAATCAAAGGCTTCGTCGTCATCCTTAAATACTGTGATCCATAGCTTTTCAGGTTCTATTTCAAATTTTTCTGTAAGTAAAGTCCACGCCCAATGAATTGCTTCTTTTTTGAAATAATCTCCAAAAGAGAAGTTTCCAAGCATTTCAAAGAAAGTTCCGTGTCTATCAGTTTTACCAACATTGTCGATATCGCCAGTTCTGATACACTTTTGGCAAGTAGTCATTCTCTTCGATGGAGCACTTAATTCGCCTGTAAAGAACTTTTTAAGTGGTGCCATACCAGCACCTATTAATAATAATGATTTATCATCCTTTGGTATTAGCGAAAAACTTTTTTCAGCTAAGTGGTCTTGATTTTTAAAGAAATTTAAATATTCATCTCTTATTTGGTCTAAAGATAAATTTTTCATATATACACCTCTAATTATTTTTATTTACAATATACTCATTATACACCGTTTTTATAACAAGTGCAATAGGTACAGCTAGTATCATACCTAAAAATCCGAATAGTGACGCTCCTAATACTAAAAGGAATAAAACAACTATTGGATGAAAGCCAGTTTCTTCTGATAATATCTTTGGTCCGACTATGTTATTTTCTACCCATTGAAGGAATAAATACATAATAAGTATCCAAAGTGCTTTTATTGGACTTTCTATAAAACCAAAAACAAAGGCTGGCACTAAACCCATAAGTGGTCCGACATAAGGAATTATGTCAGCAACACAAGTAATTATACCTATAACAAAAGAAAATTCAACCCCTAAGATAAGAAGCATTATAAATGTTGCAAACCCTACGAAAATCGCCATCTTAATTTTGCCAATGACATACTTAGTCATATCATCATGAATGTTTGAGAATAGTCTTAGTAATCTCTCTTTTTTAGATTCTGGTAAAAGTCCTTTGAATCTATTCTTTATTTGCTCCTTGTCCTTTAAAAAGTAAAAAGCAAATATTGGTGTTAGCACCAAAGAAAATACAAAACTCATAACATTCTTAGCAGAAGCAAGTAAAAAATTGCCCGCGTTGGCTGTTTGTGTTTTATAAATTTTTGATAAATTATCAACTATAAGCTTATTATCAAGATTTATTCCTTTAAGAATTTCATATTGACTTAAAAATTCATTGATTGATTTAAGCGTTTGTTCATAATACTCTGGGAATTTAATTAACAGATTTTTGATATCAGAAATAGTCTTAGGAAATACTGTGAATCCTAAGATTAAAAATATAAGAACAACTATTAGAAAAACAGTTAAAATCGCAAGAGTCTCCGAAATCTTAAGTCTTTTACGCACGCTTTTCACCATAGGGTTTAAAAAGTACGCAAGCATTGCCGCAACTAGTATAGATAGTGTTACCGTTCTTACCATAAGGAAGCTCTTGTATATGTATATGAAGAAAAGCACCGCCAAAACTGCTATAATAAATTTTATGATTACAGTTTTAGAAAATATAAGTCTTTCGCCGTCTTCAACGTGTCTGTTACCTATATTAATAAGATAATATATGCCCAAAGCTAATATTATTATTTGCAAACCAAGGAGGATACCATTTAAGGCTCCTCCTTGATTTATCAAACTAATAATGTTCTCGTTACTTGTACTTGTTAATAAGTTCATCTTTTTAGTCTAGTTCTACATGCTCGTGGTCATGTAAATCATCTTTTGGTGGTTCGTAATTTTCAAGACCTTTTACCTTGTGACCAGACTTTTCTTGGTAGTCATAAAGTGCTGCCTTGATAGCTTCTTCAGCAAGTACTGAGCAGTGCATCTTAATTGGTGGTAGTCCATCCAAATTTTCAGCAACTTCCTTGTTAGATAGGTTTATAGCATCATTTATTGACTTTCCTTTAATAAGTTCTGTAGCCATTGATGATGATGCGATAGCTGTACCGCAGCCATAAGTCTTAAACTTAACATCTGTAATTATATCGTTTTCGTCTATCTTAAGGTACATCCTCATGATGTCGCCGCACTTTGCATTACCAACTTCGCCAACACCACTTGGGTTTTCCATCTCTCCTACATTTCTTGGATGCATGAAGTGATCCATAACTTTTTCAGAATATAACATTATATTTCTCCTTTCGCAATAGCCTCATCATATAGAGGAGACATTTGTCTTAATCTTTCTATAATCTTTACAAGACTATCTACAACGTAGTCTACATCTTCATCAGTGATTTCTTCTGAGAATGTTAATCTTAAAGAACCGTGAGCAATTTCGTGTGGTAAGCCTATAGCAAGTAATACATGTGATGGATCAAGTGAACCTGATGCACACGCAGAACCTGTTGAGCCAGCTATGCCAGCTGCGTCAAGCATTAGTAGAAGAGCTTCGCCTTCAACGTACTTAAAGCAGAATGAAGCGTTTCCTGGTAATCTCTTGCTTTCGTCCTTGCTTCCGTTATATAGTGTATATGGAATTTTTTCCATAATTTCTTTAACTAATCTATCTCTTTTATCTCTTAGATAATTATTGTGCTTATCAAAATTGTCATATAATAATTCTATAGCTTTTGCAAGACCGATGATTTCAGCAGTGTTTTCAGTTCCCGCTCTTCTCTTTCTTTCTTGTCCACCACCATGAATTAAATTGTCAATATTAACACCTTTTCTGATGTATAAAGCACCTATGCCCTTTGGTCCATAAAGTTTATGTCCTGATAAACTCATCATGTCAACACCTAAGTCTTGAACGTCTATCCTAACATTACCAACTGCTTGAACAGCGTCTGTATGGAAGAAAACATTGTGCTTATGAGCTATAGCAGCCGCTTCTTTGATTGGCTCAATAGTTCCTATCTCATTATTTGCAAACATTATACTAATAAGTATAGTATCTTCTCTTATAGCGTTTTCAAGCTCTTTAAGATCAATAAAACCGTCTGAATCAACGCTTAGGTATGTTATTTCAAAACCTTCCTTTTCAAGGAATTTGCATGTGTTAAGTATAGCTGGGTGCTCAATCTTTGTTGTAATTATGTGTCTACCTTTGTCCTTGTACTTAAAAGCACATCCCTTTAAAGCCCAGTTGTCTGATTCTGAGCCACAGCTTGTAAAATATATTTCATCTGCCTTGCAGTTAAAGTATGATGCAATCTTTTCTCTTGCCTCTACCACATCCTTCTTTACATCAGTTGCTAATGAGTAAAGACTTGATGCGTTGAAGTACTTTTCTCCATAATATGGTAGCATAGCATCTATAACTTCTTTTCTAACTCTTGTTGTTGCAGCATTATCCAAATAAATAAAGCCCATCATAATCCCCCTTTTATAAAATCATACAAAAATAAAAAATCCCTATTTTATTTTTATATGTATATGTATGTGATAATAAAATTCTTTATGTAATATGATTGGCCCGTAATATGTATATGTTTATATTCAATTGTATTCATATTATATTATATATATAAATATTTGTCAAGCAATCTTAAATTTTTTCTCAGGTATAAGAATTTGTAATACTAAGAGCGTTTGAGATAAAATTCTTTTAATAAACTTAATTATTTTATATGTTCAAATGAAACAATTTACCAAAATTTCTTTTCTTCGACCTATATATACCCAAGAAAATATTTTATAAACACAATAAATATCCCCCGGCCTAGCCGGGGGTTTTTCTCATGCGGCCCAAAGGGCCTGTATTACTAGCCACGCCTCAAGGACGTTGGTTAATCTGTCACTTGCAAATTATACTAGCTACCCTTTAAAAGGGTCTATTGTATCAAATGTCAGCTGTTCACTAAGCTGGTCTTGTTTCAATTGATTTTGTATATACTCTTGTATGATTTTTGTATTTTTTCCTGCTGTATCTACATAATAACCTCTACACCAAAATTGACGTCCTCTGTACTTATATTTTAAATTGCCCCATTTTTCATAAATCATTATACTGCTTTTTCCTTTTAAGAATCCCATGAAGCTTGATACTGCTAATTTGGGTGGTATTTCTACCAACATGTGTACATGATCTGGGCAAACTTCTGCTTCTATTATATTAACTTCTTTCCAACTACATAATTCTCTTAAAATTTGTCCTATTTCAAGTCTTTTATCTCCAAAAAATTCTTTCCTTCTATACTTGGGTGCAAACACTATGTGGTATTTGCAATTCCATTTAGTATGTGATAAACTATGTGTGTCATTCAATGACATTTTTAATTCCTCCCTTATTTGATTTTATATTGCAATTGACAGATTACAATTATATTATATCAAATAGGGAGGTTTTTTTGTTTGTTTATCACCGCTAAAGCTAAACTGAACCCCCAGTCTAACTGGGGGTTTTCTAATACAAAAAAACAGAATGATTTCTCACTCTGTTTTGCATAATTTTTTAACTAAATTGTTTTTAATTAATTATTTTAGTTTTTCTTTTAGCTTTTCAAGCATGTCTTTACTCATTGTGTCAAGGTCATACTCAGGCTTCCAGCCCCATTCTGCTCTTGCACAGCTATCGTCTAATGAGTTTGGCCATGAATCTGCAATTGCTTGTCTTACTGGGTCAACATTGTATGTCATAGTAAATTCTGGCATGAATTTTTGTATTGACTTTTTAATTTCTTCTGGTTCAAAGCTCATTGCAGCGATATTAAATGCGTTTCTGTGTATTAGTTTTGATCCGTCAGCTTCAATAAGTTGAATTACTGCGTTCAAAGCGTCTGGCATATACATCATATCCATGTATGTACCTTCTTTGATGAAGCATTCGTATGAACCTTTTTTAATTGCATCATAATAGATATCAACAGCGTAGTCAGTTGTTCCTCCGCCTGGAAGTGTATCGTATGAGATGATGCCAGGGAATCTAACTCCTCTTGTGTCAACACCAAATCTTAAGTGATAGTAATCGCAAAGGTTTTCTCCAGCTACCTTAGTTACACCGTACATAGATGTTGGTCTTTGTAATGTTGTTTGAGGTGTTTTATCCTTTGGTGTATCTGGTCCAAAGCAAGCGATTGAACTTGGTGTAAATACTTGGCATTCATTTTCTCTAGCAACTTCAAGAACGTTGAATAAACCGCCCATATTTATTTGCCAGCACTTTTGTGGCACTTTTTCACCAACTGCTGAAAGAAGTGCTGCTAAGTGAACTATAGTGTTTACTTTATATTTATCGGCTACTTCTTTAATTCTATTGCCATCAGTAACGTCGATTAATTCGAATGGACCTGCATCGATGATGTCTTTTCTTTCAGGTAATTCTCTAACATCTGATACAATAACATTGTGGTCGCCATATTCTTTTCTAAATCTCTTTACAAGTTCAGAACCGATTTGTCCTAAAGCTCCAGTAACTAATACTTTTCTCATTTCTTCCTCCTATTTGTATGCAATTGCTTCTATTTCGATAAGCCCATTCTTAGGTAGAGTTGATACCTCTACGCAAGATCTTGCAGGTTTATGACTTGAGAAGTATTTTTCGTAAACGCCATTAACTTTTGAAAAATCTTTCATATCTTTTACAAAAATAGTTGTCTTAACTACATCTTCTAATGTAAAGCCAGCTTCGTTTAGAATTGCTTCAACATTTTTAATTGATTGTTCAGTAGCTTTTTCAATATCATCTGAGATTAATTCTCCTGTTTCAGGATTTATTGGTAATTGTCCTGATGTGAAACAAAATCTTTCAAAAGCAATCGCTTGAGAATATGGTCCTACAGCACCTGGTGCTTTTTTAGTGTCTACAGTTTTTAGACTCATGGTTATTCCTCACTTTCTATTTCTAAATTTTTCCATAATCTTTCAAGATTATAGTACTCTCTGTCATCACTTAAAAATATGTGAACGATTATGTCTTCATAATCCATAATTATCCAATTGCTTGTTGCCTTTCCTTCAACGCGTCTTGGCAAAATTCCTTGCACAGCAAGTTTTTCGTCTACCTCGTCCATGATTGACTCAGCTTGTGATTTATTATTGGCTGAACAGATTACAAAATAATCAGCAATAGAGCTTTTTTCTCCTATAAATATAGTATCAATATCAAAGCCCTTCTTAGCTTCAATTGCATTTTGAATTATTTCTAATTTCTCTTTAATTTCCAAAAATTATTCTCCTTTCAATTCCAATAATAAAGAATTCCTCGTTTTTAATGATTGTGGATGAACATATAAACCCTCTTCTAATAAATAGCATAGGTTATAGTTCACTGCTTCATACGCCGCTTTTGATAGACCTTCATATTTAAACTCTCTAAGCTTTTCAGCCATAGCATAAGTCCTTAAAGGTTCTGCAAAATCTGCGTAAAACACAATTTTTTCTAAGTCGCTCATATTTTCTCTTCCAAGAGCGTGATTTTTTATTGCTAAAAGTATTTCCTCATCTTTTATTCCGTACTCATCTCTTGCTATATAGTATCCAAGTAAAGCATGAAGTACTTTTATTGTGTGACTTAAATCACCACTAATTATTATATCAAATTCTTTTGCCTTTTGCAATATCTTATCAGTATCTTTATATTTTGCACAGTCGTGTAAAAGTCCTGCGACCCTTGCTTTTTCTTCATCTACGCCGTAATATTTTGCAAGTTCTACTGAAAAATTCATAACTGACAAAGAATGCTCATACCTTGACTCTTTTACTTCACTTCTAAGTTTTTCTTTAAACTTTTCAATATCATACATATAAGTTCTCATCCTTTATAAACTTTTCTACCTCATCAGTGACAAGATATTTAATTGACTTTCCTTCTTTAATCATCTCGCGTATCATGCTTGATGATATCTCTACTCTTTTGTTATTTAATACTTTTATATCGGCTCCATACTTTTCTTTATACTCATTAATCTTCATCTCAATGGCCTCGTCTTCGTCATCTCTTCTTAGTACCAGGATTTTATATTTTTTAAGTATTTCATCTATTTTGTACCACCAATCAAGATTCATAAGACTGTCTGAGCCTATAAGTATAGTGACGTCATCATCACTAAGCTTTGAAATTTTTTCAAGTATTAAATAAAGTTTGCCCTCTAAATTATATTTTTTCTCTATGCTTGAGTAGGCAAATTTATCATTATCCTTTATCGCCATCTTTAACATTTTAAGTCTTGTATCAAAATCAAGTGTATCCTTATAATATGGATTCATAGTTGGGATAAAGACTACTTTGTCAAAGCCTTCTTCATTGATTGAGTTTTCAGCCAAGATTAAATGTCCATTGTGAATGGGATTAAACGTGCCGCCAAAAATAAGTATCTTATTTTTCATCTTGCAAAAGTCTTGTCCTTTTTAATGACTCTCTATAAATTACAAATATTGAGCCAATTTGTTGAACGAATTCACAGTTTAATTCTTCCATAAGAAAGGCTTGTGCTTCTTTAACATCTTCTGATGAATTATTTAAAACTCTAATTTTAACAATTTCATTCTTTTCTAAATAATCATCGATTTGATTGATAAATTCAGCCGAAATACCATCCTTACCTATTTGAAATGTTGCTTTTAAATTTTGTGCGATTGATTTTAATTTTGCTCTTTCTTTTCCTGTCATAATATCACCTAACTATAATAATCAAACTCAAAGCCGCATACATCGACTGTATCTGAGTCTTCTAGTCCAAGCTCTCTAAGTTCATCCATGATGCCTTCTTTTTCAAGGAATCTTTGGAAATATCTTAGCGAATCTATATTATCTGCATAAACGCCGGCTAAAACGTTTTCTACCTTAGTTCCTTCAACGAAATAAATGCCATTTGATTTATATACATGAACTGGAATGTCTGTATCTTCTTTAATGTATACAGTATCGTCAAATGTTTCGTTAGCATTTCTTGGCATGTCTTTAATGATGTCATATAGCTTATACTTAAGCATCTCAACGCCTTCAAGTGTTGCGCTGCTTGTAATAACGCTATCGTAGCCCATCTCTTTAAACTCATTTTGAAGCTTTTCTAGCTCTTCTTTTTCATAAACTAAATCAGCCTTATTTAATACGACTAATTGCTTTTTATTTTTTAATTTTTCATTATATGAAAATAATTCTTCATTTATCTTTTTAAAATCTTCAATCGGATTTTCTCTTTCAGATCTTGATGCATCAACGACGTGAGCAAGTACGTTAGTCCTTTCTATATGCTTTAAAAAGCTATGGCCAAGTCCAAGTCCTTCGTGTGCGCCCTCAATAAGTCCTGGGATGTCGGCTGCAACAAAGCTGTTGTTATCCTTTGTTGTAACTACACCAAGGTTTGGCTCAAGTGTTGTAAAGTGATAGTTAGCAATCTTTGGTTTTGCTCTTGAAATCACCGATAAAAGTGATGATTTGCCTACGTTTGGGTAGCCTATGAAGCCAACGTCAGCTATAAGCTTTAACTCAAGTATTACTTTTATCTCTTCACCTTTTTTACCTGGCTCTGCAAATGTTGGTGCCTGCCTTACAGAGTTTTTGAATTTCGCATTGCCTCTGCCGCCTCTGCCGCCTTTAGCTATGATGACTTCGTCGCCATCATTTTTTAAGTCCATAATAAGTCCCTTTGAATTAAACTCCTTAACAAGTGTTCCAACAGGAACCTTAAGTATCATGTCCTCGCCATCTTTACCATATTGCAATTTATTCTTGCCGTTTTCGCCATTATCAGCCTTAAATATTCTTTTATGTTTAAAATCTATAAGCGTTCTCATATTTGAGTCAGCTTTTAAAATTATGGATGCTCCTTTGCCTCCATCGCCACCGTAGGGCCCTCCAGCAGGTTCAAACTTTTCTCTTCTCCAGCCAACCATGCCGTCGCCGCCCTTGCCAGCTTTTAGTTCTAAAACTACCATGTCTAACACATTATCACCACCTTAAAAAAAGGAACCGTGTACCGGTTCCTTCAAACTATGCTAAAACTTCTTTTGGATATACACTTACTTGTTTTCTTTTCTTGTCTTTTCTTTCGAATTTAACAACGCCATCAATCATAGCAAAAAGTGTATCGTCTTTTCCTCTACCGACATTATTACCGGGATGAATCTTTGTTCCTCTTTGTCTTACTAGAATGTTACCTGATAGAACGAATTGGCCGTCTCCACGCTTTGTTCCAAGCATTTTTGGCTTACTATCTCTACCGTTTTTTGAAGAACCAAGTCCCTTTTTAGAGGAGAATAATTGTAAATTAATTTTTAACATTTCTTTACCTCCTTCACATATAAAGCTACTCTATCGGAGTATTCCTTATATATATTTTTAACGCTTAGTAATAAAGACCTAAGTAGTATCTGACTTATGTAGTCCTTGTCAGGATCATCTGTCTTATACTTAAAATTTAATTTAACCTCGTCTTTATCTTCATCTTCATAAATTTCCACGAAATATTCTTCGTTTTCATTTAATCCTGCTATTTCTTCTAAAGAATTGACTGTCGATATTGAAAGTGCTGAAAGACTCGCACAAACTATGCCATCTTCATGTGCGTAATTTGCATGTCCATCAAATTCAAATTCTAATATCTTGCCATCCTTTTCGAAAAAAGTTACTGTAGTCATAACTAAGCTTCGATCTTAGTTACTTCTAGTCTTGTAAATGGTTGTCTGTGACCTTTTTTCTTTCTTTCGTTCTTTTTAGGTTTATATTTGAAAACGATAATCTTTTTAGATTTACCTTGTTTCAAAACTTTGCAAGTAACCTTAGCACCTTCAACGTAAGGTTTACCTACTTTGTTATCCCCATCATTAGAGACGAAAAGTACATTTTCTAAGCTAATTTCGTCGCCTTCGTTAGCTTCTAACTTTTCTACGTGGATTACATCGTTTTCTTTAACCATGTATTGCTTTCCACCTGTTTCTACTATTGCGTACAAGTCTAATACCTCCTCTAATTTAGTCTCGCCATTATTGGTGATTAACTTAAAACCAATTCTGTGCGGTTTACCTAACTATTATATCAGAAATGATGAAAATGTCAAGCTTTTTTTCAATATTTTTTATATTTTAGCTTTTTTTCTTCTCAATCACTTCTTCGAAGCCACAATTTGGGCACGTAATAACGTTTTCTTTGCTTTTTCTTTTTATTGTTCTATACTTTCCACACTTAGGACATGGTTTTGAATAAACTTCATCAAAAGTAGCAAAATCACAATTTGGATAGTTTGAGCAGCCATAAAAAATTCTGCCTGTCTTTGATTTTTTCTTTATAATGTCGTGGCCGCACTTAGGGCACACAGCTCCAGTCTTTTCAACGATTGCTTCTGTGTATTTGCACTCAGGAAAACCTGAGCAGCCAAGGAACTTGCCATATCTTGATCTCTTTATAAGCATAGGTCTTCCGCATAATTTACACTTAACGTCACTCACTTCGTCTTTAAGTTCATAATCTTTAGCTTCTTTTTCAGCTTTTTCTACATCTTTGATAAAATCTTTATAAAAACTAGCTATAACGTCCTTCCACTCAAGCTTGCCAACTGATATATCATCAAGTTTGCTCTCAAGATAAGCAGTAAATTTTGCATCGACTATAGACTTGAAGTTATCTTCCAAAAGTTTTGTTACTGATATACCTAGTTCAGTCGGTATAAACATTTTCTTCTCTATCTCGATATAATTACGATTGATTAGCGTAGATATAGTTGGTGAGTAAGTACTTGGTCTACCTATACCAAGCTCTTCAAGTGCTTTAATCAAAGTTGCTTCTGTATAATAACTCTTAGGCTGAGTAAATTTTTTCTCGCCTTCAATTTTTTCTAAATCAACTTTATCATTTGCTTTAAGCTTGACATCTTTTTTCTCGTCAAATTTTTCATACGAAGAAACCTTTAAGAAACCATCAAATTTTAAGCTCTTGTAGTTCGCTCTAAAAATATATTTGCCTGAAGCAAAATCTATTGTCAAGGTATCAAATTTTGCGCTCGCCATTTGCGTCATTAAAAATCTTTGCCATATTAATCTATAAAGTTTTAATTCATCTTGTGATAAATATTTTGAAATTTCGCTTGGATTTATATTTATATTAACAGGTCTAATCGCTTCATGCGCGTCTTGTGTGTTTTTTGACTGCTTATGTGCATAATTATTCTTCTTGTGATATTCTTTGCCAAATTTATTAATTATATAGCTTTGAGCAGCACCGCATGCCTCGTCAGAAAGCCTTGTTGAGTCTGTTCTCATGTATGTGATAAGACCAGTTTGTGAGCCCTTACCTATGTTTATACCTTCATAAAGGCTTTGAGCGACCTTCATTGTTTTTGAAGAAGAAAAATTTAATATCCTCGATGCATCTTGTTGAAGCGTACTTGTTGTATATGGCGGACTTGGCATTCTTGATGAAAGAGATTTTTTAACGCTTTCACAAATGTGTTCAGAAGCCTTTATCTCTTTAACTATGGCATTCTTTTCTTTTACGTTATGAACATCAAGTTTATTAACTTTGCCCTTGCCATCCATTGTACCGACAAACTTTGCTTCGTACTCTTCAGCGCCATGCTTATATAAAGCTTTTAAGTTCCAGTATTCTTCAGGAACAAAGGCATCTATCTCTCTTTTTCTGTCGACAATAAGTTTAAGCGCACTCGATTGCACTCTACCTGCTGATAAGCCAGATCTTATCTTCTTCCAAAGGATAGGACTTATCTTATAACCAACAATTCTATCTAAAACTCTTCTTGCTTGCTGAGCATCAACTAAGTCCATGTCAATGCTTCTAGGCTCAGCTATAGCCTTAGTTACAGCATTTTTTGTTATTTCGTGAAACTCAATTCTATCAAGATCTTTAAGATCTATACCCAATATGTAGGCTAAGTGATAGCTAATTGCCTCTCCCTCTCTATCGGGGTCGGTTGCAAGATAAACTCTATCAGCTTTTTTAGCTAGATCTTTAAGCTCATTAATAACAGGTCCTTTTCCTCTTATATTAATATATTCTGGTTCAAAATTATTTTCTACATCAATCGCAAACCTACTTTTAGGTAGGTCTCTTAAATGTCCCTTCGAAGCTATAATCTTATAAGTTTTTGGCAAAAACTTAGATATGGTCTTTGCCTTCGTTGGGGACTCAACTATAATTAAATCCATCTTTCATCACCTTCTGTTCGCATAGTATGTTCTTTGTCCTTGACTTGTTATTACGCCCTTTAGCTCAAGTATAGTTAGTAGAGCCGATAAGGATGCGCTATCAAGTCCTGCTTTTGCGAGTATTATCTCATAATTTACATCGCCATTCTTTATTATATCATAAACTTTTCTTTCATCTTCACTTAAATCTAAATTTTCTTTGTTCATGCTAATGGAATTGTCCACAAGACCACTAGTTTCAATTAGGTCATCTGCATTTGTGTATATGCCAGCGCCATCCCTAATAAGCATGTTGCAGCCCTCACTATTAGCCGAGAAAATGTTTCCTGGCACAGCATAAACATCTCTTCCTTGTTCAAGAGCAAGTCTCGCTGTAATTAGTGAGCCGCTTCTTTTTTGCGCTTCGACAACTATAACTAATCTTGATAGGGCGCTTATAATTCTATTTCTAACTGGAAAATTAAATTTAAGCGGCTGCTCACCAAGAGGAAACTCTGAGATGACTGATCCGTGGTCAGCAATTTCAGAATAAAGTCTTTCATTTCTCCTTGGATATATCTGGTCAATGCCGTTGCCAATGACGGCTATGGTTCTGTTAGCATTCTCAAGTGCTGTTTGATGAGCGATTGAATCAATGCCAAGCGCAAGACCTGATATTATACAAATCTTTTTCATAGATAAATCACGAGCAATCTCTTTACAAGCGAGCTGGCCATAGCTTGTTGACTTTCTCGCACCAACTATGGCTACTGAGTTTGAGTCGTCATCGATAATCTTTCCTTTGTAAAACAATAAATATGGTGGATCATCTATAAAAAGTAATCTGCTTGGAAAGTCCTTGTCTAGAAAAGTCATAAAATCAGCGTCAATCTTATCAAGTTTTTCCTTGATTCTATATACTATAGCTTCTTTATCATCATTAAGAATTTTATTTATAATATTATCCGAAAATATATTTAGCTTTTTTAATGAAGCTCTATCCATATTCATAATATCATTTAGCTCTATGTTTAAATCAAATAAGCTAAATACAACAGCTCTTTCCGCATAAATGCTATTTAAATACAAAAGTACATCTCTATTATCCATCTTATCTCCAATATTTCTTATCTAGTGTTCTGTATTGAATTGCTTCAAGCACATGCTTTTCTAAAACTAAGTCGCTGTCAGCTAAATCGGCTATAGTTCTAGCAAGTTTAAGTATTTTATTATAGCTTCTAGCGCTAAAATTAAATTTCTTAAAGGCAAATTCCATAATTTCTTGAGCTTTTTCATCAAGTTTGATATATTTTTTAATCATTTTATTTGTAAGCTCTGAATTTGAAATGATTCCTTCGTTTTTATATCTTTCAAGCTGTCTTTTTCTTGCCCTGTTAACCCTCTCTCGAATAGTTTCAGATGATTCGCACTCAGTTTTTGAGCTTAGTTCATCGTATTTAACAGGTTTTACTTCGATATGAATATCTATTCTATCAAGTAATGGGCTTGAAATTTTACCTAAATATCTGTCGATCTGACTTTGAGTGCAAGTGCATTGATGAGTTTCATCGCCATAGTAACCACATGGACATGGGTTCATTGAAGCAACAAACATAAACTTTGACGGATATTTCAAAGTTGCGTTAACACGTGAAACTGTTACTTCGCCATCTTCAATCGGCTGTCTTAACACTTCCAAAACTTTTCTAGGAAATTCTGGCAACTCGTCTAAGAATAAAACGCCGTGATGTGCTAGTGAGACCTCGCCTGGTTTTGGTATTCTTCCTCCGCCTATCAAGGCAACATCTGATGATGTGTGATGAGGCGACCTAAACGGTCTTCTCTTTACAAGACCTTCATCTTTTAATAAGCCTGATATAGAGTAAATTTTAGTAATCTCTATAGCTTCTTCAAACGTTAAATCGGGTAGTATTGTCGCAAGTCTTCTTGCAGCCATGGTCTTACCTGAGCCTGGTGGTCCTATGATTAGCATATTATGTCCGCCAGCGGCAGCTATTTCCATAGCTCTCTTAAGTCCTTCTTGACCCTTCATATCAGCAAAATCTACGCTGTCATCAACTGTATTTATAATTTCTTCTTCATCATTTTTATAAGGCTCTATATTAACTTGACCATTAAGATAGTCAACCACTTCTCTTAAATTTTTTACAGGAATTATCTCTATGTCTTCAACTATTGCGCACTCTTTTTTATTTGCATCTGGTACTATGCATTTTTTAACGTTCAAATCACGCATCGATATAAGCATAGGAAGAGCGCCTTGAACTGAGTTTACTGCGCCATCAAGGGCAAGCTCGCCTATGATGACCATATCATCAGTATCTTGATTGTCGATATCACCATTGGCAAGTAAAATGCCTACGGCGATGGCAAGGTCCATCTGTGAACCTTCTTTTTTTCATTAGCTGGTGCTAAATTGATGGTTATCCTCTTAATCGGAAACTCTATGTCTGAGTTTTTTACTGCAGTTCTAACTCTTTCTTTAGACTCTTTTATTGCAGTATCAGCAAGCCCAACAATATTAAATTGTGGTAAGCCACTCGATAAGTCGCTTTCAACGTTAATTATCTTTGCGTTCAAGCCTTGTAAAACACAAGTATTTACTTTAGAATACATCTTTAATCTCCTATCCAAAATGCATTTTTAATATGTTTTATTTTATTCGTAGAAAAATTTACTTCAACAACATCAAATCTAGGCTGATAATTTAAGTTTTGATGCTCATACAAATAATATTCGGCAGTTTTGATTATCTTCTTTTGCTTGGATTTAGTAACTGCCTCCATGGGCCTACCATAGTCCATCTTGTTTCTTGCCTTAACTTCAACAAAAATTAGATACTCATCGTCTCTTGCAATTATGTCAATCTCGCCATCTCTTACCTGATAGTTTTGATCGAGTATAAAGTATCCTTCATTTTGAAGAAATTCTTTAGCCTCTTCTTCGCCAAATCTCCCTTTTTTTCTATTGTCTTTTCTATTAAAATTATTTTGCATCATTATTACCCAAAAGATTTCTCAAAAAAGTTTTTCTATGTAGCGGCGTTGGGCCGTATTTTAAAATGGCCTCTCTATGCTTTTTAGTGCCATAGCCCTTGTTATTCTCAAGATCATACTCTGGATACTTCTGCGCTAAATAACTTATATCAGCGTCTCTTAAAACTTTTGCAACAATACTTGCCGCAGCTATAGTAAATACAGTCGCATCACCATGAACAATGGCTCTTTGCTCTATATCCGCCTTAATTTTTTCTGCGTCAATCAAAATTATATCAGGTTTAAGCTTATAGTTCATTTCGTCATGAAAGTCTTCTACTGCCCTTTGCATAGCTAGATGAGTTGCTTCTTTGATGTTTATTTCATCAATTTCCTCAGGACTTGCCTTGCCAATACCAATGCCGATAGCATTTTTTACTAGCTCTTTAAAAATTTTTTCTCTCTTCTTTTGACTGAGTTTCTTTGAGTCATTGACCTCTTCCATAAAGAAGTCCTTTTTAAAAGCTATGGCGCAAGCAAGTACATCTCCAAAAAAGGGGCCTCTACCTACTTCGTCTATGCCTACTACAATTTTATGACCTTCATCAAAAAGTTTATTTTCATAATCTTTATTCATCAAACGGCTCCTCAAGCGAAATTCTTCCTAAAAGTCCATTTCTAAACTCATCTACTAATATATTTATGGCTTTGTATACATCAAGTTCATTGCCCTTAAGTATAAAGCCTCTGTTTTTCGCTATCTCTTCAAGTATTTCAAGCTCTGTAGCGTCTTCATTAACCTTGTATCTTGCGTTAAGTGCGCCACTATAATGCTCTTTTAGAAATTTAATTAAAGCGATGGCTATGTCATCTTTATTAAGTATCTCATCTTTGATGGAACCGATGAAGGCAAGGTTCAAGCCTATCTCTTGGCTTTCGAATTTTGGCCATAAAACGCCTGGTGTGTCCAACAGCATAAAGTCATTATCGACCTTGATCCATTGATTTTTCTTAGTTACACCTGGTTTGTTGCCTGTCTTTAGGCTCTTTCTATTGTTCATTAAATTAATAAAAGTAGACTTGCCAACATTTGGTATACCAACAACCATGGCCTTGATAGGTCCAAAGTGCTCTCTTTGCTTGTGCTCTTCATGATACTTATCGACCTCTTTGCGTGATAAGTCAATAATTTTCTTCACGTTTGATTTATTTTTCGCGTTAAACTCAATGCACTTTGCGTCCTTAAAATGAGCTATCCACTTCTTATTCACTTTATCGTCTGCTAAGTCAGCTTTATTTAATAATATTATTTTAGCTTTATTTTCTGTAATTTCTTTAATTATTGGGTTAGTGCTCGACATAGGCGCTCTCGCATCTATTAGCTCTATAACTATATCGACTAACTTTGACATCTCTAGTAAAGACTCTCTGGTCTTTTTCATGTGTCCAGGGTACCAATTTATGTTCATAACATACACCTTCCTAACTATCTTCTATATTATCACAAAAAATAGTCAATGTAAATAAATATTGCAAAGAAAAAAGACACTCTTCATATAGAATGTCTTTAACTTAATTAAAATGATTGTTTTTCTTTAACTTTAGCAGACTTACCAACTCTGTCTCTTAAGTAATAAAGTTTAGCTCTTCTAACTCTACCTTTTCTTACAAGAACGATTTTGTCAATTCTTGGAGAGTGTAGTAAGAATGTTCTTTCAACACCAATACCATAAGACAATCTTCTTACTGTAAATGTTTCTTTAGCTCCGCCGTTTTGTCTCTTAATTACAGTACCTTCGTACACTTGGATTCTTTCACGTGTACCTTCTACAACTTTATAGTGTACTTGAACAGTATCACCTACATGAAATTGAGGAATGTTGTCTTTTAATTGTTGTGCTTCAAGCATCTTTATATAGTCCATCTTAGTCCTCCTTCTTTAGTTTATTTAAAATTTCTCTCAAATTTTTCATTTCCTTTTTATCTAGCTTAGCAAAATCAAGTAAATCTATCCTGTTTTTAACAGTTGCCTTAAATGACTCAATAAGTCTAAAGTCATCGACATCTTGATGGTTTCCGCTAAGTAATACTTCTGGAACCTTGTCCCCATCCAAATCATAAGGTCTGGTATACTGAGGATATTCTAAAAAATTTGACATGTGAGTTTCGTCTGAATACGAATCTTCTTTTATTACTGAATCAACTAACCTCGATATAGTATCTATGATTACCATAGCGGGTAGTTCACCACCAGTCAATACATAATCCCCGATAGATAGCTCTTCATCGACATAGTTTTTGATGATCCTCTCATCTAAACCTTCGTAGTGCCCACAAAGAATTGTTATCTCGTCAAGTTTTGAATATTCTTTAGCCAAGTCTTGATTGAATAATTTGCCTTTTGGTGAAAGATAGATAAGCCTTTTTGGCTTAATGTCTTCTAAGCAGTCCTTAAGAACATCAGCTTTTAAAAGCATGCCGCTGCCTCCGCCATAAGGGTAATCATCAACTTTATTGTGCTTGTCCTTAGAATAATCTCTAAAATTAATAAGATTGATCTCTATAAGTTCATTATCTATAGCTCTTTTGATTATACTAAAATCAGTAAGTGCTGTAAACATCTCAGGAAATAGCGTTAAGACGTTAAACTTTATCATAAGATACCTTCTATGAGTTTGACTTTGATCTTTTTATTTTTCAAGTCAAGTTCTTTGATAAAGGCTTTAACAAAAGGAATAAGTGCTTCCTTTCCGTCATGATCAACAACAAGCACATGATTTGCACCCGTTTCCATGACATCTTTAACAGTGCCAATAAATTCGTTAGCCTCACTATATACTTCCATAGCTATAAGCTCATGAATATAGTACTCGCCTTCATTTAGTGAAGGCATTTGGGCTTTATCAATAAAAGCATCCTTATCAATAAGTCTTTTGACATCATCAATATAATCAAAGCCCTTTAACTTAAGTACAATAAATTTTGAAGCTATCTTTTGACTTATAATCTCAAGCTCTTCTCCATCGACATAGATTTTTTTATACTCTTTGAAACCATTTAAATCATCTGTGTATGGAAAGATTTTCACCTCTCCATTTAAGCCATGACTAGAGACAATCTTTGCTATCTTAATAAGATCCAAGATTTATTCCCTTATTTCTAAATTAATTCTTCTTGAGTCTTTAAGAGTAGCTCCAGCAATAAGTCTGATTGCTTTAACAACCTTACCGCCTTTACCAATAACTCTGCCTATATCATCTGGATTTACATATAGATCAATGTTGACCTCGTTTGCTGATTCATTAACTGTAACTTTAACATCGTCTTTGTTATCAACAATAGATTTTGCTAAAAATTCAACTAATTCTTTCATATTAACCCCCACATCCTAAGCTTCTACAGCTTCTGTTTCTTCTGTTGCTTCAGCTTTCTTAGCAGTTTTTGCTGTTATATCATATCCTTGAGATTTGAATAATCTTTGAACTGTTTCACTTGCTTTAGCTCCATTTGCTATCCATTGTTCAGCCTTTTCTTGATCAAATTTAATTGTCTTTGGCTCAGTTAATGGGTCATAATAACCAAGTTGTTCGATGAACTTACCATCTCTAGCTCTTCTTGAATCAGCTACAACGATTCTGTAAAATGGATTCTTTTTTGATCCCATTCTTTTTAAACGAATTTTTACCACAATCTCACCTCCTTAAAATTATATATTAAATGGAAAATTGAATTTTCCTTTTCTTTTCATAGACTTTTCCATGCTGCCAAAGCGTTTCATCATCTTCTTTGTATCTTCGAATTGCTTTAGAAGCTTGTTAACATCATTAGTTGTTGTGCCACTTCCTAGTGCAATCCTCTTCTTTCTCGAAGCATTGATTATGTTTGGAGTCATTCTCTCTTTCATAGTCATACTTCTGATGATGGCTTCAACTCTGCCTATATCTTTATCACTTACATTAATGCCCTTTAAGGCTTTTGAATTCATTCCTGGTATCATTTGAAGTATATTTTCAATTGGTCCTAAGTTTCTCATCTGAGCTATTTGATCTAGGAAGTCATCAAGGGTAAATGTTTCTTCCCTTAATTTTTTCTCTAGCTCCATAGCTTTCTTTTGGTCAATATTGCTTTGTGCTTTCTCAATAAGAGTAAGTACGTCTCCCATACCAAGTATCTTTGAAACTAATCTGTCTGGATGAAACTCTTCAAGCTCATCCATCTTTTCGCCCATACCAACATATTTGATTGGTTTATCAGTTACGGCTCTAATTGAAAGTGCCGCACCGCCTCTAGCGTCGCCATCTAGTTTTGTTAAGATAACACCTGTTATGCCGAGCGCATCATCAAATGATTTAGCAACGTTTACTGCATCTTGTCCTGTCATTGAGTCAAGTACAAGAAGTATTTCTGATGGATCAAGATTTTCTTTTAAACCTTTTAGCTCATCCATAAGCACTTCGTCTATGTGTAAACGTCCTGCTGTATCGACTATAACTATGTCGTTACCATTCTTCTTAGCGTGTTCTATAGCGCTTTTAGCTATATCTAGCGGCTTTATTTTATCTCCCATAGAAAATACTGGCACGTCAACTGACTTTCCAACTACTTCTAGCTGTTTAATAGCTGCTGGTCTATAGACGTCGCAAGCAACTAAAAGTGGTCTTCTGCCTTTCTTTCTAAGGTTTATGGCAAGTTTACCAGTTGTTGTTGTCTTACCTGCACCTTGAAGACCGCACATCAAGATAATGCTTGGGTTTTTGCTAAGATTTAAGCCTTCCTTGGTCTTGCCCATAAGATTGATTAATTCTTCATTAACTATCTTAATAACTTGTTGACCAGGAGTTAAGCTCTCCATAACTTCTGAACCAATGGCTCTTGTTTTTAAATTATCTATAAATTTTTTAACTACTTTATAATTAACGTCTGCTTCTAGAAGGGCTAGCTTTACTTCTCTAAGTGCTGCGTCAACATCCTTTTCACTAAGTCTGCCCTTGCCCCTTAAGCCATCTAATGTTTTTTGTAGTTTTTCTGATAAGCTCTCGAATATCATTCTTGCTCCTTTTACATCTCTTTTATAATCTCTTCAGCTTCTTTAATTCTTCCTTTAATTTCATCTATATCGTCACAGCTTGAAAGACCTTTAAAAATAATTTCTAATTTTTCTTTATCCTCTTTTTTCTTTTCAAACTTTTCTATAAGCTTAAGTGCACCCTCAAAAGACTTCAATTTGTCTATAGCTCTTTTAATGTTAAGGCTCACCGCTTGTCTAGATATTGAAAGAAGTTCAGCTATCTCTGTTAATGAGTAGTCTTCGTTGTAGTAGTAATCAACTGATTTTGACTCACTTTCTGTTAAGAGGCTTCCATAAAAATCTAATAGCCTTCCGATATATATATAATCATCTAATACTTTCATTTTATCTTATTCCTTATAAAATTCGTTTCTTTCTTAGTGCTATCACATAAAAAACTGTCAAGCTATTTACTTGACAGTTAATATAATACTATATAGATTGACTTTTGTCAATACTTTTTTTTAAAATTATTTAAATATTTTTAAAATAATGCTTCAACGAAGTCATCGACGTTAAACGCTTGAAGGTCTTCTATTTTTTCTCCGACACCTATAATCTTAACTGGCAAGTGTAGTTCGCTTTCAAGTGCGATGATTACGCCTCCCTTTGCAGTTCCGTCAAGTTTAGTAACACAAACGCCTGTTATATCACTTGTTTCTTTAAATGATTTTGCTTGAATGATTGCGTTTTGACCAGTTGTCGCATCAAGAACCAATAGATTTTCTTTAACTGCGTTTGGAAATTCTCTATCGATAACTCTTTTAATCTTATTAAGCTCGTTCATTAAGTTTTGCTTGTTATGAAGCCTTCCTGCTGTGTCGCAGATAAGTATATCAGTCTTTCTTGCTTTAGCCGCCATGATTGCATCAAAAATAACGCTTGCCGGGTCAGCTGACTCTTCATGAGCAATGATATCAACGTTTGCTCTATTGGCCCACTCTTTAAGCTGTTCAATGGCAGCTGCTCTAAATGTATCTGCAGCGGCGATTAAAACACTTTTACCCTCTTGTCTAAATTGGTAGCTAAGCTTACCTATGGTAGTCGTCTTGCCAACACCATTGACCCCAACAACTAAAAGTATGGCTGGCGATGGCTCAAGCTTTAAATCTCTCGATGTAATATTGTCATTCATTATCTTTTTTATTTCATCTTTAAGTAAAGGAAGAGCATCTTTTCTATCTAGAACATTTTCTCTAACGATTCTTTCTTTTAGATTATCGATAATGTTCATAACAGTTTCAACGCCAATGTCTGATGTGACTAAAACTTCTTCAAGCTCATCATAAAAATCATCATTAATGTCAGTTCCTTTGAATACTGTTTGAAGCTTATAATTTAGATTTTGTCTTGTCTTTTCAAGTCCAGAAAACATTCTTTTAAAGAAAGATGTTTTTTCTTCTTTGACCTCTTCGGGCTTTTCTTGTACTTTTTCTTCATTACCTTGATTTTGATTAATGCTTTGCGCATCTTGATTGAAATTTATTTTTTCATTTTCATGTGCATCTTCGTTTATTTGCGCCGCATCAGCATCTTCTGTCAATATATCAATTTTTTCTTCCTGAACTTTTTTATTCTCTTCGTCTTTATTTTTCTTTTTAAACCAGTTAAACATATTTCACCTCTTAAGTTAATTTCATCGAAAGTATCGAGCTTATACCCTTTTCTTTCATAGTAATTCCATATATAGCGTCTGATATCTCCATAGTTACCTTTCTATGAGTGATAAGGATAAATTGTGTTTCATCCTTAATCCTGTCAAGGTAGGCTGTGTACTTACTTATGTTGGCATCATCAAGAGCCGCATCGATTTCGTCTAATATACAGAATGGCGATGGTTTTGATTTTAGCACAGCGAATAATAGTGCTATCGCTGTTAATGTCTTCTCTCCACCTGATAGTAGGCTTAGTGATTGCATGCTCTTTCCTGGTGGACGTGCCTCTATCTCAATACCTGAGTTAAGTATATCATTTTCATCGCTTATATATATCTTCGCTTCGCCGCCACCAAATAAGTTTTGGAATATTTCTGAGAAATATCCTTGAATGATATTAAAATTATCTTTAAATTTTATCTTGATAGTTTCATCGATATCATCAATTATATTAAGTAAGTCCTCTTTAGAGTCTTGCATGTCATCATATTGCTTTCTTAAGAATTCTAATCTTGTTAATGTATCTTCATACTCTTTTATAGATGATAATGATACATCGCCAAGTGCATCAATCTTTTCTTGAAGCTCTTTTAAATCTTTTGTACTAGCCTTAACAAGACTTTCTTTATCAATATTTTCAACATTTATAAAGTAATCATTTGATAATTTTTCTTTGATGTTATCCTTCATTACTTCGTTACGAGCAAGTAGGACCTCATTTTTATTAATCTCGTCTTTAATGGCAATTATGCCTTCTTGACATGACTTTATCTCATTTTGCAAATCAAAAATCTTGGATAAAACTTTTTCTTTTTCATCTGTCTTTTGATTGATCTTGTCAATGTATTCTTGCTCGAGCTCTTCATTCTTCTTCAAGAAGTCCATGATGCTAGTATTTTCATTCTCAAGTGCTTCTTTATTTTTGTTTAGTTCTTGGTAGTCATTTGCAAGGCTTTCTTTTATATCATTTGATCTAGCAATATATTCTTCAGAAAAAGCGATATCTTCAACCGTTTTTTCAAGCTTTAGCTCTAAAGTAGATTTTTCTACGCTTATTTGAAGAAGCTTTTCATTTCGTCTCTCTTTTTCTTCTTCAAAGCCCTTAATAAGTTCTTTTTCTTGCTCTATCTTCTTCTCGTGCTCTTCTTTTTCTTTATTAAGCGCATCTAAATCATTATTTCCTTGACTGATATGTTCATCAAGCGCTTCAAATGACTTATTTATTTCTTCAACTTGAGTTTTTGCTTCGCTTATATCTCTTTGAGCAAAAGTAATATTTATCTCAAGTGAATTAATTTCTTTTTTAGCTGTATTTATCTTTTCATTGATACTTAATATCTCTTCATTTAGCTTGTCATAAGAGATTTTTTCTGATTTAATCTCTTCTTCCTTATTAATAAGAAGCTTTTTGGCATCTTCTAGAGCATTTTTCTTATCATTTATCTCATCCATTAGCTTATTAAGCATGTGTTTACGCGAAATAAATGAAGATTTAACTTGGCTACCTCCAACTATTGATCCAGATGAATTAATTATCTGTCCATCTAAACTAACGTATCTATATTGCTTATAGGCTTTCGATATTCTAAGTGCAGCGTCAAATGTTGTCGTTACAACTGTTCTTTGAAGAAGGCTATTAAATAAATTATCATATTTTTTATCATAGTTAATAAGTTCACTCGCAAAACCTATAGCATCTTTATCATTAATATTATAATTTTCATTAGATTTAAAATTATATCTATTAAGTGGATAGAAAGTTGCTCTACCATAGTTATTTTTCTTTAAAAAGTCGATGTATTCTTTGGCATCGTCGTCTCTATCTATGACTATAGCTTGCAAATTCGATTGTAGCGCTGATTCTATTGCAAGTGAATACTTTTCATCACAATTAAATATATCAACCACAAGTCTTGAATTTGATTTAAAATAATTTTTCTTTGCTGCTTTAGATATCTCTTTAACGCTTCTGTAGTAGCCATCAAGGTTTTCTTCAAGATTCTTGTGCATCTCATAACTTTTTTGTAAAACTCTAAGGTCATTTTCCATAGCAAAATAATTTTCCTTAGACTTCGCTAAATCATCTACTTTTTCTGTGATATCATCTTTAGCTTTTTTATAAAGCTCTTCTTTTTTGCTAAATAAATTATTTAAATCATTAAGTTCATCATTATATTTTTTAAATTCATCATTTTGCTTGTTTAAATCATTTTCTTTATCGCGAATCTTTTTCTCTATGTCTTTAAGTTTTTCGTTTTGGCTATTTTTATTATTTTTATAATTTTCTATGCTTAATCTTAGCGCCTCAATCTTTTTATCAAGCTCCATACCCATGTTTATAGCGTCATCATAGCTAGTTCTGTCAAAGCTAGCGTTTTCATTTTTAAGCTTTTCAAGCTCATTTGCTAAATTCAAAAGAGTTTCTTCGCTAGATTTTTTAACAAGAGATAATGTTTTTATCTTTTCTTCTGATTCTAATAATTTATTCTCATGTTCTTTCTCTTTAAGTTTATTATCAAGCACTTTATCTTCAATTGATCTAAGTTTTTCTTTGTTTATTTCAAGTTTTTGCCTGTTGATATCAAAGTCTCTTAGATCTTTATTTCTTTGCTCTTTAATCTCATCAATAAGTGCCTCATATTTCTTAAGTTCAGCTTGTAGTGGCGCTGCGCTTTCTTCGACTTCTTTATTCTTTATTTCGCTTAATTTTAAATCATCAATGAGTCTATCTTTATCTGCATTAAATTTAATTAAATTCTTCTCAATCTTTTCATAAGCATTATATGATATAGATACATCTACTTTTTTGTACTCTTCCATAAGGCTTTTGTACTCCCTAGCCTTTTCTGATTCGCCCTTAAGTCTCGCTTCATTTTGCTCTATCTCATAAAGAATATCTTTTATTCTGAGTAAATTTGCTTCAGTCTTCTCAAGCTTTCTTAAGGATTCTTCTTTTTTGTATCTATATTTACTAACGCCTGATGCCTCTTCAAAGATGGCTCTTCTGTCTTCTGGTTTATTTGAAAGAATTTCATCTATCCTTCCTTGTCCAATGATGGAGTAGCCGTCCTTACCCACACCAGTATCTAGGAAAAGTTCTCTAACGTCCTTCATCCTAGCTTTTTTATTATTAATCAAAAATTCGCTCTCACCTGAACGATACATGCGCCTTGTGACCTCAACCTCTTGATATTCAACAGGTAGAGAGTTATCATCATTTGAAAATATTATACTTACTTGAGCGTATCCAAGCGCTTTTTTCTCTTCTGTTCCTTGGAAAATAACGTCGCTCGCCTTGTTTGCTCTAAGTGATTTATTACTTTGCTCACCTAAAACCCATCTAACAGCGTCAGATATATTACTCTTACCGCTGCCATTAGGACCTACAACAGTTGTAACTCCAGGGGTAAAGACTATTTCAGTTCTATTTGCGAAGGATTTAAAGCCCTTCAATATTAATTTATTTAAACGCAAAATATTTGCCCCTTTCGTACTTATTCTTTATAAGCTCCTTAAATGAGTAACTTTGTGGGCTTCCGTCGTAAAACATTAACCTGTCATCCTCATCAAAGATGCCTTTTATCTCGTAATTAATTTTATATTTATTATAAATTTTCTTTCTATTCGATTTATTTGAGCCGCTTAAGAAAGAAGCTACTTTTTTAGAAGAAATTATTGTGAAATCATTAGTAATTTTATTTATTTCAATAAATTCTTCTATGATGTCAAGGTAGATAGCCTCATAAGTTAATGAGCGTATCGCTGGGTGGAATGGCCCTGCCACTACGTCCTTACCTAGCTGTATATTATCAGTAGTTTGAAGACCTATCCTGATTATCTCTATATCTTTTGCTTCAAATATTATAACGATGCTCTTAAGCGTATCAATTGCTTCATCAACATCTGATGGCTTGTATGAGCCATCTTCAAGTTTACCCACTAGTTCTGTATCTTTTATAACTAAGGTTGGATATATTCTTACAAAATCCGGCTCAAGCGTAGCTATCGCTTCAGCTGTAGCTATATCCATATCTTTAGTGGACTTATATAGGCCTGTCATCATCTGTAGTCCAAGAGTAAAGCCTCTATCCTTAATCATTTTAGCGCTGCGAATAGTGTCAAGCGCCTTGTGTCCTCTCTTTAGTGCAGCTAAAACCTCATCATTCATTGACTGAGCACCAAGCTCAATTATTTTTACCTTATACTTTTCAAGCTCGTCAAGAATTTCTTCGCTAATAGCGTCCGGCCTTGTCGATATCCTTATGCTATCTATTAAACCGCGCTCGATATATGTATTTGCAAGCTTTAAGTAGCTAAGCATAAGCGGATAATCAAGCGCAGTAAAGCTTCCGCCATAAAAAGCAAGCTCTATATCCTTCTTTCCTTCATATAGTGCCAAATATTTTTCTATATCATTTTTTATATTTTCTTCTTTTTGCGCATCATAGTCCTTAGCAATCTTCTTTTGATTGCAGAAAATACAATCGTTTGGGCAGCCTAGATGCGGTATAAAAATTGGTATTATATAGTTTTTTTTCATTTTATCAATTTCATCTCAATCGCAAGTTCTTTAGATGCCAATTGCTGAGCAGTCTTCTTTCTCTTGGCTATAGCAATTGCCCTATAACCATCAAGTTCTACAGCATACTCAAAACTCTTATCATTATCTGGACCATATTCATTCAAAAGCGTATATACTAATTCTAAATCATGTTTTTGAGCATATTCAATTAAAATACTCTTATAATTTATAAATTCATTATTTGCATCTAGAACAATATGTGCATACTTTAAATATTTATCCAAAATAAATTTTTCAGCTGTGTCAATGTCTGAATCTAAGTAAATAGCCGCTATCAAAGCTTCTAAGTGATCAGCTAGTATTGATGTTTTATCAAGATTTATCCTTAGATTAGCCTCCATATAGATGTACTCGTCTAAATGAAGGTCTTTCGCAACCATATTTTGGTATGAAGCCTTTCCAAGCATAGCAATAAGCTCAGATAAAGTGCCTTCGTCCTTGTCTATGTACTTAGTGAATAAATATTTTGCCAAGGCATAAGAAAGTACTTTGTCGCCTAAAAACTCTAGGCTCTGAGCATTATATGGCGCAGTTAAAAATTTTGCCTCCTCTGAGCTCTTATGAACTAAGCTAGTAAAGAGCAAATTTGTATCATTAAAAGTATATCCGATAATCGCCTGCAAGCTATTGAGCTTTTCGCGAGCATCGGATATATCATAATTCTTCATTATTTAATTGCTTCTTTGGCTAATGCGATTGCCTCTCCAACAGTTTTAACGCTTGTAACCTTGTCATCATCTAAGCTTACATTTAGTTCGTCTTCTAAATTCATTATTAATTCAACTATGGCGATGGAATCTGCCTTTAAATCTTCTTTAAATGTTGTTTCGTCTTTTAAATCTTTTACATCAACTTTAAATTGTTTAGCAATTATCTCTTTAATTTTTTCTTCCACGATAGTTCCTCCTAATTTTCTTTTAAATATTCTATAACTCCAGAATTTACAAAATCAACAGTATTTTTTATAGCTAGATAAAAAGCTTTTTCGTCACTGTTGCCGTGCGCCTTAACTATAGCTTTGTTCACTCCTAATACTGGTGATCCACCATATTTAGTTAGTCCCATAAGAGACATCAAATCTTTCATAAATGACATCTTCATCTCATCTGATGAGAAATATTTATTATCTTGCATAATAAAGTTTTTAACATTGCCTACAAAAACTTTGCTCATACCCTCAAGCTCTTTTAAGATTACGTTACCAACAAAACCATCTTGAACAATTATGTCTGCTTCAGTAGTAAGTATCTCGTTTGCTTCGATGTTACCAATAAAATTAAGTTCTGAATTTTTAAGAATTTCATGAGCCTTCTTAGTTAATTCATTGCCTTTTTTTGCTTCAGCACCGTTAGATACTAAAGCAACCTTTGGATTTTGAATGCCAAGTAGCTTTTCAACATACTTTGAGCCTAGTTTTGCAAACTCATAAATAAATTCTGGTTCGCAGTCAACATTTGCTCCTGAGTCCAAAAGTAGTGTTGGCCCCTTTAATCCTGGCAAGAATGTTGGTATGCTCGCTCTTTTGAAGCCATCTATCCTCTTTACTATAAGCATAGCTGCTGCAAGTAGCGCGCCAGTTGAACCAGCTGATATAAATGCATCAGCGTCATCATATTCAACTAAGTACTTTGATGCTAAAACTATGGAAGCTTTATCTTTTTTTCTTATGGATAGAGCTGCTTCGTCCTCATTAGTGATTACATCTTCAGTTTGAATTATCTCATAATTTTTTGCGTCAGCGCCCAAAGCTTCTTCAATTTCTTTTTTATCGCCAAATAAAACAAAATCTAAAGAATTATTTTCTTTCTTTGCCATTTGCACAGCATTTAACATAGCTATAGGAGCTTTGTCTCCGCCTTGTGTATCAATTAATAATTTCATAATTTCCTCCGTTCTAAATCATAATTATTATACATTATTTTATCTATTAAATCAAGTTTTTTATGAATGAGATGAGATACGTAGTTATTTTACTTTAAAAAAAGTTTCTTGTGTGATTTCTTCAGCTATATGTTCATCATGACTAATGGTCAAAACATATAAATATACTTTAGAAAAATATTCTTTATATATTATTTCGTAATCATAGTCCATAAAATCACACCCTTTCTTGCTTTCTAATAGTTAGGCGATTGAAAAATCAAAACGTTACAAATTTCTTGTTAATATTTTTACCCGTATTTAATATAAAAAAGACGATAGCGTTTTTAATTTCTATCTCCTATATATACCTCCTTTCTTGTAATAAAAAAGAGTTAACATTTATGCTATCTCTTTAAAAGTTTCATTATTAAATTTCTTGTCATCTAACAACACATTAAAATAAATCATCCAGCCTTTTCCAATTTTCATTATTCATTTCTTTTGTGTAGTTTGTATTGTTAATATAAAGTCTTGTATCTTTATCTCTAACAAACCCCCAATTTATTTTACGCCTTTATGCGTAATCCTTAAAAGCATTGAATTTATTTTCGATTTGCTTATCAATATTTTCCAGATGACCTTTCTTTACCATATCCTTAAGTTTCCTTGAATTGGTTTTTCTTTTTTCACTAATATAATCTGCAAGTTGTTGACTTTTTTCATTGGCATCTTCTATAATCTTTTTCATAGCTTTTAAAATAGCCTTTGCTGAATACTGAGCCACTTTTATCTCAATATTTATAGCCTTATTATTAACTTCATCATTTACCATATAGGTGACCTCCTTTCAGGGGAAAATAAAAAAGCGGCCCAGACTTTTACATCTGAACCGCTAAAATTTTAATTATATAGTTTTTTATTATTTTTAATTTTATTACTGTTATGACGTACTTTATAAATTATTTGTCGCAAACTATTTTTTGCTATTTAATGCTTTATTTATGGTTTCTTGAATAAAAGGACTACAGCATTTACCCAAAGGATTGTTAATTTCGCACTTTGCATTTTTCATTGCCCCTGTAAGTCTAATAATATCTTTAATATTCTTTGCACCATCATCTAAAACAGCATTTATAATTTGTTGCTCTGTAACTTGGTTGCAATAGCATATATATTTGGGATTTGCATCCTTTTTAAACCATATAGGAACTTTTACATCTTCCTTATAAAAAACTCTTTCATTGTTTAAGTTATAATACACGACATCACAATCTTCATTCATACATAAATAGTAAGTTTCTTCATCTACAACCTTTCCCATAAGGTTTTCTGATACCATATGCTTTACAGTTATATTCTTAACCTTTTCTCCTATTTTGTGACATTTGGGGCAATTTGCTTTTTCTTCCACTGTACCAGTGGTTTTTTGTATTGAACCTCAGCAAGATTGATTTATCTTATTTTCTTGACTCACTTTATTTCCTCCTGTCTGAATAAATATTATTACTATAGTTAATCAGGATATCTAATACCTCTTTCAATGGATCTACAGGTTGCAGCTCTTTTTAAGTCTTCTTTATTCATTTCTCTTCCCACCAATAAGTGCCATAATGGTTTATAAGAAATTGCCATATTATTACCCCTTATCCGTTTAATTGTTAAGATATATTATATCATAAATAGACCGATAAGTCAATTTAGCCTATTTTATACTTGTGCTTGCGTTAGTATTTATTGAGATAGTCCTAGTTTTTTTCCTTGTCCCACTTGGAACTGCTCCAAATCAATTGGACCTAGTAGGAACATTTTTTCTTTTTGCACTTCTATTTTCTTTCTTATTTTTGACAAAGAAAAAAGCGAATAAGTTTTAATCTTAATCGCTCTAAAAATAATTTGAATATATTTTCCATCATTTTTTATAATGAATTTAATCAACTGTTTATTAAAGCTGTTAGATATAGAAGGAATAAAGATAGACATATTCCAGACAAAATTGTATAATGCTAAGATCTATCTCCATCACTTTTAATGGCTTTTATAATAAACATCGGAGTCAGGTATGCTACCACAAGAGCTATGATAATAATTTTATTCCAATCCTTCTGTTTCAGTTAAAGGATTTATAAATTTTTTATTTACTTCTAACTCAAATTCAATACAATTATGTTTATTTAATTCATGTTTATGATCTTTTTCTGATTTTTTCCCTTCCGACTTTGTAGATACTATTTCTTTTCCCCTAAATAATTCTAGAAAAGAAAAAGCATTTGATTTCATATCTTTAACGTAAATTCCATATTCTCCATCATTCGGAATAGTAAATTTTACATCATCTTCTGGGTTTTCTACTCTCTTTTTTATAGGAGCACCATAATCATTATAGCCCCAACCAGCTTTAATATCTTCGGCAGGTAAAATACCTACTTCTAAATCTTTTCCTTTTAAAGACTTTAGCTTAATAACTACGGTATCACCTTTTTTCCATTTCTCTCTACCAAAAATAGCTACACTTCCTTTTAACAAGCGGATTTTAAAATGCGTAGATCCTTTCGTATCTCTAGATTCTACTAAAAAAGTCTTACTTGAAAAACATTTTTCATTGTTACTTTTTTTCGCAGCCATTACTACATTCAGACTAAAAACTAATGCAAAAAGCACAAGTGCTATTGAAAGTTTTTTTATATTCTTCATTTCTTACCTCCTCATATAATTTTGTTTATACTTGTCTTTGATATCCCTGCTTTTTTAAATCTATGTTGCGATAAACCTAAAGGTTTACGGTATTTCTCGATTCTATTATTTATTACTTCACCTTTATTTGTTTAACTATAGTTTAGCATAATTTTGTTCAAAATTCAATACTTTTTCATATTTTTGATTACCTTTTCTAGTATATTATCATATAATATCTATGGTAATATTTTTCCATTTTTTCTTATTATTCTAAATGTTTCTTTAAATTCTTTAGTCTTTTTTTTATGTGTCCTACTACAAACCCTTCCAAATCATGTTAGCATAGTGGAAACACTAACAATAAAAAAACTCAGGATTTAACCTGAGTATTTTTTATTCAACATCTAAAACCTTTTCACCATTGTAGTAACCACAGCTCATGCATACTCTGTGTGGTCTTTTCATTTCATGACATTGAGGACATTCAACGAATGTTGCTTTTCTTAATGTATAAGATGAAGCTCTTCTTTTATTACGTCTTTGTTTTGATGTACGTCCTTTAGGTACTGCCATTAAAAACACCTCCTTAACTTACAGTAAATGTATTTGTTTACTAATTCGCTTTTATAACATTACAATTATACTGTTTTTTTATCTATTTGTCAAGACTTTTTATATTTTATTTTAAATTATTTTGAAATAATTTCTTTTGTGTCTCTTGCTATCATTAATTCTTCATTTGTTGGGCAAATGTAGATCTTAATCTTAGCGCCATCTTTAGCGATGTTTACTTCTTTTGCTCTTGTTCCGTCGTTTTTCTTATCATCTAGTTCAATTCCTAGGTGTTCTAGTCCATGAAGAATTTCTCTTCTCATTGTGTCTGAGTTTTCACCGATACCACCTGTCATAACGATTGCGTCAAGCTCTGGCATTTGTGCCATGTAAGCGCCAATGTATTTTTTAACTCTGTTTGTGAACATATCAAGTGCAAGAGCAGCTTTTTCATTGCCTTTGTCTCTTGCTTCTTCAAGGTCTCTAAAGTCTGAGCTTAACTTAGAAACTCCAAGTACACCTGATTTTTTATTTAACCATTGGTTAGCTTCGTGTGGAGTAATATTTTCGTTTTCACAAAGGAATGTTACAACTGTTGGGTCGATATCGCCTGATCTTGTTCCCATTACAAGTCCTTCAAGCGGTGTAACACCCATGGATGTATCATAAACTTTACCATTCTTAATGCAAGCTAAACTTGAGCCGTTACCTAAGTGGCAGTTAATTATGTTTAGTTCTGATAAGTCTTTATTAAGTATTTCAGCCATTCTATGTGCTATATATTTATGAGAAGTTCCGTGGAAACCCGTATTTTTCTAAGTCTGTACTTTTCGTATAAATCGTAGTCAATAGCGTACATGTAGTTCTTAGCTGGCATTGTTTGATGGAAGGCTGTATCCATAACAACAACGTTTGGTTTGCCCTTTACAAGTTCTTCGCAAGCTTCTATACCCATAAGGTTTGCTGGGTTATGAAGTGGTCCGAAGCAGATGAATTTTTCGATAGTTTTCTTAACGTCTTCAGTTACTAGTGTTGAGTCAGTTATTATGTCTCCACCATGTAGTACTCTGTGACCGATACCGTCGATTTCATCAAGTGAAGCAACAACTCCGTGTTCCTTGCTAACAAGTGCATCAAATACGTGTTTCATGGCATCTTTATGGTTTTTCATAGCTTCTTCAACTACAAAGTTTTCTCTTCCTTCAACTTTATGAGTAAGCTTAGATCCTTCGATACCGATTCTTTCAACTAAACCTTTACAGATTACGCTTTCATCATCCATGTTCATTAATTGATACTTTAATGATGATGATCCGCAATTAATTACTAATATTTTCATTTTTACCTCCCTAAATATTTAACAAATCATATACATATATGATATAATAAAATATAGAAAATTTCAAGTGTTTTTTAAGAAAGAAGGGAAAAAGTTGAAAATAGCTGGAATTATTTGTGAATATAATCCGTTTCACAACGGTCACCTATATCATATAAATAAGACAAAAGAAGCTCTAGGCGTTGATGCTGTCGTCGCTCTAATGAGTGGTAATTTTGTTCAAAGGGGTCTTCCTAGTGCTTTTTCTAAATATGAAAGAGCCAAGATTGCCTGTGAATATGGCTGTGACCTAGTTCTTGAGCTGCCACTTTTTTCTTCGGTAGCGCCTGCAGATATATTTTCTAAAAACGCTGTGAATATACTAAATAAATTAAATGTGATTGATTATTTAAGTTTTGGTAGTGAAGATGGCTTAGAAACGCTTGATAAGGCACTTTGTCTAATGATAGAAAATAAAAATGCTTTTGATGAAATACTTAAAAAATATTTATCAAACGGTCTTTCTTTTTCAAGGGCCTATGCTTTAAGCTTTAATGAGCTTACTTCGTCAGATATTATGAATAAATCTAACAATATCCTTGCTTATAACTATATAAGTGCTCTTAATGAAACAGAGAGCAAAATAAAAGCTTTTGCCCTTCAAAGACATGGCCCAAGTTATAACGATGCTTATGATGAAAATGATTTTGCAAGTGCGACTCATATAAGAGACTTAATATATAAAGGAAGGGATGTAAATAATTTTGTACCAGCACTGCCCGATGAAAAAATTATTGATTTAGAAAAATATTTTTCCTATATTAAGTCTATTTTTATAAGAGAAAAGAATTTTAAAATGTATTTTGAATACGATGAAGATACTGTAAACTATATTAAAAAGCACATCTATGAAGCGAAGGGCTATAATGAATTTATGGATATGGTCTCAAGAAAAAACTTTTCAAAAAGCAAGATCAATAGATTTATGCTTGCTATGCTATTAAATATATATAAAGATAATGTTTCAAGGGACAAAGAATATGACTTCATAATTCCTTTATGCGCTAACGATATAGGGAAAAAAGTTTTAAAAGAGATAAAAAAACATAGCGATGTAAATATTATTAGCAAGTACAAAGATCTTGATAATTTGAGTCATGAGAGCAAGCTAGACCTTGAGATATTGATAAACAATGATCAAATTTATTATCTAATGAAAGGCATGGATGTAAAAGACGCGTATAAAATAAATTTATTAAGCGTTTAAAATTTTATAAAAATTAGCTAATTATATGATATAATTAAAATGTTAAGAATAATATAATAAATAAAATAAAGGAGGACATAAATGAAATTACTAATTATAGGTGCAGGTCCTGGCGGATACGAAGCCGCTTTCAGAGCAGCTCAACTAGGAAATGATGTAGTTCTTGTTGAAAAGAACTTACTTGGTGGTACTTGCCTAAACATTGGCTGTATACCTACTAAGACTATGGTAAAGATAGCTGATTTTTATAGCGAAGTACAAAATTCGGAAGAATTTGGCGTAAAAGTTGATGGCTATAGCCTTGATACTGAAAAAATTTATCAAAGAAAACAAGATGTCATGAGTAAACTTAGAGATGGAATCGAATATTTAATCTCAACTTATGACAATATCAAGCTTTTAAAGGGTACTGCTTCATTCGTTAGTGAAAATGAAGTAAAAGTAGTTTTAAATGAAGGCGTCGAAGAAAACGTTACATTCGATAAATGTATCATAGCTACTGGATCAAAGGATATCAAGCCACTTGAAGGCTGTGATTTGCCAAAAGTTTTAAACTCAACTACTCTTTTAAGCTTAAAAGAAATACCTAAGTCAATGATAGTTATAGGTACAGGCGTTATAGGTCTTGAATTTGCTACTATATATGCAAGTTTTGGTACTGAAGTAACTGTTATTGGTAACAATATGTTCAAGACAGCTGATATAGAAATACAAAAGAGATTACAATCAATATTAAAGAATCCAAATCTAAAGTTCGCTACAAAGCAACACTCTAAGAAGATTGAACAAGCTGGTGATATGCTTAAAGTAACTACTCAAATGGTTGGCAAAGATACTTTAAAAGAGTATGAAGCTGAATACGTACTAGTTGCACTAGGCAGAGCAAGCAATACTGACGGACTTAACACTGAAGCAGCTAAAGTTGAAACAAAGGACGGCGGCGTTTTAGTTGATGAAAACTTAAAAACATCAAATGACAATATCTACGCTATCGGCGACGTTATATACAAAAACACTCAACTTGCTCACTTCGCTACAGCTCAAGGCTTCCACGTAGTTGAAAAATTATCTGGAATTGAGCCAAAAACTGATCTTTCAATCGTTCCAGCTGTTTTATACACAGTTCCAGAACTTGCTCAAGTTGGTAAAACTGAACAAGATCTTGAAAAAGAAGGTATTGAGTATGATAAAGCTAAGTCCATGTACCAAGCAAATGGTAAGGCACTTGCAGTTGGCGGAACTAAAGGCTTTATAAAGATGCTATCAACAAAAGACCACAAGAAAATCTTAGGCTGCCACATAATTGGTAAAGACGCCGACCTATTGATTCACTACGCTGTTATAGCTATGGCCAATGGTCTAAGCGTTGAAGACTTATCAAATATGATATATGCTCACCCAACTATTGCCGAAGTATTTAAGGATGCAGTAGAAACACTTGAAGGCAAGTCAACAAACTCACCAATGGCAAAATAATTTTATAAAAAATAAAAAATAAATGCGAAGGTAATTTATGTACTTTCGCATTTATTTTTTTACTTTTCTTCTTTTTCTTTTGCTACTTGATTTTCTTGATTAACGCTAGCAGACATCTTTCTAAGCTCTGTTCTGTTTTCATTTAAAGTAGTAATCATGTCCTTTAAATTCTCTTGAGCGTTCATTAGAAGCTTGTCTGAGTATTCAAGTGAAGAGCGTTTTAAATTTGTTGAAGCGATTTGTGCCTTGTTCATAAGATCCTTTGCTCTTTCGTTTGCTTCTTTTAAAACTTCTTCCTTGCTTACAAGTTCTTCAAGTTTTAATCTTGTTTCTTTAATAATTTGTTCTGCATCTTTATTTGCTTCGCTAATAATTCTTTCTCTTTCTTCTTTAATCCATGCAGCTTGTTTTATTTCATCTGGAAGTTTTATTCTTAACTCGCTGATTATATCTAGTAATTCTTCTTTTTGAACTAAAACCTTACTTGTTAGAGGTAGAGAACCTGCTGATTCAACAATATCCTCAATCTCATCAATAAGACCTAATACATCCATTTTTTAACCCCTTTCGTATTTGTTTTTCAATTTAATTTCAACATTTTTTGGCACTAGTGCCGATATATCTCCATGATAGTAAGCAATTTCCTTAACTATAGAAGAACTTAAAAAGTTAAACTTGTGTGAAGCAACTAAAAATATAGTCTCTAAATTTTTATTAAGTGACTTGTTCGCCATAGCCATCTGAAGTTCATATTCATAATCAGAAACGGCTCTAAGTCCTCTGATGACATAGTTTGTCTTCTCTTCTTCACAAAATGAAGTAAGAAGTCCATCAAAAGTTTTTACTTTAATCTTCTTCTCATCTTTAAAAATTTCTTCTATCATCTTTTTTCTTTCATCAATAGTGAATAAGTGTTTTTTCTGTACATTAGTAGTTATACCTATAATCAATTCATCAAAGATATCCTTCGATCTGTTGATGATATCAATGTGTCCATTGGTTATAGGGTCAAAGCTACCTGGGTAAATTGCTTTCATTTAACACCTCTAATAAAAAATATTTTCTTATCGCCAATTGTTCTTGTATCAATATCAAAATCATCTGTGCTAATGGCCTCGCTAAAGTCATAATCTTTATTCTCTTCTATGATTATGGTGCCTCTCTCATCGAGTAGATCAAGTGAGATAATTAGCTTAAGTACTTCATTTAGAAGCTCATGCTTTTTATATGGTGGATCTAAGAAGATATAATCGAATTTTTTCTCCTTAAGAGGCCCTTTTAAGGCTCTTATGGCATCCATCTTCATGACATTTATCTCGCCATCAAGCTTTAAGCTTTCTAAATTTTTATTTATCACGCTTATGGCCTCGTGCGATGAATCTACTAGATATACTTCCTTCGCGCCTCTTGAGTAAAACTCAATGCCAATCTGTCCTGTTCCGCTAAAAAGGTCCAAGACTTTTGCGTTTATCGTTATTGGCGATATGATATTAAATATTGTTTCTTTTATATTATCCAAAGTCGGTCTCGTATTAAGGCCCTTTGGTGCAAGTAATTTTCTTGATTTGAATTTGCCTGATATAACTCTCATCTCTTGCCTCTTAATTTAAGATGATATCTTGTTTACTGTCATAAAAAACTGAATCCATATTATTTAATAAAGCATCATATCTGTTTTTTTCGTATTCAATGTCGCCTCTTAATATTGATAAAATCTCTTTATTAATATCATTAATCATCTCGGTATCTTTATCAAAATCAAAAAATTTAAAATCTATGGCTCCGTGCTGCTTTGTTCCAAAGAAGTCTCCTGGTCCTCTTAGTATCAAGTCTTTTTTCGATATTTCAAAACCATCGCCAGTCTCTTGCATCAATTTTAATCTTTCGTAACTAATATCATTTAGCTTGTCATAAACAAGGACGCAATACGCTTGATCAGAGCTTCTTCCTACTCTTCCTCTTAACTGGTGAAGTGTGGATAGGCCAAATCTTTCTGCGTTTAATATGACCATAAGATTAGCATTAGCAACGTTTACACCGACTTCTATAACAGTAGTTGAAACAAGTATTTGCACTTTGTTCTCTTCATAATTAGACATAATCTTGTTCTTATCTTCATTAGATGTTTTTCCATGAAGCAGAGCAACATTATAGTTCTTAAAGTGCTCCTTTAGCTCTAAGTATACATCATTTGCGTTTGATAAGTCAAGCGATTCGCTCTCTTCGATTAGAGGTGTAACAACATAGACCTGCTTTGAATTTTTTAATTCTTTTTCTATAAAATTAAAAATTCTTTCCTTATAAGAATAAGGCACAGCGTATGTCTCGACCTTTTTTCTTCCTGGCGGCATGGTCTTGATAGTTGATATATCAAGGTCACCATAGAAAATTAAAGACATAGTCCTTGGTATAGGTGTTGCGCTCATTACAAGGGTGTCTGCGTATACCGATTTATTCGTTAGATTAGCCCTTTGCTTTACGCCAAATCTGTGCTGCTCATCAGTTATTACAAGCCCAAGATTTTTAAAATTTACTTTATCTTGGATTATTGAGTGAGTTCCGACAACTAAGTCAATCTCTCCGCTATCTAATCCATCATAAATCTCGTTTTTTTCTTTATTTGATATAGATGATGATAATAAAGTTACTTTTATATCTTTACCTTTGAAAATATCTTTAAGGCTCTCGTAGTGCTGCTTAGCTAAGATTTCAGTCGGAGCCATCATAGCTGCTTGATAGCCATTGAGATAAGCCTTATACATGGCATATACAGCGACTATGGTCTTACCGCTACCAACATCTCCCTGAACGAGTCTATTCATCCTCTTATCAGCTTGCATATCAACATTGATCTCATCTATAACAGTTTTTTGATCAGGTGTTAACTCAAAGCCAAGACCTTTAATAAAGTTATCTTCTTCATCAAAGTGCTTGAATTTTACAAAATTTTCATCCTGTACTTCTTTTCTTAAGATTTTAAAACCATATTCAACGGTAAATATCTCTCTAAAAGCTAAAGTTCTTCTCGCCTTCTCCAAAGTCTCGTGAGATGTTGGAAAATGCAGTTCTTTTAGCGCTTCATCTATGCCGTATAAATCATAATCGCGTATTAAAATCTCTGGAATTATCTCTTTAACTAAACCCTTTGTATTAAGTAGCTCACTTACTATTGAGACTAGCTTTGAATTGTATAGGCCCTTTACAAGATTGTATATTGGACCAATATAGCCAAGTCTGTCTGTGTTTAAGCTGTTGTAAAACTCAGGATTGGAAAAGCTATAACCAAATTTATTTTTATTTAATTTGCCAAAGAGGTAGAATGTTTTGCCCGGCTTAAATATGTTTCTGTAAAAATTCATGCCGAAGAAGAAAACTTTCGCATTGTTTTTCTCGTCACAAACATCAAACATCATCATATTTCTCTGCCTCATTATAGGCGAAGATATGATTTTAACCTTAAACAAAGACGCATCAGATAAACTCTCATCAGATATATATCTTAGGTTCTTCCTGTCCTCATATCTTCTGGGTCTATTTAAAAGTGCATCTTCGGCTGTATATAAACCGAGTCTGTTTAAATACTCTTCAGTTTTGCTTCCTACTCCCTTGACTTCTTTTAGCTTCATTATTCCAATGAAATTATATAATAGTATAAAGCTTGTTTAGACTCAATAGCTTCAAAATCTATATCAGGATATTTTTCTTCAAGTTCTTCGATTAATTCCTCTGCTTGAGATTTTTCAGCATCTTCGCCTAGATATAAAGTTACTAAAGATGTATCTTCATCGATAAGTTCATCAAGCATAGCCATAGTAGTTTCATTTAAATCAGCTGAGCTTGCAAGTATCTTTGATGAGCTGATAGCAAGGTAATTACCCTTCTTTATCTCTTTACCATCAATAGTAGTATCTCTTACAGCAAAAGTAACTTCACCAGTTTTTACTTCGCTTATAGCTTCCCTCATGCTCTCAAGAATTTCATCTGCGCTCATTTCTTCATCGAAAGTAATCATAGCGCTGATGGCTTCTGGCATGTTTCTTGTTTCAACAACATGGATATTCTTATCGCTAAGATCAATAGTTTGCTTAGCTGCCATGATGATGTTTTTGTTATTAGGGAAGATGAATATATCGTCTGCGTTGATATTGTCAATAGCTTCCATGAAATCTTCTGTTGAAGGGTTCATAGTTTGGCCGCCAGTGACAACTTCATCAATCTTTAAGTCCTTAAATATCTTAGTAAAGCCATCGCCTGAACTTACAGCTATGAAGCCATATTTTTTGTGTTCTTTTGCTTTTTCTTCTTTATTGCTGTTTTTATACTCTTCTTCGCTAAATAATATTTCATGGTGTTGAAGACGCATGTTATCAATCTTGATATCTTTTAGATAACCAAGTTTTAAAGCCTCTTCGATAACTTGTCCTGGATTGTTTGAGTGTATATGGCATTTGATTATATCATCTAGAGCAACGACAACCATTGAGTCGCCTATCTTTGATATAGTTTCCTTAAACTCATCAACCTTACTAGTATCACCAGTTATGATAAATTCAGTGCAATAACCATATTTAATATTATCTGTAGAAATTTCTTTTCTATTAGCTGTTTGTTTAGTTTTATTTATATCTTGAACTGTAATTTCTAATTTTTCAGTTCTAGCACCTTTAATTGCGCCTTTAACTATAAAGTAAAGACCCTTACCACCAGCGTCAACTACACCAGCTTCTTTTAATACGCTAAGAAGTTCTGGTGTTCTGTTAAGTGATTCTTCCAAAGCTATAAGTGCATCATCAGCAAATTTAGAAAGTTCTGTATATTTTCTATAGTTCTTTAATCCAAAACCTGCTAAATCTTTTGAAACTGTTAATATAGTGCCTTCTGTAGGTCTCATAACAGCCTTATAAGCAACTTCACTTGCTTTAACAAAGGCTTCCATAAGTCCTTCGATGTCAATGTATTCCTTATCTTCTATAGCTTCTTTAAAACCTCTAAGAAGCTGAGATAAAATTACACCAGAGTTTCCTCTAGCTCCAAGAAGAGCTCCCTTACTTAAAGCGTTTGCTATTTCTTTTATAGTTTTATTTTCTTCTTTAACTGCATTTGTAACTGCTGACTTCATTGTTAGAAGCATGTTTGTACCTGTATCTCCATCTGGAACAGGAAATACATTTAAAGCGTCAACTATCTCTTTATTTTCGCCAAGAGAATTAAGTGCTCCAATCAATGCTTTCTTTAAAACAATTGCGTCAATTCTATTAGTACTCACATTTACCTCCTACTTTTTGTCATTCATTCTTAGTCCTTGGACAAAAACATTGACATTTTTAACAGACATAGCTGTTTGTTTTTCAACATTGTATTTAACTTTTTCAATAATATTGTCGCAAACAACCGAAATTTTTACTCCAAACTCTAAAACAACGTATAAAGATATATCAACGTGTTGTCCGTCTGTACTTACCTTTACACCCTTAGATAAATTTTCCATGTTAAGTAAATTGTAAAAACCGTCTTTCGCATCAATTGCACTCATACCTACTATACCATAGCTTTCCATGGCAGATAGTCCTGCTATCTTAGCGATAACATTGTCGGCAATATTAATAGTTCCTAAATCATTAGTATATTGACAAGGCATAAATCTCCCTCCATTCAATTAATAAATTTATTTTCTCATTTAGTTTTAATTATTTGTGTCCATAATTAATTATATTATATCATTAAATAGCTTTTTTTTAAAGATATATATGCAAATTTTATGTTTTTTTGACATTTTATTTAAAATTTTTTTATTTTTTATAAAAAAAGCTTGATTTTTGTAATGAACTTTGCTATAATTAAGTAGTTAAAGCTTGAGAGGAGGTAAGAAAATGGGAAAAGTTTGCGATATATGTGGTAAAGGTAAAATTGCTGGTAATAAAGTATCTCACTCTTTAAGACACTCAAGAAGAACTTGGAAGCCAAACTTAAGAAGAGTTAGAGCAAACGTTAACGGAACTGTAAAAAGAATAAATGTTTGTACTAGATGCCTTAGATCAGGCAAGGTGCAAAGAGCCGAATAAAAATTGCAGACTTACTGCAATTTTTTTTGCTCAATACATAAAATACCGATGCATATCAAATTTATGCATCGGTATTTTTTATTTGTGTTTTTTATTTAATTATATGAACAATGTTATGAATAAAAATGCTCTGTTCTTATGTGCTGTGATTAAAGCGTGATCGCCCATCGCCTTGTTGCTCATAAGTAATGAACTAGATCTTGAAACAGTTTCGTGATCAAGCTCCCACTTAGCTGATTTTATTGATACAGTAAATTCTTCATCAACTGGTACCATTGAGAATGATGTAACATCGATTCTGTTTACAACTTTAATCTCGTCGCCTTCGTTAAGTACTTTTACTGCTTGGTCGCCTCCATAAACAGTTATATTTAAATCTTTACTATAAGCTAAAACATTATTTAATACTGTCATTGTATGGTCTTCTCTTCCGCCCATAGCACAGTAAATATCAACAGTTTTTATCTCGCACTTTTCTTTAACATACTCTAAGGCAAGTTCAAAATCAGTCTTATCCTTATCCTCATTGTAATCTACATGTGTTATATTACTTGTTTCTATATATCCTTTTGCATCGTCATTAACGCTATCATAATCACCTATGAATAAATCTGCATCCATATCATATTTAACTAAATGATTCAAACCTCCGTCAACAGCTATAACAAAGGCATAATCTCTTATGCTTCCTGTTAAAAAACAATCAATTGGTCCATTTAATACTATCGCTACTTTATTTATCATCTCTTAATCCTCCTATATTCTTTTCTATTTCTGAATTTTTAAATGCTGCTGAGCCAGCAACAAATAAATCTACTCCTAAATCTTCTAATTCTTTAATATTATCCTTGTTGACTCCTCCGTCGGCCTCTAATATGATGTCTCTTTCGCTCTCATCAATCATCTTTCTCACTCTTTTAATCTTTTCATTAACACTTTCGATGTATGATTGACCTCCAAAACCTGGATTAACTGACATAATCAGTATTAAATCAAGGTCATCCATGATATACTTAAGTGTTTCTTCACTTGTCGATGGATTTAGCGAAACGCCCGCCTTCATGCCAAGTCTTCTGATTTCGGCAAGCGTTCTTTGTAAGTGTATAGTCGCCTCTTGATGCACTGTTAATATGTCTGCTCCGGCATTTTTAAAATCTTCCAAATATCTTTCAGGTTTTTCAATCATTAAGTGGCAGTCAAGAATAAAATCTGTATTTTTTCTTACTGATTTAATGATTGGCAGACCAAAAGATATGTTTGGAACAAAGTTTCCATCCATAACATCAAGATGCAAATACTTAATGCCTGATTTTTTAAGTCTTTCTAAATCATCTTGCAAATTATAAAAGTTTGCCGACAATAATGATGGTGCTATCTCTCTCAAGTCAATACCTCCTCTTTGCTTTTATTTCTTCATACATTAGTAGATAATCTTTATACCTAATGTGAGAAATATTTTCTTCTTCTAATTGTTTTTTTATCTCACAATCTGGTTCATTGATATGTGCACACGATGCAAACCTGCATTTGTTCTTATACTTATTAAACTCTCTTATATAATTTTTTAACTCATCTTCCTCTTGCAAAAAGTCAAGTTCAAGTGATGTAAAACCTGGCGTATCTATGATGCTTGTCGCCTCATCGATCGAATATAACTGCACAGACCTTGTTGTTTGCTTACCCTTATTTAGTTTCATTGATATCTCTTGTGTTTTAATCAGCTTATTTTTATTGAGATAATTCATGATTGATGATTTTCCAACACCTGATGGCCCCGATAAAACAGAAGTTTGTCCTTTTATTTCCTCTAACACCTTATGGATGGATTCATCATCATATATGCTTGTCTCAAAAACATCGTAGCCAATGTTTTTATACATCTTATATATAAGCTCATCAATTTTGATATCTTTTTTGTTTATTATAATTATAGGCCTGATGTGATTATACTCAGCCATGACTAAAAATTTATCAAGCAAGAGCAAATTTATACTCGGTGTTGATATAGTCATGACTATTAGTAAATTATCAACGTTTGCTACGATTGGCCTTATAAGCTCATTTTTTCTCTCTTCAATGCTTTCTATTAAATAAGAGCCATCCTTTTCTACAAAGTTTGCAATATCGCCTACAAGTGGCTTCATTTTAAGTTTTTTAAAGCTTCCTAACTGCTTTGCCTCATAGACATTTTCCTCACTTTCGATAAAGAAAACACCAGAGATAGATTTAATTATCTTACCCTTCATTATTTAGCTTGTTTTGTTGTTATATAAGTGTCGTTCTTATAAATATCGAAGGTATCTCCTTCTTTTGCATTATACTTAAATCTCACTTGACCGTCTTCTCTTTTAACCATTTGATCATAAACAGTTTCTTTAACTCCGTTAGAGTTTTTAATTATAGTGAAGTGTGTTTGATCAAGGTCTGGATCGGCTTGAAGAACTATGTCTATAACAATTACTGCATTTTCTTTTGGCTTTTTATCTTCTTCTTTTGTTTTTTCATTTGTATCATTGTTTTCTGTATTTTCTTCTTCTGCTGGCTTTTCTATTCTGCCTTTAGATACTACAAGCGAAATAACTTCATCTTTTTGTACAGTTGAGCCTGATGTTACTGATTGCTCTGTAACAATGTCTTTATCATAATCTTCGCTGTCTTTGCTTGTTATTTTATATTTTAATCCTAAATCTGTTATTTCTTTTATAACTTCATCTTTATTTCTGCCTACAAAGTCAGGAACTTCGATGGCATTAGAATCGCCTTTGCTAACAACAACCTTTATCAAGCTATTCTTATCAGCTACAGAGCCTTCGCTTGGCTCTTGTCTAATTATAGTGCCTTCTTCATGCTCGCTGTCTTCTTCATAGCTTGGTTCTGCTAATTTTAAACCATATTTATAAAGAATGCTTTCTGCATCAAGGATTGTTTCTCCAACTACATTTGGTACTTCAACACTATCTTCTGATTCTGATATAGTTAATGATACCTTAAAGTCTTTTTTAACTTTAAAATCTGCTTCTGGATCTTGTTTTGTAACAATATTTGCCTTGCCATCAGTTTTTTCTTTGGCAACAACTTCATAAGTAAGTCCAAGTTTTTCAAGTTTTGATTTAGCTGTATCTAAATCGTCGCCCACAACATTTGGTACTGCTACTTCATCTGAGCCGCCTCCGCTTAAAGCGCCCTTTAAGTAATTATATCCAAAGAATAGTCCAGCAACTAATATTAGAGCTGTTATTATTCCTAAGAAAACGCCTACTAAGCCATTTTCTTTTTTTCTTCTGCGGCGATTTCTGTTTGATTGTCTCATTTCAGAAATATTTTCCTCCCTATTTCTTTTAATCTTTTCATTTTTTTCTTCTCTAATTATATCTTCTTGTTTTAAAACGACTGTTTCGTCATTCCAGTTATCATTTTGCTTGTTATAATTAAAGCTGCCTTCATCATCTAAGTATAAAAAGTCCGATAAGATGTCGTCAACGCTTTGATATCTTTCACTTTGTTTTTTTCTTGTACACTTAAGTATTATTTGTTCAAGATTTTTATTCATATTTGGAATATACTCAGACGGCGGAATTATATCATCTTGTATTTGTTTCATCGCTACTGAGATCGGATTGTCCCCATCATAAGGCTTCTTTCCCGTTAGCATCTCATATAAAACTATACCAAATGAATATATATCAGTTTTATTATCAGTATAGCCGCCTCTAGCTTGCTCAGGCGATATATAATGAACTGAGCCAAGAACATCTGATGTTGTTGTAACCGTTGTTGATGTTGATGCCCTCGCTATACCAAAATCAGTTACTTTAACTGTGCCTTGCTTAGTAATCATAATATTATGTGGTTTTATATCTCTATGAACAACATTATGGTCATGAGCATCCTTTAAGGCTCTAAGTATTTGTATTGAGTAATCAATTGCATCATCTTCAGAAAGTTTTCCCTTGCTATCGATTATATCCTTTAATGTAGTTCCGTCTATATATTCCATAACTATATAATAAATACTTTCTTCATCGATTTTATCTGTGCCTACATCGTAGATGCCAACTATGTTTTGACTCGATAATGATGCAGCTGCCTTTGATTCTCTATTAAACTTCTTTATAAATTCTTCGTCGCTTGCATATTCAGGTCTTAAAATTTTTATAGCAACATATCTATCTAAAACTCTACATCTGGCTTTGTAAACAGTTGCCATGCCTCCATCGCCAATTTTTTCTAGTATTTCATATCGATCTGATAAAAGTTTTCCTATCATTTTATCCATTTTCTCACCCCTAAGCTTTTATAGTTATTATAGTAACATTATCTCTTCCGCCCATAAGTATAGCTCTATCCTTTAATTCTTCAGCTACCTTTTGCATTGAGTCGCTCTTGTATTTCTCTACTATTGCAAGTATCGAGTTATCTTCAACCTCTTTATTTAGTCCGTCTGTACATAGAAGCACTATGTCATCACTTCTGTGAATGAACTTGTAAGTGTCGATGACAACAGTCTTCTCTGTTCCCAAAGCTCTGGTTAAAGCGTTTTTGTTATCTATATTTTTAACATTAAAAATCTTGCTTCCAGCCCTTTTTATTAGCTCGTTACCAAAAGTATGATCCTCTGTTAGCTGAGCTATTTCGTGCTCTCTTATAAGATAGGCTCTTGAGTCGCCTACGTGAGCTATAAGGCAAGTGTTTTTGTAATAGGCGCATACCAAAACTGTTGTGCCCATGCCCTCACACTCTTTATTAAACTTTGAATATTTGTAAATGGAATTGTTTGCGCTTACAATGCTAGTTCTTATAGCGTCTTCAACATCGTCTATACAAACCGCATCATTTTTATTCTTTAAAACATCGGCAATGGTATCGACCGCCATCTTACTAGCTAGTTCGCCTGCCTTGTGTCCACCAACTCCATCTGCAATTACAAAGAATGGGAATGGATAATCATCGTAGATAAAAAAGTTATCTTCATTATTGCTTCTCGTTTTGCCTTTATCTGATACATAACCAAGATTCACATAGACCACCTCCTATTGTTCAAGATAATTATTTCTAAGCTGTCCACACGAAGCGTTTATATCCGCTCCTAACTCACGCCTAATAGTTACGTTAAAGCCAAAATCTTCTAAATATTTTTTAAATTTATTAATATTTTCAGAAGTGCTTGGCTCTTCGTCGTACTCTTTAATCTTATTAAGCGGAATTAAGTTGATGTGTGACTTAATATCTTTTAATAAATTTTTTATATCTAAAGCAGATTGATAAGAGTCATTAAGTCCATCGATTAAAACGTATTCAAAGGATATCCTTTTATTGATTTTTGCCTGATACTCTTTAAGAGCTGGTATAAGCTCATCAAAAGGATACTTCCTTGTAATCGGCATAATCTTTTTTCTCTCTTCTTCGTCTGCATTATGTAATGATATCGTTAGTGTTATTGGATAATCATATTCGGCTAATTTTAAAATCTTATCGGCAAGACCACACGTTGATATAGTTATATTTCTCTTCGATAAATTCTTACCCTCTTTAGCACTAATTAGTTCAATAAATCTTATAAGTTCGTCAAAATTATCAAGTGCTTCGCCGCTACCCATTAATACAATGTTTGATACATTTATATCATTTAGTCTTTCAATCTCGTATATTTCGTCAAGCATTTCCGATGCATAAAGGTTTCTTATTAAACCTTTCTTTGTTGAAGCACAAAAAGCGCATCCCATCTTGCAGCCAACCTGTGTTGATATGCAAACAGTGTAGCCATATTTGTACTTCATCAAAACGCTTTCAATCACATTCTCGTCATGAAGTTCAAAAAGATATTTCTTTGTTTCGTCAAGTTTTGATTTTAGTTCTAAAACTTTTTTTACTCCATATATCTCAGAGCTATTATTTATTTTATCTTTTAAATCTTGTGAGAATGTAGTGAGTTTATCTAGATTTTTTATCTTTTGCTTATGAATAGCTTCAAATAACTGCTTTGCTCTAAATTTTTTCTCGCCAAGATCTAAAAAATATGTCTCAAGCTCTGAAATATACATATTGTTAATAATGTTATTCAAATTATTCCTTCCTTAGATATGAAATGAAAAAGCCATCGTTAATCTTTTCTGTTGGCATGTGCTTAATAAATTTTTCCAAATTAAAATCATTGTTTTCTTCAAGAAATTTTTTTACCATAATTTCGTTCTCTAGCTTAAGTATACTACAAGTACTGTATACAAGCAGACCGCCCTTTTTAACATATTCCTTGGAAATATTTAATATTTTCCACTGCTTATCGTTAAGCTCTTTTAGCTCTTTTAAATCGATTTGATATTTTATCTCAGGCTTTCTAGATATTATACCACTTCCTGAGCAAGGAACATCTAACAATACTTTATCAAATTTATTAATAAATTCTTTATTTAATTTCATGGCATCATTGATCTGAAAATTAATATTATCAAGTCCAAGTCTATTTGCTTCGTTCTTTAGTAGATTTATCTTGTGCTCATATATATCACAGCTTGTGATTGAGCCCATTTCAAGTTTCTCTGCCATGTGCATGGATTTTCCTCCAGGTGCTGCACATAAATCAAGCACCTTATCACCCTTATCAAGCTTTATATAATCTTGAAGGCTAGAGCTCGTCGCATCTTGAAAAGAAACATATCCTTGCTTAAATAAACTTTTTACAACATCGCTCACTTTATCATAAATGATGAGACTATCAACAGATATATCGCTTTCTTCATACTTAATATTAAATTTATCAAGAACTGCTTTGATGCTATCCTTAGTAGTCTTCTTTGTGTTTACTCTAAGATTAAGAAGCCTTTCATCCATGGACCTGTTTAAAAAATTATTTACAGTTTCTGTATCGTAATCACTCTTTAAAAGCTCCAAAAATTCTTCATTAATTGAATATTTTACAGCTAATCTTTCATCTTCATCATCAATATTAATTTTCATCAAGTCATCTTTATTTCTTAAAAAATTTCTAAGATTAGCGTTAACAAATCCAGAAAGCCTTTTATTAACAATCTTAGCAAGCTTTACTGCCTCATTGACTGCGGCGCTCTCAGGCACCTTGTCCATGTATATGATTTGATATAAAGCCATTTCTAAAATAATGACTATGTCTATATCCATCTTACTTAGTTTTGTCGATGAAAGCTTTGAGATGATGTAATCAAGATAGTTTTTTCTCTCAACAACGCCATAAACAAGCTTTGTTACGAAGGATTTAGATACTTCGCTGTCAATCTTATTAAGCTCAGTTCTTAGGCTTATGTTTGAGTATGCTCCGCTTGCAAAAATATCTTTTAATATCAAAAAGCTTCTGTATCTATCGTTAATCTTAGTCATCTCTTCTCCTCATTGAAAGTAGTCTTAGTAGTTCACTTAGCGCCGCAAAAGCTGATGCAACGTATGTTAGAGCCGCTGCCTTTAAAACTTTTTTAGAACCATATATGGTCTCGTCGTTTACTCCCGGCATTGATCTTATCTCGTTTAAAGCTCTTCTTGATGCATTAAACTCAACTGGTAGTGTCACTAGTGTGAATAAAACTATGACTGCATATAAAATTATACCTATATCAAATAATCTAGTAAAATCAAAAAATAATCCTGCTAGTATCAAATACATTGCTAAGCTGCTTGAAATTCTTACAGCCGGTGCCATGAAGCTTCTTAAATTTAGCATTGGATAGCTCTCTTTATCTTGAATTGCATGTCCGACTTCATGAGCTGCAACTGCAATTGAAGCGATGGATGTACCAGCAGATATATCTCTTGATAAAGAAAGACTTTTATCTCTCGGATCATAAAAATCACTCAAGGTGCCCGGAACTTCCTTTATATTTACATTTCTAAGTCCATGCTTATCAAGTATCGCTCTAGCAATCTCTGAACCGCTTTTACCGAGCGAACTAAGTCTACCCATGTATTCTCTATATACAGCCTGTATCTTATATTGAGCGAATAAGCTTAGTAGCATAGCTGGAATTATATATATAAAATATGAGCTTATATAATTATGATATCTTCCAGTAAGCATTAAAAAATTTATCATTATCTATCTCCTAACCTTTCACCTATCTCAATCTTATTTCCTCTTATATAATCAGAAACTTTCATTCTCTTTTTATTTGGCATTTGTACTTCACTTATGATGATGGCATCGTCCTTGCACTTAATCAAAATGCCATCTTCATTAACATTTAGTATAGTACCTATCTTTTTATCACTAGTATCTTTAACTATGGCAGCCTTAAATATTTTCATATTCTCACCCTTATAAGTAGTGAAGGCAACTGGCCATGGCTGCATAGCCCTAATTATATGCTCAGTTTTTGAAGCACTTTCACTAAAATCGATAAAAGCGTCCTCTTTTTTAATCATTCTAACATAAGAGCTCTTTGAATCATCTTGTGGAGTGCCTTCATCAAGCGTATCAAGACCAGCTAAATACTCTACTATCATCTCAGCGCCTAAATTAGATAGCTTCATAGTAAGTGTATCTGCTGTATCGTCATCTGCTATAGCTATCTCTCTTGTCATCAGCATGTTTCCTGTATCAAGGCCCTTTGACATCTTCATAAGAGTGATGCCTGTTACTTTGTCTTCGTTAATGATGGCTGCTTGAACAGGAGCCGCTCCTCTATATTTTGGCAAGAGTGAAGCGTGTATATTTATTGCATGATACTTCTTCATATAAAGTATTTCTTCTTTAATAATTTGGCCATAAGAAGCGACAACGATGACATCAGCATCAGTATTTTTAATTTTTTCTATTGATTCATGACTATTGACGTCCTCTGGCTGAAAAACTTCTATATCATTCTCAAGAGCATAAGTTTTTAGCTCTGAGTAAGTGATTTGCATCTTTCTGCCGCGTCTTCTGTCTGGCTGAGTTATTAGCAAGGTGATTTCAAAGCCATGATCTTTTAAAGCCTTTAAGGGAGCTAAGCTAAATAATGGCGTTCCCATGTAGATGAGTTTCATTATTTAGCCTCTGCCATCTTATGTTCTTTATCTAATTTTGCCTTAAGCTCGTCATTTGTGAACATTTCTTTTGCTTTGTCTGTATATAAAATACCCTTCAAATGATCTGTCTCGTGGCATATAACTCTTGTTAAGAAGCCTTCAGTCTCAAGCTCATGTTCTTTTCCTTCAAGGTCTTGGTACTTAAGCTTAAGCTTTTCTGGTCTTTCAACCACACCAGAGTATCCTGGAACTGATAGACAGCCCTCGTAATCATCGCAGCTACCGGCTGTTTCGATTATATCTGGATTTACAAAGACCATCGGTCCTTCACCTATGTCTATGACTATCATTTGCTTAAGTATACCTACTTGTACTGCAGCAAGACCAACGCCTTCTGCATGATTCATTGTCTCTATCATATCATCTGCTAATTCTTTAAGTTTATCATCAAAAACCTTAACTAGTTTTGACTGTTTTCTAAGTATTTCATCTTGATCGTGTCTAATATTTCTAAGTGCCATCTTTACCTCCTATAAAAAATTTTTTGGATTTATATAAATGTTATAATTTACTTTTTTGTTCTTTGCAAATTTGCTTCTATATAAAATGAAGCGAATATAATCTTTTATCTCTTTCGAATAAGTGTTCGTGTATTTTAAAATTATTTGATATCTATAGCTTGCGTTTATCTTTTCAATCGCGCATTGCATTAGCTTTGAGACATTGCATCTGATGCCATTATTATTCAAATATCTCTCGATATCGCTTCTTAAGTAATCCATCTCAGCTTGAACGATGTTTTTATCAAGACTAGTACCAACGATGTATATCATATTGATAAATGGCGGATACAAAAATTCTTTTCTTAAAGCAATCTCATTTCTATAAAAAGCTTCGTAATTACCCCTCATCGCATAGCTAATCGTCTCGTTATCGCTAGCGTAGCTTTGAAGAAGCACTCTGCCTTTTTCATCGCGTCCAGCTCTGCCAGCAACTTGAGTGATTAAGTTATAAGTGTCTTCACTTGCTGAATAGCTTGGGAAATTTAAATTAGCATCGATTGATACGATGATCGCCGCATCAACATTTTTAAAGTCAAGTCCCTTGCTAATCATCTGAGTGCCAATAAGTATATCGACTGCTCCTGAGTTCATTTTTTTATATAAATTGATGTAGTCGTCCTCTGTTTTGATTGTGTCGCTATCTGCTCTAAGTATTTTCGCTTCTGGAAAAGTCTTTCTAAGTAGTTCCTCAACCTTTTCTATACCATAACCAGCAAAGCTTAGGGCCTCTGCCCCGCATCTTGGGCAAGTCTTCGGAATATTTTTCACAAGACCACAGTAGTGACACTTAAGCTTATTTATGCCCTTGTGATAAGTCATGCTCACATCACAATTGTCACAAGTAAAGGTATAGCCGCACTTTTTACAAAATATTTCTTTGTTATAGCCGCGTCTATTTAAAAAAACTATGCTTTGCTTATTTGCCTTAAGATTCTCATCAATAATTTCATAAAATCTTGATGATATTTGACTGATGTTTCCTCTTTGAAGCTCGTCTATCATATTGACTAGCTCTATATCAGCTTCCTTTTGTCCTTTTGCCTTTTTATCAAGCTCAAGTAGCTCATATATGCCGTGCTTAGCATTATAGTAAGACGATATCGATGGTGTAGCACTTGCTAGTAATAGCGTTGCCCCCTCGCTCATGCTTCTATAATAAGCCACTTCGTCTGTTTGATACTTTGGATTCATGTCTGATATGTAGCTTTGATCGTGCTCTTCATCAATGATTATAATCCCTAAGTTTCTGCATGGAGCAAATATCGCTGATCTTGCACCTATAACTATACTTGGCGATGTTGATTTTATATCATCATACTCATCAAAGCGTTCAGATAAACTTAGTTTTGAGTGGAGTACATGTACTTTTCTTTGGAAACGTCCTATAAAGCGCCTAATTGTTTGTGGCGTAAGACTTATTTCAGGTACTAGTACTATAGCATCTTTACCCATTTGAAGACATTTTTCAACAAGATGTAGGTAAATTTCTGTCTTTCCAGATCCAGTTACGCCTCTTAGTAAAAATTTTTCGCCTAAATTATGCTCAATCGAACGTTCCATGCGTTTATAAACATTTTCTTGTTCCTTGTTAAGCTTAATCTTTTCATAAGAAGGCACATCGTAGCCTCTTTTTCTTGATTCTTGAATATAATCTTCTCTCACTAAGCCTTTTTTTATAAGAGTTTTTATAGGTGATGAAGATATATTAAGGCTAGTGATTATATTTTTTTCAAGAGCGATGCCATCATTCTCTCTTAAATAATCAAGTACAGCTCTTTGCTTTTCACTCGCTTTCTCGTCATAAGTCACTAGGCTAATGTATTTTTCGTAATGCTCCTTAACTTTTTGCTTAATCTTATATTTTTCAATTAAAATATTTTCTTTAACGAGTTTATTAAAATCATTAAGCGTCATAATTTTAAGCAAATCATCTTTTTTATATGCCTTATCCTTTTCAAGTCCATGTGCATCGTCATTAGCATAATAAAAAAGTTCTAGCTCCTTAATGCCTCCTGGCGGAAAAACTAGTCTAAGTGCGTCATTATAAGTCGAGATGTATCTATTTCTAAGCCATAGAGCAAGCTCAATCATCTTCTCGTCGATGATTGCCTTCTCATCAAGCACCTTGATTATGGATTTTATCTTTGCTTCATCTATGTCTACTTCATCACATGTGTTTAAAACCACAGCGATGCTAGGCTTATTTGACCTGCCAAATGGAACTAAAACTCTAGTTCCAACGCTGATGGCTTCGTCAGTCTTATAAGTAAAAACTCTATCTAAAACTCTCGATTTTGTGTCAATAACAACTTGAGCAAACATTAATTTTTCTTTCTATCTTTTAATAGTACAGCTAGATTATCAAGAATGATATCAGCTAGCTCACTTTTTTTCATTAAATCAAATGATGTCGCATTTTTATTTTTATATACAAAGCTTACTTTGTTCTCATCACTCTTAAAGCCTGAGCCCTTAAGTGTAATGTCGTTAGCGACTATCATATCAGCGCCCTTAGATAAAAGTTTTTTCTTTGCATTTGCAATAACATTTTCTGATTCAGCCGCAAAACCTATCACGACTTTGTCATCTTTTTTATCTTTAAGCGACTTGATTATATCATCAGTCTTTTTTATTTTAATATCGTGATTATCGCTATCTTCTTTTTTGATCTTCTCTTCACTGTATTCTGCTGGAGTGAAATCAGCTGGTGCAGCCGCCATGATCAAGGCATCTGCTCCTTCAAACTCTTTGTTCACCGCTTCATACATATCCTTTGATGAGACAACATTAATGATATTGAATGGATCTTTTATATCAAGATCATTTGGTCCGATGATTAAAGTGACATTCGCTCCTCTATTATAAGCTTTTAAAGCGATTTGGTAACCCATCTTGCCTGTTGATCGGTTTGAGATATATCTAACAGGGTCAATCGCTTCTACTGTATGACCAGCTGTTACAAGTATTTTATATTTTTTCAAATCTTTTTCCGATAATAGATAATCGATGCGATCAATTATTCTATCTGGATCTGGCATTTTGCCCTTGCCTACGTCTCCACAAGCAAGCAGTCCGCTGTCTGAATCAAGTATATCTATGCCTCTATCTTTAAGCGTTTGAATATTATCTTGTGTCGCCAAATTTTCAAGCATAGCTGTGTTCATGGCTGGAACAACAAGTTTTTTTGCCTTGCTTGCTAAAAATGCTAAACTTACCATATCATCACAAATGCCGCTGGCAAGTTTGGCTATAGTATTAGCTGATGCAGGCGCCACAACAAAGATGTCTGCCCACTTAGCTATTTCTATGTGCATAGGTTTAGCCTCGTCATTAAAGACATCCGTATAAACATTATTTTTTGAAAGTATCTTAAACGTTTCGCTGCCCACAAATTTAACGGCATCCCTCGTCATAAGTACTCTTACGTTGTGTACTTTTGAAAGCTTAGATACAAGATCTGCCGCCTTGTAAGCTGCTATGCCGCCAGAGACACATACTACAATGTTTTTCTTCATCTTAAATATCGTATTCTATCTTGTCTTCAAGATACTCATCCATAGCGATGGATACTGGATTGTGTGACTCAGTATCTACCTTCGCCTCAGCTCCATCAACTATTTGCCTAGCTCTCTTTGAAAGTATCATAACTAAGGCATATCTTGATAATTTTTCTAAATCTTCCTTATTTTTAATATAAATCATTTGTTTTCCCCCAATACTCTATCTTTTATATATTTGAATCTCTTCGCTCTATGCTTTTCAGCCTTGATTATGGCCTCGATATCTCTAACGGCATCTTCTAAATAATCATTAACTACAAAGAAATCATATTCTTCAACGAAGCTTATCTCTTTAAAACCGTTCGCAATTCTAAGTTCTAAATCTTTTTCGCTCTCAGTCGCTCTGCCAACTAATCTTCTTTTTAGCTCCGACATCGATGGCGGTACTAAAAATATAAAGACTACTTCTTTCATCTTTTGTTTTATTTGAAGCGCCCCTTGAACGTCTATATCAAGCAGTACTATCTCTCCCTCTTCTATCTTTTTAGTGATAAAATCTTTTGGAGTTCCATAGTAATGTCCGTGAACGCTAGCATATTCCAAGAACTCATCGTTTTCTACCTTCTTTAAAAACTCTTCTTCGCTTAAGAAGAAGTAGCTCTTGCCATCTACTTCGCCTGGACGAGCCTCTCTAGTTGTTGCTGAGACTGAAAAGACTATGTCGTCGTTGCGTCTAAACAGTTCGTCAGCAACAGTGCCTTTACCGCAGCCAGAAGGTCCGGAAAGAACTATCAAAAAACCTCTTTTCATCTAATTACCTCCATTCAATCTTTCGCTAATAGTTGAAGTTGCTAGCGTTGAAAGAACTATGGACTCGTTATCCATGATGATAACGCTTCTAGTTTTCTTGCCGCAAGTCGCGTCTATGAGTCTAATTGTATCACGATTCTCCATAATTAATCTCTTTATAGGAGCAGACTCTGGTCCAACGACAGCTATGACTCTATGTTTATTGATTAAATTACCAAATCCTACGTTAATGTATTCCATAATTCACCTACTCTATATTTTGTATTTGTTCTCTAATCTTTTCGATAAGGTTCTTTTGCTCAACGCCTATCTTAGATATTTCAATATTTTTAGTCTTGCTAAGTATAGTATTTGACTCTCTGTTCATCTCTTGAATTAAAAAATCCATCTTCTTGCCAATGGTCTCGTCTGAATTAAGCATGGACTTGAATTGAGATATGTGGCTATACATTCTAACTATCTCTTCGTCGATGGCGTATTTATCGACTAATAGTGCAAGTTCAAACTCAAGTCTTTTTTCATCGATGATGCTCTTGTCCTCGATGAGCTCATTATATTTCTTCATAAAATCTTCTTTGTATTCATCTGTATAATCAATGTAAATCTCTTTTATCTTGTCAACATTTTCTTCAATTGCTGTAAGATTGTTTAGTATATCGCTCTTAAGATTTTCTCCCTCTCTAATTCTCATGTCGTCAAAATTATCAAGTGCCTTCTCAAGTGTTTCAAGCATTATATCTAAAAATTCATCGCTCTCATAATTATTTTTCACTATGCTTAAAACTTCTTGTTGACTGATTATGTCTTCAAGCTTAATCTCGTCATCAAGGCCAAGCTCTTCCTTAATTAAGCTAAGCGCCTTCATATATTTTCTTAAAAATACTAAATCCACTTCAACATCGTTAGGATCATCCTCTAGAAAGACAACTGTTAGAAAGCAGTCGATCTTTGCTCTGGATATTCTTTTTTTAATTGCAAGCCTAATCTTGTCCTCGTACTCGATAAGCGAGCGCGGGCTTCTTAGGTTTAAATCAAAATATCTGTTGTTTACAGATTTTAGTTCAAATTTTATTTTATATTTTTCACAAACATATTCGCTAGAACCGTATGAGGTCATACTTTTTAACATAGTCTCACTCCTTATGCATATATTATACCATTTATTTATAAAAATATATATAGAATATGACAAATTCTTCATATTTAAATAGAGTAACTTTGTATATAATATAAATAAGGAGTGATTAAATGTCATTTGACGCAATAGTAACAAGAGCCTTGACTGATGAGTTCAATAATAATTACATCGGTGCAAGGGTCGACAAGATATATCAAACTGAAAAAGATGAGATAATGATTAATATGAGAAGCAAAGATGGTTCTTTTAAAGTACTTGTTAGTGCTTCGAGTAATAATCCGCGCTTTTATGTGAGCAAGATTAGTAAAGAAAATCCTAGTGAAGCGCCTTTATTCTCTATGATACTTAGAAAGAATCTATCTGGATCAAAGCTCGTTAAGGTCGAGCAATTTGGTTTTGATAGAGCCGCACAATTTGTTTTTAGTGGCTACAATGAATTTCATGAAGAAGCTCTTTATTATCTTGTCGTTGAAATCATGGGCAAGTACTCAAACATAGTTCTTTGCAACGAAAATCACAAGGTTATTGATGCAATTAAAAGAGTTTCTACTGTCATGTCTAGCAAAAGAGAGATAGAGCCAGGTCTTATATATGAAAGGCCTCCTGTCTTTGATAGAGTCTCACCTATAAGCGTTGATGAAGAAGATCTTAAAAATATGATGACTAATAATGCTGATCTTGAGCTAAGAGACTTTTTAATGAGGTCCTTCCTTGGCCTAAGTACTGAGATTGCGAATAAAATATTATTCGACGCAGCAATAGATGATAAGAATCTTCTTAAAAATCTTGATGAGAATGATGCGAATAAATTTATTTCATCTTTTATAAAAACTTTTGAAGAAGTTAAAGAAAAAAATTATAGCTTCAATATTTATAAGCTAAGCGAAAGAAAGAGTGCATACAACGCCATCAGCCTAAATCAATACGCTTCGCTTGAGAAAGAAAATTTTCCTAGCATAAGTGAGCTTCTGGATAAATATTATTATGAAAAGGACCAAAAAGACAGAATAGCGCAGCGCTCACAAAACATGAGACATACTATAAGTGCAAATCTTAAGAGGGCTAAAAATAAATTACAAAAGCAAAAAGAAGAGATGCTTGAAAGTGCTAACAGGGAGGCATACAAGGTATACGCTGACCTTATCTCATCAAATATACACAAAATTTCTAAGGGACTAAAAGATATTAAACTTGAAAACTTTTATGATAATATGAATGAAATTTCGGTTCCTCTTGATCAAAAGTTATCGGCTGTGCAAAATGCACAAAAATACTACAAGAGATATCAAAAAATGAAGCAAAGAGAGATAGTTTTAGAAAAGCAAATTGAAAATACTGAAGATGAGATAAATTATCTTGAGCTTGTAAGTGACGCTATAGACAGAACTGACGATGTAAAGAACCTTGATGAGATATATTTTGAGTTAATAAAGAATAATTATATTAAAAAAGATAAAAAAATAAAAAATAAACCAAAAAAAATCGCCATACATTCTATTGATTATGACGATACAAGTAAAGTTTATTATGGCAAGAATAATTTGCAAAACGAGTACATCACTTTCAAAGTCGCTGACAAAAACGATGTATGGATGCACGTCAAAGGCTTTCCTGGATCACACGTCGTAATCAAGTCAGGTGGCTACCCAAGCGATGAGCTTTTAGTCTTCGCAGCTAAAATTGCCGCAAAAAATTCAAAAGCCAAAGACTCTAACAAGGTTGATGTTGACTTCACTACGAGAAAGAATGTTAAAAAACATCCAAGCGGTAAGACCGGCCTCGTTAATTATGTGAACTTCAAAACCATCACTGTAGATCTTTAGCTTTATATAAATTCGTTTTGATTAGTGCCTCTTTAAAATATTCTGGCAAATCACTTTCTATTGTTATTAAATTATGCGTAATTGGATGGATAAAACTTACTTTTCTGCAATGTAAGACTTGTCCGTCCATTTTTATTTTTCCTCTATATCCATAAGTTTTGTCGCCAAGAACTGGATGATTAATATAAGCAAGATGAACTCTGATTTGATGCGTTCTTCCTGTTTTAATAACTACACTTAAATAAGCGTAATTCTCATTTTGTTTAATTAAATGGATTTCGGAGTGAGCTTCTTTGCCTTCATCTGAGGCACACATCTTGATCTTTTTAATCGGGTCACGCATAATGCCCTTATCAACCATAGTCACTTCATCCTTAAAAGTACCCACAGCGATGGTGATGTACTCTTTATAAATCTCTCTCGACTTAAATAGCTCCTTCATCTTTTCATGTGCTTCATTGTTTTTTGCTATTATAATAAGGCCGCTAGTATCCTTATCAAGCCTATGGATTATACCCGGCCTTGATTCATCAATGCTGCTTAGTGAGTCAAATCTATATAACAAATAATTCACAAGACTTAGCTCGTCATCATTTGTAGGATGAACTATAAGTCCTCTTGGCTTATCGATGACAGCTATATCATCATCTTCATAGAGAACTTTTATATCCATGGCCACTTTTTCAAAGCGCCTTGACTCTTTTTCTTTTATTTCAATAATGTCCCCTACATTTATTTTGTATGATGGTTTTGAGAGGCTGTCATTAACACTAACATATCCTTCTTCAATAAGCTTTTTGTACATGGACCTCGTCTTGCTCTCATCAAAATTTGCTAAAAATGCATCTAGCCTTTGACCAGCATCTTGATCATCTATCTTAATTTCTTTTATTTGCATTTTTTATCTTTAATCTTTCTATAAATGTAGTAGCCAATAAATAAAACTATGATCACACACATGTAGCTATCAGCTAGGTTAAAGCATGGATATTGGTATGAGCCAAACTTAAACGAAATAAAATCAATAACGTATCCTCTAAAGGCTCTATCAATAAAATTACCAATGATTCCTGCTAAGAAAAAGGATAGAAATACTTTTTCATATACCATAAGAGTTTTATACTCTGTTATGAAAATATATAAAATTATTGCTATGGCAATGAAGGTAACTATAAAGAAAAATATATGTTTGCCCTGCATAATGCCAAAAGCCGCGCCTCTATTCTCAACGTAATCAAAAGAAAAAAAGTTTGGAATTATTTCATAGGCAGCTTTGCCATCCAAATGAAGTTTAGCAAAATACTTTGTTATTTGATCCAAAGCAATCGCTAGTACCACTATTAAAAAATAAATCATATAACACCTACTTTACAATTTTTATAACAAGTTTAAGTTTATCCTTTTTACTAAGACCCAAGTAATCGCCTACAATAAAGCGTCCGCGTCTACGCATAGATACCATGTCGCCTACATCAAGCGTTTCGCTAATCTTGTATGTCACCTTGTAATTTATTTTCACAAGACCTGCTTCTATGGCGTTTTTTGCATCACTTCTGGATAAATTATAAACATTTGCCAATACCAAATCAAGTCTTGCTGATGCGCACGTCACAAGCTTTTCCTCATAATCTATCGCGCGAGCTAGAGGCGTTTCTAAATCAATCACCTCAAGGTCTACTCCGTAATTTTTTATCTTTTCTAAATTGAGTAAAACATAATCTAAAATTTCGTTTCTAATATAAAAATATATAGCCTCGTCATTAATAATTATGTCACCGACCTTCTCTCTCTTGATGCCAAGTGAAAGAAGTGAGCCTAAAACATCTTTATGAGCAATATCATAATCCTTCTTGTCTACATGTATAAGGCTTACAAAATCAGCTGCGTTTACTTCATTCATGTAATCAGGATAAATTAAAATAGCCTTACTCTCAGAATCTTCATTCCCAATAAGGCTAAAACTTATAGTATCATACGTATTGATAAGTGAAGAAATCTCCTTCACTTCAAAAGGGTTGTAGAAGTCTGTGCACTGTATAGACCTAGTCTTTGCCACGATCTCACAAAGATCTATAACCCTTCTTGCAATTTCTTTGTTCTCAGTACTGATATTATCTAAATTTTTTGACTTATTCATTAAAATGGAAACATGCCTCTGCTTTTAAGTTCATCTTTTAAGCCGTCTATTGCAATGTTCTTTGGTGCTAAAACAAAGATGTCTCTAGTCACTTTTTGAATGCTTCCGTCGATAGCGTAGATGCCGCCATTGATAAAGTCAAAAATTTGTCTTTTTACACTTGCTTCTAGTTGTTCAAAATTAACAACAACTGCCTTGCCTAATCTTAAATCGTCAATAATTAGTGGCGCTTCATCGTAGCCAAGTGGTTCTTGTACTGTGATCACCATAGATCCAGTTTTTCTTTGAATAGGAACAACATTTTCCTTTTCTTTTTTCTTGAGAAGATAGATGTTTCCTTTTGTGGCTCTTCCTCTACAACTTCATCTTCATCGTCATAGTATTCTTCATCGTAATCGTCATCGCCGAATCCTAAGAAATACTTAACTTTGTCCATAAAACCCATAATAAACCTCCTAATAATTTCTTTCGCCAAATATCTTTGAGCCAATCCTCAAAATATTTGAGCCTTCTTGTATTGCTATTTTATAATCGTGCGTCATACCCATGGATAGATATTTTAAATTGACATTGTCAAATTTTTTGCTAGCCATCTTTTCTTTTAGCTCGTAAAGACCTCTAAATGTGCTTCTGACAACAGCCTCATCCTCTGTAAATGGAGCCATAGTCATAAAGCCAAGTATATGTAGGTTCTTGTACTTTTGCATTTTTTCTAAAACTTCTTCTACTTCATCTTTGTAGAAGCCGCTCTTTGACTCCTCTTTAGAGATATTTACTTGCAATAAACCGTCTAATTCCATATTATTACTTGCTAGTCTCTTGTCAAGCGCTTCGATAAGGCTTAGGCTGTCAAGCGAATGAATCAGCTTAATCTTGCCAAGTAATTTATTTATCTTATTCTTTTGAAGACTGCCTATCATGTGAAATTCGAAATCATCCTTTAAAGCATCATACTTTTCTTCTATCTCTTGAACTTTGTTCTCGCCAATCTCGTGTAGACCAAATTCTTTAATCTCTTTGATTCGATTAATATCTACAGTTTTTGTAACTGCAAGTAATTTTACTTCGTCTTTTTTTCTGCCAGCAAGATCTATTTCTTTATCAATAGATTCTAAAAGATCTATTAAATTTTCTTTTACACTCATTATAGTATGTCGCCCTCCTTTACAGTCGATGGGAATACCACAACTTCGTCATAATACTTTATACTTCTAAATTTTAGCTTCTTATACTTCATTAGCCCGTTATCGTCAGTTCTCATCACATATATGTTATCTCTGTCACTGCCGACTAAAAGCACTCTTTTATATCTAATGGTATTATCTATGTCTTTAATATATACCCCTTTTTCGCTACCTTTATCAATTAAAGCACTCTTTGGCAATTTAAAAGTTTTGTACTCATCAAAAATTATTTCCATCTTAGAAAATCTATCTTTATAAAGCTCAGATATTCTCTCTCTGATATTTAATAAAAATTTATAAGTCTTATCAACTTTTTCCTTCTTAAGTACTCTAGCATAAGTTTTAGTCCCAGTCAAGTCCCACTCAATTAGGACTACATCATTTACATTAACATCTTCGAGTTTTTCATTGTTAGAAAAGGCCAAGATATTCATAGAAAAATTATCAAATATCTTGAACTTATCATTGCTCTGCGCTTTGTTTATACTGTAGCTCTTGCTATCTTCAAGTAAATCTTTTTCGAATATAGCATCAAAATTCTTGTTCGTGTACTTATCTTCAAGTCCATCGATAAAATAACTAACTATACCTGACATTGACACTCTAATTGATGGTGCATCGCTTCTTTTATTTATAAGTAGTTCATCCTTCATCTCTAAAAGCTTGTCAATGGAGTAATTTTTAATACTTTCATAGTATTTATCCTCATCATCTTCAGTGCTATTTAAAATTTGAGATAAATCCTCGTATCTCTTTTGATTTATACTTATCTGTAAAGCCTTAATTTTTGATGTCATCACTTTGTTATCTAAGCCAATATCATCAGATGTATCATAATCAAGATCCTTAAGTCTTTTATTTATTGCTGCTAATTTTTTATCAATCACATCGTTTGCGCTCTTAGTTACGCTTAAATTCTCAAGACCTTTCTTAACTTTTTCGCCTTCTTTGGCTTGAGTTGTGAAATAAGAATGTCTTCCTGCTTGATAAACCTCTTCAGTCTTGATTAATGCCGCATTCATCACAACAGAATTATAAAAAACTTCTTCAACAGGTGTTTCGGTCTTAACGTCTTTTTTAAAAAATGATGTGATTATAGTATTAAATGCTACGATTATGAATATGAAGGCTACTAACGCTCCTAAAAAGCTTGAAAAGCCCTTGCCGTTCTTCTTATCTATCTTCATATTTTTCCATCTCATGCTTTAGTGGTCTACCCATAAGCTCAGCAACAACGCTGTCTAGAGGATAGTTTTCATATAAAAGCTTGTACATCATATCAACTATAGGCATTTCAACCGAATATTTTTCTTTAAGCATATAAGTTGATTTAGTAGTTTTTATGCCTTCGACAACCATGCCTACCTTGTCAATAGCGCCTTCTGCCGATAATCCCTCGCCTATATATACACCACAAGTTTTGTTTCTTGAGTGTCTACTAGTGCAAGTAACAACCAAATCGCCTATACCTGCAAGTCCATAGAATGTCGATGCTTTAGCGCCAAGTGCAAGCCCAAGCTTTGTTATTTCATGTATGCCTCTTGTGATTAGAGCCGCCTTAGTATTATCACCGTAGCCTCTCCCCTCACATATACCGCTTCCTAGAGCAATGATGTTCTTAGTTGCACCAGCAAGTTCAACACCTAAAAGGTCATCATTGACATAAACTCTTAGATTGTCATTTGAAAATATATCTTGAATTAGCTCTGCATCAGAAACAGATTTTGATGCGCTGACAATGGTTGTTGGTATGCCAACAGCAACTTCCTCTGCGTGTGATGGACCAGATAGTGAAACAAATCTTGCCTTTGGATTGAAGTCATAAAAAACTTCGCTCATAGTCTTAAGCGTACTTATTTCAATACCTTTGCTAACATTGACAAAAATTTTCTCTTCGTCAATATACTTTTCTATAGTCTTTAAAACATTTCTTAGTTCTTGACTAGGTACCGCAAGTACAACGATATCAGCGTCTTTAACCGCTTCTTCTATGTCATTAATTAAAAATATATTCTCAGGAATTTTAACATCCTTTAAATATTTTTTGTTCATTCGAGTTTCTTTTATTAAATTGTAAGAATCCTTATTTCTAATGTATAGACTTAATTCTTCTTGACTCTTTGCTAGGTGTATAGCTAGAGCTGAACCGAAGCTACCTCCACCTATTACTGAAATTCTCAAAACTCTGCCTCACTTTTTAAATATATATAATTTATTTTCCTCGCCTTTTATTAATCTAGTTATGTTCTTAGAGTGCCTTAATATACCTATTAAAGCAACAGCAAAACTTATTAGAACTGCTAAATTTATCTCTTTAAACTTAAGCCAAGTGTATATGAAAAACGCTAAGAACATAAGTAAAGATGATAATGAAACGTATTTTGTAATTAAAACTATTAAAAACATAGATACCATCACTGCTAGAGCGAATTTGTAGTCTATAAGTAATAAGCCGCCTATAGTAGTTGATACGCCTTTTCCTGCACTAAAATTTAGATAAAATGGAAAGTCATGTCCAAGTACTACTCCTAATAAAGCGATGTACTGAGCAAAATCCACTTCAAAGTATCTGGATAAAAATACTGCTAGAACGCCTTTAGATACATCTAAAAAAAGTGTGATTAAGCCAAGCTTCGCGCCAAAAACTCTAATCATGTTTGTTGCGCCGGCATTTTTGCTGCCATAATCCCTAATGTCTTTCATCTTAAATAATTTGCCTAAGATGTATGAGTTAGAGATTGATCCAATTAAGTAAGTAATGATAATTAGTAATACGCCTTTCATTACTCGCTCCTGTTCTTATAGTTTATAATTATAGATGTTCCCTCGAAAGGATAAACATTTCTTATTTGATTTTCCAAAAATCTTGTGTATGAAAAATGTGTTAATTCTTTATCATTTACAAAGATGGTAAACTCTGGTGGTCTAGTTCCTGATTGAGTTGCATAAAGTATCTTAAGTCTCTTGCCCTTATCAGATGGCGGTTGATTGATTAGTGTTGCGTTAGAAATTATATCATTTAATAAACCAGTAGAAAGTCTATGGCTGTATGATTCATTAATTTCCATGATCTTGTCAATAAGTTCATCAACCCTCTTACCAGTTAGAGCCGATATAAATAATATTGGCGCATAAGATAAGAATGGCAAGTTATTTCTAAGACTGTCAGTAAATGTTTTCATAGTCTTAGAATCTTTTTCCACTATGTCCCATTTATTTACACAGATAATTATCGCTTTACCTTGATTGTGAGCATATCCTACTACTTTTGAGTCTTGTTCAGTAAATCCTTCTACAGCATCTATCAAAAATACACATACATCAGCTCTATCAACACTTGAAAGCGTTCTTACTTGTGAATAAGCTTCTACCGATGAATCTACTCTTGATTTTTTTCTAAGACCGGCTGTGTCGATGAACATAAACTCTTGTCCTTTGATATTGATGTATGAGTCGATAGCATCTCTTGTAGTTCCAGCGATGTCAGTTACTATAACTCTTTCTTCACCTAAAATTCTGTTAGTTAAAGATGATTTACCAACATTTGGCTTTCCGATAAAGGCTACTTTTAATAAGTTTTCTTTTTCTTCGAAGTCTCTATCCTCAGGGAAATTCTTAATTATCTCATCAAGAAGATCTCCTATACCAAGTCCTTGCTCAGCAGATATTGACATCGGTTCGCCTAAGGCAAGTTCATAAACATTATAAAATTCATCTTTTCTTTTGCCTTCAGTCTTATTTGCAACTAAAATTATCTTTTTATTTGATTTTCTTAATATATTTGCAATCTCATGATCAAGTGCTGTCGCTGGATTTCTTCCGTCAACAATAAATAATATCACGTCAGAAGCTTCTATAGCGATGTTCGCTTGCTTTCTGATGTTTGACATAATCTTGTCATCGTCAAAAGGATCAAGTCCTCCTGTGTCGATAACATCAAAAACGTGTTGCTGCCAGCTTGCTTCAGCATAAATCCTGTCTCTTGTTACACCAGGTGTGTCTTCAGTGATAGATATTCTTCTACCAACAATTTTATTAAATAAAGTTGATTTACCAACATTTGGTTTACCTACTATACTAACTACAGCTCTATTCATACAGACACCTCCTTATCCTAACTATTATAACACAAAGATTAACAGTTTTCAACACTTAATAAGTATTAAGAAAGATATTTTCTCATTAAAATATATTTCTTAATAATATATCATTCATTAATAATTTTTAATATGCAATAAAAATTTTTGCACAAAAAAGAAGCGAAAGATAATCTCTCGCTTCTAATATAATATTTATTCGTTTTTTAGAATATTCCTTCGTACATTGGGAATCTCTTGCAGATATCTGATACTCTTTGTCTAATTTTCTTTCTGTCAATTGATGTATCAAATGTATCTCTGAAGATTTCAGCAACTTCTCTCATTTCGTCTTCTTTGAATCCTCTAGTTGTCAAAGCTGGAGTACCAATTCTGATACCGCTTGTAACGAATGGAGATTCTGTTTCGTTAGGAATTGTGTTTTTGTTAACTGCAATACCAATTTCACCAAGCATTGCTTCAGCTTCTTTACCTGTGAAGCCTTTCTTCTTAATATCGATTAAGATTAGGTGGTTATCTGTACCGCCTGAAATTAATCTAAATCCGTATTTATCAAGTTCTTTAGCAAGTACTTGAGCATTTGCTAAAATTTGTTTACAATAATCTGTAAATTCTGGTTTAAGTGCTTCACCAAATGCAACTGCTTTTGCAGCTATAACGTGCATTAGTGGTCCGCCTTGGATTCCTGGGAATATAGCTTTGTCAAGTTTCTTAGCGTTTTCTTCTCTACAAAGTATAGCTCCTCCTCTAGGTCCTCTTAATGTTTTGTGTGTTGTTGTTGTAACAAAATCAGCATAAGGTACTGGAGATGGATGTAAGCCTGTAGCTACTAATCCAGCGATATGTGCCATGTCTACCATTAGCATAGCGCCTACTTCGTCAGCGATTTCTCTGAATTTCTTGAAATCAATAATTCTTGGATAAGCACTTGCACCTGCTACTATTAGCTTTGGTTTTTCTTTTAGAGCTATCTCTCTAAGTGTATCATAATTAATAACTTCTGTCTTAGAGTCAACTCCATAAGCAGCGAAATCAAAGAATGATCCTGAGATGTTAACTGGTGAACCGTGTGTTAAGTGACCACCTTCGCTAAGGTTCATACCTAAAACCTTATCGCCAGGTTTTAATACAGCAAAGTAAACACCGATGTTAGCATTAGCTCCTGAGTGTGGTTGAACGTTTGCATGTTCAGCGTTAAATAGCTTGCAAAGTCTGTCTCTAGCAATGTTTTCAGCGATGTCAACTACTTCGCATCCGCCATAATATCTCTTTGCTGGATATCCTTCAGCGTACTTGTTAGTTAGTTCACTTCCCATTGCTTCCATAACAGCTTTTGAAACATAGTTTTCAGATGCTATCATTTCAAAGTGATCTTGTTGTCTATTGTGTTCTTTTTCAATGACATCAAAAATCTCTTTGTCTGTCTTTTTTAGATTGTCAAAATCCATCCTAATTTCCTCCCTTTAAATAAAATTAATTTAGCTTATTTATGATTAATAAATCATTGTCTCCTTTAGAATATCTTTTGTCATAAGACTTAACTATGAATAAAGATATTATTAATAGGACTACACCTAATATTATACTATAAAAGTCGGGAATTTTAAAGCTAAATTTTTTAAAAATGTAGTTTGAAGCAAAAATTCCTATCAAAAATGCTAGTAAAGGTACTAAATATACCATCATTACCCCTCTAAGCATCTTTCTCGAATCAACTCTTATAGATACTAAGTCGCCTACCTTGTAGTTTGCTCTTGGCTTTGCTTTAACTAGGTGCTCTTTTGAATCGCATCCAGCTGCGCACGATTCGCACGAGCCACATGCTGAGTCCCTCTTCATAGATATAAGCATTTCGCCATCTTCTATCTTAATAATTCTGCCTATGCTTTCATTTTCTTCCATCTAATAGGTCTCTAACAAGCTTTGATGCGATTAATAAACCGCCTGTAGCTGTTACAAAGGATATAGACCCTGTCACCACCTTACCATCATCCTTTAATTTCTTCTCTATAGGTTCTTCTTTTGAATAAACCACGTTAATTTTCTTTTGTACTCTTTTATCTATCTTTTGTCTTAATTTTCTTGCTAATGGACATACGCTCGTCTTGTCAAGCGTTGATATCTCAAGTTTTGTCGGATCAAGCTTATTGCCACATCCCATTGCGCTGATAATTTTAATATTTTTTTCAAGGCAAGTCTCGATTAGCTCAATTTTATTTTTAAGCATATCGATGGCGTCAACTACATAATCGTATTGCCTGTCAAAGATTTCATCATTAATCTCTTTAGAATAAATCTTATCAATGCATCTTATATCAAGTTCATCGTTAATCTTAAGAAGTCTTTCTCTCATCACATCAACTTTTTTCTTGCCAATGGTATCATCGAGAGCTAAAATTTGCCTATTAATATTTGATTCGCTAACTGTGTCGAAATCAACTATAGTGATATGCTCTATGCCAAAGCGAACTAAGGACTCTAAGGTAAATGAACCAACACCGCCTATACCAACAATTAAAATGTTAACATCTTTAAAACTATTAAAAATTTCGTCTCCTAAAACAACTCTAGTCCTAATCGTTCTTTGCGGCTTCATTTATATCTACCTTTATAGATACTTCATGTAATTGCTTGTCATCAACTTCGCTTGGTGCTCCTGTTAATATGTCTGTTGCTGATTGTGTCTTAGGGAAAGCGATAACGTCTTTGATATTGTCATGCTTTGTTAACAATTGAACGAATCTATCTAGACCGTAGGCAATTCCTCCATGTGGTGGAGCTCCGTACTTGAAGGCCTCGATGAAGAAGCCAAATTGTTCCTCAGCTCTTTCTTTAGTAAAGCCAAGTGCCTTAAACATTTTTTCTTGTAAATCGGAGTTATTGATTCTTATACTTCCTCCGCCAATTTCTTCGCCATTGATAACGATGTCGTATGCTTTTGCCTTAACAGTATCTTTTCTTTCTTCGATATATGGTATATCCTCAACTTTTGGATGTGTGAATGGATGGTGCATAGCCATGTATCTTCCTTCCTCTTCACTGTATTCAAATAGTGGGAAGTCTGTTATCCAAAGTAGTTCAAACTTATCTGGATCGTTTAAATTTAATTCTTTAGCAATTTCATTTCTTAAGTTGCCAAGAGTTTTCTTAACAACAGATTTTTTATCTGCTACGAATAAAATTAAATCGTTATTTTTTATATCCATCTCTTTAATAAGAGCTTCTTTTTCTTCATCAGTAAAGAATTTTGCTATAGGACCAGTAAATTCATTATCTACATACTTAACCCAAGCAAGACCCTTTGCTCCGAATGTCTTAGCAAATTCTTCTAGCTTAGTAATATCTTTTCTTGTAAATTTTTCTTGATAACCGTCTATGTTGATTGCGTTAACCATATTGCCAGCATCAACAGTATCTTTAAATACCTTAAAGCCGCTGTTCTTAAATATGCTGCTCACATCGTGAATTAAAAATCCAAATCTTAAGTCTGGTTTATCAACGCCATATTTATCCATCGCTTCGTCAAATGGCATTCTTCTTAAAGGAAGCTTTATATCTATATCCAAAATTTCTTTAAATATATGTGCTATAAGCTTTTCATTGATTGACATAACGTCGTCTTCGTCAACGAAACTCATTTCAATATCGACTTGAGTAAACTCTGGTTGTCTGTTAGCTCTAAGGTCTTCGTCTCTAAAACACTTAGTGATTTGATAGTATCTATCCATGCCTGAAACCATTAATAATTGCTTGAATAATTGTGGTGATTGTGGTAGGGCAAAGAACTTTCCAGGATTAACTCTACTTGGAACGATGTAGTCTCTAGCTCCTTCTGGAGTTGATTTGCCAAGCATAGGTGTTTCTATCTCTATAAATCTGTGATCATTTAAAAAGTCTCTGAAAGCTTTGTAAATTTTTGCTCTTGTCATAAGAGTTTTTTGCATGAATGGCTTTCTTAAATCAAGAAATCTGTATTTTAATCTCATTTGCTCGCCAACATTGTCATCATCTTTTACATAGATAGGCGGTGTTTGAGCTGTATCAAGTATCTTAAGCTCTTCGGCTAAAATTTCGATATCACCAGTTGGGATGTGTGGGTTCTTTTGAGATCTCTCTCTAACCTTTCCTCTAACGGCAATAACATACTCACCCTTAAGTCCCTTAGCTTTTTCAAAGACATCTTTAGTGATAGTCTCGTCAAAAACTACTTGAGATATACCACTTATATCTCTTATATCAACAAAGATAAGTTGTCCTAAGTTTCTTTGAGTTTGCACCCAGCCCATTAGAATAACTTCCCTTTCTATGTCTTTCATTCTTAATTCGCCACAGTAGTCACTCCTGCGCAAGTTTCCCATTGTTTCCATAAATATCCTCCCAATAATCTATATATCTTTATTATAAACGTTTTTTATATACAAATCAATGTCTTTATAATTAAATTTTCGCTCTAAATTATCATTGTCAATATATTTTGATACGGCTCCAGCACCAAAAGCGTATATACTACTTAAATCATTCATCGAAATCACATTATAAATAGACGCCTTACAAGCTAATGAAAAAGCAAGATTCTCAAGATTTGAGTTTGTCATCTTCTGTCTGTACATGTAGTATGGCTCATAACCAGCCGCATAAAGCATAGCGTAAATTTCTTTTGATAAATCGATGTTTTCAAGCTTAAAATCTTCCTGAGCAAGAACTGCCCTTCTCTTTAAAGCTAAATTGTGTATGGTGATGGACTCAGGTCTCATAGCTATAAGCTTTTTAACTGAATTGGTGTAATCATCTCTCCTCTCGCCTTCAAGGCCTATGATTAAATCCATATTGATATCAAAATTATAGTTCCTAGAAAGCTTATAAACTTTGTAAAGCTCATCAAGGCTCGCATTTCTATGAACTCTCTTAAGTGTCTCTTCATTCATAGTCTGCGGATTGATACAAATCCTCGTAACACCATATTTATCAAGTATATCAAAGAGTTCCTTATCCATAGTATCGGCTCTGCCGCACTCAAAAGTTAGCTCTTTAAATTTATAATTTTCTTTGATATATTTTAATAATCTTTCTATATTGGCCTTATCAATCGCAGATGGTGTTCCACCGCCTATGTATATACTGTCAGGCTCTGATATATCACTAATTTTACTCTCAAATTTCATCTCATCGATAACTGTGTCAATGTATTTTGTAAAATCAAAAGATTTTTTAGTGATGTCATTTGTATAAAATGAGCAATAGGAGCAAATTCCCTTGCAAAATGGTATGTGCACATATAAACTATATTTTGGATTGAACCCAAGCACTTGATTTTTAAAAGTTTTCTCCATCAGCTCAAATTTTTCATCTGAAATAAAGAATTTTTCTTTAAAAGCCTCTTTATCATCTGATTTAGCATATAGCTTCATTGGCTTAATTCCAGTAAGTATGCCCCAAGGAAGATTTATGCCTTCTTTTAAAAACTCTTTGTAAATAAGAGATTTCATCTCATTATTTGTCAATTTATCAAAACCACTTAGCGTTCTCTCTTTGCCATCTATAGAAAATTTTACACCATCATCCAAAATTTCATAAATAACGCCAGACTTGATATTTTGAAATTCCCAAAAGAGCTCTTTTATCCTCTTTATACTAGCTTCTCTTAGCATTGACGTAAGGATTGTTTGCCCTTTCCTCTTCTGAGCTAGTGTTCATGCTGTGTCCTGGATATATTGTGTAATTGCCTTCTAAATTCAAAACTTTATTAACTGAATCCATAAGTTCAGCTTCGTCCCCGCCATAAAGGTCGCTTCTGCCAACTGAGTGGAAGAATATAGTGTCACCAACAAATAAGTTATCACCTATTTGATAAGTTAATCCGCCCTTTGTGTGTCCAGGAGTTTTTATTACATTAAGCTCAATGCTACCAAATTTCATTGGACCCTCTTTATCAATTGTGTGGTCTATGTTTATAGGTTCATCTATGTAATTTCTCATCTTGTCATTTAGCATAAAATCTGTTCTTTGTGTCATATCATAATCATCTTTTGATATATATGATGGTGCTCCTGTTAATTTTCTTAGCGCATTTACGCCTAAAACGTGATCAAAGTGACCATGTGTAAGTAAAATCGCTTTTAGATTTAGATTATGTTCTTTCATATAAGCATATAAATCATCAGCATTACCGCCAACGTCTATGATTATTGCATCGCCATCATCATTACTAATAATGTATGAATTTGATCCATATACACCAACATTTTTCTTAAAAATATTCATTTAAAACTCCTTCTTCGAATCCAATAATATTGTCACAGGTCCAGAAAGATGCGCATGTATGTGCATATCTGCTCCAAAAACTCCTGATTTAAATTTTATTCCACTTGCTTTTAATTTTTCTTTAAATATTTCGTAATAGCTTTCAGCTTTCTCAGCCTTAGCGCTTCTCATGAAATTTGGTCTATTGCCCTTTCTTGCGTCACCATATAAAGTGAACTGCGAAACAAGAAGTATTTCGCCATGAACATCTTGAACAGATAGGTTCATCTTGTCATCTTCATCAGAAAAAATTCTCATATTAGTGACTTTTTTGAAGATATATTCAAGATCTGCCTCTGTATCATCATCCTCAACAGCGATATACACCAAAAGGCCGCCATTTATTTCGCTTACAAGCTTTTCATCAACTTCTAATCGAGTTTCTTCTACTCTCTGTACAATTGCTCTCATATCTATGCCCTGTAAACATCCAAAATTCCATTTATCGTTTTAAGTTTTTGTATCATCTTATCAAGCTCATCCTTTCCTACTACTTCAAACGTCAAATATATAAATATATCGCTAATTGTATTGCTCTTAGCGCTCAGTGATTGTATACCAACATTGGCTTCTTTAGCCATAGCGGTTATTTCTGATAGTATACCAGTTCTGTCAACCGCTCTAATTGTAACATTTGCAAGGAATTTATCACTAGCTTCAGTGTCCCACTCGGCATCTAAGCATCTGTCTGAGTCAAGATAATTAGCAATGTTTGTACAGTCTTTTCTATGAACAGATACACCATAGCCTCTAGTAACAAAACCAATGATTTCATCACCAGGAACTGGGTTACAGCACTTAGCAAACTTTATCTTCATGCCCTCAAGTCCATCTATTCTAACGCCCGTAGCGTCTTTTTTCGATGAAGAGCTCTTTAGATAATCATCTTCATTTTTTGTTAAGCCAACATTTTCAATAGCATTTTTAATATTTAAAATTTTATTTATAACTAATTTTTCTTTAAAATTGCCATATCCAATGGACGCAAATAAATCACTAATCGAGTTTATCGACAGCTCTTTTGCTAATTTTTGATAAATTTTTTCATTATCTAAAATATTTGTTTCAAGGCCAAGTTTTTTCGCTTCTCTATCAAATAGCTCCTTGCCTTTTTCTATGCTGATGTCTTTTTCCTTAGACTTAAACCATTGTTTTATCTTTTGTCTAGCTCTTGGGCTCTTAACAAATTTCAGCCAGTCTCTACTTGGACCTGATGATGATTTTTGTGTGATAACCTCAACTATATTACCATTCTTAAGCTTATAGTTTAGTGGAACTATCCTTGAATCGACTTTAGCGCCAACACAAGTGTTACCAACGCCTGTGTGAACTCTGTAAGCAAAGTCAACTGGAGTTGATCCTTCTGGAAGGTCGACAACATCACCATTTGGTGTAAATACAAATACTTCATCATCGAAGAAATCTATCTTAAGTGTATCTATAAACTCTTTTGGATCCTTTAAATCTTTTTGCCACTCAAGTAATTGCCTTAACCAATCAAGCTTGCTATCAACGTCTTTACCCTGAGTCTTACCGCCCTTGTATTTCCAATGCGCAGCGATACCATACTCGGCCACTTCATGCATTTCATATGTCCTGATCTGTATTTCAAATATCTCGCCAGTATCTGATATAACTGTTGTGTGAAGCGATTGATACATGTTTGGCTTAGGCATGGCTATGTAGTCTTTAAATCTTCCTGGAAGAGGCTTCCACATGGAGTGAACTATACCAAGAACCGCATAGCAGTCCTTAACTGTGTCGACCAAAATTCTTACCGCAATCAAATCATATATGGACTCAAAACTTTTGCTCTTGCCCTTCATTTTCTTGTATATGCTGTAGAAATTCTTAGGCCTACCGCTTATGTCGTAGTGAAGCTCTTGCTTATCAAGCTCTGCTGATATCTTCTTAATAATCTCATTAATCTCTTTTTCACGTTCACTTCTCTTTTTATTGATTTTCTCTACCAAATCATAGTATCCTTCTGGATCAAGATATCTTAATGATAAATCCTCAAGTTCCCACTTAATCTTGAAAATTCCGAGCCTTCCAGCAAGTGGTGCATATATCTCTATAGTTTCTTGAGCCTTTTGCTTTCTCTTCTCTTCATTCATGTACTCAAGCGTACGAAGATTATGAAGTCTATCCGCAAGCTTAACTATTATGACTCTTATATCATTATTCATAGCTAGAATCATTTTTCTAAGATTTTCTGCTTGGAAAGCCTCAGAGCTCTTATAATTAAGCTTGTTTAACTTAGTTACGCCGTCAACAATCTTAGCCACATCTTCAGAAAACATCTCTTTAATGTCATCATAAGTAGCTGGAGTGTCCTCAACAACGTCGTGTAATAAAGCAGATACAATGGTTTCAACGTCCATATCAAGGTCAGCTAGTATGATAGCGACATTGACAGGGTGAATAATATAAGGCTCACCAGACTTTCTCTTTTGATCCTTATGCATTAATTTTGCATATTCATAAGCCTTCATTACAAAGGCAACTTCCTCTTCAGTCATATATTTTTCAATAATTTTAATTAAATCTTCTATCATAAGCTCACCTCCTAAATCTAAAGTGCTTTACATTTATTTCAAGATTTTTATTGTTCATATACTCATTTATTCTAAGATTGTAGCAAATATCCATGATTATCTCTTTGCCACTCGCTAAATCTCTGTAAATATCCGAATTAAACTCGTCTTCGTAGTCTTTTTTAAACTCTTCTTCTTTGTAGAATAGTATCGCCGTCATGATGTTGTCAAGCTTAGTTCTAAATTTTAGCTTTATAACGTTGCGATTCTGTCCGAAAACGCTTATATCTTTTAAAACAAGATCCTTGTCTGCAAATAACACATCCGGATTCTTCTCCCCAAATGGTTTTAATTTTTCAATCGTATCAAAAATCGAAAACTTTTGAAAATCAATTGGATAAAAAGCGTCGATGTAAATTTTTTCTATCTTATCTTCGTCCGTTAAATTTGAATTGTTATTTATAAATGTGACGAATTTGTCATAATTATCAAGTTTTAGTTCAAGTCCTGCCGCTAATTTGTGTCCACCAAAGCCACTTAAAAAATCCTTTGCCTTGCTTAGCTCATCAAATAAATTGTATTCTTCAATTGATCTAGCTGAACCATACAGAACGCCGTCTTCTTCGTATAAAGCTATAGCTGGCCTATAGTATCTTTCCTTAAGCCTTCCAGCTACAATACCCGCGACGCTTCTTTCTATATCTTTTGATTTTACAATTATTACATCTTTATCAAGAAAATTTTCATCTGCCTCTATCTCTTTGATAGCTACTTCATAACCAAGCTCTGTTAAATCTTTTCTCTCTTGATTTAAAGCGTATAACTCTTTGCAGATGGCTATAATCTTATCATCGTCATAAGACTCAAAAGCTGCAATCGCGTGATTTGCATTGCTTAACCTGCCTATAGCATTGACTGATGGCCCTAAAATAAAACCAATATGAAATACATTTATCTCCTTATCAACTTTTAGCTCATTTTTCAAGTGGTAAAATGCCTTGGCTGGTCTTGAATTTATTAGTTCTAAGCCTCTTTTAATCAAATCTCTGTTCTCATCAAGTAGCGGCATAATGTCTGTTATAGTTGCAAATGCGGCATACTGAATAATTTCATCAATTAAATCCGCATTAAATTCATAGTCCTTGCTAATATATGTGATTAGCTTAAACGCCACAAAGGCACCGCATATATCCTTGAATGGATATGAAGATTTTTCTACTTTTGGATCAATTATTGCATCCGCTTCAACAGAAATCTCTTTACCATCTTCAATTTTTGGTAAGTGGTGGTCTGTCACAATGACCTTGATGCCATTATCTTTCGCATATTTCACAGCTTCAAAGGCTGATACACCATTGTCACAAGTAATTATGACAGAAACGTCGTCTTTTATACAGCCGTCAACAATGCGCTTGTTAATGCCGTAGCCATCTTGCTTTCTATCAGGCACTTCAAAGCTAGTCTCTGCTCTAAATGTCTTAAGGCTTCTTAGTAAAAGCGTAGTAGACATGATGCCATCTGAGTCATAATCGCCAACGATTCTGATTTTTTTGTGATTGTCAATAGCGTCCTTAATAATTTTACGAGCCGGTTCCAAATCCGGAAGGCCTTCTGTTCTGTAGATTAAAGAGTAGTCATCATTTAAGTAATCAATTACTTCTCCCTCTTCTACAATACCTCTATTGCAAAGAACTTTTGCTAATAAATCATCTTTTACTATATTTTTAACTGCCGTATAATTTTCAGCATTTCTATTTTTCAAAAACCATTTTTGCATACAATAACCCCATTATCTATATTTAATTATTATATCATAAATTGCTTCATATTAAAAGCATTTTTTATAAAGAAAATCTATATAAAAAAGTAATATACAAAATCTTAAAGTTTTGATTATATTGCTTCGTATTATATAAGTACTCAATTGTATAATACGAAAAAGGCCTAGATATAACTAGACCCTTCTCATAAATATTGCTGTTTTAAATTTTATATAAACTTTTTTATAATTCATAAACTTCATCAGCTACTTCATTTAAAAATTCTATGTCGTGTGAAACGATAAAAATTATTTTATCTTTATTTCTATATTTTTTAATTAGCTCAGATATTTTTATAAAAATTTTCTCTATTATATCACACGTATATCTTGTTTTTTTTCTAAATCTAATACACGATTACAAATTAAACTTGCAAATTCAAAATCATGGGTAGCTATAAAAATTATTTTATCTTTTGAATGTGACTTCAATAATTCTACAGTTTTAAGCATATTTTTATAATCAAGCCCACTTGTAGGCTCGTCTAAAATAAAAATTTCTTTGTTACACAATAGTCCACAAACTATGGCAAGTCTTTGCTTTTGTCCCCCAGACAAAGTGTTAGGGTGGCTGTTTTTATAATTATATAAGTCAAAATCATTTAGCAGTTCATTAATTAAATCATCTTTTACATTCTTTATCCCTAATTTACATTCAGCAAAGACACTCTCAGCAAATAATTGATAATTTACGTCTTGCATAACCATATAAGATATTTGCTTTCTTGCTTTTTCATCAATTTTTTTAGATTTTAAAATAAACTCACCCTTATAATCAGTATAAAGTCCGCAAAGAGTTCTTAAAAAAGTAGTTTTCCCTATGCCGTTAGATCCTAAAACAGCAATAATATCACCCTTGTTTGCACAAAAATTAAGTCTATCTATAAGGCATTTATCTTTCCTATAAATTGAAACATTATTTACCTGTAAATAAGACTTATCTATAATTGGTGATTTTTCTTTTATATTTAAACTAGGTTTGTTTCTTGTTCTTAAACCCATAGTCTTAATTTCATCTTCAGATAAACTTAAAAAATCCTTATTGGAAAAAATTTTATCAATTTTCCCATTCTTCATATAAATAATTCTATCAACTAAATCCATTATATAATAGATTCTATGTTCAGATATAATAACTGTTTTACCACTCTCCTTCAACATTGATAAGTGTTTTTTTAATATATCTATTGTCGGTATATCCAAATTAGAAGAAGGCTCATCAAGTAAATAAATATCTGGATTTGTTGCATAAACTGATGCAAAAGCAATTTTTTGTTTCTCTCCTCCAGATAAATGAAAAATATTTCTATTTTTTAGTTTATTTATTTCTAATTTATTGCAGGTTTCATCTAATTTCTTTTCTAAAATTTCTCTTTCTACTCCTTGGTTTTCTAGTGCGAATACAATTTCACTATTTGTATCCACATTAAAGAATTGGGTTCTAGGATTTTGAAAAACACTTCCGACATTTTTTGAAAGTTCAAACATTTGATAGTTAGATAATAATTTATCATTTATTTTTTACATCACCATTTAAATCTCCTTCATAATAATATGGTATCAACTTATTTATAAGCCTTGTAATAGAGGTTTTGCCAGATCCAGAAGAACCACATATTAAAATAAACTCTCCTTTTTTTATTTCTAGATTTATATTATCTAGGCTAATATCCTTAGTGTTTCTATATTTGAAACAAACTTCATTTAACTTAATCATAAAAATACCTCAAATATATTGTAAATGCAGTAATTATTACTCCAATTATTAGAGATAAATAATCTAAAATTCCAAAATTAATTCTTATAATTGAAGTTCGTTTATTTGGTGATTCAATTCCTCTTGTGATAGAAGCTATAGTTAATTCATCTGCTGCTTTTGCTGCCATAATTATCATAGGAGAATAAATGCATTCTACGGTTAAAGAAGGGTTTTTTATAAATCCAAAAAAGGATGGAGAAATCCCTCTAAGCCCCATTGAATCTTTTATATATCGCCAATCTTCTTTTACTGTTGGCATATACCTAAGCATTACTGCTAGGGGAATAGAAATTTTTTTAGAAACATTAACGTAATCCATAGCAGATAAAAATTCCCCCACTTTCGTTGTGCTTAGTATTGTCATAGAAAGCATACATACCGGATAAATTTTATTAACTAAACCCAAAAACGGCATAAATATACTTCTAAAAGTATTACTTCCGTATCTTACAGTTAAAATACTAAGAAAATAAACTAATAGATATATTAATATCCCAGTAAATGCAATTTTTATTTTTCTATTTATAAGACTAAAAATAGCAATTAATGCTACAAAAGCTAATTCATATTCTATTGATGGCAATATACTAGATATAATTATGCACAAAAATAGCAAAACTATTTTTGTGCATGGATTAATATGTGTATTCAATTCTCCTGAAATCATAGAATACCCGCCTTTTCAAATTGCTTTTTCAAAAGTTTAGAACCTATAAAAGCACTAAATAAAGCAACTAAAAAAGTTCCAATTACAATAACATAAATCATCCAATCAGCAGCTGCTGCATTCATAGACTCTATATATGTTATATCTGTCCCCTTTTCTATCATTGCATTTGACCAAGACTTAGGATCCATAAAATATACGACAAAAGTCCCTATATCTCCAAGTGCAAATACTCCAAAAGATAGGATGTTAATTTTTTTACTTTTATAAGCCTTGCTTCCTGCTATAAATTCAGCAATTATCCCCATAACTAAAGTTCCAAGACCCATAGCCCAATGCATGCCAGTTGCAAATCTCAAAATACAAATTATTATTGCCAAAATAGCAATAGTTCCCCTTTTAGCCACTTTCGAGATCAGAAACATAAATATTATTCCTGATAAAAGAGCACTACCCATTGGCTGATAAAAGGTTAATACAGGATTCATTCCAAAAGGCATTCCACCAATCATATTAAATATAAAATAGAGAGCTGTGAAAACCCCTATAGTAATCAAATCCTTTGTTTTTAGACCATTCATATTATTTTTATTCATTTTAAACCTCCTAATAAATAAATTCTTCTGCCATTTTTGTTTTTTCTATTAAATTCTTGTAAACTTTTGATTTTTGTAAAAGCTCTTCATGCTTGCCTTCACTTTCTAATTTTCCGTTTTCAAGAACTACAATCTTGTCTGCATTTTCTATGGATTTCATTCTGTGTGAAATGATGACAACAGTTTTATCTTTAATTAAATTGTTTAAAGACTCTTGAATTTTTTTCTCATTGTCAACATCAAGGCTTGCTGCTATCTCGTCTAAGATCAATATCGGTGCATCTTTTAAGAAGGCTCTGGCTATTGATAACCTTTGTCTTTCTCCGCCTGATAGTTCAGCACCGTTTTCACCAATAACTGTATCGAAACCCTTATCCATTTTTTCTATAAAATCTGTGCAATTTGCAAGTTTTGCTGCTCTTTTAACTTCTTCGTCACTTGCATCTTGCTTTCCGATCCTAATATTTTCCATAACGCTTTGATTAAATAGAACTACATCTTGGAAAACAATAGACACCTTATCAAAAAGGGATTCTGTTGATATTTCTTTTATATCTTTGCCATCGATTAAGATTTGTCCCTCGTCGTAATCATAAAGTCTTGATATAAGTTTCAAGATAGTTGTTTTACCGCAGCCACTTGCGCCTACTAAAGCAGTGACCTCGCCTTGCTTTGCTTTAAAGCTTACGCCATCTAAAACTTTTGCGTCTTTATTGTAGGCAAATTCAACATCTTTTAGATCAATATCAATTTTTTTTAAATTATAGTTATCGCCTTCTTGTAATTCTTGATTTTGGATTTCTTTTAGTCTTTCAATTTTTGGCGATAAATAAAATATTTCCATCAAGCCCTCTTTAGATGCATCTAAAGCGTCTTTTATCTTCATAGCTGCTAGTAAATATCCAACAAGGTAGAGAGCACTTATCTCTTTATTAATAATTAAATTTACACCAACAAATATCACAACAGCAAGGGAAATAAAACTAAATATTGAAGATATAGACATAGTTAAAATTGTAGTTATTTCTGTCTTTAAGTGCACTTTTTCGCTTTTATCCATTTTTTCATATAGCTTTTCTTTCATTTCTTCTGATAAGCCATAGGCTTTAATCTCCATTTGCATCTCGATATTCTCTTGAAAGCTTTCTGAGTTTTCTCTTAGAACGTCATAATATCTTTTTTCTCCCTTAACTGAATATTTTTTAGATAAAGGTATGAATATAAAGCTCAATATCGTTGGAATAATTACAGCTAAACCCATCTTGACATTGCTAACTAGCATCATGATGGATATTAGTGGGAAGAAGAGTGCCATACCGCCCACTTTTGGTATCGAGTGGCTCATTGCATGCTCTATACCTTCAATATCAGACATGATTGTCTGTGCTAGGTCTGAAATATCATGTTTAGAAAAGTATGACAGAGGTAATTTTGATAAATTCTCCGCTGTCCTTATTCTTAAGTCCGCACTTTCTTGATATGTTGTGCTATATAATTTATCGTATTCGATAGAAAGCAAAATATACATTGCTATCAAGGTCAAAACTGAGAATACTATATAAAATCCCTTGCTTTTAACAATATTTTCCAAAACTTCCTGAGCAAAAATCATTAGTAATATTGCAGGAAGCATGTTTATACAATAAACGAAAAATGAAGCCAGCGTTGCTTTACTTAAATTTCTTGCTCCTTTATCTGTAAGAGCAAATCTTTTTTTATAAAACTCCTTCATTTGAAACCCTCCATTCATTCGCACTGTTAAACATCTCTTGCAGTCTCTTATACCTTGTATCTTTTGACATTAATTCTTTGTCAGAGCCTCTTTCTATAATTTTCCCACAATCCATCACAAGTATTTCATCAAGGTCTTTAATTGTAGATAGCCTGTGAGCAATCATGATAACTGTTTTATCCTTCATAAGATTTTTGAAAGCTTTTTGCAATTCAAACTCGTTATCTGGGTCAATAGATGCTGATGCCTCATCCATAATAATAATTTTGGAATCCTTTAAAATTGCCCTAGCAATTGCAATTCTTTGTTTTTCTCCGCCAGATAAATAAACTCCTTTTGAGCCTATGATTGTATTTTCTCTTTCTGGGAATTTGTCTAGTATCAAATCGCATCCTGCTAATTTTAAGGCTCTCATAACGTCATCTTTGCCCGCATCTTTATTAGCTAAAGCAACATTGTCATAAATGCTTTTCTTAAATAATTTTGAACTTTGAAAAACAAAGGATATGGCTTTAATTAAGGCTTCGTCAGAATATTCAGATATTGGCATCCCGCCTATCTTTATGCTTCCTTCATTAACATTGTAAAAACCTGATATAAGTTTTGCTACTGTTGATTTGCCTGATCCGGATGAACCGACTAGTGCATAGGACTTTCCTTCTTCTAATTTAAAGGATAAATTTTCAATGACAGCTTTATCGTTATAAGCAAAGCTTACACCTTCAAATTCTATATTATAGTTTTTAAAATTATTGACATTGCCATGCACTAATTTGTCTTTTTGCATATCCTTGTAAAGTGCCTCTAAAGTATCTACTGCATAATTTCCTCTAGAGATGTTCAAGGAGTACCACATCATCCTCATAAATGAAACAAAGAGAACTCCTGATAAAAATAAAATCATGATAAGCTCAAGTAAAATCACCTTGGTACTGCCTAAGCTAGTCATAAAATAAACTATAGGAATAATTAAAATTGCAATCAGTCCAAAAAATAAGCATTGATACAAAACATAAGGCTTTTTACAAGATAGTGAATAATCATAAGCATACTTCGAGTAATCCTTTATCGCCTTGTAGAAACTTTTAAATGACTCAACATTTGCTCTAAATATCTTTACAACTTGCATCCCTCTAACGTACTCAACAGTTTCAGCGCTTAGTTTAGATAGAGCTTCTTGGTATATCTGCATAAATTTTTGCTCGCCCATCATTGCCCCCAAAATTAAGCCTCCGATTATTGTAAGAGCAAGTAAAGTGATACCAACTCTTATACTTACTATAAAGCCGAGTGCTAGTACAAGTACTGGTGTAACTATTGCCTGAGAGCTATCAGGTATCATGTGTGCTACTACCTGATGGGTTTGTGCGGCGTTGTCATCTATGATCTTTCTTATTTGACCAGATGGATTTAAGTCAAAGAACCTAAAACTAGCTTTCTCTAAACCATCGATCCCCCTCTTCCTTAAATTTGTTTCAAGCCTAAATCCCAATAAGTGTGAAAACATTCCTGAAACAAAATAAAATATTGCTCCACTTGTTAGTGTGATAACAGATTTTAATGCTATGCTCTCTGCACCAGATAAATCTGAATTAATTATTAAATTATCCAGAAATTTGTAGATTAAATAAAATCCATATACCGTAAGTACAGCAGATATAGCAGAAAAGACTATAGCTAAAAAACCAAGATATTTTTTATCCTGTACATAAGCAAATAGTTTTTTGTAAATCTTCATAATATTATCTCCTTTCTTTGATATTCCTTTTAGATAAAATTTTCTTTGCTAGCAAATATTATCCTTGCTTTTTTATTATACATCAGCTATAATTAATTATGCAATAGCTGCGGCTAACTAAGTCTATTAGGGATATTGTCTAAAAGGGATAGGTGTATTATGACATATTATGATTTTGTAAAAGAGTTTATGATGGTGGATGAATGTAAAAACAATAAGAAGTACTCAAGTGCAGGCCACACTTTTTGTTGGAAAAAAGAGGACTCTACTTATGGAGAAGGCCTATATTGGTTTTATGAAGGAGACGGCTTCATTATTGATATACATGATTTTTATATTAAAGAAGAAGTAATTCGAAATAGTACCTATAGCATGGCAGACTATGTATCAATTTACACAAGCTACATAGTTAGCGCAAACGGAGAAAAATTTAATCCATATCAAACGCTTACCGCGAACTCTTTATGTACTTTTGATTTTGATAATATAAAAGATGATTTTGTTTTTTTATTGCATGAGAATTGTTATTTTCTTACCGTTTCCATTGGCTTTAAAAAAGAACTAATAGAAAAACATCTTGAAGCTATAAATATAGATACAGAATCATTTTATTCAGCTTTACTTCAACCGAATCAAATTATTCTTACAAAGTCCTTAGAAAAAGTGGCTATGGAAATTTTAAATTGTAAGATGGATGCCCCCGCCGCTGATTTTTTCTTTAAAGCTAAGGCAAATGAGTGGATAAGTATAGTGATTGACACATACTTAAATAGAAAAAAATATAAAATTGAAATTGATGATGATAAAGCTCTTGAAGATGTCGCTAGATTTTTAGAAGATCATTTTGAAACGAATGTAAAACAAGGGACTCTTGAAAAAATATCTAAAATGAGCGGAACTAAACTAAAAAATCTATTCAAAGAGAAATATGGTCAAAGCATTACAGAGTATACTCAGAGAAAAAGAATGAATGTGGCTGAAACACTTCTACTAAACACAGGGCTGCCTATAAAAGAGATAGCAGAGTCTGTTGGATACACATCGGCAAGTAAATTCTCCATATATTACAAGAGATACAAAGGAAAACTTCCTAGTGAGGTACGAAATTCAGTTTGCAATCACCACGAGATAAAATGTGATCACTGCGAATAAAATAGCAAAGAAAGAATAAAATAGCAAAGAAAAAATAAAATAGCAAAGAAAAAGGTCTAGATATAACTAGACCTTTCTTATTGAGGCTCATACATGAAAATAATCTCATGCACCCGACATGAAAAAGAGCTCCATAATAGGAGCTCAATATAAATTATTTAATTACTCTTCTAGCTGCGACAAATCTTGGCAAATAATAACCTGAGTCGATGTCTGAAATAACAACGCTCATAAGCTGTCCACTTGATGCATGGACCATCTTGCCGCCCCCTATATAAATACCTGCATGTGATATACCAGAACCTGATGTATTAAATAAAAGTATATCGCCAGGAAGTAAATCTTCTCTCTCAACAGAAACACCGCATGAAACAAGAGCTGCTGATGATCTTGGAACAGTTATACCTAAAACACTCTTGTAGCAATAATAAACTAAGCCAGAGCAGTCGAAGCTATCTGGTCCAGCTGACGCGAATACGTATGGCTTACCTATTTGCGATTTAGCAAAATCTATAAGTCCAGCGACATCGTTTCTGCCAGCGTATGCTGATCTGTCTACTTCTACTTTTTCTTCTTTTAATTCTGTTAATGATATATCGTTCTTATGAGCTTTAAATGAATTAGTTCCATCACTTAATGTAAATGTTTGTCCGTCATAAGCAATTACACTAACCTTATCGTTTCTCTTTAATGCAAGCGTTTTATCTCCTGACTTTAAAGTCTTATTAACCTTTGAATATGCTTGTGTTGAATTAGCTTCTTTGATATTCTCTAAATCTTTAATATCAATAAATCCAACACGTTTCTTAGAGTCTACAAATATGTATCCATCGTCACTTTTTTGTAATAACTCAACAGTATCTCCTGGTAGCAAGTAATCAAAAGGAGCAAGCCCCTTAGACGCAGCAATACCTGTAAATGACACTACTTTATACATCTTTGTATCTTTGTGCGTAACTATCAAATAATCTTTAGAAATATCTATAACTTTTCCGCTTTTACTAACTGTATATGAGTCATTATCTTCATTTATTATGTTAACAATTTCTTTATCGCTAAATTTTACATTATCTTTGCTAACGAAAGGTTTAACCATAACGCCATAGTCTTTAAATCCAATCAATGAGATTAGAAATAAAGAAACTAGCAAGACGCATGATCTGTGATTTGAGTTTTTCATTATATTACCTCCCTTAGGTATTAGATATTATATAATAAAATCACAAAAAAATCAAGGAAAATCTTAAATTTCCCTTGATTATCAAATAAATTTTTTAATTTTTTCTTAATTTTCATACTTTAGTAGTATATTATTTATCTTCTTTTTTTACAATTTCTTTAGTATCGATTTCTTTTTTTATTCTAGCGATAAAGTCATCTAATGATACTTTTCCTTGATCTCCTAAGTCTCTATGTCTAATAGTAACTGTATTTGTATTAACTTCTTCTTCACCTATTATTAACATATACTCAACTTTTTCAACTTGTGCTTCTCTTATCTTCTTGCCAATCTTTTCATTTCTATCATCAAGAACAACTCTGTATCCCTTTGATTTTAGTTCATCGTAAACAGATTTTGCATAGTCGTTGAACTTTTCTGATATTGATAATATCTTTACTTGTACTGGTGCAAGCCATAGTGGGAACTTACCGATAAATTGTTCGATAAGTATTCCTAAGAATCTTTCTAATGAGCCAAATAAAGCTCTGTGAAGCATAACTGGTCTCTTCTTTTCGCCGTTTTCATCGATATATGTTAAATCGAAGTTAATTGGCATTTGGAAATCTAGCTGAATAGTTCCGCATTGCCAAGTTCTTCCTATAGCGTCCTCTAAGTGGAAGTCAATCTTTGGTCCATAGAAAGCGCCGTCACCTTCGTTTATAGTGTATTTAATACCTCTCTTTTCAAGTGCTGACTTAAGTGCCGCTTCAGCTATATTCCAAGTTTCTATCTCGCCCATGAAATCATCAGGTCTTGTTGATAATTCAACTGAGTATTTGAAACCGAATGTGCTGTATAAATAGTCTGCTAGGTCTATCATCTTAAATACTTCGTCTTCAACTTGTGATGGCAAGCAATATACGTGAGCGTCGTCTTGAGTAAATGTTCTTACTCTGAATAATCCGTGTAATGTACCAGAAAGTTCGTGTCTGTGTACTTGACCAAACTCAGAAAGTCTGATTGGAAGCTCTTTGTATGAGTGTTGGCTGTTTGCGTATACTATAGTTGAGCCTGGGCAGTTCATTGGTTTGATTGCATAATCTTTATCATCTATCTTAGTAAAGTACATATTTTCTTTATAGTGATCCCAGTGACCGCTTCTGTGCCATAGGTCTTCATTTAAGATGATAGGTGTTAAAATTTCGCCATAACCATTCTTAGCTAAAACATCTCTCCACCATGATAAAAGCTCGTTTCTAACGACCATTCCATTTGGATGGAAGAATGGGAAGCCTGGTCCTTCGTCATGCATGCTGAATAAATCCATCTCCTTGCCAATCTTTCTGTGGTCTCTAAGCTTTGCTTCTTCAAGTCTTGCTAAATGCTCATCAAGCATCTTCTTCTTAGGGAAGGATACAGCATAAATTCTTTGAAGCATTTCATTGTGCTCGTCTCCTCTCCAATAAGCGCCTGCAATTGAAAGTAGTTTAAATGCTTTAATCTTTGAGATGTCATAAAGGTGTGGTCCTTTGCATAGGTCAACGAAGTCACCTAATTTGTAGAATGAAATATGAGCATCTTCTGGAAGGTCTTCGATTAATTCTACTTTATATTTTTCACCAAGTTTCTTGAAGTGCTCAATCGCTTCATTCCTAGGCATTTCATATCTTTCAAGAATACCGCCTTCTTTAACTATGGCAGTCATTTCTTTTTCTATCTTTTCAAAATCTTCTGGAACAAATCTATGTTCTGTATCGAAGTCATAGTAAAAACCATCGTCAATTGATGGACCTATCGCGAATTTAACGTCCTTGTATAATCTTTGTATTGCATAAGCCATAAGATGGGCTGATGTATGCCAAAATATAGCCTTACCTTCTTTGTCTTCAAATTTAACAAATTTTACTTTACTATCTTCTTCTAGCGTTTCTTGTAAACCCATTGTTGTGCCATTAACAACGGCTCCTAATACATCTCTTAATAATACTTCTGATATGTCTTTGCACACATCATAAAGTTTGACTCCTTTTTCATACTCTCTACTTGAGCCGTCAGGTAGTGTTACATTAATTTTTGACATTTTTACCTCCTATAATATTAATGGTGAAATAAAAAAAGCCCACCATCCCTCAAGGGACGATGAGACCGTGGTTCCACCCTAATTACTTCTTTTCTAGAGCTATAACGTGCTCAACTCCGTGATTCCTTTCGGATCCGATTCAAGGTTAGTCTTCATATAAGTGCTTATAGGAAAATCACAGCCAGCATTCCCTCTCTTGATAAGCTTAAGTATACTACTCTTCCTCTCATTATCTTTAAATATTAATTTATTATATAGTATCACAAAGACTTTGCTTTGTCAAGAATTTTTTGGCGCATCTAAAAGGAGTCGAACCTTTGACCTGCTGATCCGGAGTCAGCTGCTCTATCCACTGAGCTATAGATGCCGATAGTTTATTAATCATGTTTATAGTAATGGCTTTGACATGATTATTTCAATGGATTAGTAAAACGTAATTTATGTATAAAAAAAAGAAGTGCGAACACTTCTTTTGGTGCGGGAAAGAGGACTTGAACCCCCACGTCGTTGACACTAGATCCTAAGTCTAGCGCGTCTGCCAATTCCGCCACTCCCGCATGTTGGTGATCCATCCGCGACTCGAACGCGGGACACCCTGATTAAAAGTCAGGTGCTCTGGCCGGCTGAGCTAATGGACCAAATTTTAAAAAAATTATGGGGTGGATAATGAGATTCGAACTCATGACCTCCAGAGCCACAATCTGGCGCCCTAACCAACTAGGCTATACCCACCATATCTCTGGAATTAAGATCACTTACTATGTTCAGCCAAACTAGTCAGTTCTCTTAACAAGTACTTTGCTATTATAACAAATAAAAGAAAGCTTGTCAAGACCTTTTTTAAAAAATCTTTACATTTTATTAATTTCTTTTATCTATTATTTAGTAAGTGCCTAATCTCATCAAGCACTCGTTTATTATACAACTATTATCCATCTTTGTCAATAGTTTTTTTAAATTTTTTAATTTTTTGTTTTTTTAAGCGTCCAAGGTTCTTTTGATTATATAAGAATAGTATTACAGCTGACATTAAAATTAAAACTATGCCTATATATTCTATAGGTTCAATCTTGTCTCTAAAGATTATAAATCCAAGTATCGCTGAGAAAATAACTGATGTGTAGTTATATATACTTACCTCGCCTGCTGGTGCATATAGATATGCAATTGTTAATAAATATTGACCTAAGCCTCCAAATACGCCTATAAGGACTAACCATAACCAATCAATTGGAAGTGGGCTCTTATATGTTAGTACTAAAGGTACAATTAAGCAAGCACACGTAACTGCGCCAAAAGCAAGCATAATTCTATATGGGTTCTCAGTTTTTCCAAGCGAGCCTATTATAGTATATGCTCCTGCTGCGAAAATTGCTGAGAATATACCTGATAGTGCTGGAATTAGATTGTAATTACCCGATGGATTTGTTACTAAGTAGGCTCCAATAAAAGCAACGACTAGAGACATGATATGAAATCTTGTTAATTTTTCATTTAAGAATATCGCCGCAAATATCATTACAAAGAAAGGTGAACTCTTTTGTAAAATAGCTGCATTTGCTGTTGGCAAATTCTTTGTCGCATAAAAATACATAACTGCACCGAATAAACCTAAAAAGCCTCTAAAAAATAGAGCAACTCTATGTTCTTTTACAGGAACTAGACTTTCTCCATGTTTTTTAAGCATTACAATGCTAAATATTGACAATAAGAAATTTCTAAAAACAACTTGTAAAAATATGCTTACACCTTCTGATGTAAGTTTAACAGCTATCTGCATTAGTGAAAATGCTAATGCAGATGCTATCATACATAATATACCCTTGGTTTTATCTTTCATTATTTAAATACAACCTCCATTATTTCTTTATCTAAGTCTAAGCTTCCATCTTCTTTAAGCTTCAAGCTAAAGTCCTTAGTCTTATCGCCATTCTTAACAGTAAATACGAACTTATCAAGATCGCTATCTGATATAGCTAGCTTTAGTCCAAATTTTTTACCTAAAGTAAATGACTCACCATCTCCATCAGAGTCACTTGACTTAATCACAAGATCAGTCTTGTCATCCTTCGGTATGATTAGATATTCTTTAGCATCGTCATTCTCGCTAAGACGTAATTCTTTTACATTGTATGCGGCAAATAAATCTTCCTTGTCATTGTTATAAGTAACATTTGCTATAGCAAGGACTTCATCATCTTTAAATTCGTCAAAATACTTGATATTTACCTTGTCCTTCATATCTCCAGCTTCTTTTTTGTCATCTTTTTCTTCAGCCTTATCATCAGCTTTATCTTTTTCTTCTGTTTTTTCTTCACTAGCAGTTTCAGTCTTCTTCTCTGCTTGTTTAGTGCTAGGTACTGAGCAAGCAACGCTAAGTAATGATATTGCTAATAGTAATGAAATTAATATTTTTTTCATAATAACCTCCAAAAAATAATCTCTAATAAATATTATACACTTGATAAATATAATTGTCAACACGATAAAAATCTATAAATAATATAGAAAACTGCTGGCACATGGCTCAGCAGTTAAAATTATATCTCAATTAATCTAAGAACTGTGACTAAAACTTCCTGTCTTGTCATATTCTTTTTTGGGTTAAATCTTTCTTTTGTATCGCCAAGAAGCATACCCTTTTTAATAACGCTATCAATTGCGCTAAGAGCCCATTTGCTCGCATCATCGTATTTAAGTTTATTCTCAAACTTGTCTTCCGCCTTGATTATGCTAGAGAGTTTATCCAAGATTACAGCTACTTCTTCTCTTGTAATTTTTCTATCTGGTCCAAAAGTTTTATCCTTATTATAAGTTAATAAATTTAATTTATATGCTTTCTTCACGGCAATGGATTTTGTGTCATTGACTTCTTCTTTTTCAAAATCCTTAATTGTCTTTTTGTACTCAAGCGCCTTGATTAGTGATTCAATAAATTCAAGTCTAGTCGCACTAGAGCTCATATCCTCTCTCATCGACTCAGTTACCAAGCCAAGTGTATCTGCTTTATGAATAAAATCAGCCGCCCACGAATCATAATTTTTCGCATTTAGAATATAGTTAAAAATAATAACGTTTGAAAAATCACCTTTTTTAGCATTTATTATAGGTCTTATTCTAATTTCAAGGCTCTTAGAAAATTTTATTTCCTCTTTAAAACTGTGTACATATTTGCGAGTTTTTTCTTTATATTCAAGTGTGATAAGATTGTCAAAATCATCGCTAAGCCATTTGCGATTATCTATTTTGTAGTCAAGCTCCAAATTTTGATAAGCTTCATTAGTATCGATTTCAATCTCGATTTTATTATTTTCAAATTTAGCTGATTTAATATTTATAGTTTTGATAGCTTCCTCAGCCATGAGCCTAGGTGAAGCAAGGCTTATTAGCATAGCTATTACAATTAAAATTATCGTCTTTTTCATTAGAATATTGCTATCGGGTTTTTTGCTATATACATTCTTAAGAAATAAATTAATAATAAATGAACTGGGTAGAATGCATAGAAGAAATATTTAAAACCCTTTCCCCTTTCTCCATTATATAAATACATTAGTACGAAGGCTGTCATTTGATAATAAAAGCCATAGAAGAAGCGTGTTGACATACCAACCATTAAGTTTTGGAATTTATTGAATCTCACAAAATACATTAGTATTATTAAAATTACACCAAATATATCATAATCAGTTCTTAAAAATTTGGCTGCAAATATACAAAGTAATACGCCAGCTATCCTTATAAATGGCTGATTTGCAAATTTTTCTATGATGATAAGTGCTGCTAAGCCTAAAAATAATGTAAAGAATACGTTTTGATAGTTTGGATCAAAAATTGTGTTTGAACTTACTAGGTCAAATGGCACTTCTGAAATAAAAGCGAATATAAATAATCTTAGTGCATATTTCATTCTGTTTCTTGTATGCATAAAGCCTTGAACTATGAAAAAACAAAATAATGGAAAGGCAATCCTGCCAATCACTATCCTACCAAAGAAGTGAATTTTATCCATCATCTCGCCTGTTACGTACGATCCGCCAATGGTGATGTTTGCAGCGCTGATTATATTTTGATACAAGCCCACTTCAAAAATCCCGTATACTAAATGGTCAACAAGCATTGACAGTATCGCTATAAACTTAAGCTGTGTTTGATTTAATCCCCCAATTTTTTTATTTTCAAATAATTTTGTTTGTGCTTCCATTTTAATCTCCGTAATTTAGTTTATTAATGATAGGAAAGCCATCTATAACTTCAATTTCGCATATTCTAGCGTTTTCTATCTTAAAATTATAATAAGCTTCTTTCTTGCCGATAACTATGGACAATATAGTCTTGATAAAGCCCTCGTGCGATATAACAACTATATCCTCATCAAGCTTTGACTTCTCTTCATAAAATTCTTCTGCGCGCTTCCTTAGATCAGTGAATGATTCGCCGCCAGGAAACTTAAATGTAAATGGCTCCTCAAAGCGCTTCTTTGTCTCTTCAGGATAAAGTATCTCAAGTTCATCGAATGAATGTCCTTGAAACTCGCCTAAATCTATCTCCCTAACCCTCTCATCAATTTCGTATGACTTAACACCGAGTAGATCAGCTGTCTCTTGCGCTCTGAGTAAATTTGATACAATAACTTTTTTATCGCTAATATCTTTGTACTCATCTCTTAAGGTCTTTACCTGAGCTTTGCCATTAGCCGATAATTTAGTATCGACGCGTGATGTGATCTTTTTTAAATTGTCTTCTGATTCGCCATGTCTTATTAAATAAAATTTCATATTACCCCCTATATGATGAATAAATTCACTGTTTCCGATAATTCTATGGCTGCGCCAATAACATCTCCTGTCGCGCCATCTATTTTCTTAAGTGAAATTATATATAATATTATAAAAATTATTGCTTCGATAATTAAATACATTAAAACTTTGTAATCAAATAAAATGCTAGCTACTATAATTACAAAATTCATAAAATTTATTAGAAAAATATTTTTGCTATCTTTAAATGTCTTGAACAAAGTGCTGCTATCAGCGCTTTTAAAGTAGATAAAAGCATTCATCGCAAGTGTTTTTGAGTAAATAAATATAAATATGTAGTCCCATTTAAAGCCTTGAAGCGCCAGCTCTCTAAAAGCAAAAAATTTCGCAGCAAGTACTATGACTATGCTTATTACGCCAAAAGTACCGACTGTAGAATCCTTCATTATGGCCTTCATTCTGTCCTTGCTTCTATTTGATAAAAAGGCATCGGCTGTATCGGATAGACCATCCATGTGCAGCGCGCCTGTTATAGCCAGATAAAAAATTATATTTAGTAATGCAAGTAAATCCATGGATATTTTATCACGCAAAAATATTGTCGGAATAAATGTGAATAAAGCTATAATTAAGCCAACAAAAGGAAAGAAACATAGCATTGCTCCTATGTTTTTCTTATTAAAATCAATTCCTATATTTATTGGCACTCTAGTTAAGAATTGCAAGGCTAGTATTAGTCCCTTCACTTTATCTTCACTCCTATGGACGCGATAACGTAATAAACCTCGTCCGCATTTTTAGCGATGTATTGATTGATTTTTCCGTGCATATCTCTAAATAGTCTCGATAATTTTGCTTCTGGCACAAGTCCTGCACCAAGCTCTGATGAAACGATAATTAAATCAGCATCCATTTCTTTTATATTTTTAAATAAAACTGCAAATTCATCTATCACAAGTTTTTCTACTAAACTTGCATCTTCATCAGTAATATCTCTATCTTTAACGTGATCAAAAAGTATGTTTGTGAGCATATTTGTCACATCGTCAAGAAAATAGTATTTAGTCTTCATATCGATGGACGCAAAATTATCATAAGCTTCTATGGTAGTCCACTTAGTATTGCGCCTTTTTTTATGAAGTGCAATTCTATTTGCAAATTCTTTGTCAATGGCTTTAGCAGTAGCTATATATGTCACGTCATCGACACCCTTATAAATATCTTCAGCAAATTCACTCTTACCGCTTCTTGCTCCGCCTAAAACAAGCTTAATCATTGTCTTTATTCATTTCTTTTTCAAGATTTGCGATATATTCTTCTGCCTTTTTTTGATTGTACTCTCTAAACTTTTTTATTATATAATCATAACCCTTTGGTCTATGAGGTAATAAACAGTCAGAGCAGTCCTTAATACCAGCTGCCATCTTATAATTGCCGCCACACTCTTCCATTAGATATAAAGGACAATAACAGAACAAGCAGTTAAAATCCTCAGTGTTATCAACTTTATGGCAAGGCATGTAAGCACATTTCTTGTTATTAAAAAATCTATATGAATCTTCCATAATTAGCCTCCACGTAATTAATTAATTCATCTATGCTATGTATAGCATTTTCTTCTTCTCTTGTAATTATAACACAAATAATATTTGTTTGTAAACAAGCATCAAGTTTAGCGTCAGTTCCGCCTACCTTGCCGCTTTCTTTACTAACTAAATATTTTATATCGTACCTATTGATCAAAGCGACATTTTCTTCAAGTGTGAATGGACCCATCTGAGCAATGATGTTTTTCATTTCGATATGATTGTCGTCGCAAATCTTTATGCTCTCAGCACTCGGTAAGACTCTATAGATAAATCTATTCTTGCCCTTCACTTTTTCAAAATCTTTTATCCTGTTCGAACCAGTCGTGAATAAAAAATTTTCTTCCTTATCTTTTAACGTGTCAATATATTTAAAAGCCGCCTCATATGATGGCACTCTAACTATATTATCCTTTTCTTCGTAGTCCAAAACGCTTCTCGCATAACGAAGGTAGCTTATATTCATCTCTTTCGCTGCCTCTGAAGCGTTCTTAGTTACCTCAACTGCGAATGGATGTGAAGCATCTATAATCATGTCAATATTATTTTTTTGATAAAATCTTTAAATCCGTCCTTATTCATCCTGCCCATGATTAAATCCTTTGATGCATAAAGTTTTTTTCCGCTCTCTGTTGCTACCGATAGATATAATTCGTACTTGTCCTTAAGTCTTTCGTATATCTCTTCGCCTTCGCTTGTTCCGCCTATGATCAGTATCATAGCTTGTATCCCCTAGGCGTAATGAACTTGCCATTCTTAATATAGCTTTGGCTATTGCCAATGATGACAGTAGTATTCATCTCGCAGAAATCATAATCAACGTCAGCAAGCGTACCGATTTTATAGTCCATGCCTTCTCTTAGAGCGTTTTTAACCATGGCAATAGGTGTCGATGCATCTCTATATTCTCTAATTATATCAAGTGCTTCTTTTAAGTTATCTACTCTCTTTTTGCTCTTTGGATTATATAGAGCGATAACCATGTCAGCATCAGCGCAGTTCCTAACCCTCTTTAGAATAAGATCCCAATCAGTAAGTAGGTCTGATAAGCTGATTAAAGCTGTGTCATGCATTAAAGGCGCGCCAACAACGCTCGCTGACGAGAACGCAGCGCTCACGCCAGGAACTACCTCGATATTTATACTTGAATCTATTTCATAAACAAGACCAGCCATGCCATATAGACCTGAGTCGCCTGTTGAAATAATGGCAACAGTCTTGCCTTTATTGTACTCATCGATAGCAAGCTGACATCTTTCTTTTTCGCCAGTCATGCCAGTTTTGATAATTTCTTTGCCAGCTATAAAGTCCTCTACATAATCAAGGTACTTTGTGTATGCGACTATTGTATCCGCTTCTTTAATCGCGTCCACTGCCTTAAAAGTCATATTTTCTTTTGAACCGGGTCCTATGCCCACAACATATAATTTATTCATTTTATATCTCCTCCGTAATTGAAAATGTTATTGAATCGATAATCTTTTTTGTTAAAATAATTTTGCCGCCAAGTAGTTTCGCCGCCGCCTCACTAACTGAGTAAGCACCTGTAATCTTCTTAACAAAATCAGACTTTTCCGAGACATCTACCTTGTTAAGTTCATCTGCTGTATAAAAATTAGCTCTCTATCATATTTTTTGCAAAGCTCTAGAAGTGCCTCTTCGTCTTTTTTTATATCGATTGAGCCAAAACGCTTAATTGCCTTTGGATTTATGTCCATCTCTTTAAGAATTTCTTGAAAAGCTTTTTCTAAAACAGCAAAGTCCGTGCCTCGTCTTAGTCCTATGCCCATATTGTATTTTTTCTTTATGATATAAAGAGTATTTTTATCATCATTTATCATATAGCCTTCATCTTGGATTATGGCGTAGTCTGCTTCACTTCTATCGTTCGTGAACTTTTCATATTTAAAATCAAAATCATCTGCATCTAGATAAATTTTTTTATTATTTACTATGGCACCCATAATTATTGTAAGAGCTTCTCTTGAGTTATATGCAAAATCATTGTCTCTTAAATAAATGTCAAGCGCTTCTAGACCTCTATTGTCTGAGGCTGTTGTTATGACAGGCTCTGCGCCTATGGTCTTAGCAATATCTATGGCAAGTTCATTTGCCCCGCCTATGTGCCCAGAAAGAAGCGATATAACATGCTTTGCCTTGTCGTCAATCACAAGAACTGCTGGATCTGTGTACTTATCCTTTATTAAATGAGCAATTTTACGAACCGCTATGCCAGTAGCGCTAATGAAAATTATTGTTTCAATTGAAGACCATTCTTTTTCTAAAACTTTATCAATATTTTTATCTTTATAAAAAATTTCTGCATCAAAGCTAGAAGCTATGGTTTTTGCTATAGCAAGACCGGCCTCGGTGTAAGTGATAATAATCTTATTCATGTGCTTTTCTATACTCAGTCGAGAAGCTTGGATCATAAAGTTTACTTCTTTCGTAATGAGCATTAATAAAATTACCAACAAGTATTAGTGCGTGCTTAGTAATCTTGTGCTCTTTGGCATCTTTAACAAGATTTGCAATGTTTGTATAAATAATTTTTTCATCTGCCCATGTCGCTTTATATGCGATAACTACGGGCGTATTTGGATCTTCATAGCCTTCAAGTAAAGCCTCTTGAACCTTTTCTGTTAGTGAAGCCGAAAGATAGATTGCCATAGATGTCTTGTGCTTAGCTAGCTCGGCTAGTTTTTCAGTCTCAGGAACCTTAGTCCTTCCCTCCATGCGAGTGATGATGAGCGTTTGACTAACTTCAGGTAGAGTGAATTCCTTAGCTATTCTAGCGCAAGCAGCTGTAGCACTTGTAACGCCTGGAATCACTTCGTATTTGTATCCAAGTAAGTCCAGCATATCTATTTGTTCCTTAATTGCTCCATATATGCTTGGGTCGCCTGTATGTAGTCTAACCGTGTTTAAACCAGCTTCCTCTGCTTTTGTAAACTCTTCTATAACTTCTTCCAAAGTCATCTTAGCTGAGTCAAATACCTTTGCGCCCTCTTTTATCCCAGATAATATATCCTTCGATACTAAAGAGCCAGCATATATAATCACGTCCGCTGCATTTAATAATTTTAGTCCCTTAACTGTAATTAAATCACTATCCCCAGGTCCTGCACCTACAAAACTAATCATTCTTTTCACCCCTCACAATAATCACCGGATTTTCAGCTATCATCATCTCAAGCTTCTCCGCTCTAGACACATTTATCATGTATGTATCAATGTTTTTATAATTTCTCTTTTTTAGTAAATCTTTAAATTCATAAGCATTTTCAAAAATAATAAAACTAGCGATTACAGTAAAATTATTTTTTTCATCAAGCTTATCCATAATGCTCTCTAAATTTTTTCCTGAGCCGCCGATGTAAACCTTGTTAAAATCAGCTCCATCCATTCCCTCAGGCGCCTTGCCCTTTATGAGCTTAACATTATTTAGGCCGAACTTTTCAAAATTTTTCTTCGCTACCTCTATAGCCTCGTCATTTCTTTCAATCGTAGTGACCTCTTTACAAATCGCGGCCATTTGACAAGTGACGCTGCCAGTGCCCGTGCCTATCTCCAAAACTTTGTCGTCTTCACCCACGTCTAGTAAACTCACTATTGCGTTTCTCTTTATGAACTTCGTCATAGGGACCTCACCTCTGATGAAGTCCTCGTCCTTAAACCACTTCATTTATAATAATCACCACCGATAAACTATTTTCTATATCAATCTCATCGTCCGCATCGTAAGTCTTAATTATTTCTCCATTTTGAGATAAATTTGTGCCAACGATAAATTTTCTTTTAATATTTTTTTCGTCCAAATATTTTTTTATAGCCTTTGGATTATTGTCCTTGTCACATAAAACTATAACCTTATCATTATTCATAACTATGGTCTTGAATCCATCATCAAGCTCTCTTCCGTGAAGAGAATATGTTTTTGCTTCGTTCCAATTAACTTGTGACTTGCTCATTAGGTACTGAAAAGCTGTTATAGACGGAATAACCTCATCAATGGCTATGCCCTCACGCTTCAGATAATCAACTGCGCCAAAAAATGATGGGTCGCCAGATAATAATAAAACGCCTTCTGTAATATTTTTTAGATCTTTAACAGAAATTTCATTTATATGAGTGAATTCATCTTCAAGCTCTTCCTTGACCCTTTTAAACGCATAAACCTTAGAAGCATTTTTAATAGTCCTATAGGCTCTAACGCTCATATATTCACTTTTACCTGGTCCTACTCCAACAACTATTAACAATCTAAAACCCCTTTTTCAAACGAATATACTTTTACGCTGACTTCAAGCGAATCATCTTTTAAATAAGTTTTAACGCGTTTTTCGCTTCCCTCTTCCATAGCGCACAAAACATCCTTGTAGCCTGCATCATACAGATAATTGTAGCATTTTTCTGCTGTGATAAAGGCATCCACCTCTTTAATGAGTTCATAAGGCTTATTCATCATCGCTAAATAATACACAAAGGCCTCCATACGAGTATCGGCGTTCTTTGAATGCGTGTTAAATACACCAATCGATAGCTTAGCAAACTTACCTATGTGACCAATAAGAGTAATCTTTCTAAAACCAATTTCATAAGCCATCTTTAATGAGTCGCCGATGTAATTACTAGTTAAAACAACATTTTCTTTTATACCAATGCTATTAGCCTCTTTAAGGCCGTGACTGCCTGGCGTAAGAACGATTTCTCTCGAACATTTATCAAGATAAAGCGTTTTTATCTCTAAATTTATAGTTTTAAGAAGAGCATCTTCACTCATAGGCTTAACTAGCCCAGTAGAGCCGATTATCGAGATGCCTCCTTCAATGCCAATGTTTGGATTAAAAGTCTTTTTGCCAATCTCTACACCCATGGGCGTAAATATAGTAACGTCAGCGCCTTTATCAGTTAAAAGCTCGACTTCTTTTGTAATCATCTCTCTTGGCACCTTATTTATAGCGTACTCGCCTTTCTTGCCAAAAATTGAATCATTTGTATAAACGCCAACGCCTTCGCCACCTTTGATAATGACCTTGCCATCATCTCTTAAAGAAACTTTTGCAAAAATCTCTATGCCATTGGTTTGATCAGGGTCATCACCAGCGTCCTTTATAACCGAGCTTATGGCGTAGCCACCCTCCTTTTCATTAGAGTTGATAGCAACATTAATAGTCTCATTGCAAGGAAGGTCTATATCATATTCACTAACTGGCGCGTCCAATAGATTTATAAGCGCTGCATGTGTTGCAACAGCCGCGCATGTGCCTGTTGTGTAGCCATATCTAAGGCTTTTACCATCAACTATATCGTATTTATTCATTTTCTGTATAAAATATATAAAAGCGCGTTAATTATTGATGCTGCTACGTTTGAGCCGCCTTTGTTGCCTACTGTCGAGATTTGTGCTATGCCTACTTCTCTAAGCGCTTCCTTTGATTCAGCAGCTCCAACAAAGCCTACCGGCACACCAATAACTGCCTTTGGATGAATTTTTTCTTCTTTAATCAGTTCTATGATTCTATATAGAGCGGTTGGCGCGTTGCCTACTGAATATATGGCTATGTCTTCACCTATAGTCTTCTCTATCGCTTGGTAGCTTCTTGTTGTTCCTTTTTCTTTAGCAAGCTCCCTTACGTCGTCGTCCTTGATGTGATTAATGATCTCGCAGTTTAGCTTCTTTAAGCTAGTTTCATTCACGCCTGCCATAGTCATCCTTGTATCAGTATAAATCTTGGCACCATTTTTAAGCGCATCAAGTGCTTCATCAAGAAAATTATTTCTTATATCAATTATGTTTTTATAATCAAAATCGCCTGTCGAATGAATCATTCTCTTCACTATAAGCTTTTCGGTATCAGTAAACTTAGTGCCTTCAAGCTCCTTATCGATTATGTCCATACTTGTGTTTTCAATATTCATGGGGTTGTTGTCGTAATTATACATCATTTTCACCTCTTAAACTATCTATCTTTTTATAAAAATATTCTTCATCTTGAACAAAGGAAATGTTTTGCTCAATCGCAACGACTCTTTCGTTTGCAAAAGAGCTCGTCCAAGTGTCTTCTCTATATGGTTTTTCTACCTTAAATAAATTAAATTCATTATCACTTAAGCTGCTCTTATGAAATTCTTGCGAATGGAAAATTTTGTCTTGATCAAATAAAAAATTCTTTCTAAGTGCTTTTAGATAAGCGTAACCAAAGTTATGAAGCCTTTTTTCACTAACAGCCTTGCCATTCATAATGCCAAGCATCTTGTGCTCGTTAAAGCTTTCTGCTAAAAAGTAAGTCGCTTCACCTTCGGTAAATATTTTTCCGCCATTATCATAATATTTTTTTATGCTTTCTAAGGATTTTGATTTTTCGATTATCTCTAAATGATCTTTTAAATTGCCTCCGCCAATGTAAAGTAAATCAGCTTCAGGAACTTCTTCCTCGTCTAACACAGAAAAATATTTCACATTAAAATATTTTTCTAGAAAATCAATATTCTCTTTGTAATAGAAATTAAATGCCTTGTCATAGGCTATCGCTACTCTAGTTTTTGATTTTGGAAAATCTTTTTTTGCTTCTGTCTTTGCCGCTTCGAAATATTTTAAAAGTTTTTCAAAATCTATCTCTTTTTCTAATTTTGCAGCTATTCTGTCAAGCTTCTCATCAAAAGCCTTGATATCACTTGGCAGTTCTAGTCCAAGGTCCTTGTCCTCTATAACAAAGTCCTCGTCCATTTCGATATTGCCAAAAACTTCTAAGCCAAGTTCTTTTTCTACTAGATCCTTATATATCGTATATAATTTTGCATGTGTTTTATTAAATATGACGCCAACAATATTATCAGCGTAGTCTGTAAAGCCTTTTAGCTTAGCAATTAGTGAAAACATCTCGCCCTTTGGTGTAAGTACTAAAACAGTTTTAAGTCCCAAAGCTTTTGCATTAGCATAAGTTGATGCCTCCATCGTATTATATATGCCGTCTAGGTAGCCCATGACTCCTTCTAGAACACAGTAGTCCGCATCACTTGCACCTACTTCAGTTGCGCCACTCTTTTGCATGAAGATGTCAACATTACCATAGTCCCCCTTAGATGCGAATGAGCCGAGTCTTGAATCGATAAAATCGGGTCCACTCTTAAGATACTTCACTTTATTATTTTTATTCGCAAGCAGTCTTGCCAAAGCTAAACTTATAGTTGTCTTGCCGCTATTTGAGTTCATTGCGGCTATGCATATGCCTTTCAATTTTCTATCTCCCTTAGTTTTTCGATTAAATAATCATTCTCTTCACGAGTTCTTATCGCAAGGCGCACGTAATTTTTCCCAATATTCTTGTAGCCTTGCATCCTTCTTATTAATATACCCTTTTCTAGCATAATCTTATACATTTCTTCGTCATTATATTTTTTTAATTTAATTAAATAGAAATTCGCATCGCTATCTATCATCTCAAAATTTTTAAAATCTTTATATAAATTTTTTAATCTAGCTCTCTCTTCTTGATAATATTTTTTTGTTTGACTTAAATATTCTTCGTTATTTGCCAATAATTTTGCTGCTTCATTTTGTATAAAGCCAGTCGACCAAGCAAGACTCAATTCATCGTAGTAGTCTTTGAAATCCTTAGGCGCATAGGCAAAGCCAAAGCGCACGCCTGGCAAAGCAAATGTCTTTGTCATGGCTCTTACAATAATCACGTCTTCATCCTTAAATAATTTTATGCTGTCATAATCATGCAGAGTAAACTCAATAAAGGCCTCGTCAAGTAAAAGTGTCGCACCATGCTCTTTGCAAATTTCTTGCGCCTTAATTAGTTCTTCTTTTTTTAATAATCTGCCATTAGGATTATTTGGGTTAGTGAGTATAAGTAAGTCATTCTTCTTTAAAATATTTAATTCATCAAAATTTATTTTAAAATCCTTATAATTTATTCTAATCAGTTCTTTTTTGTAAACACTCGCTCTAAGCTCGTACTCGTAAAACGAAGGGTCAAAAATAACCACTCGACTCGCCCTGTGTATCGCCTTATCAATTATCTCTATAGACCCATTGCCCAGGATAATATTAGACGCATCACAAGCCAAGTAAGTGGCTACATTATCTATCGCTTCTCTCGCTTTTATATCAGGATAAACATTGACATGGTCAAAATCTTCCCTGATAATTGAGAAAAGTCTTTCGTTCATATTAAATACGTTTATGTTAGAGCTGAAATCTATGAGTTTTTTATCATAATCATAAAAATTGGCTCCGTGCATAATTTACTTCCTTTTCTTTAAGTAGAATAGCGAGATATAATCGTTATCCTTGCGTATTTCTTCCTCATCTGTAAGATACATTTCGTTCGGCATCGATATTCTCTTAAAATATTCAGCCTCGTAAGTATCTTTAAGCTTTAAAACAGCTTCTTTATTGAGAGTTCCCTTAAGTATAACAGCTCTGTCAGGCTTTGCTGCCTCAACTAGCTCTGTGTTATCGCTTATCACAAGACTTTCGCCTTTTTCAATAAGCAGCTCTTTATTCATGGCAGTCAGTGCAACGAAAGATGGCATACCATTAATTAGATTTATATTTATCTTTTTATCAAGTATCTTACTTAGATTCATAGGTGTCGAAAAAACTGCCGCATCGCCTATAGTTACGAAGCTCACGTCTCTATACTCAGCTAAAGTCTCTTCCAGTTTAAGTTTTAAATCATTATATAAAGCTTCGTTAGCACTTTTCATATCAAACGGCATCTTGATGATTGGCTTATCTTTAACGTAGCTCATAACTGTGTCAAGAGCAAGATTACGGCCTCTGTTGTCAAGAACAAAGACAGCGTTTGTATTTTTTAAAGTAAGTATAGCCTTGACAGTTAGTAAATCTTCATCGCCAGGTCCTACGCCAACTATATTTAGTAGCGGCTCTTCCATTGCCTTAACTTTTTCTATAGAGTCGTTTAAGAAATAATCTTCTTCTCCAAGACCCTTGTCAATAAGTTTTACTTCGTAACCAAGCTTTTCTAGCCTTGACTTGATTGAGTCCTCATCATCAGAAGCGATGTCTTCAAGCATGTGAACACCAGAAACTAGCATAAATGGTCTTAGATAAATTGTTTTTGTATCTTTAGATAAATTTTCTACAACGCTATCAAGATCAAGTTCACCCTCAATGCTCATCATGTGATATTTATTGTTCTTTTCTCTAAAAGCATTGTCAATGTCTTCGTATATCCTATCAGCCACGTGATAAGTACCATGACCAACATAGATAAATTCTTCGCCTTCGTTTAATTTAAAGGCAGTCATTCCATCTATAAGCTTAGCTATATCCTTGCTATTACTGATAAATGGCGTAGTCAGTCTATTTGAAACATTTTTAAGCTTCTTATACTCTTCTCCAGGGATGATGTTTGTCGAAACTACTCTTATGTCTTTGTATCCAGCTTCTTTAAGCTTCTTAATAGCCTCACACTCATCATCAAAAGACATGCCCTTTTTTTCAAGTATCTTTTTAACTATCCTTGAAGTGAAGCATATTTTAATATCACAGTCATTAAATTCATTTTTAAAGCCATTAATAAATTTATCAATGACTCTTTCGTGTTCCCTAAGCCTTGTTGTGCCAAAAAAACTAAGTAATATTGCCTTTTTCATATGAACCTCCATAATATGTACTCGAGAGAAAAGGAAAAATAGGAGAAGCGCGCCTTTTCTCTCGCCGGTTTTTTGGAAAATAAAAATCCTTGAATAGGGGTATCAAGGATATAAAACATACATATTTAGTAAGTTTTTCCTTCCCACCGAAGAAGTAACTTTATACGAACGTTCTAAAGATATCCTGACTTATAGATCAACCTCATCTAAACCTTCCCAGTTTCCCAGTGGTATACATAGACTCGTCACTATTTACAGTAGCGGGGGCTGTGCTGGATTTACACCAGCTTCCCTTTATATTGAACATTCAAAAATTACACCTATATAATATCATATATAAAAATTTTTTTCAAGTGTAATAATAAATTTTTATAAATTTTATTATTTGTGATTCAAAACACGGACACGACTTAATTAGAGCTATATAATATGTGCATACTTTTTCAAAAATAATTTCCTAAAAATTTAGCTTACAAAAAAATGCACAGATGTAAAACAATTGTTTTGACATAAGTGCATTTTTTTATTTTATTATTAATTTTAAATAAACGGATGCTAGCCTATACAAAATAGGTGGCATCCATTTTGTTTTCTTCTAAATTATTTCGTTGTTATAGTAATATATTCATCAATTGATTTAAAGACTCAAAAGACATATCATGAACTTTTAATTAAACTTTTAGTTTTAAACAATCTATTCATTAGATTAACATGCTCTTCATCATTGAAAATTATAAATTTTATGATTTAGATATTACACATGTTAATATATGATTTCATATAATTTCACTATTAACTCCTTATTGATTTATATTTTTTAACAAATAATAGAACAATACCTATTTCAAGAAAAATAACTACAATTCCAAGTAGCCATACAATATTTATACCTGCTAATTCAGAGAAAAGGCCTAACAAATTTATAATAAAGAATCCAAAAATGGATTGTATCGTACTAAATATTGAAGCATATGATGCTCTGACTTCACTTTTAATATATTCCATAGTCCATGTAGGTGTCATAGCTTGTTCTATTCCAAATCCAACTTCAATAAGAATAGAGCCTATAATAAATGTTATTAAATTATCCCCAAGAATTAATAATGCAAAACCTACAGCACTTACTATAAGTCCAACAATAGATACATAATAATTCTCTAACTTATTTGCAATTCTCGAAGACAGATAATTTCCAGCAGTTAAAGAAAACATAAATATAATAAGAAATATTGGTAAAAACTTTGCTTCTAATTCTAGTGTCTCCGTTAGATATATTTGCCAATAAAGTATAAAAGCCACAAAAGAAACATACGACAATAATTTTTTTATTGTTAAGAATATCATTCTCTTATCTTTAAGAAAGGATTTCAAGTTTTCATTCAACGTTTTCAACAGACTAGGATGCTTACTAAATCCATAATTATCTTCTCCCACAACGTATGAGTACAAACCTGTAAATATAGAGATTAGTCCAGCAACTATAATAGGCAAACTATTAGAAATATCTATAAAAAAATATGAAAAAATAGATGCTATTATTGCAAAAAAACTAACTATAGTTTGTATTTGTGGGAATATTTTAGTCCTTTCTTCGTAAACACCATCTTTTATCATATGGTCTACAAGCCAGGCACCTGGCGCTCCAGAGATAAGTGCTAGTCCTAATGCCATTAAAATCATTGAAATTAAAAAATAAGTATAGCTTTTAGAATAAGCAAATATTAGTAAACTGATCCCCCAAGTTATAAAGCCATGAGATGCTATTTTTTTCCTACCTATTTTGTCTGATATGGTACCAGTAGGGTAATCAAATATTGCTAATAAAATTTGTTCAATACTGAATAGATTAGATATTTGAAGCATAGATAAATTTGCAGATCGCATAAATGCAATATATATACTACCATAAAGTTTATCTGCAAATCCATATAAAGACATCATTATAATATATATTATTTTTGTCTTTTTGAAATTTTTCATATTTGTTTCTTTTGTTTGACTCATATTCTCACCAATCTTTCTCCATGATAAATATTTCTATTAAATAATCATGTATATTTTCACATTACTGCATTTTTTTATTTTAGTATTAATTTTAAATATATGGCTGCAATCGCTATAACTAATAAAGTACTCATATACTAATGATATCATAAATGGGGGGGGTGTCAACAACTATCTTTAATTTTTTCAAGTGAATAAAAAAATTTTATTTATTTTAATTTTCGTGATTTGAAACACTAATATAGCTTAGCAAAATCTGTATAATTTGAAAATACTTTTTCAAAAATAATTTCCTGAAAACTTGGCTTACAAAAAAATGCAGAGATGTAAAACGATTGTTTTGACATAAGTGCATTTTTTTTATTTTAATATTAATTTTAAATATATAGCTACGATTGCTAATATCAATAAGGCAAGTGCCTTATACATCGCTTTTATGGTGAAATAAACGCCATTTTTATTCACTTTCTCATCTATATCGCCAATATATGGTTTGTCGACAACTTTTGAAAAATATTTGTGTGGTCCACCTAAACGAATTTTTAAAAGACCTGCTATGGGCGCTTCAAGGAAGGCACTATTTGGGCTTGCGTGTGCATATCTATACTTAAAAAATGTTTTGCATGCGTAGAGAATATTTTTATTAAAGATGTTCGTGATTAATATAAGAAGCGCACTTAATCTTGCTGGCACTAGATTGACTAGGTCATCTATCTTTGCCGCGAAAAAACCAAGATCACCATACTTTTCATTCTTGTAGCCCCACATCGAGTCCATGGTATTGATAAATTTATAAACAAGTCCAAGTGGTGTATATATCGCGATGTAGATAAGCGGCGCTATGACACCATCTGAAGTGTTTTCAGCGACTGTCTCGATGGTTGCCTTAAGTATCTCTTCTTCACTTAATTCACTTGTGTCACGGCCAACTATGTAGGAAAGCCTCTTACGGCCTCTCTCTAGCGAATGGCCTAGCTCTTTTACTACCATATCTGCTTCGAAGTGAAGTGAACGTGCGGCTAAGCACACATAGACCATGTATGAAGTGTAGATTAAATACAAATATTTATTGATCTTAAATAATATTATTGCCAAGTAGCCGGACAAAAATGCAAGGCTCATATTAAATAATACCGCCACTAGTCCAAGCAGCTTCAAAAAGCCGCCTCTCGCCCCTGTCCTTCGAATTAATCTTTCTTCAAAGCTAATGACATTACCCATGACCTTAACCGGATGAAAAAAGTTATAAGGGTCCCCTAAGATTAAATCAAGCAAAACGCCTATAAGTATGGCGATGAGTTTATAAGCCAAGTATTGCATTTAACTTATCTATGTCGATGGCCTTTTCGAAGACATCAGCTAGTCTATCGATCTCATTATTCATCGCATCGTGCTCAGCCATGTGAGCGTTGACTTTTTTCTCGTAGTCGTGAAGCGAGTCTTCGTCTGCTATCTCAAGCTTTGTGTATGGTACTATGCCAAGGCAATCAAGGCCAGTTAGCTCATGAAGTTTTTTTATGCCTTCATCTAATAGGCTCGCATCGCCTCTAAATTTGTTGATGATGTAACCCTTTATTCTTGATCTATCTTTTTCATCAAGTATCATGTATGTGCCATAGATTGAAGCAAAGACGCCACCCTTGTCAATGTCTGCGACGATGACAGCATTTGTGTCAGCAAGTTCTGCCATGCCAGTATTTACGAAATCATCTTCAAGTAAATTTATCTCTGCTGGTGAGCCAGCTCCTTCTATAATCATCACATCATATTTCTTTTCAAGCTCTTCAAAAACTTCTTTTACTTTCGCTTTTAGCTCTTTTTTAATCGAGTAATACTCCTTTGTATTCATGTGCTTATATAATTTGCCAAGCACATAGACGTCGCTACCTGTGTCAGACGATGGCACTAGAAGTATTGGGTTCATGTACTCGTCAGCCTTGATTCCAGCGGCGTAGGCTTGTATCGCTTGAGCGTTACTAATAAGTTTTCCGTCTTGAAGCTTAAATGAGTTTCTCGACATGTTTTGCGATTTGAATGGACAAACCTTGTAGCCCTTGTCTTTATAATATCTGCACATAGCAGTCGCTATCGTCGATTTACCTGCGGACGATGTCGTGCCGTATATCATTATCTTTGCCATTTAAAATTCCTCTTCGTTGTATTCAATAGTTCCTAAATCAGTCTCTATAGAAATTAAATTCTTCTTCCACTCTCTATATTTGGCCACTTCTTCGCCTATCGCCTTTATTAATATTGATACGCCAAATATTTTCGACGCTATGATGAAGAAAGCATTTTGCTTGTATGAATTTGGATACAAAACTATTAGTAGTCCTGAGATGATAAATAGCATATTTTTCTTTTCAATGCCTTTATAATGGCCATTGTAATAATCTTTAACAAGGTCCAAAAAGTCATTGATTAGGTCTTGATACTTTGCCAAATCAGTATTTGTTTTGATTGCTTCGCCAATTTCACCAATCTTGTTCATTGCTTCATCCTTATTGAAATTACCAATGTTCATGTCTTTTAAAAAATCAAAGTTCATATCTACACTCCCTTTTTTAATACAAAATAAAAATTCGATCCTTTTCCGTAGCTGCTCTCTACGCCAAACTCTGCCTTGTGAAGCAAAAGCACTTCGCGTGCGATGTATAAGCCGAGGCCTGTAGAGTACTTTTTAAGCTCATGGTTCGCGCTCGAGATGTAATAGCGGTCCCAAACCCTCTTGATGTCCTCATCTTTGATGCCCATGCCGTGGTCAATAACCTCGTATCTAACGCCTTTTTCCTCTTCAGTTATCCTTACAAGAACATCCTCATTCTCATTTGAATAATTTAATGCGTTAGACAAATAATTATATATAACGCTTCTAATCTTCTTCTCATCAGCCATGACCATAGTATCGCCACTTACGTCTAATTTAATTCTTTCTCTATTTTCAGCAGTATTTAATTTATCTATAATCTCTTTGGAAATAGCTTCGAGCGAAACCTTTTCTAAATTTAGTTCACCAAGGGCACTTACATTCTTTGACGCTTCAAGCATCTCGTTAATCATCGTGTTAAGCCTATCTGCCTCAGAGATGATGGTGTCAAGATTCTCCTCACGTTTTTCTTTATTATCACCTGTTATATCCTTAATCATCTCAGCATAAGACTTTATCACGCTCAGAGGCGTTTTGAAGTCATGAGATACATTGGCAATGATATTCTCACGAAAGTCCATGGTCCTCTTTAAATCTGCGTTTGCACTCTCAAGGCTCTTCTTTAACTCCTCAATCTCTTCGTAGCCGCCCTCTTCTTCTACAGAAAAGCTCTTTGTGCCCAAAAATTTGGACGCTTCCGAAAGATTTTTGATTGGCTTAGTAAGTTTTTTTGCTAAAAAGTATGAAAGAGCAAGTGCTAAAACTATTGCAACGAGACTTATGTATAAAAGCTCTTCCTTTAGCATCTTCTTAACCGAGCCATCTTCATCGAGATTGTCGATGAGCTTCATATATAATTTTGCGTTAACTGTTTCGTATCTCTTTAAAAATACAAGGTATTCTCTATCGTCATGCTTCTTGATATAGTCTACACTATCTTCATTACTTTTAACAAAGTCAAGGTCTTCCTTATCAAGCTCAAGTAGATAATTTGGGTACAAGACCAAACCATTCTCATCGAAAATAATTATGCCGAGTCTAGTTTTGCTTGCAACACTATTTAAAAACGAGACGAGATCTCTTCCTGAATAAGATGAAATTTCTTTTTCAGTGTTTTGAATGAGTTCTCTCTTCTTTTGCGTGTATATCTCTTTGAAGAAAACTATGTTAAATAGCCACATTGTTGATAGTATCAGCACAGTGAATATTAAAAAATAGCTGATTAACTTTGTGAATAATGATTTATTCTTCATCTTATTTCTCCAGTTTATATCCATATCCACGAACCGTACTGATTATCTCCTTCTCAGAGCCAAGTGAGTTTCTAAGCATCTTTATGTGTGTGTCAACAGTTCTATTGTCTCCGAAGAAATCATAACCCCAAACATTTTCAAGTATGGTGTCACGCGATAAAGCAATGCCTTCATTTTGACATAGATAAGCAAGTAGCTCATACTCTTTTGGAGTTAAATCTAATTTTTTATCATTGATATAAGCTTCTCTCGCATCGAAATCTATTTTCAAACTGCCATTAACGTAAACATTAGCTTTTGACTCAGTCTTGTGCCTTGCAAGTATCGCCTTAACCCTCGCCATAACTTCACGCGGGCTAAATGGCTTGACAACATAATCATCGATACCTATCTCAAAGCCATAAAGCTTGTCATATTCCTCGCCTTTTGCGCTAAGAACAAGAACAGGCACGTCCTTTACTTCCTTAATCCTATTGTAAGCTGAGAAACCATCAAGCTTTGGCATCATTATATCTAAGATGATAAGGTCTATATCATTATTATTAACTTTGTTAAGCGCGTCGATGCCGTCAACTGCCTCGATCACCTCATAGCCATTAATGACTGAGTACTCCTTGAGCACGTTTCTTATATTTTCATCGTCATCAGCTATAAGTATAGCCCCCATATCATCACCTCTATCAATTTTTACCCGATAATAATCTTTTTAAACGCTTTATGTAATCAGAGCCTTGCATTAACAAGGCCCGAATAATTATTTTAAACTGTCTAGATAATCTTTTAGCTCATCTATATCTAGGATGGCTCTTTCGTTGTCACCAAGTATAAGAGATGGTATACCAATGTTACCTATTCTCTTAGTCTCATCAAATTCCTTCATACTGTCTCTTGCTGCTAAAAATTTTTTCATGTTAGCAAGGTTTTCTGTTATGTCTAGATATAGGAAGCGTACCCCTGATTCATCCATAACTTTTTTAAATGGTGGACAACCTGGACACATAGAGCTACCGAAAACTATTTTCTTTTGTACTTTACTCATTTCATTTCTCCTTTACAGATATATTTGCAATTTATCTTATCTTCATTGTAATGGTAATGGCTATTTTTGTCAAGAAAAAAGAAAGACCTAAGCTAATAGATCTTTCTTTATAAAGTACTTTACAAATCTTTAATATTCATCTTATCAATTTCGGAACTTGAATTCTTTTTATGTTTAAATGTAAAATAAATTACTAAGTAAATTAACGTAAATGTATTAGCGAATAAAAATATACCTAAAACGCTCATTAAAAATGGTCCAATTTTCAATCCATTAGGCACTACATAATTTGCTAATACAATCAAAGAAAATACAAAACTTATTAGAGGAAGAATTAAACCAAAATACTTACTTTTTTGCTTTGATAAATATACCTGTAAGAATATCGACAATATTAAAGCAAATAAAATTATTGTCATAGTAGTCAAAATGTTTTTCATATTAATCAACCCCTTTTTCTTTCTTATACTCTGAAACTAATATCTTAGCTGTTTCAAAATCAATTTTATCGTCCAAAGCTAATCTCTTAATTAAAGAAATGTATGGCTCTCTCTCAGCATCCTCACTAATTTGTATCTTTTGTATAAGCCTGTCAAGCCTAAGCCTAACCGTTGGATAAGTAACATCATATTGTTTTGCAATCTCTTTTAATGATCCAGATGCTAGTATAAATCTTTTTATGAAAGAAATGTCTTCATCTTCAAGATTTGCCATCCATTCAGGAACAATATTTATTGCCATAAGATCACCTCTTCTTTGACTATATTAAGTATATCATTTAACATTATTAAAGTCAATAGTAAAATTTATTTTAATTTTATTTATATAATAGTAATTGTATCAAAAAAGAAAGACCTATAAAAGATCTTTCTTCATATCAATATTACTTACTAAATATACCAAGCTTATCCGAAATAAATTCTTGCTTGCCATCTTCATCTATCTTTATGGTATAAACGCTTTGAACGATGTAGCCCTTGTCACTACCGCCTCTATTCATAAGTAGAACGGAGTATAATTGGCCATCTTTAATATCATAAGTGACTTCTGTAAGTATCATATCATCTTCTTTGTGTGCTGACTTTTTATTAAGTTTAACCTCGTTAACGAAGCCAGACTTAAAGTTTTCAAGCTCTGCAATCTTTTCTTTGATGTACTCTTCGTCATATACTTCATCAAAAGTTTTATTAAAGTCTTCATCAGAGACGAATGAGCTTGGTGCTTTCCAATCAAAGTCTTTATATTCTTTTTCAAGGGCATATTCTTTGCCTTCATTCCACCTTGTCAATTCAATTTTAAATATAGGCATCTTAATATTATTTTCTATGCTAATATCATCTATAGCATCTCTATCGACATTATCTAAAACTATATCGTTCTCTTTAATCTTCTTAATATCATCCAAGCTCACATTGCCCGCCGTAATTATGATAGGCTTCATCTCACTTGTATCGACATAATTAATTCCAGCTTTTCTTTCAAGCTTGTAATCATTAACTGCTATCACTATAGACTTAAGAAAGTCTTTATAATAAATCTTTCCTATGCTCTTTGTATAGTTTTTATTAAAGCTAGAGTTTTGATACTCACCATCAAGATAAGTATTCTTGACGTTATACACAAGCTCTTTAACATTCCAAGCGCCACTCTTAGCTGATGAGCTAATTCTTGAATAATCTTTCCAATACTTCATTATATCTACATCATCAATGTAGATGCTACCAGTAAATTCATCGGCAGCAAAAAACTTGTGCCTATAATTTAAATCCATGTGCAAAGTTGATTCGCTCCACTTACCATCTCTATATACAAATGCTTTCACATCACTTGTATATGGAAAGCTAAGTACTCCAAATCTAATAAAAAAGATTATTGCCAATATGATTATAAGTATTATTGTTTTCTTTTTCATATTGAACGCCTCCTTACTTAAGATAATTATATCACATTTAGAAATATTTGCGCGAAAAAAGAAAGACCTAAGCTAATAGATCTTTCTTTATAAATTATTTAATTACTACTGTAAATATTTTGTTCTTTACATATATTTCTTTAACGATATTCTTGCCTTGCTTTGATTTTTCAAAAAGTTCGTGTGAATAAACTTTTTCTTTTACTTCGTCTTCAGAGGCATCTCTATCAATCTCAACAGTGTATCTAACTTTGCCATTGAATTGAACTGGTATCTCTATAGTTTTGATGATGGTTTTGTCCTCATCAAAGCTAGGCCAAGTTGATTTATAAAGCTCTGTATCGAAGCCAACCATCTCATTGATTTCTTCTGTGATGTGTGGTGCGATTGGATATAGAAGTGTGATATATGTCTTAAGCTCTTTTCTTGTGATGCTTCCCTTTGAAGTAATTTTGTTAAGTAGCTCCATAAGTTTAGCAACTGCTGTGTTAAACTTTAAGTTTTCGAAGTCTTCTGAAACTTTCTTAATAGTGATGTGGAAGTCTTGTTCTAAGTCTTTAGAATAATTTTCGTCGTCGTTCACTATTTCCATCAAGCGATAAACTCTTTCAAGGAACTTTCTTGAGCCTTGTATACCTGTCTCTGACCACATAGCAACTTTTTCGTAGTCACCCATAAACATTTCAAAAACTCTAAGTGTGTCTGCGCCATACTCTTCAACTATGTCATCTGTATTTATTACGTTGCCTCTTGACTTACTCATCTTTTCGCCGTCTTGAGCAAGTAGCATACCATGTGATGTTCTCTTTTGATATGGTTCGCTTGTTGGCACTACACCGATATCGTATAGGAATTTATTCCAAAATCTTGAGTATAGTAAGTGAAGTGTAGTGTGCTCCATACCTCCGTTGTACCAATCAACTGGCATCCAGTACTTAAGCGCATCCATGGATGCTGGTGCAGTAGAACACTTTGGATCAGTATATCTTAAGAAATACCAGCTTGAACCAGCCCAGTTAGGCATAGTGTCTGTCTCTCTCTTAGCAGGGCCGCCGCAATGAGGACAAGTTGTATTAACAAAGCTGTCGATCTTAGCTAGAGGTGACTCGCCTGTATCAGTTGGTTCGTACGCTTCAACGTCTGGTAATGTTAATGGCAAATCTTCTTCGTTAAGTGGCACCCAACCGCATTTTTCGCAGTATACCATAGGTATCGGTTCTCCCCAATATCTTTGTCTTGAGAATACCCAGTCTCTTAACTTAAAGTTTGTCTTAACTACGCCTACTTTTTTATCTTCAAAATATTTAATTATTTTTTTCTTTGCTTCGTCAACTGAAAGACCATTTAAAAAGTCTGAGTTAACTAAAATGCCTTTTTGTGTATCAGTATAAGCTTCTTTACTGATATCGCCACCAGAAATAACTTCCTTAATCTCTTCTCCAAAGGCTTTTGCAAAATCATAATCTCTTTGATCATGACCAGGTACTGCCATGATTGCGCCTGTGCCATAAGTCATTAATACGTAGTCTGATACGTAGATGGCAATTTTTTCTCCATTAGCAGGGTTAATTGCAGTAAGTCCATCAATCTTAACGCCAGTTTTTTCTTTAACAAGCTCAGTTCTTTCAAAATCAGATTTTAATTTTGCCTTATTTTGATATTCATGAACTTCGTCAATATTTTTGATAATATCTTTATATTTTTCTATAAGTGGATGCTCTGGTGAGATAACCATGTATGATACACCAAAGATGGTATCTGGTCTAGTTGTATAAACTTTTAGCTTGTCATCTACTTCATCTATGTCAAAATCAAGCTCCATACCGTGGCTTCTGCCTATCCAGTTAACTTGTTGTGTCTTAACTCTATCGATGAAATCAACTGTGTCAAGGTCATCTATAAGTCTGTCGGCATACTTAGTTATAGCTAGCATCCATTGTGTTTTAACTCTGTGTTCAACTGTATGTCCGCATCTTTCGCAGTGGCCTTGAATAACTTCTTCGTTCGCTAGACCAATCTTACAGCTTGGGCACCAGTTAATATTCATTTCCTTTTTATAAGCAAGACCTTTTTTGAATAATTGTATAAATATCCATTGAGTCCACTTGTAATATTCTGGATCAGTTGTGTTTATCTCTCTGTCCCAGTCAAATGAAAGACCTAGTGATGTCAATTGATGCTTGAAGTGAGCAACATTTCTCTTAGTAACATCCTTTGGATTCATTTTGTGCTTTATGGCATAATTTTCTGTTGGTAGTCCAAAAGCATCCCAGCCCATTGGGTACAAAACGTTGTATCCCTCAAGTCTTCTCTTTCTAGCAACTATATCAAGTGCTGTATAGCTCCTTGGGTGACCAACGTGTAGACCTTCTCCTGATGGATATGGGAACTCAACCATCAAAAAGTATTTTGGCTTGTCTGAATCGTTTTCTGCATGAAACGCTTTATTGTCTGCCCAAATCTTTTGCCATTTGCCTTCTATATCTTTATGATTATATTCTTTCATAGGGTCCTCCTAGAATTCACAGTGATGAACTGTTCTTGGGAATGGTAGGACGTCTCTGATATTTTCAATACCAGTTATATACATGATAAGTCTTTCAAAACCAAGACCATAACCAGAGTGAACTACGCTACCATATTTTCTTAGATCCATATACCAAGTGTATGAGTCCATATCAAGTCCTAGCTCATTTATTCTCTTTTCAAGTTTAGCATAGTCTTCTTCTCTTTGTGAACCGCCAACAATCTCGCCAATGCCAGGAACTAAGCAGTCCATAGCAGCAACTGTCTTATTGTCTGGGTTGAGTTTCATGTAGAAAGCTTTGATATCCTTTGGATAATCAGTAACAAAGATTGGTTTTTTAAATATTTGTTCAGTTAAATATCTTTCGTGTTCAGTTTGTAGGTCCATGCCCCACTCAACTTTAACATCAAATTTTTCTTCATGTTCTTTTAATATTTCTATAGCTCTAGTATAAGTAACTCTTTCAAAATTAGAGTTTCTAACGTGATTTAGTCTATCGATTAGTCCTTTGTCAACGAATTGATTGCAAAAATCAATTTCTTCCTTAGCATTTTCCATAACATAGTTAATTACGTATTTAAGCATTGCTTCAGCTACGTCCATGTTTTGATTGTTATCCATAAATGCCATTTCTGGCTCTATCATCCAGAATTCTGCTGCGTGTCTAGTTGTATTTGAATTTTCTGCTCTGAATGTTGGTCCGAATGTATATATTTTTGAGAAAGCCATGGCAAATGTTTCGCCCTCTAATTGACCTGATACTGTTAAATGTGTTGGCTTATCAAAAAAGTCTTTGCTGTAATCAACCGCGCCCTCTTCTGTTCTTGGCGGATTATCTATATCAAGTGTAGTTACTTGGAACATTTCTCCTGCGCCTTCAGCGTCTGATGCTGTTAGTATTGGTGTGTGCACATAAATGAAATCTTGTTCATTGAAAAACTTGTGTATAGCAAAGGCTGCTAATGATCTAATTCTATAAGCTGCTCTAAATAGGTTAGCTCTTGGTCTTAAGTGAGCTATGCTTCTTAAGAATTCCATAGAGTGTCTCTTATTTTGTAGTGGGTAATCAGCTGTTGAATCGCCTAAAACTTCAATCTCTTCTGCCTTTATCTCAAAAGCTTGTTTATTATTTGGTGTAAGAACTACTTGGCCCTTTACTCTGATTGATGCGCTTAGATACAGCTTTGAAACTCTTTCAAAGTTTTCTAGTGTGTTATCATAAACAACTTGAACACTACTAAAGAAGGATCCATCATTAATTTCGATAAAACCAAATTCTTTTTGTGCTCTTAAATTTTTTATCCAAGCTTGAACCTCAACAGTTTTTCCGTCAAGCTCATTATAGCTCTTAAAAAGTTCTCTAATATCCATACCCTCACTCCTATTTATAATCTTCTACTGTAATACTTTCAATTACAACGTCTTCTAGAGGTTTGTCGTTTTCGTTAACTTGTGATTTTGCAATCTCGTCAACAACGTCCATACCCTCATATACTTCGCCAAAAACTGTGTGCTTATAATCAAGCCAGAATGCGCCGCCGATCTTTTTGTAAGCGTCAACAACAGCCTTTGGATATCCTTTATCTTCGCCAGCTTCTTCCATTTGCTTGATGATATCATCTTGAACAGCTTGGCCTTGTACGATAAAGAATTGTGATCCGTTAGTGTTAGGACCAGCATTGGCCATGCATAGAGCGCCTCTGAAGTTTCTTGTATTTATATCAAATTCATCTTCAAATGGTCCGCCAAATATGCTTTCTCCGCCAGTTCCATTACCATTTGGGTCACCGCCTTGAATCATAAAACCATTTATAACTCTATGGAAGATTAAATTGTCATAATATTTATCTTCTGCGTGCTTAGTAAAGTTCTCTACTGCCTTTGGAGCTACTTCAGGGAATAATTTTACCTTGATTTCGCCCTTATTTGTCTTTATAGTCGCTACCTTGTCACCTGCTTTTGGATTTTGTAGTTGAACAAGTTCTGCATCATCTGTAGTTACTTCACTTTCGCTTCTTTCTTTTTTCATTTCTCCCTCACCACCATTGTCATTTTTTTTGCTACATGCAGTTAAACTAAGGCACATAGCCATCATTAATAATAATAAAATTATCTTTTTCATAATTCCTCCTACTTAAGTATTCTTTTTTGGCTAACTATATTTACACCCAAATCTAAAATATTTTCCTTTATTACATCGCCTACGTTAATAGGTGCCTTCGCGCGCAAATTAAATATTTCTTTTAATATTGCTTGATGATAAATTTTTTTACTTTTTTATCAGTTTTTACTGGCAGACCTGAAACCATCAGACTATCTATCCTAATCTTGCCATAAACGTAGTCGTCCTCTTCTTGAAGAAGGCTTTTTGCGTAATTATATCCTCTTCCGCAGCGATTACCAGAAATTTCTTCGCCATCAATTTTTATTCTGCAGCAAACTGGGCAGCAGACGCATTGTACCATCATGCTATCACCCTCGGTTCTATCTCTTTTTTAAGTATAATCTTAAACCAAACATAAGCAACTATCCCCTTTAATATTGACGATAGTGAAATTGCTATCCAAACGCCATCTAGTCCATAGTATTTCATAAAGAATATTGCAAATGGTATACGCATTAAATTTAGTATAACTCCAGAGTATGATGGCTCCTTCGTTCTACCTATGCCATTGAAAAATCCTGTTACTCCTATCTCTATAACCATGAATAATTGTGAATAGCCAAGTATTCTTAAGTAATCAGCTCCAGCCTGCATCGCAACTGGGTCATTTGGTAAAAACGCTGAGAATATCGGAGTTGCAAATACTATAAGTAATAGTGATGTAGCTGTTCCAAGCGTTGACATAATTCTCATGGACTTTTTAAATCCAAGAACTATCCTGTCATAAGTGCCTTTGCCAAAGTTTTGTCCGGTAAAAGCAGTGTTCGCAACTGAAAAGCCATTTGCTGTCATCCAAGATATTGACTCTATCTGCGAGCCTATCGACATAGCTGAAACCGCATAAGCACCAAGCTTTGTTAAATAGCCTGTTAATACCATAGATACCGCTGCATGACACGCTTCCATAAGCGTTATTGGTATGCCAAGTTTAAGTATGTGATTTGTTATTTCACTTGGCACTTTTTTAAGATAATTCACTCTAACATAAATTAAATCATTTTTAAAGCCTATGTAAATATATATTAAGAATATTACTAAAGTTGCTATAACTGAGGCGATTGCTGTACCCATGGCTCCCATGTGAAATACAAATATAAAGACTGGGTCTAAAACCATGTTTACTAATAAACCGATTGAGCTTATTATAAATGGCGTCTTGCTATTGCCCATGCTATTAAATGTTGCTGCAAAGAGTGGATTTAAGAACATAAAGGCTAAACCAAAGGCAATTGCTACCATGTATTCACTTGCTAGCTCTTGAACAGCTGCGTCACCCTCTTTGAATGAATATAGTCCTATGAGCTCATTGTGAAAAATTATAAATATAGCTGTGATTGTCATGGCAATTATAAGGCCTAATCTAAAACCGCCGCTTATATAATCTTTAGTTTTTTCTAAATCTGATTTACCAAAGCTTTGTGAAACACCAACAGATAGTCCAACTTGGCACAGTATTATTAGTGAGCTAATCAGCCAAAGGTATTGACCGACTATGCCGACGGCCGCAACCGCCTGTGTACCAACTTTGCCAAGCCAGAACATGTCTGTGATTTGATATGACATTTGCAAGAGCGAGGTACCCATCAAAGGAATTGCAAGCTTAAATAGTATTGGTGATATTTCTCCTTGTGTTAAGTCTCTCGTATCTCTCATCTAAACATCTCCTTGATCAGTCGTAATTATTACTCCGTTGTCAGTTAAAGCTAAAGTATGCTCGAATTGAACACATTTGCTACCATCTTTTGTTCTAGCAGTCCAACCGTTCTTGTCAAGTTTCATAGCTGCTGAGCCCATGCAAATCATTGGCTCAATCGTAAATGCCATACCCTTAACTATTCTTGGCCCTTTTATGCCAGCGTCGTAATGAAAAACTTGTGGGTCCTCATGCATGTTCTTACCAATACCGTGACCAATAAATTCTTTTACTATTGAATATCCCTTTGGTTTAGTAAAAGCTTCGATGCACTTACCAATCTCGCCTATCCTAACGTTTTCATCAACTATGCTGATGGCTTTGTACATTGCCTCTCTTGTGTGATCAAAAAGTTTTTGATCCTCTTCAGAAAGTTTTCCTACTGGATATGACCAACATGAATCAGCCATCCATCCTTTGTAATTAACAACCATATCGATGGAAATGATGTCGCCATTCTTAAGAATTACGTCCTTGCTTGGAAAACCGTGGCATATCTCATCATTAACTGATGCGCATATAGCATAAGGAAAACCTTCGTATCCTTTTTGCTCTGGATAAGCGCCTTGACTTACTATGAAATTATCAACAAAATCGTTTAACTCCATAGTTGTTACGCCCTCTTTAACCTTGTCTCTCAAGGCGTGATGCACGCTGATAAGTATCTTGCCTGCATCAATCATTTTATTAATTTGATCCTTTGTCTTTAAATAAATCATATAACACTCCTTTTAAGTCTATTCTATTATTATATATATTTTACGCCAATATGTCAAGAAGTTCACAGTCATATAGAGAATTTTCTCTTAACTGTGAACTTCTTAAATATTTTATTAAATTATCTAATTCTTAGTGTGTTTATAACTGATATAAGTGTTACGCCAACATCGCCAAAAACCGCTAACCATAGAGGTAATTGTATGAATAAAGATAAAATGATGATGGCCGCCTTAACAAATCCTGTGAAAATTAAATTTTCTAAAATAATTTTGTTAACAAAGTGTGATGTATCGAAAATATTTACTATCTTTTCAATTCTATCATCCATGATAACTATATCAGACGCTTCGATGGCTGCATCTGAACCAAGTGCTCCCATGCTTAGACCAATATCCGCTCTCTTAATAACTGGCGAGTCATTGATGCCGTCACCAACAAAGGCTACGAGGCCATCTTTACCTTGTTCTTTTTCAAAAAACTTTATTTTATCCTTAGGAAGTAATTCTGCCTCGAATGAGTCTATGCCTAAATCGCGAGCAACTTTCTCAGCATATATCTTAGTATCGCCTGTAAGCATAACAGGTTTAACATTTCTTTCTTTAAGCTCATTAACTAATCTCTTTGTCTCTTCTTTTATTTCGTCTTCTATATAAAGATGCGCTATAAGTTTATCGTCAAGATAAGTGTCAAGAACTTTGTATTCACTTTCCTTTTCACTTGTAATAACTTTTACGCTGCCAAATTTTGTTTCAGCCTCCACGCCATTCTTAAGGCTTGTGTAAGAAATTATCTCATCTTTATCAATATCCTCTCTACTATCAAGTATAGCTCTTGATATAGGGTGCTTTGAGTGATATTCGGCAAGTCTTGCTAAGTGAAGTGCCTTTCCTTCATCTATGTCAAAGGCTTCTACGCTAACTAGTCTAAATTTACCGCTAGTTAATGTACCAGTCTTATCAAAGCAAAATGTTTTTATATTTCTAAATTGATCTAAGAATTTTGTTCCTTTAAAAAGAATACCGTTTTTGCTCATCTTGCCTATACCAGAGAAATATGCTAGTGGCACCGAAATGATGATTGCGCATGGACAAGATACTATTAAAAATGCAAAGCATGTGTGAAGAGCTTCCTTAAGCGGCATTATTTTTAGTACTGGTGCTACAAGTGCAATAAGCGCTGCGATGAAAACAACAATTGGTGTATAAACTCTTGCAAATTTTGAAACGCCTGTCTCAAGATTAGCTTTATCGCTTTGTGAGCTTCTAACAAGATCTTGTATTCTAGCCGCTGTCGAGTTCTTAGCAAGTTTAGTAGTTTCTATAATTAAGTATCCTTCCTTAACTATGGCACCTGAATAAACCTCATTATTGACATCTACATAAACTGGTTCTGACTCACCGCTTATGTGAGCGTTATCAACTTTTGCGCTTCCTTCAATAACTATGCCGTCTATGGCGATGGACTCGCCTTCACGAACTATTATCTTAGAGCCAACAGCTACTTCAGATGGTTCGCTTTGAATTTCTTTGCCATTATTTAAAACAGTAGCAAAAACTGGTGACTTAACTATAAGCTCTTTAATTTTATCTCTTGATTTGTCAACTGCGATGTCACTAATGATTTCACCAATTTGATATAAAAGTGCTACTAAAACTGCTTCTAGATACTCACCTATAATTATGGCGCCGACTGTTGCGACTGTCATTAAAAATTCTTCAGCAAGTATACCGCGAAAAACGCCTTTAAGTCCATGTATGATTATATCGTATGAAATAACAATGTATGCTAGTCCAAAAAAGACCATCTTATATGGACTGTCAATGAATAAATATGCAGCTAGTCCTAGAAGTGATAAAGCTATCCTTATTAAAAATATTTTTGAAAAGCCTTCTTCCTCTTCTTCTTCGCTCTCGGCTTCACCGCGTGTAACTAAAACGTCTGGCTCTAAGTCATTAACATATTTTGTAATATCTCTTAAAGCGCCTTCAGCGTCAGATCCTTCTTTAATTTCAATCGATAAAATCGAATTGATAAAATCCAAGCTAGCACTTTCAACTGATTCATGCTCATTTGCAAAGCTTTCTATCTTTTGTGCGCAATTGGCACAAGTAAGTCCATTTAAAATTAATTTTTCCATGGCCGCCTCCTATATATTTTTATAATTTTTTTATTTTGCATTCATATATAAATATGAACACATAAACATGTATTTATATGTTAATAATAATATAACATAAATTAATTTAAAATGCAAGACTTTTTTTAAAAATTTTCATTGTTTTAACACTTTTGTATATATTTAATACGTCCTTTATGTTATAATCAAGATATATAATAAAGGAGGAAACATGCAAGAAATTATCGAACTAAAAAAATTAAAAAAAGCATTTAAGATCGGTAAAGAAAGTCTTCTTGTACTTAAAGGCATAGACCTCACTCTATATAAGGAGCAAGCGATATGCATTGTTGGACCATCTGGTTCAGGTAAATCTACTCTTTTAAATATGATGGCTGGACTTGAAAAGCCAAGCTCGGGAGAGATAATTGTCGGCGGCATACACATTGAGAATCTTAATGAGGATGACCTAACTAAGTTTAGGCAGCTAAATGTTGGTTTTGTGTTTCAGTCGTATAACCTCATCCCTACCCTAACTGCACTTGAAAATGTAGGTTTAGGTTTAATATTTAAAGGCATTTCTAAAAAAGAAAGAGATGAGCGTAGTGCTTATCTACTTGAAAAGGTAGGCCTAAAGGATAGAATGAAGCACAAACCAAGCGAGATGAGTGGTGGTCAGCAGCAAAGAGTAAGTATAGCTAGAGCTTTTGTAAACAAACCGAAGATAGTCTTTGCAGACGAACCAACAGGTAACCTTGATACTAAGACTAGTGTCGAGATTATGGAACTAATGACTACTATGACAAAAAAAGACAAGCAAACGCTTATCATAGTAACTCATGACTTAGAAACAGCAGTCTACTCAGACAGGATAGTTCACGTGCGTGACGGACTGATTGAGAAGGACGAGATGAACACAGATAAAAAGGAGGCACAATTAAGTGAAGAAGATATTTAGCATTTTATTAATTGCTATAATGATGATAAGCACCTTGAGTGTAAATATGTATGCAGAGGAAACAACTAAACCAATTATTGAAGAAGAAATTTTACAAGCTGATCCAGCTAGTCCAGTACAACGTGGCAATACAGTTACTTATAATTTTAAATCTTCAAATAGTAATGATACAATTACTAATGTAACTGCTGATACAAACAGTCTTAACAATTGTTATGTTATTTCAACTGCATCTAGCAATAATATTATCACAGTTAAAGTTAAAATCACATCAAATGCAGAACAAGGCACTTACAAATTGACAGTTAGAGGTAAAATTGGAAATAAAAGTGCATATGGCGAGACAAATATAAGAGTTGATGGTGAATATAAAAAACCACAAGAAAGACCAAAGGAAAAAATTGATGAAATTGATCTAATTAGTAATTCAACAAGTGAATTAAAACCAGGCGATGACACATCAGTAATTTTTGAAGCAGATAGATATTTCTATGGACTAAGTTTTTATGGTATTAAAGCTACGAGCGATAGTCCTAGCAACTGCTATATTGTAAATGCCTTTGGTGGACGCGAAGTTGAAGTAAGAGTTAGAATACCTCAAAGCGCTGAAGCAGGCACTTATAAAATTTCTGTTACAGGAAAAACAAGAATAGATGGTGAAATCGTAAAAGTATCTGGTGAAGCTTATGTAAGAGTTAACGGAGGCAGTAAAAACAAGGCTCAACTAAAGATTAATAGAGTTGACGTTCTTCCAGAAGCAAACGTTGTACCTGGCTCTTATGTAGCCTTTGGTTATGAAATTGAAAATATTTCAGATGTTTTAGCTAAAAACGTTGAATTAAACATATCTGGTCTTGCTGCAGCTGGCTTATCAGTTAGAGGCGGCACTACTACTCAAAAAGTTAAAGCTATTGAGGCAGGTAAAAAAATATATTTATATTATGAGATGAATGTGGCAAAAACTGCTAAATTTGGTTCTTATGAAATAAAAACTGATCTAAGCTATGAAAGTGAATTCAATAAAGAGCCAATAAAAGAAGAAACAACTGCCTTTATCAACATCGGCGGAGACGCTTCACAAGACTCACAATTAATTATACAAGACTTAAAATTCCCTTCAGCAACACTTGGTGTAAACAAAACATTCGATGTAAGCTTTAAAATCAGAAACCAAGGTCAATCCGTTGCTAAGAGGATCAGAGCAAGCGCTAAGAGCGACGACCCATCAGGTGTTGTATCAAGAACAGTATCAGACATACTTGTTAGAGATTTAGCTCCTGGCGAAGAAGAAACAGTTAGTTACAAGTTCTTTACAACAAAGGGCGGCTCGACTAAAAACTATCCAATCAATATTAAGATAGAATATCTTGATGATTTTACTGAAGGCAAAGAACCAAAAACAGTTGAACAAATCGTTGGCGTTTTCTTAAATAATCCAGACAATGCTGGAGATGGCAAGGATGCAAAGAAGTCAACACCTAAGCTTATCATTGACAGATACGAATTTGAGCCAAAGCTTCCACTTGCTGGAAACGAATTTGAAATGAATCTATCATTCTACAATACAAACGCTAAAAAAGCTGTTAAGAATATTAAGATAGATCTAACAAGTCAAGACACAAGTAAAAGCGACTCAAACACAGCTGGCTCATCAGTATTCACTCCTGTTGATAGTTCAAATACATTCTATATCGGTAGAATCGCTCCGAGCGGCAAAGTTGAAAAAACTATCAAAATGTTTGTCGTTCCAGATGCAACAGCTAAAACTTACAATATCACTGCTAACTTTGAATATGAAGATGATGAAAATAACGAGTACAAATCAAGTGAAAATATCGGCGTACCAGTTTATCAAGAATCAAAACTTGATATAGACCCAATAAATTATCAAACAAACGCCATGGTTGGAGATAGTATTCCAATCACTGCAAACTTCTACAATACAGGTAAGGTTACTCTATATAACTTCAAAGTAACTCTAACTGCTGATAATGCTACTGTTAACAATGGCACATACTATATCGGTAACTTTAACTCTGGTGGACAAGACGTTTATGAAGGCTCAATCATGCCAAATGAACCAGGTGAAATAAAGGGTAAGCTTAAATTTACTTATGAGGACTCAACTGGTGAAGTAAAAGAAAAAGAAGAAGATATCAATATAACTGTTGAAGAAGCTCCGCCAATGGATCCTAACGCTGGACCAGATGGTATGCCACTTCCAGATGGAGCTATGGGAGATACTCCATGGTACAAGAAGCCACTATTCTATATTCCAGTAGCTTTAGTAATCTTAGGCGCTATAGGCTTCGTAGTATTTAAAAAGCTTAAAAACAAAAAGAAAGAAAAGGATTTGAAGATAGATGAAGACTAAAGATCTAATATTGATGAGTTTGAGAAATCTTAATAGACGTAAATTAAGAACCTTCTTAACAGTATTAGGTGTAGTTATTGGTTCTATATCCATCATCATGATGATATCCTTAGGCTTTGGTATGACGGATTCGACTAAGAAGCAGCTTGCATCAGCGGGCTCACTTACTCAAATTGACATCTACCCTGCCAATAGATATGGAGGTATGGATGAGGAAGATGGTGAGAAGAAACCAAAGACTAATAAGGTCGGTAAGCTTGATGATGCCACTGTTGAACAGCTTAAAAAAATTCCTCATGTTGATGCGGTTTTAGCAACTGAACAATTTGATGCTAGGATAAATGTAAAAAATTTACAAGGATATGCCACATTAGTCGGTGTAGACCCTGCTGAATATGCTAAATTTGATATAAAGCTTGATAGTGGCAGACTTCTTCAAGAAGGCGATATGAACAAAGTTGTCATGGGTAGAGACGTTCTTAGATGGCTAAGCAATCCGCAAAGGCCTCGTATGAACGGTCCTTCAAAGGACGAAGAAAGAGATCCACTTACAACTAAGATGTTTCTTACTTTAGATACAGGCACTAGCTACGATCCAGATGGTCAAAGTACTGAGCCTAATAAGCCAAATGTAAAGTATCCCATCGAAGCGGTCGGTGTATTTAGAGACGATGATTACGAGAATAATTATTACATCGTTATGCCTATAGAATATTTAAGAAAAATTAAAAAAGATGCTAAAAAATTACAATCTGGCGCCAATCAAAATATGTTTGGCGGATCTATGTATGGCAGACGTGATGATAAAGACAATAAATATAATAACATTAAAGTTAAAGTAGATAACGTTGACAACGTTCAAATTGTTCAAGAGCAAATCGAAGCTATGGGACTTAAACCACATTCTTTAAATGACGTTTTGGTCGAAATCAATAACTCATCTAAAACACAAAGACTAATACTTGGCGGTATCGGTGCCGTATCATTACTAGTCGCAGCCATCGGTATCTCAAATACCATGGTCATGAGTATATATGAAAGAACAAAAGAGATTGGTGTAATGAAGGTTATAGGTGCGAGCGTCTCAGACATAAAGATGATGTTCCTTACTGAATCAGCCTTTATAGGTCTGCTTGGTGGCCTCGCGGGTATAGTCCTCAGCTACGCGATAAGCGCCCTAATTAACTACTTGGGCGTGAAATATGGCTTTGCAGGAAGCATGTCCGGCGGCGGCTTCTCACCAGACTTTGATCCATCTCAGTTAAAGATGTCAATCATACCCGTATGGCTTGCACTAGCGTCCCTTGTTTTTTCAGCACTTATAGGTATAGTATCTGGTTACTTCCCTGCTAAGAAGGCAACTAAGCTAAGTGCACTTGAAGCGATGAGACAAAATTAAATATAAAACAGAAAAGAGTGAGCAAATTAACGCCCACTCTTTTTTTGCATAGTAAAGGCGATGGACTAAGCCATCGCCGTATTTTTATAAATTATTTTTCTTTAATTATTTAGCTGGCTTTACATCTTGTACTAAAAATACTGTGTTAAGCGCTCTACCTGCATTTCTAAAGTACTTGCCGTTCGCATACATAGCGCTTGATGCACCGCCATCAAGGTTAAATGCATCTGTGCAGCCAAGGTCTTGCATTATACCTGTGACTTGCGCCATAGTTCCCGAAGTAGTTACCATGACTAATTGATTTGATTTATTGATGCCTATCAAGGTTCTTGCGCCTGCGCCAGTTGTCATCTTCGCTTCCATGCCTTTAACATAAGTTTCGTACACGCTCTTAGAGTTTTCTATTAAGAGTGGTCCAGCTGATATTATCTCACTTACCTTTGTATATGGAATTTTTTCTCCATTGTAATCAAACTCAGTTTCAGTCACGAAGCCATCGTTAGTTTTCTTTGACAAAACTAATTCAAGTTCAACTGTTCTTCCCTCTTGGAATCTATCATTAATGTATTTATCGTCACAGGCTTCTTTACCATAGTAAATTATGTAGCCATTCTTTGGCAAAACCATGTTTTCAGATGATTTATATACTTTACTTACTTTATTATCAACAACTTCTATAACAGTTCCACCGCCAAACTTAGTAGGAGCGTTTCTGTATGAATTGTATACATAAGCAGTCTTTTCACTTGTTAGATTGCCATTGACATTCCAGATTTCAAAAGTGTTTGCTTTTTTATTTATCCAGTCATTTTCTCTTTGTCCATCAAGAAAACCGTTGTAACGAAGAAAACCTTGCACTATCTTGAATTTATTTTTATCAAAAACAAGTAGGCTCGCGTGATTACCTGACATGTTTATCATTTTGCCCTCAGTCATTTGCGTGCCATAAGGGTAAAAACCGCCCTTGTACGCTTCGAAATAATTTGCGTTTATCGCTGCTCTTGGCTTATATGAAGCGATAAAATTTTTAAAATTTGTAACACCAACTTGCTTCATATTTGGCTTAACTACCTTAAAAGCAGTAGTATCATCAGCAGTAACAGTAATTACATTGCAGCTTCTATTTCTAAGCTTAACTTGTTTTACCTCAGTCTTTGCAAGTAGATTCACTTGACTTAATAAAAGCATGCCAGCTAGGGCTATACTCATAATTTTCTTCTTCATAAAATTACCTCTCTTCATTTACTTTATTCTATTATATAAGAAATGAAAAATAATTGCAAGAGAAAAGCCAAGATTTCTCTTGGCATATATTAGTACTCAATATTATTTTTTAAATATTCTCTATACTTTAATAAAATTTCATATATTTCATCAAAGTCTTTGCTCTCGCAAATGGCGTTCTTCACTTTCGCTGCGTTTCTTAGGCCCTTGATGTACTGTAAGAGCTGCTTTTTCATATTGTTTTTTAATAGCTCCTTAGGATATAACTCCAAATCTAGGTCCATGTGCCTTATAGCTATGTCAATTTTTTGATAATCTTTAGAAATATATTCCTCGCCTTTTAAGTAGCTAGCTATCTCTTTAAATAAGAATGGATTTGCAAGCGCTCCTCTGCCTATGGCAACTCCACTTGCACCTGTCACTTCAAGTATCCTATTGTAATCATCAAGACTCGCCACATCGCCGTTGGCAATGACTGGTATATCAACTGCATCTACAATCTTTTTGATGTAGTCCCAATTGGCGCTTCCTGTGTAGAAGGCTTCTCTAGTCCTTCCATGAACAGTGATTGCGTCTGCTCCTGCCTCTTCTATCGCCTTAGCATTGTCTACGCCATTTAAGTTATCATCGTCCCAGCCAATACGTATTTTTACGGTAATTGGCTTAGCTGAAGCGCTTTTCGCAGCTTTGACTACCTTATATACTTTTTCTGTATCTTTTAAAAGCGCACTGCCATCGCCATTTTTCGTAATTTTTGGCATAGGGCAGCCCATGTTGATGTCTATGATATCTATGTCCATAGCGTTTAGGTGCTCCTCTATCGCTCTTTTGTAATCATCTTCATTGCTTCCAAAAATTTGTACTGCGTAGATGGCTTCATCTTTTATTCTTTTAGTTAGATCCAAAGTTTTTTTGTCATCATGAACAAGGCCTTTGACATTAACCATCTCAGAGACTGTCATGCCAGCGCCAAGTTCACAAGCTATGTGCCTAAATGCATAGTCAGTGAAGCCTGCCATCGGCGCCAAGACTAATGAATTTTTTATCTCAAAATTCGATATTTTAAGCATGATTCATCTTATATATTTCGTAAAGACCTAGAAGAGTTAGATTTGGCTCGATTAAATTAACATATTCGCTGTATTTGGCAACTTTTTCTGAAAGTCCACCAGTTGCAACTATTAGAAGCTCCTCCTTAGTTTTTCCGATCTCTTCCAAAATCTTTTTTATGATGTAGTCCATCTCACCGATTTTTGAGTTCATAATACCGCTTTTAATGCTCTCAACAGTATTTTTGCCAAGAACGTGCTCAGGCATTTCAAGCTCAACGCGCGGAAGCTTTGATGTTCTCTCAGATAGAGCATCCATCGATATCTTAAAGCCTGGTGTGATGATGCCTCCAAGGTAGTCACCTTTTTCATTTAAGTAGTGATAAGTATTTGCTGTGCCTAGGTCTATGACTATAGCTGGTTTATTTGTGATGGCTCTAACAGCAACTGAGTTTACTATGTTATCTGAGCCAACCTCCTTTGGATTATCCATAACAATGTTGATCTTAGTTTTAAGATTTTTGCCAACAAGTTCAGCATTAACATTAAAATATTTTTTAATTGAATCAATAAGTGGTCCTGTCACAGGAGGTACAACCGATGAGATGATGGCTGCATTCACTTCTTTTGCATCAACTTTTGCAAAATTCAAAAAATCATGAAAAATAATGCCATATTCATCCAAAGTTTTATCCTTATCTGTGGATAGTCTAAAGCTTTCTATCATATTATTATCGTCGAACAAGCCTAAAACTATGTTAGTATTGCCGACATCCATTGCTAATAGCATAATTATCTCCTCTCAATTGATAATACTCTTGAAGCGATTACTGTCACAGCCACAATCGCTATGATGAGCTCAGGTATTGCGTTTGTTGTCGCAATTGCGAGTATATAGCCCTTTGCAGCGCCTGCTTCAAGTCCAAGCGCTCCTTCAATGAAGCTTCCATAAATTAAATACATAAATGATAAGACAAGTCCAGTGTTTGCAAGTGTCCCAATAAATGCTGGCACTACTAGATCAAGTCTATACTTTTTTGAGCCTTTAATGATAAAGATGAGTATCATTAGCGTAATTAATAAAAATCCTACGTTAACTAGCTTGTTTATGACTTTAATCTCCGGACTTGCGATGAAAAGGATGACCCATCTTAAATAATAGATAAAAATTAGTGCAAATACTGTTAAAGTGATTGCCTTATTTGTTTTTTCATCTCTTTTGTTCATAAATTTAAATACAAGACCAGATACTAAGCCTATCAAAATTCTTGGCACAACAGCTATAATTGGATTTAAAAATACTAGTGATATAGGATTTGGCTTGATTATAGCATTGATTATGCTTGTTATGCCAAAGACAAAACCGACTATGGCCCCAATAAGTGGACCTTCTAGTATGCCCGCCAAAATAACTGGTATATGTAGTGTTGTTGCATTTGTTAAACCTACAGGAACAAAACCTATGGGCGTAAATGCAAATAGTAGTACTATAGCTATATAAATAGCTGCGTACGCGACTCTTTTTGAGTTCTTGCTCATGTTCATTAAATTACCTCCATTCCGGTTCACTAAGGATACCGTTTGATTTACGCTAAATATTATAGCACAAAGACAAATCCATTGCAATGATTAAAAAATAAGCAGCCATTTCTGACTGCTTACCCTGTAATAATTATAGTTTACTAATTAATAAAATTATTGAAGTATTGTACCTACTAAAATACCGTACCAATTGCCTAGAACGTATCCAAGTGTACCAACTAATAGTGCTGGAACAATAAGTGCTTGCCAGCCCTTAGATACAGCCATAGCTGCTGCTGTTGTAGGTCCACCAACGTTTGCGTTTGAAGAAATAATGATTTCTTCGATAGAGAATTTGAAAATCTTTCCAAATATAAGTGATACGATTAAGTTTGTGAATACTATGATTGCTGCTAGTAATAATAATAGTGGAGATTGTTCGATTATTAACTTTAATGATGCTGGTGCGCCGATTACTGCGAAGAATAGATAAATTAAGAAAGTACCGATTTCTTGGCTACCGTTAATCTTTTCGAAGAAAGAGCTAAATACTGATGCAAGTATCATAGTGATAGTTGTCATGATTAGATACTTGTTACCAAGTAATCCATTGAATAATTGCATTACAAAGTTGCCTGTTGGTATAACTGATCCTAAGAATGAAGCAATAAGATCAGATACTGTAACGATTAGGAAGGCACTTGCAACTACTGTTGCTATATCAAGTAATGATATATTCTTTGCTCCCCAATATTGAGCTGCCATAGTCTTGCTGCTGTCTTTAAGATCTGCGTTCTTTTCAAGTTCATCAATGTATGGATGCTTGTAAGCTTTTTTGATGAATGAAATTCCTGGTAAAGCTATTAAAACGAAGAAGTAGATAGCCATTAATAAGTTATCTGCAACTAGAGCGGCGCTTGTAACTGATTGATCAACTGCATAGTTGTCAGCCATAGCTACGAAGTTAACGCTTCCGCCTGTGTATGTTCCTGTGAACATAGGGATAATTCTACCAAGGTCATTTATAGCGCCTCTTAAGATATAGAATGCTGCGAAAGAACCAAGTATTGTTCCTACTGAACTTAATAGATAAATAATAAATACTCTTCCTGATTCCTTAGCAATTTTCTTAATATTAGCTTTGAATAATAGCATTGGTACTGCTAGAGGTACTACATAGTCCCAAACAGCATTATAAACTGGTGCATCTGCTGGAATAAAGTTAACGTTTGAAAGTATCATAGTGATAGTTAACGCTAAGATACAGCCTGTTACTTTGTTAGCCCATTTGTATTTTTGTTCTAGGAATATTGCTAAAGCAGCTGAACATGCTAGAACTGACCAAAGAGCCCAAGTGTTTTCAGGCGAAATAAAACTTGCTAAAAACATAAAATCACTCCTTTATAGTAAACTATTACAATAGTTATTATATCATTTTAGAAAGTTTTTTTCAAGTTTATTGTAATTTTTATTGTAAATTATTTTTGTTGCCGTAATAATTTTGTCTCATCATGATAATATAATTTATTTTTTGCATAAGAAAAGCGACTAAATTTATAGCCGCTTAATAATCTTATTGATTTTCTCCAAGAACTTCTAAGAATTCTTTTCTATTGATTGTTTCTTTTTCAAGAAGTGTTTGTGCTAATTTTTCAAGTTTATCCTTATGCTCTAAAAGTATTTGAGTTGCTTCTTCTTTTGCTTTCAAGATAAAGTCTTTAATCTCTTGGTCTATAGCGTATTGAACTTCTTCTGAATAAACTTTTGTTCTTCCGTAGTCCCTGCCTATGAAAACGTTTTCGCCTTCATTGTCATAGCAAACTGGTCCAAGCTTATCGCTCATACCGTAGACAGTAACCATGTTTTTCGCAATATCTGTTGCTCTTTCAATGTCGTTTGATGCGCCTGTAGATATATCTTTAAATATAATCTCTTCAGCTATCCTACCGCCAAGTAGTGATTTAAGCATATTCTCCATCATGGACTTAGTTGTGTAATTAAAATCTTCTTTTGGAAGATATTCTGTGAAGCCGCCCGCTCTTCCTCTTGGAACTATAGTTATCATATTGACTGGATATAATTCATCTGTGTAGTGACTAACTATAGCGTGACCTGCTTCATGATAAGCAACTATCTTTCTTTCTTTTTCTATAACAGTTTGTGATTTCTTTTCTGGTCCAGCAACTACCTTGATTGACGCTTCTTGAACAAGTCTCATAGGTATCTTGTCAAGATTTTCTCTAGCTGTTAATAGTGCTGCTTCATTAAGAAGATTTTCAAGGTCAGCTGGTGAGAATCCTACTGTTTTCTTAGCAATATTTTCTAAGTCAACATCTTCATCAAGCTTTTTATTCTTTGCATGAACTTCAAGTATTGCCTCTCTAGCCTTAACATCAGGAAGCGAAACATATATATTTCTATCGAATCTACCTGGTCTTAATAAAGCCTTATCAAGTATATCTGGTCTATTGGTTGCCGCCATAACGATAATGCCTTCATTTTGAGTGAAACCGTCCATCTCTACAAGTAATTGATTAAGTGTTTGCTCTCTTTCATCGTTGCCGCCGCCAAGGCCTGCGCCTCTTTGTCTACCAACTGCATCAATCTCATCTATAAACACAATGCAAGGTGCATTCTTCTTTGCTGTTTGGAAAAGGTCTCTAACTCTTGAAGCACCAACGCCGACAAACATTTCTACAAAGTCTGAACCGGATATAGTATAGAAAGGTACTCCTGCTTCGCCAGCAACTGCCTTTGATAGATATGTTTTACCTGTACCTGGCTCACCAACTAGCAAAACGCCCTTTGGTATTCTTGCGCCAAGCTTGATATATTTCATAGGATTTTTTAAGAAGTCAACTATTTCAAATAATTCTTCTTTTTCTTCGACAAGTCCTGCAACATCTGCAAATTTAATGACTTTACCATTGACAGTTTTTGATTCTCTCGCTCTAGATCTACCAAAATTTTGTGGACTTGTTCCATCTTGTCCTCTCGGTGCAATTAACGCACGCATGATAAACATAAAGAATAGCATAGATCCTGCCATCATAAGTATATTTATCATCATGGAGTTATCCTTAGGCATGCTCACATCGTATTGAAGCTTGTTTGCTATAACTCTATCTTTAACATAATCATCATATATAGACTGCCAAACATTTGGATCTACCTCAACATAATCACTTTTACCGTCATTTTTTGTATATTTAAATCCATAGCCTTCTTGGCTAATTCTCTTTACTTTTCCATCTTTAATATCGTTTATGAAAGTATTGACATTGGCTCTATCCTCCGAGAAAAAACTTCCCGAGAAAAATCTCAAAGAGAAAAAGACAAGTATCAATATAAATGCATAAACAATTATATTTCTAATTGAAGATCTTTTCAAATTATTCCTCCTCACCTAAACAAGTTTCATCTAAAACTCCTATGTATGGTAAATTTCTTAAGTGCTCGTTAAAATCAAGTCCGTAGCCGATGATAAACTTATCTGGTATTTCGAAACCAACGTAATCAACCTTTATATCTACAACTCTTCTTTCACTCTTATTAAGCAGTGTAACTATCTTAACTGATTTTGCTCCCTTGTTTAAAAGGTACTCGTGAAGACACTTAAGAGTGTAGCCTGAATCGATGATATCTTCAATGATAAGTACATCCTCACCTTTTGGATCAAACTCCATATCTAACTTGATATTGACCTTGCCATCGGATTTAGTTTTGTTTCCATAGCTTGATGCTCTCATGAAATCAACTCTAAGCTCGTGATTGTCAACATTTTTAATAAGGTCAGCCATAAACACAAAGGATCCTTTTAATATCCCAACAAAGATTGGGCTCTTTCCTTTATAATCCTCTGTTAATTGTTTTGCTAGTTCTAAAACTTTTTCTTGAATCTGTTCTTCAGTGAACATAATTTCTTTAATTCTATAAGCCATAATTATCCTCCATTATAATGTTAAGATAGTTCTTTGTTTTTATGTTTGCTCTGTATTTATTAGCTATGTCGTAGCCAATAACACAAGCTATGTCCTCATCATTTGTCAAAAATAAAATTTTAGCTCTTTCATCTGAAGAAATTTTTTTATCAATAAAGTAGTCCTTAATCTTTTTTGAGCCACTCATGCCGAAGGGGTTGAATCTGTCGCCACTTCTTCTATTTCTAAGACTAAGCTTTCCCTTTAATAAATCATAGTCGAGATATTTTTTGCTAAGAATTTTATCACTTAAGACAAATTTAAATTTTCTTCCATAAATATTGTATACTTTATCTAATTTAAAGTCAAGCGATATTTCTTCTGAAAACTCATTCTTATCAAGCACTTTGAATGTGGTTTTATCAAAATCATTTACAAGATAATGTTTATTATCTATGTCATACTTTTTACCCGAATCGAGCAAAATTAAATTGATCATCTCTTCAATATTTTCTTTACTAATATTATTTAAATATTTTAAATTTTCTTTTAAAAATTTTCTTAAAATAATAGTTTTTTCGTAGTGATGAAGCTTATTAAAACCATCCCTGTCAATGCTACCCGCCTTGACAATGCTTTTATACTTATCATTTATAATAATCTCAATATATTCATTGTTCTCTTTAGAGATGGCTGCAAGTCTAGCCATAGACGCAATTACATTCTCATTAAAATTCTTTTCAATAAATGGTATCATCTCGTTACGAATAAGATTTCTCTTGTAATCGTTGGTGAAATTAGTCGAGTCATCAACGTAATTAATATTATTTTCTTTTAAATATTCAAGAATTTCTGATTTTTCAAAGCAAAGTATTGGTCTTATGTAAAAATCTCTTCTTAGTGGAATTGATTCAAGTCCGTCAAGTCCTGTGCCTCTAAATATATTTAGCATCATGGTCTCTGCTACATCGTTTTCATTGTGAGCTATGGCAACTGAATTTGCCTTGTATTTATTTTTAAGCTCTTCAAAGAATATATATCTTAGCTTTCTGCCTGCTTCTTCACAAGTTAATGAGTGCTCCTTGGCATAGCTCATCATGTCAATGTGCTCTACTTCATATATAAGACCATGTTTTTCAGAAAGATTTTTTACAAAATCTTCATCTCTTTGTGCCTCTGCTCCTCTAAGACCATGGTTAACGTGACAAACTATAATGTGAAGGTTATATTCTTCTTTAATACTAAGAAGCATTTCAAGCATAAAAACAGAGTCAGAGCCACCAGATACAGCGCTGACTATGGTATCTGATTTATTTATTAAATTATTTTCTTTGATGAAATTTCTAAATTTTTCTATACTATTCATACTAACCTCTACCATAGATAAAATATAAAGAAAATTAAAGGCTGAACAATTGTTCAACCTTGCTAAATACTTATTAGACTCAGAAGCAATTAATTTCTATAGTCACCTTTTTTTGAATGATAACTGCTTCTTCTGTTTTCTTTAAACTTCATTTGATCCATCTTTTCAGTGCTTTCTTTCAAAAACCTTGAAATTTTATCTTCGAAGCTTAAATCTTGAGATTCTGTCCTTTCTCCTTCCCAAGTATAAGCTTTTCTTGCTTGTGGCTTAGAAAAATCTCTTCTTGGTTTTGAGAAATCTTTTTTATTATTAAAATCTTTTTTATTATTAAAATCTTTTTGTTTAACAAATTCCTTTTTTGGAAGAGTTTGCTTAATTGACAAACTTAGTTTTCCGTTGTCATTCGACAAAACTTTAGCTTTAACCTCTTGTCCCTTTTTTAAAACATCTGAAACATTTTCTACGTAATCATTTGATATCTCTGAGATATGCACAAGACCATTCTGTCCACCTTCTATCTCGATAAATGCTCCAAAATTAGTTATATTAACAACTTTTCCACTCACGATGTCTCCAACTGAAAGCGTCATAAAAAACAAAATCCTCCTTAATTATTATTTGTTTTCTTTAAATATATCTGTGTCGACTTTGTCAACAACTTTTATTTCTTTAGGCTTGATCATGCCTAATTCATCTCTAGCTATTAGTTCAATAAATTCTTGAGTTTTAGACTTAGAAAGCAATACCTTTACGTTTGATATTTCGTCCTTAAGTTCTGCAATCTCTTCTTGCTTTGCTTTATCTTCTTTCACTAATTTATTGTAAGTTGCTATTTGATTATAAAAATGGATTGATACAATTAAAAATAAAGATATAATTCCTAATTTAAATGCCGTTATTCCACCTTTTTTATTTTTCTTCATAATCATCACTCCTTACAAATCATAGCTCTTTATACATCAGCTTAGCTTGATCCTTGTTTGGACTTTCAAGCAAGGATACTACTTCATAGCTTCTGTGGTCTTCATTAAACGTTGTCGTTATAATGTCGCCAACTTTTAAATCATCACCTGGTTTAGCTACTTTTGAATTTATAAGTATCTTGCCGCTTTTTGCAGCATCATTAGCTACTGTTCTTCTTTTAATAATTCTCGATAGTTTTAAAAACTTATCAAGTCTCATGAAATCACCCTTATGTACATCGTAGAAAGTCAGGCATAGCCTGACTTTTTACTTATTGTGTTTTAAGAAAATATCCTTTTGGGACTATTTTGCTTTCTTTTTACCTTTAGTGTTTACAGTTTCCTTTAAAGTCTTACCAGCTTTGAAAACAGGTGCTTTAGATGCAGGAATTTTTATTTTTTGTTTAGGATCTCTAGGGTTTCTTCCTTCTCTAGCTTTTCTGTCCTTTACTTCGAAAGTACCAAAGCCTACTAATTGAACCTTTTCACCGCTCTTAAGTGTTTCAGTAACAACACCTGTGAAAGCGTTAAGACAAGCTTCAACGTCTTTTTTTGTCATTTCAGTTTTTTCAGCCATAGCTGCAACTAATTGAGATTTGTTCATAATAAATCCTCCTTTTAAAAAGTGCTTGAAAAGCCATTCGTGGCTCTTCTATACTTATATTATAACCTATTTTCTCTAAAAATCAAGGTTTTTTTGCATTTTTTTTAATTTTTTATGAAAAAATAGCGATTTTTTTGCTATTTTGATATAAAATCTTCAATTTTTACCAATTTTAGTAAAAGTGCGAGACCACCATAAACTATTATGCCTAATGAAATCGATAGCGATGTTGATATTAAAAGTGAAAATCTCATGCTTAAAAGTTCATAAGCTACCTTAACAGAAATTGCCATAAATATGCTTACGGCTAAAACTTTTAATGCATAGAACAATAAATTATATTTTTTATCAAGTATTTTTTCCAAATCGATATAATTTAGTATCATCGCCACTAAAAATGCAGCATTTGTACTTATAGCCGCGCCCTTTACATTGAAGAATGCGATTCCTGTTAGTATATAAGTTAAAATTATCTTCACAATAGATCCAATGACAAGGTTTTTAACTGGCTTTTCAGGTTTGCCAACCGCTTGAAGTATAGCTGTTAGAATTTGTATTAGGCATAGAAAGATTAGACTAATCGCTAAAATACTAAGTAATTCTGCTGTTCCATTGATTGCTTCTGGTGAATTATTATAATAAATTAATGATATTATAGGCTTACTTAAGGCAATAAATCCAAGTGCACAAGGAAATGCAAAAAGACAAGTGAACTTAAGTCCTGTAAATATTGTTTGATGCATTTTTTCGTCGTCTTTTTTAACCATGTATGCCGAAACTAGTGGCACTATACTCATTGACAAAGCTATGGATATAGCTTGAGGCATGTTAATAAGTGTTGTCGCCATGCCCTTTAGCCAGCCAAACATATCATTTGCTTGGCTCATAGTGTAGCCAATATCTGTAAGTCTCATAAAAACAAGTTTAGTATCTATAAAATCCATAAGAGGATTGATTGATGCTCCTATGGTGATAGGTACTGCGATTGATAAGATATTTCTTATTACTTCTTTATCTCCATAGACAAAGCCGCTTTGGTCTAGTTTTTCTTCTGCCTTATATGATTTAAAATTAAATAAAAATACTATTAGCAAGAATAAAAAGCCAAAGATGGCTCCGATTGAACCGCCTGATTGTGCAGCGCCTGCTGCAACGGCTACGCCATACATCCTAAGAGCATACTTTGTTAGTATAAGCCCAAATATTAACTTGAATAACTGCTCAATAACTTGTGAGATGGCTGTAGGCACCATATTGTCCTTACCTTGATAAAAGCCTCTAAATGATGACATAAGTGGCGCAAATACAAGGGCTGGTATTAGTGCAACTAATGAGTACCAGCTGTTTTCATTTTGTAAAAAGCCAACAATTTGGTGACTGAACACATAAACGAAGAGCGCACTCGCTATGCCCAAGATGAACATTAGCTTTGTCGACTCTCTGAATACTTTATGAGCTGCCTTTATCCTGCCTAGCGCATAATTTTCTGAAACGAGTTTTGCAACCGCTATCGGTAGACCTGCTGTTGATATTGTTAAGAGTATTTGATACACAGGATAAGCCGCTTGATAGTAGCCAATCCCTGTATCCATGATGATGTTTGTTATAGGTATTCTATATACAGCGCCTATAATCTTAACTAAAATTCCTGCTATAACAAGAATAAAAGTATTCTTAAAAAATTTATTTGTTTTTTTCTTTTCCATATATTAATCTACGAAGTAGTAGCCTACCCCCCATTTAGTCTTTAAAAATTTTGGTCTCTTGCTGCTTTCTTCTATCTTGTTTCTAAGTCTTCTGACATGAACATCAACGGTTCTTTCATCTCCATAGAATTGATAGCCCCAAACCTTTTCTAAAAGGTCTTTTCTTGAGAAAACAACTTCTTTATTCGAAGCAAGTATATATAGTAAATCAAATTCTTTACCTGTTAATGAAATTTCAACGCCATCTTTGAAAAGTTTTCTGCCAATGGTGTTTATAGTAAAGTGATTAAACTCAAGTATACTGTTCTTTGAATCATCGCTTGCACCTTGAACTCTTCTAAATAAGGACTTCATCCTCGCTTTAAGCTCAAGAATATTATATGGCTTAACTAAAAAATCATCTGCGCCATATTCAAGCGCAAGTATCTTTTTAATCTCTTCCTTATTATTTGTTGATATGATTATGCCGACATTTGAGTCTCTTCTAATGTCTTGACATAGGTTTAAACCGCTTTTGTCTGGCAAGTCTATCTCCATTATAATTAAATTGTACTCATTTGGCTTAAGAAGCTTTTGTGCCTCTTCAGCGCTATATGCTGTATCTATAAGATACTCATCTTGTTCTAGACTGTATTTGAGCCCCTGAACGAAGGTTTCATCACTATCTATTAATAAAATCTTTTGCATATATTTTCCTACCTTTTTAATACTCTCTTATCGCCAAGCCTCTTAGTTAAATTGGCTTTGTCAAAATCTTCAAGCAAAGCAAGCGATATTTTTCTATTTGACGAAATAAGGTCTCTGAACTCAGCTAAACTTATCTCTTGATTATTATTTAAAAACTTAATTAGCTCTTCTCTTGCATTTAAGAAGGATTTGTAGCTTATATAGTCATCTTGAAGCCTGTATATGCTCTTGCTAGCTTGTAAATCTTGTAGTGCTTCATTTAAAAATTCTGAATTAATCTTAATTTTTTCTTGAATTTCTTCTTTTGTGATTCCATCATATTTTGCTTCTTCAATCATATTTAAAACCATGTCCATGGATTTTTTGTCTTCATCCGATAAACTTGGCGCGTATCCTTTGATTGATACTAGCTCACCATTTAATTCTAGGCTTGCTTCATCGAGTATAAGTCCAAGAACATATTCATAAAGCTTTTGATTGTTATTAAGTTTTTTGAAAAATCTATTCTTAATCTCTTCTTTAAAAATTCCTCTTCTAAGTGGATATTTTTCATAGTACTTATTTAAATGAACTATAAGTTCTTCGTTCACATTTTGTATATATCTTAAGGATATAGGATAAAGACCATTTTTAAGCTCATAAACTTTTATTGCACCTTCATTAACTAAGTCATTTAGCTCCTTATCTACTAAATCTTCTGATTTGCTTAATAATTTAGCAATTTCTTTTTTATTTAAGAAATCATCTTGTCTTGTGTAGATAAGATTGTTAAGAACGTCTGTATCTGATCCCTTTTCATTTATTTTAAATTCTTCAACAGCATCTTCATCGAAACGTTTTTTCTTCTTTGGATTAGTTTCAAGTATGACGCCACCAGCTATTGTCGACATTGGTGAGTAAAATCTTAGTATAAATCTATCCATCCTCTTACAAACTGTTTCGCTCTCAAGAATTAGTTGAGCGTAGCCTTCTTCGCCAGGATTAAGCACATCTCTATCTAAAAGTACAACTCTAGCAAGAATTTCTTCAGTGCCTATATATAAGAAGACTCTCGAGCCATTCTTAATAGCTCTTTCTTGATCCTTAATACACTCGATCTTTACGTCAATAAGATTAGTGTTCTTAAGTGCATCAGGAAGGCTTATTACGCTGCCCCTATGTATATCTTCTTTTTTAACGCCAGGAATGTTTAGAGCACATCTTTGTGAATCATAAGCTACATCTTGTGGCTCTTGATGCACCTGAATGGATCTAATCTTAGTCTTGATTCTCTCTGGATATATCTCGATCTCATCTTGTAGAGATAGCTTGCCATCCATAAGAGTGCCTGTAACTATGGTTCCAAAGCCTGATATAACGAAAACTCTGTCTATAGGAAGTCTTGGTGTATCGTTCTTTTCCTCTTTTTCAAAGCTATCGGCATGCTTTCTTAAAATATTTTTAATATCATCTATGCCTTCTAAAGTTTTGTTAGATACTCTAACTATCTCAGAATTTTCAAGAAAAGTGCCTTTCAAAGCGTCTCTGATATCTGAAGTAACTAATTCTATCCACTCTTCATCAACTAAATCAGTCTTGGTTAAAGCAACAAAGCCGTGTTCAACGCCAAGCATCCTAAGTATGTTTAAGTGCTCTATCGTTTGAGGCATTATGCCCTCGTCAGCTGCTATAACAAGCATAACAAGGTCCATGCCACTAACGCCTTGAACCATGTTTCTGATAAATTTCTCATGTCCCGGCACATCGACTATACCTACTCTTAAATCTTTTTCAAGATCAAAATAAGTAAAGCCAAGCTCTATCGATATCCCTCTTTTTTGTTCTTCCTTAAGCCTATCTGTTTGTCTGCCAGTTAGCGCACGTATTAAAGAAGTTTTCCCGTGGTCTACGTGACCAGCAGTTCCAAGTATTAAATGTTTCACTATTAATCTCCTAAAATCCCTCTAATTTCATTTGCAATAATTTCGTATTCTTCTTCGTCAATAGTCCTTAAATCAAGGAGCAACTTGTCTTTATATATCCTTACAATTATTGGTATTTCAAGGTGTCTAAGTTTTTCTTCTAGCTTTGCAGCCGATATATTTTTTGGATCGATTTCAATTGCTTTTGACTTAATAAATTGGTTTGGAAGTGAGCCACCGCCTACTTCTGAAGCTGTTTCAACTATACTTAATTCAGCTCCATTCACGCCTTCAAGCATTGAGAATAGTTTTTCCGCTCTTTTCTCTATTGATTCATAAGACTCTGTTATCATCTTTATAGTTGGTATCTCAAATGTTTTGTTCTTGTCAATATAATAGTTTAGTATTGTTTCAAGTGCTGCTATAGTCATCTTATCTACACGAAGCGCTCTAAGTAATTGATTTTTCTTAATTTGACTGATGTATTTTTCCTTGCCGACAATAATGCCTGCTTGTGGGCCGCCTAATAGCTTGTCCCCGCTGAAAGTAACTACATCTACGCCACTTGCAACTGATTCCATAACAGTTGGTTCATGATCAAGACCATAATCCTCAAGATTTATCAAAACACCTGAGCCAAGGTCTTCTATAAGAGGTAAATCGCCTTTTATAGTCGCAAGTTCTCTCGCGCTAACGCTTTCTGTAAAGCCTAAAATTTTGTAATTTGATGTATGAACTTTTAAAATCGCGCCAGTCTCTTCATTTATAGCATTTTCATAATCTCTTAGATGAGTCTTATTTGTTGTGCCGACCTCTCTAAGTGTAGCTAAGCTTCTCTCGCAAACGTCAGGTATTCTAAATGATCCACCTATCTCGATAAGTTCGCCTCTTGAAGTGATTACTTCTTTGTTCTTGCTAAGCGTATCAAGTACAAGCATAACGGCTGCAGCATTGTTATTTACTACGAGTGCCGCCTCTGCTCCAGTAATCTTTTTAAGTTTTTCTTCAATATGAGAGTATCTTAGTCCTCTTTCGCCTTTTTCAAGGTCATATTCAAGATTTGAGTAGCTTGATAATAGCCTCATAATATTTTCTTGAGCTGTTTTAGGTAATTTTGATCTGCCAAGATTAGTATGAATGATGACACCTGTAGCATTTATCACAGGTCTAAGACTATAATTAAGTTCATCTTGAAGTCTTTCTATAACAGTCTTATCAATATTTTTAAGTCTAGCTCTAAGCGAGTCCTCATCAAGTCCTTTCTTAATGTCATCTCTCATCTCGTCTAAGATATTTCTTATAGTATCGTTAATAAGTCCAGCGTCGTGAAGCTCGAAAAGCTTCTTGATCTCTTCATTTTCCATGACTTGATCAACGCCTGGGATCATTCTAAATAAATTCATATCACACCTACTTAATTAAAATATATTTATCGTCGAATTTTTTTGCCTTTGCAACTATATTTACACCAAATGGAAGGTTTATCCTTTCCATATATGTCTTTGCGTCCTCTTCTGATAGTGAAATCAATAGTCCTCCAGAAGTTTGTGGGTCAAATAAAAGATCTTCCATCTCTCTTTTAATTTTACCGTCTATTCTAAAATTATCTCCAACAAAAACTCTATTGTCATAAGCACCTGCTGGAACAAGGCCCATCATCGCATAATCAAGTGCTCCTTTTAGCACAAGAAGCTTTTCTGTATAAATTTCTACTGTTACATCAGTATTTCTAAGCATTTCATATACGTGGCCCATAAGTCCAAAACCTGTTATGTCTGTGCATGCGTGTACATCAAGGCCATCCATGGCATCCTTTGCCTTCTTATTAAGTGTTTTCATAACTAAAACCGCCTCATCTAAGGAGTCTTTATCGCAGATGCCGCCCTTGACAGCTGTATTTATTATACCAAGTCCAAGAGGCTTAGTTAATATAAGCACGTCGCCATCTTTAACGCCAGTATTTCTAAGCACTTTATCTGGATGAACAAAACCTGTAACGCTCATACCGTATTTAAGCTCGTCGTCTTGAACAGTGTGTCCGCCTATAAGCAAGGCGCCTGCCTCCTTAACCTTGTCAAAACCGCCCTTTAATATTAATTTTAATATATTTGGCGATAAACAATTTGGGAAGCATGAGATATTCATCGCAAGTATTGGCTCTCCGCCCATGGCATAAACGTCTGAAAGTGAGTTTGCTGCCGCTATCTGACCAAATGTATATGGATCGTCAACTATTGGCGTAAAGAAGTCTAATGTTTCTATGATGGCTCTGTCCTCGCTAACCTTGTATACAGCTGCGTCATCACTTGTTTCTAGCCCTACCAATAGATTTGGGTCTGGTGCACTTTTTTCTAGTCCTTTTAATATTTGATCTAAAACCTCCGGTTTTACTTTAGCCGCTCAACCAGATGTCTTAGCGAAACTTGTTAATTTTACATCTGCATCATTAATCATAAAATCACCTTCCATTTACACATATATAATCTTTCATATTATTAAATTTATTTTCACCAATTCCATCTATGTTCATGACATCTTCAATCTTTTTAAACTTTTTCTTCTCTCTATAGTCAATGATTTTTTGCGCAGTCTTCTCGCCAACGCCCGGTATAGAAGTTAGTTCAAATAAATCAGCCTTGTTAATGTTAATCTTCTTAGACTGTACAGCGCTTGCTGCATGACTTGTCTCATCCGTTTCATTAGCTTCTCCTTTAGCAGGAACAATTATTCTCTCCTCATCAACTAGCTTTTCAGATAGATTGATTTGGTCTATGTCAGCATCTTCAGTAAGGCCGCCCGCTTCTTTCACAAGATCATCCATACGAGTGCCAGACTTCATCTTATATACGCCAGGCTTTTTAATCTCGCCAGTGATGTGAGCATAAATATATACATCGACCTCGTCACTTTCATCCAAAGAGTCTTTAGAGCCCGTATCAAAGGCCTTATCTACTTTTACATCTTTTTCATTTTGATTAAAAAAGTCTTTATTCATCATATTTATAAAGAATATTATTAGTAATATTATAAGAAATATTTTTATTCCTTTTTTGATTTTATCGATGTCCATAGAATCACCTAATATATTATAACACAAATTTGATAAAAATGAAACAACTTTATGAACTTTTATTCATAAAGCTTTATAATGCTTGCAATTGCTTATTCTTATATGCAGTCACTGTCCATTGTAAATAAATTTATATTTTGTCCAGTAAATCAATTAACACAAGTAAATGTCACTATTGTAAAGAATTGTATAGCGATTAAAATTTATAATTTTCTTAAAAAACATAATCTTTTCTTTAAAATGCATATCTTAGTCAAACGCTAAAAATGTTTTAAAACACAGCTTTAAACATAAAAAAAGGCATAGACTTTATCTATACCCCTGTGGTGGTGGAGATGATGGGATTCGAACCCATGTCCGAAAGTCCTTCCTAAAGAACTTCTCCGAGCGCAGCTTTTTATCAATTTTCACTAAGACCAATTTAAAAAGCAAAATAAAGTCTTAGCTAGCTTTAAGATAATCTTTTAACTTTTAAGCTTGGCTAAAAGATTTTCTCGTCTAAGTTGACCCAATATAAAGCCGTACGAGAAAACTCTATATTGAGAGATGCCTAACTAGGCAGCGTATGCAAAATTATTGTTTTCTGCGTTTATATTTTTTTGACAGATGTAACGTATCCATCGATCCGGCTCGCTATTCTAAATTCCAAACCCCCGTCGAAACCAAAATTCATCCCCGTACTTATTATTTTTACCCAAAATATCTCTAAATATAACTTTGATAATAATTTAAGGTGCGCTAGGCACCCTAAACTATATATCTTTTTGATAAATTCTATATGTTATGTTAATTTTTGCTCCAAAGCTTTCAACGTCGTTCATCATATCTCTGTTATACTCCCAAATTGTTGATCCTTCAAGCTCTGTATAGCCCTTCTTAAGCGCGTTAAGATAAGTTTTTAAATACATTACGCTTGTAACGCCTTTTTTTCTATACTCCGGCACTACGAATAAAACGAAAAATCTAATTCTATTGATCTTTCTCTTATAATACAAGAATTTTAAAAATCCAAATGGGAACATTTTTCCATTCATCTTTTTAATTGCTTGATTATAATCTGGAAGTGTTATATTGAAACCGATTGGCTCGTTTGTTTTATTGTCTCTAGCTATAAATATAAGATCTGAATCGGCAAATGGTACTAGCTGCTTAACTATCTTTCTGATCTCTTCTTCTCTTGGTGGAGCGAAGTCGTCCCACTCACGTGGCAGTGCTCTTTCTAGAACGTTCATGATGTCCATGGCGTCCTTATCTACATTAGAAAGATTAATATTATCCACTCTAAAATCAAATTTCTTCATTGCATAAGGAACTAGCTTTTCATATCTCTCTATGTCAGCATTTTCAATGGTATCCTTGTATGCGTAGCAGTCAAAATACTTTTCAAAGCCATACTTTATAAAAAAGTCATTATAATATTTTTTATTGTATGTGTTCATTATAAATGGCTGTGCATCAAAATTATCTACGATAAAACCTCTGTTGTCCTCGCCGCCTGGAAGTGATAGAGGCCCCTTGACCTTTGTCATGCCATGAGATTTTAAAAATTCTATGGCCTTGTCAAGAAGTTTTTCAGCGTACTCATAATTTTCCACGCACTCAAACAAAGAGATGTATCCTTCTTTAAAGCCGTGATACTCATTAATAATGTTATTCACACCAACTAAAAGTCTTCCAACTACTTTATCATCATCATAACAGATGTACTTAATATTTGGTCCGGCTTCATTTAGGTCGTTGTCAACACCTTGAACATACTTAATATAGTCACTTCTTAGTGGCGGAACAAAATTTTTATCTCCTTCATAATTTTCATAAATAAAATCTACGAAATCATTTAGTGTTTTTTTGTCATTGACTTCTTTTATACTTATCAATGTAAGCACCTCTCTTTTAAATATTCATACACATCTTGGCTTAAGTATTTTTTAATGCTTTCAAAATCTGTTTCTATGCCTTCTCTAAGCTTTGATGCGCTTATATACTCGTTATTTATCTTTTTTCTCTCAATAAATTCGCTCTCAACACCATATTCAAAAAGTATCTTCTTCATCATCTCATTATATTTTTCAGTAACTTTGTCAATGGGCTCAGTGCCAAAATATCTTTTTTTGATATTTAAGTCCTTTGCTATGCGCTTTGCAAATATCTTTGCGTCAAGCTCTGTATATACCTTGAGTTTATCTGTATCCTTCTTTAAAAAATATGTTGGGAATGTCGCTCTTGAAATAATGTATGGACCTGATTTATACACATGTACACGGTCATTATTATGATAATGATTTTTAACTATCTCATATCTATCCTTAGTACTAAAGTATGAAGCATCCTCTTCTAAAACGAAAATTATTAAGTCACGAGCCTCTTCTAAGGCTTTATCTACTAGATATTCGTGACCAAGTGTGAGTGGATTTGCATTCATAACGATTGCACTATACTCATCTTTATCAAGGTCTTTCTTAATATTTTGAATCCAATCAGCATATTTAAAGAATCCGCCTTCTAATAGCACAACATCTTCAGTTTTTTCAATAACGTCCATAGATAATGAAGTGAAAATATTTTCATTTTTTGCCTTGGTGAACACAAAATAAGTTCTGTATCCCTTGGAAATGATGTCTTCAAGCGCACTATTGATCAGCTCTATGGCTAGTCCTTCGCCTTGATACGCTTTGTCAATGTAGAAGAATTTGATTAGATTCTTCTTTACTGATACTGTGGCGATTATATCACCAGCATCTCTTATAGCGTAGCTCGCATCAACATCTTCATAGATAACTTCTTTATCTAATAAAAATTCTTCAAGAGCCTTTTCGCTCGATGAGCCTTTAATTATTTTATCTACATAAAACATAGCTAATCCACTATAACGCCGCCGCCTACAACAGTTCTGCCATCGTATACAACTAGGCTTTGTGAAAGAGTTATAGCTCTTTGTGGCTCTTCAAAAGTAACTGTATAAGTACCGTCGTCATTTTTCTTTATTTTTGCTTTTTCATCATTCGATCTATATCTAACTTTTGCTGTATATACCTTATCTTCATCGATCTCATCAATTGAAATCCAGTTGACATCTTTAATTATAGCAGTCTTTTTAAATAAATCCTCTTCTGGTCCAAGAATAATCTCGTTATGGATTGGATCTATCTTAGTCACAAAAGCTCTTTGACCTAAAGCAACATTTAGTCCACGCCTTTGGCCTATGGTGTAGTTCCTAATGCCATCGTGCTCACCTAACACTTTGCCACTCTTATCTTTAATAGGACCCTTCTTGCTAATATTTTCTGAATATTTATTTAAAAATGCCTTATAATCATCATTTGCAATAAAGCAAATCTCTTGCGAATCCTTTTTATTATAAACAGGTATGCCGGCTTCCTTGGCAATGGCTCTAGTTTTGTCCTTGTCCATAGCACCAACAGGGAATATCGCGTCTTTTAATTGATCTTGCTTGATATTATATAAAAAATAGCTTTGGTCTTTTCTGATATTTGAAGATTTTTCTAGATAATGAATACCATCTTCTTCGTATTTTTCAACATAATGACCAGTTGCAATAAAATCAGCATCAAAATTTTTCATCTCATCGTGAAATCTTTTGAATTTAATATTTTTATTACAAAAGATACAAGGGTTTGGCGTATGACCAAGCTCGTACTCGCGGATAAATGGCCCAATAACCTTCTCTTTGAAGTCTTCCTTGTAATCAACCACGTGATGCTCTATGCCAAGATAGTCTGATACTCTCTTTGCGTCCTCTATCATCCTTGTGTAATTGTCTTTAATAATATCGTCGCACAAATTAAATGTGATAGCTACTACATCGTATCCTTGCTTTTTTAGTAAATATGCGCTGACGGAGCTATCTACCCCGCCCGATAAAGCTATTAAAACTCTCTTCAAACTATTTCGTCTCTCTTTCTATCAAATCAACTAAATCTTTAGCTAATCTTTTTAATTCATCTTCATCCTCGCCCTCAAGCATAACCCTTAGAAGCGGCTCAGTGCCTGATGGTCTGATGACTACCCTCATGTCTGGGTTGTTCTTTATTAATTCATCTATAGCGTTTTTAACGCTTTTTATATCTAAAACTTTATTTTTTATCTCGTTAGTAACTTTTGCGTTTAAAAGTACTTGTGGATATGTTTTCATAAGTCCGTTTAATTCAGCGGCTGTCTTTTTTAGCTCTACCATGGCATTTATCAAAAATATCGCACTTAAAAGGCCATCGCCAGTATTTTGATAATCCTTTAATATTATATGACCCGATTGTTCGCCGCCAAGTGATAAGTCATCCTTAATTAATTCAGCTAGTACATATCTATCGCCAACGCTTGTCACATCAAGCTCTACGCCAATAGTATCAAGATACTTCTTTAGGCCAATGTTTGACATGATAGTCGCAACAAGTTTATTCTTCTTAAGCTTATCATGTTTTTTCAAATATGTCGCAAGCGCTGCTAATATATGGTCTCCGTCCATAATCTCGCCTTCATTATCAACCACTTGTAATCTATCCGCATCGCCGTCAAAGGCTATACCTATATCTGCCTTATTCTCTTTAACAGTTTCTATAAGTGATTCTAAGTGAGTTGATCCGCAGTTTTTATTGATGTTTCTGCCATTTGGCTCGTCGTGAATGTATATCATTTCAGCACCTGATGCGTTTAAAACTTCTTTCGCAGTCACATAATTCGCTCCATTTGACATATCGCAAACAATTTTAAGGCCGCTGTAGTCCTTCATAAGTGAGCATAAGTAGCTTACGTACTCAGTTTTATCAATCTCATCAGTGATGAAATTACCAAAACGCTCTGGTTTTTTTACTTCTTTGTCATTTAGCATATTAGTTTCAATCGCTTCTTCAACTTCGTCCGCAAGCTTATAGCCGTCCTTGTTAAAAACCTTTATACCGTTGTATTCATAAGGGTTATGAGATGCAGAGACAACGATGCCGAATAAAGAATCGTTCTTGCTAATTATATAGCTTGCTTCTGGTGTCGATGTTACGTTTAAATCATATACATCAAGTCCCATAGATGTGATGGCTGCTGCAAGTGAAAGTTTTATCATGTCCTTTGACTCTCTTGTGTCGCTAGCTATAAAAACTTTTTTGCCCTCACCGCCAATAAAGTAGTCTGCTATATATTTACCTAATTTGTATGAAAATTCACTAGTTAAAAACTCGCCAGCGACGCCTCTAACGCCGTCCGTGCCAAATAATTTCTTCATTATTTTTCCTCCATATATTCTTTAAGAAGCGGGAGCAAAATTTCTCTGTCGTTCTCAAGCTCGCCTAAACTCACCATTTCTTTAATTTTTCCAAGTGCATGCGCAAATTTTTTGCCCGGCGCATAGCCCATGGCAATCAAATCATCGCCGCTAACAGCAAGTTTCAGCTCGCCGCTTTTATCAAGACTATCCTCTATCTCTTTTATGTAAGTCTCGAATTTTGTGATATTATCAAGCTCTCGTCCAGGCCTAGTCGCAATAGTATCTGCCCTGATTAAATCAAGATAGCGATAGATATTGTCCTTGCCATAATAATTATAAAGCCTTCTCACAGCCTTGATTCCAAAGTTCGGGTCCTGCTTCATGTGCTTTAAGATGAGATCATGAACCAAATTTATAGTCTTCTTATCATAATTAAATTTTTTTAAAATATCTACTGCCATCTCGGCGCCAACCTTGTCGTGATCGTAGTAGTGCGAGATGTCCCCATCTTCAGAACGTGTCAATGGTTTTGCAACGTCATGAAAAAGTGCCGCAAGACGCGTTGGAAGGTCTTTTTCAGTCGCTTCAACTGCCTTCATCGTATGAGTAAATAAATCGTAGCTATGATAAGGATTGTTCTGGTCGTAATTAAACTCGGTATCAATCTCAGGAAGCACTTCCTTCAAAATGCCCAGCTCGTACATAAGAGTAAAAGCATATTGAACATTGTCAAGAAGCAGAATCTTGTTAAATTCTTCACGAAATTTGTCCTTTGAAAGAGTTTTTACGAAAGGCGCATATTTTTTCGCTGCCTTAAAAGTCTCTTGCTCTATCTCAAAACCTAGCTTCGCCGCAAAGCGCACTAAACGCAGTATTCTCAAGTAGTCCTTGGCAAAACTTTCGTAATGATCAATCACAGTTCTTAAAATTTTCGCATCAAGATCCTTTTTTGACTGAAGAAAATCATAAATATTTTTATTCTCATCCATTAGCATGGTGTTTATGGTGAAGTCACGCCTAATAAGGTCTTCTTTGACATCACTCGTAAAACTTAAAGTGCTCGGGTGCCTTCCATCAGCGTAATCATCTTCACGCCTAAAAGTAGTTATCTCAATCGCATTCTCGCCCTTAATCTTGACAGAGCCATATTTCATAAATTTAGTATCAAGCTCATAATCACTTAAAAGATTTATTATCTCATCAGGCTTCTTTGCCGTGCAAATGTCTATGTCGTATACATCCTTGCACAGCAAATAGTCCCTCACAGCACCTCCAACAATGTATGAGGAACTTCCTAATCTTTTCAAGATATCAATAGCGTAATCTAAATTTTCCATAATATACAATAAATTATACCATATTTATAAGAAAAAATCAAAAATTCATCACTACGCAATAAAAAAAGAACAACTCTTGTCGTTCATCTTATTATTTTATCTAGTTTCCTGATTTTCTAAAGTCTGGTCTTGAGAAGCTGTCCTCCCACATGTTGCCGACTATCTTGATTGTTCCTGTATTCATACCTGTAGCAAAGAAACCTCTACCGTTTAGGTCTACAGTATCTAAGCTTGCCACTGTATAATCATTACCTGATGGATAATCTAAGTATACATAATGAAGTGGTCCTGGTCTATATGCTGGTATTAGATTAGGTTCACCTTTAGTTCTCCAGAATGCATGGTAATATTTTGTTGGGTCTGAACTTATTCTGAATGTACTTGTCATTTCACCCCATTTAATTGGTCTCTTTCTTACCATTGATGATTTTACTGGCACACTCTCAATTTCAGTAGAGTCTTTTGATTTTTTATTATATATTTCTACATTAGATATTACCCTAGGTCTGAATGTAGTTCTTCTTAATTGACTTCTAAGTGTTTCTTCTATAAATGTCTTGTCAATAGATGATGACCTCTCTGGTGCATTTGCTCTTGAATCATACTGTACATTTGAGTCAAATAATCCATAACTTGATCTGTAGTTGTTAGTTCTTACATTTAAATTAGTAGCTTTATTAGGTCTAATCATAATTGGTCTATATCTATATGTTGATGGTTCCCTATCGTAGTCAGTTATCATTTGTACACCACTTGTATAGTTGAATCCATATCCTGACTTCATCTTAGAATTGTCATTTGATTTTGGTATTGGTGTTAGTTTTGTATTGCCAAATGGTCTCATTATTGTGTGATACTCAACTAAAGCTGTTTCTCTATACTTATATTCACGTCTTTGTTTATATACTGGTGGAATAGATCCTGATAAAAATGGACCTTTTGTTGTTTCCCCTTCAGGATACTTTTCATTTACACCTATTGTAAACTTTTCTAGTTCATCTCTTACGCATCTGTACCTTGTTTCATATCTATCACAAGTACCATCAGTATTTCTGAATGCACATGCTTGATATGACTCCCATTCAACACACTTACATCTATAGTCGTAGGATGGTTCTATATTATGATGCCAATCATACTTTTGGTATATTTCATGAGTATATATATCATACCTCGGCTCTACTTTAATCCAATATTGTTTAGTACAGAACCCATTTGTTGTTCTTGCTTTATCCCATGTATTTGTATTCAAATTAAGAGCAGTTACGTCCATACTTTTATTCGGTGCTTTTAGAAATACTTTAAATTTATTACCATTTTGATTATATTTTGAAGCAACTCTTGAGTTTCTTGCCTCCATTTCCCTTACATGGTTTATAGATTCTGTTATTATTGGATTTATACTATATACTTGATCATACCATCCATTAAAATGCTCAGTCCAAGTAACTTTATATGGTATTCCTGAAAGTTTATTTCCATCAACAAATGGATTCCACTTTCTAGCCTCACTACCATTTCCTCTATAAGATGTTTTCCAGTAGTTATCATTAAATCTATCCATTGGTTTCTTTTTATTAAAGTTGTTGATTCCATTGTTTAATATATCAGTATTTGAAAAGCTTCTATCACCTATTGGATTCATTATCTCTGAAAACTGTAAATATCCTGGCATTTGATCATCACATAAACCAGTTTCGTTAATTTTCCAAGGATCACTATTATTTGGAGTTGTTGTAGTATATGATGACTTAAAATCCTCAGTTTTTTCTATTATACAAGGTGCTTTATATCCTGTTTCAGTTCCGTCATCACAAGTTACTGGATACATTTTTAAATCTTTATTCCACTCAGCACAAGCCCTTTCATCTTCTGGTGTATCTTCGTCACATATTTTTTGTGGCGGATAGTTATATCTAAACGCTATTACAACGTCATCAGTTCTTATGTTTTCCATAATAGCTTCTATGTTAGCTTGTTCACCTTTTAATGCTGTTTTTACTGCATGGTCTTCCCATTTTTTCGCTTCTTTTGACTCGTTATTATTATTTAAGCCTCTGTATGCTTTTCGTAATTCTGCTTCTGATGGAGGATTCTTTCTTTCTCCAGACTTATATTTTTGCCACATTTCACATGCTTTATTATAGAAAGCAAGTTCTTGTCTGTTTCCACTTATAAGACTTGGTGTTTTAGTACCCTTAATAACGGGGTATTGCTTTCCATCTTTTCCTGTTTCTAAATGTGCATCAGTAGTTGTACCTAAAATTTCTGGTGGTAAATTTTTATCGCCAATACCTCCTTCTTGGTAAAATTTAGAACCTTTTTTATTGTTTTTTGCATCAGCATCAAATTGAAACCTATCCATATCAAATTGTTGAACGTTTCCATCGGCATCTTTTGATGCTTCTAAGTTTGTCAATTTATACTCATAATCAACATTTCCAGTCTCTTGGTTTATCCATGCTGTTAGTACTCCATCCCTAGTCTTCCATGTTCTTGGCTTTCCTTTGGGGTCTAAGTCTCTACGCCCAAATGAAATCATAGATGCATGGTCTTGCATTTCTGGTGGTAATTCCACGCAATTCTTTTTAGCCAATGCATTTGTATTAAAAAAGCCTAGTATGAAGATAAACATCATACTAAGCATAACTTTAAAATATCTATTCAATTCCATCACTCCTTATATTCTACTCTTTCTGTAATAGTTAAAGCTTTATTTGATAAGTCAAAACCATTTTTTGAATTTATGCGTTTAATTTTAAAATTAGGTACATCTATTACTATATTTATACATCTAGTATTAATTTGCACAGAATAAATAAGCTTATCAACAATAACTTCACTTACTTCTTTAGCTTTGTTTATTCCAAATCTAAATATCCATCCATCTGTAGTTACATAACATGTTGGTTCAGTTTCTAGTATTGAGTCAATATTAGAGCCGCTTCCCGTAGAATTGTAGAAGTTTGTATCAAATATTCCAGTTCCATCATAAAAAGTATCTATAAATGGAGAAGCAAAAGGGTCTGTTGCAGTATTACTATTTTTTAAGAATTTTTTATTTTTATAAAACTCTTTAACATACTTTTCTTTTATTTCTCTATCCTTTAATAATTTCCAAAACTTTTCTTCATTACCTTCTTCTATATATTGAAATAAGTATGGACTTTGTTTGGCTATCTCTATATTAGAAGTATCTGATTGAGTAATAATAAAACTTTCTCCACTTTTTTTTATTCTTTCTTTACGACATTTTTCCCAAGTTATTTCTCCCTCTCCTATAATATATGTTCCTATTCTACTGTCATTTTTGTTTTCTCCAATGATTTTAAAATCAGGATTTGCTGGAGACGATTCTACTCTTCTAAATCTTTTTGGAATTTCAGATTCAAATACAGTCCCTTTACCAAAGATAAGAGTATCTCCATTATCAATAAAATCAGATGCACTTACTGTATAGTTGTCTTGATATAATGTATAACCTCCTGATAATTTAACTTCAGGTCTTGCTGTAGGTTTTTTATTTATATCTACTGTTTGACCGCTAGCTAGTGTTATCTTTGTCTTGCTATTTTGTGTAGGTGTTTGTGGTGTTGTTGGTCTTGGTTGTTGGGATGCTGTAGCTGTTGTTGTTTGTGCTGCGCCTGGTGTTAATACTACTTCCTTTGCTTTATTGTCCCAATCAACTTTGAAGCCTAATGTCTCTGCTATGTTTCTTATAGGTAAGAATGTTTTTGATATTGCTGGGTCGATTTGTGCTGGCACATCAATTGTTACTGCTTTGCCATCTGCCCACATAAGTGGTTTTCCTACTGGGTATGATATTGTCTTGCCATCATATGTGATGTCGACTATGTGGTTAGCGCCGTCCCACTCTACTTTAGCTCCTTCGATTACGTTTACAAGGTCTCTTACTCCTACGCATGTTCTTCCATTAACTACTCTTAAACCATCTGTCATCTTTTGATCGACTCTGACTTTTTCTCCGTCTTTGATGATAAATAGTTTTACTTCGCCTTGGAAGTGTTTAACCTCTTGTTTAATTGCCGGAACTTTCTTAAATTCTTTGATTGCTTCGTCTGGTGCTGCTAGGGCTGTTGCTGTTAATACTTGGGCTGCTATGATTGACGTTAATATTAGTTTTTTTGCTCTCATTGTAAACTCTCCTTTTTTATTTATACTTTATCTTAATTATACAATAATTTTGTAAATATTGCTAGTGCTCCAAAATAAAAAATGGCTTTGTGGATATAAGTTCAAACATGTTCATATTTTTAAATATGAACATAGTTTATTTTGTTTTTGTGTATAGTTTTATGAAATGTAACAATTATTGCTAGAATTTTGGGTGTAATGAAAGATTTTTTTCAAGTGCAATAAAAAGTAGTGTTTTTTGTATAATTTTTTAAATTCTTTTTAAATTGCATCTTTGTCTATGTTTTTTGTGCTTTTTAATGTTTTATTATATTTATATATACATTTTGTAAATTCTCCATATTTATTTCCAAAAGAAAAACAGCCACATAATGTAGCTGTTAATCCATTATAATATCTCTTTTAATTTTTCGCTTTCGTATAAACAATAATCCTCAATTCTATCGACTTCATAATCAAATTCATCTATGACCTTTTCAAGAGCTTCTCTATTTTTAATCGAAGTGGCTAAACTATTGCCACAGGATGAAGAAAGATCTCTCGGTGTCGGTATGATGAGTGATTGGATACCAATCTCTTTGAGTTTATTATTTAGCATAAGGCACGATGATATTGAATAGAATGTTACTATGACAACATTATTTTGTTGCTGTGATTTCAAAATCTTCTCCACTTTCCTTAACTGCTACTTTGTAGCCAGCATTTTCAAGAAATCTTGATACATTTTCTTTAGCAACTTCTATGTCAACTAAAACTGTAATGCTCTTTGTGCCTTTATCAGCTTCATTTTTTGTTAATATAACTGGTTCTGGACAAGAAAGTCCTCTTGCATCTATAATGTTATTTGCCATTGTGAGCTCCTTTCTTTCTTTCAGCTATGATGTAGCAAGCAGCTATAGCTACTAGTACAAGTCCAACTATGACAGCTACTCTTCCTGATGGTGTAGTGCCTTTACCTGATGAAGCTAGGTTAAAGTTGTGTGATGCAGCAGCTCCGCAGATAAGACCGATAACTGTCATAAATGCGTCTGTATCACCTTGTGAAGCAAGTATTGTTTGTCTAATTGGGCAACCGCCTAGTAAAACTGCTGTTAAACCAACTAAACTCATTGATAAGAAGTTCCATAGGTGTTCTGAGTGAGCAATTGGTTGTTCAGCAAAACCTAGTTTGAATTGTCCTAGAGCCATGTTTAATACAGCGTTTGCAAGAACTATACCAATGATGCCATATAAGAAATGGTAGTCTTTAATTAAAACTGCATCTCTAAATCCAGCTGCTGTACAAAGTCTTGTTCTTTGTAAGATAGCTCCAACTATAAGTCCTGCGCATAATGACATTACAAATGGTGCGTGCATTGAGCCAGGTCCCTTTGCTGAGAAGTTTATAAACATAGGTTTAGCTAGTGCTAGAACTAAAAGTATTACAGCAAATATTGGCATAATAAGTCCTGATAATTTTGATTGATCATGGTTTCTACCAAGTGAGTAACCTTTTTTAATAAATACAATACCTACTAATATACCGCCTATAAAGCCTAGTAAACCTACTACAGCGTTTAGGTCTCCAGCGCCAATTCTTAGAAGCATTCTAAGTGGGCAGCCTAAAAATACTAAAGCGCCTATCATCATTAAGAAACCGTAAACGAAACGAAGTGCTGGGTTTGAGCCACCCTTTGCTCTAAATTCGCCTGTAGCCATAGAAATGATAAAAGCTCCTAATATAAAACCGATAATTTCTGGTCTTATATATTGAACTCCCTTTGCTCCGTGTAAGCCTAGAGCTCCAGCTATGTCTCTAAAGAAACATGCAACGCAGATACCCATGTTGCCAGGGTTACCGAAGTGCATTAATAAGGCTCCGATTATACCGATAATGGCGCCTCCAATGAAGATCATTAAGTTTTGTTTTTTCTTCATAATATCCCTCCTTTATACGAGTATATCATAATTATAAGACTTTTTCATTATTATAAGAAAATTTTATAGTTTAAGTCTTTATTATAAAAAATTATTATTAAAAATATTTATAATAAAGCCTCTAAGTATTAAATTATTTTATACTTATTGAATATGGCTTCCTAATGAGATATAATCAAATTAAGTATGTATTAAGTGAGGTGAATTATGCATTACATAGGAATTGACATAGGATCAACTGCTTCTAAAGCTGTTATCCTAGACGAAGAAAAAAAGAACATATTGCACGAAAAAATTATGCCGAGCGGCTGGAATAGTAAAGAAACTGGTGAAGAGATTAAAGGATGGATCAAATCACTAGGATACGGCGAAGATGATGTTAAAATCACTGCGACTGGCTACGGCAGAATCAGTGTGCCTTATGCTGACAGAACTGTTACTGAAATTACGTGCCACGCAAAAGGAGCTCACTTCTTAAATCCTGAGGACATGACAGTTATCGATATCGGTGGACAAGATACTAAGGTAATTATTGTGAAAAACTCAAACGTTATGGATTTTATCATGAATGACAAGTGCTCAGCAGGTACTGGAAAGTTTTTGGAAGTTATGGCCAATAGGCTTGGACTTTCACTAAATGAGATGTTTGAATTTGCTAAAAAAGGTAAATCAGTTAACATATCATCTGTTTGTACAGTATTTGCCGAATCAGAAGTAATTTCACTTATGGGCAAAGGAACTCCTCGTGAAGACATCGCAAGAGGCGTTGTTGACTCGATAGTTAAGAAAGTATCTGCCCTTGCCAATAGAAAAAATGCTTCAAACAATTATTTCTTAACTGGTGGTTTCTGTGACTCAGAATTTACTGTTGAGCTATTGAGCAAAAAACTTGGTGGACCAGTAAAAACTCATAAAGACGCAAGATTTGCTGGAGCCATAGGCGCTGCACTACTCGCAAAATAATGATAGACCTAGAATTTTTTAAAGACTTAAGGCGCAATGCCTATGTTGAAGCCGTCACTTTTAAAATGACTGAGAATAACGTCATCGGCTACTTTGCCAAAGACATCGACGAAGCATTCTTAATGAGCTACGGCCTCGTTCCCTACCCAATCGAATCGACTGACACTGAGATTTTACAATATGGCGAGTATAACACCTGCGATATGATAAGCGCGACTACCATTTACATGACTACAAAAAAGTGTCCACTCATCTATTCATCGAAAATATTTTTGATTGAAGATATTTGTAAAAAATTTACAGAAGTCTTTAGCGCTAATTGCGATAGATATATTTATAAATATAGTGGGGATATTGCAGGAACAGATATTGACGGCATAATAAAATCAGTTTACGGCTTTAATTTTGACGAGAAAAAATATAAAGAATATAAAAAAACATTTTCTAAAATCGATGAACTTTTAGAGACGATAGAAAAAAAGATTGAGCCGTATGAGTATAACATTATTAAATACTATATTAGATATGTGGCTGAACCTCAAAAAAGAGTAAAAATTCTTGAAAAGGTTTTAGAAGATAATATTAATGGCATTAATAAAACTAAATATAAATGTATTAATGTAGCCTGTCCAGAAATAATTCTGGATACACTAAAGAGCCCAATTTGTGAGAGCTACAAAAAAATCGACCTAGCTCCCAAGGGCTGTATATTAAAAGGAGGACAAAATGGATAAGAATCATGAAATGTGGAACAAACTAGGCATGGACATTGAAAAACATGATATGCTATGTGAAGTTTTACCAGGAGCTTTTGGAGACGTATTCCTAAGCCAAGAAAACAGACCAAAGGGTATGGACTACTGGAACATGGTAGTTGGAGATATCCACGGTATTAGACCAGCAGAATTAATCGAACATCAAAAAAACGGTGGCAAAGTAGTTGGAACATTCTGTATACACGTACCAGATGAAGTGCCTATAGCTGCTGGAGCAATAGTTACAGGACTTTGTAGTGGATCACAATTCTGGGTACCAGGAGGAGAAAAGAAACTTCCTACAGCAACTTGCCCACTAATCAAAGCATCACTAGGTGCAAGATTTGACAGAACTTGCCCATTCTTCAGAATAGCCGACTTATTCGTTGGTGAAACAACTTGTGACGGTAAGAAAAAAGCTTGGGAAATACTTGCAGAAGACGCACCAATGTTTATCATGGACATACCTCAAATGAAAAGAGACGAAGACTTCGAAAAATGGGAAGCAGAAATAAAACGCTACATCAAGAGAATCGAAGAACTAACTGGTAACAAAGTTACTGAAGAAGGTCTAAGAAAGGCTATACATATTGTTAACAACAAGAGAAAAGCATTAAAGAGACTTAATGAATTTAGAAAGAACGATCTAGTTCCAATAAGCGGTAAAGACGTTTTAGTTATCACACAAGTTGCTTTCTATGACGATCCAGAAAGAACTACACAAATGATTAATAAGCTTTGTGACGAACTTGAAGAAAGAGTTAAAAATAAAGTTTCAGTTTATAAACCAGGCGCAAAGAGAATACTTCTAACAGGTACACCACTTTCAATACCTAACTGGAAGATGCACCACATCATCGAATCACTAGGAGCAGCTGTTGTTTGTGAAGAAATGTGTACAGGAATTCGTTACAGCTACAAACTTGTTGAAGAAGATGATGGCGCTGATATGGATACTATGGTTCATAATCTTGCTCAAAGATACCTTGGCAGCATTAACTGCGCTTGCTTCACACCAAACCATGCAAGAATCGACGATATCGTAAGACTAGCTAAAGAGTACAAAGCAGACGGCGTTATCGACCTTAACCTTAAGTTCTGTAACCTATATGATACAGAAGGCTACTTCGTAGAAAAAGAACTTAACAAGCTAGGTATACCAGTTATGGGCATAGAAACAGACTACACAGATGAAGACGCAGAACAATTAAAGACAAGAATCGGTGCCTTCATAGAAATGCTTGACTAATAAAATGAAAGAGCTAAGAAACTACATTCTTTTGGGAGATTCAGAAACTGCATCAAAACTATACTATCTACTTAAAGATAATGGCTTTGATGTTACCATAGCACCAACGCCGAGAAATGCGGACCATTGCTGCGGCTTGTGCATTATTTATGAAGCTAAAGATAGAGAAAAGATAGCGATGCTTGCAGAAAAAAATTCCATCAAGATAGATAGATTTTGGGAAGACATCGTAAGAGATGATCCAAATAGAATGAGATTTTGCTAATATCAAGGGATAGGCCTGGAGCCTATCCCTTCTTTTTGTTAAACCTCTCTATTTAATAATATAGTTTTAAAATTAACACCATTTTGATAATAATAATCAACAGATTTGAATGCTTTATTTTTTAGAGCATAATCAAGAAATATCTTGTCCCCTTCCCAATGAGGACTGTTATAAAATTCTTCCTCACTCATAAACTTAAGAGTGCCCTCAGAACATTCTTTTATCTCGCCTGTATAATCATCGCTGTAATATACATACATTTTTTCATAAGTACTAGAACCTATGTCGATGTAGCGAACCTCGCCCATGTAATAAAAAGTCTTAAGTGTAAGATTCGTCTCTTCATACACCTCGCGCAAAATGCACTCATCCTTCGACTCGCCCGGCTCAATCTTACCGCCAATGCCAATGTATTTGCCATGATTAATATCATTTTTCTTTTTATTTCTGTATAAGAACAAAAATTTATTAGTAGTCTTGTCCTTGATGTATATAACAGTGTAAGCTTGTTTTAATTTCATAATAAATTACCTTTTATTTGCAAAATTTATTCCAAAAATCCACCCAGCTGCCATGTACTTCTCTTTGGTCAATGTAAGTAAAAGTATCTTCATCATACCAATCATGGTTAACTATATCATCAATAGTCTCAGGAACAAAAAAGTTGAAAAATTCTTTCTTGAACGAACTTCCATACTGTAAATAATATGCACCTACCATCTTTGTAAAATTGGTTTTCTTTACATCTTGTGGTTTATACAAAAGTGCTTCTCCAACCTGATTTAAATCAGGGCTTACTTCAAGAAAAACTAAACTTAAATCATCTTCCTTATAGCCAAGTATAAAACTTCTGTATTTATAGGAAACGGTACGAAGCACTACGAAATTCGCACCACTAATATCTTCTGAATAAGCATAAACTATTTTATATTCCGAACCATTATCTACTTGCTTATCAAAGATTTCTCTCATGCGATTTTTGTTTTCATTGCTTTTTACATTATCTAACTCAACTGTTTTTTTGCCACCAAATAAATTAAACAATCCCATTTTATTGCCTCCTATCATAATTTTAATTTCTTCTGTTAGTTATAGTATTTTTGCGTTATTCCATTTATTAACTCAGTATAAACAAACTCAATAATTCCATTCTCTTCAAAAAGCCTTAAATGATAATGTATTTTAAGCCGCTAACTCATAAAGCATCTAAAAGGTCTTGTGCCGTCTTTGCTGTAGTGCCAATGTTGTAATTATTTTCAATCTTGCAGAATTACTTACTAAATTAATCTCTTTTAGTGTGCTTAATATGTGAACCTCATTCATTTTCACATCATACTTACCATCTTTGAATATAAAATAGCATAAATTAATTCAACAGTCAAGTATTTTTTAACGTTTAAATATATTCTGTTAAAATTCTTTTATTTATAATGTTTATTTTATTAAAAACACAAAAAAAGCTACTAAGTTATAATACTTAGTAGCATATCTAATTTATTCAAATAAACATTCTTCAATTAATTCTTTATTCTTTAACTTATCTATCCACTCTTTTGGTATAGTATCATATCCATAAATTATTCCAGCAAGTCCACCTGTGACTGCAGCTGTTGTATCTGTATCACTGCCAAAGTTTACTGCTTTTAATACAGCATCCTTATAATTATCTGTATTTAATATACACCAAAGTGATGCTTTTAGTGTGTCAAGAACAAATCCGCCTGATTTAATTTCGCTTTCATCTATATTTTTTATTGCCTCATCAATATATTTTTCGCCCTTAATTAATTTTCTTGCTATATGAATATATTCTATACAAGCATTTTTCGATATTTCATGAGCGTGTGTGATGGCTGAAACATTAGCAATATCATCATCTGATGAATCTATAAACGCTAGTGGGAGTATTCTCATAAGTGAGCCATTACCATTGTCATGAAAGCCGTCCATGCCATGACCAATTTCAATAGCTTTGCGTGTAGTTCCGCCAACATCAAATACAGTACCGTTTGCAGTGAATTCATCATCATGTAGCCACGATTCAAAATTCTTTCTAATATCTTTTAAATCAATGCATCCTTTGTCTTTAATTGATTTTGCAGTAGCAAGTGTGAGCGATGTATCATCGGACCATGTGCCTGCTTCTTGATTCCATGTGCCGTGACCAATCATATCTGTGCAAATAAATGTGTGTCTTTCATTAAACTCGTATGGCACGCCTAATGCATCGCCAATAGCAAAACCATATATAGCTGATCTTAATTTTGACATAATTCAACCTCCATAATCATAATGATTTGTATATGAAAAAGGACCAAGTAGTTGAAAATACTTAGTCCTAAGGTGGCGCATCATGAGGGAGTCGAACCCCCGACCTTCTGGTTCGTAGCCAGACACTCTATCCAGCTGAGCTAATGATGCATGCAAGCAAAATTATTTAAATTTTACTGCAATGGCGCGACTAGGAGGAGTCGAACCCCCGGCACACGGATTAGAAGTCCGTTGCTCTATCCAGCTGAGCTATAGTCGCACATTATTGTATTTAATCGTAATATCATAACTAGAATGTCCGCTTCGTAGCCAGATGGTCTATAGAGTTATAATATTTATGCAAAAAAGCAGCAAAAGAATATTAAGTTTTGCTGCTATGGCGCGACTAGGAGGAGTCGAACCCCCCGGCACACGGATTAGAAGTCCGTTGCTCTATCCAGCTGAGCTATAGTCGCATGTAACGTATGGAGCGGGTGAAGGGAATCGGACCCTCGCAACCAGCTTGGAAGGCTGGGGCTCTACCACTGAGCTACACCCGCAAATTTTGCGGTATTAAAAAAAATATGGAGCGGAAAACGAGATTCGAACTCGCGACCCTCGCCTTGGCAAGGCGATGCTCTACCACTGAGCCATTTCCGCATATGGTGGAAGAGAGTGGATTTGAACCACTGAAAGCTTAGCTAACGGATTTACAGTCCGCCCCCTTTAGCCACTTGGGTACTCTTCCATAA
>NZ_HG326226.1:238226-410648 GCF_000312505.2 Fenollaria massiliensis | reverse complement strand
CCCAGTCTAACTGGGGGTTTTCTAATACAAAAAAGATCCGCCCAAATCGATGAGCGGACCCTTCATAGGACTTTATAAATTATTTAGATAATACTTTTCTTGTTAGAGTTACTTGTTTATTGTATTGATCCCATATGATGTCAGAACCATCGATTAATCCAAGTGCTCTTGCAATGTTAGCTATTGGAAGCATTGTTCTACTGCTCTTAATTTCTGGCTTAACATCGCTTGTGTAAGTTATACCGTTAACAATAATTCTGTTAGACTTTACAGGTATTTCAACTCTTTGAGTTAAATCCCAGATAATAACAGTTTTTGTTTCAGGAACCCAAGATACTTGTAGGCCAAGAGCTTCAGCAACGTATCTTAGTGGAAGCATTACTCTGCCGTCCTTAACGTAAGCAGGAGTGTCCATTTGATGAACAGTGTGAACGTTCTTGCTAACTTTGTCTAATACGTTTGAACCGATAGCGATAACAGCCTTGTTTTCGTAAACTTGTGGAAGTTTTTCTGCTTCAGCCTTTGCCTTAGCTTCTTCTTCCTTCTTAGCTGCTTCTTTCTTAGCTTCAGCTTCTTTGTCTCTACGTGATCTATAGTAATAGTAGTCATCGTAGTAGTATCCATAGTATGACCAGTCAATAAATTCTACATAAACAGTTACGTTACTTGCTGGCATATCAAATGTATCGCTTGTGTTGTAACCATATCTATAGTTATGGTATCTGTAGTCATATCTGTCAAGGTATCTGTAGTTATAGTAGTGATTAGGGTGTATAGCTCTTAGATATTCTTCATAATTATCATATATGTCAGAATATTTTCTTCTGAAATCATCTAAATATTTGTAATAATAGTTGTCGTATCTATCATACCAGTCATAATCATATCTATCTGTCCAGTAGTCGTAGTCTTCATAGTATCTGTAGTGGCTTGGATATTCATGACGTAAGAATTCTCTGTAGCTATCATATTTTCTTAAGTAATAACTACTATTTTCATATACGTATAAATATTTATTATAGTCATTGTATCTTCCATAATATCTACCATCGTAATAGTATCCGTTATAGTAAGTGTTAATGTTTTTAGTAATTCCATTATATTCTAAGTATACTCTAGCAACTGCATATCCACTATATGGTTTAGCTGTTACAGTAACTGTTTGACCTTTAGTAGCATATTCTTTATCAACTGATGCTGTACCGTTACCAATAGTAACTACTTTTACAGTTTTTTCTGGTGTATCTGGCTTCTTAGCATCATTTTTTGCTTTTGCTGCGCCTATTGCTGCTTTCACTTGATTTGTGTTTTTTGCGCCTTCAATATCTTTTTTTGCAGCTTCTTTTTCTTCAGGTGTTAAATTAGTTAATTTTTCAAGATCAGCTAAAGCAGTTTTCTTAGCTTCTTCTAGTGCTTTCTTTTCATCTTCATTTACAGTCTTTTTAAATCTTACTACTACTTTCTTATTTTCAGTCATAGTAAGTTTTAATTCGTCATTTGCTACTTCTGCTTTTTTGTTTACATCATTAACATTTACTTCAGCTAGTTCATAACCATTTGTAGCCTTAATTTTTATACTTACATTATCGTTTTCGTTGCATTCTTTTTCACCTGATGGATCAACTGTTCCGCCTTCGCCATCAACTTTTGCTGTTAATTTGAATTTTTTAACTTCTGGTTCTTTAGCTTTTATACTAACATTATAAGTTATTGTTTGATTTTCATAAGTAATTGTAAGTTTTTGGCTATCAGCTGCTGTAGATGAGTTAAAGCCTGTTACCATTCCACTTGTAACATCAACAGTTTGAGTCGAATCATCTGATTTTGTAACAATAATCTTTAAGCCTGTTACATCTAGCTCTTCACCAACTTTGTACTCTTTCTTTTAAGTACTGCTAGTATCTATAGCAATACTTTTAACTGTCACTGCTGGTGCTGGTTTATCTCCTGGCTCAGCAAATACATTCATTGGCATTAAGCCTATTAGCATTATAAAGACTAATGCTAATGATAAAATATTTCTAATCTTTTTCATACTACTACCTCCCGTGTAGAATAATTTGAAAGTCCTAATAATTTCTTTCTTATCTATATTATACATCTTAATTAAACCATTTGCAATATAAAAAACGTTTTTTAACCAAAATGTAATATAATATTATACTATGCTAAAGATACTCAATATAAATTCTATCAATGAAGAAATTTTCCGTAGTGGCAAAGGCATGTGCATAATTAAAAATATATTATCATTGCCATAATTATGAATAAGTGGTATAATACCCTTTGGGTGATAATATGGATTTAAAAAGCACTATAAGGGTGATCGAAGGCTTCCCGAAGGAAGGGATTTCTTTTAAGGATATAACTACGCTTCTTAAGGATAAGGACGCTTTCAGATGCGCTATAGATGAATTAGAAAAAAATATTGAGGGTCTTGGCGCTGAGTACATCGTTGGTCCTGAAGCAAGGGGCTTTATGCTTGGCTGCGCGCTTAGCTACAAGATGGATCTTGGTTTTATTCCTGTTAGAAAAAAGGGCAAGCTTCCGGCTGAGACTGTATCTTTCTCTTATGAAAAGGAATATGGCACTGATACTATCGAGATTCACAAGGATGCGATCAAGCCTGGAACTAAGGTTGTTGTAATTGATGACCTACTAGCAACTGGAGGAACTGTTGAGGCTGTGAAGAATCTTCTTGAAAAGATGGGTGCGGAGATTGTCGCTTTTGAATTTTTGATTGAACTAACTGACCTTAAGGGCCGCGACAAGCTTGATGGCTACAAGGTTGACTCGCTGATAACTTATAATGTATAGTATAGAGAAAAAAGAGATTGAGCGCTTCATCATCAAGAGCTACAGAAAAGAGCTTTGGAAGAAATTTCTTAAGGCGATAAATGATTTTAATCTGATTGAAGAAGGTGACAAGGTCTTGGTCGCTATAAGTGGCGGAAAGGACTCGATACTTCTTGCGAAGATGTTTGAAGAGCTGAAAAAGCACTCGATTTTTAAATTTGATGTCTGCTATGTCAGCATGGACCCTGGCTTTACTAAAGAAAACAGAGACAAGCTTGAGGAGCTATGCAAATTTTTGGGTATTGATTTACAAATATTTGAGACGGATATATTTGAAGTCGCTGAAAAGCTTGCGGGTGACTACCCATGCTACATGTGTGCTCGTATGCGCCGCGGTGCTTTGTATGGCAAGGCGAAGGAGCTTGGCTGCAATAAGGTCGCTTTAGGTCATCACATGAATGATGTGGTCGAGACGACACTTATGAACATGCTATACGCTGGTACTTTCAAGACCATGCGCCCGATTCTTGATAGCCAAAACTTTGACGGGCTCAAACTGATTAGGCCTATGTACTACATAAAAGAAGATGATATTAAGAGGTGGCTTAAGAGAAGTGATCTCAAGGCTTTGGACTGCGCCTGCTCCGTTACAAAGAAAAGAAGCGGCAATATCCGCTACGAGATAAAAGACCTTGTCGCAAAGCTTATGGAGACAAATAATATGGCAGAGAGAAATATTTTGAATAGCGCGATGAATATAAATTTGGATTCGTGCATTGCATGGCATGAAAATGGTAAGACATTTTTACTAGGCGAAGAAGTGGATGAATAGATATAAAACAATGGTCGGATTGCTCCGGCCATTTTCTTTATACTTACTTTCACTCGTTTATATTATTTCTACTTGTGAGAAAATTATATTGATAGCTTTTTCTAATATATCATCTGGACATTTCTCAATAAAAATATGTTCTCTTGCATTAAGATCTAGTGACTTAAGATGCTCACAAAGTATTACGCCTGTAGTTTCTGTTCTTGAATCAAGTGGAACATGCAAAGGAAACTCATTATTCGTATTAGTGATTGGGCATAAAATTGCTAATTTTGCATTTCTATTAAAAACGTCATTGCTAACAACTACTGCTGGTCTAAATCCTGCTTGCTCGTGTCCCTTTTGCGGATTAAAGCTTAGTTTTACAATATCTCCTTGTTTTACCATAGTTCCTTACCCTTTGTTTCGCCCCAATCAACTTCTTCTGGCTTGTAATCACCCTTGTATCCATCAAAAAGCTCTACTATGCTTTTTCTTTTATTATGTTTTTTTATGATAATCTTGTCATCATCCTTGCTTATTGAAAGCTCATCGTTTTCGTTCCAACCAAGTTCATCTAATAAAAACTTAGGAAGTCTTATACCTTGACTGTTGCCCCACTTTTGTAAAGTAATCATAATATACACCTCCACGATATATGTATATATATAGTATATACTTTTTATTTTAATATGTCAATATTTTTACATAAAAAATAGGCGTTCGCAAAATAAATATGCTTTATAAACAATTTTAATGCGAACACCTTAATTTTTTCTTAATTTAGATCCTTTTTCTTTTATTCACTAACTTTTATCATTTTTACACCGAATCATAGTCCGACCATGGGACTTCGCAGAGCAAGGAAGAACCTCACCCATTTACAAAGCTTCGCTTTGAATGGGTCCCGAGAACCTTGGTGCAAGACACTTGAGCTGGATTGGACGAAGTGGACTGACGAAGCAAGCGCAGCGTACAGATGGTACGTGAGCATTGCTGAGGAGGGAACGAGTTCAAGGGCTCGCTTGCTCTGCGAACTGTGTTTATTTAATCAATGTTAACGTTTTGTCTAAAACCTTAATCTTATTCCTCCTCAGCTCTTCTATAGCAATTTTACGCATTTCTCTCTCAATTCGCCATTGTTCCCCCGGTACCGTCTTCGCCGCACAAGAAATCACTACACCATTATTATTAAAATCAGTGATGCCCCAAACGCTGACATTCTCAATAACTGCGTGGTCATCATTAACTTTTTCAAGCTCCTTTGTCAAGATGTCCATAGCCATTTGCGCGTCGGCATCGTAGGCTATAGGCACGGTGATTAGCGCTCTTTGGATGTTTTTGTTCCTGTTAGTCACGACCCTTATCTCGCCGTTTGGAATTACGTGCAATTCACCGTTATAATCGCGGATGGTTGTCGTGCGAAGGCCGATTTTCTCGACAACGCCAGTCTTTCCAGCGACTGTGATGTCGTCGCCGATAACAAAGCTATCTTCAAGCATTAGAAAAATTCCGCTGATGATGTCCTCTACAAGACTTTTCGCACCGAAGGAGATCGCGACACCGCCTATCCCAGCAGTTGTCACTATCGCAGAGGTATTTACCCCGAAAATCCTTAGCGCCGACAAAAACCATGTAAATATAATTATGACAGTCGCGAAGCTCTTCAAAACGCTTAGAACCGTCTTAAGCCTCTTCGCATCAATGGTTCTGAGCTTATCATATTTCTTCCTTGCAAGCCTCGATATGACTATGCCAATAACTTTCACAACCAAGATGGCTATGATGAGGTAAATAAGCACAAGTGCGACTTTTCCTAAAGTGTTTATCGCTCCTGCCTCATTTGTAAAATATATTTTTAATTTATCTAGCATCCTTTCCTCCTAATCTTCGCTTAAAAATTTGCACATGGCGTCCATCGCCCTCAAATCCATGAGCATGCCCATGTGTGTGCTTTTTATTTTTTGAAATTTTTCTCTAATTTCTTCTGGCATCTGATCAAGCCTTTGACCCATACATGCTGAAAACATTGGCACTAAGCCATCGCCTTCCTTTGTCACCATCTCTTTGATTATGGTCTCATTCGCATCATCCACGCTGTAGTAGCCCGAAACCTGAGTATCCATGCCCTCTCCAACTATAAACATGGTTCTTGGCCTATACAATAGATTGATGGGCTCAGAAAAACTTCTGTGGCGCCTATAATTTTTTGCTTTTTTCAAAAAACGCCCGAAGCGAAGCGCACCAAGATAGCTTTTCATGCGGCTTTGAACCTCGCGTGGCTCAAAATCTTCAGAGGCACCTGCCTCATGAAGTTTTTCTAGAAGTTCATCGTAGTCCTTATATTTTTTGGATATAATTTTGTCAAAATTTTCTTTATTTAAAATTTTTTGATAAGGGTAGGCGCCAAGCATCTTTGCCGTTGGATATAGCTCTACAAGCCCATCGTAGCCTTGAACAACTTCCTTTTCTATGCCGAATAAATTTTCCAAAATGACATCTTTTATCCCACCAAAAATATTTCCGCTCGCCATTTGGTTGTAAGCGTGAGGCGCGCCCTCATAAGGCGTGCAAAGCGAAATGAATTTGTCGACGCGGCCGCCATGTTCACGGATATAGTGCGCTGCAACAAGGCCTCCCATGCTGTGAGCAACTATGTCGACCTTGCCTTTTTTGCGAATGGTCTTGATAAAGACATCGAGCTTTTTCATCGTCAAAGTGTTGGATTTACGCCAATCGTATGAAAATTGATAGATGGGCCTATCCGGAAACTTGATGAGTAGCGCATTTAGAAGAACCGCGTTCGCAGCGCCCGGTCCCACGTGCCTGTCAAAAACCTTTAGCTCTCTGAAGTCGCCCTCTTGCAGTCCATAAGCTTCGTTCGTGATTTTTAAATCCTCGTTAAGCTCCTTGGCATCGTAGCCTTGTGGCAGCCAGAGCCTTTTTGCGTGCTCTTCATTACCGCTAGATATCATCCCAATTTTGCGCTCAATATCACTTAGATATTTTTCGTCAATGGTGAAGAGTTCGCTCCCAGAAATCCCTGGAATGAATATGATGGGCTTGGCATCGGGCACTTTAGTTTTTTCTTCAGCAATAATATTTTTATTATTTTGACTAATTTTGTCAATTTTGAAAATCTTGTCAATTTTGCTTTTTTTGTCATGATTTTTCTTCTTATTATTAGCTTTGCTATTGGTCTCGCCTTTAAAAATCTTTTCTATTCTTATAGCTTTGTCATGATTTTTCTTATTATTAGCCTTGCTAGCAAAAATATTTTTCTTTTTCTTATTCTTTTTATTTTTATCAGAAAAAATTTCATTTATATTAAACATATCATACACCTCTTGTATAAATAAATTATATCATATATCGGTGTGGATTTGTTATGATAAATCATTTTTGATAAAATACACTAATTTTAGAATATAATTAGATTATTTGGGTAAAATATAATACCAAAGATTTATTTATAAAAATATTTATTAAATCAAATTAATTTTGCAAAGAAAATTTGATGAAGCAAATTAATTTCGCAAACAAATAATTTTTTTGCTACATAAAAAGAAAAGTGATTTTCACGAGCGAAGCATTCGGAGAAAACTGCATTAGTGAAAAAAGATATGTTCCGAAAGCAGCGCATTGAGACAAATTGCTTCAATTGCTTAGAGAAGTGAGCTGCCCGAAAATTCATCTAGTGGAGCGCAGCGTAACGAATATGAATTTTCAAGCGAACGAACTTAGCAATTGTCAATTTGGTGAACTAAGCTGCGTGGAACTATCTTTTTGATGTGTGAACAAGCTTAGAAATTATCAGTTTTCGTAGACTAGCAAGCGAAGGAAAACACTTTTCGATTAATAATCGCGAATTTAAAGGAGGTAATATTATGATAATCGGAATTATTTTAGTAGTTTTAGTACTTTTAGTGTTCTATTTCATTTCAACACAAAGAAGTCTAGTAAGCCTTGAAGAAAACGTTGACAATGCTTTTGCAAACATTGCCGTAAATTTAAACTCACGTTGGGACGCTCTAAAGGCGCTTGCTAACGCGGTTAAAGCTTACTCAGAACATGAGTACGAAACTCTTAGAGACATTATCGAAAAGAGAAGTGCTGTTAAAAATGCAAATGACGTAAAGGAAGGCGAGGCTCTACTTGGAAGCGCTCTATCGAGGATAAACGCTGTTGCTGAGAGCTATCCAGAGCTAAAAGCCTCTGAACTTTACGCAAAAACCATGGACTCGATCAATGACTATGAAAATAAAGTCAGAATCAGCCGCATGGTTTACAACGACTCAGTTACAAAGCTTAACAGAGCTGTCAAAATGTTCCCAACATCCATCGCTGCGTCCATCTTAAACGTTCATCCTAAAGAGTATTTGAGCACAGACGAAGCCAAAAAAGATATGCCGGATTTGGAGTTTAGATAATGAAAAAGTTTTTGGCGAGCATATTCGCCGCCATAATCCTAGTATTTTCAATAAATTGCTACGCATCATCAGATGAAATCCACTCCATTGACATAAAAGCTACGCTTATGGACGATGGATCACTACTAGTCACTGAGGTGTGGAAGGCTAGAGCCGGCTCTGGCACTGAGTTTTTCATACCTAAGAGTCACATGCGAGATATGGTCATTACGGATTTTAAAGTTTCCGATGAGAGCGGCCCATACGAGACCATTGACAATTGGAACGTCGATTGGACCTTTGACGAAAAGGCTCGCAAATGCGGTATACACGGCACCTCTGACGGTGTCGAGCTTTGCTTTGGCAAGAGCGAGCTTAACAAAGACAAGACCTATACATTAAATTATAAAATGTACAGAGCTGCCCAAAGTTTTGATGATATGGACGGCTTCAACATTCGCTTCGTCAATGACCAGATGGATCCTGCTCCAGAAAAAGTTTCTTTCGAGCTAAGTTTGGAAAATGGTGAGATAAATGAGAATAACGCTCGTGTTTGGGGCTTCGGCTCAGACGCGCCAATCGTTTTTGAGGGCGGCAAGGTCGTCGTTCACGAGATAAATGATTTTGGCTCAGAAAATCACCTAACAGTTTTGTTCGGTCTTAATAAAGATATAATTCATCCTATTAGCAAGGGTAGCGGAAGCTTTGAAGACTTGAAGAATACCGCACTTGAAGGCTCTGACTATAACAATCGTGAAGAAGATATTGAAGAAGAAAATAATTATGATAATAATGAAGACAATTACTATTATCCAGAATATAATGGCAATTTCGTCACAAGATTTATTGGCACTGCTAACCCAATTGTCATACCGATGATTTTTATTTTTATTGCGTCAATCTTTTCCATGATTATGTCAGGAATTAAAAAATCCATGATAAATTCTGAGAATAGACTACCGAGAGATGTAAACTATTGGCGTGATTTGCCAATGAATGGAAATATTTTGCTTAACAGCGGCATTTATTCGGTGAATGAAAACTTTTCTGTGACAAATGTGGTCGCCGCCTATTTTCTAAAATGGATTAAGGACGGCAATTTAGAGCTTGTCAAGGAAAAGTTTACTAAGGGACTGATTTTCAAAAAGGACGTTATTGAGGATTGCTTTAAAATTATTAGAGCGCCCGAGAGTGATGATGTGATGGAAGAGTGGCTATATAAGCTGATTACAAGCGCATCGGGCGATGACCTCGTGCTTAGAAACGATGAGCTTACGAGGGCCTTTAACAGAGGAAGCGTTGCCGAAAATTTCGTTAAAAATTACAATAAAAATGCGAATAGCGCGGCTGAAAATTTGAATTTATTATATAAGAAGCCAGGATTTTTGCTATCTAGCTACGATGTTTTCACTGAGCAAGGTCGTGAAGAGGCCATTAAACAAAAAGGATTTATAAAGTTTTTGAAGGATTTCACTTTGATTAACGAGCGTGAAGCGGTTGAAGTCGCACTTTGGGACGAATATTTGGTGCTTGCAGCTCTGTTTGGACTTGGAGAAAAAGTTTTGGAAAAGTTTAAAAGCCTTGATCCAAACTACACTTACGCTGGATATACAGGCCTTGACCCAGTTCTTTTGTATCACGTTGTGAATAATGTCGGCACATCAGTAAACCACGCCTACCAAAGCAATCGCTCATCATCAGCCTCACATGGAGGAGGCGGAGGGATGTCGTTTGGTGGAGGCGGAGGATTTTCGGGAGGCGGATCTGGCGGAGGCGGCAGATAGCCCTTGTATGAGTTTGTGCTAAAACGCGCCCTTGGGCTTGTTCCCTTTTCAGCAATGCTCACCTTATTTCGCATTAAGTTGAGCCCTTTTGCTAGTTTCGAATTGTTTTGTCGCTACGGAGTGCGTTTAGCACACCTCACTCCAAAAAATTCTGTACAACGCAAAATCCATCAAATTATTTCAAGAACTTACGGTTGTGGATGAATTATTTTTAAAGATGTTATATGTATTTAAGTCCACATCGTCCAATCATCTCGAGTGCGAGCTCTGGCGGTGGCTGTAGGTCGCTCGTTATGCTGCGCCTTATTCATCGTAGCGTAAAGGTTCACGTCCATTTATGGACGGGGTTCTTCCTTATTTCAAGAACTTACGGTTGTGGATAAATTATTTTTAATAACTGCTTTATTTGTTTCAGGTCCACTTCGTCCAATCGTCGCATTTTTCCGACAAACTTTAGTTGCGGTTCTGGCGGCGGCAGTTGTGAATAAATATATTATTCTAGACATAAATAAATATCCCCCGGCCTAGCCGGGGGTTTTTCTCATGCGGCCCAAAGGGCCTGTATTACTAGCCACGCCTCAAGGACGTTGGTTAATCTGTCACTTGCAAATTATACTAGCTACCCTTTAAAAGGGTCTATTGTATCAAATGTCAGCTGTTCACTAAGCTGGTCTTGTTTCAATTGATTTTGTATATACTCTTGTATGATTTTTGTATTTTTTCCTGCTGTATCTACATAATAACCTCTACACCAAAATTGACGTCCTCTGTACTTATATTTTAAATTGCCCCATTTTTCATAAATCATTATACTGCTTTTTCCTTTTAAGAATCCCATGAAGCTTGATACTGCTAATTTGGGTGGTATTTCTACCAACATGTGTACATGATCTGGGCAAACTTCTGCTTCTATTATATTAACTTCTTTCCAACTACATAATTCTCTTAAAATTTGTCCTATTTCAAGTCTTTTATCTCCAAAAAATTCTTTCCTTCTATACTTGGGTGCAAACACTATGTGGTATTTGCAATTCCATTTAGTATGTGATAAACTATGTGTGTCATTCAATGACATTTTTAATTCCTCCCTTATTTGATTTTATATTGCAATTGACAGATTACAATTATATTATATCAAATAGGGAGGTTTTTTTGTTTGTTTATCACCGCTAAAGCTAAACTGAACCCCCAGTCTAACTGGGGGTTTTCTAATACAACAAGGATAGAGATTTTATTTCTCTGTCCTTCTTCTTTTATCTATGATTTAATTCTTCGTTTATTTTTATATTTTACTCGCCATTGTACATCGAAAAGATAGTTCCACGCAGCTTAGTTCAACAAATTTGCAGAGCAAAGAAGAACCTCACCCATTTACAAAGCTTCGCTTTGAATGGGTCCCGAGAACCTTGGTGCAAGACACTTGAGCTGGATTGGACGATGCGGAGTCTTGATATAACTCTACAAATTAACTCAAAACCTTAGTTCGCAGAGAAGTTGAGATGATTTTGCGTTGTACAGAATTTTTTGGAGCGAGGTGTGCTAAACGCACTCCGCAGCGACAAAATAATTCGAAACTAGCAAAAGGGCTCAACTTAATGCGAAATTAAGTCATATATTCCTCAATAGAGCTACGTATCGATGCCGCTACTATCAGCGCTATATAATTTGCGATCTTCTCGTGGTCAATGTGCTTTCTCGAGTAAAAGTAGTCGATAATCATGTTGGCGATCGCGCCCGCATACATCTTGCACAGAAAATCCTTGAAGTCTGGGTCCAGGGCTATATCCATATCTTCTTCTGTCGTTTCAATCACTTTTAGCACTACCTCATAGAAATCGTCGTAGAAGAAGTCCTTGAGCCCTTCTCTACCGATCGAGTCGTAGGCGCAATTAAGTATGTCCTGATTGTTATCTATGTAGTCCATGACGAAGAGTATCGCCTCTTTGTGGTCCTTCTTTACGTCGAAGTTCTTCACGACGTGAACCGCCTCCTCCTCGAGCATCCACTTGAAGAGCTCTTCGATGCCGATGAAGTGGTAGTAGAAGGTCTTTCTGTTGACGTCGCAGTCCTTAACTATATCTGAGATTGTGATTTTGCTTAAGCTTTTCTTTTTCATTAGCTTTTTTAATGACTCTGCCAATTTTTTCTTGGTCATAGTCGAAATTTCTTCGTTTTTCATTGTATCACCACTTATATTATACCCGATTTATAAAAATAGCTGCACTTTTAATACATATTTGACCATCAAGTATAATAATTTTGTCCCATTTCACACAAGAACGTGTAAATTGACCAGTTTAACTTAGCTCATATCTGGCTATAATATGTACTAGATTAAAGAAAGGGGATAATTTTGTGAAAAAGATTTTTGCAAAGCTTATTGAAAAGCCTAAGTTAATAGTATCGATCTTTGTGATTTTACTAGTCTTTTCAATAGTTTCGTACCCGAAGATTCGGGTTAACTACAAGATTAATGACTACTTGCCAGAAAAGAGCGACTCGTCTGTCGCCATTGACAAGATGAAGGAAGAGTTTGATGAGGACATCTTTAACGTGCGCGTCATGCTTCCAAAGAAGGATGTCAGCGAGGTTTTGGATACTATCAGCGCCATCAAAATGGTGGATGGCGTCAAAACCGTCAGCTGGCTAAGTGATTTCGAAGATGTGATGAAGCCCATGGATTTCATGGATCAAAAGCATCTAGATAGCTACTACAAGGACGGCTCTGCGCTTATAAACATTTCCGTGGATGAGGACAAGGCGATAGCCTCGACTGAGGCAATCAGAGAGATTATAGGTGAAGAGGCGGCCATGACTGGCTCTGCTGTGAACACTGCCATCGCTACGACTAACTCGGTTAATGAAATCATCATCGTAACCATCATCGGTGTGCTATTTACAATACTTATACTGATTTTAACGACTGATGCGTGGATCGAGCCTGTCATAATCATGCTTTCACTAGCGACTGCCATACTTATAAATGCGGGCACGAATATCATCTTCGGAGAGATTTCATTCGTGACAAACGCCGCGGGCAACATACTTCTACTCGCCGTGTCCATGGACTACACTGTCTTTGTGATGCACAGGTTTAAAGAGGAAAAGCTCAAGACGAATGACAAGAAGGAGGCAATGATTGAGGCGCTTGATATGTCGTTCTCGTCGATACTTTCGTCGGCTCTGACTACCATCATCGGTTTCTTGGCCCTTGTCTTTATGCAATTTAAGATAGGTCCAGACCTTGGTCTAGCGCTTGCAAAGGGCGTATTCATCTCGCTTCTAACTGTATTTACGCTTGCACCCATCATTATTTTGCACTTTGATAAGTACATCGACAAGACTAGCCACAAACGCTTCATTCCAAGCTTTGACGGCTTCGCCCATCACGTTTTTAAACACAAGAGAGCCTACATCGTGGTCTTCTTGCTACTTATCGTGCCAAGCTTTTTAGCGGCTAGCAAAAACTCATACTACTTCGGCACTTCACACATCTTTGGCCCAGATACTAAGCTCGGCCAGGACAACATCGCCATCGAGGAAAAGTTCGGCGCTGAAGATAATTACGCGATCTTGGTGCCTCTTGGAAGCTTAGAAAAGGAAAGGCGTCTTTCTGACGATTTGAGGTCCATGAGCAAGGTCAAGAGCGTTATCTCTTATGTGGACATGGTTGGAGAGACGATACCGACTAGCTTTTTGGACGAGAGTGACCTAAAAAAGCTAAACTCCGATAATTACACTAGGATGATAGTTTCGGTCGACGCGGACTTCGAAGGCGAAGATACTTACAAGCTCATAGACGATATTAAGGCCGCAATAAGTAAGTACTACGGCGAATACTACCTACTTGGCGAAGGCGTATCGACTTATGACCTTAAAAACACTGTAACAGCGGACATGACTACCGTTAATATCATAGCCATCGCCGCCGTATTTATAGTTTTATTGCTTACAGAAAAGTCCTTAAGCCTACCTATACTCTTGGTTGCAGCCATCGAGACAGCGATATATATAAACATGTCAGTGCCTTACTACCGCTCATCGAGCGTCTTCTACATCGCCTACCTGATCATTTCATCGATACAGCTTGGGGCGACAGTCGATTACGCGATACTTTTGAGCGAGAGATACCTTGAAGAGAGAAAGTCCTTGAACAAGGCAGATGCAGCCATTAACACAGTGTCAATGACGGCCGTTTCGATACTGACATCAGCTACCGCGATGATAGTTGTCGGCATATTGCTAGGAAAGTTCTCAACTCACGGCCTGATCTCGCAGCTGGGCTACCTGCTTGCGATAGGAACGACAGCTTCACTAGTCATAGTGCTCTTCGTTTTGCCTGGCCTACTATATAGCCTCGACGGACTTATTCAAAAAACTACGAAAAACACAGAATTTGTTAATTAAGAAAGGTGATATTATGGATAAAAAGAAAAGATTATTAGCGGGCGTTTTGTGCCTCGTAATGATATTTATGGCTACGGCGCCCATCTTAGCAGCGAGTGATAATGCGAAGGAAGAGGTTGTCTACGCTAGTTTAAAAAGCGATGGCGAGGTCAATAGCCTTAGCATTGTGAATATTTTTAGCAAGGGTGCTAAGGAAGACTACGGCTCTTACACTAAGGTCAAGGCCTTAAACTCAGAAGCCGATGTCAAGATGAACGCAGATAAAATTACATTTACAAGCGATAAAGATAGGTTCTACTACCAAGGCGACATGGACGACAAGACTCTTCCTTGGCTAATTAACGTAAAATATTACATCGATGGCAAAGAGATAATCGCAAAAGAAATTAAGGGCAAGTCTGGCGAGGTCGAGATCAAACTTAGCATCAAGGAAAACCCTGCCATGGACAAGGAGTTCTTTGAAAAATACACACTTGAAGTCTCGACTAAGCTCGACACAAAGAAGTTTAAGAATATATCTTCAGACAAGGCCTCTCTTGCAAATGAAGGCGAGATGAAGCTTATAAACTTTATCGTCCTTCCAAACACAGGGATTGAAGCAAGCATAAACGCTGATGTAGAGGACTTTTCATTCGAAGGCTTCTCCATCAATTGTCTTGATTTAAAGCTAAACATCGACCTTGAAAGCCTTGGACTTGAGGAAAAAGCAGACGATTTGAAGAGCGCGAGCCAAAAACTTAAGGACGCGAGCTACAAAATCAATAAAAATACAAAACCCCTTGCCAATGGTGCAAGAGATATAAAGGCTTCATATGATAAGCTTGAGGGCGCAAACAGAGCCTACATCGAGAAGAGCGTAGAAGTTTTTGATGGCGTAGCAAAACTTGATGCTGGGCTTGAAGCCATTGACGCGAAGTCAGATGAATTAAAGGCAGCTTCAAAGAGCGTGGAAGATGGTCTTGAGAAGATCGCTTTACTTGCGCAAAATAACAAGAATATGGCCCAAGCCATTGCCATGATAAAAGAATCATACAAGGCCTTTGACGCGGGACTTAATGAGTACGTAGGCGGAGTGAGTGTCGCGGCTAAGTCAAGCAAAATGCTAAACGCAGGCGCTGCATCCATGAGCGCAAAAGCAAGTGAACTAATAAGCGCAAACTCTAGTATGACTAAGGGCATGGCGAGCTTCACGAAGAGCCTCTCAGACTACCTAGTCGCTACAGACAAGATTACAACAGGCTTTACGAAGCTATATGACGAGATAAAGAGCGAAGAAAATAAAGTTAAGGACAAATTCGTGAAAAATGACAGCGCTAGCACTTATGTGAAATCATTCGCTTCAGAGAAAAATGAAAACGTTAGATCCGTGCAATTCGTGCTAAAAACAGAAAAGATAGAAGAAGAAGTCAAAGAAGAAGTCCACGAAAAGAAAGTAGACGAAAAGAAAAACGTCTTTAAGAAGTTTACAGAACTCTTTAGTAAATAGATTTAATTTATATATACATGAAGGCAAGTCCTTCCATATAAACCTCTCAAAAATAAAGGATAGAGAAAAGTTGATATGTACCCTCTTTACTGGACAAAGCAGTAAGGAGGGTATTTTTATGCGATATAGTTATGAATTCAAAAAAGAATGCGTAGAAGGCTTAATCATGCACTCAGACCAAGGCTGGCAATATCAAAACAGCTACTACATCAAAGAACTAGAAAAGCATCAAATAACACAGTCAATGTCAAGAAAGGGAAACTGTTACGATAACTGTATCATGGAAACATTTTTTGGTAGACTAAAAACAGAGATGTATTATGGATGTGAGAGAGAATTTAAAACATTTGAAGAATTTTCAAAAGCTATTGATGAATATATATACTACTATAATAACGAAAGAATTCAGAAGAAAACAAAATGGATGCCACCTACTTTGTATAGGTTAGCATCCATAGTGTAAACTAAATATTAATGCGTCCAGTTTTCTGGGTACACATCATTATCTTCATCCTATACTTTTTTATTTCTATAAAATATCTAGTAATTCAAACCAATTTATGTTATACTTAATCTTGGTTAGTGCTAGCTAAGTCACGCACTAAAATACATAAAGGAGAAAATTTATGCTTGATAAATATTTATTCAAATCTATTGGCAATGCGAAAAAATATATTCGTAACAGCGTTTTTATGATGATGCTGCGCGTTGTAGGCACTGCTCTACTTGCTCTGGCCTTTGGCACTTTGGCTGAGGCGCTTTACTCAAAAACTGCCATTGACATGAAAAGGCTTTTAATAATCTTTGCTCTTGGCGTAATTATAAGGGTTCTAGCGCTTTTCAAGGTGACTGATTATCAATCAAACATCATCGGCGAGGTTAAAGGCAAACTCAGAGAAAGGCTTATCACGAAGGCGGTTTCGATCGGTCCAAGCTACAAGGAGCAAATTTCTACAGCGACTTTAATCAATTTAGGCTCGGACACTATTGAGCAGCTGCAAAACTATTACGGCCGCTTCCTTCCTGAATACTACGGCGCATTTGGCGCAAGTCTTGTGAATTTCGCGGTTCTAACGTATATCGACTGGCACGTGGGACTATTATTCCTAGTTCTAATGCCAATCATACCACTTTTATTAAAATTTATCTTGACTATGGTTGGGCGCATGCAAAAGAAGTATTGGCGCAAATATCAAGACGTTGGCGAGCTATTTCTTGACAGTTTACAAGGCATCACTGCTTTAAAAATTTTCAGAGCGGACGCGAAAAGGGCTGACGAGCTTGACAAAAAGGCTGAAGACTTTAGAAATGAAACGATGCGTATACTTGCTATGCAGCTAAATTCAATAACTCTAATCGAATGGATTGCCTATGGTTCGTCCATCGCCTGCATTTTCATGAGTCTTTATGTTTATGCAAAAACTGGCCTTGCTCTGCACTTTTTAATCATGATTTTAATCATGTCCATGGATGCTTTCAGACCGATGATTACGCTTACAGCAAGTTTTCACGTTGCAATGACTGGTGTTGCGGCTGGTAAAACGCTTATAGATTTTCTAGAACTAAAAGAGGATGAAAGAGGCATGAGCTTCCCTAAAGCTGATGATATCAAGCTTAGCGTAAAAAATCTTTCATATAAGTACCCTGACGGAGATGAATCTGCTCTTCAAAATATTAACATAGACTTCCCTAATAAAGGCTACATCGCTCTTGTTGGCGAGAGCGGCTCGGGTAAATCAACTCTTGCAAAAGTTTTGTCGGCTGCGATGAGAGCAAGTTCTGGCGATGTTTTTGCAAATGATACTGCGTATAATGAGATAAATTCTGCATCCATCGCCTCGAATGTCAATAGGATTACGCATAATGCACACATTTTCGAAGGATCTTTGAGGGAAAATTTAGTGATGGCAAAAAATAATGTCAATGATAGTACCATAAACACAGCTCTTAAAAAAGTTAATTTATATGAGGAGATCATTGAAAGAGATGGCCTTAAAATGCCTTTATCAAGCGGCGGAGTTAACCTTAGTGGCGGCCAAAGGCAAAGGCTTGCTCTTGCGAGAGCTATGATTGAAGATTCGAAAATTTTCATTTTTGACGAGGCAACTAGCAACATTGACATCGAAAGTGAAGAAATAATTTTAGAAAATATCAAAAATATTGCCAAAGAAAAGCTTGTAATCATAGTTAGTCACCGTCTTTCATCGATTAAGGACGCTGACAAAATCTATGTCTTAGCTAAGGCAAAACTGGTAGAAGAAGGCACTCATAACGCGCTCATGGCGCAAAATGGCGAGTACAAGCGCATTTACGATGCGCAAGAAAGCTTGGAAGGAGGTCTTGTAAGTGAAAAATAATAAAAGCGGATTAAAAACTGTTACTAAGCTTTTAAAAGTAGTCAGACCTCTTAGCAAATTCATGGCAATAGCTGTTTTAGCGGGATGCATCTCATTTTTATTCTACACAGCAATTGGCGTGATGGGCGCAAAACTCATACTTCAGTACGTCGAAGGCGGCTCGCAAATGGCAAGCATCATGAAAATAATGGCTGGAGCTGTCATCTTGAGAGGACTTTTCAGATATCTTGAGCAGTACATGAATCACTTAATCGCCTTCAAAGTATTGGCTCTGCTAAGAAATAGAGTGTTCGCAGCGATTCGTAGACTTGCTCCTGCTAAGATTGAGATGATGAATAAAGGAGACCTGATCAGCGCCATATCCTCTGACATGGAGCTATTGGAAGTCTTCTACGCTCATACCATATCCCCAGTTTGCATAGCAATGATCACAAGCCTTGTATATGCGTTTTTCTTGGGACAAATATCACCTATAGCAGCTCTTGTAGTGCTTATGGGCCACGCAGCCATCGCTATAGTTTTGCCAATGATATTCTCAAAGCTAGCTGGAAATGCTGCAGCTGAGACAAGACGCGCACTTGCGAGGATTAACAACAGCTTTTTGGATTTGCTAAGAGGCATATCCGAAATAATTAGTTTTGCTTATCAAAAAGAGGCGGTAAAAAAAGTTAATGCGCTAAACGCGAGACTTAAAACTAATCAAGATACGCTAATTAAGCAGCTTGCAGTACTTCTTGCGCTTGAGGACATGCTTGAAGTTTTGGTGACTGCTCTAGTCTTTCTAGCCTTGATAGTGGCTGGAACAACTGGCTCAGACATCTTCCTAGCATCTGTTTTAACATACTTTAGTTTTGGCGCCGTCAGAGCCGTTTCGCTTCTTGGTAATGGCCTTTCACAAACGCTTGCCTCGGCTGATAGGGTTATGAATATACTTGAAGAAAAGCCTATGGTTGAGGAAATTACTAATAAAGAAAATTTAAGAAAAAATGCAATTGCTTCATACGAAGGAAATATTATTGAAATAAATGGCATAAATTTTGCTTATAAAGATGAAAAGATTTTGAATGATTTTAGTTTAGCTGTTAAAAATCATGAATTTATCGGCATTCAAGGACCAAGTGGCTGTGGTAAATCGACTATGCTTAAGCTTATCATGCACTTTTGGAATCTTGACCGTGGCGAGATTAAAATCGCCGGCAAAAATATTATGGATATAAATACGGCATCGCTTTACGAGAATCTTAGCTATATGACACAAACAAGCGAATTTTTCGAGGGCAGCATCAGAGACAATCTATTGATTGCAAAGCCCTATGCGTCTGACGAAGAGCTTAAGGAAGCGCTACGCAAGGCATCGATACTTGATTATGTAAGCTCACTTAAGGACGGCTTAGACACATATATCAAGGAGCTGGGCGAGAACTTTTCAGGTGGCGAGCAGCAAAGACTTGGACTTGCGAGGTGCTTTTTGAAAGATGCCGAAATTTATCTCTTCGATGAGCCAACAAGTAATTTGGATGCGCTTAACGAGAGCATAATCCTAAACTCGATTGTGAATTATATGAAGGGAAAGACCGTGATTATGGTGAGTCATAGGATTTCGACGCTTAGGATATGTGACGACATCGTGAAAATATAAATTTCGCGCCAAAATCGTATCTAAGGCTTGCGCGCTCGCTTCCTCCTTGCGGAGTACCTGTACGTACACCTCAGTCGGTCGCTCGTTATGCTGCGCCTTATATATCGATTTTCATCGCAAAATTAAATAAATAAATTTATAAAAAATTAATATATTTTCATCGCAAAATTAAATAATTAAATTTATAAATAATTTTAATCTCTCTTAAAAAATAATATATAAAAAACAAGGTGAAAAATGATAAAAGAAAAAACATTTCCAATACTAAAAAATAAAATCTCCATCGACAAAAATAAAGAAGCGAGGAAAAAACTATTCGAAAAGAAATTATTTCTCTTGATGACGGCTATTTACTGCGAAAATATGGTGAGAGACAGTAAAAAATCCATTAGCAAATATAAATTTGAAGAAGGCATAGATGAATTTATCAATAAAAATCCAAAGCTTTGGAAATACAAGATAAATGACACTTATTACGAGCTAATTATGAAAGCCTTTAGGCACACAGATCGCTGCCCACACTCCTTCTACAAAACTTTCTGCCACCAATGCCCGACCACCTGCTACAAGAGCGAGGATTTAGAACATATAGAGCCGATTATGAAGTACGCCGGCAGAAAAATTATGATGAAGCACCCGATTATAGGATTGAAATTTGTGATAAATTTGTTAATGGCTAAAAATTTGATAAATAAAAACAAGGACAGAGAAAATTAATTCCCTGTCCTTTTGTATTGATAGATGTATTTTGTTTTTGATTGAGATTGAGTCCAAGGGCGCATTGCGATGATTGGACGATGCGATCTGACGAAACAAGCGGAATGTACAGATGGTACGTGCTCTTGGTGCATGGACTTAACAAGTCCAAGGGCGCATTAGACGTGAAATGTAATTTCATAGGATAAATGCGATGATTGGACGATGTGGACTGACGAAGCAAGCGGAGCGTACAGATGGTACGTGAGCATTGCTGAGGATGGAACGAGTCCAAGGGCGCATTTAGCCATGAAATTTTATATAGTTTAGCATAAATTTAGCTCCAGCTAGACTAAGTGCACCCCCTAGACCTGTATAGAAAAAAGATATGAAGTTCATATCCAAAAGCTGATATTTTCTGATAAGTATGCCTCCTGTCATCATTATCGCCATGATGATGAAGCTCTTGAGATCAAAAAAGTTCCAAAAGTATCTTTTCTCTTCTTGATACGCTTTTATCCTTGCAGTGTGCTTGTTTACAAGCCTGTTGAAAACCATGAACCAAAAGGCTATAAAGACCGCTATGGATAGCAAAACGTTTAGTGCCGAGAAATTCGTTTTGTAGGCTTCGAGGCCTAAGTTTAGAACTTTTATCCCTGCGAATAACCAAACTAGGCTCGCTATGAGTAGTAGATATCTTTTCTTGACCATGATGTGTCACCTTTCTATTTTATTTTGTTTTTATTTATACCCAAAAGATAAAAAAGTGAGCACATAATCAATGTACTCACTTTAATGTGATTATTATTTAATTCCGCTTACAATTAAAGAACCTCATACACCAAAGTGTACGAGAACTTTTGCGCTACACAGAAAAATTTGATTTAGTATCCACTTATCTTTATTCACTAATTTCACTGGAAAATTTGATGAGATTGGCGTTGTACAGAATTTTTTGGAGCGAGGTGTGCATAGGCGCACTCCGCAGCGACAAAAGAATTCGAAACTAGCCAAGGTCGCAAATTGAAGAACCTCGTACTCACGTACGAGAACCTTGGTGCTTCGCACGAACGTGAAATTTATTTAAGTCCGCCTCTCATATACACAATAAGCGCGATCAAACAAAGTAATATTACAAAGCTCACCATCTTAATAATATTCCAAGTAGCATTTTTGCCTGTTTGTACTTCTTCTGTAAGGCCTGCGCCTGCAAGTGCGCTCTTGATTGGTTTATACAAAAGTATGATAAGTGCTGCGTTTACTCCGCCTTTGATTAAATTAAATGGTATGATAACTGGCATAAGTTTTATGACTTCTGCTCTTGGAAAGCCTGTATATATCGGTGTTACAACTAGATTCCAAAGTGCCATAACTACTGTTAGCGATAAAACTGCGCAAACTAGTGATAAAACTGCTCCCTTTGTTGTTCTTTTTCTGTGGTAGATAGCTGCTGCTATACCTGAGAATGAAAGTGTTGCGATGATGTTCATCAATGCGCCCCAAGGTCCTGACTCGGAGAACGTTACCATCTCAACAACTACTTCGATGACTGCTGCAAGTATTGCAACTAGTGGTCCAAAGATGAAGCCTGCTGTTGTTAGTATGACGTCTTTTGGGTCATACTTTAAGAATGGTAGTGATGTGATTGGGAAGCGAATTATCGCTGTTAAAACTATTGCCATAGCGGCAACTGCTGCAATTAATGTGATTTTTTTTGCTCTTGACATAAAAAAAACACCCTCCTTAATGATTATTCAACTAATAACCTTTAAGATCTTTTTCCGTCCTGACTATACAGTCGGCACCTGAATTTCACAGGTTCTGCAAATGCTCGCGGGCTTTACCGCCGGTTAAAAGGAATTTCACCTTACCCCAAAGTATTAGATGTACTTTTATTATAGTCCTCTTAAAATAATTTGTCAAGGCTAAATAAAAAATTCAAGGCTCATTACGGCCTTGCTGCCCTCATTCATTTTATAATAGCGAGCCTCGTGGTACCAATTTGTAAATATTTTTAGATAAATTTCTCCCATGCGTATGGCGTAGCCTGTGACTATCACCCAATGTGCGCTTTTTACTGATTCTATTAGGAGCATGGCTGTGATATGTCCCTCGTCGATGGCTTTTACCATGTCCATGGTTTTTGGGAAATATTTTCTTTTAATTTTTACGCTTGTCTTTCTATTTTTAATAATTTTTTTGAGGCGCGGCTCCATAAATAGTACTGGGCCCGATTTTATATGTCTATAGACTTCATCAAAAGTGACTTCGCTAAAACCCATCATCTTCATGATATTGGTGGCTGTGGTGAAGGCGCAGTGATTGTTAAGGCCCGTCCCCTCAAAGTCACCCGTAATAGAAAGTGATGCCGGATCAATACCCAGCATCACTTCTTTATCTAATTTATCTATTTTTTTAATAAATCCGTAGCTCATTACTCTCTGTATGCGTCATAAACTGCTTTTGCAACGACTTTTGGAACTCTTTCGTCGAACATATCTGGCATGATGTGACTGGCTGTTAGGTCCTCATCTGATACAAGTCCAGCGATTGCATGTGCTGCAGCAACTTTCATATCGAAAGTGATTGTCTTTGCGCGTCTATCAAGTGCTCCTCTGAATATGCCTGGGAAGGCTAAGGAGTTATTGATTTGGTTAGGAAAATCGCTTCTACCTGTTCCAACTACTTTAGCACCAGCTTCTTTTGCTTCGTCTGGATAAATTTCTGGAACTGGATTTGCCATAGCAAAAACTACTGCGTCTTTGTTCATTGTCTTAACCATGTCTTTTGTAAGAACGCCAGGTGCTGAAACGCCTATGAATACGTCTGCGCCTACCATTGCGTCTTTAAGTGTGCCTTGTTCGTTATTTGGATTTGTCTTTTCAGCTATTTCTGCCTTGATCCAGTTATTCTTTTCATTTCCTCTATAGATAATGCCCTTTGAGTCGCATATCAAGATATTCTTAACGCCTAGGTTAAGCATCATATAAGCGATGGCGATGCCTGCTGCGCCACTACCATTGATAACAACTTTAAGGTCAGCGTATTCTTTTTTAATAAGTTTGCATGCGTTGATAAGTGCTGCTGTTACGACGATGGCTGTACCATATTGATCGTCATGAAATACTGGTATATCAAGCATCTCATCTAGTTTTCTCTCTATCTCAAAGCATCTAGGCGCACTGATATCTTCAAGGTTAATGCCGCCAAAGCCTGGAGCAATGTTTTTAACTGTATTAACGATCTCGTCAACGTCTTGTGTATCAAGCATGATAGGGAAAGCGTCAACATTACCAAACTTTTTGAATAGTATGGACTTTCCTTCCATAACTGGCATACCTGCCCTTGAACCGATATTACCAAGGCCAAGAACTGCTGAACCATCTGTAACTACAGCGATAAGATTGCCTTTTGCAGTGTATTTGTATTGAAGTTCTGGATCTTCGTGAATAAGCTTGCAAGGCTCGGCAACGCCTGGTGTGTAAGCAAGTGCAAGGTCATGTGCGTTATTTACCTCAACCTTTGGAACTACTTCTAATTTACCTCTTTTTTCTTCATGAAACTTAAGTGCTTCTTCTTTGTAAGCCATGTCATCCTCTCCTTTTAAATAATTATTGATTATCTTTGCCGCTCTATCAAGTGACTCGGAGTCGTATGTAAGGTCTATCATCCTAGTAAAGCCTTGCTCGATAAAAGAGGCTTTCTCCTCTTCAGCGTCAAGCGCAAGACCGATAATCTCTTTGTCATATTGTTTTGCCTTGTTCAAGACAAGTGCCCTAAAGCTTTCTTTTCTTAACTTTAAGGACAGATAGTCGTCAACTAAGATTATTATATCACTTTTTTGAGTAATATTGTCAAAATTAAAATATTTTTCTAAAAATTCTCCCAAATCGACTACTTTTGCATTTAAAAATTTAATTAGGCTAAGCATGGAGCCGCCGCCAGCGCCTGCCGCTTCAATGCTTTTAACTTTGAAGTCAAAATGGTTTTGCAAAAGATACTGAAAATTCTCCATATTGCGCTCGAAAATCTCAAGAATCAGATTGTCCTTGATGAGCCTGTTTTGATAAGTAGTGCCTCTGTAGCCGATGAAGCGCGTTTTGGAGTACTTGAAGACGATAAAATCAACACCCTTAATCAAATTATCCAGCTCAGTCGTGTCAAAGCGCTTGATCTTGTAGATGTCTCTCGTCTCTTTCACTTCTTCGTCTAAAACGTTATAGAATTTCACGCCCATGGCACGCAAAAAACCTACGGCAGCGTCATTGACTCCACTTCCACCCACGCTGATGGTGATCTTTTTCTCGCCACTTTCAATAAGTTTTTTCACAAGAGCTCCTGCTAAATAACTTGTAGAATTAAGTTCGCCCTTCATCTTGTAATTTACTATGCTTGAGAAGGAGACGATAACTCTGTCGTCGTGACGAAGGTACTTTAATAGTTTTTCTTCGCCAGCTTCGTTCATTACCGTAAGCTCCTCGACTTTAAAGGATTTTAAATCCTCTGTCGACTCATAAATGTTGCCATAGCCGTCTGGAAGCGCGTAAATATCTACGTCGGCATCTATTTTCCCTTGTATCGCCTTTAAAAGCTCAATCGATGAAATCCCCGAAATGAAAGAGCCAGCGATGAGTGCGACCTTCTTAGACAATTCTGTTTAAGCTCCTTCCATTAACGTATGCATCGATATTGTCATAAATAACTTTGTAAAGCCTTTGCCTTGCTTCAAGGGAAGCCCATGCGATGTGTGGCGTGAAAGCCGCATTATCAAGCGCATATAGCTTGTTGTCCTTAGTCATAGGTTCAGGCGCAGAAACGTCTGAAGCGTAGAAAGCGACCTTGCCATTCTTAAGAGCGTCAGCTAAATCAGCCTCGTTTATAAGACCGCCACGTGCTGTGTTTATGATGATGGCTGTGTTTTTCATAAGCGCAAGACTATCTTTATTAATAATTTCTTTTGAATCCGCATTCATAGGCGCGTGTAAACTGATTATGTCCGCTTCTTTGAAGAAATCTTTATAATCACGGAAGAAATCGCCGTCCGCATGGTGACCCGCTACCTTTAAAGCTATGACCTTCATGCCAAGAGCCCTATAAGCATCAGCTACTTTTTGGCCGATGTCACCATAGCCCACAATGCCAGCTGTTTTGCCAGCAAGCTCGTGAATAGTGCCTAGGAAGAAATTAAAGTCTTGATTGTCCACCCATGCTCCCTCACGAACCTTTTTCGCATAACTATAGACATCGTTAGTAGCATTAAGCAAATGAGCAAGCGTTAGCTGTACAACTGAGTAAGTTGAGTAGCTAGGAACGTTCGCAAGGCCTATGCCAAGCTCCTTAAGCGCATTTAGGTCAAGGTTATCGAAGCCAGTCGCTGCCTCGGCGATGAACTTAACCTTAGTGCCCTCAAGCTCAGCTTTGCCAAGCCTTACCTTGTTTGTGATCACGATGTCCGCATCTTTGATTCTATCTTTTATATCAGATGGATTAGTTCTATCGTATGTAATAAATTCTCCAAAATCCTTGAACATAGCAGTGTCAATGTCGCCCGGATTTGAATTGTACATATCTAAGAAAACAATCTTCATAAATATCACCTCTAATGTATAGCTACCCAAAAAGAAGTGATTTTAAACGGTGGGGTGGGTTTGTAAAGGCAAAATCAAAACCTTGTAAGCTCAAAGCTTAAATATTACTGATAATGTAACTCGGATTATAAAGGAAACATTTGTAAAAAATAAATTAAATAATAATTCTAAGTGCTTTGTGCTTGGAAAAAAATCAGACCATAACTTACTTATTATGGTCTTTTTATATAAATCAAATATAATAAAATAAAGAAATTTGATATTATAGTAATATTCTCTATTTATTTCTTTACAGGTAGTAATATGCTTACTTTGGCACCGATTTCATCAGTTCTATTTTCTAAAACAAGACTTCCTCCGTGCATATCAATAATTTGTTCGGCAACAAATAATCCGATTCCATGGTTTTCTTTTGAATGCCTACTTTTGTCTCCTTGATAGAATTGATCTTTTGCATATAAGAGGTCTTCACCTGTAAATCCATGTCCTTGATCTAATATTGATATTTCGAGCTTAGCAGCTTTGGAACATATAATTAACTTAATAGTTGAGTTTTTAGGGCTGTTTTCTTCTGCATTACTAAGAATATTTAGAAAGGCTCGTTCAAAATTTTTCAAATCTACTATTAAAAAATCATCATCATAGTTAATATCTTCTAAAAGATTTAACTTATAAGTTGATGTAAATTCTTTAGCAAGTTTTTCAATGTTTTCAACAAATTTTTCTGTCTTAATTTCATTAAAATTTAATTCATTTGCTTGATTAGATTTATTAACAAGCATTAAAGTTTCGACATATTTATCAATACGGTTTGTATTTTTTCTAATATAATTTAGATATGTTTCTTGCTCTTTAGTTAGATTTGTTTCTCCTAATAATTCTGAGTTTCCCTTTATAATTGAAACTGGAGTTTTTATATCATGGCTTAATGCTGAAATCTGATTTCTTTTTTTCTCTTCCTCTCTCCAATTTGTTCTTAAAGATTCACTTAACCCTAACTTTATTTTTTCTAAACTTTCTAATATGACATTAAATTCCTGAACATTTGACTTTTTAACTTGGAAGTCTAAGTTTTGTTTCCCGATTTCTTCCGAAGCTTCTAGCAAAGGATTTAATTCTTTCGATATTTTCTTTGCCCAAATTAATGTGATAGTAATAATACTAATAAAACAAAATATTATCAGTAAAGTTAGTAATAAAATATTTATTTGTGGTAGATTTTTTTGCATCCAAGGACTTTTATAAAAAGGCTTTAGGTCATAAGCTACAAGTACATATCCATCTGATCTCTGTATTTCCATAAAGGATAAGTTGGAATTAGAATTAACAGAGCCCTTATGATAATTAAAGGCTATATCTTGGATATTCTTATTCATATTTGTTTCTATAACTTTTTCGTCTTTTGATAGAAATAGATAAGATGTATTATCTGGAAGTAATGATTTTTCGAAATTTTTTGAAGTGGCAATATCTGTTCTTTTTTCAAGAATTAAATTCTCAGTATAGTTCGCAGGAAATATCCACTTAAATTGGTAAGAAGCAGATATAAAAGCCATTATTAATCCAACAGAGATTACTAGTCCTAGTGCAATACTTAACAAATATTTAAAAAGTATATTTTTAAGAGATTGACCTTTTGATTTTAATTCCATTTATATCCGATCCCCCATACTGTTTCAATTGGATTTTTCCCATATTTTTGAAACTTTGCCCTAATATTTTTTACATGTTCTGATATTGCAGATGCATCTCCTATACCATCAAATCCAAAGATAAGCTCGTATATTTGGTCTCTTGAAAATACTTGTCCTTTTCTTTTTGCCAGTAATTCTGAAATTTGATATTCAGATTTTGTCAAATGAACTTTTTCATCTCCTACAAAGACTTCATTGGAAGATAAATCAAAACGAATCTCACCGAGATTTAAACTACTGTGTCGTTCTCTTTTTTCTCGTCTTAAATGTGCCTCTATACGAGCTAGGAGTTCTGCTGCACCGAATGGTTTTGTGATGTAATCATCTCCTCCAATTAATAAGCCTTCAACTATATCTTCTTCCATAGTTTTTGCTGTTAAAAAAAGAATAGGGCAGTCTACTTTAGCTCGAATATCCTTACAGAAACTAATTCCGTCAATACCTGGCATCATAACATCAAGTAGAATCAAATCATATTTACTAAGCTTACTATTATCAACGTCTAAAGGATTTTGATATACATCGACTTGATGCTTGTTCTTTTTCAAAATGTTTCTTATTAGATCAAGCATATCTAACTCGTCATCAACTGCAAGAATTAAAGACATTTTATCACCTCATAATTTTTCATAAAACATTTTTATTCGCTAAGAGATTTCCCATCCCACTTATTAAACCAAATAATTGAGGAAATAAATAGGATTAAGATAATAAACAAAGCTACAAAACTCCAAATTCTGAACTCTTTATAAAAATAGGAAGGATCCGAAACTTTGCCCATAGTAATATACATAGCTGGAAGTCTAGAGCCCCAAGTACAAGGTATAAAATACCAAATACTATCACCAATTACAGTCATTGAAAGTAAAGTAATCATTGTTTCTAGAAAACCTAATCCAATAGATGCACCACTACTTAATACGATTGATACCCAAAGATGAATCATGTATAGAGAAAAGCTGCTAATAAAAATTAAGAAAAATTCAATAACCCAATCAAAGATATTTTGATATACCGACAATATTGCAAAAATTATAATCGCTAAAGTCAGAGAAATAACAAATCCCAATTCTAATACAAGGAGTTTTCCTATATATGCTTTGCTTCTAGATTTTGTAGTAGATAAAAGCACTTGAAATTTTCCAGCACTCATTTCCATATCAACTACTTTTGAACTTATCGAACTTAATATTATTGGCATTACTGCTCCTAAAAGTACAAAATAAGTTTGTATTATATCTCTTTCTTCAAAATTTTTTAATCCTGTGGTTTTTAATGCCACATAAAATAGTAAAGAATAGGCTATAGGTAAGACTATGTGAATCCAAGGAAGCCAGGTGCCTTTAATTTTGTATATTTCTGATTTTATTATATTTATCATTACTTTACCTCTTGTTTTGAAAACCATTTTGCACTTATCATTGTTAGTAAGGTAAATAGACATATAGATAAAATACAAGGAATAAGTAACGATGTGTTTGATACCATTGGATTTGATGCTTCTATTAAAATACCACTTGGTAGAATATGCATAACAGGAATCATTAACCTAATTCCCCAAGAATATGGGCAATAAATCCAAAAAGCACCGTCAGACAACAATATTCCTGCTCCTAAACCTAATACTGCATTTACTGCAATACTTGCGATAAAGCCAAATTTTTTTGCCAAGAAAAAGCATAAGGGGATTTGCCAAATATTACTTATAATTAGTAAGAAACTTGCAAATACCAATGTTAAAAATCTATAGTTTGGTGCTAATTGCCCGCCGATTAAAAATTGAAAAATATACACTCCTAGCATATGAATTATAGCAGCAATACTCATATAAATAAATGCTGTAATTATTTTTGAAACCCATAACTTTTCAAGCTTAATATTTAGAGGAAAAACTGCTCTGTAGTTTAATTTTCTACTTTCTTTTCTATCCATCATTGCTGGGATTAAGGCAAAAGTTGCAGGCATTATTATGACGTACCACCAGTTATAGGAATTGGTAGTGAAATAGCTTGGCATAAGAAATAATGACAATAAGATTAAAGTTATCGGCATAATAACTAATAACTTCTTCAAGAAAGTGCCCTTATGTTTTAAATTTTCTGCAAGAATATAATTTATCATTTTTTACATCCCCATTCCATTTTTTATAACATTCGTAAAAAGTTCTTCTAAGTTGTCATCATGATTAATAGTGTTTTGATATTGCAATTTTCCATTATTAATAATCCCAATATGATCAGCAGTTTGTTCAACTTCTGCTAAAATATGACTAGACAAAATAACGGTTATCCCTTTTTCTGGGAAACTTCTTATTAAATCACGCAATTCCTGAATTCCTAGAGGATCAAGTCCGTTTGTTGGTTCATCTAAAATCAAAAGCTTAGGATTGTTTAATAAGGCAATGGCGATACCTAGCCTTTGTTTCATCCCTACAGAAAATTGACCACTTTTCTTTTTGCCAGTATCTTTTAAACTAACTATTTCCAAAAATTCATCAATCCTAGAATCTGGTAAGCCTAGTAGGAGTGTCCTTACTTTTAAATTTTCCCTAGCCGATAAGTTCTCATACAAGGCAGGCATTTCTATCAAGGCACCAATATCCGACAAATCGTCACGACTCCACTCATGACCTTCAAAAAAAATTTGACCAGATGTTTTATGAAGCATTCCAGTAATCATCTTCAATGTAGTCGATTTGCCAGCGCCATTAGGTCCTAGCAAGCCATAGATAGAATTCTCTTTTATTTTTAAAGAAATATTATCTACAGCTTTTTGCTTTCCAAAAGTTTTAGTAAGATTTTTTGTTTCTAATATAAATTTGTCCATAAATGAACCTCCTCTTCATTTTATAAATAAATTATAAAATATAAACTTAAGGATTTCATAAGGAAGATAAAATTCTTTTAAAATTTAATATCTTATCTAGTACTGAGACTAAAAATTTGAAAATGTTCTATAATTAGATTAATTTAGTTGTAAAAAATTAAGCACAGAGAATCCCTGTGCTTTAACTCATATCAATTAGAGTACCTTGTCCTTAACTAATAAGGCTTTAGGTGCTTTTATTATATCAAATGTTATAAAAATGTCAAGCAAATTTATTCCATTTCACATTGTAAGTTGTTTTTGCACCTAGCATCCATAATTTAATAATTATTTAAACATCACTTTTATATGCTCTTCACCATTTTTATACTGCTATATAGGGTTCCATCCTTTAAGATGATGGCATTAGGAGTCTCTCCCACTTGAATAAATCCAAGTTTATCATAAAGAATTCTTCCTCTTTCATTACCTGAGTAATAATCAAGCTCAACTTGTGAAAGCCCTAATTTTTTCGCATAGTCTTCAAGGCAATGAAGCACCTTTGTCCCTATTCCTTTGTTCCATAATTCTTTTAACACAGCAAGCGCTACATTTCCTCTGTGGCGCATCTTCTTTCTTCTAAACCTTGTAATAGTGCCGTTTGCGATCAATCTTCCATCCAGTTCAACGACAAGCATAAGGGTATCATCAGATTCGTTAAAACCTTTTATTAACTTAGCTTCCTCTTCGGCTGAGATACTTATTTCTTCTGGATAAGCATTCAAAAAATCAGATTCACCACTAACAGTTTTTAAATACTCAACTGTTTCTTCAGCGTCCTTTACTTGAATTTCTCGAATTGTACAGATTCTGCCGTCTTTTAATTCAAAATTTTCTGGTGTAAACTTCATATTTATACCTCCAATAAATTTTAATTTGCCCTTTTCATAATATGAAAACTCTTAATTTAAAACTTCTTTCTTCACACCTTTATCGCTCCAAGAAAGTTTATATGCATTTTTACTTGGGTTTGATTTAATCACTTTCATTTCATAATTATCCCAAACAATTGCTACCTGATTTTCTATTGCAATAGCATCTGTTAGCTGCCCAGCATAAAACTCATCAAAGCCTACTCTATCAGGCTCGTCATAATGAGGACAGTGCAAATAAGGAATGATTCCTAAACCTTTAACCCATATAGGTTTTGGCTTTTCAATATCTTCTATAAACTCACTATCGCTATGGCCTGAAATAAACCAGCATATAGAGCCTGCACTTAAGCCGGAGAGTACTTTGCCACTTTTATAAGCTCTAATTAATGCCTTGTCTACACCGTATTCTTCCCAAACTTTCATCATGTATTGGGTGTTGCCACCACCAACATAGATGATATCTGCATTTTCTATCTTTTGATTGACCTCTTCCTTGTCTACTTCTATATTAGATAAATACAAGGTGTCAGTTTTGCATCCTAGCTCACCATATAATTTACTAATAATTTTCACATAAGCCGGAGCATCTTTACTTGCTGTCGGAATGAATAGAAAATTTGGTTTTCTTTTTTGGCTGCCTCTACAATAAATTTATCTATCTCGTAAGTTTCATTTAAGCCTACTTCCCCGCCTCCAATAGCTATAATCATAAAATCCCTCCTATGTTAATATTGACTTTATTATATCATATAAAAGTCTTTGCTAATATTAAAAGTTTAATACAAATTTTATGTTTTATCGCCAACAAAAAAGGATCAACAAGCTATACTTGTCAATCCTTTTGAATAAACTAAATTTTTTACAAAGCGATCAATCGCTTAGTCTACATTATTTAATTACGCTAATAACAGCTGCCTCGCCATTCTCATTTAGTGCAATCTTAATCACACTATCCTTAGCATAATTCCTGCCAAAAACCACTCTCTTATCGTTAGCAAATACACTTAATTCCTTACCCTTACTATCTTTAAGCACAAGTTTTTCGCTTCCACCTGCGTCGTACAAAACGTTTTGAACTGTGTATTCTTCGCTCAAATCTGTGATTAGTTTATCTAGTCTAAGAACTTTTCCGTCCTTGTCAAGGCTTAGCTTAACGATGTCGCCTGCCTTGCAATTCTCAAATTTTTCGCCATTAGTCTCATAAACTCTAAGTGTTTGATTTTTATCGTAACCTTCGAAAGATTTATCAATCTTGGCATCGTAAACGCTTCTAAGCTCGATTATATCTTCTTTGTCAACTACTTTCTTCTTTTCTACGTTTTTGAAAACGATGGCTACTGGCGCGTTATCTGCTCCATGGAAGCTATCGTACTTAGTAACGTTTTTGTCCTTAAGGTCCTTAACTGTGAATACATAAGCTGTTACAGTCTTGTCAAAACCTGCGTTTTTCACTTCATCTAGGCTAATAGTCTCTACTTTATAATTCTTTCCTACTTGAACTAAATTATATAGAACTGTGTTGTCAAGAAGGTTTACTTCTTTTCCTGCCACGTAAATAGTGCTTCTCTTAACGCTCTTTGTTGGCGCGAAGACTTTATATGTCTTGCCGTCCTTGTCAAGTGGCATGAAACTCTTGTCGTAGTCTTTTAGTCCGTTTAATACAAATATCTTTTGAACTGCGTCTTTATTATAAATTGCGTAAACGATGTCTTGATTATTTAGCTCAGAAAGTCTGATTTCCTTGCCATCTCTATATATTCTTAGGTCAAGTGAGTCTTGAACCCTAATTTCTTTGCCATTTCTATCAATTAGTGCAACTGCGTTTGTAGTCACTCTATCGATCATGAAAACGTCTTCATCAAAAGAAAGTTTTCCGTAAATAACTTGAACGTTTCCAAATATATCTAGTGCTAAATTAACTTTTTCGTTTACTAATAGTTTTACTTCGTCATTATAGTTTGCTGCATTAACTTGTGAGAATACTTTGTCATCTACAGTAGCAACTGCTCTTCTTGATTTTTCATCGCTTAGCTTATAGTCTTTGTCAGCTAAATTGATGTATGCGCCGCCTTTACTTAATTTGTATCTAGCGCCTTGTCCTTCTACTTTATTTTTTACTACGATGGCTTCATCGCTTGAGTAGAAGTGTAATACATCGTATTTTTCTAGCTTAGCTGGGTCCATTGGCATAAGTTTGCCATTGTCATAAAGGTAAGCTTTTTTAAGATTTCTCTTAACTATGGCAGCTGACTCGTCGTCTATAGCCTTAACTGCGCCATTGTCATAAGAAAATACTGGCATTATATCGTTAAATGTATATGCTTTGATGTAGACAACTTTTGCGTTAACGCTTGTAACGTAGGCAAAGTCTGCCTTGTAGTTGATTTCTTTAGCAAAATCTGTGAATAAATCGAAATATTTGCCGTTAACTGCTGCGCCACGGAATTTTTGTTCAGTAAGCGCTGCCTTGTCTTCAAGAATTGTCGAATCCTTTGTAGAATCGCCAACATAAAGTCTTAAGCCTTTGATATTGATAGGCGCAATCTCAGTTTGAGCGATGGCGCTGTCTCTAAATGACTTAATCATGTTCTTTTCGTCGATGTCAAGGTCATAAACTCTGCCAACTATGTCCATAGGGTCCATGCCGTCCTTAAGGTCTACGATGTAGGAATTACCTTCTTTAAAGCCATCTAGGCTTGATTTTAATACGACGATTTCAGCTTGCTTTTCTGATAGATTTGAATTAGCATTTGTCTTTGTAACAATGGCTGTAAGCTTTGATAATTCAGCTTCTTTCACGCCATTAAGATAGTTATAAATCATTACAAAAACATTCTCTCTTGTAGCTTGATCTTTGTATTTTAGATCTGTAAGGCCATTTAAAATGCCTTTATTTGCTGCATAGCTGATAAATGGTGCTGCCCACTCGCCTTGAGTTGCTGGCTTGATATCAGTTCCACCAGCTGCAACAGCTAGCATCTTGATAGCTTCTTGATAAGAAACGTTCTTTCTTGGTCTAAAAGTTCCATCGCTATAGCCAGCGATAATTTTTAGCTCGCTTGCGATATTAACAAAGCCGTTTGACCAGCGATCAACAGCCATGTCCTTAAATGCGCTAGGTACGTTCATAGCTGCCTTAGCAGCATTTTCTTTGTTAAGTACCTTTGTTAGCATAACTGCAAACTCTTCTCTTGTAATCGAATCACTAAGTCTAAGTCCTTTGGCATCGCCTAGAACGTAGCCTTTTTCAACAAGATAGTCAATCTTGTCTTTATTAGTTTTTGTTTCACTTTGTGCAAAGCCTACGTTAATAGCACTCGCTACTAAAACAAAGGCTAGTACAAAGGATAAAATTCTCTTCATCTTCATAATATTACCTCCCATTATGATTTGTTTTATACTTATATATACCATGAAAATGGATTTTTCAAACAAAAAAAGAGAAGCTATTGCTCCCCTTCTGTTACCAACTCTCTTTCGAATACTAATTCCAATCTTGGATTTGCATCCACAAAATCCCTACTCTTATCGATTGAATCAATATAGCGCCAGCCTTCTTCCCCGTGTTTTTTTATTATTTCTTGGTAATCGTCGTACCAAAGACCAGTTGTTTTTACAGTGACAAAGTCGTATTCATACTTTTTCATAAAATCACCTCTTTTTTATTAAATATTCTTTTAAATAGAGCACATCGAAAAGTGTATTACGCATATAACGAAAATTGATTTCCTTCGCTTGCTACGTCTACGAAAACTGCGCTCGTGAAAATCAATTTTCTCACTAATTAAATTTGCTAAAATATATACACCGAGCAAATTTCTTAGATAAAATTCGATGATTGGGCGACGTGGAGCTTCGAGGCAAGCTTGGCCGTAAGTTTAATCAAAAGTCCAAGCTGCTCATAGCCATACAGATTTTGCGAAGAGAATTGATGGATAAGGCGAAGTGCAGTTTTTTGACAAGCGGAGTGTACACATAGTACTCGAGCATTGTCAACAAAACGAACAAGCCTTAGGCGCAATTCTAACGCAAAATCCTATCTTATGTCGATTATTTCGTCATACTCGATGCTATCATCAGATTCTGGTCCAATTACAGCATAACTAGCATCCTTCAATTTTTTCAATTTTTCTACATATTTTTTCTTTAATAAATCCAAATCCGTATCCAAAATTTCTCTGTATGTCTTCAAATCGTCTTCTTCTGTGAGACCTTGAAGCATTCTCACAAAGGCAAGTTTGCCTTTTTGTCCCTTGCCGTACGCCTTATTATACTTAAGTGTGGAAGCGATCTTTCTTCTCTCAAGCTCGTCTTGGTCAAGCTCGCAGCCCTCCAAGAACTCAGCCGATTTTCTCATAACGTCAAAGCTTCTCGAAACGTGCGGATCTCTAAAAGTAAACTCTGCAAGGTAGTCAATGCCTGCACTTAAGCCATCACCATAAGCGCCGCCCTTAGCACGAAGCTCTGTATGCAAATAGTCATTTGACATTATTTGTCTTAAAACTTCTACATCGCCGTCATTATCGCTATCTAGGCCAGTTGCCATGGCGTTGAAATAAACTTTGGATGAAACGATTAATTTAATATTTTTCTTTTCAATATTTTTTTCTATGTTAATGGCTGGAGCATCCACGCTCTCAAGTGAAGCTTCTAGCTCTGCTATAGCCTTATCTAGCTCAGGAATTTTGCTTTCGAATGAATAGTGCGATAGAAAACCATTTCTTCTAAACATAGTTTTCATTAGTCTTTCATAGTCTTTTATCTCTTCTTCCTTAAGCTCATCAAAGTTTGTCTTCAATTCTTTAAGGTGAATAAATTTTTCTATGCCATGAAGCTTTAGCGTAAGTCTCTCTTTTTCAAGGCTTTGCGCTTTCGCCACATCCATCGCAACGTTTGAAGCTATATTTAAAATATTATTATCAAAGTCTGAAACGCTCTCCAAAACGTTCATCTTAAGGACTTTTTCATCGCTTGGATCGGAGTACTTGATGATCTCATCAATTAGTTTCATCGCGCTCTCTGCCTTATCCTTCGTAAACTTCGCGCTGCATTGCACAAACGGTGTCAATTTGCCGTTCTTGTAATTTTTCACAACGCTCGCAGCAAAATTTATCGCGCCAGTAGTTTTGAATATATCTGTCTCAAGTTTTTCTCTCGATGACTTAGTAGTCTTGATGTCAGCAAGGAGATCAACTAAATTAGCGGCTTTCACGTAATCCTCCTCGGCAATATGAGAAATGTCGAAGAATAAGTTTAGATAACAAATTTTGCTATCTTCCTTAGAATAATAAGCTGAGTCAGAAATCTTTTCAAGCGGCAGTTTTTCAATATCGCGCGGCAAATCACTTAATTTAAGCGTTGGTATGCTAGCGATGGCTTCCTTACTATCCATAGCTTCTTGCATAGCCTTAAGATCTTCATTTTCCTTAATTAGCGCCTCTAGCTCCTCATCCGAAAGACTTGCCTTGAACTCGTCAAGCGCCTTTCTCTCAGCCTCGTCTCTGTCTTTGTAAAAGTCTTTTACTGGATAAAAATCAATTAGCTTAGCATCTTTATGAACATCTTTCACAAAGTTTATAAAAGCGTTTTTATCCTTCTTAAGCTCCTCAAGTGTAGCATTATACGCAAATGCATCCCGTGGCGACTTATCAAATAGCCACATAGCCACAGCTTTTAGCGCAAGTGCAATGCCCTTTGTTGCAGTATTTGCAAACTCTTTAAGGGTAAAGTCCATTAAATTAAGCGCCGAGTCATAGATATCGCCATTGATGCGGCCAGCCTTGATATTCTCAAGCTCTTCTTCAACAGCATCTTTGTAAATGTTTGCCTTGCCGCCATCTGCGTCTTTTAAAATCATATTTATGTCAGTGAAGTTGCCATTACCATAGCCATAGTTGGAGTAACTTAATAAATCACTCGCAATGCCCATCTCTTGGATCTTCTTCTTAAGCGGCGAATTTGAGAAATAGCTTAGGTACTTACTCAAAAACTCTGTCATGATGCTGTCACGAGTGTTGTCAATATCGCCTGTGATGAAGCTATATGCATAATTGTGCTTATCTGAGACATCGTTTGGATAAGCGCGCTCGATAAATTTTTTACTATCCTTAGCTAAACACATGCCAATTTTATTCGGAATTTCCTTGTAATCGTAAGCCGACAAAAATTCGTCCAAATGTTCAAGTTCTGCGTCTACATCGCCATCGCCATACAAAACTGTGAAGGAATTCGATGGGTGGTAGTGCCTTCTGTAGTAGTCAAGAAGCTCATCGTAAGTAAGTTTGATGATCTCGTAAGGGTCGCCGCCTGTATTGAAAGCGGGATAAGTGCCGGGATACATCTCCTCTCCCACAGCTTGGGAGATGAACACTTCAGAAGAGGACATAGCACCCTTCATCTCGTTATAAACAACGCCTTGGTACTGTATTTCGTCATCTTTATTAAAAATTTCGCGCCTAGTTCCTTCTTGAAGGAAGACTCTCTTATCCGTTAACAGTCTTGGATTGAAGACAGCGTCTAGGTAAACATCCATCAAATTATAAAAGTCCTTCGCATTTCTTGATGAAATCGGATAAACTGTCATGTTTTGGAAAGTCATCGCATTCAAAAACGTTGCAAGTGACGACTTTGCAAGGTCCATGAAGGGCTCCTTCGTTGTATATTTCTTTGAGCCTGACAAAACTGCGTGCTCAATTATGTGCATTATGCCCTTTGAATTCTCTGGAATCGTTCTAAATCCTATCATAAAGGCCTTGTTGTCGTCGTCATTTTCAAATTTTATGACCCTAGCCTTAGTCTTATTATGCGTAAAAATTTTATAAGCTGAACTTATTTCGTCTATAAATCCGCTCTCCACTAGAGAAAATTTTTCGTTCATTAAATCACCTCAATTATCCTTATTGTAACACAGCCGTCTTAACTATGTCAATGGCAGTCGCATCCGTTAGCTTAATTAAATCCGCTGGACTTATTTTTATTTGCAAACCAATTTTGCCTCCGCTCACGTAAATGTATTCCTTATCCATCGCCGATGCGTCTATAAATGTCCCAAGTTTTGTCTTCATGCCAATGGGTGAGCAGCCGCCATGCACGTAACCTGTTAGTGGCAGTAAATCCTTTTGTTTGAGCATGTCCACTTTTTTAGCGCCAGCTGCCTTCGCCGCCTTTTTTAAATCAAGCTCCATCGCCACGGGCACTATAAAAACAAAGTGTTCCCCTTTATTTGTCTCAGTAACGAGCGTTTTAAAAACCATTCTTTCATCTTCATTAAGCGTATGGGCAACGTCAGTTCCACTGATTCCAAGGCTCGCATCGTATTCAAATTCTTCATATTTCACGCCAGATGCTTCAATAAGGCGCATCGCATTTGTTTTTTCATAAAATCACCTATTTAATTATACCCAAAACTATTGTCAAAACTATTGTCATAGATAAGCTTTTGTGCTATGATTTAATTAAGGAAGGTGGATTTATGCTGCTTGTTAAAAACGCAAATTATAATGGTAATGGTGTTGATATATTATCTTTAGATGGCACGATTACTAAAATTGAGAAAGATATAAAAAATTATTATGGGATTGATGAGATAGATTTAAATGGAAAAAGAGTTTTTCCAAGTCTTATCGATGGCCACGTACACGTGACTGGTGGTGGCGGAGAGATGGGTCCTACTTCGCGCGTTCCCGAGATAAAGTATGAGGATATAATTATGGCTGGGGTGACGACTGTAGTTGGCCTACTTGGGACTGATAGCACGACTCGTTCGGTAGAAAATTTGGTCTCAAAGGTCAAGGCGCTAAATGAGTACAACGTCAGAGCCTTTGCACTGACTGGTGCCTACGAATATCCTTCTAAAACCATAACAGGCTCAGTCAAAAAGGACATCACTTACATAAGTGAGATCATCGGCTGCAAGCTAGCAATTTCAGACCACAGATCAAGTTACATCACAGAAGACGAACTCGTAAGGCTCGCGAGCGAGTGCTACATTGGCGGCCTCTTCGCAGGCAAAGTAGGTGAATTACACATGCATACTGGCGGACTGGGTAAGGAGGGTCTTTCAAAAGTCTTCGCAGCCCTTGAAAAACACGAAATTCCGATCAAGACATTCAGGCCGACTCATTGCAAAAACATAGTTGACGATGCTGTTAAGTTTATGAATATGGGTGGATACGCTGATTTCACTGCAGGAGAGAGCGGTTTAGATGCGATCGATTACGCGATAAAAAACGCACCATTCGATAAAATCACGCTTTCATCCGACTCAAACGGCTCTGTGCCTATCTGGTCCAAGGACAAGGAGCTCTTAGGTATAGGAGCTGCCAAGATTTCAGAGCTTTTTGATACTATAAAGGCGCTTTGCCATAATTATGGCTATGAGCTAAAGGATATGATTAAACTTGCCTCGACAAACGCAGCCAAGGCGCTTGAAATAGACAAAATTACTGGCGAGATCAAGGAAGGGCTTTCACTGGACCTTATGGCGCTTGATGATAATGATGGTATTGACACAGTTATCAGCAAGGGAATTCTTGAGATGAAGGACAAAAAAGTTCTGCGCAAGACTAATTTTTCTGATTTTTAGGAGGACTTATGACGATTATAGCAACTTGGAAAATGGCTTTGATGGGCACAAAGCTCGCACGTGAGGCGCTTTTAAAGGGCGCTGCGCTTGAAGAAGCCTTGATTACACTAATAAAAGATGTTGAAATGAACGAAGATTTTCACTCGGTCGGCTACAGCGGCCTACCTAACGAAGATGGCGTTGTTGAGTGCGATGCAGCAATCATGAACGGGGACAATCTGCATTTTGGTGCGGTTGCTGGCCTTAGAAATATGAGGAGCGCTGTCTCAGTCGCTTATACTCTCATTGATAATGAGTACAATAATTTTTTAGTCGGTGAAGGCGCTTTGAAACACGCTAAAGAAATGGGTTTTAAAGAAGAAGAGATGCTTACAGACGAAGCAAAGAGGCGCTGGCTCGAAGAAAATGCAAAAAAGCCAAAGGTTTATAAGGGCCACGATACAGTCTGTGGCCTCATCGCAGAGGACGGAAGATGCGTCGCGGGAACGTCGACCTCGGGCCTCTTTATGAAAAAAATGGGCCGCGTGGGTGACTCGCCACTTGTAGGTCCAGGTCTATATGCAGACAGCGAAGTAGGCGCCGCAGCTGCAACAGGCGTCGGCGAAGATATAATTAAAGGAACACTATCGTTTGCAATTGTAAGTTTAATGGCGAGTGGACTAAGTCCTCAAGACGCCGCTACAAAGGCAGTCAGTGATTTAGACACAAAACTTAGGGCAAAGGGCGAAGTGCCACGCGATTTCTCAGTAATAGCACTTAATAAGGACGGAGCATGGGGCGCCGCCACAAATATAGCCGAGTTTCCATTCATAGTGAGCGAGACAAATGGCGAAACGAGCGTGTATATAGCGAGAGACTTTGGTAGAGAGATAGAAAAGATTAAGTAATTTAATTGAGAGAAAAAAATTAAAATACCCTCCTTACTGGAAAACCAGTAAAGAGGGTAAATTTTTGCCTAAATATTATATCAGTATATACACCGAGCAAATTTTTTATTGTGTCAAAGAACTGGATCAAATAAATTTTGTAAGAATAATGCGATGATTACACCTCTTCAAATTATTTTATCAGTATATATACACCGAGTAAATTTCGCAGGAAAAGAAGAACCTCACCCATTTACAAAGCTTCGCTTTGAATGGGTCCCGGCCGTAAGTTTAATCAAAGCTATGTTCGCTTCGCTCCATACCTTTGTAAACTCTGGCATAAGGCATGCATAGCCAATCGAACATCGCCAAACTCGTTCTCTTGGTGCATGGACTTAAGAACCTTGGTGCTTCGCACTTGCGATGATTTGGCGAAGCGGAGTTTTGTCAAAATATATACACCGAGTAAATTTCGCAGGAAAAACGAGATGATTTAGCGTTGTGCAGAATTTTTTGGAGTGAGACGTATAAACATACGTCGCAGCGACAAAAAAATTCGAAACTAGAAAAAGGGCTCAACTTAATGCGAAATAAGCGAGCATTGTCGAAAAGCGAACGAGCCCAAGGGCGCATTTTAACACAAAATTCTATCTTCGGTCTAATTCTTTTTCATACTCCATAATGTATTTAATATTCTGCGCTTCCGTCGTCGACAAAAATGCACTATTATAATGCTCATCAACCTTATACCATGACTTTTGCTTAAAATAATCAGCTATTTCCTTAGTCTTGAACTCATAGCCGTGGCGAGCCAAAATTTCTGCCTTAATCAGTCTAATCTCGTTACGCGACAATGCTTTCAAGAGCTTCATTGGTATCAATTTTGCATCGCCATTAAAAAGATATTCGTCCTCAAAAACTTTTTTGTATGACTTGGCGAAATTCTTGTCAAGCTTCTCTTTCGGCTCAATTGGCATAAAATACTCAGCTTGCGCCCTTATGAAACTTGCGTCATCTATCTTCAGTTTGAATTTTTCGTCGGCCTTATTAAACTTCTCAAGGTCAAGAACAGTATCCTTGTAAATTTCCTCGTAAACTTTCGCGTCCTCACTCGCTTCCTTTATATATACATGGCTTGTTGTATATTTATACAAAAAATAAAAAATCGCCAAAAGCGCTAAACATACCAAAGTTAAGACGATAGCATAGACCTTAGACCTGTCCCTTTGGCCTTCGCCTCTGCCCTCAAAATTTATGTAAACACTAGAGTTTCTTCTAATTCTCATTTCATCACCTAGCTTAATTATATCACTATGGGGCAATGTTTTCAAGAGCGATTGGGTATCTATATTATAATTAAGATTTATGTTTATGGACTTGCCACTTCGATCTTATTAGTCATGGCTAGTCCATAAGCATCGTAAATATAGTTAAATAAATATATAGAGGTGATTTTATGAATAATAACAACAAGACCATACACTTAGCTGGCGGCTGTTTTTGGGGCATGCAAGGCTATTTCAATAGAATACGCGGTGTTATGGGAACAAAAGTAGGATACGCTAATGGCAAGGGTGATAGCACTAATTACGAGAAAGTTAAAGAGACTGATCACGCTGAAACCGTTGAAATAACTTATGATAAAAGCCTTGTGAGCCTAGAAGAGATACTTCTTCGCTACTTTAAGGTCATTGACCCAAAAAGCGTCAATAAGCAAGGCGGCGACAGGGGTAGGCAGTATAGAACTGGAATTTATTATAGTGATCCAGCTGATAAAAAAATTATTGACAAGGTATATAAATATGAAGAAAAAATTCACGGCGAGCTCGCTGTTGAGGTCGAGGAGCTGAAAAACTTCGTATTAGCAGAAGGCTACCACCAAGATTATTTGGAGAAAAATCCGGGCGGCTACTGCCATATCAATTTGGCTGAAGCTGATGAGCCCATTTTCGAAAAAGAATACAAAGAAGTTTCTGATGAAGAAGCAAAAAAGCTCTTGGATGAGCTTAGCTACAAGGTTATGAGGGAAGAAGGCACTGAGCATCCTCATAGCTCTGAATTAAATGATGAGTGGCGAGCTGGCATTTACGTGGATAAATTAACTGGTGAAGTGCTTTTTACTTCACAAGATAAATTCGATGCAGGCTGCGGCTGGCCTAGCTTTTCGAGGACTATAAATAGTGACAGCGTTAGCTACAACAGAGATGAATCGCATGGAATGAGGCGTGTCGAAATCAAGAGCAAATTTGGCAAGAATCACCTAGGCCACGTTTTTAGCGACGGACCAAAGGAGATGGGCGGACTAAGATACTGCATCGATGGCGCTGCTCTGCGCTTTGTGCCGCTTGAGGACATGGATAAGGAAGGCTACGGCGAGTACAAAATATTTTTCGCAGGTGATGTGTATAAGGAAAATGCAGTGAAAAATGTGAGCGAAGAAGTTAAGGCAGATGAGCCAGAAGCTTCAAGTAAAGGGATTAGTGCTGATTGACTGATTATTGTTTTAGTTGTGATTATAATAGCTAGACTATTATGGAAAAAGATAAAAAAATAAAGATGCTATAAAAATGAAAGCTGTGAGAAAAATAATCTCACAGCTTTGTTTGTTTATTAAAATAGATTTGAATGTGAACCAGCTCTCAATATATTAAGTATCAGAATATTTTCTTGTTTTTCATATATTAGAAGTAAATCTGGTTCAATATGGCACTCTCTTGCGCCGAGATAATCTCCTAACAGAGGATGATCCTTGTATTTTGCATCTAAAAATTCGCCTTTAGCTAGCTTATTAATAATGGCTAAAATTTTATCTGTATTCTTGCCCTGCTTTTTTAATAATTTAAAGTCTTTTTTAAATTTAGATGTTAATAAGACCTTATATTTCATACTTCTAAAGCTCTTCTAAGATCTTCCATATTGTCATATAGCGGTGTTGAAGGATCCATTGCTAATCGTCTTCCTTCTTCAATCGCTTCTAAAGTCTCTTTATTAGGCGCTTCTAGTTTTAAATCAAAAGGAATGCCGCCTTTTCTAATGCTTGCTCTTAAAAACATATTTATGGCTGTCGACATATTAAAGCCAAGTTCAGCGTAAACTTCTTCCGCAGCCTTTTTTATGTCCTTATCTATCCTTACATTTAAGTTAGTGTTACTCATAAAATCACCTTCCTTAATATAATTCTAGCACTTTATAAAGACTTTGTCAATACAATGTCATTAAGTTAGCTTAAAATCTTTAGTGAAATTAAATTATAACTGTTTAACAAAGTCTCCGCAATTCTAGTTCTGTTAGCAAAATTGATGAATAAGGCGAAGTACAGTGAGTGAGTGCCTGAGGCGTGCTAGACGCACTCCGCAAAGCACAAACGAGCGAAACAAGCCTTAGTCGCAATTTTGATAAGAACTAGGCATCACTTCTAGAAAATCCATTCTTCATAAGTGTTGAGCTTGTATAAAGAACTTTATCCAAATAATCCAAAGTTTCTTTTTCTACAAAATCTGATATTTCTTGGTTTGCTTTTTCGAAGAAGGCCTCTTTGTCCTTTGCATTAGCATATTCCTCATCAAATTTATTAATCATTTCATTCATTTTATTATTGATCTTGATTTGATAACGTTCAACATTTGAAGCATTTTCAGCGAAGTGTGCGTCTGCAAGCGCGCCTATAATCCTGTTGATCCAGTAGAAATTGTCTGTAGATGGCTTTGTAACTGCCTTTCCAACGTAGTCTGGAGTTTTGGAAACCTTTGTGTAGAATGGTACTATCGCGTTGAAAACGTTAGAGCCAAGTGCTAGCCAGTGAAGTGCTTTCAAATCGTCTGGCATGTAGCCTCTAACTTGTGTTAAGCCCAAAACGTTATTTCTATTTATACCAATAGGTCTAAATATGCCTGTGTGCATTTCGTCTTTGTGTTTTGCATAGCAGTCATAAGGTGTACCTTGATAATGGTTAGATAGTGCCCATTTAACTTCTTCTATAGTAATTTTCTTTTCTGGTACTAGTGCCCATGGTAAATTGTCGTCTGTTGGTCTGAAATCTGCGTCGTAGCCATCCCAGAAGAATGTTTTTGGATTGAAATAGCGTAGTAAAACCCAAGCTCTTGGTGTGTTATATGTGTGGTCTGAGTCGTCGTGTGAACCAAAGGCGTCTCTTGGGTTAAATACCTCTTCTTCGCTCATTCTCTTATCTAGGTGTGCTTTTTTAACTAAATCTTTTAATGATTTTGAGCACATATATTCTTTTTCTGCGCCATAAGCGTCGTCAAAATCGAATTCATCTATGCCTAATTGGTTTGGCATAATTACATAAGCATCGTCCGGAACCCTCTTTGCCATCCAGTTGTGGCCGCCAATTGTTTCAAGCCACCAAATTTCATTTTCGTCTTGGAAAGCAATACCATTCATCTCGTAAGTGCCGTATTTTTCAAGAAGTGCGCCCAATCTTCTAACGCCGTCCTTAGCGCTCTTGATGTATGGAAGTGTGATAGTAACTAGGTCTTCTTCGCCTATACCTCCAAAATGCTCAGTTCCATCTTCATCTTTATGGTACTCAACAAGTGGATCAGCGCCCATAACTAGCTCATTTGTAGTAAGTGTTTCAGTCGCGTTCATGGTAACGTTTTTAGCGTTTACACCATAAGCGCCCCAAATGCCCTCTTTTGTGTCAGAGCTTGGTGAATAAGTGTAGTCCATCGGATCGTCTGGTAAATCGATCTCAACCTTTGAAATAACTGCTTTGTATTTGCGTGGTTGGTCCTTTGCCTTCATCACCGCTAATCTTTTTGCGCAGAAGATGCCAGATGGTGAGTCCTCATTTCTTGCGACTATAGTTGAGCCGTCGTAGCTCGCATTTTTACCGACTAAAATAGTTGTACATGCCATATAAAATACCTCCTCATCTTTTGCTATAAAATGCGCCCTTACGCTCATTCGCTTCTCAGCAATGCTCGAGTATCTCATATACGCTCCGCTTGCTTCGAAGCTCCATTTCGCGTAATCATCACATTTTCTTAGCAAAATATTATTATAACATTATTAATACTTAAATATATTTCATAATATAATTGCCCTTTTTGCTTTACTAGCAAAGTCATCAAATTTTCTACAAAATATATTTGTAAATATAATCTTTACGAAATATTTTTACCCATTCTAATGAAAAAGACTACACATTTTATAGTATAGTCTTTAAATATGTCTAATTGGAATAAAAAATAATTTAACGCGAAAGTAATAGATCGTCGTCCTTCACAAGATTCATTTTTTTGAATAAATTATGGAATAAAAGCGATAAAACCGCTGGTAGCACTATATATGTCAAAAGAACTCCAAGCATTGTCATGGTCATATCTGCACCTTGCATTGCGTTGAAAGTTTCTAGAATTCCGACTAATCCAGAAGTACCCATACCAGCTCCTAGCGGTGTGTTTTTTAACCCAAATACACATGTCGCGATGGGTCCAGTCACCATGGACGCTAAGCTTGGCGCAAGCCATATCTTCCAGTTCTTTACTATGTTTGGTATTTGTAGCATGCTAGTGCCGAGTCCTTGAGCAAGCAGACCGTCGAAGCGATTTACCTTAAAACTGATCACCGCGAAGCCCACCATTTGCGCGCAGCAGCCAGCAGTTGCAGCGCCTGCAGCGAGATCGCTTAGCCCAAGCATCATACAAAGAGCCGCCGACGATATAGGCAGAGTCATAACCATGCCGACTATCAAAGAAACTATGATGCCCATAAAGAATGGTCTTAGCTTAGTCGCTTCAATGATTATATCGCCTAGTCCCACCATCATCATGTTGATGGACGGGCCAACGAATTTTGCGATGGCAAAGCCTGAAAGTATTACAGTTAGTGGTGTTGCGATGATGTCTATCATGGTTTCCTTTGAAATAAGTTTGCCGAGCTCAATCGCAACGACCGATGCGATAAGGCAGCCAACAGGTCCGCCAAGCTGGTTTCCTATGTAGCCAACTGTAAGCGATGAGAGCATAACTAGGTTTGGCGCCTTTAGTGCGACCCCTATCGCCGCGGCGATGGCTGGGCCAGTCATATCTTTGCAAAGCGGCCAAAGCTCTTCAGATAAAAATTTCGCTCCAGTATGTGTGCCGATTGTGTTTAGTATGGTGCCGATCAGTAGCGATGCGAACAGACCCATCGCCATGTTACCAAGCACGTCAATAAGGTAGACCTTGTAGGACACGAGCACGTTTTTCTTGTGTAAAAATTCTTTTATTTTCATTTCATCAATCTCCTTTTTTGATATTATAGCACCAATATTTTTTATGTGAAGAGTTTTTACTAGCTTTTTTGCACTGTTTTTATGAATTGTGAATTTTTAATTTTATCTTTGTTAATTATGTGTTAATATTTTAACTTTCTTGTTAAAGCAATCCCTTTGGGAAGATTTGTCAAGGACATAAATAAAATTTCTTTGACAAATTTATATCTTCTCTGTTTCTCTCATGATTAGCTTTAGTATTTTATCCTTGTATGTTTCGCCTGTACCTTGCTTGAAATATAGGTTTACAGTATATTTTGTCTTTCCAATATCCATTATTAACTGTTTATTGGGTGGTGCTTGTATTTTCCTTTTTTCTTCTTCCATAAGTTCTCCTTTCCATTTTTGACAAAGAAAAAACAGTAAACCTTTTTTTGATTTACTGTTTCGTAAGTTGATATGTTATAGATTGTATTTAGTTGCTTGAGTTAAACAAACTCAATTTTATTTATAGCCATCTTCATCATATCATCGCCTATCTTTGCAAGTAAACGATGAGAGAAGCGAACGCCCGGACTTTTCATATCATAGTAGCCCAACATATAGCCCTTTGAGGTAATTTTTATTTTCTCTGACCAATTAAGATCTTGTATCGGATTGTTTGTATAGAATAATCCTTCTACATCGCTGATACCCATATTTTTTAGTGTCTTTGACATCATCAGCTTTAAACCGAGCTTACCTACACTATCAAAAATCAAGCAGCCTCCTACATATCTTTTAGAAAGCTCTAAAACCAAATCCTTTACTTCGTTTCTCTTAAAATAATGAAATACCCCTGCCGCAAAGAAAATAACTCCATTTGAACCGTCTACTTCGTTCATCCATGAATAATCTTTTAAATCACAAGCAACATTTTTTTCTCTTTCATAATTTGAAATAAGCTGATTACGAACTTCTATAACATCGGGGAAATCTATATTGACTATCTTACAACTTCCATTATCACAAGCTTTTCCTGTTTCGTCTAAGCCGCAGCCAAGATTTACAACAGTTGCCTTCGGATAAGTCTTTAGATATTCTTTGATTTCCCACATAATATCTAATTGACGCATTGCTGCTTCAAGTGATCCAAACTCATATAAAAACGAATTATTTTTTCTCTCTAATTCTGAAAAATCATAATCCAAACTATCACATAAATTCTTTGCGAAAATGTCTGTATAAAGTTCAGGAAATTTTTCAGAACACATTTTTCTACCATATAGTGGCACAAGCAATGTTTCCTGAACAGTATTCTTTTCTATCTTTACTTTTTGTATTTCAACACACCTCCTTAAGTTAATTTGAATTTTATTTCACTCTATATTTATAATATTATATCATATTTTTACTAAGTTTTACAGACCTAACTCATGCTTCTTGACCTGTGTTAGTCCTCTCTTTTCTTGCAGCAATTTATCTATACAGCTTCTAACACTTTCAGCCTGTTCCACTTACTCCATCAACGGTATAGTGATAGATATTTACAAAACCGTTTCTTTTCGCATAGCTTTCAAGCAGCTGTTTTTGATTGGTGATGGAATTGCTGTCCCCTACCATTTCATCATCACGACTTAAACGCTCATAAAGTACCGTTTGTCCTGTTCTTTTCGTTTTTGATATGAGAATTACCTCCTTTCCAAGTTTTTATTATTTTCTCTGTCCCTAAGAGGTTAATCCTTTTGACTCGTTTCAAATTTTTTCTTCACTGCGATGAACAATAAGTTCAACTCGTTCAGAAAAATTCTCAACTTTGACAAATCATCTTGCTTTTCCGTCGAAATTTAAAACTAGACAATTGATATTGTTCTCTTTAAATAAAACACTTATTCTGATCTATTTATTGAGAAAAGTGTTTTCATTTATCGTCACAATACAATTGCCCTTGTCAATGAACCTGCACAAACAGATTTTTCAGAGCAAGCTCAAGGGTTCATTGAATTAGGGATTTTAGAAAAACTAGTTCATAAAGTCTTTAGGTGGCAAGATAAAAGGCTATGAGTTTTAATGCTCATAGCCTTTTTCTTATATACTCTTGAAAGTATTATCTGAGTTTTCATTTATTGTTTTAAAACCACTTTTTATCGCAAATAAAACTCCTGCAATCATAAATACAAATACTACTATTAGAGGGATATAATTCATATTTGTTATCAGACCTTTTATCGCAAATCCTAATTCATAGTTACTTCTATAGGCTCTCAATGCAATTCCAATAATGAACATAAAGATATAGGCTAAGAAAATATTTTTAAACAATATTTTCCCCTCTCCGAAGACCATCTTTTCCATTTGTTTTTCTGTCATACCTGCTGTTGATAGAAGTTTAAAGTCATTGGCTCTTGCCCTAAGGTTGCCTTTAAAACTATTATAGGCATTGGACAGAGCAATGGTTATAAGAATGATTTGGATGCCAAGATTTAAAAGTTTTTCATTTCTCGTTTGTTCTTTATTCATAGCAGCTTTTATAATTTCTGTAGAAGTGCCATGATCTGATTTTGGAACATAGGTCGAAATCACTTTTTCGGCATCTTCAAATACTTTTTCTTTATTTTTATCAGCTTTGATTTTTACAAAATAATAGTAAACAGGATCTGATTTATCTATTCCATACTCATCAATAAATTTCTTCATATTACTTGTGCTTGTGTAGATGGATATTTCATTATTATCATAAGCTTCTAAGTCATAAGGCATTTCATCAATACTTGCGTCAATTTTTATATTTATTGGTTTGCCCTGTGCATTATATTTTAAAGTAACTTTTCCTGTATCCTTATCAGAAATTTTTATATATTCATTTAAAGAATAAGGACTTCTACTATCTTTTGCAATTTTATTTAGTAGTAAATACTTTGCATTCGAAATATTATTTTCATTTAAAAGTTTTTCAAAATCCTCATCTTTTAAGGCATATATATTGGAATATAATTTATCTTCCGGTATTTTACCGCTATTCAAGGCTTCATTTAAATCCTTAGAAATAAAGTCCTCATTTTCACCAGCGTAAAATTTTGTATCTACTCTTTGATATACATGCAATTGGTCTATGCCTTCAACTTTTTCTATATCGTGAACAAAGTTTTTATCCAAAAAATCATCTACATAAATACTAGAGTCAAAATTGTAAGGACTTTTATAAGAGTTATATTTTTCGTTCAAAGTTCTATATGATTGGCTAACCAAAACTGTTGTCAATACAAAGGCAGAAAGAGCCATTGAGATTACAATAATTCGATAGGTTGATCGATATGACCTATAATAATCTTTTGCTAAAGTCTTTTCTATAGGTCCATTTATTTTTGATTTTCCTAATTTTATATTTTTTTCTGTAATTCCATTTAAACCTTCTATTATCTTTAATTTTGCACTCTTCCTAGCAGGGATCGTCGCAGACAAATACACCATTAAAAGAGATAATAAGAGAATGATTATTATAGAAATAGGATTTGGACAAACGAAATGAAAGTCTGGCGATATTAAACTTTCTCCTACTATCTCAGACATATTTTTATAGGATATAGAATTGTTAAGCCACATCAAATATAAGAGCAGATTTGCAGAAGCCAAAGATAAGATTGTTCCCAAGGCTATTGGTAAGGTTGAAAGTTTAAAAGCTTTCTTTCGAATCATTTTTTTGACCTGCTTATCTGTCATCCCAGTGCTTTTTAATAGAGCAATTTCTTTTAAATCTCTAGTATTCCATACATTAAAAGCACCATAGATAATAAAGGCAAAAAGTACGGTGAGAAAAAAAGCTATCCCATATTTTTCTATAGCTAAATTTACAACACTTTTAGGTGGAATAATTCCTTTAGGATAAACCATACTGTGTTCTAAAATATGTTTGTTGTAAAATACTCTTCCAATATCTAAGGCTTGTTTCTCATCAATATTCATTTCAGATAAAATTTTTCGAGTCTTTGTGTAGGTATCCCTTATGCTTTTATACCAAATCCATGCTTCTATTCCAGCATTGTTGTCAAATAGATAATCCTTTTTATTACTATCTGCTAAACCTATAAGCATAGTATCTTCAAAAGAATATCCATAATCATCGTAAACACCAACTATGGTATATGTCTTTTTATTTTCAATAATCTCAGAACCTAAATCGTACTCCTTATTTTTTATTAAAAATCTCTCTGGTACTAAAAGTTCATTTGAATTTTCTGGTTTTCTGCCATTTTTAATTTCATAGCCGAGAAGACTTTCATAATCTCCATTTTCATATATAACCGCATTTAAGTCTGTATTAATAATTTTATTGAAAGAAACTTTTTCTATATCTGTATCGTTTTTTAATTTATCATAAAAACTTTCGTCAATTTCAGCTATATCTACATGATAATCTCCAATAGCTTTCTTTACATATTCATACTGTTCAGTGTTCATTGAGTCGAAAACAAAAATAACAGTTCCTAGTAAAATCACTGCTAAAAGTATTGATATTTTAATAGCAAAACTGTCTTTCTTATTATTTTTTACAGCTCCATCAGCTAGGTCATTAATAATTTTCATAAGTTTCATCTCCTAAGAAATTTAACCTACCATCTACCATTCTATAGACCTTATCACAAGAATTTGCTACTTTTTCATCATGAGTTATTATCATAATTGTAGAATTTAATCTCTTATTTACTAGTCTAAAAAGCCCTGTGATTTCTTCAGAATTTTTTCTATCGAGATTTCCTGTAGGTTCATCTGCTAAGATTATTGCAGGTCTTGTAATAAGACTTCTGGCAATAGCGACTCTTTGTTGCTCGCCACCTGATAATTGTTTTGGATACCTATCAAGCTTTCCTTCTATTCCTAGTATCGATAAAATTTCCTTTAAATATTCTTCATCTGCCTTTTTATTGTCTAACAAAAGAGGAAGTAAAATATTTTTTCGAACGTTGATGTTTGGAATCAAATTAAAAAATTGATATACTACGCCTATATTCCTTCTTCGAAAGATTGTCATCTCATCTTTGTTAAACTTGGTAATATTTTTATCTTGAATAAAAATATCCCCACTTGTTGGTTTATCAACTCCTGCTAATAGATGAAGCAAGGTAGACTTTCCTGACCCGCTATCTCCAATAATGGCAACAAGATCTCCTTTTTCCATTTCAAAATTCACATTTGATAGAGCGTGTACTTCTACTCCACTATTGTAAGTTTTTGTTAAATTTACTGTTTTTACAATATTCATATTTAGCCCTCCTTAACTTGTCTATATAATACTAGGCTTAAGTGACTGGAAAGTGACTAGAAAAAATGACTGTGCTTTATTTACACAGCCATAATTAAATCAATTATAAAATCTCAGTTCAAAGGAATTTGATTTCTTCCCCTTATGATATAAAAGCTCTCCATTTTGCCTTTCCATAACAGATTTTGCCATAGGAAGCCCAATCCCATAACCTTTTGAATTTGGATCCAGTTTATAAAAACGTTTAAAAACTTTTTCTAACATTTCTCTATCTAAACCTTTAGAAAAATCTTCCACAAATATACTCTTATATAAGTTCGTTTCTTTTAAGTGAATTTCTATATGCCTATCTTCTGTAGCTTCTAGACCATTTTTCATCACATTAAATGCTGCTTCATAGGTCCATTTCTTATCACATATAAGATAAAAGTCTTCTCCATCAAGAGGAATTTCAATATTATCATTGATAAAATAATCTTTTAGATTTCGTATGATATCTTCAATTAACTCTCTAGCTGATATACTATCTTTTGCCATTTCTATTGTTCCAGAATCAAGGGCTGCCAATTTTAATAAAATGTCAGATAAGTTATGTAGTCTAAGTAAATTATCTCTAAGTCTTTCTATATATTCTTCTGAAACATTATCAATTTCGTCTTCTAATAGGTCTAACAATAATAGTGATCCAGTCAACGGAGTTTTTATTTGATGAGCAATGTCTTCAGTATATTCTCTTAAAGTTTCCTTATTTTTCTCTGCATTTTCAGCTATTCTCTTATTCTCTATAATAATTTTAATAATCTCATCTCTGAGTTTACCAAATTCATCGTCTATAATTTCGTAATTATCAGAGTTTATATCAAGCGAATGTAGTAGGTTAAATATATTATTAATCTTATCCTCAAGAGCTTTTTCTTTTTTCTTTTCAATTTTTGAAATAACTATAAATAGAATTATATTTATAAGTAAAAAACCTATAAGTGTTAGAATATCAAATCTTGGATTGAGATAAACTACAAATAAAGACATTATCAAATTTAAAATTAAGACAAGTAAAATATTTTTGTTTTTATTCATTGTCCCACCTATATCCTATCCCTCTAAGAGTTTTTATATGACTGCCATAATCTCCGAGTTTAGATCTGAGTCTTTTTATAGTGACAGTTAGGGTATTGTCATTTACTTCATAAAAATCATAACCCCAAACATAATCTAAAATTCGCTCTCTTAGTAGATTTATATTCTGGTTTTCTAAGAGCATTTCCAATATAGCAAACTCTTTTAAGTTAAGGTCTAAATCTTTTCCATCTATCGAAGCTTGTTTTGATATAAGATCTAAAGATAAATTTTCAAAAGTCAGTTCTTCAACCTTTTTTATTCTTCTGCTAAATACATTGTCTATTCTCGCCTTTAGGACAGGAAGAGAAAAAGGTTTTGTAATATAGTCATCTGCTCCTTGGGAAAGACCTTTTATTACATACTCGTCTTCATCTTTTACAGTAATCATTATTACAGGAAGGTCAGAAAATCCCCTTAGCCACTTTAAAAAATCAAAACCTGAACCATCAGGAAGATTGACATCCAGAAGAATTAAATCAAAATCATTAAAATTAAGATTTTCTGTCAGAGAAAGCTTGTTATAAATAATAGTTTCAATATTATGTTTGTTTAAGTAAGTTTTAACAGCAAAGGCAATTGTGCTGTCATCTTCAATCATTAGTATTTTCAATTCTATACTCCAATATCTCTGATATAACACATTTAAAATATCTATAAATTCTACACAAAAGTCCTCATCTAATAATACTAAGCCGTTGTATGTGATATTGTATTTCTAATCATTCTATATAACATTATATCACATTTTACAATTTAATCCTTATAAATTTCTAAAGACGGATATATTTCCGTCTTTTTCTAATCAAAAGCAGCATTTTTGTCTTAGGGCTAGTGAAGAGGAAAACTAAGCTTATTAATATTTACTTACTCAAGACATACAAATTTGTCTTAGGACTAGTAGAGGGAGATTTCTCTTTACAAGTTTGCACTGAAAGAATTGCCTTAAGTACTCAAAAAGCTTCTACGGGCGCGAGTGCAAAGCACCAAGGTTCTCGTCCGTATGGACGAGGTTCTTCTTGAACACAAAATAAAAAAGGAAGGCTACTATAGATATAAACCCATAATAGCCAATGCAAAAGATATATAATTTTTTATAAGAAAATCTTATCTGCTTCTATCCAATCCATATAACAATACGTTTTTGGATAATATAAGTATAATTACAAAAGCAATAACCGCTTCCACTCCCAAGAAAGTACCATTATAAATAACTGAGTACATAAGTGGACCGTGGCCTGATCCTTCTGCATATTCTGCGAAGAAGATGTAGCCAGATAAAACGTGGCAGATGAATCTACCTAGAACGCCGACTATAACAGCGACTGGTACGTAGAAAGATTTTCCTTCGCTAACAATTTGTTTAGAGAAGCATCCAGCAAGTCCAAGTAAGCCAAAAGCTAGTGGATAATCAAGTATAGCTTGGATAGGTGTGTAGATGTAGCCGCCAAGCAGCATGTCTAGAACGCCATAAACAGCGCCTACGATTATACCATAGCCAGCGCCATGTCTTATTGCGAAGAATAAAAGTGGAATCATTTGTCCAAGAGTGATTGAGCCGCCTTGAGGCATTTCAAAAATCTTGAATCTACCAAGAACTATTGACAAAGCAATCATAACAGCCGCTTCAGTCAATATTTTTGTACTAAATTTTTTCATAAAAAAACCCCCTAATGATGTCACTAGGAGTTTACTCGCACTTGCCTACGCTGGTACTAACCAGATCAGGTCATAAGGGTCGATAAATCTCTCAGCCAATGGCTCCCCTAGTGATAAATATTAATTATTACAATGATGATTGTAGCACAAGAAAAATAATTTGTCAAGGAAATGGACGGATTTATTTATAAATATCTCTTCTGTGACCAATTTCAATCGCGATTATGATTAGGCTCTCATCCTCAATATTCGCTAGAACGCGGTAGTCGCCTATCCTGTAGCGCCACATATCCTTCTTGTCACCTTTAAGCGCCTTGCCAAAAGCCCTTGGGTCACTCGCTCCATCGATATTTTTCCTGAGCCATGCAAATATTAGTGCGCTCACGGCCTTATCCATCTTTTTAAGCTCCTTAAGCGCCCTCTTTGAAAAAACTAATTTGTAGCGCATCACAGACCAAGCTCTTTCTCTACTTCGTCCATAGAATAAGTCTCTGGATCAGACAAATATTCTTTCATCGCTTCTTCGTAAATTTTGATGTCGTATTCGTCCTCGATGCGCTCCAAAACAGAGCTTCTAATAAGTTCAGACATGCTTATACCATTGATATCGGCATAAGTTTTGAATAATTTCGCATCTCTTTCACTTAATCTAACTGATATAGTCATAGCTCTTCCTCCTTTATTTATTACATTGTATTACATTTTCGTTTTTTTGTCAATATTTTTAAATAAGTCTATAATTATGTTTATTATTAAAAATTTTGGGTATATATAATTGAACGATTTATCACGCTCAAGTGATTCCTAAGCACCTTAAGGAGGTTTACATATGGATAATTATTTAATTTTGAAAGCCGTGGGACTAATTATTGGCCTTGCAATAATTTATTTTCTTCTAAGGAGCTATAAGAAAGTTCAAAGGAAACATTAATTATAATTTGATGAAAATATTTTTTCATTTTGAAATATCTCCTTCAAAAAGAGCCTGTACATTTTTGTACAAGCTCTTTTCCTTTTTTATTCACTTTATTTATCAAAGATAAATGATACTTCCAAACCTGAGTTTTTATTTTTTATAATAAATTTCGCATCGTGTAGCTCAGCTATTTGCTTAGAAATAAATAAGCCTAAGCCATGTTTTGTAATATTTGTCAAATCTTCTTCGTTAATTCTCTTGATAATATCTTCACTTACGCCACTGCCTTCGTCCGATATAGTGATACTTATCACGTCTTCACCCTCTCCAAGCGTAACTTTAATTTTGCCAGATGTATAAGTAAGTGCATTTTTCAAGATATTTTCAAGCATTCTGTAAAATAAATTCTCATCCATCTTAATTTTCGTATCTGTTTTAATATTATTTTCGAAAATAATTTCTCGCTCTGGATTTTCATTTAGTTTATCAACTATAAGTTTTCTGATTATTTTTAATGGGTTTTCACTAGTAAAATTCTCTTTATCAATGCTAGAGAGCGATATAGTGAGGTTTAGCCCCTCTAAGATGTTTGAAATTTTCAAAACCTCGTCCTGTATAAGTTTTTTATCTGGATTTTCTTTGTTTACTTCCCAAGAAATTTTCGCAAGCGGCGTCCTCACATCGTGGCTAACGCCTCTAATCCATTTGCCTTGAGACTTTTTTAGCTCCCTGTATTTTTCATTCGCCTCGTTTATGGTTTTCGTCAAATCTTTCAAGTCGCCGTATTCATCAAGCTTTTCGTAGTCATCCTCATACAGCTTATCTATGGCTCTTTGCAGTGGGAGTATATTTTTAAGGATATTTTTAATATCTATCTTATAAAATACATAGACAAATAATAAGAATAAAATTAAAAATCCCAAAACAAGTATTATATTGAAAATAAATTTGCTGTAACTGTAGTAGTTTGAAGGCAATTTATCCAAGGAATGCTTCGGATAGGCAAAGACAATTATGCCATCGTCTAAAACGTAGGTAAATACAGGGTAATTAGCTAAGTAGTATCTCGCAAATCTCGCCACATCTCTTATATCAAACTTGTTCTTAAGCTCTTTTGGCTTATTAAAGCTCTCTATAAGATTTCCCTCTTTGTCAAGTCTTATAGCCCAAATATCTTTTTCTTGTAAAAACGCTGTATTTTTCTCGTTTAGATAAGTATCCGTTTTATTTTCATTCACATAGGAGTAAATATAATTAGGGTTTGGATATTTATTATTTAATCTATAGTTTAAGTATAAAAATATCATAAGTAGTAATAATAGAAAAAATAATAAACTTAGTATTCTGATGACAATTTTTTTAAATCTTTTTAATATATAATTAAACATTTTAATCCTCTTTAATTAGTTTGTAGCCAAGACCCTTTATTGTGATCAAAATCTTGGGATTTCTTGGATCATCCTCAAGCTTTTCTCTGAGCCTGTATATATGCATTATCAAGGTGTTTTCGTAACCATAAGAGTCTTCCCAAATATTATCTAAAATTCGGTCAATTGAAACTATTGTATTTATATTTTGGGATAAATAATCCAAAATTTTAAATTGCTTTGCTGTTAAGGGAATTTCTTCGCCGCCCTTTTCAAGTATGCCTCTCGATTTATCAAAAACCACTTTACCTAAATTTATTTTCTCCTCGCTTTTAATTTTTTTAATTCTTCTTAAAACTGCGTCTATCCTCCAAAGCAGCTCATCTGGGAAGAAAGGCTTAACAAGGTAGTCGTCCGCCTTATTCTCAAAGCCTTCTCTTCTGTCATCTATGCCATCAAGCGCTGAAAGTATGATAACCGCTAAATTAGACGTGCTTCTTATCTCCTTTAATAAATCAAAGCCACTGCCGTCTGGAAGCATTAAGTCTAAAACCACCAAATCGATTTTATAATTTTCTAATTTAAATCTGGACTCCTTCAAGTTTTTGGCAGTATAAACCTCTTTAAAGCCTTTATCTTTCAAAAAATTATATAAATTTTCTAATAAACTTTTTTCATCATCGACTAACAATATACTAAAATTACTTCTAAAATCCATTACCCCACCTCATTAAGATTATTATACAACATTTTTTTAATATATTTAGCTTTATTTGAATTTGTTATCTAAAAGTGAGCTTGTGTAAACTTTATATTTATCTATGCGTGCTATTATGATTTTAGGAGGAATGATTATGAAAAAAATACTTGAAGTAAAAAATTTAAAAAAATCTTACAACAAAAAGTTGGTCCTAGACATTGATTCTTTGGAAATCGAAGAAGGCTCTATCTATGGCCTTATCGGTAAGAATGGCGCCGGCAAGTCAACTCTTATGAAGATTGTACTTGGTCTTGTGAAAAAAGACGCTGGCACAGTTAAAGTCTTCGATCAAGAGGTAAACGCCAAAAACCAAAAGGATTTTAATAAAAATCTTGGCGCTCTTATTGAAAATCCATCATTTTACGAACACCTAAGTGGCTACGAAAACCTTGAGATAGTCGCAAGCCTAAAAGGAATTAAAAAAGAGAGCATCAATAAAACTTTAGATCTAGTAGGCCTTAACAATGTGGGCAAGAAAAAGGCTAGGAACTACTCACTAGGCATGAAGCAAAGGCTCGGCATAGCCATGGCATTGATGGGCAGCCCAAAACTATTAATATTAGATGAGCCAATCAATGGTTTAGACCCTCAAGGGATTGAGGAGATGAGAAATTTATTTAAAAACATCGTGAAAAACACATCTACCAGCATACTTATCTCTTCGCACATACTTGATGAAATCGAAAAAATTTCCACTCACATAGGTATACTTAAAGAGGGTAACTTGACTTACAATGGCAGTCTGGACGAATACAGAAGGCTTCATCCGCCATATATATCAATGATAACTTCTGATAATGACAAGGCTAGAGAACTTTTAGACCTTGACATAGACTGCATAAGTGAGAAAAAGATAATTTTAGGTAAAAAATCTAACCAAGATATTGCAGATATAGTTAATTTTTTAACAGGAAAAGTTGATATATACAGGATAGAGGAAGAAAAAGAAAGTCTAGAAAAGCTATTTATTGAAGAAAGCAGGTCTTAAGATGAAAAATTTAGAGAGGAAAAAATATAAAAGACTTGGAATAAATTTCTTAATAATAGTAGTTTTTATCGCTCAAATGCTGATGGTAGCAGGCGTTAGCCACTCGAAATCGTTTGCAGAAGGTGCCTATCCACTTGCCTACATCCTAGACACTTATTTATTTATATCACTACTGATAAACCCAATACTGATCTCGTCCCTTGTGAAAAAAGTTATAGAGATTGAAGAAAAAAATAATATGTGGAAAATTCAAATTATGCTCGGAGAGAAGGTTAACCATATACTTATAAATAAATTTAAAAATTTATCCATAAAATTAATTTTGCTGCAAGCGCTTGAAGCTCTATTCTTTATCTTGCTCGCAAGAAAATCAGTAAACTTCAATATGAACAGCGAAATGCTCCTAAGATTTCTACTGGTAAACTTATCAGCACTGATAATAAATTTATTTTTCTTGGGATTTTTCATGATAGTGGAGATGAAATCGAAAAAAGTCTACACCCTTTCATTTATCTCAATCATAGGCGGTCTTACAGGTATCATCACCATGCTAACATCTAAAGTGCTTTCATTTATCAACCCATTTGCTTGGATGGCATCTCTTTTGAATGTTTCTTATGTGATAGAAAACCAAAACTTCGTTCAAGTGCTAAACCCAATAAATTTCTACACCATAATCATTGCCTTTGCATTTTTAGTGCTTATGATAATTTATATTAAAACAATGAAATCATATAATTTATGGAAGGACTAGGAGGAAAAATGTTAAAATTAGAATTAAAAAAGATAAAATTTATAAATATTTTGCTAGTAAGCCTCATAATACCCTTATTAGCTAACGCCTTTGGGCTTATAAACTACATGGGTAACAAGGCTTCACTAACGCACGAGTGGCAAAGTCTGTGGGCTCAAGTAAGTTTATTCTACTTCTCCTTCTTCTATATACCTTTAATTGCAATCGTTGTAGCAAGTTTGTGGTCTGTTGAGCACAAGGCGGGACTTAAATTCATAAGACTGAGTCCAAAAAAGAATATGTCCTTTGTATTAGCAAAGACGATTTTAGCCTTCATCATAGTAAGTCTATGCCAAATATATTTTTTCTTCTTATTTTATATAGGAGGAAAATTTATAGCAAATTTCTCTAGTATAAACTTTAGCATATATTTTTACTATATAATGATGAGCATAATATTATCACTTCCAATAATCGCCATATTCAGCGCACTTGCCATAAGGATAAAGTCCTTCGGTATCATAGTGCTTTTATCTAGCATATTTACTATACTTGGTTTGGGAACTGCGTATAGGGCACTCAAAATAGTTGGACTAAGCTTTTTAGCGATTGAGTCAAATAACTTACGATTTATAAATCTTCACGATTTAAGCTTACTTGCTGTTTTTGCAGCGGTGGAGATCATCATATCCTTGTATCTTTCTAAGAGATTTTTAAAATATGAAAGCAAGTAAACACAAAAAGAGCTTGTACATTTTTTGTACAAGCTCTTTTTCTTATGCTATTAATTTTTCTTAACTGTAATATCTTTGCCGTCGTAGTCCATAGTGATGTTTTCGCCGTCAAGTACTTCTCCAGCTATAATCATTCTAGAAAGTTTTGTCTCAACTGTTCTTTGGATGAATCTCTTAACTGGTCTTGCGCCAAAGGCTGATGAGTAGCTTTCTTTAAGGATGTATTCCTTCAAAGCTTCTGATATAGTCAAAGTGATGGATCTTGCTTCAAGTTTAACTCTGATCTTGTCAACTTCTTTTTCTATGATGTCAAAGATTTCTGCCTTCATAAGCGGCTTAAACATAACAATCTCGTCGATTCTGTTTAAAAATTCTGGTCTGAATGCGGCCTTCATCTCGTCATTAACTTTTTCTCTTGTTTCGTCTGTAATCTTGCCGTCTTCGCTAATTCCTTCAAGTATATCTGGCGAGCCGATATTGCTTGTCATGATAATGATGGTGTTCTTGAAATCGACTGTTCTGCCTTGATTATCAGTTAATCTACCATCGTCCAAAACTTGAAGTAGTATGTTGAATACATCTGGATGAGCCTTTTCTATCTCGTCAAATAATACTACCGAATATGGTTTTCTTCTTACTTTTTCAGTAAGTTCGCCGCCTTCTTCGTAGCCAACGTATCCTGGAGGTGCGCCTATTAGCCTAGATACAGCGAATTTTTCCATGTACTCGCTCATATCAATTCTAATCATGTTCTTTTCATCGTCAAATAAATCTTGTGTCAATGCCTTTGTTAATTCTGTCTTACCTACGCCAGTTGGTCCTAGGAAGATGAATGAGCCGATAGGTCTGTTCGGATCGGATAGTCCCGCTCTGTTTCTGATGATGGCGTTTGATACGGCTTCTATCGCCTCATCTTGACCGACTACTCTTTGATGAAGTATCTCGTCAAGCTTTAAGAGTTTTTCCTTTTCGCTCTCTTCAAGCTTAGAAACAGGTATGCCAGTCCACTTCGATACAACGTCTCTGATCTCGTTTTCAGTAACTTCAAGCTTTAAATACTTTTGCTTTTCATTGACATTTTCGTTCTTTTCCTTAAGTTCTGCCTCAAGTTTCGCTAGTGTACCATATTTTAGCTCGGAAAGTTTTTCCAAATTGTACTCTCTTTGAGCTTTTTCTATCTCGTATTTTGTCTCATCTATCTTTTTCTTAAGCTCTTTAACGTCTTCTATCCTGTCCTTTTCCTCTTGCCATTTCTTTAGACTAACGTCGTATTCCTCTTGAAGTGCTTGCAAATCCTTGTTAAGCTCTTCAAGTCTCTTCATGCTGCGCTCGTCGTCCTCTTTTTTAAGAGCCTCTCTCTCGATCTCAAGCTGCATAATTAGCCTTCTCTTCGAGTCAAGCTCCTCTGGCATCGAGTCAATCTCAGTTCTAATCATCGCCGAGGCCTCATCCATTAGGTCTATTGCCTTGTCTGGTAAATATCTGTCGGTGATGTATCTGTCTGAAAGCACTGCGGCAGCTATAACAGCGGGGTCAGAAATTCTGATTCCGTGATAAACCTCGTACTTTTCCTTTAAACCTCTCAAGATGGAGATGGTATCTTCAACAGATGGTTCAGTGACCATAACTTTTTGGAATCTTCTTTCAAGTGCCTTATCTTTTTCGATGTATTTTCTGTATTCGTCAATGGTTGTCGCACCGATGGTTCTCAAAACGCCTCTTGCAAGTAAAGGTTTTAGAAGGTTTCCTGCGTCCATAGAGCCTTCAGTTCTGCCAGCTCCGACGATGTTGTGAATTTCATCGATAAATAGAATTATCTTGCCTTCAGATTTTTCTACTTCTTTTAAAACTGCCTTTAATCTCTCTTCAAACTCGCCTCTGTACTTAGCTCCAGCGATTAGTGCGCCCATGTCAAGCTCAAAAATTGTCTTGTCCTTTAAGTTTTCTGGCACGTCGCCCTTAACTATCCTTTGTGCTAGACCTTCGACTATAGCTGTCTTACCAACGCCTGGGTCACCGATTAAGCAAGGATTGTTCTTTGTTCTTCTCGAAAGAATCATAAGAACGTTTCTGATCTCATCGTCACGGCCTATAATTGGGTCCATGTTGCCCTTTCTTGCGTATTCTACAAGGTCTCTGCCGTATTTTTCAAGCGCTTGATAACGCATCTCAGGGTTATCGCTAGTTACATTTTGATTGCCACGAAAGCCCTTCAAAGTATCTAAGAATGCCGCTCTCGTTATATTGTATTTCTTGAAAATGGCATCGATGTTCGCATTTTTCACTTCCATAATACCTAAGAATAGATGTTCAACGCTTAGGTACTCATCTTGAAAGTTTTTCATCTCATTTTCTGCTAGTTCCAAAACTTTATTGTACTCAGCTGAAGTATAAATGTTTGAACCGCTTTGTTTAGGGAAATTGTTAATTATGCCTTGGACATCCATAAGCATCGCGTCAACATTTACGCCCATCGCCTCAATCGTAGTTCTGATAAGGCCTTCCTTGTCCTCAAGTAGAGCCTTTAGTAGGTGCGCAGGTCTTATCTCAGGATTGCCAAGTGACCTCGCAGCCTCATTCGAATTATTTATCGCCTCAATTGTTTTTTTCGTTAATTTATCCATGTTCATAATATCACCTTCTATTATATTTATTTATATTTATTTTCTAATTCTTTGTATAATTTTTCGCTTTCCTCATCAAGTTTTGGGTTCACCATGTTAAATCTGATGTATAAGTCGCCTGTATTGCCCTTCATATCAGTAAAGCCCTTGCCCTTGATCCTCATAAGCTTGCTTACGTCGTAGCCCTTTGGCACCTTGATCTTGATCTTCTTGTCAAAAACTTCGACCACTCTTTCGCAGCCGAAATACGCGCCCCAAGGGTAGATGTCTACGCTTGTCTTGATGTCGAGACCATCAAGTTCGTAGCGGCTGTCCTTCAAGAATTGAATTTTGAAATAGATGTCGCCACTTACGCCCCATTTTTCGCCAGCCACTTTTATGGACTTGCCAGCTGTAATACCCTTTGGTATATTAAGAGTTATATTAATGTTTTTGCCGTCAATGTTTAAAGATACTGACCTCTTTGAGCCGTGATAAGCTTCGTCAAGCGTGATATATAGCTCAGTATTGTACCTTTGTCTCTCTTTTTTTGCCTTGCCTCTAAATAAGTCATTTATATTAAAGCCCGATTTTTTATTAGATTGCGCTTTTCCGCCAAAAATGTCATTTATATTAAAGCCTGATCCTTTTCCTGAAGCTGATTGAGAATCGCCGCCAAAGAACATATTAAAGAAGTCGGAGAAGTCGCCACCAGAGCCGTTTGTTTCGTATCTGTAATAAGTGCCGCCATTACCATTAGCACCGCCAAAGCCGCCAAACCCAAAATCGTTCGGGTTAAAGTTTTGGCCGCCTCTAAAGTCGTAGTTAGAACCGAAAGCGTCGTACTTTTGTCTCTTTTCCTTGTCAGACAAAACTTCGTAAGCCTCATTTATTTCCTTAAATTTTTCTTCGTTCGCCTTGTCACCTTGATGCAAATCAGGGTGATACTTTTTGGCAAGCGTCCTAAAAGCCTTCTTAATCTCAGCATCAGAGGCCTTTTTGTCGACACCTAATATTTTATAATAATCTTTATACTCCATAATATCACTTCCTTTGACTATCTCTGACTTATTTATACCCAGTAAATGAAAATATAAACATATTTTTTATTTTTCTATGAAAATAGTAAAAAAATCGCAAAAAAAGAAGCGATGATAATTAAATATCATTCGCTTCAATGAGTTTATTATGAATTTATTTTTATTAGTTTAAGGCCTTGCCTTTGATTGTAATTATAAAAATATCATCTTCGTATGAGACTGTTGCTTCTAAGCCCATCAATTCACACAAATTTTCGACTATGTTTAACCCCAATCCGCTCGACGCATCATTCTTCGACTTATCTATAGTGTAGTTCCTCTCGAAAACTCTCTCTATATTATCATCCGTTTCAATTTGAGCAAGATTAGAAAATTTTAGCTCGAAGTAGCCATCTTTCAGCTTAAGCTCAATCTTGTCCTTGCCTTCTGAGTACTTCATCATATTTGAAATCAAATTGTCGACAACTATCTTAAGATTCTTCTCGTCTTGGAAGCATCTCACTCTATCAAGCTCTACATCAATCATTTGGCCTTTGGCGATGTAGTAGTCGTAGTAATTAACTATCTCTTCCTTGATAAAGTCATCGAGATTAAAGACCCTCTTGTCAATCTTGTAGGACTTCGACACAAGCCTTGAAAAATCATAAAAACCGTCGATGAGACCCTTTAGCTCCTCGGCCTTCTTCTTGATTATCTCAAGGTACTTCTCGTCCCTAGTCTTCTCGTAGATATCGATGTAGCCCATGATGGACGTAAGCGGCGTTCTGAAATCGTGCGAGATGTTCGTAATCATGAGGTTTTGGTTCTCGATTGAGGCGTTGTACTTTTGACCCATGGTATTTTTCGAGTCAATGATCGCTTCGATAATTTTACAGATCTCATTCAATTCACCCGTATAAGAATAGCTTTGCAAAGCGACCTTAATCTCGCTTGCTTCCTTGTCCTCAAGGTTTTCGCGAAACTCCCTAAGCTCTTTTCTTGATAGGTATATGGTGTAGCAAAGATAAATAACAAGTCCCAATAGTATAAGCATTACGCTCATCAAATCTAAACCAAGAGCGGCTACTAAAAAAATTAGTGCCGCTGCTATAATTATGGCAGGAAATACCCTCTTCATTAAAATTCTCTTTTTCTGCCTACAAAGTAGATGCCAGCCCAAACAAGAGCTATCCAGCCAAGCATGATATAAAGATTATTGTAAACATTCAAAATCTTATCTGTATAATTATAGCTTTGTAAAAAGGCAAGATCGTAGCTTCCCATCATTCCAGTTATTGATTGGACAATTCTTGATGGTGCTAAGATTATTAATCTTGGATCCCATTTAAATTTATTTATAATTATATAAAGTACTGGTTGGAAGATCGACATGGCAACATAAGATATGGCGATGGCTGATGATCTGTGTCTTGTAAGTATTTGGAAGAACAAAACAAGTGACACATAAAACCATAGGCATGGAAGTAAATATGCAAAGCCTATTAAAAAGTTCTTCATCATATCAGCAAATGGCGTAGTGCTGATAGGTGCGATGATTGCGCCGACTCCTATAAGTATAGTGCACATGATGATCATGTAGACTAAGATATATAGGAAGGAAATAATTGCATTTGCTAGATAAATCTTAATCCTTGATTGACCAAGTGCTAGGTTGTTGTTGATGGCGCCTGATGCGTATGGTTCAAGCGCTGTTAAATTCACCATTAGAGGAATTAGTATGGATGCTAAGGATAATATTTGGCCTAAAGTGAAGAACATCATCGATAGGTCACGGTCCACTTCCCAGCCTGCAAAGCCCCTCCTTTTAAGCCCTGAAAAGATGTATAAAACAAGGGCGCACATCACAAATCCGAAGATGTATAGACCTACATTGTACTTTCTTTTACTAATTCTGAAAACTTCTGCTTTTATAAAATTAAACATCTCTTCTACCTCCTACTAAGCTTAAGAAATAAGATTCAAACTCTTCCTTAGCTTGATTTATCTCGATGATTTCAACGCCTGCATCTTGGAAGGCCTTGAATATTGCGCTGCTATTAACATTATCATAAATTGCAATAACATTATCAGCTAAAACCTTGTAATTGTGAAGCTTCATGTCCTCTTCCAAAACTATAGTAGCCTTGGCAGCGTCGTCAACCTTGATCTTTGTAGACGATTTAAGCTTTTCATCAAGCTCATCCTTAGTAATCTCTTGGATAAGTCTGCCATTGTCAATGAAGCCGTACTTAGTAGCAACCATGTTAAGCTCGCTTAGAATGTGGCTCGAGATCATGACAGTAGTCTTTCTCTCTTGATTAACAAGCTTGATAAGATCCCTGATCTCCTTGATACCGATAGGGTCAAGACCATTGATCGGTTCGTCTAGGATAAGAAAAACTGGATCATCGATAAGCGCGATACCGATGGCAAGCCTTTGCTGCATACCTAGTGAGAAGTTCTTCGCCTTCTTGTTCTTAGTATTCTCAAGGCCGATTAGCTCCAAAGTTTCATTAACCTTCTTCTTTCTGTCCTTGATATCTCTGTTGATCGCGATGTACTCAAGATTGTCCCTTGCACTAAGCGTTGGAATGAAGTAAGGCCTGTTGATTAAAGCGCCTGTCCTTCTCCTCGCTATGTTAATATTTGCGCCCGCATCGCCAAGAAGCTCGATTGAGCCACTTGTTTGGTAGCTAAGGCCAGTTATGATTTTTAGTAAAGTAGATTTACCAGCGCCGTTCTTGCCGACAAGACCATAGATCTCGCCTTCGTTTACACACATGTTGACATCCTTCAGTGCGTAGAAAGAGCCGTAAACCTTGCTTACAGAATTTACCTTTAAAATTTCTTTCATAGTTTTCACTCCTTTTTTATCTTTATGGGTCTATTATACAGTATAAATCTTAATTATTTCTTAAGAAAGTCTTAAAAATTTCTTAAGTTTTGAAAAATCGCCCACACCACTGTATATTACTCCATTGTAGAAATCGTCATAAAATTAAAAAATCATAAAAACACCCATAAAATCATCGAAAAACACCCTTACTAGTTACAAACTAGTTACAAACAAACACAAAATTTAATCATCACAAAAGCAAAAGGGGGGCTATTATAAAACCCCCTCTTTCTATTTTTTATTCATTTAATTTTTTTTGAGCCTTATGCAACTCTTCTACGGCACTTTTAATAAGTATCTTTGCTTCATTCGTTTTAAGTTTAGGAAATCTCTTGACAAGCTCATCATATACAAATTTGTATTTCTCATCTCCTCTGCCTTTTCCGATAAACATCTCTTCCGCCGCATTAACAAGTATGCCAGCAATCGTCTGTGTGATTAATATCTCGCTCTTGTTCTTACTTTTCTTAATATATGGTACAAGCACTCCAGTAATTATACTGCCCGCAAAAGCAATCACAGCTAGCGCTATATTCATGATCATTTCTTTATCCATCTAAATCTTCTCCCTTCATATCCTCTTCGCACTCTTCATCAGAGTGTTTTATTTCTTTTCCTTTTATAAAGGCCAGTCCCCAAAGTTCAGCCGTAGTAAAACTAAACCAGCTACCTACAAGCACATCAGAGACAAATAGCCCTCTGTAGTTGATGTATAGCACCGCCGCGCAGAAAATTACATTCATCGTAATGATCAGCGCGACGATCCATTTGCTAAACCTCATCTTACTACTATCTCTTTAGTATTTTGATTCCAGTCGACCTTGTAGCCAAGCTTCTCAAGCAGTTCCCTTGCTTGTACATAGTTATGTCCACCTATAAGCTTACCTTCAGCCTCAATCTTTTTGCCTTTAAAATCAAATTTAATTTTGTTCACAGTATCCCTTCCTTTCATCTCTTTTAAATCTTCTATTAACTTGTCCCATGGAAAATATTTACCAGGGCAGTTCGGTTTTTCCTTCGGCGCGACCTCGTAGTGACCTATTATATGCTCACGATCTATACTTATATCGTAGCCGTAAAGTCTCTTAACTGTATCAATGATGTAGCCATGCAGCCAAAGCGTCGCTTTGTATTGCGCATCAGTAAGTGCGCCTTCTCCCTCTTTGCAGCTAAATCCCTCATGTTCTATGGATATGGTAAATAGGTTTGCGTTTATTACTTTATCTTTAATTATATGGTTCGTGCTGCGTTTGTAATAGTATTTTTTTAACTTGCTACTTGACTGTGTACCATTGCACCACGCTGTATTTTGTATATCTACAAGCTGATAGATTTTACCTAGTCTAGTAACCACAAAGTGTGCAGATGCTTGCGACTTAGGATTGCAAAGCCAGCTTATGGATCCCATTGCGTAGCCCTCTGTGATGTGATTTACTATAATGATAGGCTTCTCGCCTTTACGTCCCTTAGTGTAGTTTTGACTATATTTTCTAATTATCTCCAAGTTTTTTCACCCCATCTCCACTTCTTATAGGCAGCGCCTCTACATCTGGTTTATACTTGTTTTTCACAATACCATTGCCGCCAACGAGTTCGTAGTTTCTACAGTTTTCTGCAAATATTTCATAGTCCTCATCACTTACATATTTTTGTCTCATAAACTTTGCGTGCTGATTCTTAATTTCTTGCTTCAAGTGAGTTCTGCTCCTGCGATTTGACAGCTCTATATAATCACTTAGTTTTGCGTCTAAGTTTGCGAGCTGTTCTTCATGCGCTTCAACGCGTTTGTTAATCTCTTCTTGCTTCTTTGCATTGTCGTGCATCCTGTCATTGTACTTTTTTAATTTAAAAAGCATGGTTGATACACCCCCTAGTGTTAGTACAATCGTGATTAGTTCTTGTACTGTTATTTTGTCTAAAATTGTCATATACTACCTTCTTTTTCTAGATTTTTTGTAATCAGCTTTAATTTGTGATCTTGCATTTCAATATATTCGCTTTTTTTTACGAGGCTTTTAATAAAGTTGTAGCTGCTTGCGTTATTCGCATGTCCGAGCCAAGAGTTTAGTATCTGCTCTATCTTTATAGATTTTACATTCTTATTCTTAACTAAGTTTGGTATAGCCTTAACCTTGCGCTTTATTTTCTTTTTACTTGCGTTTCTTAATAGTCTGTGCGTTGGATGTATTTTAAATCCTATCGCGTTGACTCCTTGGCCAAGTGGAAATATTTTACTTTTCTTACTATTTAATTCAAGATTAAGTTTGTCACTTATAAAAGTTTTGATCTGCTCTTTTGCCTTTCTTGCTTCCTCTTTATTTCTTACTATTATAATCATGTCATCCATGTACCTTACGTAAAATTTAAGGCGCAAGCTATGTTTTGCAAATTGGTCAACTTCATTTAGATAGATGTTCGAGGATAGTTGAGATAAAGTATTGCCGAGTGGCAGGCCTTTATCATCTATTTCAGATGCTGTATCGACCAATAGATCTAAGAGCCATAGTGTATCTTTGCACTTTATCTTTTTTCTAAAGAGTTTCTTTAATATATCTCTGTCTATAGTGTAGAAAAACTTTTTTATATCGAGTTTTACTATATAAGCCTCGTCTCCATACATCCACTTAGCTTTTCTCATAAACTTAGAAATTCTATCTACACATTTATGTGTGCCTTTGTTATCTATGCTGCCGTACGAGTCATAAATAAATGTTTTAAAGTATATTTGTTTTAGTATGTTATTTGTAGCGATTTGCACCACTTTATCTTTAAAACTAGGAGCATATATAAGTCTTTCTTTTGGTTCGAATACGTAAAAACTAGTGTAACCATCGTGTTTATAAGTTTTATTTTCTAGACTTTCTCTTAAAATTTTTAAATTGTATGTTTCGTCCTCGGCAAAAATTATTGCGTCTGGCGAATATTTATTTTTACCTAGTAGTACTTTTTTATATGCTAGATACAAATTATCTTCAGCTATTATCTTTTGGTATAGATTATTAAATTGTTTCGACAATTTTGATTTTCACTTCTTTCTTTAGAGTTACTAAACAAATTGACTTTGCTTATGTGTTTACACATGTCGTGAAGGAACCGCCCTCTCTTGAATCTATCAAGCCTTGTAGTAAAAACCTTAATCTTAACTATCTAATAAGCTTCATATAATCAGGACAGGGGCGCCAGCCGTAATTACTGTACGCATTGCCCGAGCTGTTGGCGTTCGCGTTAGACACGCAATTGTAGCCACGTATAGAGCGAAGAATATTTTGCAGGGCGGTCCCTAATTTTTATTTATTTAGTGTTGATTTGATATATCCAGAAAGCATCTTGCCTATTTCTGTAAGTTTTAAATCAATTTCTCTGTATTGCCCTATGCTTACATATTTTCTATCTCTAGCTAGCTTAATCATAAATTTTAATGCCTCTAAATCTGCTTCCGCTTCCTGCAAGTAGTATAATCTTTTTGATTTGACATAGTTTGCTTGTGAAATCACCCCATGCAAATTAAAAAGTTTTGATCTGATGTCGCTGCATAAGACATATTTTTCTGCTTTTGGGAAATTAATAAGCTTAGGATATATTTCAAGTGTAAATGTTTCCACTCTTTTTAACAGTTGTAATTCATTTTTCATTTTTGCCTACCTATTTTTAATCGGCTACTCGCGCTCTCGCGCGTATCCGCCGATGGTTAGAGTTTAGCCGACAATCTTAAGACAGGGGCGCCAGCCGTAATTACTGTACGCATTGCCCGAGCTGGCGGCGTTCGCGTAAGACACGCAATTGTAGCCACGTATAGAGCGACAGTTCTCAGCATATGTTGTTTCTTGGCACCATGTATATAAGTTGTTTGTGAGTAAATCTGCATCTGTATAGCCTATACCCCAGTTATCTGTTGGCGACTTGACATTATTTGAATATGCCCAGCTACTTGGCGCTTTTGTGTGTATTGGTAACATTAAAGCGTTCCACATTGATTGATAATTTGAAGTTCCATCATAGGGTTTATAAAAAGTCTTAGGATTTGGCTGTACGTCTTTGCCTATACCTCTTGGTATCATTACTTCATAGCTTTTGCCTTTAATTGTGACTTTTCTATTTCCGTAGACAGCGTTTGCAGCATTAATTTGATCCCATGAAATTGTGTGTCTATAAGGTTTTTTAGCCATCAAATAAACGTCGCCCTCGTATGCAAATTTAAGCCATGGCTCATTGCTATATTGACTAGTACCAGCTGTAATTCCGAGCATATTTGCTAGAGCATCTCCACTTATAAAATCATTTGATGCCACTTCTCCGAACCAACCAGCATCCATTGTGCCTTTGAGTAACTTTCTTTCACCTGGTGCTCCTATTTTGTCATCATATATATTTTTAGCTTTTAGATCTGTAAATCCATGAGCAATTAGTAAGTCATTTACATTCATTTTTTAGCTCCTTTCTAATTCTTTCTTATAGATAAAGTCATTGCTATCATAGAATAGCTTCCACGTTTTAGTGCTTTTAATTTGCTGATCTTGATATTCACTTAATTTTATCTTACTATATTTTGGTGCCTCTCCTATAAGCTCAGATTTATAAGCAAGTTCGCCATCAATTTTTCTATAATCAACAGCTTTATATATTTCATTGTCAAGGTTTAGACCAATTATAGATAATTCTTCTACTATGGAGCTATTTTCATTCCAGCGCTTCTTTTCTTCATCTGTTACAGTCCTGTGCGTGCTGTCACTACTAAGCTCTGATAAACTAGTTTTAATATCTGATTTATTAGCCTTGCTATTCCAAGTGTTTTTTTCAGTATCTGTTACTGTTCTGTGACTTGCGTCGTCTATCATTTCACTAAGCTTAGTCTTTATTTCTGTCTTGTCGGCTTTTAATGATAGCTTGTCGCTAATATGCTCATTCACGCTTCTCTCGAAACCTTCCATTTCTGATTCTAAATGGTCTATATAGTTATCAAATTCTACAATTTTATCTCTATATCCTTCAGTAAAATCAAGTGTACTAAGCCCTTTGCCTTTTATTTTGTCAACTTTGCTATTTAGTTTGTTGTTTAGGTCAATTGTCTTAGCGTATGGGCTTAGATCTATATTGCTTATGCTATTATCAACATAACTTGTCTTTGCATATCCTGTCAAATCCACCTCAGTACTGCCTATAAGTTCAAAAGCGCCATCTATCCATAAATATTCTAAATAAACGTTATTTGCCTTACCTTTTGCGTCCTTAACAAGATATATCACATCATCTTGTCCAGTACTTGGCAAAGTATCGACTACATCTTTCTTAAGCGTTTTAATCTTAGCCAGCGCTTCCTGCAGTTTTGGTTCTGTAATATATTTATTTAAATCGCCACTTACGATTATGTCTTTTAAACTTTGTTCAGCTGTCGCTGATTGACTAAGTAAATCTTGCAAAGTAGTTATACTTGTGTTTGCCTTTGTATCAGTATCTTTTAGCTTATTATCAGTAGTGTTGCCCTTAGTAGTTGATTCATCAAGCTTAGTCTTTGTTGTGTTCGCTCTATCAATGCTACCATCAAGATTTGTCTTCGCTGTATTTGCTTTACCGATACTCGCATCAAGATTTGTCTTGCTCTTATCAGCGTTTGTAATAGATGTTGCAAGGTTTTTATCAGCTGTATTTATCTTTGAGACTACATCTTGCCCAGTCTTAATCGATTGACCGAGCTTAGTATTTGTATCTATGCCTTGAGCTGTCTTTTCTTGCAAGGTGCTTTGTGTGTTTTTAGCTGTCGATATATTAGCTTGTAAGTTAGCGTTTGTCTTATTGCCTTGAGCAATGTTTGCTTTTAAGTCGTTATTCAATGTGTCAGCGCCTGTTCTAGTCGCTTCAAGTTTTGTGTATGTTTCGCTTGCACTTGCAGTAGATGTCTTAAGGTTTGCGTCCACTCCTTGAGCTGCACTCGTATTTGATACAAGCTCTTGATTGACTTTGCGTCCCTCATTGATGTGAGTGCTTAAGTTTGTATCAAGATTCTTACTTTCTTCAAAAGTCTTTTCGTAAGCCTTGATTAAGTCTAGCGCTTCTTGTATTTTGCTAAAGTCTACAAGTACGTTATTGCCTACTGTTGCGCCATTTTGTATTGATTCTTCTACGTGTAAATCAAATATCTGTGAGCCCACTTGTAAGCCTTGAGCATCATATAGTACAAACTGAGCCTTGTTTAATCCACTCTTTGTAAACTGCTCATTTACAGGCTTTACAATAAATTTATTACCGCTTATACTTGCTTCAACCTTAGTGACTTTCTTGTCATTTCCTACATAAAATTCAAGCTTATGTCCAGTAATATCAATAGCGTTGTCAAGCTCGTCTCTTACTTCAATTTCAAAAACTCTACCTGTATCTCCTTGAGTAGAAAATAATACTCCATTGAAGCTGTCATCAAATTTTAATTTCAACTTATGCTCAATCATATGCTAAGCTCCTCCACTTCGTCTGCTGGTTTGCCTACAAGCTTAACAAGTGCATCTTGCAAGTCTTTTTCTTTTTTCTTTAGCTCTTCAAATTCTTCCTTAATTCTCTTTGAGTTCCTTATTAAATCTTCTTTCCTATAGCCAATTCTTTCTATCTCTCTTTTTAGCTCAGCCTCAGATAAGGTATATATACTCGTTTCAGTTATTTCAACCTTATCATCAAGCTTTTTAATTTCCATAGTGTTTTCCATTTTAATAACCTCCATATCCAAGTAACGCTTGTATAAATATGCTTGCACTCACACGTCCTAGATCACTGTTGCTAATAGCTATCGTGTTCCAGCTTCCTATGCTTAAGTAATTTGCAATGTTTAAATCGTTTTGCGCTCTAGAAAAACTGTAAGAACCTGTCAAGCTACTAGTGATGTCTCTGCCATTGACCGAAATAGTATAGTTTGCGCTACCTCTCTTTGTGATAATGCCAAAAACAGGGTCATGCGTGTGTGCAGGTATTTCAAATCCATGCCTATGATTAGGTATATCAACTTTGTGGCTATGATCTCTAATTTCAATCGTGTGTTCATGTTTTCTAGTGTGCCAAAAAGGTTCAGTTTTACCAATGGTCTTACCTTCAAATCCCCAAACTGCAAGCGTTGTTTGTCCGCCGTCCACTTTTTCAAGCCCGTGCGTTGTATCATATACTCCACCACCACTACTAGTTGACGCATAATCACCACCACCGCTATCAGATGTAGAGTATTCACGCTTTGAGTATTCATTTCCTCTTTGATAAGCTCTAAAGTCGTCAATGTATATGTTTAAGCTTGCCTTATATATCCTCTTGGTTTCACGTGGTATATAGATGTGTAATTCCAAAGGATAGCCTCGGTCAACATTGTCAGTTTGAGAGTCTTGCCAAGATTGCAATATGCCCTCATCGTCTAAGACAATTATGTTGCCACTCTTGTCACTAAGCTTTAAACCATAGCGACCAGATGCCCAGTTGCCAAGCTGTACTCTTTCTCTTTGGTAATTATCTAAGACCTGCAAGCCTTTAGCCTGTGTAATCTTTACGTTATTATACATAACATCTTGCTTAACTACCTTGCCATCAAGTGTAGTTATCTTGCCGTCTACAAGCTTCAAATCATTTCTAACTTTGCCAGTTTCATCAACTATCTTGCCGTCAAGTATTTTAAACTGCTTGCCTAAGTCGCTGTCAAAAAAGTTGTTATTGACATTGATCTGTGCTGCATTTATCTTTGCATACTTACCAAGCGTACCAACCACTTCATCAGCGACTACACCGTCAGCAGTTAGAGCCGTTCTCCAATCCCAAGAGCCATCAGGCTTTTTGCTATTTGCTATCAAAATCTTACCAGCGCCCATATATACTACCTTTGTTGGCTCTTTGTCTATAGGCTTGTCAAAAGAGTAGTATCCAGCAGGTAAATTATATTTGTTGCCAATCTTTAAATCGTAATTGTATGCCGCATCATTAAAATAAGTTTCTGTGATCTCATCTCTCAAATCATCAAGATATTCATTAAAGACGCGAGTTTGAGTTTTTCTTTTTGCGTCCTCGGCCTTTATCCTTTCAGATGCGCTGCTTACTATTTTGTCCCCAAACTCAAAGTCCGTAACTTCATCTTTTAAGTAGTCTTTTTTAATCTTAAAGACCCTCGTTAGATAATTTATGCCGATGTCTTTGCGTCTAATTCCTACAATTTCTCCTAGTTCAACATCTTTTGCTATGCCCTTAGCCTTAAATTGTACTTTAGGCCTTGCATTTTCTTTTGTGTATTTATAAGTTGCCTCATACAGCTCATTTGCATCTTCTATGTCGCTAAACTCAACAACACCAAGCTTTGGGCTTCCATCAGGGTAACCATAAGCCTTAGTCGCTTCTATTAGCTCAGCATAATCTTTTCCTTCGTGATTAAACTTTAGCTTTTCTTTGTTTTCATTTTTAATCTTTTTGCCATTTGCGTCAGTAAGTTCTAAAGTCTTGCCTATGCCAATAAAGCCAGTATATAGATCATCAGTATTAGATTCAGCCGTAACACTAATAAGCTTATCTCCATAAACAAAGCTTCGTCCGTAGTTTCTACTTATCTCATCATAAAGATCGATCCTTTTGTTATAGATCCTGCCATCTTTAAAACTAATATTGAGCTTAAACTCGCAGTCCCATTTTTCTATGATCTCATAAAAGGCAGCTAGTGCAGATTTATTTTCAATCTCAAGACTTGCTATGCCCCTTGTAGAATTATTCCCCACATGCCAGCCACTATCCTTTAAAATCTTTTCAACAGCTAAAGCTGCACTCTCGTGCTCAACCTTGTTCTTGCGTATCACGCGTCCCTTTAAGTCATCAAAAAACATGTGTATGCCATCAAAAGTCAGCTTTCCATCCTCTTTACTTACACTTCTTATCCTGTAGATGCAAAAGTTTTTATTATCTTTTACACCAAAATACTTTGCTTCTTCAGCCTCTTTACTATATGCAAAACTTAAAGTTGAAGTAATCGTTCCTCCCAGTTCAAAGGCTGCCGTATTCTCCAGGATAATGGAGGGGGGTATATTTTTTATTAAGTTTAAATTTATATCAAATAAATATGCTCCTATCATAAAGCACGCTCCCTATACCTTATATTAAGCTTGCCAGCACTTGCTCTTATCTCATCTTCACTATAGATAGTAAACTCGTGATAATCGCTCTCAACAAAGTCTAAGTAGTGCAGGATATTCCTTCCATTAAGACTTATCATCTCACTAGTAATCTTAAGCTCATCGCCTTTGCTAATAGCACCATTAAGAATTATCTTCTGGCCATTACTAATATTTGTGATCACAAGCTTCTTACACTCTTCGCAAGATATATTCATCTCTTCAAGCTTTATAGGATACTTCTTGTATTTTAGACTTGGTATTTTACCGCTAGACTCCCTTATGCTCGAGTAGATAAATGGATCAGATGTGTGTATGATAAAAGACCCTACCCCAATGTTACTATCATAAGGTGGGTCTTCAATACTTGCTACTTGGCCATAGCGAAAGCCTTCCTCATCTCTGAATGAGAACTCGACTTCACCATCCGTCTGAATGAGCTCCGTAAGCCTTTTTATAAGCTTTAAAAATTCAGAGTTTCTCTTCGCCTGAACTAAAAAATATACCTTTATGTCCCTAGCAGGGTAAGCCTTGCTAATAAAATAGTCGCCATTTTTACCTGGTATATTTACAGACTCCAAACTAGGAGAGAAGAGCTGCCTTCCCTCCACATTTATCGTCATATAGCCTTTAAGGTATTTATCTAAATTTACATTGTTAAATGTTATTGCACAGTTGCTATACATATATACCTCCTAGTATGCAAGCTCAAGATCTATAGTCTTGTCTTGCTCATTTGATATAGACTCGACAAAAGCTTTAAAGCTCTTGCCGCCTATAGACAAATTTATGGCCATAGGCTTTGAAGAGCTAATCTCATCACTAGAAAAGTCATAAGCATCAAGAACACTCGATGCGAAAGTAATCTTCTTTGTAAAGTCATTTCCCATAGCGTCTTCAACGCTTCTCATAGCTCTTTCTACTGGAGATATATTATCTTCTACACCCTTAGCTAAGCCTAGCATAGTATTCTCTCCTATGCCAGCAAAGACTGTTGATGGTGAATGTATTCCTAGGAAGCCTTTAATTCCACCTACTATACCGTCAACAACACCTTTGACCTTTTTAGTAACCCAATCAGCAGCAGATTTGATTCCCTTCCATAAGCCTTCAAGTATATTCTTACCAATGTTAAACATCCCATCAACTAGACCAGTGAAAAAGCCTGTTATACTATCTATGATGCCTTTTATGAAAGTACATAGGCCATTCCAAACTTCTTCAGTCTTAGTTTTTACAGTATTCCACGCATCAGCTATCGCCTTGCCGATATTTTCAAATGTCGTCTTAATCTTATTCCAAACATTTTCAATTACCTTTTTAATCTCGCCCCAGTGTGTTATTACCAAAGCTACCAATGCACCAACAGCGACTCCTATAGCTATAAATGGATGTGCCATAATTAAACTAAACAGTCCACTTACAGCAGTTTTGACAGTGCCTAGTATGCCTGTAAACTTAGTAAATACACTTCCTACGCTCGTAACTATGCTTGATATAGCAAGAGATGTTTTTAAGCCTACAAAGCCGCCTATTAAAGCAGTAATTACAGGTGTTAAAATGTTGAACTTGTCATTTAGGTCTGTAAACCATTTAATAAGCTCACTAAGTGTAGTGCTTATGCCGCTTAAAGCATCACCCAATAATTGTATCCCAGTTTGTACAAATGGACTGCTTGCAATATCAGATATAGCTTGGACTATACTTGCTATAATATCGCCTATAGCTGTTAAAACTGTTTGAACGATGCCGCTTTGAAATATCGTCTCTATTGCTTGCCATGCAGTGCTTATAGTCGTCTGCATATTCTCAAAGGCAAGCTTTATACTGTCACCAAGTCCAGGTGCTAAATTATTTAAGCTTTCACAAACGATATTAAATACACTCTCAGCCATAGTCTTTGCCATCGGTAATAAATTCCCAAATACAAATGTTTTAACAGATTCGAGTAGATTGTTAAGACTTTGATCTATGTTTTGACCCAAGGCAATGTTGCCCAATAGGTCGGTAAAAGCCGACTTCATCATGTTAAACGAACCAGTAAATGTCGTAGCCGCTTCTTCGGCTGTAGTTCCAGTTATATTTAGTTCGCCTTGTATAACGTGTATCGCTTCGTATACATCTGATAAATTCGATATATCATAATGCACACCACTAACTTTTTCAGCTTCAGCTAAAAGCCTTTGCATTTCTTCTTTTGTTCCTGCAAAACCAAGTTTAAGGTTATCCAGCATCGTATAATTACCACGAGCGAAGCCTTGGTACGCATTTTGTATACTCTCAAGCGACGAACCCATTTTGTTGGCGTTGTCGCCCATATCAATCATCGCCATATTGGCAATATCTGCAGCTTTTTTAGTGTCGCCACCTACAGAAGATATGAGTCCAGCGCTAAATGATGTAACATTTTCCATATAGCTATTGGCACTCATACCTACAGTTTTAAAGGCCTCAGATGCATTCTTCTTTACAATTTCAGCAGCCTTTGAAGTTTTTGTGTCAAATAAAGTCTCTATACCGCCAAGTGACTGTTCAAGGTTTGCTCCTTCTGCAAATGCTGTGCCAATAATCTTTCCTATACCTAGTGCAGATACACCCTTAACTATTGTGCTTTTTAATGAGCTCATCATGCTAGTGCCACCAGCTATACCAGCAGAGCCAGCCTCATCACTTACTATCTTTCTAAGCTCACCAGATATGCCCTTTGCCGATGGAATTATCTGCACATACGCTTTACCTAATTCACTTGCCATTTATTATTTCCTTTCTCTTTCTCATAAAGTCCTCACTCGTGTAAAAGACTTGATTCTTATCCTCAGTTTTATTGATCATATCTAATATCATCTTTGGACGATTGCGATTGTGTTTAGCGTCCTTAGTTTGAGCGTAAAGTAATAAACTTAATCTATCGTGTATGCCAGCTAAAAGTAAAGTATCGTTCTTTATTTTTGACTTACTCATTTTAAGCTTAATTCTTGCCTCGTCTCTTAAGCCACACGCTAAAGTAGCTAAATTTAAAAGGCCTATACTTTCCCATTCGTATAGGCCGTAATATTCAGCTAGATCACAATAAAGCGCATCTTCATCAAGTCTTATCATGTAAGTGAGGACTAAGATTTTTTTAGCTTTACATTCTTGAATATCTCTGCAACTTCAAGCTGAAGTTTGTCAACTGGCACTGTTCCATCTTTTTCTCTTAAGTGATTCATAAGCTTAAGCTTGCCCTCATCTCCAAGAAGTAGTGTAATAACTTTAGATATTAAAAGAGGATTTGCTTCGGTTTCGTACAGTGCGTCTAGGAGTTCAAAATTGTTTAACTTGCTATAGCTTATTGAGTACTTAAAGCCGCTCTCTGTAGTCCCGTCAATACCCTTAATCTTCTTTTTTACTTCAGCCATTATTTTTCACCGCCAAAGATGTATTCGTAGTGTTGATTGCCATCTTTATCAGCTAGTGCTTCGATAGTTATTTCATATCCTACAGCATCATCATCAGTGTATTCAATATCGCCTACATCTGTGATAACAGCTTTAGGTATAACTATTCTCTTTAAAATGTCATTCTTTAGTATCATCTCTACAACATAGCTACGAGCTTCAGCTGGATCCGCATTTACTTTTAGTTTGATTCCAGTTTTAAGGTCTCCTTCTACGTTGTTCTTGCCATATACAGTCTTTAGTACGTCTACATTAGTTGTCTCTATAAGTTTAAAAGTGAAAGTATCAGGCTTTCCTTTAGATATTACTAGGACTGTATCTCCGCCCCAGGCAGGTATTTTGTCAGATTCTGGACTGTTGGAGTTTGACAATCCATCTTCAGAGATATATCCTAAAGATACTAAACTTGTGTCTAGATCGCTCTTAGCGTCGTTTGGTAGTGTAGCAGTAGTTTCTCCAACATATATTGCTCCACCAAACTTAGGCTTTGCCCAGCTTACATTGTTTGCATTACTCAAATTAAATCACTCCTTTTAATAATATAGATCAAATACCGCTTGGTATCTGTATCTTTTTGTCTGTGTATCTGTAAAGTTGTAGTCGCTATCGAGCTTTACCGAGCCTATATCTTCACTCTCAATAATTTTAAGCATAGCGCCCACTACTTTTTCATTTAGTATGGCCGCTTCTTCCATAGATTCAGCATAAGACTGCACGGCAAAGCTTGCTCGATTGATTCTATCGACCCTTGCTGAACCAAGTTTTTCTATCACTACATAGCTTTCTTCTTTTTCTTTCTGCTCTTCCATATACACATGCACTTTTAATTTTTTAATTAAATAATTTAAAATAATCTTTTCAATCATCTTTATTGTCCCTTTAGTGCTTTTAAAAGCGTATTGCTCTTAAGGTTATGGTAGTAAGCCTTGTAACCATCTGCTCTTATATTTGCGTGCAGCCTCTTCTTACCAGCTCCAACTTTTAACTCATAGTTATAAGCTTCGCCTTTAGCGTCTGTCTTATCGCATCTATTTAAAGCAGCGTTCCCGTACTCTTCAAGTATCTCTTTCATTTCTTCGCAGAGTAAAAGCTCGCTTACTCCTTTTTTGTTGAGTACAAATTTTACCTTACTCATAGCGCTCCACCATGACTTTCTTGTGCCACCTAAGTGGTACCATCTCTTCTATGCCCTCTGTGACATTTCCAAAAGTTCTATATTTTTTACCAAATATAATCACTTCTCTGTCTTCCCACTCGTGCGTATCACCTTTTGGTATGCCTAGGGTATATACAGCTTTTTTTCCATATAGATCAAGATTGTTTGTGACGGCTTCGGTGTCAGTAGGAGATACTAAGACATCTTCAACTTCAATCTCCCTATCCTCATATATAGGACTGTTAAAGCCATCAACTCCGACCTTTACCTTGTCAATCAAAGTGATCTTTATGCCCTTAATCTTTCCCATAAAAGTCAATCACCCCGTACTTTTGCGTCCTTAATCCTAATCTCTTAAGCTCATCTTTTTTAATAAAAAGACCGCCACCAGGTACTAAGTAAGTACCGCTAAATGAATAGCCAAGAGCAGACTCAGCAGACTGTATCATAGGCTCTTGATCTGTTGATGTCATTAAATTTCTTGCGACTATATCACAGACTATAGACTTGTATAGATCTAAATAATCTTTATCCTTTACAAGCTCATCGATGTTCTTATTTACTCTTTTCGCTTCAACCTTTAAATTAGCTTCAACCTTATCAATCAGAGCCCTTGCCCTTTCCATTTCGTCTTGTTTAAGGGGTCTCCACAAAGTCATAAGTTCATCTATGCTTAAGTAAGCCATACTACTCACCCTTTTTATTATTTCTTTTCTTAGGCTTTTCTTCCTTAACTTCTTCAGCTTTTTCAGCTTCTTTTACTTCTGCAGTTTCTGCTGCTTTTTCAGCTGCTTTTTCAGCTACTTCTTCAGCTTCCTTTGCGTCTGCTTCTTCAACTGTTTCCATTTTTTCAACTGTTGCTACTTCTTCAGCTTCCTTTGCGTCTGCTTCACTTATTAGCTCCCAGTCATCTCCAGATAATAAACAAGGGCTATCAATCGTAGCCCCTGTTCTTTTGTTAACATATATCATATTGACCACCTATTCAGCTTTGATAGTTGCAAAGCTCTTAGCGTCAAATATGCCCCAGCCAAGGTAAGCTTCTGCTCTTAAGTAGACTTGATTATAATTTTTCAAGTCTTGTTTCTTTCCATCTGGATCACCATATTCAATTATTTCTAGTGGTATTTCTTTTGCGTATCCCCATTTAAACATATTTTCAAAGTCACCTACTATTGATTTAAGCTTGTTATTAGTGCCAACTGTTGTGTTGACATCTGCAGTTAAGCCGTTTATCTCTCCAGGGTTAGCGCCCCAAGCAAGCTCTGGATATACTCTAGCTCCATTTGCTTTAAGTTTCGCAAGAGCTGATGCAAAGCTTGTATCTAACGCCATACCTGTAACTATGCCTTCCGAGCCTTGTACTAAAGCTATAGCTGCTTCAGCATTTTCATCTGGCTTAGTCTCGTCAAATAAAACATTTTGTGTAACCTTTTTTATAAAGCAATTATCGCCTATGATAGTTGATGCAGTCTTGCTTCTAGGATTGATTCCATGTATAGCCATAAGGTCTAAACCTCTTGCTAATTTTTTCGCGAAGCCGTCATTGAAACTTCTTAACATATCAAGTTGTGTTTCTTCAGCTGCATACATAAATTCGTCTGAGACTCTTGCTCCATACTCTACTTTGATTGGCATTACTTTGATTGGCTCAATAGTAACCCCGCCTTCTCCTTTTTGTCCATTTTCAGCTACTATGTCTATATCTGAATCCATAGTAAATGTGAATAACTTTTCACCTAGAAACGGTATAGGTGTTTGGTGTGATAACACCGCTAGTGATGATCTACCTTGTACTTTGTTGATAAGGTCAGATACTAATTCTTCGCTAAATAAAGCTCCTTTTGATAATACTGGCATGATTATTCTCCTTTCAAACCATCTAATAATTTTTTGTACGCGTCATCCTTCTTTGGAGTAGTTTCAATATTCCTCAAGGGTGGCGCTTCTTTCTTAAAGTAAGCTTGCAAGCTTTTTGCATCCTCGGCCATAGACTCTTCATCATCGCCTTGTATTCTGTCGGCTAGGTCGTAAGGTATCTTATACTCCATGGCAACCTTTCTTTTCATCTCAGCCTTTTCATATGCTTGAAGCTTCTTTTGTAAAGTTTCAATCTCTGCTGAGCTTTCCTTAGCCTTACTTAGCTCTGCTCTCAAAGAGTCGTAGTCTTTGTACTTTTCTTGCACTTCCTTACTTAACTTATCTCGTTCTCTTTTAAGTCTGTCCTTGATGACTTCATCAAGTTCTTCTTGCGTTGTTATAGCTTTAAATTCTTCAGCCATTCTTATTCGCTCCTTTCCGTTTTGCCCTCGTCAGGTATTTATATTAAAAAAAGACAAGTAAAAACTTGCCTTTGCTTAATAACTAATATATAATCTTTTGTTTCTTAGGCTTTACATAATTCTTGCAAGCCCAATGTGCTAGCAGCGCACTATCCATTAAGGATATGTCCATCTCTTCAAATTGTGCTCTATATCCAAAGCCGCCTTGGCTTCCTATGTTTCTCTTCTCACAATTTGTAGCAACTTGCGATAGAGAGGCTTGATCCATATGTGAGATGGTCTTTTCATATATAGCCTGCTCCCATAAAGAGTTAGCGTTTATAATTTCTTTTACAGTCGGTAGGCAAATATTCTTAATCTTAGCTGCTCTTAATTCTTCTTGTAGTATACTCTGTCTGCTTGCGCCATCTATAACTATAAGCTCAGGCTTAGACTGCTTCATAAAATCTATAAGCCAGTCATCACCATTTTTGACCGATTGACAGTCGATAGACTCTATAAAGACGTCATCTTCCACAGTTTTAACAGCTATGCTGAGAGCTGCGTTTCTACCATCTTGGCCAAACTTAACTCCACAAAACAAGCTTCCCTTAAGTTCAGGAAGCTTATCTACCTTACAAGCGAGCCAATCGACTTCACTTATAGCTGATTTTTGATTGTACTTGATCCATAGGCCTAGCCTTTGTATGTTAAAGTCTACTATGTCATTACCTATCTCATCTTCTACACTTCTTTCAGTAAATATAGTACCTAAAGATGGATTTGTCTTGTACCATAATTTTTTATCGTGTGGATCAGATTGCTCTTCAACTCCCCACTCACACCAAGCGCCGTTCTTACTAGCGCCTTCTATGACATCATTCTTGAAATCAACAAAGACTGTGCCAGCGCTTACTACTGTTGGCGGAGTACCACACATCAGAGTCTGAGGATTTTGTGAGTCAGTAACAACATACTTAAGAGCCGACTCTTGATCAGCAGTGTACTCTTGAGCCTCATCAATGATAAGTAGGTCGAAGCCTTCGCCGAGACCCCCTGTAGTGGTTCTTGTTCTAAACTCCACCCTGCCGCCCGTCTCTGGTATCTCAACCCTTTCTCTTCCAGTTGCTCTTAGCGATTCATACGTGATACCTATCTTGTCAAGCACCCTGCATAGCTTTTCCCACGATGCGTGCGACGTTGTCGTTCTGTGCGCCGTGTGGTTTATTTGCTCGCCTTCCATAATGCCATATAGCTCACGCATAAGTAGTATCTCACTCTTACCATTACGTCTAGGCAAAGAGTAACCAAACTTGGTATGCACCCATAAATGATTCTTATTGTACGCTAAGATGTGCTTTAGAATCGTTTCTTGCCATTTTTGAGCCTTATTGCCAGATTTTTCGTATAGATCTATCGCTTTTTTGTAGTCGCTCTTAGTGTATCTCTTAAGCTTAGAAAGAGTTGGTGTCTGACTTCCTATCTTTTTTCTAGCCAAGGCTAAGCTCCTAAAAGAGCTTGTATAATAATTTCCTCAGCAACTTTTTTGATAATATCAAAACTTACAGATTTGAATTTATTAAAAATCTTCTTCTTAGTCTCAGCCCATACATTATCATTAACTATTGCGTCCAATAAGTCATTACCTTGCCAAGTCAAGCTTTTTATATAAGCATCAATATATACACCATTCATAGCCTTATTTATGTTTGCATTTATAAGACCAGCTTCCTTCATAATCTCAACATTATAAATAACCTTTTGTAAATCGTTTGCGTCGTTTATAAAACTTTGGCAGTTTAAGTCGCCCATAGATTTGGAAGCTTCAATAAGTATAGATCTTACAAGTTCCATATCTCTTTTCACTCTATCACTCCCTTAATATTCATCCTTTAAATCAGCAATAATCACTAGGATATAAACTATAATTCCAGCTAAAAGCAGTGGCGCCCATATAGGAGCAAGTACCCACAGCCATGGCCATGTAATATTGCCAGTAAGCTTAAGCGTTATAAATACAATAGCAAGTAGCGTCATAAATCCTGCACCCCTTGATTTCCTTTCATTTTTCTTCGTCGTTACCTCCTAAATTTTGCAATAAAAAATCGTGCGTTATAAAACACACGATTGATTCCTCTATATTTACACATTTTCTTTATATTTTCACACGATTAAGTCTCGATTATTCACGATTAAACAAGCGGCACTATAGCCTTAACATTTTTAATAAAGCATTATATGCTTGTTCTATTTCTTTTCTAAAGTTTGTACCTTCTAGTCCAGGTTCTGTTTGCTCACAAATATCAATTATATCATCATTTAAAAAAATAGCTACTTCATGATTTTCTTTTTCGATGTCCCAGAAGTTGTCGTGAATATAATCCTCTATATTTGTTGAAAAATCATGTTCTTTAACTAGTTTGTTTTTTAAGCCATTGTTTATTATGCTTAATAGCTCATTTATTTTATCCATTGATCTCAATCCAATCCTTTCTTGGTAAATCTCTTTCTAGTATAGAAACAAAGTCTCCTGTCTCCATGTCTCTAACTAGATATATATTTTTTGAACAATAAATCAATCTTCCACTACCCTGAGTATATTTCGGTTTTGATTTTGCTATATTTATTAAGTCTTCTTCGGTCAAGCCAGCCTTATTTATTGCCCTATCCAAACCTCTAGCTATAGCGTGGCTAGAAAATTCAACCTTCTTTTTGTGAGCATCTCTATAGAGTTTTATCGCCTTAGCTTTAAACTCAGGACTCCAGTTTTTTTCTTCAATCTCTTTTATTGTTTGCTTGTTGATGTTTCTCTTTGCTTTATCTAATTTATCAACTTTTTTATATAATTCTCTTCGCCTTTTCTTTTTATGCTTTTCTTCGTTCCAATCATTATTGATTCTCTTTATGCCTTTTTTTGTTATATGCTCAAGCTTGCATCTGCAAAACCTATGCCTCTTCCACACATTAGGGTTTGCTTCAGTATCCTCTGGATACTTATAAGTCCCTACGAGATTAGCGCAGTATGGACAGCAATTACCAGCTTCCATTCTAATTATTCTTGACTCAAGGCCTGCATTACTATTAAACTCTGCATTTACTTTTATCGTGTCATCTACTATGGATTGACTGCTATTAATAATTGGCTCATCTAAAAGCCACTTAGTATCTTCAAAGTCTTTTTCAGCTATCTTCTTGCAAAGATTATCTGCTCTTTCTTCATTAAAATTTGCTCTTTGACTTTTTATATTTATACCCGCTTTTTTGTTTAAACTATCTTGAACATCTTTAGTATATCCCGATACAATCTCGTAGTTCCTTTCAATGTTTGGCTTTATAACACCTTTAGCAAACTCTTCACTCATCTTGCCATTTTCAAATAATTCTTCATTGATTTTTTCTGTAAACGTCTGTGCAAGTAGCCTTCCTGACTCTATGGAAATTTCATTAGTATCAATGTAAGTGGCAATCTTTTTACTCAGCTTCTTTACCTTTTCTTTTACAACTTTGCTGTTTACAAGCTTATCATCAAAAGTATCAGCTATCTCTTTTTTAAGCTTTTCTATTAAGTCTCTCTCGTCCATCTAAAACACCTTTACTACTTCCCATTTGACTTTAGCATTTTTATACTTTTTTACTAAGTCTAAATTAGATTCAAGTACATTTGCCAAGTTCATCATATCCCTTTGCCTGTTCCTAATGATTACATTGGTTTTTGCTTGCCTAAGTCCAGTATCGATCAAGACAAATCTCTTATTGTATCCTCTAAAAGCTTTTGCTTCTTCCTCTGTCGGGTAACAAGTTATGTGGCAAACCTCATCATTTGTTTTTAATAATCTTTGCGTAAGTCTTATCTGATCAGATTTTTTTGAATACATTGGCATGTAGTCTAAATCAGTAAAAGGCTTAAAATGCTTTTGAGCATATGTTGTTTTGCCTGCTCCGATTAAACCACATAAGAATATAACAGTTTTCATTACGCATCAAGTCCAGTAAAGTCAGATAAATTATCCTTGTTAAAGTAATCAGGCACAGCTTGATTTATCTTTATGGCCGCATCACCCACACCAGAAAGTGCTGCCATGTCAGGCTCGAATACAGGGTACCACTTAGCCTTAGTTAAATAAAACTGATTACGCACATAATTATAGTCATCAGCTAAACACCTGGCAACGTAGCCGACATTTAGAAAGCCACTGCCAAAACATCTTTGAGCCTTACGAGCTGTTACTCTTAAAGTCTCATGGCTTGCCTTAATCGCTTCAGCACTTGACGGATTGTCAGTCACGAAGCCTAAGTCATCAAGAGTAAGACCAGTCTCACCTGCAAAGCTCGATGCTATAGTCTTTAGCTGCTCTGTAAATGGCGACATCGATGTAGATGTAAACTGTCCAAGCTTTGGCGCGTCTCCGTCTTCGTCCTTTGTGAATTGCAGCATACTTGATATGGTCGCCTTCCACTTGTCCATAGGCTCAGCCGTTTGAGACAAGCCTACAATGTATTTCTGTGGAAAACTATAAAACTCAGCAGTTATATCTGCACGCTCTAAAGTTCTCTTTGCGTGTCCTTGATAATACATACATGCCCTTGTTATTCTAGACCTACCGAAAGGTCTCACAGCATCAGGCCTGTGTATGATAGGCACAAGTAGCGGCACGTCAGCAGGATTGCTTCTACTGTCAACAAGATCATTGCCATTATAAAAATCAGTCCTATCGCGTAAAAAGTGTGCTTCCAAAGTCGGCTTGCCCTTGTCATCACGATCAAGCACAGCATAACCCTCTTTTAAAAGTCCAGTAATCGGATCTAGTATGCCAGTAGCGTTGCTTGCCTCAATTACCTGTAATCTTGGATAACCCTCATCACCCATAGAGATATACACAAAGGCACAAGACGCAATCAAAGCAGATAATATTGCTGAGTCGAAAAATATATCAGGGTTGTTTAAATTAAAGATCTCGTTCAGTTCAAAATTATCTTCAGCGAACTCTTTAAAGACAAGCCTATCTGCAAGAGCGTCAACCGCCTTAGTGCACCAACCTAAGCACGAGCGATACCTCTGCCTTATGTCTGGAGGTATGACTAGCCCTAAGTCCCTTTCTTGGTACTTACTGTCGTAGTAAGTGTACCTGGTATCAACCCTTCTTTTGTGATAATTAAGTTTGCCTCTTAAGTAATCTAAACCTTGTTCCATAAAAACCTCCTAGATCAAGCTTATTTTATGTAAAAACATTAACTGTCCATAAGAAAATCAAAATTGACTCATTTTTTACACTTTGGTACATAATTTTGTAAAAAACAGCACATTTTGAAGACATTTTTTCATAATTTTTCTAAATTTTCAAAATTTTGATGCAATTTTCTTTAAAAAACTCATCCATTATACTTTGATAAAATATATATATAAATTAGACATCTATCGCCCACCCTCTCCCCTCGTTCCTGCACGCGAAAAAATGTACAATAACGAGCTGAAGGTATTTAGCCGATATGGGTGGGGTGGTATGCCCCCTCTAATGTCTAATCTTTTGCCTTGTAGTTCTTCCAATCACAACTTTGTGGCAAATTCCTGTTCGTTGGTATCTTCTTCTCTTGCATCACAAAGAGCTTGTCTGACTTTTGTCTGTTGCAACACCAATGAGCAAGCTGCAGATTCTCCAGTGCGCTCGGGTGTCCCCCTTTGGCGATTGGAATGATGTGATCCACACACCCAGCCATCGGGTCAGGGTACTTCAGACTCTTATCAACAGGTCTGCCACATATCCCACATACAGACTCCATCTTTAATATCTTCTTCTTGTTTATCTCATACTGAGCCCTGTGTGGCCCAGCCTTGTCAGCCCTTAGCTCCTTCGCCATATACATAGCCTCCCCTAAAATAATATAGCACCCCCCCTACAAAATATAGCCTCGGCTATTAAAAGCCATCGCCATGTAAAGCCACCCGTGGTTTATATAAACCATAAGCTAATAAAGCAAAGAGCCCTCGTACCAACTACGAGAGCTCCGCTAAATTAATTCAAGGAGGTGATAATGAATCGTTATCCATCTATGCACACTATCATTATATCACGACCCCAACTATCATTTACTATCATTCGCTCTCATTTAGATAAATTATTCAGTTTTACTTAGTTTCTTAAGAGCCTCCCCGTGGATCCTTAAGACATGACTCTCCGAATAGTGCATCTCCATGGCAATAGTATGCCACACCTTTCCTTGCAAATACCTCTTGCTCATCACCTCATAGTACACACCCTCAAGAGACTCAATAGGCTCCTTAGCCTTATCCTTTAGCCTAGTCAGCTCATCAATCTCATCTTTGACCCTACTTTTCATATCACAAATCTTAGCAATCGAGCCATCAAAACTAGATGGGCTAGAGCCTCTTATACTAGATTGATAGTCTACACTTCTTGCATAACGTAAATCATGCTCAAGCCTAGCGATCTCACCACGTAGACAGTTAATCTTCTTGTCCAGGTCAATAATTCTTCTTAAATCCTTCTTAGTCATTTATCTTCCTCGTAGCCCACTCGCTTCTAAACATAGCAGAGCAGCCAGAACACTTGCGACCCCTTGAGCCATAACCTCTAACCTGCGCTCTCGTCTTTGTTCCACAAAATGGGCAAGTTATGATATAGTAGTTGTTTGCGTCCTTGCTAGGATGATACTCCATCTCCTTAATCCTCTTTGCAGATAATAACTCTCCCTCTTTTTTCATAATGTCTAATAAATACGACTTACCATTTCTGTACATATAACATCACTCCTTTAGCCTCCTGAGCTTTAAGTACACACTCCATCCAGTGAACTCATTGTAAATAGCCTTAAAGCCATAGTCCTTGTCTAAAATCGCATATCCAGGATAAAGCCTTTTAATCAACTCAAAGCTAGTACCCTCAGTCGCAATAGTGTTTAAAGCCCTTCTCGAGTACCTGTGATCATTATTCCTTATCCACGGCCTTGCTAGATTTTGAGAGCAAGACCACCTTCTCTTCTGCTTTGGGTTTCCCGATAGATACGAACACAGTCTTTGAATCCCGCTGTTATAATCAGCGCGTATCCTGTCGCAATTTACAAAACCAATAGAGCGCTTGCCCTTACCCTTGCCCATAGTCTTTCTCCATAAGCCTTCAATCGCATCACGATCTAAGCCGTCATTCATAAGGACGTGGTGATGCACACGAACAGGACTCTCATCATCATCACACCTAGAAGAAGTAACTACGATGTACTTTAAATCATCAAGACCCTCCTTCTTCCTTCTTCTCGCCACACGTCTTAAATAGTTCCTTAGCTCCCTCTCAGCTCCCTCAAGAGAGTCAGGCAGAAACTCATCACTATAAGTCAAAGTCACGGAGTAACTGTTCTTAGAAAAGTTCGCTTCACAGATCCATAGAAACCTTCTTCTAGCATTCTTATCATTGAGATTTTTCTGCGCGTTAAGAGATACCCTCTCCTTCTTCGCACGTTTGCCCTTCTTAGATATTTGATTTTTACTTAAAGAAAATAAATCCACCTCCATGTAATCACTTCCACAGTGAATTTTTTTCTCCCTAATAAACGTCCTCATACTACACCTACAAATTGGTTACAAAAATAATACCTAGTACAAGCTCATCAAAGGCTTGCACATTAAGCCAATAAATGGTATAATATATATAAGAAGAGACATTATACCATTAGACAACCTAAGGGGGGCTTATAAAAAAGCACCCCTTTTTCTTTTTCTATAAATCATCAAAAACACCCATAGCGCCCTCAAGTCTCATCAAGTGCCTTAAGAGATTATTAATCTTGCCTTGCGCCTGATCATACTTTCTACTATATATAAAGGAAGAAAGTTCACCCATCAAATCCTTACACTTGTTATACATAGTAATCACCCTATCATTGTCAATAGTGCAGTCAGCGTCAATACCCTTTGCGTCCACCTCATCAAGCCACTTAAGAGGACAGACCACAACAGAATTAGTATTGCTGTCAAGCACCTCAGCGTATGGATCAACCAGACCCTCACCCATACGAAAGACCAAAGCACTAATCTTTTTATACATAATGCCGTCCCTCATCACAGGCGCACCACTTATAAGCAGTTCCTTCGCCCTTTCATTACTAATCGCCAAATATGCCACCCTCTTTATTCACTATCTTTCTAAGTGCTATTTCTTCAGTATCCCTTTGGATAAAATGATATACTTTCTCAATAGCCTTCTCTAGATCTATATAATAATGCATAGCACACTCAATGATAGCTTTTATAGCTGTACCAAGAGCCTCTTCACTATATCCATCATCAAGAATCAAGCTCGTAGCCTTAATAAAGTTCCTGATAAGTGTATCTTCTCTACAGCTATCAATACTTGCCTTTATCAGTGGGTCTTGTACTCTCTTTATTTGATTATTATATATTTCTAATATGTTTATATTCTTTTCTAAATAGCCATCAATATAATTTCCAGCAATTAAACTTGCGTAAGTATATGCTAATCCTGCCTTCATTGCGCTTTCATCACCTTGACACATAGCAAGAATTACAGCAGCCATAGCACCACATGTTTCAAGTTTTTGCCTCTTAAGCTCCATCTTTTCATAAAGCTGCCTGTTTATAGTTATTATCCTTAGCCTTATGCTAAGCTCCTCAATATTCATTATCCCTTACCTCCTTATTGTTTAGATCGTGGCGCTTTCGCCTCTCCATTTCAGCCTTGCATATATAAAGACTTGCGATGCCGCGTAACTGCTTTTCTAATTCATCAGCTTCCTTAGCTCTTTTAGCTTCCTTGTAGACTTCAAATGCTTTTAAACTTGACATAGTCAAACAAAATACAAGTATCATTATCGCCAGTAAAAGTATAAACTCCAAAATTCCCTGCTTGCTAAAATAAGATAAAAGCGCTGCAATACATATAAATACAGCTAATACAATTAAGTTAGGCTTGTTTTTTATAAACAGAAAATATAAATAATTATCCTTCTTCATTTTCCCCTCCTCGTTTATCTTAATAGCCCATCATCGCCCATAAAAGGATATATCCCATGAAAAACAAAGCAGTTATAGAAAGCGCGCCCAATAATATCCCAGCTATATCTTTCACTTTTCTAGCCAACCTCCAAAACGGCGCATTATGATTTATCTTTCTCATTACAAACACCTATTTCTCTGTACTTTTCAAGCTCAGCCTTGTACGTAGATAGCATATCTTTAGTAAATTCAAACTTTTCCTCAATGTCCTTAATATATTCACACATAACCCTTACAGTAACATCATTCATACTAAGCTTCTCACCAAGCTCATCCTCAAGCATTCTTATCCTTTCCTTAAGCTCAGATACATCCATATTTTCAAGCTCATAAGAGCTTAGCTTTTCCTTATAAATCCCCTTACTCATATTCAACCCCCGTAAGCTCAGTAATCTCCCTTATAACATTTCTAAGCCTTTTTATAACCTCATCATTTCTGCCCTTCCTGTTACTAAGACGGCACCTGTTAATCTCTTCCTTAATAATATTTATGCAATCAGTAACCCCACAAGTATATTCCATATAAAACCCTCCTAATCATTAAACCTAGCCTCAATACCAGCTTGAGACTTAACACTTATAAAAGGTATCTCACCCTTCTTAAACCTCTCCCACAAAATCGGATGCACATACACAACCCTCTTCTTACCAGACGAAGCATTCGCACATACCCCAAAAGGAAATAGCCCTTGCTCCAGAAAAGCCCTCACAGTCGGCTGAGCTAGACCAGTAAACTCACTAATCTCATCAATGCTAACTTTCCTTAAACCAGCCTTGTAATCAATATTATTTTCCATTATTCCACCATCCTTATTTATAAATAATTAGCCTTGCGTCCCTTTTACTGATTAAAGTTCCTGATTTTCAATCCCCTCAATCTCAACAGCTTCAACACAGCTAGTATTTACCAATATCTTTCTGTCCTCATCATCAAATACTATAGTTATGGGTCTACTCTCATCAAGAGCCTTGAATATATTCCTAAGTTCATTCTCATCTTTAACCTCATGATCTATAGTTGTGCCACTAAAATAATAAGTAACCTTATGCTTTTTATTCATTGTAAATTCCCCCTTCAATAATCTCACTTACATCAATCCCCTTGATAAACCTCTCAAGGTGCCTTAGCTGATCAGCCATAGGCACACAGTAACCAAGAACCTTTAAAAGCTTCCTTCCATAGTCCATAGCCTTCACTTTGGATACCTCATGCCAATCACTTCTTCTAGATCTAATCATTATCATCTTTTTTAAACACTTCGTAATTTTGATGAGTAAAAACACTTATATCAAGAGTGCATTTACAGTCAAACAATTCTTCAATTTCAGAAAACATCCTTATAAACTTCTTAATATTCTCTTCATTGTCAACAGATAACTTGCAATTAATCTCCATCATCATTCCCCCTTTAATAATTTGCTCTCTTATCTCCCCTTAGTGATATAATAATCACAAGGAGGTGAATAATTTGATTTTCTACCATGTCGATAGAACAGATACTCTCAAAAATCTAAAAACCATCGAGCTAATACATCCACACGTACTACCAGCAGAGTTAAACGAAACACTTCTCGAACTCTTCCCAGGCGGCCTATCCTTCCATGGCGACCAGTATGCCATAGAATCATTCAAAGACTTCCATAAAGAAACATCTACCGAACAAATCTTCGAACTATATAGGCGAATGTACTTCCCAGATAAGCCGTCACGCTTTCAAAGCTTCTTTGCTTTTACATCATTAGAAGACGCTATAAACTTTGCGCTAAAATATCCTTTCTTCAAAATCTATGAAGTAAGCATAGATCATGAAAACTATCACATAGGCGATATGAATCTCGTTAAGGGCGAGACGATCATACAGTGCCACAAGCTTGCTTTAGATTATTGGTCTGGACGTCTTAGCAATGAGCCGTTAAAAGAAGCGCTACTCATCCCACCTATTCATATAGATCGTCTTCTAATTCTTTCATAGCATCTTCTTGGTATAAGTAGTGCCTATACCTAGCACCAGGCACAGTGTAGTGGTATACCTCAGGATTGAAACCTATAGAGCTTAAGATTAAAGTTAAGTCATTAGTCTTGAGCTCCTTTTCTTTTACTAATTTTCTAAACGCGTCCCTTCTAGACTTGCTTTGAGTAATGTAGCGTATCCTTCCAAAGTGAATCTTGCTTATGTCCTCATCTTGAATATGAGACTTAACAGGCCTATGAGGAATCCACTTTAGTTGTTCTAGAGGAATCCACTTAAGGTATCCTATTTGTCCTTCAAACTTTTCTTGTCCTTTGTTTTCTTCATTCATAAATAATTTCCTCCTTTTAATCATTTCGTTCTATTTTATAATCGACTTTATAATCGACCCCTGTGACTTCCACAATCTTTTTCTCAATACTTCTTAGTATACTCATGATCTCATCATTGCAGCCATCAACGTTTCTATCGTGGTATCTTCCAATTTCCTCGCCAATTGCGTATAAAGAGTCAAGAACACCATTAGTGTATGCTATGCTAAGTTTTTTATTCATATTCAACCCCCGTGATATTAACAATCTCTTCTATGGCCTTTTGTAATCTGTATATGATATCATCATATCTACCATCACTATTGTTAAGTCTGTATTTGATAATTTCGTCTCTAACAATATTCATACAATCTATAGCTCCACTTGCGTATTGCGCGTCGTAAGTATTACATTGCTCAAATTCTTCTAATTCGCCACAAAACTTTCCTGCATGTGTTATCATCATCTCTGACGGACTCACTATTCCAAAGATTTTAAGTATTTTTCGAAATATTGCGTCAAAATTAATCTTCATCATTCTCATTTTTCACCTCTCTTCTCACGATAATTTTGAAACAAAAACTATTAGCCAAGCTTGTAATAACACGAAACTTAGCGCTAATACAGTCATTATATAAATGTAGATCATATACTGTAGCCACTCGTTATCGCTTATAATCTCATAGATCATTACAAAAGCCTCAGCAATCGTTTTTAAGATTTTTTTAATCATTTCGTTCCACATAATTTATCGTCTGCCTTATCACCTCACACGTGCAAGCCTCAATACTGTCCGTGTGTATGTTGATAAATAAAACCTCCCTGCATGCATCCTTAAACCTAACAATAATTTGCTTTCTAGGTTCAAAATAATCAATACTTGCAATATCGTAGCCCGTCACGTAATAGATAAGAGTTCTGAAATAAATTAACTTTTTCCTTCTTTCAGCCTCCTCAATAAGGCTTAAAGCCTTCACATGCTCCTCATCACTCCAATCAGCAACTGCTTCATTCATAAATAATCACACTCCTTTGTTTGATTTTCGTACATTTATTTGGCATGTTTTAAGATATGTTTATTTTCCGTACATTTTGAAGCAAAAAAAATTTCCATAACCTCGCAAGGGGTTAGTTGATACCTTTCAATTATTGTTTCGATTTCGCTTCTTAGAAACTCTGTTTTGCCGACAGTTTTATTGCACAATGTTTGTACACTAACTCCCAATGCTTTTGCTAAATCATCATAAGTATCGCCAAAGTCCACCATTTTTTTTGTAAGACTTAATGTTTGCATTTCGAACACCACCTTTCTTTGTTTTGTATAAATTGTTTATTATACGAACATTATATGATATATTTTTTGCTTTGTCAATAGTTTTTTATAAAATTTTTTTTATTTTTATAAAATTTTTTTTATTTTTATAAAATTTTATTGCATTTTATATAAAATAAGTGTACAATGTAATTAGTAAATATATATGTGAGGTGTTAAAATGAAAAATACAGATCTTAATAAAAAAGCTGGAGCTAGATTAAAAGAACTTAGGCTATTAAATAATATGACTCAAACAGAGCTCGCAGAAAAGTTAGGAGTCACTCACCCTACAATAGTCAGGTATGAAAAGGGTGATGTTGGTGCTATGAAAACTAGCGTAATAAGTAAATTGGCAAACATATTTGATGTAAGTCCAATCTATATACTTGGAATGGATTTACAGGATATAAATGCAGAGCCAATAATAAAAGTCAATAGATTGCCTATATTGGGCAATGTGTGCGCAGGAGATGGAATTTGGTGCGAACAAAACTTTGAAGGTTACTTCTATATGGATAAAAAAGTATCTAATGCAGACTTTGCTCTTATAGTTAATGGAGATAGTATGATAGGAGATAATATCTGCGATGGAGATAAAGCTTTTGTAAGAAAAACTAATTATGTTGAAAGTGGAAAAATTGCAGTAATTCTATTGAAGGAAAATAATGAAGTTATGATAAAAAGACTTTTCTTGAAAGATGATCATGCCGTATTGCAACCTTCTAATCCAAACTTTGAACCAATAGTTACAAGTGATTTCTTAATACTTGGTGAACTTGTTGGTGTATATCACGAAATATAAAGTTGGTGTATTATGAAAAAGATAAAAAAAATAATCAAAACACTTCTTTTTATAATATTGTATTTTTTATTCCTTTCATTTTTAGTTGCAGAGCTAAATATGACAGCTGATCAATTCTTACTTGTACTGTTTGTAACTCCTATTATTTATGTTGTTATTAGCAAAAAAAGAAGAACTAAGTTTGCTAAGTGGATAAAAAAGACTAACGAAAATGCAAAAATAAACCAAGAAAAGCTAAGAAAGATTAAGGAAGAGAAAGAGACTAATCATAGTGTTACAAAAGAAATAAAATCACCAAAGAAATCGAAGTCTAAGAAAAAGCCATATGAAAGGCGCGATACATCTGGACCATCTATACCACTACCAAGTAGTTACATCGTACTAGACACAGAAACAACAGGCTTTAGCCACTTGTATGATGACATAATACAAATAGGTGCAATAAAAGTTAGTAACGGAGAAGTAGTTGATACATTTAACACGTATTGTAAGCCATATATAAAGATTAACAATACAGAAATACACGGAATAACAAATGAAATGGTTAAAGATTATAAACACGCAAAAGAATACATGCAAAGTCTTTTAGCTTTCATGGAAGATTTGCCAGTATTTATATACAATGCGCCTTTTGATACAAGAATGATCAACGTGGAGCTTGAAAATAATATGCAAAATCAAGTTATTGATATTTTACAGTTAGCAAAGCAATATGACTACAGAGAAGATTATAAACTTGAACACATTAAACCAACACTTAATATAGAAATAAGCTCACATGATGCTTTAAACGACTGCATAACAACAGACGCATATTATAAATATTTAATAAAAGAATATGGCATAACAGACTTGCCAACTTATATATCATTAAACATTGATGATGTTAAGATTTCAAGAGAAAATCAATATGCTTATCAGATGTTAAAAACATACATTCCAGATAATTATATTGATAATGATAAATTAAATGGTAAAAACGTTTGTTTTACAGGAAACCTAGAAAGCATGTCTAGGTGTGAAGCAGGTAAAAAAGTTATTACAAATAAAGGCAACTATCAAGATAACGTTACCATGAAGACAAATATATTGGTAGTAGCAGACTTTGGATGTACTACAGGAAAATTAAAACAAGCCATTGATTATAACGAAGCAGGTAAAGCAGACATAAATATAATCAATGAGAAAGAGTTCTTAGAATTATTAAATGAATAAAAAAGACCGCGCATCCCACCACGAACGCCACGGTTTATATAAAACTTGACAAAGCTATTTAAAATCTGTTATTATTTACTTACGGATAGAGGCAGTGTTATTAGCCAACGAGAGGGAATGCTTTGTTAAGGAGCGTTCCCTCTCGTCCTTTTATAAGGCTATATTAAAAGTTGACATATAGTAAATAATAACATATAATAGAGCTGAAGGAAGCGAGGTTTTCGCTTACATTTAAGCTCTGACAAATATTGTTAGAGCTTTTTTGTTTAAATAAAAAACCCCTTAGTTTCGGTACATCTCGTATGGGGAGAGTCCTACACCTAAGGGATACAATATATACATTATACATTATTTTATAATAAAAGTCAAATAAAAAGACCGTGCATCCCACCACGAACGCCACGGTCTGAAATAGCACACACAAATAGGCTATTTTCATGCCTATTATACCATTTTTTCGATGATTTTGCAATATAGAAAGGAGAAAATAATGAGAAGAGCAAACGGATCAGGATCCATAATAAAGCTAAGCGGCACAAGAAGACGTCCATATCAAGCAAAAGCACCAGGCTCATATGATCCAGTTACAGGCATTTACAGCCAAAAAACCATAGGCACATACAAGACAAGACTAGAAGCAGAGGAAGCACTCATCGCCTACATCAAAAACCCTATATCCCTAGAGAGCATAACAATCAAGCAGCTCTACACACGCTGGAGCAGTTGGCACTTTGACAACATCGCAGAGAGATCAAAAAAGAGCTATAAAAATATGTTTACCTACCTTAAGCCAATTGAAAATGTAAAGCTTAAGAATTTAAACCTATTTATCTTGCAAGATTTGCTAAACAGCTACAAAGATAAATCTCAAAGCACAATCAAACGTATTAGAAGCATGATGAGTATGTTATGCAAAGAAGCACTTAGGCTAGAGTACATCCCAACAAACTACGCAGAACTACTTGTAACACCAAAAGGAACAGCGCCTAAAGAGAAAAAGATATTTACAGATATAGAAGTGCAAAAGATGTGGTCAAGCCTTGGCAAAGTTAAAAACATCGAGATCCCTATCATACTTATCTATACAGGAATGAGAATCGGCGAGCTTGCCACTTGTAAGATAGAGTACATTAACCTCGAAGAGCACTTTATAGTCCACGGTAGTAAGACAGAATCAGGCAAGAATCGTATCATACCAATACCCAATAGACTATTGCCATTAATAAAGCAATTATGTACAGAAAACCAAACATACTTGATAGAGAAAAGTCCAGGAGTCGCCTACCGAGATGTGTATCTAGGTCAAACAATATATTATAAAGCACTAGAACAAGCAGGAGTGAGTAAACTAACTTCCCACGCTTGCAGAAGAACATACGCAACCATGATCAATACAAGCGTTTTGAATAAGCAGTATATAACAAGAATACTTGGCCATACAGACTTCGATACAACCGACAAGTACTATATAATAAACAGAGCCAAAGACCTCGTAGACGCAGTAAGTAATTTATAATTAATTACAAACAAGCACGAAACAAGCCTCAAAGCAAGCAATATACACAAGGCGCTATTATTTCTTAAATTACCAACTTTTGGTAAATCCTCATTTTCCATTTCATAAAATTTATACAGTGAAGATGTGGCGGTTTTTATTCCATGAGATATTAAATATAACAGTTCATCTTCAATACTCTCATCAAAACTCCACATAGACTCATCACTAACATTTAATTGATTTTCTTTAATGTATTTTTCAATTTGTTCTCTCATGTTCATTATTATCTTCCTTACAAATTCTAATTTACCTTATTCTTCCCCGTCCATACCTTTGACACAACCTATCAAAATATCTAAAGTGTTAAGCAATTTTCTTAATTTCCGCAAGCGAAACGAAGAGGAAATTATTGAAAATGCTTACCTACTTGGTGCTACAACCTTTTCATAATATTTATAGTGTTGCTGCAAACAAGTATTTAGAAAACATTTCTGATAACTAATTTCAAAATTTCCAGACTCTTATTGTTGAATCTAAAAATCATACACCTATTAATTTTAAGCCTTTCAAAGTCTGGTTACTCATTTTCTCTTGTCATCAATACTACGCTCTCCAAGTGTCCACTTCTTGCAAACATATCAACTGCGGCTACTCTCTCCACTTTATACACCTCACTCATCAAGGCGATGTCTCTCGCTAAGCTTGCGTGGTTACAGCTGATGTATACAATCTTTTCTACGTCGCTAGTCTTTAGCATATCTACTACTTTTTTGTCTAGGCCCTTTCTCGGCGGGTCGACGATGACTGCGTCGTAAGTTTTTTCTTTCAATACTCTATTTATCGCGTCTTCTGCTTTGGCGTGTATGAATTTTGCGTTTTTTATGCCATTTGCCAAAGCGTTTTCGTCTGCGCTTTTAACTGAGGCTTCTACGACTTCGACTGCTGTGACTGATTTTGCTTCTTTTGCGGCGCATAGGCTTATTGTGCCTATGCCTGAGTATAGCTCCAAAACGTCCATTTGCGATGCATCCCCTAGATACTCAAGTGCTTTTTTATATAAAACGTCCATCATCTCTAAATTTACTTGCAAAAATGTTTGCGGATATATTTTAAAATCAAGTCCCAAGATATTAACGCTTAAAAAGTCGTCTCCATATAGTTTAATGAATTTCCTTCCGTACAAAACTTTATCTGATTTATCGTTTATGTTTAGATAAATGGATTTGACTTTACTCATGTCGATGGCTGCTTTTAATTTTTCAATATCGATAATAATTTCATCGTGCGATACAAAGGTGATCATCAGCTCATCTTTTTCGTTGTTTCTAAAGACTATGTCCTTGATATCACCTTTCTTTGCCTTCCAATCGTAGCCCTTATAATTTTCTTTTACAAATTTTCTAAGTCCTTTGTAAACCGAAAGCGCTCCCTTATTCATGTAGAGCATCTCTTCTGAATCGACTACTGTATTTGTGCCTTCTTCAAAATAACCAATAGCTACTTCACCATTATATCCGCGAGCGACTTTGACCTGTGTATTGTCTCTATAGTGTGTTAAAGTCTTCGCCATATATTCTTCTACGTCCACGTCAAGCCCAGCCATCTTCTTAAGATTCATCTTAAGTCCATTAACTTTCCACTCGAATTCTTTTTCATAAGAAAGAGAGGATAAAATCGCCTCATCACTTGCTCCGTCCACGCGAAACTCCGATGGCGAGACTATTTGCAATACATCTGCCTCGATAAAGCTCTTCTTTTTCACTTCGTTTGTGATTGTGACTGTGTCGCCAAGCACGGCTCCTTTAATAAAATAGACCAGTCCCTCGGACTTAGCAACGCCCCTTAGCTGACTGGTCATATCTTCAATGTAAAACTCTTTCATTAGATTGAACTTCTTAAATTGATTGTGTTGTCTATGATGGAAAGGTCTATGACTTTGCAGTCGTCGATGACGCGCTCGTTGTAATCGGGTGTTTTCTCGATATTTAAAAATTTGTTAATGGTTCCGATTGCTTCTTCAATTATGATAAGTCCGTCTTGGTCTAGTCCTTTTCCTTTTTCCAAAATAATTGTCTTAAATGGTGTTTCATTCGGCTTAACTGATCCTGATAGTGGATGTGTAAGTAGTTTATATCCTTCGTGAATTAGGTCTCTCGCCTTAAGTAAAACACCTGTGTAATTATCGACTTTGTCTATGTAGATCATGTCAAAGTCATCTTTGTATTTGTCTCTAACGTAGTCGTTGTTTGTAACTATGGTTCTTTTCATTTTAATTCTCCTCATTTATTCTTAAATTTTCTGCTAGCTCAGCTAGTTTTTTAAGTCTATGGTTTACGCCTGATTTGCCAAGTTCTGGCTCCATAAGCCTTCCAAGCTCTGCAAGTGATGCGTCTCTGTTATTCAGTCTAAGTATTGCGAGTTCTTTTAAATCAGCATCTAGTGCGTCTAGGCCTATCATTTCATCGATGTACTCGATATCAGCTACTTGCCTTGTCGATGCATCGACTGTTTTCTGTATATTGGCTGTTTCGCAATTGGTCCTTCTATTGGCATTGTTCCTAACGTCCTTAACTACTCTGATATTCTCAAAGCTAAGCACCGCTCTCATCGCGCCTATAACTGTGAGAAAATCTGAAATTTCTTCAGCGCCTTTTAGGTAAGTGATGTAGTTACCTTTACGCATAACGTACTTCGCCCCAAGACCGTAGACGTTCATCAAGTCCTTTACCTCGTTTGCCTCGAACTCGCTTTCAAAGAGCATTTCGAGATGGTAGCCGCGCTCTGGATTAGTGATGGAGCCGACTGCCAAAAAGGTCGCTCTTAAGTAGCTCCTCCTCATATCGTCCGATTCTTTGATGGCTCTCGGCACTTTGTTCACGTCCAAAAAACCTTCCATGCGCGTATCTTTAAACATCTGCATAACTATATCCGTATCGTTTAGGACTATGGTATAGATATTCATCTTTTTTAGCTGCGTCATCTTTGATATGCCTACATCAAGGTCTGTATCGTATAAATTTCTGATTACTGTAAAAATTCGTCTTGCGAGAGCCGCTTTTTGCACTCTGAATGAAACAGCGACTTTCCCCGATATGAAGCTAATGGATGAGACGTATCTGACGTATGCCATAAGCTCAGCAAGGGAAGTGTCTTCGTCTGTGATCATCAGCTTAGCCGCTTCGTCCTTAGCTTTTTGTGAAAAACTCATTACTTCTCCTCATTCTTTTCTCTGTCGTACTCTTCTATAGCTTTTCTGATTATTTCTCTTTCTTGGCTGTATTTCATAAGCTTGATCGCTTCATCTCTTTCGTAAAACTTTGCAGTTTTAAAGCCTTCCATGCTCTGAGGCTTAGTGTGAGTGTCCTTTGTTGACATCAAAAAGAAGTGTACTGTCTTATCAATCCTTATGTTTCTTACCTTGTTAATGAAAGAATATTCAATCTTGCCTAAATATTTTTTAATCTCGCCAGTGATGCCACTTTCTTCCTTTACCTCGCGAAGCGCAGCCTCTTGAATACTTTCGCCACGCTCTATCCTGCCCTTTGGTAAAACGTAGTCGCCGTTGTACTTTTTCAAAAGTAGTATTAAATTGTTATTGATAATTACGCCTCCTGAGCTAAGTACCCTCACCTAAATCACCTGAACAATCTTAAAAATTTTTCTTCCTCATCTGAAATATTGTCTTGACTGAGTAAATATTCCTTCTTGATAAGTATCTCTTCTAGTTTCAGCCTGCCCTTCTTTGTTAGAGCCACGCTGTAATCAGAGTCTTCTTTCTCTATATATCCCTTTTTTAATAGCACTTCATAGGAACTAGTTAATTTTTCCTCGACAAGCTTGTCAGCCTCGTCCACTCCTAAGTAGCTAGCGATTTTATCCTCTTTTATGTCATAAAATTGATATATTAAGTAAATGTACTCATCTATGTCCTTTATGTCAAAAGTTTTGCCACTTCTTTCTTTTTCTTCGTATTTTTTCTTTATTCTAAATTTATTTCTAAATCTTTGATTCTTAGTCATCAAAAATCCAACGATTATAAATGCTAGTAAAGCCACCGCTATAAGCCCCTTAAGAACTATCTCCGAAATGCCAGGCCTATCGATGCGTGTAATTTGCGTCCTCATCAGCTCTTCGTTACGGTAGTCTTCGTAGTCCATGTCCTCATAAGGCGCGTTCACGAACTCATTTTTAGGATACTTAATGCCTATAGCTATGTCAATGGGCTCATCTATTTCACAAAGGCCAGTCTTTCCATTTGCAAATTTAGCATTAAGACCCTTCGATGTAAATAGTTCGTATACTGGCTCATCATAGTAAACACTGTCAAAAGTTATGTCGATGTCGTTGATATGCGTGTTAAATGAACGATAAAGGCCAAAAACAAATCCGTCCGCTCTTTTAAATGCCTTTGGAAGGCCCTTTATCTTGTATGAGACTTCTTTGTCGCCGCCGTTAAAGTCAAAGATGTACTTTGTTCCCGAAAGAAAATTGTCTCTAAGACTCTTTCCTTCTACATCGTAGACTTCAGCACCCTTTGGCACATCGATTGCAAATTTAAAACTTGTGTGCTCCGTCTCGATTTTAACGTCTACATACATCGCGTCCTCCATGAGATTCATCTTGTAAGTCATTTTATTTTCGCTCTTTGCAAAAGCATTAAATCCTGTCAAAACTATTAGCATGACAGAAAAAATTATTAAGAACTTAAATTTCTTCATTTGACTCTCCTCCTCGTACTCTAAATACATTTATACCCATTTACTCCATAAAAGCTAACAAATTCGCGTCCTTTTTTAAATTTAATTTATTAAAGTCATCCTCATTCATAGTGACTAGGCAAATGGCGGATGGCCCGCCCGATTTATGATAATCAAAATCATGATTTACTATGCGCGCCCTAAGTCCTGAGTGTGCCTCAATCTCAGCTATTTCATGTGCCGCACCTTTTGAGCCGATGGGAACGATGTCATGAATATAGTTTTGCTCCTTCAAATATATATAATCACTCATGCTCATGGCTTTGTCACGATGCTTTATAAGCTCCTCGCCGACAAGTGCCTGACCGATGGCGTAGACCCGATCGCCTTTTTGCGCCTTGCGTATATCAAAGCCGCGAGCCAAAACTGTAACGCCTATCCCAGTCATATTTGTTAAAAAATTTTCTTCGCTTGAGCCGGTAAAAGCATTTTCACTCGTCATGCCCGCTTCACTCATCGCCATCTTGATACCGTGAATAATTTTTTCGCCATAGGGCTCTCTTTCGTTACAAAGCGTGTCAACCAAGACCATGGGCGTGCTTCTTGCGCATAAAGCCTCAACTATTGGCACAAAAGCCGCATAATATGATACCATTTCAATGTTTGCAAAGACTTCGTCACATGGCTTCTCGCCTATGCCCCCAGCGCTGTCACAAGCAAGAACTAAATTCATTTCATCTAAAATTATTAAATCTCTAAATTTTTTCATACGGCCTCCATTACATATTTTTAATAAATATGATATAATATATATTATATCACAAGAAGAGTGTATTTAATACTTTATTTACTAAGGAGGGCAAAATGAATTTTGAAGATAAGTTAAAAAATTATGCGAAAGTTGTTATCGAAAGGGGCATAAACGTACAAAAAGGCATGCCGCTAGTTATAAATACTTCAACTGAGGCGATGGATTTCGTAAGACAATTAACTGAACTTGCCTACGATAGAGGCGCAAGTGAAGTAATTGTAAGGATTCACGACGACGAATGTGACAGAATGAGCGCGATGATGATGAGTGAAGAGGCGATCAAGCACGCACCCGAGTGGAAGCTTGATATGATGCTTGATTTTGCAGAGAGAAAAGCAGGCTTTTTATCAGTAATCGCACCGAATCCGTCTCTAATGAAGGATGTCTCTCCTGAAAGACTTATGCTTATGCGCAGCGTGAACGCAAATCTGATGAAGCCTTTCCAAAAATACACTATGAACGACATAAACCCATGGTGCGTCGTAGCTGTGCCATCAAAGGCTTGGGCAGATAAAGTTTTATCAGACGTATCTGAAGACAAGCGTATATCTGAGCTTTGGGATTTAATATTTAAGATAGTTAGAGTAGATGGCTCTGATCCAGACAAGGCTTGGGACGATTTCGAAAATACTATACAAGAAAAAGCTAAGTACTTAAACGAAATGCAATTTGAAAAACTTCATTACAGATCAAAATTAGGTACTGACCTTACTATAGAGATGCCAAAGAATCATCTATGGATAGGCGGCTCATCCATGAGCGAGACAGGCGTTCGCTTCACAGCCAATATCCCGACAGAAGAAATTTTCTCAGCTCCTAAAAGAGATGGGGTGAGTGGTATAGTTTACGCGACAAAACCATTATCATTATCAGGTAAACTTGTTGAGAACTTTTCACTAAGATTTGAGCATGGTAAATGCGTAGAAGTAAAAGCAGAGAAAAATCAAAAATTATTAGAAGATCTTATAGCTACAGACGAAAATGCTTGTATGCTAGGCGAAGTCGCTCTAGTGCAAAACGACTCACCTATTAGCAATAGTAAAAAATTATTTTACTCAACACTTTTCGACGAGAACGCATCTTGCCACCTAGCTTTTGGAGCTGCTTACCCAACTTGCGTCCAAGGCGGCGCTGCCATGAGCGAAGAAGAATTACTTAAAAATGGTATTAATGATAGCAAAATTCATGTCGATTTTATGATTGGTGATGAAACAACAGAGATAATTGGGTATAAAGATAATAAAGAATACAAAATATTTGAAAAAGGCAATTGGGCCTTTTAAGGGGGAATAATTATGAACGAAAATTTTGTATACGATGAATTTAATCCTAAGATGAAGGGCGGCAGAGCAAGCGGCATCACAGAGATTTTCCAAGCAACAAACTCCTACATCAAAAACAATATCAAGGCACTTCTTTGCTTTGCACTAGTTTACATCGTGCTTATAGGCGGATTTCTAGCCTTAAACGTTGGATCCATAATGCAAATCTCATCAGAGGCATTAAATATCCAAATGAGAAAGAATAATCAAATCGAAACAAATTTCGATGGACTTGAAGATTTCACAAACGAGCTAGATGACGCAGAAAGCTTTGATGATGTTATGAGCAGCATAAAGAGTTTTAGAGACAGAGGCGGCTTAAATGATAAAGACCTAAACGCTTTCATGAATATCACAAGAACATCAACACTTATGATACTAAGCTTCTTAATCATGGGCATAGCAATTCAATTAATCGCCATCGCCTTCGTTACACACGTTAACAAATGGATATTCAAGATGAATAGAGGTGTAAAAGACGTAACAGAGTCCGTATTCATAAAATTTATTAAAGGTATAGCAATAACAATAATCTTTGGGCTAATATCTGGCGCGACAGCCATAATCTTTGGTATAATCAGCGCTATGACAGGCTCTTATGATGCCATAGTCATAATCATGACCCTAGTTTTAGCACTAGTAAACTTCTACATCGGCCTAGCAGGAGCCTTCGCCTACTACTTAGTTACAACAAACAAGTACATCGGCATAGACACATGCATCAGCGCAGCCTTTGGCATAGTCAATAGATTTATACTCAACTGGATAGGCAAAATGCTAATTATTTATATAGGCACTTTTGTAGTAGGAGGCTTCGCAACACTAGTTATAGCCTTTATTGCAACAGGACTAAGAGCACCATGGGTATTTGCACTAGCAGCCATTCCTTGGATATGCGCTACGCTTTATTCAACAGTCTACTCACAAATGGCGATGTGCGACTACACAAACCAATACGAGTTTAGAACAGGAAGAGTAGTCAGAGACTACGACTACTACGACATCTACGAAGATGACGGATACGACTACACAGACAAACCAAGACGCTACCAAGACGACGAAGCAAGAAGCGTGGATGATTTTTATAATAACTTGGATAGATAAATTTGATTAAATTGATTAAAATTAAAAATATTGATTGAATTAGAAAATAGTTTTGAAAATATTTTAAGCGCATCATGAGGTGCGCTTTTTTTGTAGAGAGATTTGTTTTCGAAAATCTATTTGTCTGATAAGTACAAAACTAAATTGAAGAACTTAGGACTAAACGTCCTAAAACCTTTGCGCTATGCAGAGCAAAGAAGAACCCTGTCCAATATGGACAGGAACCTTTACGCTATGATGGATTACGCGAAGTGGAACTTTTAGGCAAACGGAGTGTACAAATGTACTCGAGTATTGCCTAAAAGCGAACGAGCGTAAGACGCAATTTTAACGCAAAATTATTATATTATTTTTGTAAATCTATAATATTATCAAAGAATTGTAACTTTTCATCAGAAAATTGGTGAGATACAATAATTACAAGCTTATCCTCAATTGAAAGTAAAATGTCTTCGATTTTTTTCGCTGTAGTGTCATCAAGATTTGCAAGTGGTTCATCAAAAATCAATATATCAGTATCTCTAAGTAAGGCTCTTGCTAAGCAGATACGCTTTTTTTCTCCGCCAGATAAGTTAAAGCCATTCTCAGTTATTATTTCATCCAAAGCTTTCTCTGTCGCAAACTTTTTTAAGCCAAGATTTTCAAGCACTTTAATTAAATCTTTATCCGAAATATCTCTATACATAGTCAAGTTATTTCTTAAAGAATCATTAAATAAAATTGCTTCCTGTCTAACAACCGTAGTACAATCATAGGTATTAGAATAATCATTAATAGAAATTCCGTCAAATTCAATGTCGCCTTTTGTAGGATAATAATACTTTAAAATCATATTCACAATAGTTGTTTTTCCGCATCCACTTGGCCCTTTAATTAAATAACGCTTACCCTTTTTAGCTAGAAAATTAAAATTATTCAAAATCACTGGTCCATCAGGATACGCAAAAGATACGTTAGAATATTTAATTTCTCTATCTAATTTTAATAAGGACTTTCCTTGCCTTGCGCCTTCAGCCTCCATTATAAATTTATCCATGGCTTCACATGATGGCTTAATTGCGACAAGTTGTCTGATTATTTCTGCAAGTGAAATAAGTGGATATGAAAGTTGATCAATCATGCCTATTGCTACAAAAAACTTACCAGCAGAAAATTCGCCAATAAAAACAAGCCACGTAGCAAAAATCAAAACAACAAAATATGATAAGTATGAAATAAGTGTTGTAATAAGTTGAGACACAGCTCCAAGATTCAAATCCTTAAGTAATTTATTCATAGAGCCTAAATTTGATTCATCAAATCTATCAATAATTTGTCTCTCAATGGAGAAATTTTTGATGATTTCAAAACCACTTAGCCAGTCATTTATCTTTGCTAGATTTTCTTCAACTGATTTCAAATAATCATTTTGTGCTTTCTGTAATCTTTTTTCTAATAATTTTGGAATATAAAGAGGAGTAGTTAGAAGTAAAATAGTAATTAGTGCAAGTCTCCAATCTAAAACAAAAAGAGCAACACTGACGAAAATTATTTTAAATAAAATTTCCCAAAACAGTGGTAGCATCTCAAAATGTCGAGATTTAATAGCATCAGCTTCATTCACATATTTTGCAATATATTCTCCTTGTGATCTTTCTTTAAAATCAACATAACTACGATTAATTATGCCCTTAAAAATATCTTGTTTTAATAGTTTCGTGCATCCAACAACAAATTTTGCTTTAAATAACCTATAAGCAAAATAAAACAATATTTCGCAAAAAATGAAAATAATTAATAATATCGCATATTTAACAGTAGTTTTAGTTTCGCCTGCAATTGCGTTATCTAATACATCACCTTTAAAAAATTGTAAGACTACAGCAAATATAGTACTCGTAAAAATACTTATCAATGTAAGTATAAAATAATTTAAATTTCTTTTTTTATATTTTTTCATTCTTTTAACCTCTCTATTTAATAAGTATTTGACACGCTTAAACGAGTAGTAAATTTTATAATTATTTATAGCTATTATTTTCATTCATTATACTTTCATTATAATATATTTATGCTATGATTACAATAAATAATATACAATTCTTGGTCTTTTGTCTTATTTATCAAGACATGTCTTACACTTTGGAAAGTATTTTTAATAAATTTGACTGAAAATTAAGGGGAAAATTCCCCCTAATTTTCATTTTGCATATTGACTATGCTTTCTAAATCTATTATAATATAGATAAGTAAAGGTATTGACCATATATTTATGGAGGTGATATTATGAGAATTTCAAGGGACAAGTACTTAAATGATTTGATAGTTAGGATGCATAATGGCTTAATTAAGGTTATAACAGGACTTAGACGAAGCGGAAAATCATATCTATTGTTTGAAATATTTAAGAGCTATTTACTAGAAAACAATATTAGTGAAGATCATATAATTGAAATTTCTTTGGATCAAAGAAAAAATAAGCAATATAGAGATTCAGACACTATTCTTGACTTTATAGAAAGCTCTATACTAGATGATGACGCTTACTACGTCTTCTTAGATGAAGTGCAAATGCTTAATGATTTTGAAGAAGTACTTAACTCTTTACTGCACATAAAAAACGTTGATATTTACGTTACTGGAAGCAATTCGAAATTTCTATCAAAAGACATAATCACTGAATTTCGTGGCCGCGGTGACGAGATCCATATATATCCACTTGCTTTTAAAGAGTTTATGCAAGTCTATGACGGTGACAAGTACGAAGGTCTTTCTGAATACATGGTATACGGCGGTCTGCCTCTTGTAGCCACAATGAAAAATGATGAGCAAAAGGTGAAGTATCTTGAAAATTTATTCGAAGAAACTTATTTAAAAGACATCAAGGAACGCTATAATATAGAGAAAGTGCAAGAGATGGACGACTTAATCAAGGTTTTAGCCTCAAGCGTTGGCTCTCTTTCAAATCCATCGAAAATTGCAGACACTTTTAAAAGCTCATTAAAGTCAGACATTAGCATGAATACTATAAAAAATTACATCACTTACCTTGAAGAATCTTTTTTGATTAACGAAGTCAATAGATATGATGTCAAGGGCAGAAAATATATAGGCACTCCGCTTAAATATTACTTTGAAGATATTGGCCTAAGAAATGCAAAGCTTGAATTTAGACAAATTGAAGAAACTCATTTGATGGAAAATATAGTATACAACGAGCTTAGAGCAAGAGGTTTTGTGGTTGATGTAGGTATGGTTGAGACAAAGGAAAAGAATAAAAGCGGCAATTTTGAAAAGAAGCGTCTAGAAGTCGATTTCATCGCCAATAAAGGAAGTCTCAAATATTATATACAGTCCGCATATAGCCTGTCAAGCGATTCAAAGATAAGACAAGAAAAAAGCTCCCTTCTTAATATTAATGATTCTTTTAAGAAAATAATTATAGTTAAAGACGTTATTAAGCCTAATAGAGATGACAATGGCATTGTCAGCATGAGTTTATATGATTTCCTTTTGGATGAAAACAGCTTAAGTTTATAAACTTGACTGAAAAATAAGGGGAAAATTCCCCTTATTTTTCATTTTACATATCCATTGGGTGCCGAAAACATTTTATATATAAGTACGGATACTAAACTTCGCAGAACAAATTGAATTATAGGACGAAGTGGAGCTTTGAGGCAAACGGAACGTACTAAGCGTACGTGAGTATTGCCGAGAAGCGAACGAGTTATATAAACAATTTGAATGCGAAGTGTTTTGGCTATACTATAAACATGGTTTTGCAAATAACGTCTCTTTATGTTATAATAAGTACAACGAGAAAATATTTAAGGAGGAAGAAATGAGTAAATTTATAGCGGACAAAAGCTTTTTTGAATTATTTCCTGAGGCGAAGCTTGGGGTAATTTTGATTAAGAATATGGAAAATTCGGACGAAAGCCCGATTGAAGTAAAAAAGATGCTACTTGATGCGAATGATGAGGCGGAAAAATATCTTGTAGCTGGACAGCTTAGTGAGAATAAAGAGATAGCTGTTTGGAGAGAGGCTTACAAGAAGTTTAAGACTAAAAAAGGCGCAAGATGCTCGATTGAAGCGCTTTTAAAGAGACTTTCTAAGGGCAACATCGTTGGCTCGATTAATACTTTGGTTGACATTTATAACGCTGCATCGCTTAAGTTTGCGCTTCCATGCGGTGCTGAGGACTCTGATAAGTTCGTTGGCGATTTAAAATTAACTATCACTGAGGGTGGCGATGAATTTCAAGCTATCGGCGAGGATCCGTCTGAAACTTATGAGGGCGAACTTTGCTACAAGGACGACAAGGGCGCTATCTGCAGATGCTTTAACTGGCGTGATGGCATAAGAACCATGATTACTGAGGATACTAAGAACGCTTTCATGATTATGGAACTCGTTGATCCTGATAGATATGATGCGCTTGAAGGTGCTCTTGAGTTTTTGAAGGAAAATTTGGCAAAGTACTTAAATGCGGAAGTGGCTGTTCATATATTGGATATAAATAATCCTTCAGTAGAAATATAAAGAATTTTTTGCATAAGAATGGGCATATGGTCTAAACCATATGCCCTTGTTTTATTGTATTTAATTTAATATATTGGTTTTACTGCTAGCTTATTTCTCAAGAAATTTTTTGTAGCTTAAATCCATGAGCGTCGCTCCTAATGGCGCTGTTATAAGTATCGCAAGTGCTGCGACTGATAAAATTATCTTGCCGCTTTCAAGTCCCATAGCTAGTGGCACTGAGCCTATCGCCGCTTGCACTGTCGCCTTTGGCAAGTAGCTAAAAACTGTGAATAGTTTTTCCTTCTTATTAAGTCCAGTACCTGCGGTTGAGATGATTACCCCGACTGTTCTAAATGCAAGCGCTGCAAATATCATGACGACAGCCATGAGCCCAGCGTCTAGTGTGTAGCGTATGTCGACCTCAGCGCCAACAAGCACAAAAAGCATGATCTCGGCGGCTATCCAAAGCTTAGCGAATTTTGACGACAGTCTCGAAGAAACGCTCTCCACACTCTTTATTCTGATGGTCATCGCCATGGTCACGACGGCTATAAGCGAGGAAATTGCGACTTTTTCCTTAAGTAGTCCCTCGATTGCAACTAGTAAAAAGCTTAGTGCCATGATGATTAGAGCTTTCATGCTATTTCTTATTAAATGTTTTTTCGAAAATGATTTTTCAAAGACAAAGCTCGATACAAGCCCAAAGACCGCGCCTATTGCTATGCCTAAGACTATGCTGATGGGGATCGCGGCGAATTTACTTAGGTCAACGCCTTTACCCATTGCCATGCCTAAAAAGCTTGTAAATAGAACAATTACGTAGATGTCGTCCATGGATGCGCCCGCCATAATCATTTGCGGTATGGCTTTTTTTGTGCCGAAGCCCTCATCCATGAGCATGGACATACGAGGCACAACGACTGCAGGTGAGACTGCGCTTAGTACGGCGCCCATAAGCAAGGCGTCAATGGCACGAATTTTTAGCAAAATGGGTGCAAGAAGTGCATAGCCCAAAATTTCGAAGGTCGCTGGCAAAAAACTTAGTAAAAGTGCTGGTCTGCTTGCTTTTTTTAAGTCGCTTAAGTCCAAGGATAGTCCTGCCTTGATCAGAATGATGAGTAGAGCAATTTGCCTTAGTTCAGCCGAAATCGATAGGATTTTTGGGTCTAAGAGATTTAGTACGAAGGGACCTAAGAGAATCCCTGTAAATAGCATGCCGACTATGCGTGGCAGCTTAAGCCGTTTTGATAGCTCAGCCATGATTAGACCGAGTAATAGGATAAACGCGAGTGATTGTATCATAAAAACTCCTTTCTTTTGCGTTTAAACATGCCCTTGAGCTCGTTCCGCAAAATATATTGTTCTATTTATAATTCTTGTTATTATATAATTTAAGCCACAAAAAAAGCTGCTGCTCCTGTAAAAACAGAAGTCATCAGCTTATAGCGGTTTCATTTCGTGGGAGAACTTCATTCCCATGTATTTATTATATAATTATTTTAATTAATTTTATAGATTTTGTCAAGTGCTTTTATATAATTTATTTAATTATTCATGTTACTGAGCCTAAGCACACTAAAGTTCTTAGGAAAAGAAGAACCCCGTCCATAAATGGACGTGAACCTTACTGCTTCGCATCGAGATGATTGAAGAACCTCGCTTATCTAATTATTCTGTGGGTCAAATCAAAAATTTACACCGAATAAATTTTGCGAATATAAGAAGAACCCCGCCCATAACTGGGCGTGAACCTTTGCGCTATGATGGATAAGGCGAAGTACAGCGAGCGACCGACTGAGGTGTACATACAAGTACTCCGCAAGGAGGAAGCGAGCGAAACAAGCCTTAGGCGCAATTCGAAGAACCCCGTCCATAAATGGACGTGAACCTTGGTGCTTCGCACGAACGCAAAATTTAATCAACGTAGACTTGAAAGCCCTTAGCCAACGGATTACTTGAATAATCAATCGTAAATTTTTCAATATAATCCATATTCTTGTTCACACAAATTTTAAAACCATCAACGTCCATGATTATGTCGTTTTCATCTGACTTATCCAAAGTCACGCCATAGATGGCGCCCCTTCATGAGTAGTTCAAAACTCTTATGCGTAGGGCCTTGTCTTTATTTTCCTTCACGCCAAGCTCATTAAGCCTTGCCGCTGCTTTATTTTTTATTTCTATTTTCATATCATCACCCGCCTATATATACCCAAAGCTATAAAATTTATCTATACTTTCAATGTTTTTATAAAGATTTATGAATGATATTGCCATTATAATGGAAAAACGTACTACTAAAGTATGAATTTTAAAAAAAGTACTTGACAAAATCGATTTAGCATGCTATACTATAACCAAGATAGATGGATAACATCTATTGAAAAAGAAAATTAGCTCCATCCCTTGACTTTATATAGATACGAAGCTAAATATTTTAGCAAGGAATGAATGACTTAATTTTTACTATTTGAGAGCGATAGGTGGATCAAAGGTAAATAAAGTCTAAATTAGATGAACCTCAAGCGGCGATGGCTGCAAGAGTGCTTGTTTAATCATATTCTCTTAATTCTTATATAAGAAGAATAAGATATTTATTAGTGGAGGTAATTTAGAAATAAAATTTAATATTTATGACGATGGTAGATGACATGTGTTAAAGGTCACGACTATGAAAAGACTTTTATTCATCTCTTAAGGGAGATTTACTTATCTTTTCAAGGTGAAAATTAAACAATGAAGTGCATATGGATGAATCTACAAAGTAAGATCGCTAAGAAAGGATGTATAAGATGTTCTTTTGAAGCACACGAACGAAAGGAAGTTGTTAAAGCGATGATTGAACCTAAAGGAAATCGTCAAGGGATGGATAGCTAGTATTTGATCTACTAGCTATTTTTATTTGTTAATTTCTTGTTAAAACTAGCCCTTGCGCTCATTCGCTTTTCATCAATGCTCGAGTACTTTTGTACACTCCGCTTGCCTCAAAGCTCCATTTCGCGCAATCATCTAGTTTTTCCTAAGAAATTATAATTATTATGAGACTATCTTTTTAAATATTAGCTTTTTTTGTGTTCAAACGCCAATCTCAGCATAGCGCAAAGGTTCTCGGCCATTTATGGGCGAGGTTCTTCATCGCTCTGCGAAAATTTTTTGATTACACCTCATTCGGGCGTTCGCTGTACTTCGCCTTATTCATCGTAGCGTAAAGGTTCTAGTACATTTCAATGTACTAGGTTCTTCTTCTGCTGAAAGAATTTATTTATTTTGATGTGGATCGATTAAATTTTAGCTTTTTTGATTACACTCCGCTTGCTTCAAAGCTCCATTTCGCGCAATCATCTAGATGCGAAGCAGTAAGGTTCTCGTCCATTTATGGACGGGGTTCTTCTTTTCCTAAGAAATTATAATTATTATGGTGCTATCTTTTTAAAATTTTAGTTTTTTTCGCATTTAATTTTTGAAAAATATTTTTGATTAAACTTCACTTGAGCAAAAAAATCAAATACTAACACAAAAAAAGAGAGCATAGTGCCCTCTTTTATTGAGTATAATTGTTTAATTTATTTGCTTTTAGATTTTTTTGTTTACTCACATTTTCTCCAAACAATTTTGTAGGAAAATTTTAATAAACAGTTTTATCGGTCAATTTTGCAGAGCAAACGAGATAATTTTGCAGAGCGATTTGATGAGATTGGCGTTGTACAGAATTTTTTGGAGTGAGGTGTGCTAGAGCACTCCGCAGCGACAAAATAATTCGAAACTAGCCAAGATCGCAAATCGAATGCAAAAGTATTTATAAACCAAGATTTGGATCTACTTCAAATCCCAAATCTCTAAACTCCCCACCATTAACATATTCTAAATACCCTTGCGCAGCTATCATCGCGGCATTATCTGTGGTATAAACTGGCTTTGGGTAATATAATTTAAAGCCATGTGCCTTCTCTTCCTTAGCTAGTGCCTCGCGTAGGGCCTTGTTGTTCGATACGCCGCCTGCTAATACTATCTTGTCATAGCCGAGCTCATCTTTTAAATCGACTGCCTTTTTCGCGAGTACATCGACTGCGGCTTTTTGGAAGGAGGCTGCAACGTCGGCCTTATTCACTTCTTGACCTCTTTGCTCCTCATTGTGCAAATAGTTTAGCACGGCTGTTTTTAGTCCCGAAAAACTAAAATTATAGTCGCCGGACTTCATCATAACTCGTGGAAGCTCGATAGCATCTGAATTTCCTTCCTTTGCCAGTTTTTCTATCTCTGGTCCACCCGGATAAGGTAGTCCCAAGGCTCTGGCAACTTTGTCAAATGATTCGCCTGCTGCGTCATCAAGTGTCCTGCCGACTAAGTCATAATCGTAGTAATCCTTCATATTGACAAGGTAGGTGTGGCCGCCTGAAACGACTAGCGAAACGAATGGTGGCTTTAGGCCCTCTGTCGTTATGTAATTTGCTGCGATGTGTCCCTTCATGTGATTAACTGGAACTATCGGCACGTCCAAGGACATTGCTAAGGCTTTTGCAAATGATACGCCAACAAGCAGGGCTCCGATCAGTCCCGGTCCCCTCGTTACAGAGATAAATTCGATTTCGCTTAAATCCGTTTTTGCCTCGTTAAGTGCCTCTTCCAAAACAGCTGAAATCGCTTCGATGTGCATTCTTGACGCAATTTCAGGCACTACGCCCCCGAATTCTCTGTGCGTTGATATTTGCGTTGCTATGACATTTGACAAAACTTCTAAGTCGTCTAATATGGCGATCGATGTCTCATCGCATGAACTTTCTATCGCTAAATGTTTCACTTTCTCCTCCACATAAGCACTGCATCTTCACCATGATAATAGTTTTTGCGAGTGCCTTCTCTTAAAAAATCATATTTTTCGTATAAATTTATCGCTTTAAAATTGCTTTGACGAACTTCTAAGGCAATGGCTTTGCCTTCGGCTTCTTCAATCGCATGGGCCAATAGTTTTGCGCCTATGCCTTGACCCCTCAACTCTTGCGAAACAGCTATGTGCATCAGGTCTGCCTCGTCATACAAAATCTTGATGTCAACAAAGCCTTGCACCTGTCCCTCTTCGCCTAGGTATACAAAGGCCTTGGAGCTTTCACTTTTTAGCTCGCTTTCCACGACTCCGACTGTCCAAGGGTCATCGGTCTTTGATAAAATCTCATAAATTGCATTTAAGTCGCTAAGCTTGGCCCTTCTAATCACTTTTTATCTTCCTCGGCTTGCGACGACTTCATGTAAATTGGTATCGCGCCATATCTATCTTCGGCTCTCATCTCATCGATGTGGTCTATAACATAGTCAAGTACTTCTTTTGCGATGGGTTCGTTCTCTCTATAAACGCCTGCTACAACATTGTCCCCAAACTTTTCCTTATATTTTCCATAGAAATCGCCCGGCATAATGATAGTGCCACGAAGTCCATTCACAAGGCTAATAAGCTCATCCAAAGTGTATATGCGCTCCTCATTCACTAGCTCAAATTGATTTTCGTAGCTATAAATCGCCGCAAAGGCTCTATCGCGTCTCGCGTCAATCGCTGGGACGATGTATTTAAGACCCTTGTATCGATAGCTCATAGCCTTAAGCGAAGACACAGTATAAATCGGCTTATCGTCCTTAAAGCTAAACGCCTTAATCATGGCGGCGGCTATCCTAAGTCCTGTGAATGAGCCGGGTCCCTTCGAAACGGCAAAGGCATCGATCTCGTCCACTTTTAGACCAAAGATGTCTAAAATCTCCTTTGCCATCAGGGCAAGCTTTTCCGAGGCGCTTCTGTCGTATGAAACGTTGAACTCGCCTCTCACAACGCCGTCAACTGCAAGCGCCGCGCTTATATATCTACTTGAACTGTCTAAACTTAAAATCTTCATATAACCTCTAAAAATCAAAATTTGTTTCTAAAATTCGGCTCTCGCCGTCCTTAATTAGGCTTATCTTTTTTGCGTCTTTGAACTCGCTTTCAATCGCTTCAGGCCACTCAATCAGGCTCACTGCACCAGCATCGTATAGGTAGTCATCAAGTCCTAGCGTATCTAGATCCATGGACTTTGTTAGTCTATATAGATCAAAATGATAAATCGCCATCTCCGGCGCCTTATACACGTTCATTATGGCGAAGGTCGGGCTTGTTACGTAAGCATCTGAACCAAGCGCCTTGACTATGGTCTTGGTGATGGTCGTTTTGCCGGCACCCATTTCCCCTTTTAAAAGAATTATATCGCCAATATTTATTTTCTTAGCTATACGCTCAGCGGCGCACCTTGTATCATCCAGTGTTTTCAGTACTTCTCTCATACTATACATCACTCCTCACGTGGTCAAGGTAAGCGTAGATAAACTTGTCGATATCGCCGTCAATGACTTTTTGCACATCAAAGTTCTCTACATCTGTCCTATGGTCCTTGACAAGCATGTACGGATTGAAGATATAGGAGCGTATCTGCGAGCCCCACGCAATTTGTGAGTAGTCGCCAGTAAGCTCATCTATGGTCTTTTTGCGTTCCTCTTCCTTGAGCTGAACAAGTTTACCATACAAAATACGAAGTGCAACCTCTTTATTTTGCTTTTGGCTCCTTTCGTTTTGGCAAGTTGCGACCACGCCAGTCGGTATATGCGTGATACGAACCGCTGAATCAGTTGTGTTTACGGATTGACCTCCAGCGCCTTGTGAGCGGTAGTAGTCTATCTTTAAATCCTCTTCTTTTATATCTATCACAATATTTTCATCTATGTCAGGAAAGACGTCGACTGAGGCAAAACTTGTGTGCCTCTTCTTTTGCGAGTCAAATGGCGATATCCTAACAAGTCTGTGTACCCCGCGCTCTGCCTTTAAAAAGCCATAGGCGTAGGCACCTAAGACCTTGAAATAAACGCTTCTTATGCCGCCTTCGGTGTCAGCTAGGTAATCGATGACCTCTAGTTTATACTCATGATCGGCTGCCCATCTCGTATACATGCGGTAGAGCATCTCCGCCCAGTCTTGAGCGTCGGTGCCGCCAGTACCAGCGTGTATCGATACGACCGCGCCATTCTTATCATATTCGCCATCAAGTAGCGTCCTGACCTTAAGTTCTTCGAGCGCATTGTCAATGGTTTCAGCCAAATCATGTAGAGCCTTGTAATTATCGGGTCTTTCTTCTTCGTATAGCTCTATATAGACACTCATATCCTCAAGATTCGAGCCTATCTCCTCATAAGTTCCTAGAGGTGTATTAATGTCTTTAAGCTCGTCTATAACTCTATCTGCGGCATCTTTATCGTCCCAAAATTGTGGCTCAGCCATCTTCCTCTCAAGCTTATCCTTAGTCTCTTTTAGACTATGAACGTCAAAGATAGTCTCCTAACTTTATATATCTTTCATTAAAATCCGCGTAATCTTCTTTATACTCTTGTAAAGTCTTCATTACTCGTCCTTTCCGCAGCAGTTCTTGTATTTCTTGCCGCTTCCGCATGGGCAAGGATCGTTCCTGCCTATCTTTTTAGTTTTTCTAACGAATGGCTTCTTCTTTTCGCCAGCATTATCGCCTTCAAAACCTTCCTTTATATTCTTATTTTGTTCTTTTCTCTTAACCTTGCTTGGATCTTCAACGTGGAATAAAATTCTTAAAGTATCTTCCTTGATTGCTTCGTTCATCGCCTCGAACATGTCAAAGCCTTCAATTGCGTAGGCTCTAGCAGGGTCCTCTTGCGCCATAGACCTAAGTCCAATACCTTGTTTCAACTGATCCATCGCATCGATGTGATCCATCCACTTGTCGTCAACAACTTGTAGAAGCACGATTCTTTCTACTTCTCTGAACTTTTCAGGAGTAAATTCCCTTTCCTTCGCCTCATATTTTTTAAGTGCGTGCTCTGTAAGCATGTCTATAAGCTCGTCTTTGTGAACGTCATTTATGTTTAGGCCACTAATATCTTCCATGTCTATATCGAAAATAGCTTTAAGGTGCATAAATAAGCTCTTGAAGTCCCAGTCGCCACAGTCTTCTTTTTCGAAACACATTGTGTTAACAAAACTAGCTATGACATCCTTAATCATGGCAACGATATTGTCCCTAAAATCAGCGCCATCAAGAAGTTTCTTTCTTTCAGTATAGATAACTTCTCTTTGCTTGTTCATTACGTCGTCGTATTTTAGTACGTGCTTTCTGATTCCATAGTTATTTCCTTCGACCTTTCTTTGAGCTGACTCGATTAGCTTTGTCAATAGCGGTGATTTGATCGAATCGCCCTCAGGCATATTCATCATGTCGATGGCGTTTTTAAATCTGTCTCCGCCAAATAGACGCATCAAATCGTCCTCAGCCGATATATAGAATGTCGATGAACCGGGGTCACCTTGTCTACCAGCACGACCACGAAGTTGGTTATCGATACGTCTTGACTCGTGTCTTTCAGTACCGATGATGTGTAAGCCGCCTGCTGCAATAACCTTAGCCTTTTCCTCTTGAAGTTCATCCTTATATTGTTCAACAAATTCTTCGTATTCTTTTCTGTTCTTTAAAACTTCAGTATCTTTTGTATCCTCGTGAGAGTCAACTTGAGCCATCTCTTCTTCAGATAGACCCTTTCTTCTCATCGCTTGCTTCGCCATAAACTCAGGGTTACCACCTAAGATGATGTCGGTACCACGGCCTGCCATGTTAGTTGCGATAGTAACTTGGCCCAAACGGCCAGCTTGAGCAACTATCTCCGCTTCTTTGTCGTGGAACTTCGCGTTTAAGACCTCATGCTTGATGCCAGTCTTTTTTAATAGCTTAGATAATTCTTCAGACTTTTCTATGGATATGGTTCCGACTAGAACTGGTTGTCCAGTAGCGTGTCTAGCCTTGATATCATCAATAACTGCGCCAAATTTTTCGCCCTCAGTCTTATATATCTCGTCAGGATTGTCCACTCTGATAACTGGCTTGTTAGTCGGTATCTCAATAACGTCCATGTGGTAGATGTCTTGAAATTCCTCTTCTTCAGTCTTTGCAGTACCAGTCATACCTGAAAGTTTTTTGTACATTCTAAAATAGTTTTGGAAAGTTATAGTCGCCAAAGTCTTGGACTCACTTCTAACCTCAAGGCCTTCCTTAGCCTCAATAGCTTGATGAAGACCATCTGAGTAGCGTCTACCAAACATTAAACGGCCAGTAAACTCGTCAACGATGATGATCTCGCCATCTTTCACAACGTAGTCCTTGTCCTTCTTCATAAGACTTCTAGCCTTCATCGCCTGATTGATATGATGAATGATCTCCATATTATCAATATCAGAAAGATTTTCCACCTTAAAGAATTCTTCCGCCTTCTTAGTACCAAGCTCTGTTAATAGCACAGTTCTTTCCTTTTCGTTTACAATGTAGTCCTTAGTCTCTTCCTCTTCTTCCTCTTGCTTAACAAATCTATCAAGCGGGTCAATCTTTTCATCAGGGTCTTGCACCCTAACCGATAGCCTCGAGACAAAAGTTTTGGCAAGCTCGTAAAGGTCAGTCGACTTATCGCCTTGACCAGAAATTATAAGTGGTGTTCTCGCCTCATCTATTAAGATGGAGTCAACTTCGTCGACAATCGCGTAATTTAGCTCTCTTTGCACCATATTTTCCTTGTAGATAACCATGTTGTCCTTTAGGTAGTCAAAGCCAAATTCGTTGTTAGTACCATAAGTTATGTCAGATGCGTAAGCCACTTTTCTCTCATCCTTAGGCATATCGTGAATAATGCAGCCAACAGATAGACCAAGGTATTCAAAAACCTTGCCCATCCAGTCCCTGTCACGCTTTGCAAGGTAGTCGTTTACAGTAACTATGTGTACGCCCTTGCCCTCAAGCGCATTAAGGTAGGCCGGCATAGTCTCAACCAAAGTTTTACCTTCACCAGTTTTCATCTCAGCGATGCGGCCTTGATGCAAAATGATGCCGCCTTCGACTTGCACCCTGTATGGCGTCATGCCTAGAACCCTCTTAGAAGCTTCCCTAACAGTTGCAAATGCCTCCGGTAAAATGTCATCAAGCGTTTCGCCGCCCTTAAGTCTTTCCTTTAATTTATTAGTATTGTCCTTTAATTCTTCGTCAGATAGCTTAGAGTAAGAATCCTCCAAAGCCATAACTTCATCAACTTGTGATCTGTTCTTTTTAATAGCCCTATCAGATGTAGAGCCAAATATTTTTGAGAATAATCCCATATTTTCACCCTCTTTAAATTACTTCACCCTTTATTATACTCTATTTTAGAAGAAAATACAAGAAATTTAATAACGATAATGGCTATGGCAATTTTATTTTTTATGTGGACAAGTGATATATAGTTTTTAATACTTCTCTTTCCTTAGATTTAAAATACGTGAGTATTTTTGATCGCAAGAAGACTTTTGTAAAAATGTCTTCTTATTATATATAGGCCTTTGATTTTTGAAAATGGTTTTGATCTTAACATACATCGAAAATTGTTTTCCTTCGCTTGCTACGTCTACGAAAACTGATAATTTCTAAGCTTACTCACCTGTGGTCTCATATTCGTTTCACTAGATGAGCCCACGGGCGGTTCGTTGCGCTAAGAAATTAAGGCAGTTTTCTCCGAAGGCTGCGCTCGTGAAAATCAATTTTCTAATTAAATAGTTGCTGTACTTATTTTTTCTGAGCTGTCTATATAATTTTTATAAGAACTACAAATAATCTTAGCTCTAAATCAGAACGGAAAGTGTTTTGTGAAATGACGCATCTGAATCGTTACTACATAATTTTGCAGAGCGATGAAGAACCTCGCCCATAAATGGCCGAGAACCTTTGCGCTATGCTGAGATTGGCGTTGTACAGAATTTTTTGGAGTGGCCGTAAGTTTAATCAAATCGACGTTCGCTATGCTCCGTCTCTTTGTAAACTCTGGCATAAGGCATGCATAGCCAATCGAACATCGCTAACACTCGTTCTCTTGGTGCATGGACTTAACGTGTGCTAAACGCACTCCGCGCAGGCAAAATAATTCGAAACTAGCCAAGATCGCAAACCGAATGTAAAATTCGCAAAATTTTACATATTTTACACAATCTTTACACTTCATACATACTTCCTTTACATAATAACCCTATAATCAATTTGTAAAAATCATTTAAAGGAGTGTTATTTAAAATGACAAAAAAATTAATTTCATTAATGCTAGTACTTGTATTAGCTCTATCACTAGTAGCTTGCTCTAAGGGCGAGGACAAACCAGAGGAAACAGCTACTGAAACAAAAACAGAAGAAAAGACTGAAGAAAAAACTGAAGAAAAAGCACCTGAAGCTTCAAACGAACCTATCACTGTAATATCAAGAGAAGACGGTTCTGGTACTAGAGGTGCTTTCATTGAAATCACTGGCATAGAAGAAAAAGACGGCGACCAAAAGGTTGACAAAACAACTATTGACGCTGTTGTTCAAAAATCTACTAACGCTGTGCTAATGACTGTTAACGGCGACAAAAATGCCATCGGCTACATCTCTTTAGGCTCTTTAAACGATAGCGTTAAGGCTGTCAAGGTTGAAGGCGTTGAAGCAAGCGCTGAAAACGTTCTAAACGCTTCATACAAGATTGCAAGACCATTCAACATTGTTTATAAAGGAGAGCTAAACGGACTTAAGAAAGACTTCATCGACTTTATGATGTCTAAGGAAGGTCAAGAAATGGTTCTTGAAAACAAATACGTTCAAGTTGACACTGCAGCACCTGAATACAAACAAAACTCTGAGTCTGGTAAGCTTGTTCTTGGCGGCTCAACTTCTGTTACTCCACTTATGGAAAAGTTTGCTGAAAAATACATGGAAATGTATCCAGACGTTAAGATTGAAATACAAGCAACTGGCTCATCTGCTGGTATACAAGCAGCTATACAAGGCGCAGCTGACCTAGGTATGGCTTCAAGAGACCTATCTGACGAGGAAAAAGCAGAATTAACAAATGTAGTTATCGCTAAAGACGGTATCGCTGTTATAGTTCATAATGACAACGCAGTTGAAGACTTGACACTTGATCAAATCAAAGCCATCTTCGTAGGAGATATCAAAACTTGGGGCGACATTAAATAATTAAAATAAATTAGTACTACACGTGGAGGGCCGAATTTGAGCCCTCCATAATTATATAAGGAGTAATTATGAATAAAAACTTTAAAGAGACTTTCATGAAGTATTTCTTCTTTATCATCTCTCTTATCTCAGTCTTTGCTCTTTTTTTGATATGCTACTTCATTTTTTCAAGAGGCATACCTTTTGTAAAAGAGTACGGACTTAAAGCATTTTTATTTGGCAAAACTTGGGCGCCTAGAAATGTTCCTGCCTCTTATGGCATAGTGTCCATGGTCGTGGGATCTGTTTATACAACACTTGGCGCGATAATCATCGGTCTTCCTATAGGCCTATTAACAGCCATATATATGGCATTTTATGCCAATAAAAAAGTTTACAAAATACTTGAACCCGCTGTTCAGCTTATGGCAGGCATCCCTTCAATTGTATATGGTTTCTTTGCTCTAGTAGTTATGGTGCCACTTATAAGAAGCGCATTTGGCGGCGACGGCATGAATATAATAACGGCTTCCCTACTTTTAGGAATAATGATACTTCCAACGATAATATCGATTTGCGATTCATCATTAAGAGCCGTCCCCAAAGCCTTCTATCAAGGTTCGGTAGCATTAGGCGCAAGCAAGGAAATCAGTATATTTAGAGTTGTGGTGCCCGCTGCAAAGAGCGGCATCATCTCATCTTTCATCTTAGGTATAGGTAGAGCCATCGGCGAGACTATGGCAGTTTACTTAGTTGCAGGCAATCAGCCAAGAATACCAACTCAGCTTACACAAGGCGTTAGAACCTTAACAACAAACATCGTTATAGAGATGGCATACGCTACACCAAAGCATTTGCAAGCGCTTATCGCAACAGCCATGGTTCTATTTATATTTATTTTGATAATTAACACTATTTTCTACTTTATAAAAGGAAGTGAGAAGAATTATGAGTAAATTTTTAAAAATTCTGATTAAAACAGCTGCCTACTTTACTTTGGCAACGCTTATCTTCATAATCCTCTACATTTCTATTAATGGCATACCAAACTTAAGGCCATCACTTTTTGCATTTAAGTACACAACAGAAAATGTATCAATGCTGCCAAGCCTCATCACTACGCTAATTGTAGTCATCCTAACTCTTTTAGCAGCCGTGCCCATAGGCGTCGCTAGCGCTATCTACCTAAGTGAATACGCAAATAAAAGCTCTAGAGTCGTTAGACTAATTAGGCTTGGAACAGAGTCACTAGCTGGTATTCCATCTATAATCTACGGTCTATTTGGCCTGATCCTTTTCGTTTATCAAATGCAAATGCAGTACAGTGTGGCTGCTTGCGTTTTAACCGCCATCATTATGGTTTTGCCAATTATAATCAGAACATCTGAAGAGGCACTTCTTAGTGTGCCTGACTCATTTAGAAAGGCATCTTATGGTTTAGGCGCAGGAAAACTTTCTACTATATTTAAAGTAGTTTTGCCTCCAGCCATGAACGGAATTTTGGCTGGGATAATACTTGCTATAGGAAGGATAGTCGGCGAAACAGCCGCATTTATCTACACTCTAGGCAACACTACTGGCCTACCGACTGGCTTAAATCAATCAGGCAGGACACTTGCCTTGCACATGTATTCTTTGAGCGAAGAAGGTTTTCACGTTGAAGAAAGTTTTGCGACTGCCTTTATATTACTGATAGTGGTCGTAATTATCAATATGCTATCAACAAAATTATCAAGAAAGGTTATGAGTAAATAATGAATAAAATTGAAGTTAAAAACGTTGACCTCTTTTATGGTGATTTTCAGGCGCTAAAGAATGTGTCTATGGATATGCCTGAGAACAAAATCACGGCTTTCATTGGCCCATCTGGCTGTGGTAAGTCAACGCTATTAAAGAGCTTAAATAGAATGAATGATCTTGTCGATGGTGTAAAAATCACTGGCGAAATCACTTTGGATGGCGAAGACATCTACGCTCCAAAGGTTGATGTGAACGAGCTTCGCAAGAGGATCGGCATGGTTTTTCAGCAGCCAAACCCTTTCAGCATGTCTATCTATGATAACATTGCTTATGGTCCTCGCGTTCACGGTATAAAAAAGAAAAAAGACCTTGACATCATAGTAGAAAGGTCTTTGAGGGGCGCTGCTCTTTGGGACGAAGTAAAAGATAAATTAAAGAGAAATGCTTTGCAAATATCTGGTGGACAGCAACAAAGGCTATGCATTGCAAGGGCGCTAGCTGTTGAGCCAGAAGTTCTTTTGATGGACGAACCAACATCGGCCCTTGACCCAATATCTACATCTAAGATCGAAGAATTATGCGACTCACTTAAAAAGAGCTACACCATAGTCATAGTGACTCACAATATGCAGCAAGCTGCTCGTATATCGGACTTTTGCTCATTCTTCTTTGAAGGAGAAATAATTGAATCGGATCAAACGAGCACCATTTTCCAAAATCCAAAAAATAAAAAAACTGAAGACTACATTACTGGTCGTTTCGGTTAAAAAAGGGGTATAATTATGGTAAGAACAAGATACATTAACGAGTTAGAAAATTTAAAAAACGAAATCATTTTATATAGTGCTACAGTTGAAAAAATGCTGATGGATATGAAGGTAATTATTGAAGAGGCGCCAGATAGCTCTGATTTAGCGGATAAGCTAAGTGTGCTTGAAGCAAAAGATGAAGAAATATGCGGCTTTAGTAGAAGTATCGAAACGCTTTGCCTTAAGATTATGTCGACACAGCAACCAGTTGCGAAGGATTTGAGATTTGTCTCGTCAACTTTGAATATCATTAGAAATATTGAAAAGATTGGTGGACACGTGATTGAAATTGCTGGCCTTTTGAAATTCACAAATGCACTCGAAAACTTTACTGAAGAGATTTTGGATATGTGCCTATCGACTAAGAAGATGCTAAAGAGCGCGATTGATGCCTTTATCACTGGCGATTTGGAAGAGAGCTACAAAGTCATCGCATCTGACGACAAGATTGACGATTTATTCAGCCATATTATGAATGAAGTCGCCACTAAAATTGGCGAGAAAAAAGAGGACGCTCTAAGGCTCATAGACATAATTCAAATTGCGAAATACTTCGAAAGAATTGGCGACAACGCAGAGGCTATCGCGGACTGGAGCGTATTTTCAATCACAGCAAAGCACTATGAGTAGGAGGAACTATGATTTATATAGTTGAAGACGACAGAAGCATTAGAGAATTAGTTCTATATGCTCTGCACAATGAAAATTACAAGGCTGAAGGCTTCGAAAATGCCGATGAATTTTTCTCTAGAGTAAAAAAAGAGATGCCAACACTAGTTATGCTCGACATCATGCTGCCTGGTATGAGCGGCCTTGAAATACTTGATAGAATGAAAAAAGATGCTGCGCTAAAGAATATACCCGTGATAATGCTAACTGCAAAAACAACTGAGTTTGACAAGATTACTGGGCTTGATAGAGGCGCCGATGACTACATCACAAAGCCATTTAGCGTCTTGGAGCTCTTAGCAAGAGTAAGAGCCCTACTTAGACGTAGCAAAGTGAGTGAAGGCGAGATCCTTGAGTACGCAGGCATAACGCTTGACTACGAAAAAAGAGTCGCAAAAGTCGATGGCCGCGACATTTCTCTAACATATAAAGAATTCGAGCTACTCTACTTTTTATTATCAAACCCAAACATCGTTTTGACTAGAGATAGACTTATAGAAAAGATTTGGGGCTACGATTTTGAAGGAGAAACAAGAACCGTTGACGTTCACATCGCCTCAATCAGATCGAAGATTGAGCCATATCAAGGCATAATCAAGACTATCAGAAGCCTTGGCTACAAAGTTGGTGATGCTAAATGAAGAAAAAATTAAATATCACCTACGCCATCTGCTTTTTTCTAGCGATATTAATAAGCGTTTCGCTCACAGTTTTTTTAATCTACAAAAATACTAGCGCAAACGAGCTAAGAGATTTGCAAGATGAATTGAAATTTGCCTCGAGCATGGATTTGGACGCACTTGAAAATATTGGCACATTTAAAAACAATATCCGTGTGACAGTAGTGGACCCTGATGGAAGTGTCATCTATGACAATTTTACAGATCCTAAAAATATGGAGAACCATGCGAGTAGAAAAGAGATTAAAGAGGCACTAAATGGCAATCTTGGTAAAGATGTTAGACTATCAAATACGCTTGGTAAGGACACTTACTACTACGCACAGCTTATGCAAGATGGAAATGTAGTAAGAATTTCAAAGCAAACAGAGTCAATACTTGGTCAGTTTATGAAGACAGTGCCACTAATACTACTTATGTCAATACTATTGATACTAGTATTATTATTCCTAAATAGAAAACTTGTCGATAAACTCCTAAAACCCATCGATTACGCTTCAGAGCACCTTCATAGAGATGATTTTAGTACCCAAAAGCTCGATGTTTACGACGAACTAAGTCCATTCATAAGGACTATAGAGAGAAAAAATAAAGATATTAAAGAATATATCGAAAGGCTTGAAAATAAGGAAGCAACAGTAAGTGAGATACTTCGTAACATGAATGAAGGATTGGTTTTGATTGATCCAGAGCTAAAAGTTCTTCAGTTAAACGAAGCGGCAAAAAAACTCTTCAAAGCAAGCATGCAAGCCAATTACATGGATATGGACATAGTGAGATTAACAAGAAGCCAAGAAGTTTCGGATAAATTGAAAGAACTAGTCAAAACACATAAAGCCTCGAGCTTCGAGCTTATGGCAGACGAAGACAGCCTAAAAATTTATCTTTCGCCAATTGAGAGCGGCAGCACACTTACAGGCATCATCATGCTTGTCTTGGATGTGAACGACGAGAAAAAGGCCGAAAAGCTTAGACGCGAATTTTCTGCGAACGTTTCGCACGAGCTAAAGAGCCCACTAACATCGATATCTGGCTACGCCGAGCTAATTAAGAATGGCATGGTGAAGGACGAAGACATCAAAAAATTCTCCGGCATCATCTTTGACGAAGCAGGACAAATGCTCAGACTTATTGAAAATATCATATTGATATCAAAGCTTGACGAAAAACCAGAGCTAAAATGTGAAGAAGAAGTCTCAATTAAAGAGACCATAGATGAAATTTTAGAGCTATATAAAGGAAAAATAGATGCGAAAAATTTATCAGTCGAGTGCCATATTGAAGAAGGACTTAAGAAAAACGTGCCACTTGGCATGCTTTCAGAGCTTTACAGGAACTTGATTTCAAACGCAATTAAGTATAATAAAGATGGCGGCAAAATAATTATCACAGTAGAAAAACGCGCTGACAATATTATAAGCAAAATTACAGACACAGGCATAGGCCTTGCGAAAGACGAGATTCCTCGTATATTTGAACGCTTCTACATGGTCGACAAAGGAAGAAATAGAAATACAAACTCAACAGGACTTGGACTAGCCATAGTTAAGCATATAGTTGAGGATATGGGCGGAACGATAGATGTGGAATCTGAGATAAATAAAGGAACAACATTTAAAGTTATCTTTAAATGTTGTTAAAAGGTGTTCGCATTCAAACGAGCCCTTGAGCTTGTTAATTTCATACACCAAGAGAACGAGCGAAGCGAAGTTCGATTGGCTATGTATGATTTATTCCAGAGATCACAAAGGTGTCGAGTGAAACGAAGACAGCTTTGATTGATCTTACGGATCCCTCCTCAGCAATGCTCACGTACTTAGTGTACGCTGCGCTTGCTTCGTCAGTCCACTTCGTCCAATCATCTCAAGTGTCTTGCACCAAGGTTCTCGGGACCCATTCAAAGCGAAGCTTTGTAAATGGGTGAGGTTCTTCTTTGCTCTGCGAAGTCCCATGGTCAAAGATAGTTTCAGAGTATATGGATAAAAATTTAGTGAATAAAAATATTTTTATTAAAATAAGAAATTTTATATTCAAGTGAGCCCAATCATCAAATCGCTCTGCGAAATCCCATGGTCAAAGATAGTTCCAGAGTATATGGATAAAAACTTAGTGAATAAAAATATTTTTATTAAAATAAATATTTCACGTTCTATTTTAAGTAGTTAATAAAAAATATTTTGAGATCAAAGTAAATCTTTGGTCTCTTTTTGTACTTAACAGCATTATTAGTGAGAAAAGCGATTTCCACGAGCGTAGCATTCAGAGAAAACTGTTTTTAGTGAGAAAAGATATGTTCCAAAAGCAGCGCATTTCTTGATCAATATAAATACAAAGCGTTTTAGTGAGAAAATTGATTTTCACGAGCGCAGCCTTCGGAGAAAACTGTTTAAATTTCTTAGCGCAACGAACCGCCCGTGGGCTCATCTAGCTGAGTGAAGCGAACGAATATGAGACCACAGGTGAGTAAGCTTAGAAATTATCAGTTTTCGTAGACGTAGCAAGCGAAGGAAAGCAATTTTCGATGTGCAATTGTCAATTTGCGCCTAAAGCTCGTTTTGGCACCATGCTAGATTTGCGAAGAAAACGAGATGATTGTGCGCAGTGGAGCTTTGAGACAAGCGGAGTGTACACGAAGTACTCGAGCATTGTCGAAAAGCGAACAAGCGCAAGGGCTCGTTTTGGCGCAAATTGAATGCAAAATTAAAGAGAGCCATATAAATTGATATATAGACTCTCTCATTTAATTGCTATTAACTATTAATAAAAACTATAATTAGTTTCTTGGACCCATGTCAAGAAGCATTCTGATTGTATCGATAAGTTCTTGAACTTGTCTTGAAGATGCTCTTCTTTGAAGGATTAGCTTGTTAGCTAAATCGATAGCGTCTCCTAATTCTTTTCTCTTATCTCCGTTTCTTCTTGCGCGTCTAGCTAAGTCTCTGTGTTCTCTTAAATCGCTTCTTTCTGTTGAAGTAATTCTGTGGTCGTTTTGTAATTGAGCTATTGCTTTACCTACTGCTGCATCTAGCATATCTGATGCTTCATAGATTTCTCTAACTAGAGCTTGTGGTCTAAGTCTGATTGAAGTAACTTCTTTTATAACTTTGTTTAAATCATCTAAAACGTATTGAGGAGCTTCTTTAAGGTCTGTTCTGTAAAGTGCTCTTGCTTTTACTAGTTTGTGATCAAGGTCGCTTCTAACATAAAGGTTAGCTGTATCGTTTGGTGTTAAATCTGGGTAACCTATAAGTTTTGCTTTTAGTGCTTCAAATTCAGCCATGTAAGCTTTCATATCGTCAACTGTATGGAATGGGCTTACTGCGATTACTAGACCTTGGAAAACATATTCAGCGATTTCTACGTGTGCTTGGTCAACTTTATATCTTAAAGCTGTTGTTGCAAATCTCATTGCTACACATAGTCTACCAACTAGCATTAATCTTTGAGGGATTGAGGATAGGTCGTAGATTTGTGCAAATCCCATACCAAATCCGCCAACTGCTTCTGGTGCATATGAGTTTTCAATGTTAGCTTCTAATTCGTCAGTTTTTGCGTTGAAGTTTTCAAGCATTTCTCTGTTTGTTTTGTTGTGTGGTGTGATGTCTTTTGCTTCGTCTCTTATAGCTTGAACTTGTCTTTTGTAAACTTCTAGATCGTTTACTTCGATATCAATGTCGTCTTCGCCAATGGCTGCTTCGTCGTCGTTAACTATCTTAGCTGATGCAACTGTAGTTAATACAGTGTTAAACATTAATAATAACGCTAAGAAGATTGTCATAAGTTTTTTCATTTTTTATCTCCTTTCATTTATAGACTATCTGTATGAGAAGTCTAATTCTTTTACTTGGTCTTTAATTGTTACTTTTGCGTGGAAATCTTTTAACCAAACATAAAATTCAAATCCGTTGAATTTTACTCTGCCTTTTCCTTGGCTCATATAAACTTTCTTTGTTAATGTTTTGCTGCCAGAAGTAACCTCTACTGTCATATAACCGTTATATGCTCTGCCGTTATTTAAAGCTTCTACTTCGATAGAGAAGATACCAGCTATTCTTTGAGTGTTTTCTACTCTAACAATTTCGATGTTATCTTCTAATTTTCTTTCTTTTACTTCTACATAAACTGAGCCTCTAACTCCATTTTCAGATGTAGCAAATACCTTTATTAGTCCTGGGTGTAGCGCTCTTACAAGTCCTGTAGTTTTGTCAACGTCTGCTATAGTATCGTTTTCTGAAGTGTATGATAATGATTTATTAACTGCTTCTACTGGATAAACTAGTGCTTGAGCTGATAAATCATAAGTGTCTCCTACTGTCATAGTGATTTTATCTGTAGCAAAATCAACGCTCTTTACTTCTGTCTTGTCATGTTGTATTGGTGGTTGATCGTCATGTCCTGGATTTGGTGTTGGATTTAAATCGTAGCCGTAATTTTGTCCTGTTGCTTGTAGTGGTGGGATTTGATCCATGTAACCGCCTTGTTCAACAACGTATAATGTAAATTTGCCTTGAACGTTGTTATCTTTAGCAGTAACGATGATTTCAGTTGATCCTGTCTTTTGTGGAATGATTTCTCCAGCGCTTACTCTTGCGATATATGGATTAGCTGAGTAAATGATGACGTCTTTATTCTTTACTTCGTTTGGGAATATAACTGGTCTGATTCTTGTCTTTTTATCTATAGTAATATATCCAGCTGGTCCTTCCATAAATTCAATTCTGTCTACTCTAACCTTTGGTCCAGTTATCTTTTCCATTTCAGCATGAACTTTTTCGACTTGTTGATCAAGTTCTCCACAAGTTACATCAATTCTCCACCACATTCTAGAAGCGTTGTCGATGGCTTCTTTAAGTGGTCTTGCTCTAAATTGTTTAGTCACGCTGTTTTGACTGTTATAAACTCTTCTTGCTTCTGATAACTCTCTGCTAAAAGCGGCTTTCTTGTAGATAGTTGCTATGTCTTCAGGTCTAAGATCTGGATATTGAAGTAATTCTTGTTGAAGTGCTTCAAATTTTTCCATGTACTCAACGATTTGTCCTTCGCTTGCAAATGGATTAACTACATATAATATACCTGTTAAGATATATTCTGCAATCTTAGTGTGAGCAGCTACTACTTTGTTTGAAAGTTCAGTAGTTGCAAATCTTATAGCGCGACCGATTCTAATAAGAAGTTGTATTCTTACTGGAATTGTTGTTAGATCATAAACTGATCCGTCTGCGATGCCTTGTACAGCACCTGACACTCTTTCTTCGCTTATTTCAAGCTCTCTGTTGATGTCTTTAGCAGCTTCATGATACTTATCTAGAAGTTCTTTTTCATCAGCATTCTTTGGCTCGATATCTTGAACGCTTTGAACGGCGTTTTTAATATCGACCTTTAAATCTGAAATTTCTAGTAAAACTTGATCCTTTTGGGATTCAGCTTTAACTACGCTGCCTAGAGGGCTAAATACTGTTACTAAGATTGCCAATACCAAGACAAATGATAGTACATTCTTGTAATTTTTCATAGGTAAACCTCCCCTTAATGTATTTATATAATTGGCTAAGCCACTTATATCATATTAATTATATGAATATTTAATGGATGTTTCTTCACCATAAATATTCAGTGTAGAAGTGAATTCTTTTCTCCAGTTAGCAAATTTGCCAGCTGTGTACTCTATTTGAGCTTTACCGTCTGTAAATTTAACAATGTCTGTAAGTTTACGGCCGTTTCCCTCTGTTGTTATAGTAGCGTATCCATCAAAAGGTTTTCCGTCTACCATGGCTTCGGCTGTAAGTGTGAATCTAGCTGATGTTCTTGTAGCTGAATTTCTAAAGTATAGTATCTTCACTACAGGATTAGTTCCATAAGCGGGTTTTGTTAAGTCATAAGAGAAGTGTAGTTCTTTTCTTTCGCTTCCTACTGTAAGTCTTGCTACGAAATCATCATGACCTGATCCAAAGGATCCAGCTGTGAACTCTCTTACAATGTAGCCTTCTTTAGCCCAAAGCTTTGATGTGATTGTCTTGCCATCAAGTGCTTCTACTTCTAATGTTGTATAGCCTGTGTATGGTTTGCCATTGGCTTCTATATAAGCATTTACTCTAAATATGCCTGAGTGGCGCTCTGTATTTTCAAGACTTATGATTCTTATATCTTCTAAATCTTCTGCGAGTATCTCACCATACTTGCCAAATCTTATAGTCTTTTCTTGGTTTCTTATCTTAAGTGTTGCTTCGAATTTACTTCTTGAAAGAGCAAAGTCTCCGCCAAGATACTTAGCTACTACTTTTCCTGCGTTAAAGTAAACTCTTCTTTCATTTACTCTGTCATCGCTTTTAACTATGATTGTAGCGGCTCCATTGTATGGCTTGCCATCAACTGTTGCCTCGCCATATAATCTGAAGATACCAGATCTTCTTTCTGAGTTAGTAAAACTTGTTATTTCAATAACTTGCTTATCATAGTCAGGTATGACTTTTGCTCTAAATGTAGTCTTTAGTCCGTTATCTGTCATAACAGTTATGTTTGAGTAACCAACGCCTCTAGCAACTAGTATACCGTCTGGTCTTGCTTCAACAACATTTGGATGATCCGAGTAATAAATGAAGTTTCTCTTAGCAGTTGCTGGGTAAGTACCAACAAGTGGCTCGATGTTAAATGTTTTTCCTTCTGTTATAACGTCTGATTGTCTATTCATAAATAATGATATAGCAACGTCTGGATCTAGTTCTGGTTTTATTGGGTCAGGCTTTTTGTCGTCAGGAATGCCAGGTTTTTCTGGTTCTGGTTCTGGTTCAGGAACATAATCGTTAACGCCTAAAACTTCAATCTTTTCTCTGCCTGGAATTCTTATGCCTGGATTAACTACTTGTACGTTAAATCTCTTCTCTAAAGTGCCGTCCTTAGTTTTTATAAAGACGTTAGTATTTCCAGGTGCTACTGGATAAAGTATGCCGCCGTCTTTAAATACAGCTACCTTTTTATCCATGCTTCCAAAAACTAGTTCAACATCATCAGCATTAGCTGGCTCTAAAGTGTATCTAAGTATACCTTTTTTATCAATCTCGATAACGCCTTGGCTGCCTTGATTAAAAGATATATCTCTTAATTTTACTTTTCCGTCTATGATTATATCGCTTCCTGAGTCATCAACCTCAGCTAAGTCCTTTTCAGGAACCTCATCACCAGTTGTTGTGATGGCCTTGATACAGAAGTTTGCATTAGCAACAGTTTCTGTTAAGTCCTTCCAACCGCTACCAGTTTTTGAGTAGAATGATTGACCAGGTGCAGCTGCAGCCTTAGATGTGTAACCACTAATTCTTGATTCGATGGCAAGTGGTGTGTTGTTTTTAGCTCTTTGTGAATTCATATAGACAACTACAGCAAATTGTTCGCCTTCATCAAGCTGTTGTGGTGTGATGTCTATATTGTAGTAACCTGGATAAAGTATATTTCCTTCAGCAACTTTTACTCTGTTATCTGATAGCTGAGATGTTTTATCGATGTGTCTTACTACATAAACCTCATAACTAGTTTGATTAGCAACGTTAAATACACCGACTTCGTGAAGAAGTTCTTTGTATTTAGCAGTATAGATGTTTGCCATGTAGCCTTCGCCCTTAAATCCAACAGATCTTGTTGCTCCTAGTGGATCATATTGATGAATGATACCTCTTAAGTCTTTTTTCTTTGGAATAAACACAGTTGGGCTCTTGCCTATAAAGCCATCGTAGTATGAAACATAGTAAAAACCAGCATCCATATACTTATTGCCCCAAGAGTTTTTACAAATCCAAGCGCCATTACCAGGTGCGTTTTGAGTAAATCCTGTTGCAGGGAAATTATCGTCCCAACCAACTATAGTTACAGCGTGGTTAGTAGATCCATGACCTGGGTTATACATAGAGTTTGTATTTTTATTTTCATAGTAAGATGTAGAGTTAACAGTAGTATAAACACCACCGTACTCACTTATCGCCCATTTAATGTTATCGATTTCGTTTATGTTTGTTACGTCTGGAAGATAGATAACTTTGTCGATATCTAAAACTCTTCTTAAGTCCTTTTTTGAAACAGTTATAACTGGATCATAAGGGTCATCTTCTTCAGATATAGGTCCCTTGCCACTTGCTAAGTAAGCAGCTGCCATATCACGGTTACCACCCTTTTCTGCAGACCAGTCAAAATCGTGCATATTTCTTAAGTGTTTTTCACTAAAATCGTATAGGCCCTTCTTTTGTCTTAATAATATAGATTCCATAGATCCATATGTAGCGAATGCCCAGCACGAACCATTTTGTCCTTGATCTTTAACTGGAGATACCATGCCTGTTTGTCTTAAGTCGAATTTAGCGGGATAAAACTTTGCTGCTCTCATAGATCTAGTTCTTAGCTGTGGAACTGTTGCCTTTGTGTCAACCTTTAATGGTGCAACGCTTAAGTCTTCTCCGCCAAAATCTTCATTGATCTCGCTTATTTGCAAAGAAGAATCTTCCGAGCTATCATCAGGCGTTAAAACTGTTTCTTCATAATTGTCATCAAATTCTAAGCCTTCAAAGTCTTGTGCCTTAGATATGTTTGGAAGATTACTAGTCAATATTAAACATAGAACTAAAAGAAAAACTAAGTTTCTAAACTTTTTACTCCCCATTGATATCCTCTCCTCTCTTTATATTTTTACAAGTGATTGTAAACAAATTTTATAGAAATTTTTTCAATTAGCTTAAGCTAATAGTCCAAACTTCCTAACTTATTATAATATATTTTGCATCGTTTTTTAAATAAATTGCAAAATTTTTTTCAATTTTGCCGAAAAATACTACAAAAGTATGAATTTTTAGGTTTTATTATTAAATTTTTCTATATAATACGAGTTTTTTTATAAATATTTTCTATAGATTTAATCATTGAAATCTTCTGTATTTTATGCTATAATCAATTATTATAAGCAGTATAATGTTGACGGTTTATCGCGGTACAATTGTTTTTGGTATACGTCTTAATGATGCAACTTATTTGTTTATTCATGCATTTTTTTCTAAGGGAGGTTTGTAAATGAAAAGAAAATTTCTTAAAGGTATTTTAAGCTTTGTTTTAGCGCTTACAATACTAGTCACACCAGTAACAGCATTTGCTGAGGATTTAGAGATATCTGATCCTTTAGTAGATCAAGTAAATCCAGCAGATCTTGTTAACAAAGATGAAATTACTGATGAGATCGAGGGCTCTTTCTCGCCTATCAATCCCGAGTACAACAAGGTAATGTCAAACAACAAAGACGAAAAGTTTTATGGTTTGCGTGTAAGTCCTGTGCTTTACAATGCAAATTATAATCTTGAAAAGAGCGATGAGTTTGCTCCTTGGAAAGAGCGTCAAGCGGCGCCAAGAAAGTATGACTTAAGAGAACACAATCGTGTTACTCCAGTCAAGAATCAAGGACCTAACGGTTCTTGCTGGTCATTTGCATCATTTGCATCAGCTGAATCAGTTTTGATGCCCGAGTACAATGACTTTAGTGAAAAGAACATGAGAAACACTCACGGCTTTGACTGGGGTCCAGACCAAGGCGGTACTTGGCAAGTAGCAAGTGCCTACTTAACTCGTGGTTCTGGTCCTATCGCAGAAAGAGACGAACCATACTCACCTTATGATTTTTACTCTCCTAGAGGATTAAGAAGAGTTAAAGATGTTGATATGATCATGAATATACCAGATGTTAGAGGCGGCTGGGATACTGATATATTAAAACAAGCTATCATGGACTACGGCGCTGCTTACACAACTGTCAACGGTAACGAAGCGTACTTAAATACAAGAACTATGGGTTCATACAACCCAGGCTACAATGGATACGCTAACCACGCTGTTGCCATAGTTGGCTGGGACGATAATTTCTCTCGTTATAACTTTGGTATCACTCCTCCAGGAGATGGCGCTTGGTTAATCAAGAACTCTTGGGGACAAAACTGGAAATACATGGGCGGTTATTATTGGGTTTCTTATTATGACGGTTTTGCAGGCAGAAGCAATGCAATTTTTAAATTAAAGGACATGACTCCTAACGAAGAGATTTGGTACTATGACGACTTAGGTATGACAAGCACCTATGGCAATGGTCAAAGCGCTTATTTCTCAAATGTTTTCGGTCCAGTTAATGCTAATAAAGATGTTTATCAAGTTGGTTTCTTCGTTCCATCAAACGGAGCAAGATATGAAATATACATGACTAAAGGCAGAGGACAAGTTTCTTTCAATAACAGAGTAAAAGTTGCTGAAGGAACTGTGACTTATGCTGGCTATGTTAATGTCCCTATAAGAAAGTTTAATGTTTCAAACGGTGAATACTTTGCCCCAATAGTTAAACTAACTACTCCTGGATATAACTATCCAATCCCTGTTGAAAACTACATCAGTGGCTACTCATCAAGAGCAAGAGCAAATAGAGGCGAGTCCTACATCTCCTATGACGGATCTAGATGGACTGATATGACTCAAGTTAGATACAATGCTAACGTCGCTTTAAAGGCTATGACTGTTCCAGCAGGTTCTTCCCCATCTTATGATAAGAAAGTTTCTTCAATTGAATTTAATGAAGATCCACTAAATATTAAAGTCGGAGAAACTTATGAAATAAATCCAACTGTTTTGCCACAGGACGCTGCAAATAAAAATCTAAACTACTCTGTTAATCCAAGCGGAATTGTTAGTGTTAATAACGGCGTTTTAAGAGCTTTAAGAAAAGGAACAGCAACAGTAACTGCTACAGCGACTGACGGCTCTTACAAGAGAAATTCATTCACTGTAAATGTTTTGGATGACGTTCAAAATGTAGAAGTAAAAAATATTATCTTAGATAAGGAAAATATTAAATTAAAAGTTAATGAAACAAGTACTATAAAAGCAAGCGTTGAGCCAAGTAATGCTACAAACAGAGCTATATACTGGACAAGCACTAACACAAGAGTTGCCACAGTTCAAGGCGGCTACGTAAAAGCCATAGCTAAGGGCGAGTGCGACATCATCGCTAAAACTGCTAACGGTGTTTATAAAAAAGCTCACGTAATTGTTTATGATGAAAATAACGATAATGATGATAATGACAAAAACATTATCAAAGTATCATCATCTGTATACTCTAAGACTATAAAGCAAGGCTATAGCCAAAGTATAACAGTTAATTCAAAGGACTACCTAAACAGAAATCTTCGCTATGTAACGACTGAGATCGAACTTATCGCTCCAGATGGAAAAAGCATAAATAAATCAGCTTACTCTGACTACTATGGCAACGCAACATTTACTTTTAGCGCCAATGAAATTTATGCTACAGGCGAATACACTGTCAATATCAAGGTTAGTGGCGGAACTTACAAAGCAAATACTGATAAATTAACATTTACAGTTGAAGATTCTCGTCCAAGTTTTGATGTAGAGGTAAAACCTATGTCAAAAGAAATCATGAACAACCAAAAAATTCAACTAGCAATCAAAACTACTGCTAACGGCAGAAACTTAAGAAATGTAGACCTAGATATCGAGATAGTAACTGCAAGTGGCGCTGTTCATAAAAACACAGGCAGAACTAACTACTACGGCAGAGCAAACTATTTCTACAGTCCAGACGGAGGAGCTGAAGGCACTTATACTGTTAAAGTTACAGCTAAGAGCGCTCAATACAAAGACGCCGTTGGAACAGCAAGCTTTGAAGTTAAAAAATACAAAAACCCTTATCACCTAGATATGTCTTTCGAAAAAGATAGTGAAAGCTACAAATTAGGCGATAGAGCTGAGATAAACATTAAAGTTCTTGACCAAAGAAAATATGGTGTAAGATATTTACCTGTTAAGATTGAAGTAAGTGGTCCAAATAACTTTAAGTACAATTTAACAAAATACACTAATAATTATGGTATAGCCACAGTTTACATCACTCCAACTAAGGAAATGGGCGAAGGCGAATACACTATCAAGGCAAGCGCAAGCAAATACGGCTACGAGGGCGCCTTAGTTGAATACAAAATTATTTTCGGCGACAAAAAGCCTATCGATCCAGTAGACCCAGTTATACCTGAAGAAACTATCTACAAGATGATAGAGACTGATGAGGCTCAAAAACTTATCGAAGAAAATAAAGGCAATGAAAACTTCGTTATATTTGACGCAAGAACAAAGGCTGAATACAACGAATCTCACATCGATGGCTGCATACACCACGATTATTACCAAAAAGATCATGAAGATTTTATAAAAACACTAGATAAGAACAAAACTTACCTATTATACTGCAGGACACAAGTTCGTTCAGGCGCTACTGCTGAGATTATGAAAAAGCTTGGCTTTACTAAGATTTATTGGATGAACGGCGGTATGACTAAGTGGCTTAGAGAAAATCGTCCATCAGTCTTCCCTGAATACGATAAAGCGCTTGATTTAAACATTGGCGCAGAAAAATCAGCATACACTCCTGGCGAAAATGTTGTTTTAAACGCAAAAGTTACTGACCTTGATGCTAACGGCGTAAGAAAAGCAAATATCGATTTAGTCTTACTTGATGACAATGGCAAATCTATCGATAGAAAAACTGTTCAATCAGGCAATACTGGTGAGTTCACAGTTAATTTCACAGCTCCAGCAAAGCTTGGCAAATACACAGTAGAAGCAAAGGCTAGCTACAACGACTTCAAAAATGCAAATGGTCTTGCCATCTTTAGTGTAGATGCAAATGCAAAAGAATTCACATCTTATGAAGAAAGAAAAGCATCTGGCCAATACAAGCACTTAAAAACAAGTGATTTTGAATACGAAGCACTACAAAAACATTATGGCAAGAACATACTTCAATATTATGTAAAAGATGAAAACTTAAAAGATCACAGAATTTCAGACCTTATAGACCCTAATAAGAAAACAGTTTTAGTCTTTGGTTACCCAGGATGCGGAGCCTGTGTAGAAATGTGGAAGGCTATGGCACCACTTGCACACGAAAAATATAATTTCATTGAGATAGTTACTTCAGTTGAAGAAGATGTTAAGTCAACAGTTAATTTTGCCAATAACGTTTTGAAAGAATTAAATATCGAACACTTTAAAAACCATATATTCTACGATGCAGACGAAAAGATCTGGGCATCACGCCTTGGTTTCTTAACAACACCAAATACAGTTATACTAGATGAAAACGGAAGATTAGTAAATATAGCTGGCGCACTTGATAAAGACGGTTTATATGATTTACTATACAAAACATTAGGCTTAAATGTCGATGGAAGTGACGAGCCAGAAGAAGAGTACAACGCTAAACTTAGCCTAAACTTTGATAAAGAAGAGATAAGAAGTGGTGAAACAGTTAAGATCACAGCTAAACTACAAGATTTAGCAGGTAAAAACATCAACCAAGATACAATCAGATACACAATCAAGTACCCAAACGGCGCTTACAAAGACGGCGTATACGATAGAAAAACACTTTATACAGGCGAAACAAACCTTTACTTCACAAGCGATGAATCAAGCGTAGAAGGCGAACATGAAGTTACTATCGAACTTATCTCAAATAATTACAAAGCAAAAAAAGTCACAAAATCATTTAGAATAGTGAAAGAAGAGAAAAAAGCTGATTATAACTTAAACATCTCCTTTGGTAAAGATAATTTCAAAAAAGGCGACGTTATCAGAATGGTTCTAGAAGTGAAAGACCAAAATGGAAACGCAGTTAAAAATGAAAGAGTTAAATTCATATTCGAATATCCTGATGGAAAATCATATAACTATGATAGACAAACAGACTACTACGGACAAGCAATGCTAACATTTACAACAAACTCCTACGTTCCAGAAGGAAAATTCACATTAAAAGCATCATTGACAGATAGACCAGAGTATACAGCCGAAAAGTCATTCACAATTGGAAGCCAAGATCCAGATAAGCCTATAAACAAAGACTCACTAAGCTATCAAGACAGATATAACAATGGTGAGTTTAATCACTTAGAGTCAGGCGACCTACTTGGCAAATTAAGAAACGCATACGGCAAAAACGTTTCTAATTACACACTTATAAATATGCAAGGACAAACAGTTACTATCGCTTCACTAATGGATGGACGCCGCCCAACAGTCATTGCCATGGGTTATCCAACATGTGGAGGCTGTCAAGCAAGCTGGAGAAGCCTTGTAAACATCAATAAATCAAGCTTCAACATGGTAGAAGCGATGACAAACGGCGACAGCCAAAGCATCACATCCATACTAAACAGACTTGGCTTAAGCCAAATGCTACCATATTTCCACTACAACGCAAGAAGCTTATTTAACCTAATCAGCTCAAACTACGTTCCTTGCCTAATGTATCTTGATAAAGATGGCAATATAACAAACTTAAGCTACTTTAACTCAAACGAAGAAGTACTAAGCATAGTTAGGACAATAGCTGGAACAACTTCGAAATAGTTAAACACACACTATATTATACAGCTTAATAATTAGTTTACACCGTAGGTGCCACCTAAAAAAGATGGCACCTATTTTCTTGTGAATATATTTTGCTAATTACAAGATAAATAATTTAATAATTTTGCATATAGAAAAGCTTCACACACTTGTAAATAATTATCTAGTTTGAAGCACCAAAAAGACGCATATCTTAATGATATACGTCTTTTATTTGACTTAATACTTTATTGAGTTAATTTCGCTATATCAATTTCTTAGATAAAATATGAGACTCTCGCGAAATGGCACTTCGAGGCAAGCTTGGATGTAAGTTTCATCAAAGATATGTACACTTCGTTACGTCTCTTTGTAAATCATACATTGCCAATCGAATGCGAAAGGCAAAAGAAGAGTGCATATCATCCGATATGCACTCTTCTATAAATATAGTTTATTCTATTGTTTAAGCTTATCTTTCAGTAAAGAATTGGAATTTCTTTTGATATATTAACAAGTCATCCGTAATAATGTTAAATGTTAGAGCGTCCATATCTATAGCATTTGCCTTATAGTATCTGCCATCTGTCAATAATGTGTTACTTGCACATAAGATGTCTTCATATAGAGGCATGCTTGGATTGATGTCTTTGTAATGTATCATATTATTAACATTTCTCTTTAGATAAGCCTTGTCAAGAACTCTGTCGAAAGCCTTGTTAGATACAGCCGCTACTTCTTGTCTAGTGATAGGAGCGTTCGCATCGAAGTATGCTATGCCTGATGTGTATACATCTAGCCAGCCAGCTTGATATGCTGCTTCTATCTCTTCAGTAGCCCAGTGGCCCATGCTTAAGCCCATGTCGTTGCCACTAACCTTCTTTAAGTCTTGGAACCTTCTAAGCGTTGCCACCCATTCCGCTCTAGTGATCTTACCTTCTGGTTTGAAAGTACCATCGCTATATCCTTGGAAAACACCCGCTTGAGAAACTATTCTAACAGCTTCAGTGTACCAAGTGTCACCAATGTCTGTGTAGCTTATAGGGTAGAATGGATCGTAAGCGTAGCCGTCAGCCTTAAGAGCGTTCGCTAAGATTTGAGCAGCTTCAGACCTTCTTAGACCGTCATATGGTCTAAACTTGCCGTTAAAGCCTTGCATGTATCTTAGTTCCTTAAGTCTTTCGTTGTCTTTGATCTTAACAATCTTTTCGACTATCTTTTCTTTTTCAACGATTCTGTCTCTGTAAATGATTTGTGGTTCACTTGGACGTGGATCTGGCTCATGCCTTGGTAGAACCCTAACAGGAACCGCAATCTTGCCCCTTTCTCCGTTACTGTATAGAACTTCTAAGAATGCCACAGTATCTCCAGCTCTGCTTGTATCTGGTTCAGTAATAACTCTTAAAAATTCTACACTTATTCCTTTTGGTAAACCTTTGATATGGTCAATATATGTGTTCGCATCTACATAGTCGCCTTGATTTACAGTTATTAACTCAACTTCAGGTGTTGGAGGAGCCGCTTTATCGTATTGGGCGGTAATTCTTGTATCTTCTTCAAATCTACGAGTTTCTCCATAATAAGACGCATTAGGGTCTTCGTCTATAATCCAGTTTACGAATTTTGCATCGTTTATTGGACGAATTATTGGAAGTGGTATAACTACGTCTACGTAAGGATTTACATAGTAGATTTGAATTTGTGGTTCTTCGTTTAATAAGGTTGGATCAACTGTAACTTTTACGTAATCATTAGATATTTCAGCTGTCTTTTTGCCGTTCGTATCTGCTGGATAAAGAAGTTCGTGTACTTTTACTGGTACCGTAATTTCTTTAGATTTTCCATTGTTAAAGTTTATCTTAATTCTTGCTTGGCTCATACCAGCTTCACTAACCTCGGGTTGTTTAGTGATTTCAATCTTTTCAACATTTTTATCAAATGAAAGTTCAGTCATATTAAGCATCATTTTGATTGCATCTTTATAATCATATTCATTAGGTTCTTTTCCTACATAAGTTTCTACTAATTTAGCTTCTACTGATGGTTCAGGAATTATGCTTTCGTATTGTGCTGTGATTGTAGTTTCGTATGTGAATCTTGCTTTTATTTCTCCGTCCCAAGTTCTTGATGATTGTTCACTTGACTTCCAGCCTTTGAACTTCCAATTAACATCTTTTCCTGAAGCGTCTTTTATGATATTGCCGTTTGAATCTTTTGCGACTACTCCAATTGGCTCGTCAACTGGTATAGTAACTACTTTTGAAGGATCAACCCAGAATGTTCTTATAAATCTAGTATCTTCTGTGGCTTTATTCGTAGTATCAACTGTAACTTTCACAAAGCCCTTAGGAACAACTGGTGTTATAGTTGGGTCAGTTTGTTCAATAACGTCTTTACTTACATCGTAACTTACATCAATAGTTTTTGTTTCATTATTTGGATAAGTTACTTTAATTTTTACAGTCTTGCCTTTCCCAGCTGTACTTGTATCAGGTTCATTTCCTGAAACAAATTCAAATTGTGTTCCATTTGGTAAATTGTCTTTATTATTAGGGTCTTTGTAGTCGTAAAGGTTATCAATGAAGTCTTCTGGACTTGGCTTTGAGCCCATTGCTAAAACTTGATCGCCTTTGGCTTGTGGCTTAACATTTTCTATAACTTCGTAAATTGCAGTTATTATTGTTTCGTCTTTAGTGAATGTGTCAGTTATTTCTGTTTTTTCAGTATAATCTTTTACTGAAGTGCCATCTTTCAATTGCCACTTAAGAAAAGCGTTTGGCTTAATAACTCCCTTAATATTTTTGTTTTTACCTACTGGCTCTTTTATGCCAGTTATTTTTACTTCCTTATCCTTTTTAACCCAGAACACTTGTTCATCTTTAGTTTGATCTGTTGCCTCTTTTGTTGGGTCAAATACTACTTTTACATAATCTTTTGGTACAAGTGGTGGTTTTTTTGGATCTATTTGTTCCTCTACATCGCCAACTACTTTTACTCCCACACTTACTACTTCAGTCTTGCCACTTGGGTAAGTAACTTTAACTTTAGCAATAGTAGCGCCAGCCTCATCTACATTAGGTTTTTCTTCGTATGAGAAACTTACATCATTAGGTAACTTAATGCCATCAACAACATCGTCAGTATATTTGTTTGCAATTAAATCTTCTGGCTTTGGCATTACGCCTATAGTTGTTACGACGCCTTTCTTAGCTCTTGGCAAGTTACTTGGTTCTACATATTTTGTATAAGTTGCAGTGATATCAGTATCTTGCGTAAACTTATAATTGATTTCAGAAACTTTTTTCCAAGTAGCTACAACGCCTTTTGTTACAGTCCACTTATCGAAAGTATAAGTTGTTTTGTTTTTATCGCTGTCTATAATTTCTCTTCCTTCTGGGTCTTTAAAGCCTGTAAATGTAGCATCGTAGTTTGGATTAACATAGAAGGCTGTATTTTTGCTATCTGCCTTGTCTGTTGGGATAAATGTAACTTTTACATAGCCCTTAGGTCTTTTAACGCCATCAGCTACTGGAATTACTTTTTCTTCTTTATTAAATGTAAATGTGAAAGTTTTTTCACCGCTGAATTTACCTTCTAGTGATTCGCCCCAAGTTCCTTCTGCCTTATAGCCAACGTTAGGCTCTTTAGCAAGACCATTAGCTGCGCTAGTTAAATCTACTATTTCGTTAGGATTTACATAGTAAGTTTTTGTTCCTGATAATGTTCCATGATCAGCTACAAAATTAACTTCAACATATCCATCTGGTTTTTCTTGGTCTTCTGGAATTATATTCTCAAGCTTATCATATAGCGCTGTAATTGTTGTGTTTTTAGTAAACTTTTGAGTTAAAGCACTGTCCCAAGCGTCTCTACCAGTTTTTTGTTTGTAGCCAGTATTTGCTTTAACAGTAGGCGCAGGTATTGTTACTTCTTTATTAGGATTTACATAATAAGTTTTTTCTTCACTTAATTTGCCATGGTCTCCCTTAGCAAATGTAACTTTTACATAGCCCTTTATTGGAATAGGACTAATATCTTTTGTCTCATTAAATAAAGCCTTAATTACGTCTCCAGCTTTGTATTGTATATTCTTAGTAATTTGTGTGTCCCAGCCAGCAAAATCATATCCTGTGTTAGGACTTACTTCTGGTGCTTGGCCAGCTAAGACCACTGCTTTATTTGGATTTACATAAACAATTTTTTCTGTTTTGTCTTTATCCTTTATCTTGCCATTTGTTTCTGTAGAGAAGCTAACTGTGATGTAGCCATTTGGTACCTTGCCTCCAGGTAATTTGCTTTGGTCCATTACATCGTCTAATTTTTTATACTTAGCTTTTAGTGTTAAATTTTTATTAATTTTTTCATCTTTATAGTTACCAGTAGGTTCTGGCGCTCCTAGTATTTCCCAATCTATATCAGCAATATCAAAACCAATATCTGGGTCAATTGTCGGTGCTGTTAAATCTCCTACCTTTTGATTAGCATTTGGATTTACATAGTAAACTTTTTGTCCTTTTAGCTTACCATTATCACCTTTTAAGAACTCAAGTTCTACATAGCCTTCTGGTTTTGCGTTTGCATTGCCACTTGCATCAGTTGAAGGAATTATCGCCTTTATTGGCTCGAAACTACCTTTAACTGTAGTATTAACTTTATACTTTTTCTTAGCTGTAGTATCTTGGTCCCAAGTAGCAAACTTGTAACCAGTTTCTGCACTTGTTTTTGGTGGGTTAATAAATACTGAGTTACCAGGGTTTACAAAGTAAGTGATAGTTTCGCCGTCTGATATTTTTCCTCCGACTCCATTTATTTCAAAAGTAACACTTACGTAGTCCTTAGGTTTTTCGGACTCGTCTTTCTTTGTCTTTGGAATTACTATGTTTAATTTATTAAACTTTGCTGTAATTGTTGTGTCTGTTTTATAAACTGTAGGCACTGTAGCGTCTTGAGACCAAGCGCCAAACTCGTATCCTCTGCTAGCCACAGTTGTAGGAGGAGTTATAGTTACATATTTACTAGGGTTAACGTAGTAAGTTTTGTTGCCATTAAAAATTCTGCCGTTACTTTCATGCTCAAACTTAACTTCTACATAGCCTTCTGGCTTGCTTCTTTCGTCACTGTCGATTACATCGTCTAATTTTTTAGACTTCGCAGTAACGACCATGTCCGAATTAATTACTGTAGTGTCAGGCTTATCCCAGCCGTCAAGTTCATAACCAAGAGCTGCCTCTCTAGTTGGCCTAGCTATACTATCGTTGTCAAGCCTTACTCCTATGCCTTTTCTTACATAGTAATATTTTACGCCGCTTAGAGATAAACCTTCATCTGCCACGAAAGTAACTCTTGCAAAACCGTCTGGTCTAGTTATAGGGTTTTCTGGATCATAAGGGATAATGTTTGCATCTTCTTGCCAATTAGCATAAGCTGTAACATCGCCTGTTAATGTGTATTCTTCTCCCGGTCTATAAATTTTATCGCCTATCTTCCAGCCTGTAAATGTATGATAATCTTTTGTGATACCTTCATTTGAGGCCATATTAATAACTGTTCCGTAAGGCATTACGACGTCGCTTGGTGTTTTGCCGCTTGTCGCTCCATTTAGATTATAAGTTAGAGTTACTAATGACGCTTTGAATTGTGCGACATATTTTCTATCGCTATTTATTACATCGCCTTCTTCAAAACTAGGCACCCACTTATCAAATTTAAAGTTGTCATTTTCTCCAGTTTCAGGTATAGGTATTTCTTTAGAACCGATTTGGACATTCTTATTTGGATTTACATAATAAGTTTTGTTTCCACCTTTAATAAATCCGTTGTCTCCAGCTACAAACTCTACCTTTACATAACCTGGATGATATTCTTTTTCGACATCCTTTAATTCTGTAAATTTAAATGTATAAGTTGTCTTTTCGTCTGTGTATTTTTTATTAGCTTCTATAGTAGGTTCCCAATTTGCTCCATCGTTTGTGTAGCCTACTTTAGGAAGTTTAATCAAAGCATTAGCTTTTGCGTTTAAATCAAGTTCTTTTTCTGGATTAACGTAGAAAATTCTTGTTCCACTTAATCTACCAGTGCCATCAGTTGTGAATATAACTTTATTGTAGCCAGCTGGCTGGTCTTGGTCGCCTGCAACTATATCGTCTATAGTCTCGTATTTAGCAGTGATTGTGTATGTCTTCGCACCAGCCTCTAGATGAACGCATCTGTTTTTGTCCCATTCGTCAAATTTATATCCAGTATTTGGCTTAACTTTTGGCGCTGGAACTGTGACAGTAACGCCTGGTTTTACCCAGTATTCTGTAGTTCCTTTTAATTCGCCACTTTCTCCCTCGTTAAAGACAACTTTTACATAACCTGGCTTTTCATTAATTGAGATGTTCGCTTCTTTGTTGTATATAGCTTCAATCTCGTCATTATCTTTGTACTGAATTGCCTTGTGTATAGATGTGTCCCATCCAGCGAATGCAAATCCTGTATTAGGACTTACTTCTGGTGCTTGGTTTTCTAAAACTACCGCCTTATTTGGATTTACATAAACAATTTTTTCTGTTTTTTGTGTGCCAATTATCTTGCCACTGCCAGTTGTTAAGAATTTAACACTTATATAGCCTTCTGGTTTTTCTGTTTCGTCTTCTCTTGTCTTTGGTATAACGTCGTCAAGTTTAGTGTAATCTGCGATAACAAATAAATTATCATTTATTGGAGTATCGTCAGCAGTGTCCCAATTATTAAATTTATATCCAACATGTGCCTTAATTGTAGGTTTTGTAATATTGGCTAATGTTTTGCCTGCATTTGGATTGACATAGTAAAGTTTTTGTCCTGTCATAGAGCCGTGTTCGCCCTTGTCAAAAGTAACTGTTACGTAGCCTTCTGGTTTTGCGTTTGGCTTGCCATTTGCATCAGTTGAAGGAATTACCGCCTCTATTGGCTTGAAACTACCTTTAACTGTAGTATTAACTGTATACTTTTTCTTAGCTGTAGTATCTGGATTCCATTTATCAAATTCGTATCCTAGCTCTGCCTTTGTTTGCGGCGGATCGATACTTACTTCACGGCTTGGGTCTACGTAGTATTCAGTAGTTTCGCCACTAGCAATTTTGCCTCCTTCGCCACTTATTTCAAAAGTAACTTTTACATAGCCAGGCTTTTCTTCTTTTAATACTGCACCCATTTCGTTGAAAGATGCTGTGATAGTTGTTAATTCGTCTACGTAAACTCTTGGTATAGTAGCGTCTTTGTCCCAAGAAGCAAAAGTATAACCAAGTTCTCCTCTTGTATTTGGAGGTGTAAGTCTTATATTAGTATTTGGATTGACATAGTAAGTCTTTTCTTCAATCTTTTTATTATTTTCTAATAACTCACCTTTTACTCCTGCCACAAACTTAACTGTCTTGTAGCCTTCTGGCTTAGTAAGAGTATTACCGCTGCCATCTGTCGCTGGGATGACTGACTCTAGTGGTTTTGAGCTTGCTTTGATAACTATATCATCACCTTTTATCTCTTCTCTTAGAGTATGATCCCAACCAAGTGATTTGTATCCAATTTTGGCTTTTATCTCTGGCGCTCTTATAGCTTCGTTGCTTAAATATAAACCAGAATTTTTCTTTACATAGTAAGAGTTAAGTTTTTCAAGGAATAAACCGTCGTCCGATACAAAGCTTACCTTTACATAGCTGTTATTTGGTCTAGCTTTTGGGTCCTCAGAGTTAAACTTAATAACTTCTGGATCTTTAACCCATTTAGCGACTGCCTCTGTATTTTTTATTAGAGTAAATTCTTGACCAGCTTTATATTTTTTGCCATCTACTAACCATCCATCGAATGTGTAGTCTGTTCTACTCAAGCCTTGTGATGTTGCAAAGCGTATGCTAGTGTTGTAAGGCACTTTAACTGGCTCTGGTACACTTCCTTCGCCTATACCTTTATTGTAAGTTAAAGTAACTTTGCTAGTTGTGAATGTCGCAGTATAGTTTAAATCACCACTTATAAAGTTATCATAGTCGATACTTGGAATCCAAACTCCAAAATCATAGTTGGCACTAGCTATAGTTTTAGGTACAGCAATTTGTTTAGCTCCTGTAACACTATCTACTATCTTAACATTCGCCTTAGGGTTTACATAGTATTTTATTTCGTCTACGTTACCCTCAAGCTTGCCATTGGCATCTGCTTTGAATGTAAGTGTAGCGTAGCCTTCTGGTTTTACAGTGCCCGTATCTACTTTTATGATGTCTCCTATCTTATTAAAAGTATATGTGAAGATAGTGTCATTATTGAAAGTATCTTTTAATTTTTCACCATTATCGCTGGTCCATGTGCCACCATCAGCTGTATAACCAGTGTTTGCCGTCTTTGTTATTGATTGACCAACTATACTTGTAAAGTCGACTTCTTCTTCAGGGTTTACATAGTACACCAATGTGCCTGATAAACTACCATTTGCATCAGATACGAAAGTAACTGTCTTGTAACCCTCTGGCTTAGCTTGATCACCAGTATATAGGTCTTTCAGCTTAGTGTATTTAGCATTTATTACATAAGTTTGCGAGTTAACTGGCAATTTAACTTTTAAGTCTTTGTCCCACTTTTCAAACTCGTATCCGACCTTAGGTTTAACAGTAGGTGCTGGAATTGTAAGATCTACTCCTGGGTTTACCCAAAGTTTAGTGTCGCCACTTAACTCTCCATTAGCATCTGTCTTGAATTCAACTTTTATATATCCTGGTTTTGTAGTTTTTGATATAGCGTCCTTATCATTGTACTGTGCTGTAATCTTATCTCCATTTTTATAAACTGTTTGCTTTGTTAAATCTGTATCCCAAGATGAAAATTCATATTGAGCATTAGCTTTTATTTTAGGTGCATATGCAGCAAGTGCTACTGCTTTATTTGGATTTACATAAACTGTCTTTTCAGTTTCAGTGCTGCCTTCAATCGTTCCTTTTTCTGTTGTAACAAATTTAACTTCGATGTAGCCTTCATATTTTGTACTTTCATCAACATCAGGAAGTGCATCGTAGTTTGCAGTAACAGTTATATTATCTTTTATTTCTTTTGTGTCAGGCACGCTCCATGCATCCGTATTAGCTTTTTGCTTCCAGCCAGTCTCTGCTGTAATTGTAGGTTTTTTAATATCAGCTAATGTTTTATTTGCATTTGGATTGACATAGTAAATAGTCTTACCACTTATTTCCTTTGCGTGTTCTCCTTGGTCAAAAGTAACTGTTACATAGCCTGCTGGTTTAGAGTTTTCTCCACTAGCACCTTCTTTAGCTATGATATCAGCAAGTTTTGTAAATGTACCCTTAATTTCTGTTTTAGCTTGTGTGTAATTTTTTTCTACAACAGGATCAGGTGCCCAAGTACCAAAAACATATCCAATATCTGCCACTGTCTTTGGCGGATTAAGTTTTACCTTTACATTAGGGTTAACATAATAAGTAATAGTTTCTCCGTCAGGGATTTTGCCACCAGCGCTACTTATTACAAAAGTAACCTCATTATAACCATCCTTTTTAACTGTAGATACTGCATCTATTGGGTTAAAGTGTGCTAGTATCACAGTTTCTTCCTTTTTATACTGTGTTGGTATTGTTGCATCTTTGCTCCATGATGCAAACTCATAACCTATATTACCCTTTGCATCAGTCGGTGCCTTTAGCGTGATATACTTATTAGGGTTAACAAAATATGTTTTTTCACTTACAGTTCCGTTATCTCCAGCCTTGAATATAACTGTTTTATATCCAGTCGGTGCTATATCACTTGTATTAATTTTTTCAATTACATCTTCTATAGCTGTAGATTTTGCTGTTACTACTATGTCGTTTTCGCCTATCAATGTATTGTCATCTGGATTCCATCCGATAAACTTATATCCAAGATCCACTTTATAGTTTGGCTTAAGTAGTTCAGTGTTCGCAAGTTTTATAGAGTTTCCTTGCTCGTCTTTTGCATTTTTCTTCACATAATATGCCTTTGACTCAGTAAGCGTAATTCCATTGTCAGCTTCAAAACTAATTCTTATATATCCTTCTGGTCTTGTTATTGGTTCCTTTGGATTATAACTTACTATATTTTGAGCTTCATCATAAGTCGCTGTTATAGTTGTATCCGCAGTGAACTTTCTCGCTTCATTTGGCTTATATACATCTCCCTCGGCATTTGCGCCTATCTTCCACTCTTTGAATGTAAAGTAGCCTATACCAATAGGATCAGTAACCGGTATAGTAAGATCAAAATCTTTTTTAACCCAGAATATTTTAGTTCCGCTCATAGTACCATTTTTTGTAGTTACAAATTCTACTCTTACGAAGTCTTTCGGTACGTTAGTTGGTTTTTCTGTACCTGTTTGTGGTATTACGTTTTCTGTGAATTCCGGTTTAATTATTGTATCTTCTGTAAACTTGTGACGTTTATCAAAATCAAATACGCCTTTTTCGTTTTGAGCATCCTTATCTGCTTTCCAGTTAGTAAATTTAACATTATCGCTGGTATCAACTTTTGGTATTTCTACCCAAGCTTTTGGATTGACATAGTAAACCTTATTATCCTTTGATTTCAAATCACCAGTAGGTGCAACAGTAACTTTTACATAAGCTTTAGAAACAGTATCTTTAAGAATTTCTTTTAAGCCGCCATCTTCGGCAGTTTTTTCCTCCGCTTCTCTTAAGAATAATGGTTTTTCTCCTGTAGTTAAAGCTTCGTAGCGGTTTTTGTAAACTTTTACTGGTATAATAAGCTCTTGTGTACTCAATGAAGACTTATACTTTTCAATTGCTGAATCCTTATCAGTTTTATTTGTTTCAAGCTTTGCTAATTCAGCTTCTTTCTTTGAAATCTCTTCTTGATTTGGTGCTGCTGCCTCATTAAGCGTTTTTATCTCTTCTTTAACTTTTTTAATATTTTCTTCAATATCTTTAAGTTCTTTTTCTATATTATTTAATTTTTTATCTTTAAACTTAACAAGTGCTTTAATATTTGTATTGCGAACTAGCTCGTCTTTGTCTTCTTTACGTTTTTCGTTTAGTAATTTTAAAACTTCCTCGTCAGTTTCTAATTTTTCTCCATTTTCATCTTTAAATTCTATAATGACATATTTATCATAATCATCAATTTTTTCTATCTTTTTATCATCTTTCGTTAAAATAAGCTTTTTCTTTAATTCTTTGATACTTGGTGCAAATATATTGGACCAATCTTTTGAGCTTGTAGCTTTTTCATCATCGAAAGACTCTGTACATACTAAACCACTTGCGTCCGCATCTAATTCTGACCAATCAAAATAAGCTGTGAAAGTATAATTTTGTTCGATGACTGTATCTTTATTTAGTAATTGAGACTTATCCCACTTAATAAAGTTCTTTCCAGTTTCTGGTGTGATATAGAATTTGCCTTCTTCTTTTTTGTCATCTTCAACAAAATCTCTTGGAACTGGAAGTAAGTCTGATCTTAAGCCTTTGATTACATCGTAGTAAAGCTCTTTAACCTCTTTTCCGTCTTTATTCTTAAATACGCCGCCCCTGTCTGCTTTGAAGGTTACTCTTACGTAGCCATCTGGTACTGGAGCGTCCTCTGTAGTTTCAATAACTCTTACGTCCTTATATATAAAGGTAATATATTTCTTTCTAGTGCCATTGATGCCTAAAAATTCATTTGTAGCTTCATCTACATCGAAGAATAGTTGTTGTTGCGGTGCGCTTACAAGCTTCCAGCCTGGTATTGGTCTATAGTTTCTTGCGTCAGTGTAGCGATTACCATTGACAACTTTTTCATCAGTAATTATGGCATATTTATTAATTATGTCATCCTTTTGTTCATTTTTAGCTGTTTTAAGCTTTTCAATTGCTCTTTCGTCAATATACTTAACAGTGTACTCTCTTTGTCTAAATGGTCTATAGTAGAAATGAAAATTGTTATTAGGGTTTAAAATTTCTTCGTTTGGATCTTTTGGGTCTTTAACTTTTTCTGGCCCTACCTTAATATATTGATTGTATGTGTTCTTTCTAAAGTTTCCATTATTATCTTTTAGCTTTGTATATTCTATATAGTCCGATACATTATGTTCTCTTAATTCTTCATCTGGAGCAAGATACCACTTCTTGCTTTGACGGCTAGCCACTGCTGTAACGTCTGAGCCAGTCCTTTTATTTGCATCAGTTTGTTTTTCTAATTTCTCTTTATCTTCTATATAATTTTTATCTAAGAAGTGGTGGAATATATTAACATCGACAAATTCGTTTTTAACCCAAATTGCTTTTAAATATATGTCCGATACAACGTCGTTGCCAAAAGTGTATAGCTCTGGAACTTTATAAGTTTTGCGGTAATAGTCGTCAACATCATTTGTGTACTCGCCCTTTGAGTTCTTTTTGAAACGAACTATCTCCCAACCCATAAAGTCGTAGCCTTTTCTTTCTGGCTTTGGTAATTCATTAAGCTTTTGTTTGTGAATTACTGTAAAGACTTGCTTCTTGCCTTCGTTAGCTTCTTTTTTAGGGAAAGATATTTTTTCTTCTTGTCCAATGTCTCCAACTTGTATGATTCTCTTTTCAGTAGTAAGACTATCTGCACTAATATTTGCAAGACTTCCCTTATCTCTTTCTAAGTTTGGATCTATAGTTACCCTCCATTGATAGTCTGGGTCGCCCCACTTAGCATAAAGATTTACCGCATGAGAAGGCATCCTTTCCGTATCGTTCTCCCAGATAAGCTTTGTTCCGGCAGGGTCAAGCGCCCAGCCCTTAAATACCATCTGCTCTGAGATATTGTCTGGTCTTTTGACTTTTAACTTGCCATCTTTAGGATCTGTTTGAATAAGCTCTGTAAGGCCTAATGTTTGTAAATTAATTGGATTATCTATTAAGTTTTTTAGGCCTTCTTCAGTACCTGCTTTTTTGTACTCATTTTTTGTATCTACATCTGGGCTTAGTGCCTTTAGAGGAAATTCGTAGAAAGTCATTAATTGATTTGTATCGTTAAACTCACTGTCATCCTTTGTTATTGTTGGGTCGTAGTTAAATCTTAGCGGGTACTTGTTACGCTTGTAGAAGAAGCGTAAGTAGCCGTTTTGTTCAAATTCTTGACCACCTTCCTTTACGTCGCCAAATTCATCGGAATCGCTAAAAAAGTGTGCTATAAAGTCTAGCTGGCCTATAGGAAGTTTAACACCTTGGTTGTTATAGTATGTCCCACTATTGTTAGGGGTGATATCATCACGCTCGTCGTTTAGGTCACCAATTTCATCTTCGTTCACACGGCCATGTTCCTCGCTTCCCTCTCTGATAACTGGCCATGCGCTTTGAGGGTTTTTCGGATCATAGTCACGAGGTGTAAAGCCTGTAACTATCGGGTATTTGTGGCCATAGTCCAGACCGGCGGTGTCCGCCTTGGTTCTTACAAGGTCGTAGCGGATGATGGTTTCTCCTGACTTAAAGCCGTCCATCCAAAAGTCCATGTGGTGAGGGATAGATGGCTCGTCTTGTTTTATACCAAAGGAAAGGGTTGTAAAGTCTTTGGCCTTTATTATTCTACCTTTGCCAGCATCTATCTTATTAACATAGCCGCCCCAGTTAGTATAGTTTGCCATGTCAAGGAACTCATCTGCGTTCAATCGATAAGGAGGTGTGTCCAAGTGAACTGGCCAGTTTGCCTGAGTATAGTTTGGTCCCCAGCCAAAAGATTGATAGCCCGGCGTAAAGCCCTTGGTTTGCTTAGCATCGTTAGGCCACTTATACATCATCTCATTAAATCTAGCCTTGTAGTGGTATGGATTGCCAGGACCGCCTAGCATAACTGCCTCTTCCTTTACAGGGTCATAGCCCCATATTTCTGGGTAGATAGTATTTTTATCAGGTTGTGCATTAGACTTCGTAAAGTATAGGTCGTAGACTTGCCTGTCGTAGTAGATATTGTATACCGTTTGACCTGTCGAAGATATAGACTTTGTAATACTTGTATCTTCAGGGTCTGCATTTTCTTTATGAGTTAGTGTTTTATTGTATACATAGAATTTGTTTAGGTAAAGATTTTTGCCACGATTAAATTTAGCGCCATTCCATATCTTTTCTAGACGAGCTTTATCAAGGTCAGGAAAAACAATGTCCTTAACAGGCTCTTCATCTAAGTTTGGGCTAAATCCTACCCATTTGCCTTCTTTAAGCACTTTAACAGGATGGTCTTTATATACACGAGTTCCCATGTATTCGTATTTTTCTAAAAGAGAAGCACCGTCTGCGTGGTCTGCCTTTTCTGCCCAGAATTGTACCGCGTAGTTTGCTTTTTCTTTGTCCTTCCACTCTGCTGTGAAAGTAACGTCTTCGGCAGGCATAAATAGCTTTATAATATCTGAACTTATTTTTTCTACGTTCTTGCCATCTTTTCTTTTAAATTCACCTAAATTATCTGTTTCATAATATATATTGCTAAAATCGACTATAGGATTGTTATCTGAGTCTCTTATTATTTCGTTGGCCTTAAAAACTGTTTTTGTGTTACCAATACGTCCAATTAGGTCGCAAGATGGTTTCCATCCTATAAGGTCTGATCCGATTTTACGAGGTACTTCTTTAGAATCTATCTTAGGGATTTCTTGTTCATAATAAAGAGTACGAACTGGAATTTCAGTACCGCCTTTTGTATTGTAGTTAATGTTGTAGTGCTTACGATTGTAGCGCAATTTTATTACAAAGTTTTCAGTACTTTCTGGTATTTGAACTCTAAACTCATTAACTTCTGGCTCATAACCCTTCATAAGTTTTTCTTCTACAGGGTTTATCGATATTGTCTCACCTGTATAGCCATATTGCTTTCTATAAATATCGTCCTTAATACCTAGTTCTTCTTTCTGCTCTTTATTAAGACCCTCTTCTTCTTCGCCTATGCCGTATTTTTGGTTATCATAAAGGTGTTGAAAAACATGTATTACTTGTATTTCATTTTTCTTTGGTTCGTAATTGAAAGGCCAAACAAGCTCATGTTTAATGCCATAGTTAGGAATTTCAGTAGTTGTGCTTTTCTTTTTATATTTACTATCTTCTGAATTTCCTGACTGGCTTCCATTTAAAACTTCTTTCTTAATAAAGCCATATTCTACGTTGAATCTTGGTGTAGGTTTAGTGTAACCATCTAGCTCTGGCAACTCAGTCCAGCCTATTTTTGATACTTTATCTTTATCTGGATCAGGTATATCTTCTCCAACACTCACAATATATGGTTGATAGTTGATAACATAGTCGTTACCACGCTTAACCTTATAATCAGCACGCATAGTATAAATATCAGGCTGAGCTGGATTTTTAATTAGCTCAGCAGCTGTTTGTCCCTCTTTAAGCTTTGCTGGATTTATTGCTAAGCCATCTTTATCGCTCTTATTGAGATAATCCTCCATACGCACAACGGATTTGTCGTCGAAGACAATCTCATAAGGTTTTTTAGAGCCACTTGCACCTCCAGGCTCTGCCAGTAAATTCACAGGCGCAGCCGTCACTAGCATCATCACCGCTAGTACTAATGTTAATACTCTTTTAAAAATAAAATTCTTCTTCATGCTTTCTCCCCCTATATTTAAAGTCTATGTTTAATGTCTATATATAAATTATTTATTTATAAACGTTCATAATTATTATACCACATAATTATGCGTTTTTTGCATTTTAATTGAATTAAGTGAATTAAATTGCGAAAATTTAACACAATCTTAACATAAACTTTACAAAAATGCATTTTTTCATAATTATACTTCTCTTCTTATTATATATGTATTAAAAATATAGTTTTAATTAAAATATATTTAGTGAAATATTTTTAATAAATGTTTTGAGAATAGTTTTGAAAATATTTGAGAATAGTTTTGAAAATATTTGAGAATAGTTTTGATATTGTTTTTAATAATATTCTTGATAATATTTTTGCTTAAAATTATTTATATACAAAAAAAGATAAGGCCTAGTGACCTTATAAATTTTATATATATAGTTTGTCTTAAAATGTAAAATATTGATTTTGTAATTTTGTACGAAGAGTAAATTTTGTAGCCTACTACGAAGAGTAAATTGAAGAACCCCGTCCATAAATGGGCGTGAACCTTTACGCCATGCAGAGCGATTTGATGAGCAAAATGAATAAACATCGCACACAGATTTTGCGAAGAGAATTGATGGATAAGGCGAAGTGCAGTTTTTTGACAAGCGGAGTGTACAAATAGTACTCGAGCATTGTCAACAAAACGAACGAGCCTTAGGCGCAATTCTAACGCAAAATCCTAATTTTTGACCAAACCATAGGTTTGGTTTACATTCGTCACGAAAATTATCCCCTTCCCCTGTTCTTCAATCCCAGTTTCTTTCCTTATCGAATCAACTATATCCTTAGTCATTTTTTCTTCTGAGATAATCAAAACTATTTCTTTTTCGGGCTCGATGAACATGTTAAAGACTTTTCGCGCCTCTTCACTGCCTGAACCTCTTGCGTTTACTATGGTTCCGCCTCTTGAGCCTGCCTTTTGAGCAGCCTCGATAACGTCCTCTGCGCTTCCTTTTTCAACTATTGTATAGATGGCGTTGTACATTGTTTCACCTCTTTTAATATTTTCACTTCCATTACCATTGTCATTATCTTCTGTGCCAAAGACGTTGAATGCGCTCTCGATGTAGGCGATTCCGTGGTTTGGCTTATTTAATTCCAATTTTTCTACTAAATAATCAGCTAGATCCTCGATTTCCTCAGTTTTTCCGAAGAGCAAGAGAACTGCTTTTTTCTTATCATTTAGACCTAGGTAGTCGAATAATGTCCTAGATGCAGTGCCTATGCCTAGCATGGCAACTGAGGCTGTAACGCCTTTCTCATCCGCTAAATGCAAGACTTTGCTCGCTTTATTCTGCTCAACTATTACGACTAGCATCTCTAAGTGACGAGACTTTAAATTACGCATTCTTCACTCCCCCCTTATTTTTTACATAGAATAGACCAAGTATTTGCAAGGCTATAAGCGGTGTCATCGCTACCATGGCGATGGTACCGAAACCGTCTATAAGCAAATCTGCTGTTGGTGTTGATGCCGCAACGCCTTGTGCGTAGGCAAGTATAAATGTTGCTGTCATTGGTCCTGAGGCAACTCCGCCTGAGTCAAAGGCGATGCCGACGAATAGATTTGGCACTTTTTTCATTATAATAAATGAGATGATGTATCCCGGTAGCAAAACGTGCCAAAGCTGCATTCCTGGTACTAATATCTTAAGAATTGACAAGGCAACTGCGATGCCGACACCTATTGACAAGGTCATAAGTACGACTGATTTTTTGATTGAGCCTGCCGTAACGGCTTCGATCTGATTTGTAAGTACGTGAACTGCCGGCTCGGCAAGTATAGTTAGTACGCCCATCAGAAAGGCGATTGCGACTATGAATGTCTTGCTGTGCTCTGTTGCCAGAACGTGACCGATGTAGCGGCCGACGTCCATAAAGCCGCTGTTTACACCAACTAGGAAGATTACAAGTCCTACGAAGGTTAAAATGCAGCCGGTTGCGACTCTTGCGTTTGCTCTTTTTGAATTATGAAAGAAGAGTATATTGCAGATCACATATATCAATATTATTGGTAATAGTGCGATGATTATCTCTTTTGCGACTATCGGCACCTCATGGATGAATCGTGATAAAATGCCAGCTTCGGCTGCCCCGGCTATGTCTGGCGCGTCACCGAATTTTGGATTTGATATCATGCCTAAGATAAGTGCACCGATGATGGCGCCTGCGGATGCGATGCCAACTAGACCAAAGGAGTCTTCTTCTGATTTTTGGCTGTCTTTGTTAATGGCGGAGGCACCTGCGGATAAAGCTAGTAAGAATGGTACAGTCAGTGCCCCAGTTGTTGCTCCCGATGCATCGAAGGATACTGCTAGGAAGAACTGGTCTGCAAGTATTGCAAGTGCTAGTATTGCGCCGTATGTTATTAATAAAAATGTCTTTAGTGAAAATACTTTTACTATACGTATCATGCCAAGCGATATAAGTACTGAGACACCCATTGACACAAGTATTACTAGGCTTGATTTGGATACAACGCCTAGAGTCACGTCTCCTACTTGATCTGCCAAGATGTGTAAGTCCGGCTCAGCTATGGAAATGACAAAGCCAAGTACAAGTCCCATGACGGCTATGACCCAAAGTTTACCGCTTCTAACGGCTGCGTGACCGAAACTGTCGCCCATAGGCGTGATTCCTAGGTCAACGCCGATTAAAAATATCGTTAGGCCTAAAAGTATGAAAAGTGCTCCGAGTAAAAAGCGTGCGAAGACGTCTGTTTCAAGCGGAACTACTGTAAAATTCAGTATCACAACGAGTAGCGAGATCGGCAAAACGGTCGCTAGCACTTCTTTAAATTTCTCTTTAATCAAAATCTCACTCCTTTTTACTCAAATTTGTTTATTTCTTTAGATAGATAAAATCATTAATTATATTATAATTGAAAAAACTCCAAATTACAAGCTATTTTTCAACTAAGTAGCGCCAGTAACGCTTTGGCATGTTTGAAATCATCAGCTTCTCGTTACGTCTCTCGTTTATGGCAATGGCCTTGTAAAAATCCTTCCAAGCCTCTTCGAAGAATTGTTCCCGCTCGCTAATTGTGTAGTCAAGCTCCTTTAGCTCTAAAAATTCTACTTTTCCGTCCATGTGCATGGCTGCCGTTCCTCGCTTCACATCAGCGATTACGAAGTTTATGATAGGAAATCTTTTCACAAAATGTGGCACAATTAGTGTCAATATATCATTTTTCGGTGCAAACTCAGCGAGCATCACGCCTCCATCTACTTCTTTGAAACGCAAAAGGCCTTTATATGAATGATTTTCTGATAAAACATTTCTACGAATGCGGCGAAATTCGCTCGCAGCCTTATCTGAGGAGAAGATGTAGCCGTAGCCACGCTCAAAAACGCCTTTTATGGCTCTGATTAAAATATCTTCCTTATTAGTGTCACAGGATAAAAAAACTGCGATTAGCTCTCTCATGAAGCGCTTCGGAAATTTGTCTTCGAGTGATTTAATTACGCGAGTGGCCTTCACCATATCCGTGGCGATAAATATTTTAGTATCAAATAAATTGCTTTGCGCCTCTGGCATAAATTTGGCGCGTTCTATGTCCTCATATAAATCAAAGATGACCGTCATGAGTCCGTCGAAGGACCTATCATAATCAAAATAACGATAGCTGTTCATTTAGATTCACCTTATCCATAAGTTTTATGCGAAGATTGTCACGTGTATCAATTTTGCCGCCCCTATATACCCCGCCTACTGTGATGAAGTATTTGGCACGCTTTAAGGAGATGTGCATGTTCTCTAGGGCGTCATACGATAGCTTTGCAAAGCGCCTTGCGTTGATAATCCTTCGGCAAGTCGTCGGCCCAAAGCCGGGCACGCGAAGAAGCTCTTCGTAGCTTGCCTTGTTGACCTCGATCGGGAAGAGCTCAATGTGATTTATCGCCCAAAACGCCTTTGGATCAAGGTCTAGGTCGAGCATGGGACTTGTGCGCGAAACGATTTCGTTAGGCTTAAATTTGTAGAAGCGCATCAGCCAGTCTGCTTGGTAGATGCGGTGCTCCCTAAGTAATGGTGCGGCTTTGATGCCCGTCGTGTACTTCGATTTAACGACTGGAACGAAGGCCGAATAATACACGCGCTTCATGTTGAAACCCTTGTAAAGCAGCGATGCCTTCGTGATTATGGTCTCGTCGCTTTCATTCGCAGCGCCTATAATCATCTGCGTGGTTTGACCAGCCGGGGCAATGAGTGGCGCACTCTTGTACTTGCGCCTGTCCTCTTTGTTCTCGGCTATTGCCATCTTTATATTGTTCATGGGCTTCATGATGCCCTCAGTAGTTTTTTGCGGAGCGAGCAATTTCAAGGACTTTTCAGTCGGCAGCTCTATATTGACAGATACCCTATCGATCAGGGACGATAGTTTTGTGACTAGCTCTTTTGACGCGCCCGGTATGACTTTCATATGTATATAACCATTGAAATGGTAGGTGTTACGAAGAAGTTCAGCCGTTCTAATAAGCTGCTCCATAGTGTAGTCGGGGCTCTTGATGACTGCACTTGAGAGGAATAGGCCCTCGATGTAGTTACGGATGTAAAAGTTCATAGTGAGCTCGGCGACCTCTTCGGGCGTGAACGAAGCGCGCGGCACGTCGTTCGAAGCGCGGTTAATGCAGTACTCGCAGTCATAGATACAAACGTTGGTGAAGAGAATTTTAAGAAGCGATATGCAGCGGCCGTCCTCAGACCAGCTGTGACAGATGCCAGATGATGCAGCATTACCAATGCCTCCAGAGTTTTTGCGCGAAGAATTAGACGAAGAGCATGATGCATCGTACTTCGCCGAGTCAGATAAAATTTTGAGTTTCGCCTTTAAATCCATAAAATCACCTAAGATAATTGTATCACTAAATGGCGATTTTGGCAAGATATGGGCAGGAATAGGGGAAGAAAAAGAGCTTATCCAGTACAGATAAGCTAATTTCATTTCAAATAAATCTTGTATTTCACCCCAATGTGCCTTTATATATTAGCCTTAGCTTTTGACTTATTAGCTATCTTAACTAATGAAAGCATGACAGGAACTTCGGTAAGCACTCCTACAGTCGTAGCTAGCGCAGCTCCACTTTTTGTTCCAAACAAAGCTATCGAAACTGCTAGGGCAAGTTCAAAAAAGTTTGATGCACCTATCATTCCAGCAGGGCAGGCAATATCAAAAGGTAGTTTTAGTATTTTACTTGCTCCAAATGCAAGGAAAAATATTAAATAAGTTTGTATTATAAGTGGCACTGCTATCAATATGATGTGAAGTGGATTGTTGATGATAACTTCTGCCTGAGAGCTAAATATTAGTACAAGAGTTAAAAGTAGGCCGATGCTTGTTGCATTGTCAAATTTGTGAAGAAAATTATTTTCTAAATACTCTTTTCCTTTCTTTTTAGTAACTACTACTCTAGTAAGTACACCTGCAACTAGTGGCACTACTACAAATAGAAAGATACTTATAAACAATGTGCTGTATGGAACAACTACATTTGAAACGCCAAGTAAAAACTTTACTATCGGCACAAAAGCTAACAAGATAATAAGGTCGTTTGTCGCTACTTGTACAACAGTATATGCTGGGTTACCGTCAGTTAGAGTGCTCCAAACAAAAACCATGGCAGTACAAGGTGCTGCTCCAAGAAGCACCATACCAGCCAAATACTCTGTTGCTAGCTGCGGAGTAATAAATGATTTAAATATTACAAACATAAATACGTAAGCCAAGGCAAACATTGTAAATGGCTTGATTAGCCAATTTGTTATCCATGTTATAAATAGTCCCTTAGGATTTTTGCCTACTTCTTTTATACTTTGAAAGTCTACTTTTATCATCATTGGATATATCATAACCCAAATCAAAATAGCTATCGGAACAGAAATACCTGCGATAGATAGTTTATTCAGTAGCTGTGGAATTGCAGGGATGAATTTGCCAAGCAAAGTTCCAAAAACCATGCATAGCAATACCCATAGCGATAAATTCTTTTGAAATGATCCTATTGCTTTATTATTTGCTTTTTTCATATTGTCTCCCTTAGATTTAATTACTTAAAAATTATTTTAGTGCATTTCGCCATATCAGATGTGTTCAGTGCCGTTAGAAGCACTTATTGGCTCAATATGCTCAAAACTTATATAAATATCTTAGTAATCAAGCTTCTCCTCGCTGTGGCAGATGCAATCAGGCTTGTCGCCAAAAATGTACTCAAGCTGCTCAAGGAAGTGCTCAAGCGCCTTTTTGTTTAGCGTGTAATAAGTGTTCTTGCCCTCGCGGCGGCTCTTTACAAGCTTTGCCTCCTCAAGCTTTTTCATGTCACTAGACAGAGTCGGCTGAGTGATGTCAAACTTTTCAAGAATCTCACAGGCACAAAGCTCACCGCAAGATAGCATGTCAACAATCTTTAGCCTCTTTTGATCCGATATCGCCTTAAGCTTTTTAGAAACAGCTTCATAAATATTTTCACCCATATCCTTCACTCCTTTCTTGTCTCTAAAACAATACTAACATACATATAGAAAAAAGTCAATCTGTTTTGACTATATATTTTCTCTTAAATAGGATAGTTTACAGATGCATTAAATTTCTTTATAATGGCTGGGTTTATTATAGATATTATTTTAGCTTTGCCAATAGAAAAAGCGTGGGTAGTGATGATATGCCCACGCTTTCTTTATTTAAACTTATATTTCTTGAAACTTTTTTCTTAAAACATCCAAAATAATTATAGACTAAAGTAAATTCAATCTCTTCACTGCCACTGTCGTAAACATTTACAAGGTATGAAGAATTTACTAAATCATAGACCATTTCAATGCTCTTGGCTTCATAATCACTGCAATTCTCTTTTAAATAATTATATGCTTTAACTTTCACCACACCTTTAGAGATTGGATTGCCAAAGAACGAAAGAATTATGAGTATGGCGAAAAATATTACTAAAATTGATATAAATAGTGATAAATTTTTTAATCCTTTCATAAGTCCTCCTTTTAAACTTAAACTTGATTTGAGTCAATAAAATGACTTGAACAGTTACTCTGTGATATATTAGATTTATACATAATTTTTGAACTGCCCTAAGTTTAATCAAATCGACGTTCACTTCGCTACGTACCTTTGTAAACTCTGGAATAAGGCATGCATAGCCAATCGAACTTAGTTTCACTTGTTCTCTTGGTGCATGGACTTAACAACCTTTGCACTATAAGAAGCACTTGGATAAAAATGGCTTTAGTAAGCAAATTGAAGAAAGTGAAAAATCCTAAGCAAAATCAATGTCTGTAGCATCTGATTGTGATAGAAGTCTAGAGGCTTGCTGGTCCATAAGCTTTAATTATTATCTCTGTGTTTCAAAAGTCTCTCGTACTCTGCTTCTAATTCTTCTCTTTCTTCTTTTGGAATCTCACTTGCCAAACGATTATTAATGGCAGTTAATCTAAATTCTATAAGAAAATCGTTAGAATTTTTATTTTCTTTCAACTTTTCTCTACGATTTTGATACTGAGCTAGATTGCCCGAAAAACTCTCCAACTTTTTGTTCTTAATGATAATAAGTCCATCCGCTATGTTGTTTATAAACGAGACATCGTGGGTCACAAACAGTAGCGGTCTATCATATCCTATCAACAATTCTTCTAAGGCTTCAATTGCTCTAATATCTAGGAAGTTCGTTGGTTCATCCATAATTAAAAAATTAAAATCAGATGTGACAAGCTTTGCTAGCTTTACCTTTGCTCTTTCCCCATCGCTTAGAACGTCTACCATCTTAAAGACTTCGTCTTCTTTGAATCCTAACCTAGCCAAAATAATTCTAGTCATCGTTTGATCATAGATTGAGCTTTCAAAAACATTTTCTAATACTGTTTTCTTTTCATCAATAATTTCACCCAACTGACTATAATAGCCAATTTTAAGATTAGGATGACACCATACTTCTTTGTCTACAATCATATTTAAAATAGTTGTTTTTCCTGAACCGTTATCTCCTAATAAAGCTATCTTTTTCTTATTTGGGATTTCAAGATTAGCATTATCGAAAAGAACTTTATCATCAAAGCTTTTGCTTAATTTTTCAGCTCTTACTAGTACTTTGGAAAATATTTTATCCTTTTCATCAATAGTTAATTTAATTTCGGCTTCTTCTTTTGGCTTTTCTTTAACTTCAAGCTGATCTATTCTTGATTTAATGGATTTAACTTGCTTATCTAGTTTTTTCTTATTGCCTTGTCCACCCATTTTATGGAGTCTAGCTTCTGAATTGCCCATTCTTTTGGGAGTTGTTCTCACTTTTAACGTTTGAGCTTTTATGTCATTTACTATGCCTGTCAATCTTTTCTTTTCATTAACATAGCCTTCGTATTCTTTCTGAGCGAATTTCTTCCTCTTAACTCTTTCATCCAGGTAGAAAGTATAGTCACCATTAAATACTTCTAGTTCTCCATGTGATAATTCAAAAATCTTATCACATGTTTGGTTTATAAAATCACGGTCGTGGGAAATAAGAATATAACCTTTATCTCTATTTCTTAGACTTTCTGCTAAGTTTTTCTTCTGTTTTATATCCAAATGAGATGTTGGTTCATCAATCAATAAAAAACTTTGTTCATTCGATAAGAGTTTCGCTAGCTTCAGTCTTTGGTATTCACCAGGACTAAATTTTTCCTCTTTATTAAGTTTAGCTTTAACATAGTTATCATGTGAAAATTTTTCTTCTTCATCGTCATTTAAAAGATGGGCTATTTTAATTTGTACATCAATTTTCCCACTGTAGTCTGTATCTTTGCCTATTAGAATTTTAAAGAAACTTGTTTTACCAGCTCCATTATCACCGATTAAAGCAATTTTATTGTCTTCTCCAATGGTCAAATTTTTTATTTCAAATAACGTTCTTGTGTTAATTTCTTTTTTTAGATTATCTATATATATCATAAATCCTCCTTATTTTTTGAGAGGACTTAACCTCTCGTATTATTTAAAAGAAAATTTATTAATTGTCATCTGTCTATACCTCCAAATTCTTTGAAATTTATATTTTTATTTTATCAAATACTTTCATAATTTTAAAATATTATTCATAATTTAGGGAATAAAATCATTCGTATTATTTGTGCAAAATTTTATTGCCCTCGTCGAAAAGTCTTTTTAACTCCTCCATATCCCCATCCACAATCACTCTTTCTGGCACGTCACCCGCGCTGATAGCGTTCGCCCAAGATTCTGCCCTGCCCTCTTCAGCCTTATCAGCGTTAGGAACTACAAGGCCTGAATAAGTGGACACGGCTATATTTCTTTCCTTAAGAGCCTCGTAGACTTTTTTAAGTCCATTCATTAAATCATCTAAACTTGGTTTTTCCGCATAAGCCTTAAAACCTGCTGTAATCTTGCTTGGCAAATTATCCTTATCGAAGTCTTGATCAAGTGTTAGATGCGCTCTATAATCAAAGTTATCGTCAGGTCTTAGCCAAATTACAAAATCAAGTCCGCTGTCTTTAGCTATCTCATCTCCCAAATCGTCTAAAAAGCCCATGTATCTGCGGAAAGTGTTGAAAAGCCTATCATCAAAAGTGTCGCGCTTCATCTTGCCAAAGCTATCGAAGTCAAGTGTAAACTTTGTATCAATGCTATTCTTGTCCCAGAGCTCTACGACGTAGGTCCCGTCCTTAAAATTGTAGTAGGCGCGTTCACGCACAAGGTCAAGGTCTCTGTGATGTGTTTCTAAATATTGATCCGCTGCCTTGTCCGCCATAATTTTGCTAATGGGATTGCCATAGAATGAGAGCACAATGAATAAAACAATAGCTAAAAGTATTGCAAGAGCTGTGTATAATATTATTTTCATAGTTTTACTCACTTAGATCAGCCTCCTTTAGTAAATTATACCACAAAATGGCTTTTTGAGCAAAAAAGCCGCATACAAAAATATTCGGCTATGATTATATTTATGATTATATTTATTATTTTACAAATACATCAGCAAAACCAGTGTATGTTGTGCTGTATAGACCGTCTGTCCATTCAAACTTAATTTCAAGAAGTCTAACGCCTGTAACATTTAAGTTAACGTTAACTGGTAATTGTCCACCAACTACATCAAATGATTGAATAAGCTTGCCATCACCAACAAAGTCAACCTTTACTGTAAGTCCTTCTTGATCAGCTCCTAGTAGACCTGTTAGATTAGTGTACTTGCCTTCTAGGTTAAAATTAGCATGTCCCTTTTTATAAGTGTAAGAGTTAAAAAGAATACCGTTATTATATTCTTTTCCACCTAAAGAGAACTTTGTCTTATATTCATCTTTAGCTATAACTTCAGCCTTTTCTGTGCTAAATGGTTTCATAATCTCAGTTAATGGCTTATTTACTTCACCCATGTCAACTGTGCCATCGCCTAAGAAAGCTGTCTTAGTGTTTTGATCCCACTTAACTTCTTTGCCAACTGCTTCGGCAACTGCACGTAGAGGTAGATATGTTGTGCCATTGTAGATGAATGGCTCGATTTGATTACCCTTTGTGTCTTTGCCAAATTGAACTTCTTTTCCATCAACAACTACTTTGATATTGTCATAAGTAACTGTGATGTTAACCTTTCTTGCTGCAAATACTACTGTTGAGAACACTAGCATTAAAACAAGAGCTAAAATAAATTTGCTTTTTCTTTTCATAAATTTTCCTCCGTAAATAGATTAAGAATTTATCTCAGTACAATTATAGCATTTATTTGGGATTATGGCAATAGTTTTGCATAAGTAAGTGCACTTTTACTTTTTACCTTTAAATTTTAAATATTCTTCGTTCGCCTTTAATAGTTTTTCGTAGTAAGCGTTGTAGCTTTTGCTAAATTTTCTAATTAGTGGAATTGCTTTTTCATAATAATTATTTTCTTGCATAAACATTTTTAGCTTATCTTGAATAAGCTTTATCAAGCTGTTTTTATACTCATCAGTATTTTTATACTCTTTATAGACTTCAATATAGTACTTATTATCTTCAAGCCAAGTCTCTGCATTTTCAACAGCTAGGAGTTTTCCTTTGTTTACATCGTCCAAAGTCTTCATATCAAAGCTAGAGCTTATCGTTTCTATATAATCTTTCTCCTCCTTACTTAATTCAAAATTTGGAAGACTATCTAGAAACTTAATGTATTCATTAAAGGCTGCTTCTTCGTCTTTGTCCAAGCTTTCATTTAAAAATATTTTATAAGATGAAAAAATAAGCTGTCCAAAATATCCTGGGAAAATTCTGATAAGCTTATCATATATAGTCTCCTGCGCATCAATAACGGCAAGCTCTTCATTAATAAGGTCCATGCTCTCACCTTTTACAATAAGATTGAGAACATTTTTCCTCTTTTCACAAATATCGAGCTCGTGCTCTTTTCTTCTTAATATAGATGCCAAAACCTCTTCTTTTGAATCAAGATAAAGAGCAATCTCTGATATGCTTAGCCCTAAATTTCTTAAAAGTGATATCTTTTTTAAAACTTCGACATCTCCGTCGCTATAATCCCTATAGCCATTTTCAAGCTTTTTTGGATGAACTAACCCCTTTTCTTCATAGTATTCAATTGCTTTTCTGCTTAAATTAGTTTTTTCTTGAACTTCATTTCTTAACATAGTATCAACCTCCTTAAGTAAAATATATCACTGTCCCCAAGGTTCATGTCAAGCACTTTTTAATAGAGTTTTGATAATTTATAAAAAAAACAGCTCATATAAATATGAACTGTTTAAATCAAGTGGCGGCTACCTATTATCCCAGGTCGTCTCCAACCAAGTACCTTCAGCGTTAAGAGCCTTAACTTCCGTGTTCGGTATGGTTACGGGTGTTTCCCTCTTGCTATTGCTGCCACATTTCTTAATAACCATAATTCTTTAAATAAGCGTCTTTTGATCAAGTTTTCGACATATTAGTACAGTTAGGCTCAAAGTATTACTACTCTTACACTTACTGCCTATCTACCTTGTGGTCTTCAAGGTGTCTTACTTAAAGGAAATCTTATCTTAAGGGGGGCTTCGTGCTTAGATGCTTTCAGCTCTTATCCTTTCCAAACGTAGCTACTGAGCTATGCAACTGGCGTTACAACTCATAAACCATTGGTTTGTCCATCCCGGTCCTCTCGTACTAAGGACAGCTCCTTTCAAATTTCCTACGCCCACGACGGATAGGGACCGAACTGTCTCGCGACGTTCTGAACCCAGCTCGCGTGCCTCTTTAATGGGCGAACAGCCCAACCCTTGGGACCTACTTCAGCCCCAGGATGAGACGAGCCGACATCGAGGTGCCAAACCTCCCCGTCGATATGAACTCTTGGGGGAGATAAGCCTGTTATCCCCAGGGTAGCTTTTATCCGTTGAGCGATGGCCCTTCCACGTGGTACCACCGGATCACTAAGTCCTGATTTCTCATCTGCTCGATCTGTTTATCTCGCAGTTAAGCTCCCTTCTGCCTTTGTACTCTTTGCACGATTTCCGTCCGTGCTGAGGGAACCTTTGAACGCCTCCGTTACTGTTTGGGAGGCGACCGCCCCAGTCAAACTGCCCAACTGACAGTGTCCCTAAACCGGATTACGGCTCAAGGTTAGAATTCCAGCACTACAGGAGTGGTATCCCACTTTTCGGCTCCTCTGATACTGGCGTACCAGGATCTTTGCCTCCCACCTATTCTGTACATGTACTACCGAAATCCAATGTCAGCCTACAGTAAAGCTCCATGGGGTCTTTCCGTCCTGTCGCGGGTAAATGGCATCTTTACCATTACTTCAATTTCACCGGATCCTTTGTTGAGACAGTGCCCAAATCGTTACACCTTTCGTGCGGGTCGGAACTTACCCGACAAGGAATTTCGCTACCTTAGGACCGTTATAGTTACGGCCGCCGTTTACTGGGGCTTAAGTTCTATGCTTCGCTATTGCTAACATTTCCCCTTAACCTTCCAGCACCGGGCAGGTGTCAGCTCCTATACGTCGTCTTTCGACTTAGCAGAAACTTGTGTTTTTGGTAAACAGTCGCTTGGGCCTATTCACTGCGGCCAGATCGCTCTGGCTCCCCTTCTCGCTAACTTACGGGGTCATTTTGCCGAGTTCCTTAACAAAGGTTCTTCCGCGCGTCTTAGGATTCTCTCCTTTCCTACCTGTGTCGGTTTACGGTACGGGTATCATTTATCTATTTAGCGGCTTTTCTTGACAGTGTGAAATCGGCTACTTCTCTACTTGTTTTCGATCCTCATCATAAATTGGCTTAGCCTGGTTATTAGTCCTGGCATGCCTTTTTATTTGAGCGTACTCGTCCATCTGGTACGCTTAGCTTATCCTTCTGTGTCCCCGCTTCATTTATACGATATTTGATAGTACTAGAATTTTTACTAGTTGTCCATCGGCTACGCCTTTCGGCCTCGCCTTAGGTCCCGACTTACCCTGAGGGGACGAGCCTTGCTCAGGAACCCTTAGGTTTTCGACGGGAGTGATTCTCACACTCCTTCTCGCTACTTATGCCAGCATTCTCTCTTGTGTTTCGTCCACAGCGCCTTTCGATACTGCTTCTATCTATTACACAATGCTCCTCTACCACTCTTTCGAGTCCACAGCTTCGGTATCCGATTTAGCCCCGGAAATCTTCGGCGCAAGGTCACTCGACTAGTGAGCTATTACGCACTCTTTAAATGTATGGCTGCTTCTAAGCCAACATCCTAGTTGTTTGGGTAACTTCACATCCTTTACCACTTAATCGGTATTTGGGGACCTTAGCTGATGGTCTGGGCTCTTTCCCTTTTGACATAGAAGCTTATCCCACTATGTCTGACTCCTTAGGTTTGTTTTCTTGGCATTCGGAGTTTGATAGGTTTTGGTAATGTATAAACACCCCGCAACCAGTCAGTAGCTCTACCTCCATTAAACATCCTAAAGGCTAGCCCTAAAGCTATTTCGAGGAGAACCAGCTATCTCCAGGTTCGATTGGCTTTTCACCCCTATCCACAAGTCATCCGATGTGTTTTAAACCACACCCGGTTCGAGCCTCCATTAAATTTTACTTTAACTTCACTCTGCTCATGGATAGGTCACCTGGTTTCGGGTCTACTCCTGTAAACTAAACCGCCCTATTAAGACTTGATTTCTCTTCGGCTTCGAAGCTTAACTTCTTAACCTTGCTTACAAAAGTAACTCGCTGGCCCGTTCTACAAAAAGTACAAGATTGCACTTTTCACGTGCTTTCTTTGCTTGTAAACGCAGGGTTTCAGGTTCTATTTCACTCCCCTTTCGGGGTTCTTTTTACCTTTCCCTCACGGTACTGTTCTCTATCGGTCACCAAGTAGTATTTAGCCTTGGGAGGTGGTCCTCCCGTGTTCCCACCAGGTTTCTCGTGCCTTGTGGTACTCGTTAAGCTTATTGAAATTCTAATATCTTTTCCTACAAGTCTTTCACTTTCTTTGGATGATTTTTCCAAGATCATTCGGATATTGTTTTAGTTTTTCTTTAAGCGGGCTCTTTCCATTTCGCTCGCCGCTACTTTGAAAATCGATGTTTCTTTCTTTTCCTCGGGGTACTTAGATGTTTCAGTTCTCCCGGTATTGCTCTATATACTATTTTATTCATATATAGATACTTAAGGTTTGCTTAAGTGGGTTGCCCCATTCGGATATCTCCCTTTCGTTTCTTGTTTGCAGATCTAGGGAGCTTTTCGCAGCTTTCTACGTCCTTCTTCGCCTCTTGGTGCCAAGGCATCCGCCCTGCGCTCTTAGTAACTTGACCTATTTTTTATAAAATCCTTTAACGCTTATTGTTAAAATTTACTGTATTTATTTTCTTTATAAATGTCGTTTCGTTTTCATTTGATTATGGTTAT
>NZ_HG326226.1:236514-238204 GCF_000312505.2 Fenollaria massiliensis | reverse complement strand
AGAACTAATGTTCTCCTTAGAAAGGAGGTGATCCAGCCGCACCTTCCGATACGGCTACCTTGTTACGACTTCACCCCAGTCATTGACCCTACCTTCGACTGCTGCCTCCTTACGGTTAGCTCACAGGCTTCGGGTATTGCCTACTCCCATGGTGTGACGGGCGGTGTGTACAAGACCCGGGAACGCATTCACCGCAGCATTCTGATCTGCGATTACTAGCAACTCCGGCTTCATGATCTCGAGTTGCAGAGATCAATCCGAACTGGGATCGGTTTTTTGAGGTTTGCTTGATATCGCTATTTCGCTTCTCTTTGTACCGACCATTGTAGCACGTGTGTAGCCCAGGACATAAAGGGCATGATGATTTGACGTCATCCCCACCTTCCTCCGATTTGTCATCGGCAGTCCATCTAGAGTCCTCAGCACTACCTGTTAGTAACTAAATGTAAGGGTTGCGCTCGTTGCGGGACTTAACCCAACATCTCACGACACGAGCTGACGACAACCATGCACCACCTGTATCCAAGGTAGATAAATCTAGGGTTTTTATCTCTAAAAACTTTCCTTGGTATGTCAAGTCCTGGTAAGGTTCTTCGCGTAGCCTCGAATTAAACCACATGCTCCGCTGCTTGTGCGGGTCCCCGTCAATTCCTTTGAGTTTCATACTTGCGTACGTACTCCCCAGGCGGAGTGCTTAATGTGTTAACGTACGGCACCTACTCGTATGAGCAGACACCTAGCACTCATCGTTTACGGCGTGGACTACCAGGGTATCTAATCCTGTTTGCTCCCCACGCTTTCGTGCCTCAGCGTCAGTTCAAGTCCAGAAAGTCGCCTTCGCCACCGGTATTCCTCCTAATATCTACGCATTCCACCGCTACACTAGGAATTCCACTTTCCTCTCCTTGACTCAAGCATATCAGTTTCAGATGCAATCTATGGGTTGAGCCCTTAGTTTTCACATCTGACTTAATTTGCCGCCTACGCACTCTTTACGCCCAATAATTCCGGACAACGCTCGCCCCTTACGTATTACCGCGGCTGCTGGCACGTAATTAGCCGGGGCTTTCTTCTATGGTACCGTCATTATCTTCCCATAGGACAGAGCTTTACGACTCGAAAGCCTTCATCGCTCACGCGGCGTCGCTGCATCAGGGTTTCCCCCATTGTGCAATATTCCCCACTGCTGCCTCCCGTAGGAGTTTGGACCGTTTCTCAGTTCCAATGTGGCCGGTCATCCTCTTAGATCGGCTACCCATCGCTATCTTGGTGGGCCGTTACCCTCACCAACTAATTAATGGGACGCGAGCTCATCTTACACCGAAATTCTTTAATCTATAAACCATGCGGTTAATAGATATCATATGGTATTAATCCCGGTTTCCCGAGGCTATCCCTTTGTGTAAGGCAGATTGCTCACGCGTTACTCACCCGTCCGCCACTAATCCAGAGATTCTTCACTCCGAAGAGATCGGATTCTCTTTCATCGTTCGACTTGCATGTGTTAAGCACGCCGCCAGCGTTCGTCCTGAGCCAGGATCAAACTCTCGATTAAATGGTTTATTTAATCCCAAGTTAACCTTGGCTCTTAAATTCGAAATTATTTTTAATCAATAAAAAATTGATTGGTTTAAATCGTTCTTTTCACTTTTATTCAGTTTTGCTTGCCTTCTGGAGTCTTTCCAGATGA
>NZ_HG326226.1:0-236492 GCF_000312505.2 Fenollaria massiliensis | reverse complement strand
TTTTTTTGCTTTTTTTTTAAAATTTTTAAAAAAATTTTTAAAATTGTATGTAGATGCTTCGTCTAATACTACTTGTAGTATATTTCTTGCTATAATGAGCCCTTGGGCTCGTTCCTTCCTCAGCAATGCTCACGTATTGTATATACGCTCCGCTTGCCTCGTCGGTCCACTTTGACCAATCATCTCATTCTATCTAAGAAATTAGTTTTTAGTTTTTAATTTTAAATTATTTTACTTTTACATTAAATATTAAATTATTTACTCGTCATATGCCATATGCCTTTACACATAAAAAAGCAGTGGACATATATCCACTGCCATTAATATATTATATAGTTAAGAAATCCTTAGCTCTTTATAGCGTATGAGCTCCACTTCTCCCTTGTTTTTAAAGTTCCTCTTCACTGTTTCGTAATAATACATCTCATTCTTCTGCATTACTCTCTTTGAAGCTATATTTTCTCTTTCAAATGAGCCGAATATATTTTCAATGCCGCATTCCTTGTGAAGTGCCTCCATAAAGGCTTTAAGTGCTTCGCTCATGTAGCCTTTGTTCCAATACTTTGGATTTAGGCAGTAACCGAACTCGGCGTCTTTTTGTCCCTCGCCAAAGATTCTCGCGTCTATGGTTCCTATCATTTTATTATTTTCTTTTAGGACTATGGCTTTTAATACGTAGGAGTCTTTTCCCTTTGCTTCTTTGCTTAGTGCATCAAGGATTTTTTCTGAGTCTTTGACTGTTTGATGCGGCTTCCAAGAAAGATGTTTCGTCACTTCTTCAAGCTTTGCGTATTCAAACATATCTTCGGCATCGCTTGCGCTTGCGTCTCTTAAGATTAGTCTTTCTGTCTGTATGTCTTTCATTAAAAACTTTCTTCCTTATATATATAAATAAATTTTATTCGTATGCTTGTTCGTAAATATTAATTACGTCTTGTAATTTTAAATCTGAATAGCTTGTCTTGTAAACGCCTGTCTTCTTTGCCATGTCTTCAATTTTATCTCTTTGCACTCCTAATTCTTTAAGTGTTGTTGGCGCGCCGATGGATTTGAAGAACTCTTGTAATCTTTCTATGGACTTGATTGCGGCTTCGTCGTCTGTCATCTTTGATGTATCCATCTTCCAAACGTTTTCTGCCCATCTTCTAAATTTCTTTTCATGTCCTTTGTATACGTATTTTAAATAATTTGGATGCATTACTGCAAGTCCCATGCCATGCGAAACGTCATAGAAGGCTGATACTGTATGTTCAAGTCTGTGGCTTAGCCAGTCTGAGCGTTTGCCAAGTGATGTAAGTCCGTTGATTGCAAGTGTTGATGCCCACATAAGATTTGCTCTTGCTCTATAATTTCTTGGGTCATCTAAGGCTATATAAATATTTTCGATTATGGTTCTCATAAGTGCTTCGCTTATTTCGTCTGTAGTATTTTCTTCGTCTGGCATTGAGAAATATTCTTCCATAACATGGCTGAACATATCTACTGTGCCGCTGATTAAGTGATGCTTTGGTAGTGAGTATGTGTATGTTGGGTCAAGGATTGAGAATTTTGGATAGCATGGGTCACCTCCGAAGCTTAGCTTCAATTGTTCTTCCCAGTTAGTGATAACACCGCCGTTATCCATTTCACTGCCTGTTCCAGCCATTGTCAATACACTTCCTAATGGTGTTGCGTCTAAAACTTCGTCTTTGTTGATAAAATATTTCTTCCAAAAATCTTCGTCAGTTTTTGCGCCAGCAGCTATTGCCTTAGAGCAGTCTATAGTTGAGCCGCCTCCAACTGCTAGGATGAAATCAATGTCATGTTCCTTAACAAGTTTGATACCTTCATAAACTTTCTCAACTCTTGGGTTTGGCATTATTTCTGAAAGTTCATAAACTTCTTTGCCTTCAAGTGCTTCCATAACTTTATCGTAAATGCCATTTTTCTTGATGCTGCCTTTACCATAAGTAAGTAAAACCTTCTTATATGGCTTCATCTCGTCCTTTAGTGCTCTAATTGCTCCTTCTCCAAAATGAATTTTTACTGGATTATAAAAATAAAATGCGTCCATCTTTCTTCCTCCCCTTATTTAAATATCTTTGTGAATAGTTTAGCAGTCTCTTCCTCATCTGCGATGAAATAAGAAGCGCCGCCCTCGTATTTATCCGTGCCTGGTATTGTCTCAATCGTAAGCTTATCTTGTGAATATGATGCAAATACTTTTGCTAGCTCAAGCATTTCATCTATGCTAATGTTTGTTAGTACGTGTTCAAGTCCCGCTTGTATCATACGTGGAAGCTTTGTCACGTTATTTGCACTAAGTGTTTGTTTCATAAGTTCTTTAATGAAATACTGTTGATGAGTGACTCTTCCGACGTCTCCTAAGAATTTATCGCCTTGGCCATGATTTGATTTTCTAAATCTAAGAAACTCCATAGCTCCCTTGCCATCAAGTTTTTGCTTGCCTTTCTTTAAGTGAATGTGTAGAGGAGGCGAGTCTGTCGGGTCATCGTAGTCCATATCAAATGGCACATCTATCTCGATTCCGCCGATAATATCGACTATGGCCTTAACACCTTTGTAGTCAACTGCGATATAATTTGTTACATCAACATTAGAAAATTCTCTAAGCGTGTCAATGGCTGCATAAGGACCATCTTTTGCAAATGATGCATTGATTTTTCTCATGCCTTGGTGGCCCACTATCTTAACTCTCGTATCTCTCGGTACGCTCACTACATTAACTTTGCCCGTTTTTTTATCAATCTTAACAAGCATCATGGTGTCAGATGGGTTACCTGTAGTAAAATACCTGTCTTCGCCAGTTTTGCCCTCAAGCTTCGCAAGTTTTTTCTTGATATATCCAAGGCCATTCTCCCCGTCTATACCAAAAAAGGCAAAGACTAGTTCGCCCTCAAGCTTTTCCTCTGTCTTTTGATTTATCTTTGTTTCATCGACTATAACTAATTTATTATCCTTTTTAGAAAGCTTATTGTAATAATAAAGCCCAAAGAATAAAATTAAAACTAGTAGCGATATTAATATTATTTTAAAATACTTAATGAATTTCTGCATCTAAAATTACCTCATCTCCCGCCTTGCTCATGGCTTTGAACTCTCTAACAACAAAATACATTGCTAGCACAAAAGCTATGAAGTCTGCGATTGGTGTTGCGTAAAGCGCTCCTAATATGCCAAAGAATTTTGGCAAAACTATAATCAGTGGTAGATAGAATAATACTTGTCTTGTTAATGAGACGAATATTCCTAAACGAGCCTTGCCGATGGATGTGTAAAAGTTTGCTGTAATCGGTTGAAGACCGTTTAGCGCTGTCATGATCAGTGTTATACGCAATAATATTATGGTAAATTCCATATAAAGATCATTGCCCTTACCAAAGATATTTACAAAAATTTGTGGCCATATTTCAACAAGCAAGAAGAATATTGTACTATAGATGACTGAAATCTTAATTGTTGTTAGATATGTGTCCTTAACACGTCTATAAATTTTGGCTCCGTAATTGTATCCGATGATTGGCTGTCCGCCTTGAGCAAGACCTATGTTAAAGCCTATAAGCACGATGTAGAGCTTTGACGCAATGCCGACTGCAGCTAGCGGTATATCTGGTCCATACTTACTCATCGCTCCGTAATGAGTCATGACATTATTCATAACTATCTGCACAACAACCATTGCCAATTGATTAATGCAAGCTGCTGAGCCAAGTTTAAGTATGGCAGCTAATTCTTCTTTATGTATCTTGAAATCTTTTTTACGGATTGGATTATCTTTCAAGAAGAATATATAATATAGCGCTAATAAAAAGCTCACCACTTGTCCTATGAATGTCGCCCATGCAGCGCCTTTTATACCCATATTTAAATTGGCCATGAATATGTAGTCTAAAACAATGTTAAGTATTGCTCCTACTACATTCAGCATCATAGCGTATTTTGGTGATCCATCAGCTCTGATTATATGTGAGAGAGCTATTGAAAACACTATAAATACTATTGCCATGGATGTGATTGATGTGTAATCATAAGCGTATTGAAATATGTTCTCACTCGCTCCAAATAGCTTTAGAAGCGGATTTATGAACGTCATAACTAAAGCGAGTTCAAGCCCAGCAAAGAAAAGTAGCCCTGTAATTCCTGTTGCAACTGTCCTTTCGGCTCTTTCATCATCGCCTCTACCCTTGTATATACTGTAGTTTGATGCTGTTCCTATGCCTAAAAGTAAAGCTATCGCTGTGGATATTGTAGTTATAGGGAAGCTAACTGTTGTAGCAGCGTTGCCTAAGTGACCGACAATGTTGCCTATAAATATTTGATCGACAATATTGTATAGAGCACTAACTAAAAATGCTAATATCGATGGCACAGCATATTTTATTAATAATTGATAAATTGGTTTTCTTACCAATGGATTATTATATCTATCTTCTGTCATTTTGCCTCCTATACAAAGTTGTCATAGTCTTCATCATCATGAAGGAGTTTAAATTTCCCTTCATTATAATCATATATCTTAAGGCTCAAGCCTTTAATAAGCTCTACCTTGTTAGTATCTTTTAAATCAAGTCCTTCTAAGACAGTTGTTATCACTCTTAGCTTGCTTCCGTGAGTCATAACAAGAACTTTCTCATAATTAGTTTTTATGAGCTCAAAAATAAAAGCAATGGCGTCTTCAAGTGCGTCTCTGTATGGATATATGCCGCCTTCGTTAAAAAGGTCTGGCCTTTGCATGATTAAATCTTCTCTATCTGGGTCAGTAGCAACGCTTTCTGCCCAAGTCATGCCCTCATGGCTAAGCATAGACACCTCTCTAAGTCTTCTATCTGGGATGATGTCTAGCTTTAATGCTTCGTTAATGATTTTAGCACTATCCATAGCTCTCTTTTGATCAGATGAGTATATGATTTCAATACCTTCATCCTTTAATCTAGCACCAAGTTCCTTCGCTTTCTCTTTGCCTTCAAGTGTAAGAGGAGAATCAAGTAAACCTTGAATTCTCCTCTCCTTATTATATTCTGTTAAACCGTGTCTTGTAAAATATATTTTCATTAATTCATGTGCTCGATAAGAGCCTTCATTGCTACTGGGAAATCATCTAAACTTAAGTCATAAACAACTTTTGCGTAATCTCTGATTTCTTTTTGAGCGTGTCCATCCATCCTTTGCTTAATAAAGTGAGCAACTGATTGAAGTGACGCTGTCCAGTACCATCTTACATACAAACCATAAGCTGGTAGGAAAAGTCTTGCTTGTTCAGAGCAAATGCCATCTTCCATAGCTTTTTCATACAATCCTTGACCTTTTTCAATAAGCTCAAGTAAATCTTTTGTATATTCTTTGCCTAATTCAGTAGCAACTGGTTCGCCGCTGCCTTGCTTTTTATTGTCAGGCATGCTTCTCCATTCATTTTCATTTGGCACATAAAATACTGGCTCTTCAGTAACATAGCGTCTAGAAGATTCATTCCATCCGTTCATAGTATCGCCAATGCCTTCCATGTGAGATGAACCAACGATGTATTTCCACCATTGTCTAGCTACCATAAGCGGTGCATACACTTCAAATTGTAGCATAGCGTGTCTAAATGGCGATGTGTGATCATGTTTAGCTAAAAAGCTAATTAATTTTTCGTCATTTTGATCTAATTCAAAAGATTCTTTTTGATAAGAAACTCTTGCCGCATTAACTACAGTAAGATCGCTACCTAAGTGGTTTACAAGCCTTACATAACCTTTGTCTAAAACTTTTTTCATTTTATCCATGGCTTAGTCCCTGTTATTCTTTGGTGAATAGTTAGGAGTTTCCTTAGTTATAGTGATATCATGTGGATGGTTTTCAATTAGTGATGCGCTTGTAATTTGAACGTATCTTGAATTTGTCTTAAGTGTAGGAATGTCCTTGCATCCAAGGTAGCCCATACCTGATTTTAATCCGCCAAGTAATTGATAAATAACTTCGCCTACTTTTCCTTTATAATGAACTCTTCCTTCAACACCTTCTGGTACATACTTCTTAGCCTTTGATTGGAAATATCTGTCAGATGAACCAGCCTTCATCGCTGCTAGTGAGCCCATGCCTCTATATTCTTTATATCTTCTGCCTTCGAAAATAACTTCTTCTCCTGGTGATTCATCAGTACCTGCTAATAATGAACCCATCATAACAACGTCAGCACCAGCAGCTATCGCCTTAGTAACGTCTCCAGAATATTTTATACCACCGTCAGCAATTATAGGTATTCCAGTTTCTTGAGATGCTCTATATGCTTCCATGATAGCGCTTACTTGAGGAACGCCAATACCTGTTACAACTCTTGTTGTACAGATAGATCCAGGTCCTATACCAACTTTAACGCAGTCAGCACCAGCATCCATAAGAGCCTTAGTTCCTTCGTAAGTTGCTACGTTACCTGCTATTACTTGTAAGTCAGGGAATTCCTTCTTAATGCTTCTAACAGCGTCAAGCACTCCCTTTGAATGACCGTGAGCAGTATCTAGAACGATAACGTCAACTTTTGCATCATATAGGGCCTTAACTCTTACAAGCATATCCTCAGTTATACCAACAGCTGCTCCGCAAAGAAGTCTTCCTTGATCATCTTTAGCAGAATTAGGGAATTCGATAGACTTTTCTATATCCTTAATAGTGATAAGTCCTCTTAGATGGAAGTTTTCGTCAACAATTGGAAGCTTTTCAATCTTATGAACCTTCATAACGTCCAAAGCTTCGTCCATGGAAACACCTTCTCTGCCAGTTACAAGATTACCCTTAGTCATAACCTCAGCAATTTTCTTTTCCATGTTAGTTTCAAATCTCATGTCTCTGTTAGTGATGATACCAACAAGTTTGCCGTCTTCATCAGTTATAGGCACACCAGAAATTTTGTACTTTTTCATAATAGCTTCAGCATCAGCAATCTTATGTTCAGCAGATAGATAGAACGGATCAGTGATTACACCGTGCTCACTTCTCTTAACTCTGTCAACTTCGATAGCTTGGTCCTCAATTGACATATTCTTATGAATTATACCAATACCGCCTTCTCTCGCCATCGCGATAGCCATCTTTGATTCAGTTACAGTATCCATGCCAGCACTCATCATCGGTATATTTAGCTTAATTTTTTTAGTTAATCTAGTTTCAGTATTAGTTTCTTTTGGCAAAATTTCCGAAAAATTTGGTACTAGCAGTATATCGTCAAATGTTAATGCATTTCCAATAAACTCCATCTTTACACCCCTTCTTTGTATTTTTTAATATCCTAAATATTTTTGTGCTTCGATAGCGCAAGTGCAGCCCTCAGCTACAGCAGTTGCTATCTGTCTAATCTTTTTGTCAATAATATCACCACAAGCGAATACACCTGGGATCGAGGTCTTAACTCCATCAGTCTTTATATATGCTCCTGACATTTCAAGGCTGTCCTTAACTAGCTCAGTGTTTGGTCTTTGACCAATATAAGCAAATATAAGGAATTCGTCCTCGCCATTCTCAAAAATCTTTTCTTCCTTTTCATTTGAGTCATATACACAAACTTCAGTTATTTTATCTCTTGTTCCGCTTGCGCTAACAATCTTAGACGATGTCATCGCCTCGATATTGTCAGAATTTTCAATCTTTTCCTTGAACTCGTCAATCATGCCAAGCTCATCCTTTTCTTCGATTAAATAAACCTTCTTAGCAAGCTTTGAAAGATATAGAGCTTCCTTAGCAGCTCCGTCCGAACCGCCCGCAACGAATATGATTCTGTCTTCAATCTCATCATCAAGACCTAAAGCTGAGTGTTCAACTCCAATATCTTTTTCATTCTCAAGGCCTAAATCCTTTGGAGTAGATCCCATAGCGATGATTACTGCCTTTGCATTGTATGAGTTTTGTCTAGTTTTTACCTTTTTTAACTCATATTTTAAGTCAAGTTCGATGACCTCTTCATATTTTAGCTCAATATCAGCTTCTGCGATTTGATTTTCTAACTTTTCCCTGAAAGTTTCACCTGATTCGCCCTCAGATAAACCCACATAATGAGTTACATGTGAAACACTTTTAATAAGACCTCCAACTTCGTCCTTCTCTAACAAAAGCACATTGAAGCCGCGGCTCTTTGCATATAGAGCAGCAGAAACACCTGCAGGGCCGGCGCCCACTACAATTATATCGTACATTTTATCCTCCTTTGATAATAATTAAAACTATTCTCCTATCATTTTATCACAAATTTAGCTATTTGTAAAGCAATGAGCATGATTATTTTAATAATTTTAACTGTGATAATGACCTTGAGAAAATATTTTTCTATGTAAATAAACTATAAATATATTATCTTAAATAAATTTTATTAATTTATCATATAAAATAGAGGAGCGCATCGCTCCTCGTCATTTATTTATATTGTGCTCTTTCGCCGCCTATAAGTTTTGGTCTTCTTCTAACAAGAGTTAAGTGCGCGTCCCCAATCTCTTTCACGCTGACTCTAACTGGAACAGCAACCGGTTTTATGTGCATACCAATAAAAGTGTCTCCGATGTCAAGACCCGCGTGTGCTTGAATAGCTTCAACCACAACAGGATCAGCTAATTTTTTATAAGCGATAGTACCCATAGAGCCGCCTGCGTGCATCTTAGGCACAACACTTACTTCTTCAAGAAAATATTTTTCCATGCATTCCCTTGTAGTGACGATGGCTCTGTTTAAGTGCTCGCAGCATTGAAAAGCAAGATAAATCTTATGTTCTTTTGCAAAATCCATAAACACATCTATAAATTCTTTAGCGACATCCATCGACGATGATTTACCGATCCTTCCGCCAACAACCTCACTTGTCGAGCAGCCAACTACAAGTATTTCGCCTTCCTTTAAATTTGCCTCAGCTTGAAATTCATCAAGAACCATTTTAAGCGTCTCTTTATATTCTCCCATGTATATCACTCCTTATATCATTATAATTTTATTTCTATAATATATTTTATATCAAATAAATTTTATTGTCAATCGGCATAAAAAATCCGCATCGTTTGATGCGGATAATTAAATAATCTTATTGTATTAGTGTTGACCATCAGCTGCCATTGCTTGATAGCTTAGGTTAAAATATTTTCTCTTCTTATTTGTAGTGTCATTCCAAGTTACATCAAAGTATTTCCACTCGCCATTAACCTTTGCCCTATTCCATGCATGATCTTCATTTGACACAGTTTCTGACTCTATACCACACAAAGCACACATACGGTTAAAAAGGCTAGAGTATGCATCGCATACACCCTTGCCGCTATCCATAATTGCTTGCCAAGAATAGTAATAAAAACCATTCTTTGTAGTCATATTATCCCCTTGAGCGCTGTTAAGCACTTCATAGTAGTAATCTGACTTTCCTAATATATAGTCGTTGATCTTTTCAAGCTTTTGTATGTCACTTAATTTATTGCTCCAAGAATCAACCACATTTTCTAATTCCTTTAAATAGCCATCAGTTTTAGCTTTCTTCTTAGTCAAAACACTAATATCCTGCTTAAACTTTGGCTTAAGGGTGAGCGTCTTCCTCGACTTGCTGTAGCTCGACGAAATTTTCTCAAAATCACTCGGCTCAAATAAGCAGTCTCCCCGTATCCTTATAATATCGTATACTTCTTGAAGAGCGGCATCCCATTCAGAGTCGTTTTCTATAACTACTTTCTCGAACTTGATTTCGCTGTCGCAGTTATTGATTCCTTCCACTAATTTATCTTGTTCAATAACACTTGGAAAGAATACGAATATAAAAATTTGTACTATAAATAAAGTTTCAATCAGTAGCATATCATCACCCCGATTTCTATGATGCTTTCACATAGTAAATACTGTGATTAGTAAATACTATGCTGATTTTACTAGTCCTATCTTATCTACAACTATATTATAGCACAAAGCTTTGTTTTTGTAAAGTGAAATCGTGCGGAAGTCGAAAATGTTTTAAAATTTTATACTTAGCCATTGTTTTTTAGGTTTTTTTGAATAGTTTCGCTCTTAAAATATTTTTATGCACAAAAAATAATTTTCACAAAACTATATACATAGTATTAGTTAAGAGCAAATTTATCTAGATTATGAAACTAAAACAAAACTATAAGCAAGACATAAAAATGCCCCTATGTATCTCTACATAGAGGCATTTTTTATCTATCTACAATTGTTAGCACAATCAGCCTTTGGTTATCGGCCTCATAAGTGCAAGTAACAAAATTAACTATCTTGTCGTCCTCTTTTAGCTCGTAGTTAGTATCATAAACTGCATGCTTCTTGAGAAAATTGTAGAATTTTTTTCTTTGTTTAAAAGTCTTGTAATCTTTCGGATTGATATAAGTTTCTCCTGAGATTCTGGCTGCAAGAGTGCAAGTGGTTCTAAAATCTTGCTCTCTCGTGTAAATTGTAAAGCCTGTCTCACTTGGATTATCTTTAAACTTATGAAGCGAAGCAAACATCGTTCCATTTTTAATCATGTGTCCATATATCATGACCATGGGGTCATCAATAGATTCATTTCTATAATCCATAAAGATGGATCCGACTAGATTCCTCTTGCCATTGGCAGCTCGGTAAAGGTAGTAGTAATTGTCCTTGCCTTTAACGACAGGGTAGTCAATGCTTCCCTCGTCCGACTCTAGCCAGCAAACGATATCTTTGTTAATGGCCTCTAGCGCATCGAAGTCGACCTTCTTCGCCTCTTCTTTAGCTTCATCAGCCTCGCCATTAGCATGATCCTCATCCTTTTTATCCTTTTTAGAAACTTTTTCTTCAATCTCCTTATAGATATCCACAGACTCTTTCTCTTGCCTTTTTAAGTCAATGTATGAGTAGACCTTATATATTAAAAATAAACTTGTTATTATAATCAGAATATTAATTAATATTTTTGATCTTTTCATATAATCACCTTATTTTACAAGATATCTCTTTTTGATAAATACTAAGCCGAGTAATAATACAAAGGCAAAGTATATAGCGCCTAAATCTTCATTAACACCAGTCTTTGGTATTCTGTTTTTCTTAGGAGTACGATCTCTTTCTTCTTCGTCATTAGGCTTATGCTTCTTAGGCTCTTTCTTATCCTTTGGTTTTTCATCCTTAGGTTCTTCAGGTGGTATTTCTTTGTTGGTAATAGTGATGCTGCCATCTTCGCCTATACTGTAGCTTACTTCGAATTTTCTTTCGCCAATCTCAGTAACGTGGTTAGTTTCGCCAACCTCTACTACAGTGTAGACAATGTCCTTACCATCTCTATCCTTAGCTGGAAGATCTTTAAATACAGCACTCCAGTTGCCGTCACCTAAAGTTAGGAACTTATCAGTTGGCTCTCCATTAGCATATAATTGAACCTTAATGCTTGGAGTTGCTCCATTGTTAAGCACTTGCCATACTTTGTTAACTCTAATAGTTACTTTAACTTCCTTAGGTTCTTCCTTAGGATGATCTCCAGGATATTCAGGTTTTTCAGTGTTAGTAGCCTTTAACACAAATCCAAGCGGATCATCTTCACCATTAGCTAGTTTATATGTCTTAGTGCCCCTGAATTCATAACCTTTAACTGGAATTTCTTCAAGTTCGTATTCATACATATAGCCGTCAACTACAACTTGAACCTTAGTTCCATCATCAGTAATCTCAGTTTCAGATGTCTTTACAGTTTTCTTGAACAATGGTAAATGATAGATAGCATCAAAGAAGTCATTTGCTTTGTTAAGTTTTAGTGTATCTTTTTCAACTCCTAAATCCTTTAAGTTAACTTTTTCTCTGATTTCTTTGCCATTAGCATCTTTAACAGGTTTACCATCTTTATCAAGTTTAATTCTATAAGCATGAAGCTTGAATTCAACTTCTGGAAGATTTTTCTTAAGCTCTTTACCTTCAGAATCTTCAAATATCTTCTTAAGCTTAATAAATCTTTCCTTATCAAGATATACAGTAACTGTGTTTGATTTTTCAACTGTATTTGTTGCAAACATGTCTTCATTAGCTTTACTTAGCTTGTCAAGATCAAAGAAGTCTTCAGCTTTACCAAGTTCATGCTTTTCACCGTCTTCGCCAATGTATGATACTTTTCCGTCTTCAACTTTTGCATCAAATTCTGGAATCATCATTGGTAAGATAAATTCTTGATAAGTCCTATCTGGGTATGCACCCTTGATATTGATCTTATCAACTTTAGCAAGACTTGTTTTGCCCTTCGCAATAGCTTCTTCAAGTTGCTCTTTACTATAAGGTTTATTACCAACTGTATAAGTTACTTCAAAGCCTTCAGGAACATCAAGATAGTCACGAAGTACTGGTCTTAAGCTATGGCCTTTGTCATCGTTTACTTTTGCAAAGATATCATCAAGATTCCACTCACTATCAACTGCAAATGGATTAGCTTGTGTTTTAATTAAGTTTTTGTCTTGATAGTATTTAATCTTGTAATTAAATTTATCACCAAACTTAAGTTCAACGCTGCCCTTAAACCATTGTTTTAATACTTCATCTTTAAGCGGCTTACCATCTTTGTCCAAAACTTGTAGATATTTATTAACTTTACCTTCATGACCGTCGGTAATAGTTACAGTACTACTTCCTGAATAAATATCTGCTTTATTGTTAAAGCTTGCATGGTTTGTATAGATAGTTCCAATTACTCCGTCATCAAAGTCCTTAAATTTCTTCTTATCAGCAAGTACATTCTTAAGCTTCAAAGTGAATTGATTTGTTGAACCATGTGGAGCTTCAAATTCTGGTAACCAAGCTATAATTGCTTGTTGCTTACCAGTTACTTTTTACTATCTAAAGCTTTTTTAAGCACTTCAGCTTTTTCTTTGTCAGTCTTTCCAAGCTCTTCTAAATATTTAAGAACATCATCTGTATAGAAGTATTTAATTTTATTCCTAAAATCAGCAAAGTTAAGATTAGCATTTGCATCATTAGCCTTTAAAGCTTTTTCATCAATTGTCATTTCTATACTTGATTCAGCTGTAAGCTTAAATACGTCCGGTAAAATGTCCATGATTAAAGCGTTCTTATATATATAGAACTTATTTTGATAATCACTTTCATTAATTTTTTCTGTATTCTTTGGATCTAAAGCTTGCTCGTATTTCTTTTGGTCTAAGTTTTTCTTGTCAACAGTAACTGAAATTGTAAAGTCAACTGTTTTGTTGCCTTCTTTTTTAGATAGGTCAATTTTATCTTTACCTTCAGTCTTTTTGTCAACCTTTGGATTTTCTTTATCAGGTTCCTTCTTAGTTGGTGTGTAAGTTAATTCAAAACCTTTCTTAGTTTTTTCTACGCTGCCAAAATTCTTGTCATCGCCATAAGGTTTTTTTGTATTTTTGTTGCCTGCATCTTCAAGACACTTACCAATAATGCCCGAATAACACATCTTTGACTTCCAATCATCTTTGTTTTCAAAGATACCAGCGCTTTGTACTTCTTTGTCGAATTTGTAAATAGCATTGTTGTAATACATAGCTCTGTCGTAGCCTTTGTTTGACATATAATAAGCAGCCAAGTCTATAGAACTTTCTTCAGCTTCTTTATATTCTTTACTGTTTTTTAGTTCGCCAGGAACTTTTTCACTTAATTTTTTAGCGTCTTTGCCTTCACCAATATACCACGGATTGATAGTCTTGCCATTGCTGTCCTTTATGCTTTCTTTGTCATTAACAGCTAAGTCTTTATACTTAAGGTCTTTGCCTTTGGTAATAGTGAATTTTTCTAAGCTAAATGTGCCATCGCTAATAGTTACAAGATTCTTAAATAGCTCTTGATCCTCAGGATTAGCTTTTTTATGAGCTTTTTCCATAGCGTTAACTTTTTCATAAGCTTTTTTCATTACTTCCCTGAAAAGTTCTTCATTATTTAGATAATCCTTATACATTTTATTAGTATCATCATTTAAGAACTTTTCAACTTCTGCCTTTACATACATGTCTTTGTTTGTAATAGCCTTGCCAAATTCATCTGTATATGGAATGTCAATATCTGGAACTATAACTGATGTGATACCAAACTTTTTAGTCTTGGTTTCATCCATAGCTCCACCTATCTTTAGGTGTGGATTTAAAGCTATACGGATAGCGTTAAAACGCATATCATCGTTCTTATAAGTTCCTTTGCTTGTATCAAGATATTGAAGTTTTAGCTTAGGAATATCTTCTTGTAATTGCTTTTTAATTCTTTCTAGTTCAGCTTTAACATTAGTCTCATCATCATTAACTTTTAGCTTTTCTACTTTTTCCATTATTTCGTTAAGTTTTTTGTTAATGATGCCATAGCATTCTGTATCTTCAGTATGAACCGCTTTAAGAAGTCCATCAAAAGTTTTTTTAAACGTATCAACATTACTTGAATCGAGTTTTTCAAGTTGTTCATCAACTGCTTTCATCTTGTCTTCATAAGCTTTTTGTACTGGGCTGTAGAATTTGTTTTTACTATTTTGGTCAGCTTTTTTGTAGAAAGCATCTAAGACTTTAATCTTAATTTGTCCCTTGACTTCATCACGTGTCAACTCAAATTTAGTATCGCCTTTTTGGATATAGTACTTAGACTTAGTTATATCTTGTTCATTCTTTTCATATATATAGTATCCGCTGCTTGAGTCACTAGCATTAATTTGTTTCATCTTTTCAGTATTTTTAAGCGCTTCGATAATCTCTTTGCTAGTTAAGACAAAATCTTTGCCTAATGGAATGAAACGTCCTTCAACAAAGTTTGGATTAACACCAAATCTAATGTCTTTGATTTTATCGATATAGAAATATTGGTCTGTACCTTCAAAGTTAACAGCTTTTAGAGCTTCTTTTAAGGCTTCAATTTCTTTGCTTGTCTTTGTTTTGTCATTCTTAGCAGCTTCTAAAGCTTTTTTAGCATTTTGGTACTTCTCATTAGCGTCTTTCCATTTAGCTTCTTCTTCATTAACGATGATTTCATCATACACTAGTCTGTTGTCCATGCTGTGGTCTTCGATAACTATCTCAGCATCGCCATCTTCTGGGAATATTGTTGCCGCTTCATTGTTAAAGCCAATTTCCCAAAGAAGTTTACGAGTGATTTCGATTTCTTTACCATCTTTTGTGTAAACAGCTCTAAGTTTATTAGTGCTTTCATCATATTTGAATTCAGCATCAGGATTAATTTTCTTAAGTTCAGCCTTTAAGATATTTAAGAAGTCTCTTTCGTTTTCTAACTTTTTCTTTTCAGTTTCATCTTTAACTTCTTTAAGTTTTTCATCTTTATAATCGCCTTTAGCTTCTTTCTCTAGTAGACCAATAACATAACTATCTCTTTCTTCTCTGTGATCTTCATCTCTAAAGAAAATATTAAAGAAATGATAGTCAAGCTTATCGCTTAATTCCTTAGGTGCATCTTTAAAAAAGAATTCATTGCCTTTATCGCTTCTCTTTAGTGTAAAGTACTTGCTAAACTCTTTAAATTTAGTTTCCTTTTTATTCTCATCTTTGAATATAGATTTTTCAACTAAAATTTCGTTGCCTTGATCATCTTTTTGTGGTTCGAAGTACTTAGCAGCAACTTTAGCATCTATGTGATAAACTTCATGCTTACCTGCTAAGAAGCCTGGGAACATAAGTTTGAATTTAGCATTGTGAACTGCATCAAAGATACTTGTCTCATTTGTAACTAGTTCCTTACCTTTACCAAGTGTTTGAACTATCTTCACAATATCGTTAGCAGAGATAATATCTGCATTGCTAGTAGCATCAGCTTTAACTAGATAAGTCCCTTGACCGTCTTCTACCTTGTAGTAGATATCTTCACCCACTTTATAGTACTTGTTAGCGTCAGTTCCACCAAAGTATCTATTTACTGGCTTTTCAATAACTACTTCTTCTTTTTCACTTTTCTTATAAGCTTCTATAAGCTTCTTGGTTAAATCTGTTGTTGTTAAGCCAGTATAGTACTTACCATCTTTTACATCTTTATCTTCAACTTCTACAAACTTTTTACCATTGTAGTAGTACTTACCTTTTATAGAATTATAAGTTTTTCCTGCTTCGGGAACTACAACTTTGTTTTTATTGTCCACATAGATTTTTGAATCTCCACTGATAGTTATATTGCTTCCTTCTCCTGAAGTTTTAGCTTCTTTTACACCTTCTTTGGTAAATGTATAAGTCTTTTTAGTCCCATCATAAGTTACTTTGATATCCTTGATAGGTCTGCCAAGCTTATCAATTAGTGTTAGACCTGATTTATATGTTAAGCCATCTAGGATATAATCTTCTTCGTTAAATACAGCGTTAGTAACAAGCTTATAAGTTTCTTTTTCACCTACTAATCTTGTTTCATCCTTATCTTTATAAATTAGATAAGTTTCGCCGTTTATTTTTATTCTTTGAATGCCAGTGTTTGGATCTGTAACAATATCTTTAGGATTATAGGTTAAATCTTGCTTCTTACCCTCAGTGGAAATCAAAGCTGTGGTTGCTGTGTAATATTTATCTTTATTTTCTTCTTTGTCTTGTTCATTAAAGTAATATTCTTTATCGCCCTCAGTCTTAAAGATTTTATCTTCTACTATGGTTCCGCCATAAGACTCCTTGTCTCCGTCTTTAACAATAACTTGCTTGCCTTTATAAGTTTCGCTTACGTTTTCAGCTGCCTTTTCATCTGTACCTTTGCCTTCGTTTGTAACATTGCCTTCATAGACAGTTCTGGCATCTTTGTAAGATAATAAAGTGTTTCCACGTAACTCATAAGTTAGTTTACCTACAGTTAACTTGTTGTCTTTAAAGCTTCCAAGTTCTTTATAGTTACCATCTTCTTTTTTATAAAGTTTATTATCTTGTACTTTATAGTCTGAGCCTTCAAGAATATTTTTGTCAACTACATCATATTCATTTCCATCAGCATCAATATACTTTTTACTATCTTTTCCTTCTAGTATAGAATTCTTTAAAGCTTCTTTGATGTTTTCATTTGTAAGTTCTTTTTTATCATAAAACAGCTTACCATCTTCAACTTTAAATTTCGAATTACTTGTAAATGTTTTTGTATCAAGTTTTAAAGTGTATGTTCCATCGACATTTTTATGATACTTTAATCCTGATTCATAAAGATATTCTGCAAACTTGCCATTATAGTCAGGAATTGTGATTGTGATGTCCACTGATGAAAGTGGAAGTGCATCACCGTTGGCTGAGTTAACTAGAACTTTGTCAATGTAGGCATTTGATTTTTTTAAAAGTGTGTAGAAGTCAAATGCTTCTTTAGTATCTTCTTTTACTATGCCGTTATCTGTTGGACCAGCATCTACATTTTCTTGTGGATGCTCTTTGTCCTTAGTTCCAATACCACTTAAGTCAGCATAATCTTCATAACCTTTTTTAGTTATTAAGAATGTTTTTTTGACATCTTTTGCTCCTTCTTCATTTGAAGACATAGTAACTGTAAAACCCTTGTGAAAGGCTGCTCTAAAGCCTGGCATATTAAATCTAATTTGCGCTACACCAAAGTTTGTACCAGCCTTTGTTGTAAATGTGTAAGTCCCATCGCCCTTGTTTACAAGTTCAACAGGCTCACCATTTAAGAAAGCCAGATTTGATAAATATTCTTTAGAAATTTCTACGCCTTTTTGGCCCACAGCGCTAATAGTGAAAGTAAATTCCTTTGTTTTATCCTTATTTACTTGAACTAATAAGTCAAGTGCTGTTCCATCTGGAATATAGTATGTGCCTTGTTTAAGCTCTTCAGGCATCTTGCCAGATCCGTCTATATTATATAGCCTTAATTCAGTAGTATCATGATCAGTATAATATGGTTGAATTTCACCTTTACTTAATGCGTTATCTAAAGCATTTTTAGCCTTATTGAAATCATCTAACAATTTGTTAAAATCAGCCGATTTTCCGTCTGTGTTTTCAGCATCAAGAACTTTTTCTAAAGCCGCCTTAGCATTTTTGTAATTTTCAAAAATATCTTTAGCGTCTTTTGTATTATTAACAGGGATTGATGGAAGATCGCGCGTAAAGTTAGGTGCTTTTCCAAGCTTTTCTAAAGCGCTTTTTTCATCATCATCTAGCTTACGTGGTGGATCAAAGGTTCCAAGCTTTTTGTTAAAGGCATCAATTTCCTTTTGAGTTATCTTGCCTTCTTCAACTTTTTTCTTAAGAGCTTCATATTCCTCTTTAAGTGTATAGTACTCTTTTGTTCTGTATTTATCTGTAAAGCGATCCAAAATTGCATCGTCAAGCTTTTCAGCTCCTGATTTTTCTATAGCTTCAAAATACATTTTATTGTATTCAGCTTCCAAAGCTTTTTTCTTGTTAGGATCTTTTTCTGTTTCGATTTCAGCTTTCTTTTTGCTTAAGGCATCTTCAGACTCTTTGTTAATTTGGTCCTTTTCAACTACAGGTTTAGTAGGTTCTCCATTATCTACATCTTCACCATTGCCTTCGCCTGCTTTTAGTTCACCTACTGCTTCTGGTGCCTTTGCTGGTGCTGCTTGTAATTTTGCGCCATCTTCTGGACCATTGCCTGCTGCTGTTTTATCAGCTGGCTTTACATCAGGTGTTTCTACTGGTGTTTCAGCTGGCTTTTCAGCTTCTTTAGCTTGAGTCTTTTTCTCCTTTTGCTTTGCCTTAGGTGCATTTTCAGTATTTTCAGTTTTATTAGCTTCTGGTGTTTCAGTTTTAGTTTTAGCTGTCTCTTTATCATCATTAGCTACATTACTATCTATATCAGTATTTTTACCTTCTTCAACTGAAGATGCCCCTTCTTCACCTTCGTTTTTTGATTCTAAATTTTCTTCTATTGTGGGAGTTGTTTGAGGGTCCACTGAATTATTTTCATTTTGTGCCATCAAACGTGTGCCTCCAAACAAAAGAACAGTTAGAACCATTGTGAGTATTATTACTCTTATTTTTCTGTTCATTTTTCTCCCCTCCTTCCTTTTTTATATTTTATAATATCCCTATTATAATAGTGTGTATTATATCACTTATGATATTAAATTGCAATGCGCTTAAACACTTTAAAGTATAATAGAAAACGCTACTCATAAGCTATAGGCTTATTAAGTAGCGTCTTTGATTTAATGTATTAAAATTTTAACAATTTTGTCATAATTAGAATTTATTTATTATTTCTATATACTTGTCTCTTTGTTCTTTATTTTCTTCTTCAAAGACTTTTGTTTCTTCGTCTAAATGTTTTTGAATTTCTTCTGGAAGATTTTTCATGGCGAATGGATAAACGACTTTATTTTCTTTATCTGCATGACGAATTAATAGTGAGCGATAACTCATAAGATGACCGATAAGTTCAAGGCGTGCCTCGTCTGTATGATCTTTTTCATAATTTTCTAAACTTAATTCTATCATCATTCGTTCGTAGCGAGCTAGGTCATGCTCAACTAACATGCCGCTTGTAACAAGTTTTTCTGCTAGCTCGCCAAGATTGTCAAGCATGGCTTTAAAAACTAAATCCTCTTCTTTTTTATGATGATACCCATCGGCATAATTTTTAATCACATCTGTTATGGTTTTTATGGCACTTGCATTGACATTGCCATGTAAAATTTCTTTTGAAACGGCTAATATATGGTCTGTGAGCTTAATTATGTACTCGTGCTCTCTCATAAGTGTATCTATATAATACATTTGATCAACTCCTTCACTTTTACATTATACCCTTTTCTTGACTTTTAAATGCCTATATAATATAATCTTTTTATATTTATTGAAAAGGAGATATGTAATGGATAAATATTTTACTAGGGAGACCATCATAGCTATCGGACTCGTTTTTCCGGGTCTAATGACTGCTTTAGGCGCTGTCCCTGTGTTTTTTACGAAAAATGTTTCGCAAAAGCTTCTTGACGTTATGCTTGGCTTTGCAGCTGGTATAATGCTGTCGGCGACTTGCTTCTCGCTTGTTATGCCATCGATTGAATATGGCGGTGGTGACTTCAAGGCGGTTATGATCACTTCGGCTGGAATTATTTTGGGGGCTTTTATCATTGATATGATTGATAAATTCTCTCCGCATGAGCATCTTATTGACAAAAGGCGCGAGGGTGTCTCGTCATCTCTTAGCCAAATCTGGCTATTTATCATAGCTATCACTATTCACAATTTCCCTGAAGGTATGGCTACTGGCGTTGGCTTTGGTACTGAAAACATTGGCGATGGTCTTGCACTTGCTCTTGGTATCGGCATTCAAAATATGCCTGAGGGTCTAGCTGTTGCCTTAAGTCTTATGCGTGAAAAGTACTCTGTGAGATACGCTTTCATCGTGGCGGCTCTAACTGGACTAGTTGAGCCTGTGGGCGCTGTGCTTGGCTTTGGCCTTGTTAATATTTTTAAGCCTGTTCTACCTGTTGTGCTTGCTTCGGCTGCGGGCGCTATGCTTTTCGTTATCTGTGATGAAATAATTCCTGAAACGCACTCGAAGGGCTATGAGCGTGAAGCGACTTATGGTATCATCTTTGGTTTTGTCATAATGATGGTTCTTGATATTTTATTAGGATAATATTTTAAAACTCATTAAATATTAAAACTGCCTTGGTGGGCAGTTTTTTTATATATGTACAAGGGGCGCCAAGGGGGCTTAGCACTCCTTGATAATTAATTCATTAATTTTTCTGCTAGCTCTCTACACTTTGCTAGTGCTTCTGCATCTGGATGGTCGTATGCGATAAGTGCGTCTACAACTGATATGCCGCTATCAGCGCATTCATTTTTCCAAAGATCCATCCACTCTCCACTGTTCCACTCGTATGAACCGAAGATGGCAACCTTTTTGTCTTTGATTATGTCTTTAATGCTATCAAAGTACGGTCTGAAATAGTCCTCTTCAAGTTCTTCTGCTCCCATAGCTGGGCATCCAAGTGCTAGAAGTTCTGCCTCTTTCGCATCATCAAGGCTTGCTTCTTCTACTGATACAAGCTTTGTATCTGCTCCAAGCTCTTTTAGCTTTGCAGCGATTTCATTTGCCATGGCTTCTGTGTTACCTGTGCCTGACCAGTATATTACGCTTGCTTTCATAAAAAACCTCCTTTTGTTAGTCATTGCTAACTGAATTCATTATACAATATATTTTTATAAAAAGCAAGAGTATTTTATAAATATTTTTATAAATTGTAAACTATATTTATGATAATATTTTTTTGAAGAAATATAATTATAAAAAAACTTCCCGTCAGTGACAGGAAGTACTATGTGAGTAACTACTCCAATGCTCCGCCTCATGATGAGCCGCTGCCGGCTGTACATGTGTAGCAGTGGTTCATAGTTCTGATTTTTCGTCCGATTAAATCATTTTTTTCTATATCGAAGATTGTTTTGTGAGGACCAGCTATGCTCATGCCGAGCGCTAAATTAAAATCGCAATCATGAAGAGTGCCGTCGTAATCAACCGATAGCGTGTCAAGGCACATAAGGTCCTCGACTGTAGCTGGATTAAAAGCATCGCAAAGCCTTGTTAAATACCTTTGCATGTTGTTTGACCTCTCTAGCCACTCGCCAAAGCGTCCTATAGGTGAATTGGTCATGCTGAATAAATTATTAAAATCTATATCGTACTCGTCCTTAAGCTTTGTTCTATATATCGCCTCGAGTTCTTCTTGACTTGATGGTATCATCGCACCGCTGGGGTTATATACAAGATTTAGCTGAAGCGCCTCATCTCTTCCATAGCCAAGTGTGCAAAGCCTTTGAAGTACATCGATTGAGTCGTGAAAAACGCCTATGCCTCTCACTTTATCTGTCTTTACTTCTTCATAGAACGGAAGTGAAGCGACTATCTCTACTTTTCTCTCTTTTAAAAATTCTGGTATATCTTTATACTCATCATCATTATAAATAGTTAAATTTGATCTAGTCATAATTTTTTTGCCCATGGATGAGGCAGTATCGATAAGATATTTATAAACCCTGCTCATCTCTGGCGCTCCGCCTGTTATGTCAAGCGTAGTAAAGTCCCAGTCCCTAAGAAGCTCCATAGCTCTTTCGGCTGTACGCATCTGCATATACTCATCTCTTGCAGGTGAGCACTCAACGTGACAATGCTTGCACGCCAAATTGCACTTCCTCGTTATATTTAACTGAAGTGTCTTCGGGTTCTTCGCAAGTATATCATAGCCTACAGTCTTTGCAAATGGCTGAACCGCTTCTTGTAAACTCTTTAGATAAGACAATTACATCTCCATATCATCAGCAAGTTTTTTCATTTGAGTTGAGTAAGCAAGGACTGCTCCGCCAGTTATAGAGCTAGCTACGTGAACCGCTTCCATCATTTCTTCTTTAGTATATCCTTGGTCCAAACAAGCTGTTGTGTAAGCTTCTATGCAGTATGGACAATGAATTGCGTGTGCAACTGCTAGTGCGATAAGTGATTTTTCTCTGCCGCTTAGCTTGCCATCTTGATAAACGCTTCCGTAATATGCCATGAAATTATCCCATAGCTCCTTGTTTATTTCGCCTAAAGCGCCTCTACCAAATTCTTGTAAATCTTTTCTTTCAAAATATTGACTCATTTTTATTCCTCCTTAAATATTATTATGGTCTTTAAAGCTATTTACCCAAAAAAAGAGCGGATATATCATAACCGCTCTATTATAAATATTATTTATAGTTTATGCTGTAATCATAGATAAAATTATCTAAATCTTACGCTTGCTCCGCTCTTATTGTTTGATTTTTCAAGTATCTCTACCCAATCAAGTGACTTTCCTGTACCGATGGCAACGCATTCAACAGGGTCTTCAGCGACTCTACATGGTATGCCTGTTTTTTCTGTAACAAGTGTATCAAGGCCTTTTAGTAAGGCTCCGCCTCCTGTAAGTATAATGCCTCTACCAGAGATGTCTGCTGCTAGTTCTGGCGGTGTTCTTTCAAGTACTGTGTGAACTGCTTCGATAATCTCTTGAACTGGCTCTTTAAGTGCTTCAAGCATATCTGATGAAGATACTACCACGTTCATTGGTAGGCCGCTCATAAGATTTCTGCCCTTTACTTCCATGTATTGTTCTTCTTCAAGTGGATAAGCGCATCCTATAGTTACTTTTAGCTCTTCGGATGATCTTTCGCCTATCATCATCTTAAATTTCTTTCTAATAAACTTAGTTATTGCTTCGTCACAATTGTCACCAGCTACTTTGATTGACTTACTTACAACGATGCCGCCAAGTGAAATAACTGCGATGTCTGTTGTTCCTCCGCCTATATCTATAATCATATTGCCATTAGGCTGAGTGATATCTAGTCCAGCGCCGATAGCTGCCGCGATTGGTTCTTCGATAAGATAAGTTTTTATTGCGCCTGCTTCGTTCGCAGCCTCGATAACTGCTCTCTTCTCAACTTCTGTACAGCCGCTTGGAACGCAAACAATAAGTCTTGGCTTGAAAAGCATTCTGCCAAGTGCCTTTTGTATAAAATACTTAAGCATTCTTTGTGTAACGCTGTAGTCTGAGATAACTCCTTCTCTAAGCGGTCTAATCGCAACGATGTTGCCTGGTGTTCTACCAAGCATCTTTCTTGCTTCTTCGCCAACTGCTAAGAATTTATTTGTATATTGGTCTATCGCTACGACAGACGGTTCTTTAAGTACTATACCTTTGCCTTTTACATAAACAAGTACACTCGCTGTACCTAGGTCTATGCCTACATCAGATCTTAATCCCATGCGTATCCTCCTTATTCCTCTACTCTATAGACTTTTGCGCCTAATGATCTAAATTTCTCTTCAAAATCTTCATATCCTCTATCGATATGATATATATCCGAAAGTGTTGTCTCTCCCTCTGCACATAGGGCTGCTATAACAAGTGCGGCCCCAGCTCTAAGGTCTGTCGCCCTAACTTCTGCCGCATGAAGCTTTTCCACGCCTCTAATCGTTGCCGTTCTATCCTCTACATCGATGTCTGCACCTAGCTTTCTTAGCTCTTCTACGTGCATAAATCTGTTTTCAAAAACAGTTTCGATTACCTCTGATTTTCCTTCGATAAGTGTTTCAAGCGCCATGAATTGAGCTTGCATATCTGTTGGAAATCCTGGATATGGTAGCGTCTTTACCTTGATTGGCTTAAGTTTTTTAGTCGCTATGATTCTTAATGAGTCAGCCTCTTCATATATTTCGCAGCCTGCTTCACGAAGCTTAGCTATAACCGGTCTCATGTGACTAACGATAACGTTATTTAGTATGATATCACCATGTGTTGCAGCTGCAGCGACCATGAAAGTACCTGCCTCTATCCTGTCTGGCATGATTTGATGAGTCGCTCCTAAAAGTTTTTCAACGCCTCTTATACGGATAGTTGAAGTGCCTGCGCCATATATCTTTGCGCCCATCTTGTTTAAAAAGTTTACCATGTCAACGATTTCTGGCTCCATAGCCGCGTTATCGATAACTGTCTCGCCTTGAGCAAGAACTGCCGCTAAGATAATATTTTGTGTTGCGCCAACCGATGGAAAGTCAAGATAAATCTTGTTACCAGCTAAATTATCTGCATGAGCAAATATATCTGTGTACTCATCAGCTTCTTCAACGTCAACGTTTACGCCAAGTGATCTAAAACCTTTTAAGTGCAAATCAACTGGTCTTGCGCCGATAGCGCATCCGCCCGGCATTGATGACCTTGCCTTACCCATCCTGCCGATAAGAGCCCCCATAACTATGAATGATGCTCTCATCTTATGCATCAATTGATAATCAACTTCGTATTTATTTATAGTATTTGAATTTATTTTTACTCTATGTTCATCTAATTTCTCAACCGTTGCCCCAAGTGACTCAAGTACTTCGCACATGACCTCAACATCTTTTAGCTTAGGTAAATCTTCTAAGATGATGTCTTCAGTGCCAAGTATAGTCGCAGCAAGTATTGGTAGTGCAGCATTTTTCGCGCCGCTGACTCTAACTTTTCCTAATAAAGGGCTCGATTCTTTTATAAGTAATTTTGCCAATTAAATACCTCTTTCTAATTTAATCAGTACTATTTTATCACATATGAACAAATATTTCTACTATTTTTATAAAAAAATTCCTATACGCTTATGGTACAGGAACTTTTTAAATATTTTTTAATTTTTTTATTAATATTCAACGAATTTTGATGCTAGTGCACTACAGATTGGGCACTTTTCTTCTTCGCCTGTTAATGAGATGAATCCGCATACTGGGCATAGATAAATCTTTTCTACGTCTAGGTCTTTTCCTGCGTCAACTGCTTCTTTTGCTTTTAAAAATAGTTTTTCATGAACTTTTTCTGCTTCGATCGCGAATTTCATTGCTGATACAGCGGCTTTTTCGCCTTGCTCTTCAGCGACTAATATGTAGCTTGGATACATTTCTGTATGTTCAAAATGTTCTCCACCTGCGGCTGCTTCTAGGTTTTTGGATGTACCGTGGTCACCAAATCCTGCGCCTGATGTTACTGAGAAGTCTCCTGAAAGATCTTTCATTGCTCTAAAGTGTAGATGAGCGTGAACTCTTTCTGCTTCTGCTGTTGCTTCAAAAAGTCTAGCTACGTTCTTATAGCCTTCTTTTTCTGCTGCACCTGCCCAATAAAGATAACGCATGTGCGCTTGTGATTCTCCTCCAAATGCTGATTGAAGGTTTGTTTGTGTCATTGCTCTCATAATTTTTCCCCCTAAAATTAATTTTATAGCATTGCTATATATATTTAAAGGGTGCACTTAAGCACCCTCAAATACTTATAATTATTCTCTTCTACCTAGTTCCTTATCATATAGATATAAGCCTGTGTAGCCATCTTTTAAGTTTTCTAATACTTCAACTATAGTTCTCATGTTGTCTTCTTCTTCAGCTTGTTCTTTTAAGAACCAGTTTAAGAATTCAACAACTACATAGTTCTTTTCCTTAAGTGCTAAGTCATAGATGTTTTCGATTCTCTTTGTAACTTCTTGTTCATGAGCGTAAGCTGTTTTAAAGATTTCAAGAACTGATTTGTATTCCTTTTTTGGTTCAGGAATAGCTTTTAATTCAACTCTTTCACCAATTTCTTCAATGAAGTTTTTAAATTTTGTAGCATGCTCGTACTCTTCTACAGCTTGTTTATCCATGAAGTGAGAGAAGCCATCCCAAGCTTTGTCCTTTAAATCATGTACCATAGCTAAGTAAATATAGCCACTTTCCAATTCAAAATTGTATTGTTCTACTAGAGCATCTACAACTTTCTTACTAATTTTCATATCAAAATACCTCCTAAATGTAATTAATTTTTATATCTTTAAAACCAAGGCCTTGAAGCAATTTTCTTAAGATTTTATCAGCATTATCTTGTGCTCTCTCAAGCAAACCATCTTTCTTAGCCTTTAGCTCTCGAGCGTTCAATTCTTTTTTAAGTGTGTCTTGGTAATCACCCAAGTCTAAAGGATTAAATATATTGTTCTTTTGATCAAGTATGACCATGGATTTTTCATCTAAAACGCTGTCTGTGATTGTTGCAACCGGCACATCAAGCTCAACGCTTGTCTCTTTTATGTCCTTAACAACAGCTTTACTAAGGTCAACGCCTGCTTTGATGTAGCCATTGTACTTTATGATGTAGCTTTTATCAGTGAAAGGTATCTTCATATCCATAAGAGTTAAACTGTCTTTGTATGTTAATATGTCTGTGTAATTGTACTCGACCGTTACTAAGTCTCCTATGTCTTCGATGGAAGCCTTTAGATTGTCAACTCTTTCTTCTTTATTTAGACCTATAAATTTCTTTCTAAAGAAGAAAAAATATACCGCAATCAAAGCTATAAGTAAAAATACTAAAATTCTATAAAAACGCAGTCTTCTCTGCCTTTGATTCATCCTTGTCATACTAAACCACCGGTGTATACATTTCAAAAACGCTATATACAGGAACTTTTTTATCCATAAGTGCCTTTAATATGGCTGGTATGTTCCTTATCTCAGTTTGTATTTGAAAACCGTTGTATCTAAAGACTATATCTTCAGATTTAATGTTTTCTAAACTTGATAATAGCTTGACTATATTATATTCTGAATAATCTTCACTCTTGTAATCGACAATAAAAAAAATCTTCTTTTTCTTGTCGAATTCTTTCTGCACATCTATCCTATTAATAAGAAGAACGTCATTCATAATATTCATCCTTTCTTTACACTAAGTATCGTCTGTTATAAATATACCCACTAAAGATTTAAAATAAACATTTATTTTCTTATTATAATAGCTATGGAAAATTTATGCAAAAAAATAAGCTTAAGCAAAAACTTAAGCTTGGTGCCCAGAGCCGGGATCGAACCAGCCACACGTAGATTTTCAGTCTACTGCTCTACCGACTGAGCTATCTGGGCAAATTGGTGGACCTTCAGGGACTCGAACCCCGGACCTGCCGGTTATGAGCCGGACGCTCTAACCAACTGAGCTAAAGGTCCCAACAACGAATATTATACAATAATGAAAAGAAAATGTCAAGAATTTTTTAAATTTTATTGAGATAAAAAAGTTTATAGACGACCTTTTCTAGCCGCCTATAAACTTTAAATATTATATTTCATAAAAATAATTATTCTTAATCGTAACTATAAAAATAAGAACTGATCTCATTAAATAAATCTTTATCATAATTATTTTTATCGTATTTTTTCATATCAAGCGCTCCATATACGTTGTAGACTTCATCAGGTAGTATTAGTTCGCCATCCTTTAAGCTTACAAAGGGACTAAACTTAAGTTCTCTGTCTTCGCCAGTAATGCTAATTTCTCCATTTGGCGCTATATCTGAAATATTTTGACAGATAAGAACAGGACCGGTAAAGGATTTTCCATCTAAAAAATCATTTTTAACTGGTGAAAGTTTTCCTGTGTCCAAAAGTTCTAGCTCTTTTAGTGAAACTTTTGCTGCTCTGTACTTTGGGATCACTATATAAAACTCTTGAGCCATAAGATAAGTATTATTAGCCTCTTCGTCCTTGGCAAGAACTAATAACTTATTTATGTCATTGACATCGTAGTACTCTGAGCTCCATAGCTTTAGCTTTGATAAAACTTCTTTTAAAGTCTCTTCGTCATAAGCGCTGCCCAAAGGGACTACCATAGCTTTTTTCGTATCATTCTTAAGACTAATGCCTAATTTTTCTGCCATAGCCACATATAAATCAGAATATTTTTTACTCTCTTCATCGTCTTTTTCGTCTTTTCTTTTAGCTTCTTCTAGCTCATTTTTTTCTCTCTCTGTTTCTCTTAATTGATCTTCAAGATATTTAATGCGCCTTTCTTCTTCTCTAAGCAAGTTTGTCTGTCTTATATATAAGAAAGAAACTACAGCTAAAGCAATAAGCAGTACACATATTATAAGTATCATAAATTGTTTTTTATTCATGTTCTCACTTCCTTTGATATAATTATACCACCATTATTGTAAAAAACGCTCATGTAACACAAATTTAATAAAAAGGGAAGCCTCATCATTTGATGAGGCTCTAAAAAGAAATGAGGGGTAGAATAAAGTATATTCTGTATTTATGAATTTTAATTAATTTATTGCAAAATAAAATTATGAGTTTTGTTATTATAAATTAATCTTTTATTACTTGTTTTAGCGATAAGAATAAAAATGCGATCCCTATAGTGATTGATGCGTGTCCTGCTCCAGCTGTCCAAGATATAATTGCGTCTACTAAATTATTGCTTATGGCTAAAACTTCATATACGCCTCTTGCAAATAACATTGAAGCTGTTATAATAAGTCCAAAATTGTAATAATCATAGAAACGTTTAAAATATTCACTCTTAGTAAGATCTGTGATTAAAGCAAATGCTGTAACGATTAAAAACATTATCATTCCTAAAGCAAAAAGATGTGTGTGAACCTTTCCAAGTCTTGTAACTCCTGTAAACGCCATGTACTTTGTAAATTCTCTGTGAAAAACTCCAGCCAATAATCCAGCAATGGCATAAATAAATGCTGTGTCAATTAATTTTCTCTTGCTAATTTCTTTCTTTTTCATACCTTTCTCCTTTCATGTCCAAATACCCAATCAAAACTGTCCATACATAAGCGCAAGTCTTTGGTATCATAAGTAAACCAATATTTGGATACTTTTGTGAGTATAAAACAACTGGTGCATAAAAAGCAAAACTTAAAAATATAGTAAACCACATATATTTAAAATTTTTGTCCTTATGCTCTTTTTGTGATTTATAAAAAATCAACATAATTATAATTCCTATCAATAAAAATGGCAAATTTCTATATATCGCCCAGGACAATGGTGGATTAAGCGATAAAAAATCATTTATCGGGCAAAGGCAAAGAAGCACTCTAAGCAAAGCTAAGCCATATATTGTCATAGTTAATTCGCGTCTATCACTAATTTTGTAGCGAAGACGCCAAACATAATAAAGAATTACGTAAAAGACTGTCATGGTGATGGATGTGATGAGCTTACCAAGGCCAAGAAGCGCCACATAATTTTCTTCACCTGTTGTTAATAAAGCTATCATCCTAGGAATTAAGTGAAAAGCGTCTCCAAAGCCTAGTACTAATGCCATAAGCCCAAAGAGATGATACTCTTTTCTGCCCTTTGCCTCTCTCAACATGATTGTTCCGATACTAATAACTGTGATTAAATAAATAGCATCGAAAAGACTTTCAAAAATTGCTCGCATTTACACCACTCCTTTTATAAGTGCCTTGCCGATATTTCAAGGGCTACTAATATATCAATTTTTCAACTGCTTTTATAAAAAAATCTTTATCGAAATTCTTATCAAGTATAAGACTCATTATATTTAAAACAATTAAATTTATAAATCCCTCAGCTTTAAAATCATCTGAGAATGCATCTTCTTTAAGAGATTTATCCATGTACAAAACTTCTAAGAGTCTTGACTTAAGTCTAGCGATATATAATTGCATTGATGACTTTGCCTTTGACTTATCATTAGTTTGAAGCATAAGAGTATGAAGAGTGAAAAAGTTTGGATACTTTTTAACCCCTGAATCTATATGATCAAAAAGACTTTTCAAAAACTCTGAAAAAGATAATACTTCTTTATCATCTGCCTGAAATATATCTTCCCAAACACTTTTTATTGCTTCAACGATAAGTTCATCCTTAGAAGGAAAATAATAATAAATAATCCCAACTGACAAATTAAGCTCATTGGCAAGCCCTCTAATGCTAAGTGCATTAAGACCGTCTCTTGCGACTATTTCTCTAATTTTCAATATTATAGCATCCTTTGTTGTATGAGAATTGTTCATACGTCCTCCTAACTGAACCATGTTCAATATTATTATAGCATTGATTAATTTTTTTGTCAATAGTTTTGCGTTAAAAAAAAGACTAGAGTTCATCTAGTCTTTGTCTTTAATTAAATGGATGATAGAAAACTGCTGAATCATCTAAATCAAAAGCGCCTTCCTTTATATAAAATTTATATGCATCAGAATTTTTTAGTGTAGTGAAGAATGCGCCGCTCACACCAATATTTTTTAATTCGTCCCTTGCTCCCTCATATAATTTTTTTGCTATGCCTTGTCTTCTATAGGCGTTTGAAACAAAGAGTTCATCTATATAATAAGTCCTTTGCTTTGAATATGGTCTAATATTTCCCAAGATGGCTCCGAGTGCATCATCCCCATCACAAGCGATAAGGCCAAAAAAGTTTGGAAAGGCTAAAAGGCACTTTATTGCTTCTTCAGCGCTCTCTTCTGTCCACTCGTCGTTCCAAGGCGCTTCGTTATAAACCGACTTCAAAAGCTTAGCTAGTTTTTCAATATCTTTTTCTTCGATTTTTCTAATTATCATAAATATCTCTTTATTTTTATTAGTGAGTCTTGCCTCCTGTTACCTTAATGTCATCCTTATTATTTACAATCGCTTCTATAGCTAGTGTCAAGCCTTTGACAATAGTATCAAGCGCCATCGATGGCATGTTCTTCTTATCTACAACTTGTTCTGGTAGGAATGGAATGTGTATAAATCCTGTTCTCATTTCATTGTGCTTAGTAGCTTGTATATGTGCTACGCCGTATAGTACGTGGTTGCAGATAAAGGTACCTGCTGTGTTTGATACGCTTGCTGGCACTCCGCCATCTTGTATGTTTTTCACCATGGCCTTGATTGGAAGTGTCGAGAAATATGCCGCTGGTCCATCTTCAGCAACTTTTTCATCTATAGGTTGATTGCCTTCGTTGTCCTTTATTCTGCAGTCGTCGCAGTTGATGCCGACTCTTTCAACAGTGATGTCAGGTCTGCCGCCTGCTTGTCCAATTGATAAAACAACATCTGGATGCACTTCTTCAATCTTCTCTCTAATTTTATCTACTGATTTACCTATTACAGTAGGTATCTCTAACTTAATTATTTCAGCTCCGGCAATTGTATCAGGAAGTTTCTTTACTGATTCAATCGCTGGGTTGATCTTTTCTCCGCCAAAGGGGTCAAAGCCTGTTACTAATATCTTCAAAATATCGTCTCCTTTCAAGTTCTTTCTCTTTTTTCTAAATTTTATCTAAATCCTATTAATAACATTAATATAATGTGTACTACGATTAAAGGTATAGCAACTGGTGCTTGTGCCTTTATTATAGTGTATTTATCTTTTGTTTCAAGTATTGCGCCTGGAACTATATTGAAGTTTGCAGCCATCGGTGTTAGTAGTGTACCACAGTAGCCGCAAGTCATACCAAGTGCGCCTATGATGGCAGGATTACCGCCATTGGCAATAACAAATGGAACGCCAACGCCTAGTGTAATAACTGTAAACGCCGCGAAGGCATTACCCATAATCATAGTAAAGACTACCATACCAACGCAATAAGCGATTACGCCTAAAACTTTTGCTTCAGCTGGAACTACAGCTGAAACGCCTGAGCCAATGATTTCGCCAACGCCTGCTGCTGCGAATACTGTTCCTAGTGCTCCAAGTAGTTGAGGAAGTAATGATGAACTGCCTATTTGCATAAGCATCTTACTTGTATCTTCCTTTGTTTCAGAGTATTTTGCTTTTGTTATGATAAGTGCGATGATGATGGCAAGTACTGATGAAATGCCAAGTGTTTGAGCTGATGTGAATCCGAAGAATACATCTGCGCCATCTTTTACGTCAACAGCTAATTTAAAGCTCTTGAATTGTGCCATAATCATGGCGATGGCTCCTATTGCAAGTGCTGGAATAAATATCTTGTTTCCAACTTTCTTACCATAAGCTACTTTTTGTTCTTCATCTTGTGCCTTGAACTCGCCTATTTGCACTTGTTTTGTAAGTGTTAGTGCGCCTAATAGCATTAAGCAGCCGCCTATGATGGCTCCGCCATGTTCATTGCTATCGATAATAAACTTACCTGCTCCAAAAAGTATACCTAAAATTGTCCAGAAAAGAAATGTACCGATAGGAGCTTTTTTATTCTTTAATCCTCTAATTCCAGTCATAATGCAGACGATACCACATAAAATGTAGATGACTTCATCAATTATAGCTGAATTAGCATATATAAATTTAAACATTCTTTAGCTCCTTTCTTAAACTTCTTTCAAATAGGTAGCATTGAACTAGTGATAAAATCACCATTGCAACGCCGGCTAGTATTGAGCCTTGAGCGATTTCTGCGTTTGTTACTTGGTAGCCAGCTCCTGCTAGTGTACCTTGTATTAATAAAACACCGCTCGCAACTGGGAATATGTTTTGTCCGAAGAAGTTTCCGTAGTTTTCTGCGGCACCTGCAAGTCCCTTAAGCTCTTCTAATTTCTTTTCTGAAAGATTAACAGTTTTTGCTGCAGCACCTTCAGCCATAGGTAGTATAAGTGGTCTAACGAATTGAATGTGTCCACCTAATCTTAAAGATAATATAGCTGCCACCCATCTAATTAAGATGTATAAGCCAACAACGCCACCTGCGCTTGCTGATTTAATCTTCCTAATGGCATCAGCCGCTCTGTCTTTAAGTCCGTACCTTTCCATAATAGCGATTAGCGGTAGACTTAAGAAGAATAGTGACATGTATCTGTTTGTTACAAAGCCCTTTCCAATCAAGTCTAAAACTTCTACTAATGACATACCTGATACCAAGCCAGTTACTAGGCCAGATATCAAAACGACTGCTACAACATCAAGCTTTAGTGCAAAGCCGACAACTATTAGCAGTACGCCTATTAAAACTAAGTAATTCATATATATACCTCCTTTTTTAAATTATACCATATTTAAACTATTAATACACTAAATTTAATTATTTTTTTACAAATTTCGCACTTGCTATAAAAACTATTTACATATATAATAGTAATAAGAAAATAGTTATAGGAGGTTATTATGAGAAAAAAGATTTTTATTTTGCTTATAGGCATATTCTTACTAACAAGCAAAGCTAGTGCGCGTAACACTGCCACTGTTAAAGATGTAAATATAAGTGTCGACGGCAATATTCAAAGCGTTAGCTGCTACAATATCAAGGGATATAACTATTTCAAATTAAGGGACGTGGCTAAACTTATGATGGGTACTCAAAAGGGTTTTGCAGTTGAGCTTGATGAAGGCACTCCCGTTGTGGTAAGAGAAGGCACTTATCAAGAGAATGGCAGCGAGCTTGCTAAACTTAACTCTAATAAACTTAAGGTAAATCCAAAGTTTAAATACTTAGGTATGAGACCTAGCTATACGTCTTTGATAGTTAAATCATATAATATTAATAACTATAATTACATGAGCCTTAGAGATATTGCTTGTGCTGCGAATTTTTCAATCGGCTATGATGCTTCGTCAAGAACCATAATCATAGATAGCGCAAATGAATTTGTTTATCAAAGTCCACCAAGGGCTGAAAAGGTTGAGACTATGATTGATTATGTGTACTCAGTTTTAGGAGCACCGTATTCGGCTGTAGACTGCTCAGGTCTTGTGTCGTCAGCTATACAAGTAGCGGGCTTTGATGTGCCAGCTGATGGACTTTATTCGTGGACGCTTGATTGGTATCCAGAATCTTTCGTCGAAATACCTATGAATCAATTACAAAAAGGAGATATTCTAAATAATGCTGGTCAGCACATGATGCTCTACATTGGTAATGGTATGGTCGCTGAATCAATTGAAACAACTGGTGTAAGAATAACAAAGCTAAGAACAAAAGGCTATAAAGCTTATAGAATTACTGAATAAATAAAATAAATCCTCTGGTGTAATCCAGAGGATTTTTGATGTCAATAACTTATATAGAGTGTCTGTCTACGAACCAGAAGGTCGGGGGTTCGACTCCCTCATGATGCAGCAAAAAAGAGCAAGGCTTCTGCCCTGCTCTATATTTTATAAATTAACTTTATCTAGCTCTTTTAAATTATATTTATCGATGATGGCCTTAAGCTTTGCTGGATACTTAGGGTCAGTTGCGTAACCGCATCTCTTGATTGCGTATACACCTCTTTGGTCGTTAAACATAACTTTTCTAAATGGTGTGTACCATTTCTTTGCGAAGAATAATTCAGTATGATCAGTGAAGGACTCATCCGCAGATTTATAAGCTCTAAACTTGTCATCAATAGTCACCTTGACATTGTTATAAACTTCCGATGTAGTGATGGTTACAGAACCGTTTGAAGATGATCCTTTTATACCGAATAGATTGTTTGAGAACTTTCCTGTGTACTTATCAACTGGTACTGATTGACCCCAACCCGACTCAAGTATAGCTTGCGCTGTAGTGATAGCACCGCTTAGATCGGTTCTTAAAAATTCGCGTCTAGCCACTTTTTTAGTATAGTCAAGGAATTTATCTTTTGCCATTAGTGGCTGCTTTGTATAAATTTTTCCTGTGTATATCCTAAATTTTATGCTCTCGCCCTTGATAAAAGCGTCAATTTGATTGCCTGTAGCATAAATTTCGTTCTCGCCCTCATCTTCGGCGCTAACATTGTATCTATATTTTTCGCCATAAGTCACATTTTCAGCTATGGTCTTAGATTTTCCTGTTCTAAGATTTTTGATATAGTAGTTAACGCTGTTCACGCCAACATTTGCCACAGCATTTAAGTCTATATACTTATGAATGATGCTGCCTGGAGCAACGCCTTGCAATAAAAGCTTTGAATCGCCCTTAATCATCACAAGTTTGTGTTCACTCTCCATAGTCTTTCCGCTCGCGTCAATGCATCTTACAAAAACTTCTTTTTGACCTGCATTTTTAATATTTGGGAAAAACTTGCAAGCGCCATATGATTTTGATTCAATCACTTCTTCAGCACCTGTCACTGGGTCTCTCAAAACATAATCAGTTCTCATTACGTCAAAATTTCTTTGCGCATTAAGCGTTACTTGTCCTGAGATGATACCATCTTTAGGTACGCCTGTTATATTTAAGTATGGATTTATGCTCATGGTGAAAGTTTTTGTCTCGCCAAAGTGTTCATTGCCCAGTTCGTCAAAGGCAGATAGCATGATAGAGTAGCTGCCAGCGTCTAGATAGCTTGGCTTGAATAAAAATTCTCCCTCAGGATCAAGATTGTCCTTTGTTTCAGTCTTGCCTGTAGTTAGATTAGTTACAGTCGCCTTCATCTTTGATGCGATAAAGTTTATATCTGGTGTAATCTTTAACTCATCTTGAACAAAGCCGCCGTTTTCAACGCCTGAGTAAGTTACTCTTGGAAGTACATTTAAATTAATTTTTGCTCCTGCCGCGTCAATTACTCTGCCCTTTTCATCATAAAGAGCAAGAACTAATTTTTTGCTTCCCTCGTCCTTAAGACTTGGTATAAACTCAAGTGCTTCAGCTGCACTTGTCTTTACGTCTTGTATATAGCCTTCGTTTTTGTCATTTAATAACAATAGCTTTGCCTTTGCAAAATTTTTACTTGTGACAAAAGTAAAATTCATCTTAGTTGATATTGTTTGATTAGGTACAAGGCCGACTATAGTAGTGCTTGGAGAAACTGTATCAAAATTATTGGAATCAATAGTAACAGTGCTTGTAGCTTTATCGTAGCCGACAGCTATGTTCATAAGCTCAGCTATGGCTCTTAATGGTAAATAAGTTTTGCGATTAACAATGCAAGGACTGGCGTCAGTAAATTTAAGCGAGCCATCACTATTATCAATAATCTTTGAATCGATATATAGCTTAAAACTATTGCTACTATCACTAACTGTGACGCTCTTTTCGTCGTTGTTCCACTGAACTTCCTTGCCTAAAGCTTCCCCGATGAAACGAAGCGGAACTAAGGTCCTTCTGTTCTTGACAATGGGGCTCGCGCTCTTTGTTACGTTGTTTCCGTCTATAATTAAATTAAGTGACGCCGCCTTTGAGCTCATATTCATAAGGCCTAAAAGCAGTATCGAGACTATAAATAAATTTCTAATTAGCTTTTTCATTCTTTCACCTCTTTTTTTATTATATCATAAAAATTTTTTCTTAGCAATTTTAAAATTATTATAATTTTCGTTTTAAAATTTTATTACATGGGTATTAATTTAATGAACTAAATTGATTGAAAATTTAACAGCAATTAAACTCTATATAAGTATGGGTATACTGTTAATTTAACTATGAGGAGGTATTTAATATGATGAAATCATTCCAAAGGTTTATCGCAATTTATATAATGAAGTGTTTTACATTTGAAATATTTAATAGTTTCATTTTTGGCAAAGTACAAGATATAAGTACGATAATACAAATAATAAATGATAGGATTAATAATCCAAAAGCTGTTCCTTTAGGTGACTCAGGATATCTTCACGCTGAAAGGCAACTTATATCTCCAATTCCCACTTTATCAATAATAGCTAATATACTTATGATAGCTTTTTATGTTGCTATGGCAAGAGAATTATATTTAATGTATAAGTATGGGATAGACAAGTTACAAGAAAAAAAGGAAAGTGAAAATAAATAATTAAATTTCAGTTTAAAATAGTCCAGTAAATCTACATAAAAGTATTTACTGGACTATTTTTTTGCTATATTTTGTAAAATATAAAAAAAGCAAAATCACAAGGTATGGAATTAAATCTAAAAGTTTGTAATTTATAAAACCTAGGCTTTGTAAAGAGCCTGCAAGATAAGTAAAGACTGCGTATACAAGGCTTGCAATTGGCGTTAATATTGGGTGTATTGCCGAGAAACCTTCAAGCGCCAAGCATACGTAGCCCATATTTTGAGAAATATTTTCTGTGAAGTATGAAAAATATGAAAGCGATAAGAAGCTTCCCACAAGTGCTGCAAAAGCTGAAGCAAAGAGATTGGCAGTAAAATTTGCCTTTCCAATATCTATTTTTCTAAATAAAGCCTTTTTTTCGTCAAGGCCCACGGCTCTTAGCTCAAGTCCTGATTTTGTTTTATATAAAAATATATAATAGATAAGGCTTAATAATAATCCCAAAACTATAAATATGTCTACGCCAAAAATATTTACGTTAAAATCAATCTTTACAGAGCTCGACATGGCGAGATCACCTGCATACAGATAAAGCATAAGTCCTGATAGACCGCGAAGAATAAGGTTCATCGCTATGCCATAAACAATATCAGATGCGCCTTTCTTTTTTGTTAAATAAATAAAACTTGTATTTATCGCAAGCGTTACGAGTGTCGCTGCAAAAACGCTCATGGTAAAGGACTGCGTTTCGCTATAAACAATAAGCGCTGTTATTGCTGAGATATTCACAAGGCCGTCCGCATGTAAAAGACATAGGCCAATATTTCGCATCGCATTGATGGCTAGGCACAATAAAAATATGCGTATAAATGCTCTAAGAATTTCTGTCATCGCGCGCCTCCAATATCGATATAAAGATGAGTATGCCTTGCATTAGGTACATCACAGACGAAACGAATGAAAATTCGGTCTGCATGACAAGGCTTAAAAGTCTTATGTATGTAATTAAAATGGCTGGATAGGCAAGTTTTTTAAAGTCGCCGCGAGCAAGTAAAGACACAGTTATCGCGTCAAATCCATAGCCTGTGAATCCTTGAAGCGAAAAGCGCTCATAATTTAAAAATAAATATAAAAATGCTGCCACAGATGTAAGCGTAGCAAGGCAAAGGTCAATTGCCCTCTTTTCTTTATTTATATCAGTTCCAGTTGAGATTAAAATGCTTGGCGCGTCCTTAATTATTTTTAATTTATTTATTAGAGAGAATTTAATTGCAAAAATTATAAAAATAACAAGAGCAGCTACAGCTATAAGAATGCCTAATCTTAAATCAAGATTAAAATCAAATTTTTTAGTAACAGCTGAAGAAATATTTTCATCCGAGAAAAATGTATAGACCAAATAATTTACTAAGCCTAAAATTAGATAGTTAAATATAAGTGATGAAATTATAAGTTTATTGGCATCGCCTCTTGAAACTTTTTTAGGCACTTGCCAAATTAAAAATAAAATTAATGGCAGAAATATTATAGGCGCAAAAGCTTTTCCTAAATAAATCGCAGCTAGCGCTGATAAAAATACACCCATGTGAAAAATGCCTTCAAGCGAAAAATTCATCTCGCCCATTGACAAGGAAAGGTTCATCGCAAGAGACAAAAGTCCGACTATAAGAAATTCTTTGATAAAACTTATTCTGTAAAAAGGCGAAGTGAATGGCTTTGCAGCCGCTATAAATATTTCGCTTATTGATATATGAGAGACTATTGCCACCAAAAAAAGTGTTAGAAGCATCAAAAAAGGATATAGCAAAATGAAATATCTCTTAAATGATCTTGATTTCATCTACTATATCCTCCTTTAATTCTTCGTAATCGTCCGAGATGATGTAAATCGTCTTGCCCTCATCTCGCCTCTTTACTATCTCTTTTTGAGCAAGGGCCTTCGCTTCGAAGTCCATGCCTTTTTTGTAATTATATAAAATGTATACGTCTTCATCACGCTCAAGCTCTCTAAAGAAGACAAGTTTTTGTAAATTGCCTCCAGAAAGAGTTTTGGTGATGTCATTTGCCTTAAACTTTAATTTGTATTTTGCAATAAATTCTTCGGCTTTTTTTATATAATCAGTCTTAATATTTTTTAATATATCATATATAAAAATGTTCTTATATGCTGCTTCGTCCATAAGGAGCGCCATTCTAACATCCTTTGGAACGTAAGCAAATTGCTTGAATTTTTTAAGTACTTCGTTTATTTTAGCATCATCTTTTATATATATGCCAATAATTTTTTTGTTTGTATTATTTTCTAGAACCTCATTTTTTTGATCAAGTATATTTTTTTGCTTATCTAAGAAAATTTCTCTAGCATCAAAATTTTGAATAAAATCCTCATCATGCGAAACCATTAAAAAGCTCTTATTCGATAACTTGATGTAGCGGGTTAGTTTTTTACTCGCCATATAATCAAGCGCCGTACTCACCTCGTCAAGCAGTATCAGCTTTTTTTCACTTAGGCTCATCGCAATTAGCTCAAGCGTTTGTTTTTCTATAGTCGTCATAAATTTTAATTTGCGCTCAAGACCATTTATATAAAAAGGCGATGTCTTCACTAAATTTTTTACTTCTTTTTCCGCTAGGCCTATGGCGATGGCGATATTGTCATAGCCATTAAGTTCATCGAAGAGCATAAAGCTTTGACTCACCACGAAAGCATCGTCAGAAATTATCTCGCCAGTGTAATTTTTTAAATCGCCATGAATGAGCTTTAGAAGAGTCGTTTTGCCTGCGCCGTTCTTGCCCACAAGAAAGGCAAGTCTTTCATTAATCTCTAGGCTAAAATTATTAAAAATTTTATTTTCGCCATAAGCAAAGCTCAAATCTTTTATCTTAATCATTAAATTCGCTCCTGATAGTAATTTTATCAGCTTTTAACTCTTTAATAATCTCATTTATCTTAGCTCTATCTGCCTCGCTGACTGTGTTTTTATAAAAATCATTGTCAGCTATGCCGATGGCGTCATCTTTTATGCCTAAAAATTCTGTTTTGCCAAATATTTTTTCACCTGCTTTATACTTGTCAATCGCTCTTAATAATGATGTATCAACTCTTTTTAGTATTGAAGTCAAGATGTATTTTGCTTTTTCTTCGCCAAGTAAAGCTGCTTGATCTGAGTCAACGCCTATGACGTAGTGCTCTGTCTCAGCTGCTGCGTCAATTATGCCAAGACCAGCTATGGATGCGGCATTGAAAATAATGTCAACATCCTTCTCCTTGTATAAAATATTAGCCAAATCTTTTGCCTTAATCGCATCAGTAAAATTGCCAACGTAGCTTGTCAAGACTTTGATGTCCTTATCGATGTATTTTGCTCCGTCCTCATAACCAAGTAAAAAGTCCTTAACTATCTTATTATCCATGCCGCCAATTAAGCCGATATTTTTGCTTTTTTTAGCAAAGTCATATCCCTCGCCATTCTCTACAAGTCCAGCAAGTGCTCCAGCTAAGAAGCCGCCTTCATTTTGCTTATAAAGAATCGAGTAGATATTATCATACTTTTTCTCGCCGTCGTTGGCATTGTCATCAAAAAGTATAAAATTTTGCTCTGGATATTTTTCAGAAATTTTTTGCACCTTATCCTTAAGCTGCCAAGTGCCAACTACAATGATGTCATAAGACTTTGAGCTGACATTTTCTTCAAGTATCGCATTGTACTTTGTCTCGTCAACACCCATCTCTATGGTTTTAGTAGTAATTTCTGGATACTTTTCCTTGATTAAGTTCATGCCAGCTTCAGCGCTATCGAAAAAACTTTTATCGCCAAGTGTGCCATTGATAAGTAAAAGTATACTTAAATCTTTTTTATCATCTTTACTAATTTTTCCATCTCTAGCACATCCTGTTAAAGCGAGGCATAAAACCATAAGCATGGCCAATATTTTTTTATACATACTAATCTTTTTTATAAAGCATATCCACGTGCTCTATATCATCTTCAAGATAAGGCTCGGATATCTCTTTAAAACCTTTCTTCACATAATAATTTTTCATATATGTTTGCGCTTGTATCTTGATAGTATCCTCTTTCATGTCGTCTTTGATGAAATCAATCGCTCTTGTAAATAATTTGTCTCCGTAGCCATCTTTTCTAAAGTCCTTCTTCACTAAGAAGCGGCCGATAGAAACTTCTGGGTAGCGAGTGCCCTTCTCAGTTATTCTTGCATATCCAATAAGTTCGTCTCCCTCTATCATCATAAGATGAACTGAGACTGGATCGTACTCATCTATATCGTGATATGGGCAGTTTTGCTCAACTACAAAGACAGCTTGTCTTAGCTTAAGTATTTCATATAGCTCAGTTGTGTTTAGTTCGTCAAAATACTTAATTTTTATATTCATTATAAGTTCTCCTTTTTGATTTCTCCAGCTCTAAGTAGCGCCATCTTAGTTAATAGTGGTCCTACTAGTTCATAGATAACTGTAGCTGAAAGTATTATGTCTCTGATTACTGCTCCGTGTGGTGCTGGTATGATTCTTTTTGCTATAAGTGAAAGACCTATGGCAACACCGGCTTGTGGAACAAGACAAAAACCAAGGTTTTGTTGAACAGTACTTGGTAATTTGCCGATCTTTGCGCCAATGCCTGCGCCTAAAGCTTTACCTATAACTCTAGCTATAACATAGGCTCCTCCTAAAAGGCCTACCTTTGTTAAGCTTGCTAAATCAAGGTCTGCGCCTGATAGTACGAAGAAGCATAGGAAGATGGCTGGCGTGATAACTTCAATTGCATTAAACACTTTAACTTCTTCTCTTGATGTATTACAGATTGTTGTACCAAAAGCCATCATAGTAAGAAGGCTTGATAGGTCAAAACGTAGTGATATAGCTGCAAGTAAGAATATAACGCCAATAAAAGCAACTTGTATTTGTCCTTGATTTTTCATGAATCTCATAGACTTAACCATGATGATGCCTGCTACAATGCCAAGTGCAAGTGCTGCCAGTATTTGTATTATAGGTTTTCCAACCATGTTCATCATTGAAAAAGCTCCGCCTTGTATCATATTTTGAGCAAGTGTTGAAGCAACACCGAATGCGATGATACAAACACCGTCATCAAGTGCAACGACTGGTATAAGTGTTCTAACTAGTGGTCCTTCGGCCTTATATTGCTTGATAACCATAAGTGTTGCGGCTGGCGCTGTTGCGCATGCGATTGAGCCTATTGCAAGTGAGAATGGGAATGATTGTCCAAGTAAAAGCATAACTACTGTTACTAAGAAAAATGCAACTAATGCTTCTAGCACTGTTATTACAAAGATTGCTGTACCCACTTTTTTCAAATCGTCAAATTTTAGCTCAGCGCCTATAGAAAAGGCAATGAAAGCTAAAGCAACTTCACTGATTATATCGAAGCTCTTAACTGCTTCTTCTGGTATTAGTCCCAAAACCGATGGGCCTATAAGTATACCTGCTATCAAATAGCCAGTAACTTCTGGAAATTTGAATAAGCCTAGTATTTTAGCTACTATAAAGCCTACTAGTAAAATTGTTCCAAGATGTAATAAAATTTCGAAATTCATACTATTTAGTCAATCCTTCCACGCTCTTTACATCAAGAGTAAACATAATTCCTGTGTTTTCGTTATTGATATTGCCCATAACGCTCTTAACAACTTCTTTGGCAACGACAAGTTTTTCATCGTCAAGCACCATAAGTAAAGTTTTGTTGAATGGTCTTTGACCGTTAAGTATTTGTCTAAGTCCTCCGAAAGCACCGATTTCTTTGTGCCAATCAGCTAGTGTTGAGGCCATACCTTGACTGTCAAGTATAGTTCCTCCTGTGATTGATTTTTTAGAAAGCTCAAGTAATAATTCATCAAGCTTATCCATTTCATTTAAAATAACAACTAATAAATTCATAATATCCCTCCAAATTTTAATTATATCACTAATATTTGTTTTATTCAAGTGTTTAAGTACTATTTATCAACATTTGATCCAGTAATCCAAAGCACAGAATTTTTTGGTCTTCCTAATTTTTCATAAGCTAATAAAGCTGATGCGCTTGATGCTTCGACAATTTTCTTGTCACTCTCTTCTATAGCTTTTTTTGCTCTCAGAATGCTCTCATCATTAAAAGTGAAAAATCCATCTACAAGTGAGTTTAGCATAGGAAAAACAAGTTTTGATGGCGCGCTGCACGCAAGTCCATCTGCAATGGTTTTTCCGCCAAGACCAATATCATTAACGGATGCTGCCTCGCCAATTGTGTAGCTATATAGCATACATGGGTACTCAGTCGGCTCAATAAAATAAATGCGGACATTTTCTTTAAAAAAGCTTCTCAAGGCAAAAGCAATACCTCCTGGCGCCCCGCCAACACCGCACGGTAAGAACACGTGAAGAGGCATGTCAGCTGATACGCTCATTCCGCTCGCTAGGGCCTCTTCAGCGATTTCAAAAATTGATGCAGCATAGCCAAGAAAAAGCTTTTCACTCATCTCATCATCAACGAAGTAGCTCATAGGATTTTTCTCTGCGCTAGCTCTGCCCATCTTAACCGCGTAAGTATAATCATTGTCATACTCTATAACTTCAGCGCCCGCTTCTCTGAGTAATTTTTTCTTCCAATCTTTTGCGTCGCGGCTCATGTGAACTTTTGCTTTAAATCCAAAAGCCTTAGCGCAAAGCCCTATGGATAAGCCTAAATTTCCAGTCGAGCTTACTTCAATTGTATACTCACTCATAATTTTTCTTATATCATCAAGGCTTAGCTCATTAAATTTATCTAGCATATTATTTTTCTTAAGAACGTCCTCTACCTTGCACATGACCTCATTGAAGCCGCCTCTTGCCTTGACGCTGTGAGCAACTTTTAGCTCTGAATCAAGTTTTAAATAAAGCTCATCACCAAGCTTTGATTTTAATAAATCACTTTTATAATAGCAAGGACCATCTATCTCGTCAAAAGCTTCCATAAAGAGAGGCGCAAAACGCTCGAATCTTTTTTTCGCAAGAAATGCATCATATAAATTAAAACGCAGATTTATATCTTTATTTCTTTTTATGGGGCAATATATTTCTTCTCTATTTTTAAGTTTATCAAGTATATCCACTTCTACCTCACTCCTTTTTTAGTCAAAAAAATAGACGACCAAAGCCGTCTATCTCTAGTTATTATCTACAACGTAATATTCTTTTGACCATTGTCTAACTGTTTTGTCTATGTCAATGGCATCGTAATATCTGTCCTTACCCATGTATGAGCCGTCAGCATACTTCATACCCCAAGAGTTAGGATCATTTACTATATAATAAAGTCTTCCGTCAACAACTTTATATCCGTTAACAACGATGAAGTGACCGCCGCCACCTGTATAATACTTGTTAAAATGTGAATTTGCATCTGGATTGTAACGAAGTGTTGATGAATCAATACAGATTATGCAAATTTTACCTTCTCTAAGCGGTTTTAATAAGCTGTCTGGATTTTTGTAAAATTTCATTCTATGCTTAACGCCTGAATCTTTTAAAAAGTCACTAACATCGTTAGTAAACCACCAACCACCATCGTTGACACGAGTATTTCTAGCAGTTTCAGCTGTTACAGCTTTGTCATATCCTTTTTGGAAATACAAACTCATTACAGCACAGCTTGGTCCGCAGTTATTTTCAGAGTATTTACCAGTTTCTTTTTGGTCTATATACCAATCATAATCCTTTTGATTAAGAACTTCTAATTCATTATCGTCCTTTTCTGCAAAAACAAATTCGCCATTTTCTATCTTAAAACTAAATGCCTCTGCTAAATTTTCTAGTGGATAAAGAACTGTATCATTAAGTTTTTTAGCTCCGCTTTCTAAATCGATAGTTTTGTCCTTATAATATATAGGAAATTTTACGTCTTCCATCTTATTATAAGTTTCGCTGTCAAGTCTAAATGCTTCTATAGGCTTTTCTGAGCTATATAACATACCATCATCAAGATTATAATATCCATCTTCTGACTTTTTTGGCGTAGGAATGCCATCAATTACTTCATAAGTGTTACCAATTCTATGTGTTGTTGGATTAAGTAATTCTAAAAATTGGTCAAAAATGACATATTCTTTGCCATCAATATCATAAGATGTTAATACACCGTTTGTTCCTGCTGTTGTGTAATGTTCTTTTATAGTAAATTTAGCAGCATCTTTTCCATTGCACGCAAATAAAAATAAGCTTGCTAGGATAAATAATGCTACAACGCTTAATATTTTCTTTTTCATAGTATCCTCCACTAGTTGATATCATATTTTTTAGCTTGCTCTGCAAGATTTTGAAAGAACTGGCTTCTTGGAGCCTCGCTTAAATTAATCTTAAGCCCTCTCTTTTTCATGGACTTAAGCTTATAAAGAAGAAGGTTCTCGTCAACCATGAGCCTTTGAGCAAGCTCCATATAGCTCATTCCTTCTTCCATAGTGTCTAAAAGTTCTTCCTCATCAATAAGTAGATGCGCCGCGAAAGTATTGGCCTGGGCTTCGATGATGGAAGACTCTTGAGTTAATCCAAAATCTGCAAGCTCTGCCTCACTTGCGTATTCTTTATGATAAAGAAAGTGTCCTAGCTCATGAGCTAGCACTTCCCTAATCACAATCTCATCCGCATGAGTGTTATATATCACATAACTAACGCCATCCAAAATTCTAAACATGCCTAAGAAGGCCGCACCTATGTGTATAGGTATGACCACAACACCAAGGTTTTCTAGTATTTCGTATGGATCGTTAGTCCCGTGTTCTTCAATTAAAGCGAGTGCATCATCTAAATATTTTTCACTCACTAATTTTGCTCTTTTTTATCTGTTCCTTGATATTTTGATTTATAATAAGCATCTGTGATGGCTTCAACTACAGCCTTTTTGTCTTCATCGCTAAGAGTGCCACCTGCAAATAGGCCCATCACACCATTAACAAGCATATCATAATTTCTGTCTTCTACTGGAACTTTGTAGTCGTCATCATCAACTAATAAATATGATGCATCCACTCTAAATAAGTTAGCCAATTGGTTATAAATATCTCTACTACGTGGTCTCATACCATCTACTTCGTATCTTGATATTGTCTTTAGTGATACGCCAAGTTTTTCAGCAAGGTCAGATTGAGTCATACCTTCCATTGCTCTTAATCTTCTTAATTTTTTTGCAAAATTCATAAAATCACCTTTCCTATAATTTTATTTTGTCATTCAAGTACCTTTATTATATACTATGGACATATAAATGTCAAGACATTTTTATAAGTGCTTCCTTCGCAAGCGAATCGACCATCTCGTTGAATTTATCGCCTGTGTGGGCTTCAACCTTATGAAAATTAATAAAAATTTCTTCTTTTTTTTCATCAAAAAATTTTTTATATGCCTTTGTCTCGTCTTTATTAGTCTTCCAATAGCCCATCGCCCAGCTACGAATGCCTTCATAATCATAAAAAATATCTATTTCTTTATAATTATTTTCAATCGCATAATTGATAGCCATCATCGAAGCTTTTATCTCGCCAGCCACATTTCGAATCGCTAAATGCTCTTTATCATCATAAGCCATTGATTCTTTGTGAATAATTTCTCCGTCCATTACAAAAACAGCTGCCGCAGAATATTTTTTTAATATATTACTAAAACTTCCATCGACATAAGCGAGTAATTTGCCATCTAAGTCGTGATTTGCCTCAAAATCATCGCCCATCATGTAATTTTCTGCTTCTTCCATGGTTTTAAATGATTTATAAATTGCGTTCTTAAAGCCATGTACCTCTTCTTTTGCCTCATCCCATGTCTCGAAGATACCTGTATTTCGACCAGCTTTAACCGCATAATATTTCTTCGCCATTATAATCTTTCCGCCAAATATTTAGCAAAGTATGTTATGATTAAATTCGCTCCAGCTCTTTTGAATGAAAGCATTGTCTCCATAATGATATCTTCTTTAACAAGGCCGTTTTTAACAGCATCATAGAGCATAGCATACTCGCCACTAACTGAGTAAGCAACTATAGGTAAATTAGTTTCTTCGCTAGCAAGTTTAATTATATCTCCATAAGCCATAGCTGGCTTAACTATAAGCATGTCAGCGCCTTCATCTACATCTGAAAGTATTTCTCTAAGAGCTTCTTTTTTATTTCTATAATCCATTTGATATTGTTTTCTGTCACCAAAGCTTGGTGCGCTGCCAGCTGCGTCTCTAAAAGGACCATAGTAATTTGAAGCAAATTTTGATGCATAGCTCATTATTGATACATTTATATATCCCGCCTCATCAAGTGCTTCTCTGATTTTTGCAACGCGTCCATCCATCATATCAGATGGAGCGACTATATCGACTCCTGCTTCTGCCATGGATACAGCTATCTTTTGTAAATAGGAAACGGTTTCGTCGTTGTCAACATAATCCCCGTGAAGTATGCCGCAGTGACCATGATCAGTGTATTCGCACATGCAAACGTCGCCTATAACTAGGAAATCTTTATCTATCTCTTTAATTTTTCTAATCGCTCTTTGAACGACGCCGTCTTTTGCATAAGCGCCTGAACCGCATGCATCCTTATGTTCTGGCACGCCAAATAAAATTACAGAGCGTATGCCCAAGTCCTTTAGCTCTTTGATGACTTCATCAAGTCTATCGACTGTGTATTGTTTTTGTCCTTTTAAACTTTTTATCTCTTCTACTTCATTTACTCCATCTTTTACAAAAATCGGATATATTAAATCTTCTTTTCTTAATGCTGTTTCGGCGAAAACTTCTCTAATATTGCTATTTAATCTAAGTCTTCTCATTCTATTCTTCATAATTTATCTCCTCTTTCACTAAATCTATCATTCCTTCTGAGTCATGTACCTTTGCTTCCTTGTATACTTTATATCCCAAGGCCTCTATACTTTTTGTTGTATATGGTCCTATTGAATATATCCTTGCCTTTGACATTAGCTCTGGATAAAATTTATTAAAGCTAATGGCCTCTGATGACGAGAAGAAAAATATATCATATACCTTATCTTCTAAATACATCTTTTCATAAGCTTCATCGCTGTTTTTATATATTTCAAATGCATCCACATCATAATCACTAAGAGCAGCTCTGATATTGCCCTTTGCCTTATCTGAGTGAGGATAAAGTACTTTTGTGCCTTTTTCAAATTTTGATGTGATATTTTTAATCATTTCATCTGAAGTGTATTTTTCAGAAACGTAGTCCGCCTTAAAGCCATAAGTCTCAATGTCTTTCATAGTTTTTTGACCAATGGAAGCTATCTTAATATTATAAAATCTTCTAAAATCTATACCAAGCTCAAGAGCTCTTTTGAAAAAGAATTCTACTGCGTTTCGGCTTGTTAATATCAAATATTTATAAGCTTCGATATTTTTTAGTGCCTTATCAAAATCATCATCATGTATTGGTGTGTACTTAATTGTCTCTAACTCTAAAAATTCTGCCTTATTATCTATAAGATAATCTTTAAAATCTTGATTAAATTCTTTTTTTCTAGGTAAAATAAATGTTCTGTCCTTAAGTGGCCTACCTGCAAAAAAGTCTATATCATCAGCAAATTGGACAACGTCTCCAATAACAAAGACCGATGGATTTTTTATATCATTATTGCATTTGCATTCGTAAGCGTCCTTAAGTGTAGTAATAAAGCGCCTTTGATCGGATCTAGTCGCCTTATATATAAAAGCTGCTCTTGTATCTGGATCTTTGCCAGCCGCGATTAATTTATTTGCTATAGTCTCGATATTGCTCATAGCCATAAGAAAGATTAGTGTTCCTTCCATCTTAGCTAAGTTCTCCCAATCAAGCTCAGCTGGTCCATCCATAGTGTGACCAGTAAATACATGAAAGCTTCTTGAGACTTCTCTGTGAGTTGTTGGCACACCCCCATAAATAAGTCCGCCGATTGATGAAGAGATGCCAGGAACTATCTCTGAGTCTATTCCATGCTCTTTCAAGAAAAGTGCTTCTTCAGAGCCGCGTCCAAAAACAAGCGGATCGCCACCCTTAAGTCTAAGAGTAATCTTTCCTTCTTCGCGAGCGCATTTAAGAAGCAAATTATTAATTTCTTCTTGCTTCCAAGAGGACTTCATCCCCTCTTTGCCCACATAAAATAATTTTGCGTCTGATTTTTTTTCATTAAGTAAATTATAATTGATAAGCCTGTCATAAATTATGTAGTCAGCCTTTTGTATAAGTCTCAGTCCCTTGACAGTAATTAGGCCCTCATCACCAGGGCCTGCTCCTACTAAATATACCTTAGACATCTATATCACCTTTAATACTCTCTGTGTATTTTTTTACATCATTTAAATAATTTTCTTTATCCGTGTCAAAATTTATAAATCTATATCTTTTTAAATCATCCGACGCCATAAAAGCCTTTACATGCGCCTTATTATCATTTGAAACTACATGTATGCCTAATGGTTTGTTGCACGAAGCACCAGATTCGCTTAAAAATTCTCTTTCAATAGAAACTTCAAAATCAGTTTTTTCATCTCTTATCGATTTAAGCATCTGTTTAAGCTCGTGGTTATTTTTATTTATTTCAAGAGCAATAACCCCTTGACAAGGCGATGGCAAAAATTCATCTTCTTCTAGGTCTATGATTCTTCCTTCAAGTCCATCATTTAAATCAAGTCTATCAATAGCCGCTCTTGATAATATAATCGCGTCAAAGCCCTCTGAGTCAAGCTTAGCTATCCTTGACTCAATATTGCCACGTATTTCAGCAATGCTATAATCTTTTTCATCCATAGCGAGTAAAAACTTCCTACGAAGCGAGCCAGTTGCGATTCTCATGCCATTTACAAGCTGATTCTTGCCCCTATGTTTTTCATTTAGAACGATAATATCATTTCTTTTAGCTCTCTTCCCAAAATAAATTATTTCAAGACCTTTTTCAATCTCAGAAGTCATGTCCTTTAAGGAGTGAACGGCAATATCTATCCTTCCATCTTTAAGAGCGTCCTCAATCGCTCTAACGAAGACACCTTTTCCGCCCATCTGACTGATTGACGTCTTCTTGTCGATGTCGCCAAGCGTGTTTATGCCTACTACTTCGTAATCAATATCATAAAATTCTTTAAGTTTATTAAAAACAAGTTCAACTTGCTTCAAAGCAAGCCTACTCGTTCTCGTTCCCACTCTTATTTTCAAAGTCTTCAAACTCCTTTATGTAAGATAAAATTTCTTCCTTAGTATAATTTTTTATCTTTTTTATCATATCTTGTTTTTGATAATGGATATAGTATGATCTAAGTTTAAACGCTAAATCTAAATATTCATCGTCATAAGAGTCATACTTTTTTAAATCATCCATGATAGTTTTGTTTAAATCAGGAAGCCTTCCACTAGTTGATATAGACACGTCTATGCCACCAATCTTTTTCATGTTTATGGAGATAAAGTCACTGCTAGAGCTTTTATCGCATCTATTATACAAAACCCCTAAAGCTTTTGCATCCATCTCAATCTGAGCATTGAGCTCTTCGTCATCACTTGCGATGAAGAGCAAAAAAGCTCCTTCTATGTATTCTTTTTTGTAAACGTCCTTGATTAATTCAGCGCCTTGGTCAATAAAGCCATCAATAAAGTCTTTAGCAACGACTTTCACTTTAGCACCTTCATTTATAAGTGTTTTAAACTTTCTTAAAGCGACAGACCCGCCACCAATTATGGTAACAGGTCTATCCTTTATATTAAGAGCTATGCTTAGCATAAGCCTTTAACTCCTCTATCATTTGATCATTATTATCAAAGAAATCAACTCCCAATGCATTAGCCACTCTAACACATAGAGGAAGCTCTTGATTGGCGCGTTTAATGACATCTTCATCCTTGAAAATTTCATATTTACTTCCTTCTTTGATAATCTTAGCGTCTTTAACCACATAAATGTAATCTGCCATTTCATAGCAAAACTCCATATCGTGAGTAGATATTAAAAGTGAACTGTTTTTGGCAATACCTGCGATAGTCTTTTTAAGTATGCCTATAGAAACAGGGTCAAGACCGGCTGTTGGCTCGTCCATAAGGATGTAGCGAGCACCCAAAGCGATCGCTGAAGCGATGGCAACCCTCTTTTTTTGTCCATAACTTAAAAAGTGAACAGGCATCTCCTTTAGTTCGTATGCATTGGCACTTCTTAAAGCATTGTCAACCCTTTCCTTGACAGTTTCTTCGTCAAAACCAAGATTTCTAAGCGTAAAAGCAGTGTCATCAAAAACATTCGAGTAAAAAATTTGATTATCCGGGTCTTGAAAGACCATAGTCACGTTTTTTCTGTAATTCAAAAGACTTTTTTTGTCATAGCGAAGTTCTTCGCCATCGACAATTATATCCCCTTTGTCTCTTTTTAATAGACCAAGGATGTTTTTGAATAAAGTAGTCTTTCCCGCGCCGTTCTCACCAATTACCATGGTGATGGCACCGTTTTTAGTCGAAAGACTTATCCCATCCAAAACTTTTTTTCCACTCTCATAAGTATATTCTAAATTTTTAACTTCTAACATATAATCACCTAACTGGGAATTCTCCATTGTAAAGCTTGATATTTAGAGCATTTATCATCTCTTCATTTCTCTTTAATATGCCTAAAATCATATTCTCAACAAAAATTTTGATTGATTTAAACGATGTCTTCGTATTGATAAAACCGAATTTTATCTCAAGACAGTTTATATTTGTCTGAGCTTCTTCTATAATTATAAATATAAAGCGGTATATCAGCATAAACAGCTCAATAAACACATTTGGCAAGCGCAAGCTCTTAAAAACTCTGATTATATCGACCATAGGTGTCGTTACACTTAGGAAGATGACCGAAGAGGTCGCCGCAAGAGATCTCATGAAAACATTCAAAAATAGCATCTCTTGCCCTTCAATCACACCAAAGTATACACCGAAAATATTTATTGAGTAAACAAAATGATTTTCCTTAGAAAAACCAATTATCAAGAACACTGTTCCTAAAAATATGAAAATTATAGGAATTTTGATAAATGATATGACGTTTCTCACTTTAAACTTTGCAAATGCGAGCTCCAGAATTATTATTAATATAAATATGGATAAATTTACGTAAATATTGTCCAGACCAATAGCTAAAACTAGCATAAATAGTGTAAAGAAAAACTTATATCCAGCCTTAATATGCCTTAAGCCGTTCGTATATGCGAACTGATCAATGAGTAGCAATTTATATTAGCTCCTTTATTTATCTTTTTCCTTCTTACTTGCAGCGCCCTTCCAGCTGCCAATGATGTAGCCAATAGCTCCAGCACCGATAGCTGCTTGAAGACCAAATAATAAGGATTCAACTTCACCCGATGGTGGTTCCCAAAGGGATTCGAACCAAGGTTCATAATCAGGGTTTAAAGCTTCGATTTCTTCACTTGCAGCGTCATCAGATCCACCGTATTCGCCTTGAACGAAAACTAGTGGTAAAACTACTAGTAAAATCGCAAGTATAATTAAGATAAAGTTGGTTTTCTTATAATCTTTCATTTGTAAGTACCCCCTCACCTTTATATCTAACCATAAGGTTAACTATAACTACTGTTAATAAACCTTCAACTATAGCGATAGGGATTTGAGTAACAGCAAAGATTGATAAGAACTTTCCTAAAGCTGCGGCAAAGCCAACGCCTTCGTGGTAAACAATAGCAAGTTGAGTAGCTGTAACAACATAAGTGAATAAGTCACCAAGTGTTGCTGCACAGAAAACTGCTAAACTTCTATTTTGTTTTTTCAATAAGTGATAGATGGCAAAAGCGACAAAAGGTCCAGCTATAGCCATAGAGAATGTATTAGCACCTAAAGTAGTTAAACCACCGTGAGCTAATAACAAAGCTTGGAAAATTAAAACAATTAAACCTAAAACAGATGTTTGAAGAGGTCCAAATAGTATAGCACCTAGACCAGTACCTGTTGGGTGTGAACAACTACCTACTACTGAAGGGATCTTCATAGCAGATAAAACGAAGATAAATCCACCTGCAAGTGCAAGTAAAACCTTCTTTTCGTTTGAATCAGAGTCTTTAGCAATTTTTCTAATACCAAGTATAATAAATGGTAGTGATATTAGTCCCCAGATTAAGCACCATTCTTTAGGAAGGTAACCTTCCATGATGTGCATTGCATAAGCGTCTGCGGACAATAAAATTAGTGAAAGACCCATGAGAATGAAATTTTTCTTTCTCATAAATTATTCCTCCTTTTATTTTCCTACGCAAAGACTCCTTTTAAAAATCAGATTGATTTAGAAAAGAACCTCTCTTTGCCGAAGGTATTTCTTGATAGAGTAAGGTTTTCCGGCTAGCGTTTTAAGCCCTTGTAAACGCCTTCCCATTATTAAACGAATAACAGTGACATAAGTGTTTACTCAGTATGCGCCAACGGCAGCGGCGACTGCGTCTTTTAAACTTCCCCTATACAATATCAATATAATTATATCACTACATACTTGAAAATGCAAGGCAATAAGCGTATATTAAGTAATCTAGATGTGAAATATTATAAAAAATAATTTTGTTTAGGTATAAAAAAAGAGTGCTGCAAAATAAATTTATATAAACAAAATATCTATATGCTATTAATAAACTATATCTAAGCACAAAAAATCTGCCACCTAAGTGACAGATAATATATAATTTATTGAACTTTTTCTTTTGCGTGTTCCAAGCCTTGCTTATACAGCATCAAAACGTGCTCGTCATCAAGTGAGTATATCAGCGCCTTGCCATCTCTTTCGTATTTAACTAGGCCAAGATTTCTTAATATTCTTAGGTGGTGACTAACAAGTGGCTGTGTCATGTTTAGCGCGTATGAAAGGTCTGTAACACACATCTCGCTTAAGCTTAGCGCATGTATGATTTGTATTCTTGAAGGCTCGCTAAGCGCTTTCATGATATCTGCAAGTCTTTCAACTATCTTATAATCGATGGTATCATTTTTAATCGCGTCTAATTCTTCTTGAGTTAATTCTTTATTTTCCATATATTCCCTCCAAGTCTTTCGTTATATTTACAAAGTCATCGAAGCTTAGCTCCTCTGCCCTTGCATTTTCACCTTTGCCAATGGCCTTAAGTGCATCCACTGTATCTTTTTTATCTATACCCACTTCGCTATTAAATAAAGCATTCGCAAGTGTTTTTCTTCTCTTCATAAAAGAAGCTCTAATTATCTTTAAGAATAGCTCTTCATTTGCTAAATCTTTTTTCTTCTTTTTTATATATAGTACTGCTGAATCAACTTTTGGCTTTGGATAAAAGCAGTCTTTTGACACATTAAACGCAATGCGCGCATCTCCATAAGCCCTTGTAAAGACTGATATACTGCCATAGTCTTTTGATTTTTCATCGGCGACTATCCTCTGAGCGACTTCTTTTTGCACCATAACTGTTATTGAATCTATCTCAAGTTTTGATTCAAGCAAAAATGTTAGTATGGGTGTCGTCACATAATAAGGCAGATTTGCGCACACTTTAAACGCTCCGCCAGTCAAGGATTTTATCTCGTCCTCACTCGCGTCCATAAAATCTTTATAAATTACATGGGCATTGTCATGTGGGCCGAGTGTCTCCTTGTGAATTTCTCTAAGTGATTCATCAAGTTCAAAGGCAATGACTTTTTTCGCGTGCTTCGCTAGCTCTTCGGTCAAAGTGCCTATGCCTGGGCCTATCTCCATCACAGTAGTATCATTTGTAATTCCGCTTTCTTCAGCAATCTTTCTTATTATATTGCCATCGATCAAAAAATTTTGTCCAAGCGCTTTTTTAAATTCAAAACCGAAGCTCTCTTGCAGCTCTTTGAGTCTTGCTATGCTATATAAACCTTTTTCAGTCAATTTTTTTCATAGCCTCCTCGAAATCTTCTCTCGAAATTTGATAATAGTTTAGTGCGTCGAGCATCTTTTTCGCGTTTGAATTAGAAATTTTTAGTAGGCTCGCAAGTTTTTCGCGTCTCTCGCTTGAACCGCTTGCTCCTAATAGACCTGTCTCATACAAATCTTTCGTTGTGTATAAAACTTTTCTCTCCTCTGTTGAGGCTCTTGCATTCATCAGCGCATCAATGATTGCTTCCTTTGAAGCATTTTCAACACCTATATCATCTTTCTTAATTGCATCTGACTGCTTTAGATAAGCATTTTTGCAGCCCTTAACATTTTCATTTATAGTGCGTCTAATCATCTTGCCAGCGTAATCAGGGTCAGTAAATACAATTACTCCCCTCGTTTTTACAGCTTTTTTTAGCTCATCAAAGAGCGTCTTCTTTATTTTATAGCCATGTGTCGCGACGATGTCGGCATCTATAGCATTTTTTATCTGAGCGATGTCATCCATGCCCTCGACAACTATGAGTTCTTTAATCATTTTCTACTCCAAAAAATTCAAATGCGTTCTTCTTTGTCGCTTCTAAGACTTCATCTGTGCTAATATTTTTGATCTCAGCAAGTTTTTCTGCGACCAAAATTACTTTTCTCGGGTCATTTCTCTTGCCTCTAAAAGGTACCGGCGTCATATATGGTGAGTCCGTTTCTATAAGCAGGTCTTTCAAATCGACTTCCCTTGCGACATCCACTGTGTTTTTTGCATTTTTAAAAGTTAGTGCTCCTCCTAAAGCTAGTTTGTAGCCTAATTTTAAAAATTTTCTAGCCATCTCTATGGATCCTGTATAGCAGTGAATAAGAACCTTCATATCTTGAGCGTATTTTTCAAGTATTTCATAAGTTTCTTCCATCGCTTCACGCGTGTGAATAACGATAGGAACATCCATCTCTCTAGCTAAATCTATCTGGTCAATAAAAACTTTTCTTTGCACATCTCTTGGCGAAAAATCATAGTGATAATCAAGACCAATCTCGCCTATCGCCATAACCTTATCCTTTTTTAATAGCTCTTTAAGCGCCTCACGCGTTTCAGCTGTGTAATCCTTTGCCTCATGCGGATGCACGCCTACAACTGCGTAGACGTGATCATATTTTTTGGCAAGTTCATAGCTCGAGTAGCTTGTTTTAAGATCAGATGCTATATTGAAAAAATAGTTTCCGCCTTCTAAGATATCGGCTATGACCTGGTCTCTGTCCTCATCAAAGGCCTCATCGTCAAGATGAGCGTGTGAATCAACGAATATCATTACGCAATCACTGAGCCACTTGGCATATCTTCAAGCGATGTCACTAGTGACAAATCATCGCCGTTTTCGCAAGCAAGTATCATGCCTTGAGACTCAACGCCTCTAATCTTTCTAGGCTTTAAGTTGCATACAACGACAACCTTCTTGCCTATGATGTCCTCTGGCTTGTACCATTTTTTGATGCCGCTAACAATAGTTCTTGTCTCGTCACCTATTTTAATAGTGTTGATCAAAAGCTTGTCAGCTTCAGGATGTTCTTTTGAATCAATTACTTTGCCTAATCTTAGATCAAGCTTTGCAAAATCATCAAACTCTATAGCTGGCTTAGCATCAGCATCCTCTGTCTTTACCTTGCCATCTTTTTCTTCTCTAGATTTAATTAAATTTTCGTTCTCTGTAAGTAGTCTCTCTACTTCTTTATCAACATCAAGTCTTGGGAATAGTGTATCTATCTTCTTTACAGTATATTTGTCAACTAAGGCAAATTCGTCGCATTCTTCATATTTCATTTCTTCACTTAAGCCAAGTGCTTCCCTAATCTTCTTAGCAGTATCAGGGATAAATGGGCTTAGTAAAACAGATGATATTCTTAATGCTTCAAGTAAATTATATATGATAGTTTCAAGTCTTTCCTTGTGTTCGTCATCATTTAACGTCCATGGACATGTTTCATCGATGTACTTGTTGGATCTTCTGATTAGCTTAAATACTTCGTCAATGGCTACCGATAGGTTAAGGTGTTCCATCTTTTCATCAAGAACAGCTTTTCTTGTTAAAGCCACGTCTATTAAATCCTTATCAATTTCATCATCAGAATTCTTTTTATTAACAGTTCCGCCAAAGTATTTTTCAGCCATGGCAATAGTTCTTGAAACCAAGTTACCAAGGTCATTTGCAAGGTCAGAGTTAACTCTTTCCATAAACTTTTTGCTTTGGAAATTACCATCGCTACCAAAATTAAATTCTCTTAAAACGTAGTACTTAAGCGCATCTCTGCCATATAGCTTAACTATTGGCTCAGGATAGATGACATTACCTTTACTCTTACTCATCTTGTCACTTTCAAAAAGTATCCAGCCATGTGCAAAGACTTTCTTAGGTAGTGGAAGGTCTAGAGCCATAAGTAGTGCTGGCCATATGATTACGTGGAAACGCAAAATATCCTTACCAACCAAGTGAATATCAGCTGGCCAAAGTTTTTTGAACTTTTCGTCGTCTTGTAAATATCCTGCCGCGTCAATGTAGGATGACAAAGCGTCTATCCATACGTAAACAATGTGCTTTGGATCGAATGGCACTTGAACGCCCCAGTCGAACGAAGTTCTTGAAACGCATAAGTCTTGAAGGCCTTCCTTAAAGAAATTATTGATCATCTCAGTCTTTTTAGACTCTGGTTCAATAAATTCTGGGTGCTCTTCGTAATATTTTAATAGTCTGTCCTTGTAATTACTTAGTCTGAAGAAATAAGCTTCTTCATGAGCTGGATGCACTTCTCTACCGCAGTCAGGGCACTTGCCATCAACAAGTTGAGACTCAGTCCAGAATGACTCACATGGAGTGCAGTAAAGACCTTCATACTCGCCCTTGTAGATGTCGCCTTGCTCGTAAAGCCTTGTAAATATCTTTTTAACCATCTCGTCATGGGATTTATCTGAAGTTCTAATATACTTATCATATCTAATGTCAAGTAAATCCCATAGCTTATATATTTCTTTATTAATATTAGTAACAAATTCTAGTGGAGTAACGCCAGCCTTTTCAGCGTTCTTTTGGATCTTTTCGCCGTGTTCGTCGGAGCCTGTAACAAAATATACATCCATGCCTTGAAGCTCTTTGTACCTCTTAAGCATGTCCGCAACTATAGTCGTATACGTATTTCCTATGTGTAAGTAACCACTTGGATAATAAATTGGTGTACTTAAATAATATTTTTCCATTCTTTCAACTCCTTTTCCCTTAATTATAGCATAAAGAGACAAAAAAATCAAAGACCATTTATATATAGTCTTTGATTAATTTAATTTATTACTTATAAAATTTTGCTTGTGCTTCATACATCTCTCTATAATATGGCGAATTTTTTAATAGCTCATCATGTGTGCCAATATCACTCACTTTGCCATCTTTAAAAACTACTATCTTATCAACATTCTTGCATATACCAAGTCTATGTGTAACGATGATGGATGTCCTTCCCTTTGATATGTCTAGGAACTTCTTTAATATTTCGCTCTCTTGCATTGGATCAAGAGCCGATGTTGCCTCATCAAGTATAATTAGTTTAGCATCCTTATACATGGACCTTGCTATATCAAGCCTTTGCCTTTCGCCGCCAGATAGCTCTACTCCGTCAAAGTCTTTGCCAAGCCTTGTATCAAGTGAATGCTCTTTATATAATTTGTCTAATCCTACGTAATCAAGTAGCGACTTCACTTTTGCTTCGTCATAAGTTTCTTGCGATGCGATATGCTCAGCTATACTAAGATTAGTCTCTGTCCTTTCTTGAGGAACTATAGTGTAATCATCAAAACTTAATCCTCTTCCCTTTATATTTACTTTGCCAAAAGATATTTCTCCCATGGCGTCGTAAACGCCTGTCAAAGCCTTTGTAAATGTTGTTTTGCCTGAACCATTGTAGCCAACTATTGCCACGCTCTCGCCCTCATCTATACTTAAGCTTATGTCATGAAGACCGTTATCAGTCTTTGGATAAGTAAAGGTAAGTCCATTGACATCAATTTTGCCAAAATTTTCATCATAAGCTTTTTTCTCTTCACTGCTGTCCATAAAATTAAAGTAATCGCTTGCAAAAGAAATGTTTCTCGGTAAATTGCCGACAGTCATTATCATATCCTTACTTGAGTTTTGCATATTTTGATAAGCCATAAGTGCAGCGCCCATCATACCGATGAGTATCTTGCCATCGAAGGCAAGTTTTATCGTTATAATTATGGCGATGGAGAAGGCTATGACGCTTAGTATGTCGCAGAAAAGTAGTGACTTAGCATCTTTTAGTCTCTCATCAAAATATTTTTTACTTGTATCTTTAAATACGCTTTTATATTTATTTAAGAAAAAATTCGAGCTATTATATGATTTTATCTCCCTATTAGTCTTAGTATCTGTAAAAATGCTGTAGAAATAATTTAGTTTTCTCTCGTCAAAGGCTTCTATGCTCTTTAAATCATAAAAGGCTTTGCCGCGTATAAGTCTTGTGATTAGGTACGGTACTACTGTTAAGGCCGCTAGAGCAACTAAGTACGGGCTATAAGTCCAAAGCGTTATAAGTATCAAGATGACTTCAAGTCCTTGACCTAGTGCCATAGCAAGTAACCTAACTGAATTACTTAGCCTTTCGTCATCAACTGCACTAGCCGCTCTTTCTTCTATAGTTAAAAAATCTCTATCCTCAAAGTTAATTAAGTCTACCCTTGATAATTTTGCTGCCATCTCTCTATTTAAATAGCTACTAGTCTTTTCGAATAAATAGCCATTCATCGCTATCGCATATAAGTACTCAAGAAGTCTTTCAAGTGCTATGATAATTAAAAGCATGACTCCATATTTAATAAAAACGTTTATATCTGCAGCGTTTTTGATGTATTCATAGCCGCTTTGTATGATGTACATCGAGGCATATAGCTTTGCTGCGACAAAGAAGCCTGAAATTATATGGTAGATGAAGACATATATGCTCGCGATTGGTGTTACGCTAAATACTTTTTTAATTACCTTAGTCATTTTTTGCCTCCTTATACCAAGCCGCTTGCTCAGTGAACATCTTTGCATATTTGCCGCCCTTTTCCATAAGCGTTTCATGCGTGCCTCGTTCAATGAGCCTTCCCTTGTCAATAACTAGAACCTCATCAGCAAGCTTTGATAAGACAAGTCTGTGTGTAATAATGATTGCGCCACGCATCTTAAGCACTTTGATTATGTCCTCATACATCTTTGCTTCCATCATAGGATCCATAGACGCAGTTGGCTCATCAAATATCAGAAAATCAGAAGACTTTGAGATGGCTCTAGCAATTGCAAGCCTTTGGCTTTCGCCACCAGATAAGTATACGCCGTCATCTTCAAGCTTACCTAAATTAGTATTTGCATCATACTTATCAAGTTCCATTAAACTTAAATCTCTTGAAATATCCTTATCATCGCCAAGCAAAACGTTATCCTTTATACTAAGCTCATAATTTTGAAAGTCTTGATAGACTATCGCAAGCTCATTTGCTAGTTCTTTTTTTGATAAATAATATGGATCAGTACCATTGATCTTCACAGTGCCACTCGTTGGCTTATAAAGCCCCGCTATTAACTTGATTATAGTTGACTTGCCAGCTCCATTCTCGCCAACTATGGCAGTTACTTTGTTTTTGTCAATAGCTAGAGATAAATCATCTAAAACGATATTTTCACTTTGCGGATATTTAAAAGATAATTTGTCAAAAATAATTTTGTCGCCGCTCTTAATTTGCTCTTTGATTTCTTTTTCATCATAATCAAGAATATATAGAAGAGTTTCTGCTATGTAGCCAGAATTAGCTACGCTAGAGGCTTCATAAACAAAGTCCTCAGCCATATCCAAAGTAGTCGACGCAGATGTGATGACAGCTGTAAGCGAACCAACACTAATTGCTCTTTGAATTAGTTTTAATATTACAAAAAGTATTGCAAGTGCCATCCAAATTATGTTTATAAAAGAGCTAAGCAAAAGATATTTTTGACTTGCAATAGTCGTCTTAAGTCTTTCATCAAAAACAGCTTCAGAATATTTTTTAAACTTCTTAAGAAATAAAGATTTCATTTGAAAAACTTTTATTTCATAAATTGCATTTTTATCCTTTAAAATCCTTAATATATTTTCCATCTCACGCTCATTATGCGAAGTGTTTTCAAACATCTTGTTCATATTATTAACGGCTTTAAAGCTGAAAAACACATCAAGCGCAGCACTTATGATATATGCAAGGCCAAGATAAGCTGATATCGTAAAGAACACAAAGACAATACCCACTACCTTCACCACAATAGCTGCTATGGCTATGGATGAGTTAAAAAGTTCTATGACTGCCATATGAGGACGGTCTTTTACTTTGTTTAGCTTGTCTTGAAAACCAGTCTTTTCAATATCTTCCAAAGATATTTTATCTAGTTTATTCATTACAGCCGTGTTTAGATTGAGTTCAAGTTTTTGCTCAAGCTTTATATCTAGTATATTTCGAATGAACTTAGCTACCTCTCCCCAAGCAAATAAAAGTATTAATAAAATGACTGGAAATAAATTACGTTCTCCATGTACATAATTAAGAATCGAGTCGACAGCCATCGCCGTAGCGTAAATTATCGCTGGACTAACAAGAGCTGTGATTAAAGATTCAATTAGAATGAATATGTATGTGGAGCCTGCATGCTTGCGTACAAGTTTGTATGTGTTAAAAATTGCTCTCATATTAACACCTCCTTAGTAAAATTTATAAAATAATTAAAATACCCCCCCCTCAAACGAAGGAGAAAAAGTTTGTGGGAGGGTTAATATAATAAACTATTCACTGTATCAATCGTATCACTTTGCAAGCTAATTGTCAAGTCACTTTGTTAAAGCGATTAAATGTTTTGCAAATTAAATGGATGTCATTAATAAAAGACATCCATAAACATAGATTTTAAATTAATTAAATGGTTTTATCGCGAGTATCTTGCCATGCTTGATAAATTCATCAAGGCCTTCGTGGCCCCACTTATTTAGATACTCCTCTGTCAAGTCCTCTTCTACTATGGTAAATGGCATGAAGCCAACCTTTTCTAAAATTTTCTTCAGAGCCTCTGAAGTGATGGATCCACCTACTCATGTCGCGTGAAAGATGGGGTCAGCTAAGATATCATCAGGAAGCTTTTTTATCTGAATGATGTCACTTATCGAAACACGTCCGCCTGGTTTAAGCACACGAAATATCTCTTTATAAACCTTTTCCTTATCTTCAAGTAGATTGATAACACAATTTGATATAACGACGTCAAAGGTATTGTCAGGCAAGTTGATATCGTCAATGTCTGAGACTAAAAAGTCGGCATTGTCAAAGCCTCTTTTGTCGCGAATGAAATTCGCACGCTCAATCATTTCGGGTAGCCTATCAATCCCCACAGCCTTGCCAGTTCCGTGCATCTCACGAGCCGCCTTGAATACATCGACCCCTTTGCCGCAGCCAAGGTCAAGTAGCCACTCGCCATCTTTTAGCTTAGCATTTTGAATGGGATTGCCGCAGCCAAGACCCAAATCGCCGCCGAGCTCAATGTCCTCGTCAGTGTAGCCTAAGGAGTAGGCAACCGCTCTTTGCTTTTCCTCGTCCGAAACCTGATTGTCCTCGGCTATCTTTTTATAAAATTCATCAACATATTGTTTTGTATCTATTTTTTTCATATCATCACCATAGTATATATACCCAGAACATATTTAAAATATTCTATATGTTATATTGTTTCTTAATATTTATAAATTGTTCTTATGCAATCTCATGTGCTCTTCACTGCTCAAAAAGTCATTGTGACCTTCCTTGTCTTCATTCAAAAAGTGTTTGTGCTCGTGCTCATGTGTCAAGACATGTGTATGCGTATAACCATCATGTGTGTGAGTGATAGTATGTGTATGCAAGTGCGTATGCTTAATTAAGCAAGTGTCAATAACTACAAAAACTGTTCCCACTATCATCAAGATAAGCCCAACAAAATATGAAGCACTTAAAGCTTCACCATTGACCAGAAAACACAAAAACGTTCCAATAAATGGGGCGATTGCATAATAAGCACTAGTCTTAGCTGCGCCTAAATCTCTTTGACTGCGCACGTACAAAAATATGCTTAGTCCATAAGCCACATAGCCAAGCAAAAGTGCAAAGAAAGTATAGCGGATCTCAGGAAATTTCTCTCCTATAATTATGGATATGATTAAGGAAGCAATTCCTGAACAAAGTCCTTTTATGGTCACGATTTGATAAGAGGATTTGTTTGAAATTTTTCTAGTGCAGTTATTTTCAAGACCCCAAGACATAGTTGCCAGTATTACAAAAAGCGATCCATATGAAAATCTAAAAGATTCTTGACCCTCAAATGAAAGTATAATGCTTGAAAGCGTGATAAATACTATGGCAATCCATAAATTTTTCGACACATCTTCTTTAAAAAACACTAGAGCGATGATGCTTGTTGCAACTATCTCGAAGTTTCCTAAAAGTGATGCGTTTGCAGATGAACCTATTGATATACCTATCATTAAAAATATGGGTGCAATTACATCTAAGACCACCATAAGTATAGTGTATGTCAAATCATTTTTTGTAAGCCTCATGTCCTTATCCTCGTTTTTATATTTAAATAAATACATGATACCAACGCCGATGCCAGCTCCAAGGTAAAGGAAGGACGCCATGAATGTCGGCGAGATATTTTTTAATAAAACTTTTGAGAATGGCGTATTAAGTGCATAAAAGACGGCTGCTAATATCGCGCAAATTATTGCAGTGATTTTATTATTTTTATTCATCTAAATCTACTCCTATGTTTTTTATACTTATATTATAGCACAAATTTGCAAATAAAAATGGGGAGCATTTGCACAAATTTTTAATGCATTTGCTCCCCATAAATCTTTTATTTTGTTTTATTTATTAAAATAGTTTATTTACTCCGAACTAATTTTGCACTTCGATTAGCACTAACAGTCTACTCCGAGTAAATTTTGCGAAGAAAAGAAGAACCTGACCCATTTACAAAGCTTCGCTTTGAATGGGTACCCCAGAACCTTGGTGCTTCGCACTTGAGATGAATGGGACGAGGTGGACTGACGAAGTAAGTGATATATAAAATAAATCTAATACCCCGAGTAAATTTTGCCCTTCAATTAGCGCTAACAGTCTACTCCGAGTAAATTTTGCGAAGAAAATTGATGAATGGGACGAAGTGGAGCTTTGAGGCAAACGGAGTGTACGTACAAGTACTCGAGTATTGCCGAAAAGCGAACGAGTTCCAGTCGCAATTTTAACGCAAAATTTTATTCTTCTTCCTTATCGCCTTTTTCTTGGATTAGCTCCCTCGCTGCAATTCCCGGTTTAGTTAGTTGGAATGGGTTGAAGATTTCGTCTATTTCGTTTTGGTCAAGTATATTGTCTCTTAGTATGATTGAAGTAACTGATTCGCCTGTTTTAAGCGCTTCTTTAGCGATGGCTGCTGATTTTTTGTAGCCGATGTGTGGTACAAGGGCTGTTACCATACCTACTGAGTTATCAAGTAGTGCTTTGCATCTTTCTTTGTCAGCTTTGATGCCTTCAACGCAGTTCACTCTAAGTGTTTCGCAAGCATTGCCAAGTGTTTCGATTGATTCGAAAAGCTTGTAGAACATAACTGGTTCGAATGCGTTTAGTTCAAGTTGACCTGCTTCTGCCGCCATAGTGATGCACATGTCATTACCTATGATTGAGAAAGCAACTTGGCTAGCTACTTCTGGAATAACTGGGTTAACCTTTCCTGGCATGATGGATGAGCCGTTTTGTCTAGCTGGTAAAATTATTTCTCCAAAACCAGTTCTTGGACCTGAGCTCATAAGTCTTAGGTCGTTACTCATCTTTGACAATGTTATCGCGCAAGTCTTAATTGTTGCTGATAGGAAAGCCACTCCGTCAAGATTTTGTGTGCCGTCAATCATGTCATCTGCTTGTTTAAGCGAAAGTCCTGTCACTCTCGCAAGTGTTTCAGTAATATTGACATAGTAGTTAACATCAACGTTTATGCCTGTACCGATGGCTGTTGATCCCATGTTTATAACTTTTAGAACATCTCTTGCCTTTTTAATTCTTCTAATGTCACGGCGAAGAGCGCTTTGATATGCGTGGAATTCTTGTCCAAGTCTGATAGGTACTGCGTCTTGTAATTGTGTTCTGCCCATCTTGATAACGTCGTCAAACTCGATTGATTTCTTTTCAAGAGCATTGATTAAATCCATTAATTGGTCTATAGCCTTGTTAACAAGCTTAACAGCAGCTATCTTTCCAGCTGTTGGATAAACGTCGTTAGTTGATTGGCACATGTTAACGTCGTCATTTGGATGAACGTGGTCATATGTACCTAGGTCTCCGCCCATAAGCTCATTAGCTAGGTTAGCGATAACTTCGTTAGCGTTCATGTTAGCTGTAGTTCCAGCTCCGCCTTGAATTGCATCGCAAATAAATTGGTCGTGATATTTTCCTTCGATAACCATATCACAAGCCTTGGCAATGGCTTCTTCCTTTTCCTTAGACATAAGGCGTGATTGTTGGTTAGTGATTGCGCAAGCCTTTTTAATTTCTGCTAGAGCAACTATCATCTCTGGATGAATGTGTCTACCAGTTATATGAAAGTTTTCTTTACCTCTTAGACTTTGAACGCCATAATAAGCGTCTACTGGTACTTCCTTCTCACCAATAGAGTCTGATTCTATTCTTTTTTTGATTTCTTCCATGACTTACCTCCCGAATTTTAATTACATCATCATTTTAACACATAATCGAAAAGCTTGCAAGCGCTTAAGTCTGGGATTATAGACTAAATTTTTTAATTCATTAAAGTATTTGCAAGCTAAGTAAAAATATAATTCATTGTGACTTGAATCACAGTCTTTAAATTGATAAATATGAAAGAAATATTTTAATATTTTCAAAAATATTTTATAAAATTTTTATAAATGAATATATTTATATGAAATTTTTTTGCTCGAATAATTTTTTATAAAAAACCTCTTCGACTAGCAAAGAGGTTTGTGATTTTTAATTCTTATTTATTGAAAATTTTATAAAATCTGCAAATTTCGCAGAACAAGCGATTCATAAATTAATCACTTTATCCCAACTAATTTTGCTGGAAAAAGAAGAACCTCACCCACTTACTATGCTTCGCATAGAGTGGGTCCCGAGAACCTTGATGCTTCGCATTGCGATGATTGGACGTAGCGATTTTTTAATAACGCTATACAAAGTCACTCAAACGCTTAGTTCGCAGAGAAGTTGAGATGATTTTGCGTTGTACAGAATTTTTTGGAGTGAGGTGTGCAAGTGCACTCCGCAACGACAAAACAATTCGAAACTAGCAAAAGGGCTCAACTTAATGCGAAATAAGTCGAGCATTGCCGAACAAGCGAATGAGCGTAAGGGCGCATTTGAAGAACCTCGTCCAAAATGGACGAGACCCTTAGTGCTTAGCACAAACGCAAAATTTATTCGTCGGACAGACTTTGATACAGCTCAACATATTTCTCTGCTGTCTTTTTCCAGCCATTGTCAACTTTCATCGCGTTTTTCAAAATTCTATTAAACTCATCTTCATCTTGATAATATAATTTCAAGGCTCTATTCAGTGCCTCATACATTTCATTTTGGTCGATATTTTCAAAAGCAAAGCCATTGGCATGGTCTTTATCATCGTTATACGCAATGACGGTGTCTTTGAGTCCGCCAACTTTTCTAACTAAAGGAAGTGATCCATATCGCATGGCAATCATTTGTGCTGATCCGCAAGGCTCAAGCTCTGACGGCATCAAGAGTATGTCCGATGCTGCGTATAATCTTCTCGCTTCGTTCTCATTATAATAAATTCTCGCCGCCATCTTATCAGGATACTTTTCTTCAAGCTCTCTAAATTTTTCTTCGTAGCTCTTAAATCCAGTTCCCATGATGATGAAATTGCAATCAAGCTTCATCATCTCTTCAATCGCACCAATTACAAGCTTAATTCCTTTTGAGCGCTTCATACGGCTGATCATAATAACTAGAGGCTTGTCGCCATCTTTTTTAAGTCCATAATAGTTTTGAACTTCTTCCTTATTATATCTTTTTAATTTAAAAGCATTTACATCGTAATTTTTAAATAAGGCTTCATCTGTCATCGGATTATATTTTTCGTTGTCTATACCATTGACAATGCCGTGAAATTTATAGCTATACTCCTTAAAAACTTCTTCAAGTCCCTCTCCGAAATGTGGATCCATTAGCTCGTCTCTAAAAGACTTACTTATGGTAGTAACTATATCTGATGAGACAATACCTGCCTTAAGCATATTGATTGAATCGATGAACTCATAATTTTGATCCTTAAGCACTTCAAGATCTGTATCGACTATGCCAGCTATGATATTTTGATTGAAAACGCCTTGATACTTTAGATTGTGAACGGTGAAAACTGTTCTAATTCCTTTGTAATAGCTGTCGCTTTTCTTGTACTGCTTTAATAAAATCGGCACAAGTCCTGTATGCCAGTCGTTCGCGTGAATTATGTCCGGCTTAATGCTATAGGTCTTGATAAATTCCAAAACTGCCTTTGTAAAGAAGATGTAGCGCTTGGCATCGTCAAACTCGCCATATATCCTGTCTCTTTCGAAATAATCTTCATTCGCAATAAAAATATATTTAACGCCTGCTTCTTCGTATTTAAAAACGCTTGCGTAAATAATGCCGTCGCCCATCATGACTCCGTAGGATGACATGAACTCGACTTTTTCTTGATATTCTCTCTTTATTGGCTTGTGTAAGGGAATGAAAACATATACGTCGTTGCCCTCTTTGGCGACTTCTTGTGGAAGGCACCTCATTGTCTCAGCAAGTCCTCTTGTTTTAACGAATGGACTCACTTCTGCTGCTAAAAAAAATATTCTCATATTTATTCCTTCTCTATATATTCATTTTGTCCGAATGGATTTGTTCTTTTATTTATATATCCGTCTTGTGCTAGTCGTTCAAGTATATCCTTAAATTCTTCTGTGCTCATGGTGCCTACTGTCTTTTCAAGTCTAGCCGCTTCACGAGTTAGATTAAAATCGCTTATTGGAAGTATGTCTTTTATCTCTTCAAATACAGCCAGCATCCTATCTTCTGTCTCGCCCTTTAGTTCTAAGAATGGATTTACTTTGTCTATGGCTTTGGTGTCGGCAAAACGAAATCTTGTGAATATGGTTCTACCAAAGGAGGCTTCTGATATAAAGGCATCGCCTGTAGTTAAGTAAGGAAGCCTCTTTGCATCGTCTGAGCTGATGTCTGTCTCCTCTTTTATGGTACTTATGTCTGATTCTCTAACTGTTCTTAGTATAAATTTTGTATTGAGCTGAGCTGTGATAGTGTCATCAAGCAGCGTTATTCTTTGTGTTGCCAAAATTAAGAAGACACCGTATTTTCTTCCCTCTTGAGCAACTTCTTTAAGAATAGGTTTTGATGCACTCTCAAAGGCCTTCGGAGCAAAATTGTGTGCTTCATCTGTGATGATGATAAATGGTGGAAAGTAGTCTTCATCGTTTGTTCCGAGTAATTTCGCGTCCATATAGGCTCTTCTCTTATAATAAAATTTCTTAAGTATATATGATGAATAAACTTCTAATAATCTTGTCGATCCCTTTAATGAAATAAGTTTACCGCTTCTAAGCGCTGCCTCTAAAGCTTCCGAATCGCTGCTAAATACATTGTCCTGAACAAGTCTTCTAAATCTCCAGCTAATTCCCTTTAAGCTCGATGCATTTAATTTGCGGCTATATTTATTTTGGTAGCCTTGTAATCTTTTTATCCTATCTGCTTCGGCTGCATCGCCATTAAGCTCGGCTGTCTGCATATCCATCTTAAGAGCATCCTCAGTTCTATCAAGCGCTTCAAGTATTTCGCTTAGTCTAAGTCTAAATGAGTCAAGGCTCTCGCCCCTCTTAAAAACTTCATCAACTGAGGTATCCATCGCATCTGTCATTGCGCCAGCTGCGTTTAATAAATTTTTGAATTCGCCCACGTTTATGTCCTTAAAATCAACTCCAACGTCCTTACCAAGTAAAAAGCTTTGATATAGACTGCTGTAGTCACCTGCTTCATCATAAGTCTTTAGCTTAAAATCCATCTCATAGTGAGGGTCTAAAACTATAGTCGGTATCCTCTTTTTCATAAGCTCTTCGATAATTACTCTTAGAGCAAATGATTTACCCGAGCCAGAGCCACCAAATACACCGATGTGTGGGTACTGACTAAACTCACTCACATTGAAAATGTATGGAAGATCATTTTGATTTTTTCTCTCGCCATGCTCAAATGTATATACAATATTTTTTAGCTCTTCGTCAGCATGTTCATAAAGGTCATCAGTATTCTTGATAACTCCGAGAACTAAGCCATCTTTAGGTGATGACTTGATGATAAGATTCTTGATCTCGTCAAATTTTGGCACTCTAACGGAAGAGCCTGCCATGATTGGGTACATCGCTTCCTCTAAAAGCCTAAGTTTAGCTAAGTAGATGACTTCATTATTCACGTCATAGCCCAATTTATACAAGGAATCAATCACGCTTTGATCAACAAAATCATTTTCTTTTTCAAATGGCATGAAGCGATTGAAGGTATTTGCTTCAACTACCTCGCCTATATAATTTTTAACCTTGTCTTCAACGAGCAAAAACTCATTTATTCTAAAATTTCTCTCATTCGAGGCTAAATAAACCTCGCTTGTGCCTGTTAAACCTAAGACTTTCATCTAAAATTCCTCACTTCGTTAAAATATCTATCGTAAACATCCTTGTCAAGCTCCTTGACTAGAACCCTCTGTTTAAGTTCATCTGTAATTTTGACCTTCTTGTCAACTATATCTAAGATTATGGGTATGCCTCTTGAATCCTTTGGTGTCAGCATTATCATAGTTTTGAGTACATCCTTCATAGCATCTTTTTGCTCAGTCGATATATCTACGCCGATGGCATAAGGCTTCATCGATGTTCGAACAAAGGCACTCGTTATGCCTTCTTCAGCCTTGTTATTGATCTCGTCCTTTATGAGCATCGCCTCTTTATAATCAAGTAGCGAAAAGAGTATCTCTCTATCGTAGGCCTTCAAATCAAGCTCTTTACCAAGTATTGATGTCTTTATCTCCTCGATGACCCCAGCTAAAATTATTCCGCGCTCTATGCAAATTTTTTTAAGCTCTTCAAAATCTTCTTTACAGCTGATGATGTAGCGGATAAAACCGCCATCCATGAATATCATCTTAGGCGTTTCTTTCTCTAGAGCCTCGATTGTGACGCGCACCTCAAGTCTTGCCATCTCTTTTTTAACATACATTTCAGACTCAAATGAAAATTCATCCTCCTCTTGCACTTGTCCTTGCATTGGCGAGTATATAGTGCTCTTTCTGTGCTCAAAACCTTTCTTTGTCGATATCACAAGAGCGTCTATAACGCTTATATAGTGCGGATAAAGATTTCCTATCCTGTTAAGTGAGCCGTCCACAGCCCAAAGACCACCTTCATCAGCAAGCTTTTCAAGGTCTATATCGTCTTCTATCATATATTTATCTGCAAGACCGTTATAAATATCTTTCTTAAGACCCTCTCTGCCCCTCTTGTCTATGCCTGCGGACTTTTCTTTTATTAAATTATTTAAATCTCTCATCTTTATGAGCAATTCTTCGTACATCTTACTCTTCCTTTATCTCAAGCAGCGCCTTGTAGGCGTCATTCTTCTTAAAACCTAGTTCCTTTAACTTGTTTGTCGCATCCTTCATGCTTAGACCTTCGTCTATAAGCGCTCTTGCAGCTTCGTTTATGTCAATTGTCTCGCCATCATCACCGTCTTCAAGACCCGTAATGGTGATGACAAACTCGCCACGCGGCTCATTCTCTGTAAAGTGGGCTATGGCCTCGCTTATGCGCATATATAAATTTTCTTCAAAAACTTTTGTTAGCTCGCGGCTTATAAAAATCATTCTATCGCCATAAACTTCAAGCGCAGTATTTAGAAAGGCTATGAGCCTGTGAGGCGCTTCGTAGTAAATGAGCGGCATGGTATATGATTTGTAGATTTCCATAAATTTTTTGCGCTTAGCGTCCTTTTGAGGTGCAAAGCCAATAAAAGCGAAGTGACTAAGGTCTAGGCCGCTCGCCATCAGCGATGTGACAAAAGCTGTCGCTCCCGGTATGGCTGTAACGGTGTATCCAGCATCTCTTGCAGCACGCGCCGCAATCACGCCGGGGTCAGATATGCCAGGTGATCCTGCATCTGAGACTATGGCAATGCTCTTTCCTTCGCTCAAAAGTTCGATTATATATGATGATTTGTCAGTTTCGTTAAATTTGTGATAAGCAAAGAGCGGCTTTTTTATTTCATAGTGCTTAAGTAAAACTCCCTGTGTGCCTTGTATCCTCGCAAGCAATGTAATCAACAGACTTTAGTACGTTTAGCGCACGCAAAGTTATGTCCTCGTAGTTACCTATGGGTGTCGCGACTATATATAAAGTACCTTTATTCATTTCCATAGTAAATCTCCTTTACTTCGTCAGTGTAAGAACCATCATTGTTATAAACGATTAGCTCCTTCATGTAATCAAAACCCTCTTTTTCTGACTTTTCTAGCTCTAAAAGTATCATGTTCGCCTTTTTCTCTGCAAATGGTTTTATCGCTCTTAATTTTCTAAGATTGATTCCATATTTTTTAAAGCTTAAAATTATATCCACAAGCCTTGCTGGTCTGTGAACCATAAATATTTTGCTATATGGCTTAAGTAAATAGCTCGCAGCTCTTGCTATATCGTCCAAATTTAGTAAAAGCTCTTGCCTTTTGTAATCGCCAGAAGCTATGTTATCCTTTGGATTTAGATAAGGCGGATTAACTGAGAGGCTATCAAAAGTATTTTTTTTAAAATATTTTTCTATTTCTCTTATATCCACTTCCATAGCCTTGACTCTTTCATCAAGCTTATTTATCTCAATAGATTTTTTAAAAAGTTCTATCGCCTTATGATCAATATCAGCTCCGACGATCTTGGCATCACCATATAAATAGGCAAGCCTTAAAGCGACTATGCCGTTACCAGTGCAAAGGTCTATGTGTTTTTTCTTAGCCTTGGTAAAATCGGATAAAAGCACTGCATCTATGCCAAAAGAAAAATCATCTTTATCCTGATATATGTAAAAATTTGTACCCGATACTTGATCCATAAAAGCCTCCTTATAAATATTATATCATTTATTGTGATTAAAAACAAACAATTTTGGGTATATAAATAATGGTGATAAGATGCTTAAATATTTATTCTATGGCATAAACGTAATTTGCTTCTTGGCATTTGGATTCGATAAATTCAAGGCGGCAAGCGGTGATTACAAGCACAGAACGCCTGAGAAAGTACTTTTAGGGCTATCTCTGATTGGCGGAGCGCCACTTGGAGTGGTCTCTATGCTAGTCTTTAGACATAAGACGCAGAAGATTAAATTTTTAACTCTCATGCCTACCATGGCAGTGCTGTGGCTATTTATTTACAAAAAGTATCTGATGTGATACTAATCACTTGACAAATGGACATATATAAATTATAATTAAAATACAAGGGAGGGATAATGAATGGCTTACAAAATTAGCGAAGAATGCATAGCATGCGGACAATGTTTACCTGAGTGTCCAGTTGACGCTATCGCTGAAGGCGAAATCTACATAATAGATGCTGACAAATGCATCGACTGCGGACAATGTAACAGCGTTTGTCCAGTAGATGCCCCACAACCAAACTAGACATAGGGGAATCTCAAGGTCTCACATAGGTGAGGCCTTTTTTCTTGCGATTTTTTATAAATACTTTAAAATATTTTTTGTTTATGAAAATATTTTTGAATTATTTAAATCAAATGATTTTAAATTTATTTATATTTTTGAAAAGAAAAAGTCCATAGACATATCTATGGACTTAATTTATTAAATTATCTTCTATTTTCAATAGTGAACTTATATGTCTTACCCTCTTCGACCTTAAGTACTTTTAATTGTCTTTCTTTAAGTGGTACTACATATTTATCCTTTGGAAATTTAATCATGCTTGCTTCAACCTTTTTGTCACCAACAGATAAGTATATCTTTGCCTTAATAGCTCTAGTAAAATCAATTACCCCTTGACCTAGTTCTATGTACAAACCATTAGATGACTCAGATCTTATGACTTTTAACTCAAATTCTTTCATCTTGCGCTCCTTTCTTTTAGTCTTTGTATTTGACTTTCTTTTTATTATACCCCAATGTCAATAAAAATACAAGGGTTTCAATAAATTTTTTTAGCCCTTCAATTAGAAAGGCTAAAATTATTTATTATTTAGTAAAATCATCGATAATTTCTTTTATCGCAATCTTTGTTTCTTTATCGTAAACTAAGCCTTCTACATGAGGCCAGTTATCTTTTTCCTCATTCTTCTTTGCTTTTTCATAATCCTTCTTATTGACTATGACAATGCTGTTCTTTGGCTCGTTTGGAACCTCTTCTAAGAATAAAGACTCATCCTTTGGATAGCCAGGAACATTGTCAAGATCAAGTGTAAAGTCCTTTAAACCTGCTTCTTCAGCCTTTTTATATAGGTCTTTCATAATATCGCCAAAACTTTCGCTCATGCTGTGACTAGTAATCTCTTGAGCAAGTTCTTTATCCGAGTCCACCATTTTCATTAAAGAATCATAAAACCCTTCTCCATCTTCAGGGCTAATCTTTTCTTTTAGCTCGTAATCGTCCCCGTTCTTCTCATAAACAAGTTTTAAAGGCATTTGCATACCAGCTGTATTTGTAAAAACGTGATCTTCATAAATATAAGCAAGCTCAGTATAAGACAGTATTAGCGTAAGTTTATCAGCTTCTTCCTCTGCTTTTGCAATCTTGACGTATTGAGCAATTATATCCCCTTCTATAAGGCCCGATACGCCCTTAGTCCTCTTAACAAGTTCGGCGTATTCAAGATTTTTCTTATCTTCTTCACTTATTTCTTCTTTGCCATTGTCTTGAGCTGTATTTTCTTTTGGCTCATCAGTTTTAGGCTTATTGCATCCTGTAAATATCATTGCCAAAGCCATTAGCATAGATATTATTAAAATTATTTTCTTTTTCATCTTAAGACTCCTTTGCTTTGATGTTTACACCAAGATAATATTGGTGCAAGCTCGAAATGATGTTTTCTTCACCATATCTAGTGTATAGGCCCTTAAACTTCTTATTATATATGAATAGACCAACAATGGATTTAAGCTTTTTCACTTCTAAATTGCCTTTTTCATCAAAAAGAATGACATCTCTTTTGTATGGCTCGATATATTCTTGATAAATGTATCCTGTGCCTACAAATTTTTTCAAAATAGCCTCAAATTCTTTTTTCGAGTGATCCTTGCCGACGTAAACACCCTTTGATGCGTTGTTATCAACTGGTTTGATGATGTACTTATCCTTATTCTTTAAAACTTCTTCAAAAGTTTCACTTGTTAGCATGGCTGTATAAGGAATGTGTTTTTCAATAAATTCAAGCTCATCCTTTGATAAAAATTTCTTTACTCTGTCTTCAAAAAGCTTGATAAATATCCTCTTGTCATGCATAACTTGACTCTTAAATGAGCCTATCATCACGAATTCATCGTTTAAATAGCCATCTATAAATTCTTGTATCTCATCCCAATGCTGTACCGCTTCAAAAGTAACTAATCTTCTATAAACAGCATCTATCCTAAAATCACCTGCATATATGTGGCCATCTTTACGCTTAATATCTCTCGCATCGCAAATAATTGTCTTAATGCCTTTCTTTTCAAAGGCTTTTTTAAATTTTTCAAATTCTTCATGCGATGCGCTCTCCATGATATCGACGATGGCAAGATTAAAATCTTCTTTGCCAGTAGTTTCTTTATAAAGCTCCTTGAACTCATCTACCCACGAATCAAAAAGTTCATAATAAGAAAATTCGTATCCGTAGCGCTTTTCCATCTCTTTCATCGCTTCAAGCTCAAGCATGAATGGAGCGACCTCGTTATCTTCGTTCATGGCTGAGGAACCATCGGTATTTAGCTCGCAAAATTTAAATTCATCGCGCGATTTATAGAATATATCGTAGCGACAAATTGGTACGAATGTAGCTAGAAGTGGCTTGTGTATCAAAAGCTGCTTCATTTTATTGTCAAAATCAAAAGTATTTCTAAATGCAGATATGGCAACGTATGCTTTAGTAATTTTGTCAGAAATTCTCATCATCATATCAGAAATATATTTAAAAGTTTCTTCGTCCTCTTCTGATACGAAAAATGGCTGATAAATGGCAGGAACCGGCTCGCCTTTATACTTCGCAGTTGATTTTGCGACCTTCGCTAATAATTTTTTATAATCTTCATAATATTTCTCAGGGTCTTCTTTAACTATGTCAATGTATCTTTTGCCAATGGTATTATAATCCATATTTTTCAAAATTTACCTCCCTTATCGATTTATCTGAATTAATCACTTTTTCAAGTGCGTCTAAATAATGTGCTTCATCTCCTAGAGATGATTTAGCAAGTGAAATTAATTTTTTTGCTATATCTAAAAAGCTTTTTTCTTTTAATTTGCCTCTTATGCCGTGCTCTTTGAATGAACCAAGCGCCTCAAGTGCGTCTTCATAAGTCACATCCTTTATCATTTCGTAGGCTTCATCCAAATTTTGATAACTTGTCGCCTTAATTAAAGCTACTAAGCCAAGTAAGTACTCAATTTGAACCGAGTCCATCATCCTAATCTCGATATATTTTTTCGCGCGAGTGTCTGGGAAGAACATGCTCAAAACGTGCTCAACAAGCGCTTTGTCTGCCTCATCTATCCCTTCTATGTCCTTAATCTTGCTATGTCCTGTGTAAATGTCCTTGCCGCCTTTATGTATAAAAATACATGGTCTGTTCACAATGTAGTCAGCGTATGATGCGTATGAAAAATCATCGTCGAATGCCTCTTTGATTATGCTGCAGCGGTCTTTGTCAGTGTTTTTCCATATACTCATTCTTAAACCGTTTTCATTATAAGGCTTTCCTTCGAAAATATTTGCGTTTTCAAAAATTGCGTAAAAAACTGGGCTGAGTGCATTGTATACTCTCATCTTGCGTCTAAAATCTTCTTCGTCTTTGTAATCGATTGACGATTGGGAAGCTGCTGTGCCCTTCATCATATTGTGGCCCATAGTCCCTGTCTCTGAGAAATACTTATACATAAGGTCGTAGCGCTCCTTAGGAAGTATCTTTATCTCATCAATCTTAGTTTTTACATGGTAACCTCTTTGTAAGATATGATAGCCCCTTTTTTCTACCACGTCCTTTATCTCTTCCATGCGTGCAAAATACTCACTTTCAAGATCTTTGATGCGCCAAGTCTTTTTTATGGATAACTCAAATTGACTGCCCGGCTCTAAACTAATTTCAGTTTTGCCTTTTTTCGCGCCAAGCAAAACACCATCTAGATAAATCGCTTCGTAGCCAATATTAATAAGGTCCTCAAGTATATCCTTGATGCCGCCTTCATCCCAGTATGTTACAGCCCTATTGTCCTTATCAACTATAAAATTTTCTATCTCAAAACCTATAGCGTAATCCTTCTCAGACTTTTCTCCACTTCGTATATAATCAATAATTTTATCTCTAATCATTTACTCATCCCCTATATTAGTAAAATTCGGTACTATTCTTAATCTGTAGTCGTAATCCTTTGAAACCTCCTTTTCAAAACGTTTTTTCATCTCATCGGCAAGTGCCTCCTTGTCCTTGCCTTGCATATCATTTAAAACAAGATCCAAAAGTAATAAATCTTTGCCAGACTTGCTGCTAACTATCCTAAAATCATGTAGAGCAACTACACTGCCATCAGACTTGACTGCTTCTTCTATTTTTTTGTAAATTTCATTGCAATTGTCCTCTTCCAAATATGGATCGACATGTATAATTATGGTAATGTTATATTTTTCCTCAAGAATTCTCTCCCAAGTATCTATGACATTGTGAGCTTCTTCAATTGTTAGATGTGCTGGCATCTCAACATCAAAAGAGATATAAACATTGTCAGGACCATAGTTATGTGCGTGAAAATCGTGTACGTTCTTGATAAGTGGCTCTGCATCAAGGTCTTTATGTATCATTTCAACAAGTTCCTTATCTGGCTCCTCGCCAAGAATCGGGCCAATAGTTTCCTTTATCATCTCAATACCATTCTTAATAATCATAAGTGAAACGATAACGCCGAAATAACCATCGATTTGAACCTTTGTAAACAATGAGCTAATCATAGGCACTATAACAACCATGGTTGTAAAAACGTCACCAAGTGAGTCAATGCTAGTTGCCTTCATCGCTTTAGAGTCTATCATATCTCCTGCCTTTTTATTCAAAATTGTTATAAAAACCTTGACAAGTATTGATAAAATCATGATGAAAAAGCTTAGGTGGTCGAACTTAACTATATCTGGATTTAAAATTCTTAAAACAGATGACTTTATGAATTGAAGTCCTATGATGATAACTATGATGGATATCAAAAGTCCTGATATATACTCAATCCTACCATGTCCGTAAGGATGATCTTTGTCAGCGGGCTTTTCTGATAATTTAAATCCAAGCAGTGTAACCACTGATGAAATCGTATCAAAAATGTTATTAACCGCATCCGCCATGATGGCGATGGAGTGAACGAAGAGGCCTATAAGTACCTTCGCCACACTTAAAATTATGTTAAGAACAATTCCTGTGATTGAAACGAAGTAGCCTGTCTTCTTTCTAAATAGAGCATCTCGCGTGTTTTTATTTGGTCTATTTATAAAATAAATTAAATTTTCTATCATTTTCTAACCTTCTATGAAAATATTTTCTAAGCCGAATAAATGTTTTATTTTTTCATATTCATCTATCGCGAGTGGATTTACCTTGTCCTTAAAGGCTCTAATCATAAGATTTTTTGGTGTGTGATCCATGTCTATGAATTCAATAATTTCAGATTTGTAGCCATGCTTTTCTAAGTAAAGGCTTCTAAGTGAGTCAGTAACAATGGCTGCGACTCTCTCCTTAAGTATGCCGTGCTTAAGAACGCCATTTAATTCATCAGATTTAATCTTTGGGAAAAGCTCTTTTTGGCAACACGGAACCGATAGTACAAGGACGCATTTAGCTCTACCGCCTTCTTTAGAGCGATGTCAGTCGCTATATCACAGGCGTGCAAAGTAAGCATGATGTCGATATTGTCTTTTTTATCATAATCTTTGATGTCCTTGCACACAAAATTTATTTCATCATAATGAAGAGCGTCCTTAATTTTATTTAAATCACGGACAACATCAGCCTTTAAATCAAGTCCTTCGATATAAAAATCAAGTTTTCTGATATTCTTAAGATAATAATAAACCGCAAAAGTCAGATATGCCTTGCCACAGCCAAAATCTAAGATGCGTATCTTTTTAGATGTATCAATCTTATCGAGCGCCTTATCAAAAATTTCAAGATATTTATTAATTTGCTTAAATTTATCGTAGTAGCTATTGTAGACCTTACCGTCCTCGCTCATAACCTTTAAATAAATTAGAAAATCGACCTTGTCACCCTCATTAATTATGTAATTTTTCTTTTTGTCATGGCTAAGCGCCTTCGCTTTTTTATCAGTTTTTGCGCTTAAGGCCTTTATTTTCCCTTTGTTATTAAAAACTTGATAAGACTCAGAACCAACTGTTATAAAGAGCTGCTTGTAATCATTCATTAGAGCGATAATTTTTTCTTTTGCTTTATTCATCGCAATATTCTCATGAAAAGCTTTTTTATCAATAAATTTTTCAATTTGTAAATGTTCCTCGCCCTTCATGATTATAGTCTTAAATTTAATTTTAGATCCGTCTTTATTCAACGGCCCCGAAAATGAGCCTTGCATCGCCTTATTATTATTTATACCTTCATCTATAATAGATTCAAAATTCATAAAATCACCTATGTATAAATACCCATTGGCATGATTATTAAAACAATATAATACGCTAAATTGAGTTACGGGTGGCTAATTAGCTATATCCAACAGATATGATAAATATGTAGTAGGCAATAAAAAGCATGTGAGATATAGCCCACATGCCTTTTTACTATTTGATTGAATTTTATTTACTGTGTCTATCCAAATTTTGCTGGAAAAAGAAGAACCCCATCTATAAATAGATGTGAACCTTTGCGCTATGATTCATAACACGAAGTGGAGCTTTGAGGTAAGCGGAGCGTATATAAGATACTCGAGCATTACCGAAAAGTGAACAAGTGTTAGGAGCAATTTTAACGCAAAATTAGATCACTTAGGTGTACTGCCTTATATGCGCCTCTTAGATAATTACCTAAATACATTGCCTTATCTGCTTCTGGTGATAATATCAATGCATTGTCGATTATTTCTTTATATTGTTCTTCATTAAGCATTTCTTTTGAATCGCCATATTTAAGTGGAGCGATGATTGTGTTATCTAATGATATTTCTTCACCCTTACCATTAACATAGCTTGTGCCTTCTTTAGCTACTCCAACTGGCATAATTTTTAGCTTTGAACCGAAGTAGTCGATTTCGTATGTTTTGCCTAATTCGTATCTGTCTTTTTGATTGTATCCTAAGATTACGTGTGTTGCTTCATCGATTAGTAGTGACCAATCTTTAATTCTTAGTTTGTCGCCTGTTTCTAAATCAAGCTTTAAGAAGTTGTATAGGTCTCTATTTGCGAAAAATACTGGATCTTTGCCATCTTCGTTTGAAAGTACATATGTTAAAACTGCTTCGCCTTTATTTCTATTTGTATCGTAAGGTTTATCTTCAGTTACTTCATCTAATTTTCTGTCCATATAGATTAAATTTTCTAAAAGTCCTAGATAGTTTGCTTTGTTTGGCTCATCTGCTTCTTTAACATTTACGTCTATCTTGTATGGATCGTTTGGATATAATGCATCGTACTTTGCTTTATTGTCTTGGTTTTCTGTGTCCATAAGTGCGTATGCATTGTTGTATTTTTCGTCTAAATTTTCTGCTTTTTTTGTTTCTAATTTTAGTGCATCTTGAGGAAGCTCAGCTTCGCCTTCTTTTGCTTCGGCGTCTTTATCTTCTGTTTTTGTTTCTTCTGTCTTTTCTGTTTCTGTTGTTTCTGTTGTCTCTTTGTTCTCTTCTTTATTTTCTGTTTTATTGCATGCGAATAATGTTATTGTTAGCATTAAAACTAGTACTAACGCTAGTATTTGTTTTGATTTTTTCATATTAGTTCTCCTTTTTTATAAGCTTATATGGCAAATTGAAGAACCTCGTCCACATGAACGAGATTCTTGGTGCTTAGCACTAATTAATAATTTTAATATAAATAAATCTGCCTTCTAAATTTATGCTTTCATCATCTGTTTCATATAGGGCATATTTATCTACGTCTTTGCCATTTATTTTAGCTTTTTCAAGGGAAAATATATATTCTCCCTTATTTGTATTCAATTTTTCATTCTCTTTTATGGATATATCTGCTTTTTTATCTTTTTTAATGATGACGTTGAAGTCGCGTGATGGCTCTTTGCTTAGGGAGATAACTTTTTCATCTCCCATAAATTCAAAGGCTTCATCTCTCTTTATGATGATAGTTTTATCATCTATTAAAAGTGTTATATCTCCTTCAAGTTTCATTAAATATCTTCTATAGCCTCTAAAGTCTGAAAACTCTGAGCGCTCTAGATCAATCGTCGCTGATGATATCCTTAAATCAAAGTTTCTCTCTTGAAGTGAGGCATTTTCTGGTACTATACAAAGCTGTGTTGTTTTGCCGCCTTTCCAAGTGGAAACTATTCTTTTTTTGTTTAAATCTTTCATATTCTAAAAATTTAAGCGTAAAAAAGTGGACTAGTTAAGCCCACTTTATATACATCTTTAACTTATATTAATCTTAATAACGCGATTTCGGCGCCATCACCAATTCTTGGTTCAAGTTTAAATATTCTTGTGTAGCCGCCTTGTCTGTCTGCGTACTTAGGCGCGATTTCTGTAAATAATTTTTTACTTACTTCTTTGTCATAGATGTAGCTTTGTGCTTGTCTGATTGCATGCATATCGCCTCTTTTAGCAAGAGTGATCATCTTATCAGCCATTCTCTTTGTTTCTTTTGCACGTGTAACTGTAGTCTTTATTTCTCCCTCTTTTATAAGTGATGTTACCAAGTTACGAAGCATAGCATTTCTATGGTCAGTTCTACGGCCTAATTTTCTGTATTGTGCCATAAGCTTCCTCCTATTCTTCTTCCTTTAAAAATAAGTTGAGTTCTGCAAGCTTATTCTTTACCTCTTCAAGTGATTTCTTTCCAAGGTTTCTTACCTTCATCATTTCTGAATCAGTCTTGCTAACAAGCTCTTGAACTGTGTTAATATTAGCTCTCTTTAAGCAGTTGTAGCTTCTAACTGAAAGATCAAGCTCTTCTACTTGCATATCAAGCGCTTTATCTTTCTTCTTGTTAGGAACATCTATCATAACTTCAACATCTTCAATACCGTCAGATAATTCCATTAGTAGTCCCATGTGTTCTGTAATGATCTTTGCTGCATAACTTACAGCGTCTACTGCTTTTATAGTTCCGTTAGTCCATACTTCGAGTGTTAATTTATCAAAGTCTGTTATTTGTCCAACTCTTGTATTGTCAATCGATATATTAACTTTCTTTACTGGTGAGAATGATGCATCTATAGGGATAATGCCTATTTCAGCTTCTGTTTCGTCGCCAGTTCTGTATATATCTGTTAGTTCATAGCCTCTGCCTCTTACAAGGTCCATTTCAATACTTAATTTTCCATCTTCATTTATAGTTGCTATGTGATGATCTGGATTTATAACTTCAACTTCAGGTGATGCGACTATGTCTTTTGCAGTTACTTCTTTCGGTCCTTTTTGATCGATAAGTAGTTTTTGCGGTTCATCTCCTGTGTATTTAAGAACTAAGCTCTTAATATTTAATATTATTTCGCTTACATCCTCTAATACTCCATCAATAGTAGAAAATTCGTGTAAAACGTTTTCTATCTTGATTTTGTTTACAGCTGCACCTGGTAATAAAGAAAGAAGTACTCTTCTTAATGAGTTACCAAGTGTTTCTCCGTAGCCTCTTTCAAGAGGTTCTATAATCATCTTTACATAAGTTCCGTCACTTGTAGCACTTTGTACTTGTACATGTGGCTTTTCTATTTCAATCACAATTAACCCCTCCTTAGACTAAAAGTATATATATAATTATACTCTTCTTCTCTTAGGTGGTCTGCAACCGTTATGAGGTATAGGCGTAACATCTTTGATCATGTTAACTTCAAGTCCTGTTGCTTGCAGACTTCTTATAGCTGCTTCTCTACCAGCTCCTGGTCCTTTTACATAAACTTCTACAGTTTTTAGACCGTGTTCCATAGCTTTTTTAGCTGCTGTTTCAGCTGCTTCTTGTGCTGCGAATGGAGTTGATTTTCTTGAACCTCTAAAGCCTAATTGTCCAGCACTAGCCCATGATAATACATTTCCTTGCATATCGGAAATAGTTACCATTGTGTTGTTGAAAGATGAAGAAATATGAGCTTGGCCTTTTTCTATGTTCTTTTTAACTCTTCTTTTAGTTTTAGTTTTTGTACCTTTTTTAACTGCCATTTACTCTACCTCCTTACTTATTACCTGCGTTAGGGCCTTTTCTAGTCCTAGCATTAGTCTTTGTTCTTTGTCCTCTTACAGGAAGATTTCTTTTATGTCTAATTCCTCTGTATGAGTTTATTTCACGAAGTCTCTTTATATTTAGAGCAACATCACGTCTTAGGTCACCTTCAACCTTAATGTGATCAATCTTGTCTCTGATTTGATTTACTTCTGCTTCTGTTAAATCCTTAACTCTTGTATCAGGATTTATACCGCATTCACTTAATATTTTTTGTGAAGTTGAAAGACCTATACCGAATATATATGTTAATGATATTTCAACTCTTTTATCTCTAGGGATATCAACACCTGCAATTCTTGCCATTAAGCTACACCTCCTATTAACCTTGTACTTGTTTATGTTTTGGATTTTCGCAAATTACCATAACTTTTCCGTGTCTTTTGATAATTTTGCATTTATCACAAATTTTTTTAACTGATGGTCTTACCTTCATTTTATCTCTCCTTACTTCTTACGCCAAGTTATACGACCTCTCTCCAAATCGTATGGAGAAAGTTCGACATTTACTGTATCTCCGGGTAAAATCCTTATATAATTCATTCTTAATTTTCCAGAGATATGACATGTAATTATATGTTCATTTTGAAGCTTTACCTTGAATATAGCGTTTGGTAGTGCGTCGACTACTACGCCTTCAAGCTCTATAATGTCTTTTTTAGCCATTTTGTCCTCCTAATGTTCCTCTATCAAGAAAGGTTCTAGATACTTTCTTATTTGACTGTTTGTTAATCTTGAATTTTCTTCAACTTTCTTTTGAAAATCTTCAACTATTGTATGATATACGATTAAGTGCTTAATTTTCTTAAGCTTTGGCTTCTCTAGCCTTCTTAGTTTGCCGTCAACTAAAAGCACGTGCTCATCATCAACAACATCGTATACTAAAAACAGTCTCATCATATCTCTTCCGGATTTAGATTTAACCAGCTGTCCTACTACAATATCTTTTGTAGATTCCATCGTTTCACCTATTTACCCAATTTAGATTTTATCGATTCAAAAGTCTCATCAATAGAAAGAGTTCCATCGATATTCAATATAATACCTTCTTTTGTGTAGAAATCTACTAAAGGCTTTGTTTCGTTGTCGTAAACATCGATTCTGTTTTTAACAGTTTCTTCGTTGTCGTCCTTTCTAGTAATAAGAGCTTCGCCATCATAATCACAAATGCCTTCTTCCTTTGGAGGATTGTTGGCAATGTGATAGCTTCTTTGGCACTTAGGGCACACTCTTCTTCCAGTGATTCTATCGATTAAGAATTTAGAAGGTACTTCTATATTGATAACTGCATCTAGCGGCATATCAAGCTTAGTAAGCATGTCTTTAAGTGCTTCTGCTTGGCTTATATTTCTTGGGTAACCGTCTAGTAAGAAGCCATGTTCTTTAAGATCATCTTTTGATAATCTATCCATAACCATGTCATTAACAAGTGAGTCTGGAACTAAAAGTCCCTTATCCATGTACTCAGTTGCCTTCTTACCAAGTTCTGTACCGCCTTTAATATTTTCTCTAAACATATCTCCTGTAGAGATGTGTTTTACTTTATAATGTTCAACTATCTTATCACTTTGAGTTCCTTTTCCAGCTCCTGGAGGTCCTAAAATTAATAATCTCATTTCCTACCTCCTAGCTTAAGAAACCCTTGTAATGTCTCATCATCATTTGAGCTTCTATTTGCTTGATTGTTTCAATAACAACACCTACAACGATTATGATACCTGTACCAGTAAAGTGTGTTTGCATCTTTAAGATTGCTCCAAGCACTATTGGTAGTGTAGCAAGTATTGCAAGTGATATAGCTCCAACAAGACCAATTCTTCTAACGATCTTTGCTAAGAAGTCGCTAGTTGGTCTACCTGGTCTAATGCCAGGGATGAATCCACCGTTTTGTTGTAAATTTTTAGAGTATTCAATTGGATTAAATTGAATTTCGTTATAGAAGAATGTAAAGAATACGATTAGTATTACGTTTAATACCGCAAATGCTACTGAATTGTATCCTAAATATGTCTCCATAAACTTGCCAAATGAACCTCCAGTAATCATTCCTATAGTTTGGAATGCTCCAAGGAATGATGTTGAGAAGATTACTGGCATAACGCCTGCCATGTTAACTTTGATAGGGATGTGTGTTGATTGACCGCCATACATCTTTCTGCCAACTACTCTTTTGGCATATTGTACACCAATTCTTCTTTCGCCTTCTTGTATTGCTACAACGAAAGCAACTATAGCTATCATAGCGATAGTCATAATTATAACGTTAATTAAGTTATATTGTCCAGCTTTTGTTAAGTTGAAGTATTGGCTTACAGTCTCAGGAAGTCTTGCTATGATTCCTAAGAAGATAATTAATGAAATACCGTTACCAACACCTTTTTCAGTGATTTGATCACCAAGGAATACTAAGAATTGTGTACCAGCTACTAGGCATAGAACCATAAGCATTTTAGCTAATGTTCCACCTATAACTGTTCCTCTTAATAGTCCAAATACAGTACCAATACCTTGAATTATAGCTAATATTATAGTTAGGTATCTTGTGTATCTGTTAATTTTCTTTCTACCAGTTTCGCCTTCCTTAGCTAGTTCTTCTAGCTTTGGTATAGCTACTGTTAAAAGTTGTATGATGATGGATGCGTTGATATAAGGATATATGTTTGATGCAAATATACTTAATCTTGATAACGCTCCACCTGCCATCATATCTAGAAAGCCTAAAAGGCTTGAGTCATTTGCAGCGAAAAAGCTTTGAAGAGCATCTCTGTTTACAAATGGAAGTGGAATAAAGTTTCCAAGTCTATAAATGAAAAGCATAGCAAGAGTGAATAAAATCTTCATTCTGATCTCTTTAACTGCCCATGCGTTCTTTAGAGTCTTAAACATCTTATTTCACCTCTACCTTTCCGCCCTTTGCCTCAACCTTTTCTTTAGCACTTTCACTTATTCTTTCAACGTTTAGATTGATTTTCTTTTCTAGTTCTCCGTTACCTAAAACCTTAACGCCGTTAGCTGTTGCTAAGCTCTTCTTAACTAAGCCTCTTTCGATAAGTTTTTGTGTATCTACAGTCTCACCATCATCAAAGACATTTAAGCTGGAGATGTTAACTATAGCATATTCTTTTCTGAATATGTTTGTAAAGCCCCTCTTAGGTAATCTTCTGAATAATGGCATTTGACCACCTTCGAAGCCTGGTCTTACTCCTCCACCGGATCTAGACTTTTGTCCTTTAGTACCACGACCAGCAGTTTTACCTAGGCCTGATCCAATACCTCTACCTCTACGAGCAGCTTTTTTACCGATCTTTCCGCCTTCTTGAGCTTGTAAATTATTTAGCTTCATCTTTACACCTCCTTAATTAGTCTACGATTTCAAGCATGTAGTCTACTTTGTGTATCATCCCTCTAATTTGTGGGGTATCGTTCTTTTCTACTACTTGTCCTATCTTTCTAAGACCAATAGCTTTAACTACCTTTATATGATCAGAAGGTTTACCTATAAAACTTCTCTTAAGTTTAATTTTAATTGTGTTCATACTTAAACCTCCTATCCTAATAATTCTTCTACAGACTTTCCTCTTGCTCTAGCAACATCTTCGGCTCTCTTTAAGTTCATAAGTCCGTTGATTGTAGCGTTTACAATGTTACGAGGATTGTTTGATCCAAGACGTTTAGCAGAAATATTTTCAATACCTGCAAGTTCACATACGGCACGGATAGCAGAAGATGCCTTAACACCTGATCCCTTAGGAGCTGGCTTTAAGAATACTTTACCTGCGCCATAAACGCCTTTAATTTCGTGTGGGATAGTTGTATCAACTATCGAAACTTCGATTAGGTGTTTCTTAGCGTCTTGTACTGCTTTTCTAATAGCTTCAGGTACTTCAAGTGCTTTACTCATACCAACACCAACGTGTCCTTGTCTGTCTCCAACAACAACTAAGGCCGAGAATCTAAAGTTTCTACCACCCTTTACTACTTTTGCAACTCTGTTTATAGAAACTACTTGTTCTTCAAGATCAAGAGTTGCTGCATCAATAATTAAGTGTTCCATTAATTCCCCTCCTTCGTTAAAATTTAAGACCTGCTGATCTAGCTGCTTCAGCTAGTTCTTTAATTCTACCATGGTAGATATAACCTGCTCTGTCAAATACTACTTCTTCTATGCCTTTTTCTTTAGCGATTTCACCAATTTTTGTTCCAACAGCCTTAGCTGCTTCAATGTTTGATGTTTTCTCTAAATTTAAAGACTTATCAAGTGTTGAGCTTTGAGCAAGTGTCACACCATTAACGTCATCTATTAGTTGTGCATATATATGTTTATCACTTCTAAATACACATAGTCTTGGTCTTTCTTGAGTACCGGAAATCTTAGATCTGATTCTTAAGTGTCTTTTTTGACGACTTACTTTTTTTGCTTCTTTGTTTATCATCTAATTATCCTCCTACTTACCAGTCTTACCAACTTTACGTCTTACATACTCGTCAGTGTATCTAATACCTTTTCCTTTGTATGGTTCTGGCATTCTGAATGTTCTGATGTATGCAGCGTATTGTCCTACTTTTTGTTTGTCTAGTCCTTTAACAACTATCTTGTCTTGTTCTGGCACTTCAACTGTGATTCCTTCTGGATCTTCTAGTTCAAGTGGATGTGAAAAGCCAAGTGTTAAGGCTAATTTATTTCCATTCTTTTGTGCTCTATAACCTGTACCTATAATAGTAAGTTCTTTTGAGAAACCTTCTGTTACACCTGTAACCATATTATGGATTAGTGATCTAGTTAGGCCGTGTAGAGCTTTTATTTTCTTTTCATCATTTGGACGTTCAACATGTAAGATGCCATCTTCAATCTTGATTGTAAGATCTTTACAGATGTTTTCTTTAAGTTCGCCCTTTGGTCCTTTTACAGTAACTACTCCGTCATTAACTTTAATTTCAACGCCTTGAGGTACTGTAATAGGTTTAAGACCTATTCTTGACATTATTACTCCTCCTAGCTAATTTTACCATACATAGCAGATTACTTCTCCGCCCACTTTGTCTTCTCTAGCTTTTTTGTCTGTCATAAGACCATGGGATGTAGAAAGTATTGCTATACCTAATCCGCCTAATACTTTAGGCACTTCGTTTGAATTTACATATATTCTAAGTCCGGGTTTAGAAATTCTCTTTATACCGGAAATTACTCTTTCTTTGTTTGGAAGGTATTTTAGTTCAACTCTTATTATGCCTTGCTTTTTGTCATCTACGACTTCAAAGCCTTTTATATATCCTTCATCTAAAAGTATTTGAGCGATTTCTTGTTTAATTCTTGACTTCGGAATATCTACTGAATCGTGTTTTTGTGAGTTAGAATTTCTGATTCTTGTAAGCATATCCGCGATTGGATCCGTCATCATATTACATCACTCCTCCTTCTACCAGCTTGCTTTTCTTACGCCAGGAATTTCTCCCTTATATGCTAATTTTCTGAAGCATATACGGCAAATTCCATATTTTCTAAGGTAACCATGAGGTCTTCCGCAAATCTTGCATCTGTTATACTCTCTTACCTTGTATTTTTGTTTACTTTGTTGCTTAGCAACCATTGATTTTTTAGCCATCTACTTCCTCCTTTTACTTTCTAAAAGGCATGCCAAGAAGCTCTAAGAATAATTTTGCTTCTTTATCAGTATTTGCTGTAGTAACAATTATGATATCCATACCTCTGATTTCATCTACTTCATCGTATATGATTTCAGGGAAGATTAATTGTTCTTTAATACCTAATGCATAGTTTCCTCTACCGTCGAATGAAGTGCTGCTGACACCTCTAAAGTCTCTTACTCTTGGAAGAGCGATGTTCATTAACTTATCTAAGAAGTAGTACATTTTGTCTCTTCTTAATGTTACTTTACATCCGATCTTCATGCCTTCTCTTAGCTTAAAGTTAGCTATAGATTTCTTAGCGTGTGTAATAACAGGTTTTTGTCCAGTTATTAACTCTAATTCTTTTAAGGCACTTTCAAGAACTTTTGGATTTTCTTTAGCGTGTCCTAAACCGATGTTGATAACAACTTTGTCTAGCTTAGGAACTTGCATTATATTATCATATCCTAATTTTTCCATCATTTGAGGCACAATTTCTTCTTTGTACCTTGTTTCCAGTCTGGAAGCCATCCGTTCTACCTCCCTTATTTGTCTAATGTTTCTCCGTCGGCTTTCATGTATCTAACTTTCTTGCCGTCTTCCAAAACTTTATAGCCTACTCTTGTACCTTTTTTAAGTGATTCATTATAAACCATTACGTTAGAAACATGTATTGCTCCTTCTGATTTAATAATTCCACCTGGTTCTTGAGGTCCACGAGCTTTTTGGTGTCTTGTTTGAATGTTTATTCCTTCAACAACAACACGGTCTTTCTTTGGTAATGCTTTTAAAACTTTACCTGTTTTTCCTTTATCTTTACCGGCAATAACAATTACCTTGTCGCCTACTTTAACGTGCATAATTTAACCTCCCTTCATTAAAGAACTTCTGGAGCTAGTGATATTATCTTCATATAACCACCAGTTCTTAATTCTCTAGTTACAGGTCCAAATATACGAGTTCCAACAGGATTTTTATCTTCTTTTACGATAACTGCTGCGTTATCATCAAATCTTATATATGATCCATCTTGTCTTCTTATTGGTTGTGTTGTTCTAACTATAACAGCTTTAACAACGTCTCCTTTTTTAACAACGCCTCCTGGTGTTGCATTTTTAACTGTGCAAACCACTATATCGCCCACTCCGGCATACTTTCTTTTACTGCCACCTAAGACTTTAATTACTAGTACCTCTCTGGCTCCGGAGTTATCAGCTACTCTCATTCTTGATTCAGATTGTATCAATTTATTAACCTCCCTTCCTATAAAAGGACTATTTTGCTTTTTCTATAATTTCTACGAGTCTCCATCTTTTTGTCTTAGATAGTGGTCTTGTTTCCATAATCTTTACAAAATCGCCAACTCTTGCTTCGTTGTTTTCATCGTGAGCCTTAAATTTAGTAGTTCTGTTAACTCTCTTCTTATATATAGGATGACTAACTTTTGTTTCAACTGCAACAGTTATTGTCTTTTCCATCTTATCAGAAACTACTGTACCTGTTCTAACTTTTCTAAGATTTCTTTCCATTGATTTAAGCCTCCTTTACTTGAGAAAGTTCTCTTTCTCTGACAATTGTTTTCACTCTAGCAATGTCTTTTTTAACTTGAGAAATTGTCTTTGGGTTTTCTAATTGTCCGGTAGCTAATTGGAATCTTAGGTTAAATAGTTCTTTTTTAAGCTCTTTTTCTTTTTGATTTAGTTCTTCTGTTGTTAAATCACGTATTTCTTTAACCTTCATTAGCTTCACCACCTTCTTCACGAACTACAAATTTAGTTTTTATAGGAAGTTTCATTGCTGCAAGTCTTAGTGCTTCTCTTGCTATTTCTTCTGAAACTCCACCCATTTCAAATAATACTCTACCTGGTTTTACTACTGCAACCCAATACTCTGGAGCACCTTTACCGGAACCCATACGTACTTCTGCAGGTTTCTTTGTTACTGGTTTGTCTGGAAATACTTTAATCCAAACATTTCCACCTCTTTTTATATATCTTGTCATCGCACGACGAGCAGCTTCTATTTGGTTTGCTGTCATCCATGTTGGTTCTAGTGCTTGTAGGCCATATTCACCGTAAGTAATTGTGTTACCTGAATATGCTTTACCTTTCATTCTGCCTCTATGAACTCTACGATGCTTTACTCTTTTAGGCATTAACATAGTATGTTTTCCTCCTTACTAATTTTCGTTATTAGCGTTTTGTGCTTCGTTAGCTTCTGGCTTAAAGCCTCTTCTGTTATTGTTATTTTTTCTGTCTTTAAAGCCTGTATTTTGGTTGTTATTTCTTCTTCTCTTTTTGAAGTCTTTCTTTTTGTCGTCTTGACTTCTCTTTTTAAAGTTTTTCTTTCTTTCGTCAGTTACTTCTGGAAGTACTTCTCCTTTGTATAACCAAACCTTTACGCCGATCTTGCCGTATGTTGTGTTTGCTTCTGCAAAACCATAGTCAATATCTGCTCTAAGTGTTTGTAGAGGTATTGTTCCTTCTGAATAACCTTCGCTTCTAGCCATGTCGGCTCCACCAAGTCTTCCGGAAACTTGAGTTTTGATACCCTTTGCTCCTTCTTTCATTGTTCTTTGGATAGCGCCTTTCATTGCTCTTCTGAATGTGATTCTTCTTTCTAGTTGGAATGCAATGTTTTCTGCTACTAGTTGAGCATCTAAGTCTGGCTTTCTTACTTCTTCAACGTTTACTAAAACTGTCTTTGTAGTAAGTCTTTCGATTTTCTTCTTAAGTGCTTCTATACCTTCTCCGCCTCTACCGATTACGATACCAGGTTTTGCTGTATATATAGTAACTTTAATTTTCTTTCTTGTTCTTTCGATTTTTAATTTTGAAACTCCTGCTTGGTAAAGCTCTTTTTTCAAATATTCTCTTATCTTATAGTCTTCTACTAAATTATCAGAGAAACTTTTCTTGTCGGCATACCAATTTGAGCTCCAATCTTTTATAACTCCGACTCTTAGTCCGTGTGGATTTACTTTTTGGCCCATTTCTTACCTCCTTATTTCTCGTCTGATACTACAACTGATAAGTGTGCAGTTCTCTTTAGTATTGGATAAGCTGAACCGTGAGCCTTTGGTCTATATCTTTTCATTCTTGGTCCATCAGTTGCTTGTGCATCCTTAACATATAGTTTGTCTCTATCTAAGTCAAAATTGTTTGTAGCGTTTGCTATTGCAGATTCAAGTACTGCTAATAGTTCTCTTGCGCCTTTCTTTGGTGTAAACTTTAAAATAGAAAGAGCTTCATCAATATGTTTTCCCCTAATTTCGTTGCATATAAAGTGAACTTTTCTAGGAGATATTCTAATATATTTAGCTATTGCTTTTGCTTCCATTTATATCCTCCTTCTATTATTTTACGTTTGCTTTCTTGTCGCCTTTAGCAACATGGCCTCTGAAAGTTCTTGTTAATACGAACTCTCCAAGTTTATGTCCTACCATATCTTCTGTTATATATACAGGAACGTGTTTTCTACCGTCATATACTGCTATTGTGTGTCCTATGAATTCTGGGAAGATTGTTGAACGTCTTGACCATGTTTTAATAACTTTTTTATCGTTGGCTTCATTCATAGCTTCAACTTTTTTCATTAAGTGTTCGTCTACGAAAGGTCCTTTTTTAATCGATCTTGCCATTTAAACCCTCCTACTTGTCGTTTCTTCTTCTGATTATATACTTATCAGAATGTTTCTTTTTCTTTCTAGTCTTAAGTCCTAGAGCAGGTTTACCCCAAGGTGTCATTGGTGATGGTCTACCTATTGGTGCTCTACCTTCACCACCACCATGTGGATGGTCTACTGGGTTCATCGCTGAACCTCTTACGTGAGGGCGTCTTCCTGTTAATCTCTTCTTACCAGCTTTACCCATGTTAACTAGTTCGTGGTCAAGGTTACCTACTTGGCCGATTGTTGCCATACAGTCTAGTAAAACAACTCTCATCTCGCCTGATGGTAATCTTAATTGTGCGTAGTTACCTTCTTTACCCATAAGTTGAGCGTATGAACCAGCGCTTCTTGCTAGTTGTCCGCCTTTTTCTGGTTTCATTTCAATGTTGTGGATTAGTGTACCTACTGGGATGTCTCTTAATTTAAGCGCGTTACCTACTTTGATGTCGACATGTTCTCCTGCTTCGATTTTATCTCCAACATTTAATCCTACTGGATGAAGGATGTATCTTTTTTCGCCGTCTTCGTATTGAATTAGTGCGATGTTTGCTGTTCTGTTTGGATCGTACTCGATGTGAGCTACTGTTCCAACAACGCCTATTTTATTTCTCTTAAAGTCGATAATTCTATATATCTTCTTAGCTCCCCCGCCTCTGTGACGAGATGTGATTCTACCAGTGTTGTTTCTACCTGAGTTTTTCTTAATGCTTTCTACAAGTGACTTTTCTGGTTTAGCTCTTGTGATAAGCTCAAAAGCAGGTGATGCCATCATTCTTCTGGACGGAGTAGTTGGTTTATATGTTTTAATAGCCATTAAATTTCCCTCCTATCACTAATTTGACATGCCTTCAAAGAATTCAATTCTCTTTGAATCTTCCTTAAGTGTAACAATGGCTTTTTTCCAGTTTGGTCTTCTACCTTCGTGTGCGCCTTGTCTTTTTAACTTACCTTGCATGTTCATTGTGTTTACTTTTTCAACCTTTACACCAAAAACGTTTTCAATTGCTTTTTTGATTTCAGATTTGTTGATTCTTCTGTCTACTTTGAAAGTGTACTTACCTTCTTCCATATCGCTCATAGACTTTTCTGTAACTATGGGTTTTATGATTATATCATGTGGATTAAGCATTATTTGAACACCTCCTCGATAGTTTCTAAAGAAGCTTTTGTAAGTATCATATTGTCATGTCTTACTATATCATATACGTTTATGTTTCTTGCTTCACTAATCATTGTGAATGGTATATTTCTAAAAGCTCTTTGTGTGTCTTTATCGTTATCTTTAGTAACTATATATGCTTTCTTTGCGTTAAGATTTTGTAGTGCTTTAAAAGCATATTTTGTCTTAACTTCTTGTAATTTTATATCATCTACTATAATAAGCTCATTATCACGAACTTTGTTTGAAAGAGCTACCTTTAAAGCTAATCTCTTTAACTTCTTAGGAAGTTTGTATCCATAGCTTCTTGGCTTTGGTGCAAATACAACTCCGCCGCCCTTCCATTGAGGACTTCTTGTACTTCCTTGTCTTGCTCTACCTGTACCTTTTTGTTTCCAAGGTTTTCTTCCGCCGCCTCTAACTTCAGCTCTTGTTAAAGTGCTTTGAGTTCCTTGACGTTTGTTCGCTAAATGATTAACTACTACTTGGTAAATAAGATGAGGGTTATCTTCTTGATTAAAGATGTCATCATTTAATTCAATTGTCTCAAGTTCTTTACCTTCCATGTTTAAAACTTTATAACTTGGCATTTTAATCCTCCTTTAGCGCTATTTCTTTATTGCTTTTCTAACAGTAATTAAACCTTTCTTTGGTCCTGGTACAGCACCTTTGATTAGGATAATTCCGTTTTCTTTATCTACTTTTACTACTTTTAGGTTTTGAACAGTTACTCTTTCATTACCCATGCGGCCCATCATTCTATGGCCCTTAAATACTTTTCCTGGCCATGTTGCAGCACCCATACCACCTGGCATTCTGTGGAATTTTGAACCATGTGATTCTCTACCTCTACCGAAGCCGTGTCTTTTTATAACACCTTGAGTACCTTTACCTTTTGATGTTCCGATAACGTCTACAAATTCAACGCCGTCCATGATTTCAACTGTGATTTCATCACCTAAGTTGTATTTTTCTACATCTTCTACTTTAAACTCTCTAAGGTATCTTTTGTAGCTAGCGTTAGCTTTTTTGAATTGACCCTTACGAGGTTTGTTTACATTCTTTTCATTGATTTCTCCAAAACCAACTACTATAGCGTTGTAACCGTCTGTTTCAACAGTTTTCTTTTGAACAACTACCATAGGTCCGGCTTGAAGAACTGTAACTGGAACTAAGTTTCCTGATTCTTCGAAAACTTGTGTCATTCCAATTTTCTTTGCTAAAATTCCGTTCATTAACTGCACCTCCATAATTTACAGCGGATTTTAAATAAAATCTTATAGATTATAGTTTTATTTCTATATCTACACCTGCAGGCACGTTCATCTTCATAAGTGCGTCTACAGTTTTGTCATTTGGTTCAAGGATATCGATTAGTCTCTTGTGAGTTCTTTGTTCGAATTGCTCTCTTGAATCTTTGTTAACGTGAACTGATCTTAAAATTGTTACGATTTGTTTTTCTGTTGGTAGTGGAACTGGTCCTGATACCTTGCATCCTGTCTTTTTAGCAGCTTCAACAATTCTTTGAGCTGATTGATCTAGTAGTGTGTGATCGTAAGCTTTAAGTCTAATTCTGATTTTTTGTTTTTTGCTTGACATTTGATTACCTCCATGTAATATTTTTTCACTTCTTAGAGAGTCAACTCTTACACACGCAGCCGTGCGTTTTCTCTAAGCGTAAATAAAATATGCCAATCAATCGCCTGCTTCTGTCTCGAGCAGACTTGCATGAAACTAGGGAAATTACCACATCACGCAACAAAAAACATGATGCGCAACCTTTCTTAGTCATAGCCATTTGATTTAAGCACTCATATATTATACATAATAAGCTCTTGTCTGTCAAGGGTTTTTTTAATTATTTTTTATTTTTTTATATTTTTTCTCTTCCTTTTATATATATAATATATATGGCAGCAAATTATTTATATGAATAATTTTGAATAGTTTTTTCGTATTATATATCTATGCTTTGATATAAATTATTTTATAATTTTATTAAATAAGTATTAATATTTTTAATAATTATTTTTTAATAACGAAATTTATTTTATTATCTGCAAAATAATATATATTTATTAAGTTTTTATCTAAATGCTTTAATATAGTAATTATCTCATTGACAAAAAATCGTTTTTATTATAAAATATTATTAATAATATGCAAATATAAAGGAGGTAAATTATGGCTTTTTGTTTTAACAAAGATCGTGCTAAATTTGATGAGTTCTTACAATTTATCGAAGAAAAGAAGAACGACAGAGGTGCTGTCATGCCAGTTCTTCAAGAAGCACAAAGACTCTTTGGCTATATACCTGAAGAGATTATAGATTTTATGGCGCTTAAATTGAATAAGCATAGCAGTGAAATTTATGGCGTTGCTTCTTTCTACAGTCAATTCACTTTTAAGCCTAGGGGTAAACACTCTATATGTATCTGCTTAGGTACTGCTTGCTACGTAAAGGGTGCTGACAAGCTTTTGGATGACTTCTTAAAGGAGTTAAATGTAGCTAAGGGTGAGGCAACAGCTGATGGGCTTTTCTCTATAGTTGAGACTAGATGTGTTGGCGAATGTGCTTTGGCACCGGTTGTAACTGTTGGTGACGATGTTTATGACCATGTAAAAGAAAGTCAAGTCACAGAAATTATTAATAAGTATAAGGAGTAAGTATATGAATAAGGAAAATCTATTAGAAATTCAAAAGAAAACTAAGGATCTTCTTCTTGATAGACTTAAAAAAGACGGCTCTTTTAATATTGACGGTGACAAAATTACTAAAAAAGGTGAATTTTTTGAAAAACAGCACCGTATAGTTTTAAAAAACTGTGACATAATAGACTCATCGTCTTTAGACGAATACATAGCATTAGGCGGATATTTCTCTCTTGATAAGGCGCTTAATATGAAAAGAGAAGATTTAATAAATGAAGTAAAGGCTTCTGGTCTAAGAGGCCGTGGTGGAGCGGGTTTCCCTACAGGAAGAAAATGGGAAGCAGCTTTTCTTCAGCCAGAAGGTATAAAATATATAATTTGTAACGCTGACGAAGGTGACCCAGGCGCCTACATGGATAGGTCTGTTTTGGAAAAAGATCCGCACAGCGTTTTAGAGGGCATGGCCATCTGCGCTTATGCTGTTGGTGCTCAAAAGGGCTTTATCTACGTTAGAGCTGAGTATCCAAAGGCTGTTGAAAGCCTAAAAGTTGCCATTAAAAAGGCAAATGAAAATAATTTATTAGGAGACAATATTTTAGGAACTGACTTTTCTTTCCAAATCGAGCTTCGTCTAGGCGCTGGCGCTTTCGTATGCGGTGAAGGTACTGCTCTTATGGAATCTATCGAAGGAAAGCGTGGTATGCCAAGAAATAAAGAGTACAGAACTACTGAGAGAGGTCTTTGGGGCAAGCCAACTGTTATCAACAATGTTGAAACTTTTGCTAACATCGCTCAAATTATTGATCATGGCGCAGACTGGTTCAGATCCATCGGCACTGAAGATTCGTCAGGAACTAAGGTTTTCTCACTTGTTGGTAAGGTTGCTAACTCGGGACTTGTTGAAGTGCCTATGGGAACTACTATTAGAGAGATTGTTTTTGATATAGGCGGAGGTATTCAAGGCGGCAAAAAGGCTAAGGCTGTTCAAACTGGTGGACCATCTGGCGGATGTATACCTGAGAGATTATTTGATACAAAGGTTGACTTTGCGTCTCTTAAGGCTATAGGCTCAATCATGGGCTCTGGCGGTATGGTTGTTATGGACGAAGATGACTGTATGGTTGACGTTTCAAGATTCTTCCTAGAATTTTCTGTTGATGAATCATGCGGTAAATGTACACCTTGTAGAATCGGTAACAAGAGACTTCTTGAGCTACTTGAAAAATTAACTTCAGGCAATGGTACTGAAGAAGATATAGAAAAACTTGAAAATCTATCCATAATCGTGAGCAAGTCATCACTATGCGGACTTGGTCAATCATCTCCTAACCCAATACTTTCAACATTAACATACTTTAGAGATGAATACATGGCTCATGTTGGCGAAAATAAGACTTGTCCAGCTAAGAAGTGTAAGAATTTACTTAACTACTTCATCACTGACAAGTGTATTGGCTGCACAAAATGTGCTAGAAACTGCCCTGTTAACTGTATTGAAGGAAAAGTTAAGGAAAAACACATTATTGACACAGCTAAGTGTATCAAGTGCGGCAATTGTAAGAACGTCTGCCCAGTTAAGGCAGTAGTATTGGTATAGGAGGTACTTATGGCTAAGATAACAAACTTAAAAATTAACGGCGTTGATGTATCTGTTGAAGGCAGAACTTCAATACTTGATGCTGCTAAAACCATTGGCGTAAAGATACCTACACTTTGCCACATGGAATTACATGATATAAAATTTGTAAATAAACTTGCTTCTTGCAGGGTTTGTATGGTTGAAGACGCAAAAAGCGGCAAGCTTCTGCCAGCATGCGCAACACCTGTTAAAGAAGGCATGGATATAAAAACTGAGTCTCCTCTTGCCATAAACGCTAGAAGGACTATAGTTGAGCTGCTTTTATCAGACCATCCGAACAGCTGCTTGACTTGTGCTAAAAACTTAAACTGCCAACTACAAAAGCTAGCGCAAGACCTAGGAATTAGAGAAATACCTTATCAAGGTGAAAGAAGACACATACCTATAGACGACAGAAGTTTATCTATGGTTAGAGAGCCAGAAAAGTGTATTCTTTGCAGAAGATGTGAGACAATGTGTAATCAAGTGCAAACAGTCGGCGCACTTGCTGAGGTTGGCCGTGGTTTTGACTGCCACGTCGGCTCAACATTTAATAGAAGCATGTTTGAGACAACATGTACTTTCTGTGGTCAATGCGTTACAGTCTGCCCTACAGGCGCACTTCATGGCATGAGCTACACAAGAAAAGTATGGAAAGCACTTGCAGATCCAAAGAAATACGTTGTTGTTCAAACAGCTCCAGCAGTTAGAGTTGCCTTAGGCGAAATATTTGGTATGGAGCCAGGAACTATAGTTACTGGTAAGATGGTTAGCGCACTTAAAAAACTAGGCTTCGACCAAGTCTTTGACACAAACTTCGCAGCTGACCTAACTATAGTTGAAGAAGCACACGAGTTCGTAGAAAGACTTACAAAGGGAGGCAAGATGCCTATACTAACAAGCTGCTGTCCAGGCTGGGTAAACTTCATGGAGCAACAATTCTCAGATATGATCGATATACCATCATCATGCAAGAGCCCTCATGAAATGTTTGGAGCAGTTGCAAAAACTTATCTTGCCCAAAAACTTGGCATAGATCCTACGGATATGGTAGTCGTATCAGTAATGCCTTGTTTAGCTAAAAAATACGAATCAGCAAGAGATGAGCTTAAGAGCAGGGGCCGCAGCGACGTTGATATAGTTATCACAACTAATGAGCTTGGCGCAATGATCAAAGAAGCAGGACTAAGCTTTAAAGACCTTAAAGACGAGAACTTTGACGATCCAATGGGTGAATCAACAGGCGCAGGCGCAATCTTCGGAGCTACAGGCGGCGTTATCGAGGCAACATGCAGAACAGCTTACGAGACTATAACTGGAAAAGAGCTTAAAGAGATTGAATTTACTTCACTTAGAGGCCTTAACGGTATCAAAGAAGCAACAGTTGATATAGATGGAAGAGAAATCAGAATCGCCGTAGCAAACGGACTTGGCAATACAAGAAAACTACTAAACATGGTTAAGTCAGGCGAAAAAGAATACGATGCGATAGAAGTTATGGCTTGCCCAGGCGGATGTATAGGCGGAGGCGGTCAACCGCTTCATAACGGCGACATCTCAATACTTAAGAGGAGAGCTGAAGCCATCTATAATATAGATAAAGGCAAAGCAATAAGAAAATCACACGCCAATCCAAAAATTATACAACTTTACAAAGAATACCTTGGCGAAGTTGGCGGCGAATTAGCACACGAGCTACTACACACACATTACGAAGCCGATCCAAAGATGTAATTTAATATAATCATATACCCTCTTTGCCACGTGGTGAAGAGGGTTTTCACTATACAAAATTATTGTAAAACAAAGAAAAATATGCTAGAATTGATATATAAAAACATCTATGAAAAGGAGTAGACCTTATGATGAAAAAAACAATGATAGCTCTTCTAATTAGCCTTACATTTATCTTAAGCCTAACAGCATGTTTGTCAAAACAAGATACTACACTTGAAGATAAGAATCTTACAGAGAGTGCAAACGATAAATCAAGCGAAGATAATGAAGAAAGCAAAGATAGTGAAGAAAGCGAAGACAACGAAGAAAGTAAAGATGCTGAAGAAAACGCATTAGCTCAAGAAGATGAGAATCTTGAAAAAGTAAAGCAAGTATACACAAGTGTTTTAGACAATATGAACCCAGAGAAATTTAATCCAGTCACAAAAGATGACGGATTTAATTGCACTTACACATATTCACTTGTAAAGCTAAACAATTTAGACTACCCACTACTTTTAGTTTATCAAGACTATGACTATGGTATGTCAGACATCAAGTTTTATTATCCAAACAAAGACTTTACAAAAGAGCTAAGCTCAGATGAAATTGTGCCAATAGGAGTAGCTAGAGCAGGCGGCTTTAGAGGCGACATAAGCCTAAGCGAAAGTAAAGATACATTATCCTACGTTTGTGTGTCCTCAGGTACCGGTGATGGTAGCATTGACGATATAAGCTTCAAACTAGGAGATGAGAACTTAAACGTTCAAATAAAACCAGCCTGGAAAGGCAACCTCGACGATATGCCAGAGTCAAGCTCAAGCCCGATAGACTTAAGCGATATTTCAGATAGAATAGCCATAGATAATATATCCACAAGTAATTAGAAAAAAATTAATGCAGCTACATGATATGATATGTAGCTGCATTTTTATGCGCAAATTAGAAAAATGCTTTTATTAAATTTATTGGTGAGCTAATTACACGCTCAAAGTAGTAAGATGCAACGCCTATCCAATCCAAACCGTGTGTAACAGCTATAAGACATAAGAAGTATGGTGCATTTATTACTACAGGCAAGATAATGTTTATCCATGTAAGAGTATTTTTCGGGATAAATATTAGTCCCACTAACGCAAATAATAAACTTAGTAGCACAGCATTAAGGATGATACTGCCCGTCTTTTCATCAGCACCCATAAGCTTAAAAATTATATACGCTAGCAAAACCAAAGCATATATGCCTAAAACAGTGTAATTATATATCTTACTTACTTTGCTTTTTGACTTTGTTTTATTAAGTTCCGTCATTTTGACACCCCCCTAATAAGCTTACTTATATTATAGTACTAAAAAATCATTTTTGCAAATTGTGTAGACGTGAAAAAAGCTCCAAATTAATGGAGCTTATTTGAAATTTCTTTATCCGATTATAAATATACTCATATACAAATCCGGATCATTCACATCCACTTCCCTAATTCTAGTTTCATCTTGATATATTTGGAAGTAGATTTTACCATCTGTTCTGTCATATAAAACATCATAAGGTCCTATTGTGTATCTATAAAACTTAGAAACCTCGCCAATGTAGATCATTCTATTGATATCTTTTTCGATTAATTTTATGTCATCGTCAAATCTATTTGGTTCGTCCTTAACTTTTTCCTTCAAAGTCTTCGCAAAATTCTTTAGACCTTCAAGGCATTTTTCCTTAACTAGCTTCATCGCGTCATCAGAACTTAAATTGTCCTTGTACTCGTGCTTTTCATCAATGATGACATTTCTAAGACTTCTTTCGATAGTCTTATCTTGAGTTATAGCCATCTTAGTATCATAAAATTCTTTTGAGTCATCGCCAATCCTTTCAGTAACTACAGCGCTTTCAGCAAGATTCTTTTCTACAAAATCTGGACTTACATAAGTAGTATTCTTGATAAGCTTAGACATTTCATTTTTAGCTATAGTAATGTCAATGCTCTTATCAGCTTTTTTAAGCGTAACCTTTTTCTCAGCACCGTTCCAACCAAGTTCGTATCCAAGCTTTTCAGCAATAAGCCTTAGTGGTAGCATGGCCTTGCCGCCATCTATAACGACTTCAGCTTCAGGAATTATTTCTCCGTTGATAAATAATATAGTTTCGTTCTTAATAGGATAAGTTTTGTCAGCGATACGTATAATGGCATCTTCAGGTCCCCTACTAGTTCCAAAACTAATTTCTTTCGCACCAGTCTCATCAAGCTTCGCCATAGAAATGTTCATAGACATTGACAAAACTAGCACAAATACTAAAAGAAATGATAAAAACTTTTTCATAATAAACCTCCTTTTATCACTTTTTATTACTTTACCTATATATATTATATACCCACACAAGTGTAAATAAATGGATTTTCGTGATTCTTAACATATTTGTAATAAAGCATCAAAAAAGCTCTCACAAAAGTGAAAGCTTTTAATAAATCTTCTTCTATAATGTATTGTTCAAACTCTTATAATTCTTCTTCTGATAACTTGCACTCTTCTAGAACTTTTTCTAAATTTTTTTCATTATGACTCAATTTGCCTTTTTTCGAGTTTTTAGCTTTCCTCTCGATTCTGTATTGAAGCCAAAAATAAAAATACCAAAAGCTATTAATTGAATGAGTTTAACAAGTAATATGGCATCTATTGATTTTAAAACAATGTCACCAAATAAATAAAGATCATAGTGAGTATAGTGATAAAAAAATCCCATAGCCTTATAAGACAAAAAGTTAAGAAGTTTGTAGTTGAAAATCACACTCCCCATTTTGTCTAATAGGATAAGCAGAGAATAGTATAAAATAATACTTGTGAAAATTTGCATAAAGTTCTTTGTTTTTTTTGATATAATAATAGTCAAAAATACCATGGTTTCTATAGTAACTAGACCCAACAACCCGTTTTTTATAAACATTGATAAGTATGTTTCCTTATAAAGCGAAAGAGTCATTATAGGACTATTTTGAATAGCATTGTACGCTCCCTCTATTCCATATAATCCTATATAAAAAATAAGAAGAGCCAATATAGATAAAAGACAGAAGATTAAACTCCAAAACGCAGCTAAAATGGCCTTGGCTTTAAAGAGATAATTTTTACCATAAAAAGTAGATTGGTAGACATCCCCTTCCATATTTTTAGTAGACATTATGTTGGCTGTAAAAATAATTGAAAGAAAAAGATTTATATATAGAAATTTAGAGAGATTTTTATTAAGATTTTTCCAACCTTCTCCATATGATAAATCTATTTTGACTTCATCTAATGTATCTGTAACCTTGTTTTTTATATCCTCGCTATACTTAATTTCATTTGTATCTAAATGTTGTTTTATTTTTTCTCTTAATAGCGATGATAAATTTTCTTGTTCATCTCCTTTAAGATCTAATTGTTCGGCAAAACTTAAGATATCGTAATAATAGAATTCCGATTGAATTTGACCCAATTTCCCACCAAGAGCTTTTTCTATATCAATCTTTTTAGAATCTAAGTAATATAAATTCATTTCCTCATTAAAAGTATGTTCAGATAAATACTGTTTTGTAGAATTATTGACATTAAATACAGCGGCTAAAAAAGCCAACACTAATGTGAATATAGTCAAGGGATGTTTCCATATTCTTTTGTTCTCTGCGTAAATCAAATTTTTCATTTTAACCACCTATATCTCTTTCCTAAAAGTCTTACTAAAATAAAACAAATAGAAATATATAGTATTCCAAGCAATATTATTAGGACAAGATAGGGTACAATTCTTCCAAACAAAGAAATTAACGTCCCCATACTATCAGTCTTAAAGAATAATGGATTTGTAAAACGTAGGATACTGTAACCCTTCAATTGGTTATTTAAAAAATAGACCAATCCAGCAGAAACAAGTAAGCTAGCTTTTGTCCTTTTTATAATAATTGAAACAAGTAACACAATCGATGTTACAGCTAGTGTCCCTATCAATCCTCCTAAACACTCTAGCAAAAACACTTTGCCTGCTGTCATGTTAAAAACATAGAAGTTTGACTTAGACTGAATTGAAGCATTCCATCCACTAAAGCCGCCATACACACTACCATGAATTAAGCTTAAGAAAACGAAGTAAATTAAATACATTATAGCTGCAGCAACTAATCCAGCGATGAATCTTCTGCAAATATATTTATTTTTCCCCTGCTTACTGGCCAAGGCAATATCAGAAACAGGATTTATGCCATCTCTAGAAAAAATAGAAGAAAACGAAATACACAAAACCAAGGTAAATATAAAATATTCTAAATATAAGTAATTTCTTGTACTACTCATCCACATTGTATTGTCTAACCTCAATGGTAATTGAATATTGTTAACAATATCTTTAATTTGTTTAATTTCCTCGTCTGTATAAGGTCTAAATCCACTAGCTTCATGCGCTTGTACTTCTACTTCTACTAATGTCTCTTTATATGCGGCATAGAAGGTGTCGACGTTTTCTAAATATGGGAAGTCTATTTCCATATACTCGTTACCATTGCTTGCATTGAATCTACTTTCCGGTTTATTTAATAGATAATTGGTGTTGATATATTTCATCAAGCCTCCAGTACCTAAAAACCCCTTATCAATATCTAGATATTTCTTTTCGTAGCTAGATGCATAGGTTTTTTTTAGTTTTTGAAGATATTCATCATCCAAAACTCCTTTTAACTCCTTGGATGCTTCTGAAAAAGCTCTGTGAGATGACAAACCTTCTACCAATGTACCGTCTGGTAATATAGTACGCCACTGTATACTTAGATAAATAATAGAGTGAAGAAATACAACTAAAAGAAATAGTAATAAAGCAAATATGGAAACCTTGTTAAAGCAGTGTTTGATTTCATAATATAGTGATTTCATGTTTATTCCTTAAAATGGTCTCCAGTATGAACTACTTTCCATGGACTTTGTTTGTTTTCTCTCCCCATAAATATATAACTCCAAGTTCCATCTTCTTTTTGATATTCTAATACATAGATATTTTCTACTGTATAATCTTGCAAGTAGCCGCGATCTTCAGCAGTATAAATTTCTAAAACAGTAGGATCAATGGCATCATATACACTCAGCTTTGTCTTAGGATTTATGTTTAAATTATCTCTTATATAAGTTGCAGCAGTATTATACATTTGCTTATGCTGCTCAGAAGATTGCTCTATTATAGGTCCATTTTGCAGATCATCAACCTCTTTTGGCATATAACCTGTAGTAACATCATTTTCCTCAACTGTTATACTTTCCTCTCTTTTATTTCGAACTTCTTTTAATTTCTTCTTAAGAATTTCCTCTTCAAGTGACTGTGTTTCTTCTATGCCTTGACTTTCTTCTTTTGAAATATCGGTTTTTTGCTCTTCTTGACGATTAACATTTTGTTCAGCAGCTTTTTCTTCTCTGCTACAGGCTGTAAATAGACTGACAAGCATTAGTAATAGCAATATAAATTTAATTTTTTTCATTTTTTAGACCTCCAATATAGACAAAATAATCCTCTAAATTTGCTGTTAAAATATTTCCAGATTTTGGACTTCCTTCTTTTTCAATAAAGCGAACCATGTATTTATCTCCTTGGTTTTTTATTCGAACGACAAATGTTTCTTCTGTAAAATCTTGGAGTTCTTTATTAGTAACTTCTATCTGCTTTACTTTACCTTGAAGCTCTAGAACCATATCTTGAATTTTCCCTTTGTTCTTTACCATCCCTTCACTTAAAATTACTACTTGATCTGTTATTGCTTCAATATCTGATACTATGTGAGTGGAAAATAATATAATTTTATCTTCGCTCATATTAGTAATTATATTGGAAAATCGAATACGCTCATATGGATCAAGTCCTGCTGTAGGTTCATCTAGAATAAGAATCTTTGGATTATTAATAATAGCCTGGCCAATTCCTATCCTTCTTTTCATTCCCCCAGAAAATGTCTTAATTTTCTTTTTATCCACATCCTTCAAATTAACAAACTCTAGAATTTCATAAATTCTTTCTTTTAACCCCTTCTTCTTCATTCCTTTTAAAAGAGCCATGTATTCTAAATAGTCATAGGCTGTGAATCCATCATATATTTCTATATCTTGTGGCATATAGCCAATTTGAGAAAGATAGTCTTTATTATTCCAAATATCTTTCTCACAAAATAACACCTTTCCTGAACTAGGTTTGTCTAAAGTAGCTAGTATCTTCATCAAGGTTGATTTACCTGCTCCATTCTCACCAAGTAGCCCATAGATTCCATTGCTTATTTCTAAATCCACCGACTTAAGTGCTCTTTTCTTTCCAAAACTTCTATTTACAGCTTGTATTTCTAACACATTTTCACCTCATTTCATCATTTCTTTTTGTGCAATATATAAATCTCTATATACTGCTGAATTCTTCATTAAATATGCATGGTTACCTTTTGATTCTATTTCTCCGTCTTTCATAACTATTATTTCGTCATATTTTTTAATATTTTTAAATCTGTGTGTCACTACTATGGATATTGAAAACTTGTCATTAATAATATTTTTTAGTATTTCACTTTCTGATTTTGCATCTAAAGACGCTCCGCCAATGGCAACTCTTAAATTTTTATCATCCTTTACAAGAGTAACTTTTCTTTCTTTATTATTCCAGCCAACTTCGTAGCCAAGCTTTTCAGCAATAAGCCTTAGTGGTAGCATTGCCTTGCCGCCGTCCATGATTACCTCAGCTTCAGGAATTATCTCTCCATTGATGAATAATATAGTTCCGTTCTTAATAGGATAAGTTTTGTCATCGATACATATAATGGCATCTTCAGCTCCCCTATCAGTTCCAAAACTAATTTCCTTTGCACCAGTCTCATCAAGCTTCGCCATAGAAATGCTCATAGACATGGACAAAACTAGCATAAATACTAAAACAAATGATAAAAACTTTTTCATAATAAATCTCCTTTTATCACTTTTTATTGCTTTACCTATATATATTATATACCCCCCCCAGTAAAAGTAAATGGATTTTCGTGATTTTTAACAAATTTGTAAGAAATCATCAAAAAAGCTCTCACAAAAGTGAAAGCCTTTTTATAATATTTATTCGAAACTAACAAAGATTGTAATTTTAACACGAAAGCACTAGCCAGCTACAAATGTCGCCGTATATAAATCTGGATCATTCACATCCATTTCCTTAATAATTGTACCTGATGAAGGTATCTCAAAATAAATCTTTCCATCTGTTCTGTCATAATAAATATCATAAACACCTATAGTGTATTTATAAAATTTTGAAACTTCCCCCAAATAAATCATTCTATCTATTTCCCTTTTAATGTCTTTAAAAACTCCATCAAAACGTTCTTGAATTTCCTTAGATTTTTCAATGCGTTCTCTTGTGCTCTTTTCAAAGTTCTTAAGGCCTTCTGTGCACTTCTTTTGTACTAGCTTCATAGTTTCTTCTCCAGTAGATTTGTCCAAATACTCATGCTCTTCGTCAATAAAGATATTTCTCATAGAAGTAACTATAGTTTTTTCAGGTGATAATGGCATTTGAGTCTCGTAATACTTAGGATATAAACCCTCCATCTCTTTAGTATCAACAACTTCAAGTCCCATAGCCTTATCTATAAAGCTTAGTGGAATATATGTTGTATTATTTATAATCTTAACTAATTTGCCCATCTTATAGTCTTTGCCATCAACACGTGCAGTATTTTTTCCTATAAAAAGCTCAATCGTAGACTTATCTTTTACTAGCATAACTTTTCTCTCATTAGCGTTCCACTCAATCTTGTAGCCAAGTTTCTCAGAAAGCGCCCTGATAGGAATAAGAGGCTTGTCATCTTCAAGAAGAATCTCTACTTTTGGAAGAAGTTCGCCGTTAACAAATAGTATAGTAGCATTTTTTATAGGATATTCCTTCTCGCCTATACTCACACTAGAATCTTTAGCCTCCACATCAAGAGGAAATTCAATTTCCTTAGCACCAGTCTCGTCAAACTTAGCCATTGAAATGTTCATAGACATTGACAAAACTAGCACAAATACTAGAACAAATGATAAAAACTTTTTCATAATAACCCTCCTTTTATCACTTTTTACTGCTTTACCTATATATATTATATACCCGCACAAGTATAAATAAATTGATTTTCATGATTTTTAATAAATTTGTAATAAAGCACTAAAAAGTCCATATTAATGGAGCTTTAAAGCAAGCATCAAAAAAGCTCTCACCGAAGTGAAAACCTTTAAAGTTTTTTAATTTATATTTTCTAAGAAAGCACAAAATTTATAGTGATTTTTTGAAGAAAGAAGAACCCCACCCTTCCACGATGCCGTTTTAGACGAAGTGCATCAAAAAGCGACTGAACCTATATCAATCGCTAGCTGTCTTATATATTTAATTGTTTTAAGTGGGACTTCTTATCCTTACCATTTTAAACTCCTAATTTTGAGTATAAAAAAAGACGATAGAGTTTAATTATCTATCATCTCTTTCATTTCTATTTAATTATTTAGCTCGACAAACTGGGATTTGTCGCTTATTTCCATTCTTGGCTAAGGATTCGCATCATTATAAAATCGCTGTACTCATCGTTATAATAATATGCCTCTTCTAAAATACCTTCCTGCTTGAAACCGATTTTCTTGTAGAATTCCAGTGCATCTGTATTCAACCCTACCACGCCGATCGAGACACGATGCATCTCATACTCATGAAATGCCATGTCCAGCATGATGCGGATTGCTTCCGAACCATATCCTTTATGCTGCATTTCAGGGTCTGGAATAATAATCGTCAGATCGGTTTGGTGCCACGCGGGAAACATACGGAGCAAACCGGTCTCGCCAATAATATTACCGTCAAGATCAGTAATCGTAAACCAAACCGAGTCTTCCGATTTGTGGCTGACGTTAATAGTTCTTTTCTCTTCTTCTTGATCGGTTGTCTTCTCAAATCCGCATTGAAACATAACCTGCGGCTGATTAAACCAATAGGCGAAAAACGGAGCATCTTCTTCTCTTTGCCTGCGCAGTATAATTTTTTTTCCTCTTATTTCTTCATGCTTCATATGGCCTTGCAGTCCTCTCTTTTATCCCGATAAATTCTAATTTATCTAGTTATATTATATCACATAGTCCCTCGCCTGTCTAGACTCTTGCAGTAAATATTACAATCTTGTTATCACTTTTTACTAATATATATATATTGTATGCCCATGCAATTATAAATAAAAGGAATTTTTTGATTCTTAATAAATTTGTAATAAAGCGTTAAAAAAGCTCTCACCAAAGTGAAAGCCTTTAATAATATTTATTCAATAAATACCAAAAATTTCTTTATTTTGCTATACCGTGATTTCGTAAGCACAAAAATTTCGCCTGATTTTTTAGATTAAAGAAGAACCTCGCCTGTAAACAGCCGAGAACCTTTGCGCTACGATGGATTTGCGTTTCCCATCAAAAAAAGCTTCCAAATAAATGAAAGCTTTTAATAATTTATTTATTTCGCTATACCGCAATTTTGCAAAGAAAATCGATGGGATTTGCGTTGTACAGAATTTTTTGGAGTGAGGTGTGCGAACTGCACTCCGCAGCGACAAAAAATTCGAAACTAGCAAAGACCGCGATTTTAATGCAAAAGTGCACTAGTCTTGAGTATATGGTAATAGCGCCACTTGTCTTGCTCTTTTAATAGCTGTTGTGATTTCTCTTTGGTGTTTAGCGCAAGTGCCTGTTATTCTTCTTGGTAAGATTTTACCTTTTTCTGTGATGTATTTTCTTAGTTTTGCTACATCTTTATAATCTATGTGTTCATTCTTTTCTTGGCAGAAAGCACATACTTTTTTTCTAGGTCTGAATCTTCTTTGCATTATATTCCCTCCTTTAATTAAAATGGAATATCCCTATTGCTTCCAGGAGCAAAGCCTTCGTCAACGTTTGAAAAATCTTCGTCGCTACTGAAGTAATCTTCGTGTGATTGGTTTGGAGATTGTGATGTAATATTTCTTCTTTCTAGAAATTCTACTGATGAAGCTATGACTTCTGTTACATATCTTTTTGTACCGTCTTTAGCTTCGTATGTTCTAGATTGAATCCTACCTGTTACTCCAACCATGTTGCCCTTTGAAACATAATTACTGATATTCTCTGCAGTTCTACCCCAAGCTACGATGGAAATAAAGTCTGCTGTTGGCATGTTCTTTGCTTCCATTTCTTCTCTTTTTTCTCTTGATAAACCCTTATCAACAGCTATAGTAAATGTGATAACTGCTTGATTTGTGTTAGGTGTGTATCTTAGCTCAGGATCTCTTGTTAATCTTCCGATTAAACTACATACGTTCATCTCTTCACCTCTTATTTATCTTCGTCTGTTACTATCATGTGACGTAGTAAAACGTCTGTGATTCTTGCAATTCTTGTAAGTTCTAGAATTACAGCTTCTTCTGCTTCAAAGTTCATTAAGAAGTAGTAGCCTTCAGTTTTAAATTTGATTTGGTATGCTAATTTTCTTAGGCCCCAATCATCAGTGTTAGTTACTTTACCTTCTTGTGCTTCGATAACTGATTTTATCCTATCAAGGAATTTATTTCTAGCTTCCTCACTTGTTTCAGGATAAAAAACATACATTGCTTCATATTTTTTCATCTTTCCACCTCCTTTTGGACTTATGGCTCTTTAATAAATAAAGAGCAAGGTTACCTTGTTAGTATATAATAATTTTCCCCATTTGTCAAGAATTTTTTATAAAGATTATTTATATAAATCATCCGCTTGACGTTTAAGCGCATTTCTGACCCTCTCTACCCTTTCGGGAGCAGCATCCCTCTCATTTACTATATGAATGGCAGTGTTCTCAAGCCTTTCTTTTTTATCGAATTCGTTTAATAGTTCTTTGTCAAGGTGCTCCCTGCAAATATCTTTGTCAATGGCTGTGAGCATGAAGGCTCTTTTTGTCCTTTCGCTCACCGATTTGCCCAGTATCATGTCATCGATAGCTATTTTCATTAAATTCACTCCGCCAAGTGTAGCGTAATAAAAAGTTCTGCCTTGTCTAATATTCATCTCAAGTGTATAAATTTTGCCTGTCTTTGAATCTTTTTTGAAATCAAAATTAAATAGTCCTTTATAATCAAGGCTAGATACAATTTTTTCCGCTGTATTAAACATCTCTTCATCGAAATGATCAACTTGAACCAAATGATTACCGACCCACATAGGCCTCATATCAGAGAGTAGATTTCTTGCTAAGACCATTGAGACCTTGCCATTGTGCGCTCTGTAGCCATTAAGCGAGTACTCAGTTCCTTGTCCGCCATGAATATAATCTTGAACTATGATGGAGCCAGTATAATTACTCTTGTAAATCTCTTCAAGTATAGCTAGCGTCTCATCTTTCTTCATCGCGTGATAGCCTTTTTGTATATTGGTAGCATTTGACTCTAAAAAATCGTTATACTCATCAGCTTTTAAAAATGCTTCGCCTTCGATATTAACGCTTTGATAATTATTTTTATTCGCTATAAAAGTTTTTGGATAGGCAACGCCAATATTTTCAAGAATTTTATAAAATTCAGACTTTAGTATGAGTTTTTCAGCCTCTTTTGGATCTGGATATGGTATATGCGCCTTGAAATCGAATTTATCCTCGTTCCTTACAAGCAAATCGACATAGTGCTCAGTTGGTGCGAAGAAAATAAAATCCTCTTCTTCTCTTTCTTTTGCAATTTTATTTAATGTATTTACAAAAACATCATCATCGCTTGAAAAATCCTTAACGATGTGTATATCGGCGATGGCACTTGCAACGAAAGGCACAAGCAGAGCCGCTCCGACAACTATTGGCTTTTCATTATATGCTTCAAAAAAACTTCTTGCAACTGAGTATGAATTGTGATCAGTTCCAAGAATTATAGCGTTATATTTCATAATTTACCTCCAAATCTAATTATATATTTAGTCTACACCATAGACCACGCTTTGTCAACGCTTTGGCATAAAAAAAGAAGACTGAATAATCAATCTTCCTTCATATATTTATCCATGAGTAAAATTTCATCTTCTTCAAGTGTCCTCTTCACATCGATAATTCTTTGATTAGAGGAGCCTCTGAACTTTAGCTTCAAATCTTTTAGGTCTTCGACGAAGCGTCCGTCCACCAAAACATCTATATTCTTCAAGACGTCCATAGCGCCGTCCTTTTCTAAAAGCTCTTCAAAAGTGTAGCCGGAGTAAATCCAAATGTCTTTTTCGCAATTTGCTCTAACTTTTGAGATGAATTCCTTAAGACCAGCTAGGTTATCGAAGGGCTCGCCGCCTAAAACCGATAAACCACTGATATTTGCATCACTTAAGCAATCCATGACCTCTTCGAAGGCTTTTTCGTCAAAAACTTTTCCGAAATGAAAGTTTTGATACTCTTTATTGAAACAGTTCTTGCAATTTAAAGTACAACCCGTCAAGAATATAGTCGTTCTAACGCCTGGGCCGTTCGCTATGTCGTACTTCCTAATTTGCGCGTAATTCATTATATGTGAAGTACCCTTTGCTTTATCTCCTTAGTTTTGCCTTCATTCCAGAAGTTTTCGCCAAGGTAGCCGCATGTCCTTCTTGTAACATTCATCTTAGCTTGGTCTTTGTTGTGGCATTGTGGGCATTCCCATTCGTTATGATCATTGATAATGATCTCGCCATCATAGCCGCAAACGTGGCAATAGTCTGATTTTGTATTGAATTCTGCATATTGAATATTGTCATAGATGTATTGAACTATAGTTTCAAGCGCTTCTAAGTTATGACCCATGTTAGGTATTTCAGCGTAACTGATACATCCACCCTTTGAAAGTGTTTGGAACTGAGCCTCAAACTTAAATTTATCAAATACAGATATATTTTCTCTAACATCAACATGGAAAGAGTTTGTGTAATAACCCTTGTCAGTTACATTTTTAATTTCGCCGAATCTTTCAAGGTCCTTCTTAGCAAATCTATAGCAAAGACTTTCAGCAGGAGTGCCGTAAAGCGCATAACCAAGACCATCTTCCATCTTCCAAGAATTTAATTTTTCATTCATAGTTCTCATAACTTTTAGCGCAAAATCAGTCGCGTGCTCGTCAGTATGAGTAGTGTGGCGAACTAGATAAGTCGCTTCATATAGACCTATATAGCCCAAAGTTACAGTTGCATAACCATTCTCAAGAAGTGGTCTGATTGGCTCATGCTCTTCAAGTCTTGCGATAGCGCCGTGTCTCCAGTGAATTGGAGATGAATCGCTTGTAACATTCTTTAATATATCGTATCTAAGTAGACAAGCCTTTCTGCAAAGGTCAAGCCTCTTGTCAAGAATTTCAAAAAATTTATCTTCGTCGCCGCCGCTAACAATAGCTATTTGCGGTAAATTTAGAGAAACAACACCCATGTTGAATCTGCCGTCAAATTTGTAATTGCCGTCCTTATCCTTCCATGGCGATAAAAACGCTCTGCAGCCCATAGGCGCAAAAACATTGCCTTCATAATTTTCTCTCATCTTCTTAGCAGAGATATAGTCAGGATACATCCTCTTAGCAGTACATTTTATAGCAGTTTGAGTTAAGTAATAGTATTTTGAATCCTTGTGAATATTATTTTCATCAAGCACATAAACAAGCTTTGGAAAAGCTGGTGTTACATAAACACCACATTCGTTCTTGATACCTTGAATTCTTTGCTTTAAAATCTCCTCGATAATCATAGCAAGCTCTTTTTCGTACTCGAATCCTTCATCTTCCATGTGCATGAAAAGAGTAACGAAAGGCGCTTGACCATTCGAAGTCATAAGAGTATTTATTTGATATTGTATAGTTTGTATGCCGCTTTCAAGATCCCTTTGAGTAAGTTTTCTTGCTAGCTCGTCTTGCTTTGCCTCGTCATCAAACATTTCCTTAGCAAGCTTCAAATTCTTTTCGTAGCTGCGTCTTAAGTACTTCGCAAGACATTTTATGTCAATGGATTGGCCACCATATTGGTTTGATGCGATTTGAGCAATGATTTGCGTCATGACATTACAAGCAACTTGGAAAGATCTTGGGCTTTCAATCAATTTGCCATTAACAACAGTGCCGTTGTCAAGCATGTCCTTCATATTAACAAGGCAGCAGTTAAACATAGGTTGAATGATGTAGTCCATATCATGCAAATGGATAGAGCCTTCGTCGTGTGCTTGAAGCAAGTCATCATCAATCATAAGTCTTCTAGCAATGTCCTTAGATACTTCGCCAGCAATCAAATCCCTTTGAGTAGATGCGATGTGAGCATTTTTATTAGAATTTTCCTTCATTAAGTCACTATTTTTTCTATCAAGAAGACCGATAATGCTCTCGTCAGTAGTGTTAATCTTTCTTTTAAAAGCTTGAACAGCCTTGTAATTTTCATAACTTCTAGCAGTAGCCGGATTTTTGTTCTCGATAAGCTTGTAATAAACCTTGTCTTCGATATCATAAATCGAAAGAGGTCTCTCAGCCACAACAGCTTCCCTTTTAATTTCGTCAGCTATCTTTTCAGCAAGACCTTCTTCATATACCCCAGTTGAAGAATTCATCGCTTTTTTAATAGCTACAACAATCTTAGATTCGTCAAATGGCACTTTTTCGCCGCTTCTCTTGAATATATACATCTTATACCTCCACAATATTTTGATTGCTTCTCCCGTTCGCAATTATTATTATACTACATATAGTGGCGATTATCAATAGTAAAATATAAATAATTTGTTAAGATTTCTTCATATATTTTCATGAGGTGAAGCGATTTTATTTGTTTTTTTTGTATATACAGAAAAAAAAGAAGACAAATGCCTTCTTTATTATAAATTTATATATATTTTTATTTAAACAAAATTTTTTATTTACAAATCTTAAAATAATCGATTCACACCAAACCATCTTTCTTCACTAATTCTTGAAATAAAGAAGAACCTGACCCATTTACAAAGCTTCGCTTTGAATGGGTGCCCAGAACCTTGGTGCTTCGCACTACGATGCATGGGACGTAGTGGAGCTTTGAGACAAGCGGAGTGTTTTATCATTATTTCATAAATAAAATGTTTTAATAAATCGATTCACACCAAACCATCTTTATTCACTAATTTTGCTGGAAAAATGTGATGATTACGCGAAATGGAGCTTTGAGGCAAGCGGAGCGTACTAATGGTACGTGAGCATTGCTGAAAAGCGAACAAGTTCCAGTCGCAATTTTAACGCAAAATCATTTATTTGAAGCGGTAATCTCCAAACCACGGATACACCTTCTCCTCAATTTCCTTCTTAGGTATGCTAAGTGCACTTAGTGCGCCAATGTTGGCATTCTTACCTACTAGTGAAGCTGTCTCCAGCTTATCTGAGTGAACTCTACCTATACCAACTTGCAAGATGGATGTAGCGATTGTGCCTCCCGGGATATTTGTCTTAACGTTTTTATTGATTGTGTTCCAAATTGAACCTATCTTTAATATATTTTCAGGTCTTAGGACTTTTTTAGCAAGTGCCTTTATAAAATCTTGTTGTGTCCTTTGTCTACCATAGTCTGCTACACCGTAGCTGGAGTCTTTATAACCTTTTCTAAATCTTAATAGGCCTATGACGTTGTCCTTAGTGATAGTTTGCTTGCCTTTTTTAAAGTTGATGTGTAATTCGTTTCCTTTTGTTGTGTCATGGTATTTCATGTCAACTGGCACGTCAAATTCAACTCCGCCAACGATGCCTACTAGCTCCTCTACTGCCTTGTAGTCAACTCTTACGTAGTAGCGAACGTCAAGCTTTAGCCAGTCTCTAACTGTTTTAAGTGTTAGTGCTGGTCCGCCATATGAGTGAGCGTGTGTTAATTTATCATCTTTACCTCTAATTTTTACTATACTATCACGAGGAAGGCTTAGCATCTTGATTGAGCCGTCATCGAAGTTTACTTTGCAAAGCATCATTGTGTCTGATCTTTGTCCTCTCATCTCTTTTTGACCGGCATCTCTTTTGTCTATACCCATAAGTAAGAAGCAAAGCTCGTTGCCGTGCTCTTCTTTAAGTACTTTCTGATCGTCTGGGAATATTGGGTTTAGCTCCTCTTCTGTTTCTTTGTTCTCTTCAGGTGTTTCGTCCTCTACTTCATTTTCTTCTATATTGTTATTTTTTAATTCTCCGTTATCTATCTTGGTTTGCGCCTTGTAAAATACAAAACCAAATGCCAAGAAGGCAACTATGAAAGATATTACAAATTTCTTTTTCATAATCAAACTCCTTTTACCCTCATATTATAATACATGGGCGGAGATTTTTCAATAGGCTTTGCAAATTTGTTAAAATTTTGTTAATTCTTTAATTTTTCCATAAAAATAGAGCCGCATAAACGGCTCATGATGATATAAATTTATTTTGCTATAAATTTTTTAAATTTATCTGCGAAATTTTTGATTCTTTCTTTATTTTCTTGAATAAATTTTCCTTCTGCATCTGCAAATGGTACAGCTATGAAATTACTTGCGTCGATATTTGCTCTTAGTTGGTGAAGAACTGCTATGAGTTCTTTTTGTGCAAGTCTTGTTCCGTCAAGCCCCATAGTGACTCCGACTAGGGCAAAATTTTTGCCTCCTATAAGGTATTTTCCTTCTTCGTTTGGTCTCGATAGCCAGTCAATCATGTTCTTGACTGTGCCTGGAACTGAGTAATTGTACTCAGGTGAAGCGATGATAACGCCTTCTGCTTCTCTGATATTTTCTCTAATCTCCTTGATCCAAGATTCTTCTGGTTTTTCAAGGTCCCCATTAAACATTTTAAAATCGTCTGGATAATATTCTACGATATCGTAATCATCAAATTCTTTTTCTATTTCCTTTGCTAATAGTTTATTCAGTGAGCCCTCTCTTTGTGAGCCTATTAAAAATACTAATTTCATTTCATCACTCCTTCCTAAACTATATACCCAAATCTATTAATTATAATGCTTAAGTCCCAAAATCAAGTCTCTGAATACGCTTGCAAGATAGAGTGAACCTGCAACAACTATGAGCGCATCCTCTGTATATAGCTCAAGTGCCTTCTTGTAGGCTTCTTTGTTATCTTTAATAAAGTATATGCCGTCCTTGTCCCCGATGGCCTCCTCAAGTTTTTCGAACTCAAAATCTCTGCCCTTGAAAACAAGGCTAGTCACGATAAATTCAGCGTTTAGTCCCTCAAAAGTCTCGAAAACTTTTCTATAATCTTTATCTTTCAAAAACGATGTAATCATGATGACTTTTTTATTAAGTCCAAGCAAATATTTTTTAAGCTCTGCAGCGCTCGCCTCGTTGTGTGCACCATCTATGATGATGTATGGGTCTTTCTTAACAGTCTCTATGCGGCATGGCCACTTAACTTCGCTAAGTCCTTTTTTTATGGCCTCATCGCTTATATCGAGTCTAAATCTATCATTAAGGTCTTTTGCCACCCATACTGCCATGGCTGCGTTTTTTGCTTGAAATTCGCCAGCTAGGCTTACGCTGTAATCCTCGCCATCGTATAAAAATTCAGTCTCTGTGCCAGTTTTTCCTATGCGCAGGGATTTATCATCCAAAACTTTTACCTTGGCGTCAACTTTTTTTGCTTCGTCCTTAATGACATCTATAACATTATCCCCTTGAGGGTAGACATAAACCGTGTCAAACGGCATAATGATGCCCGCTTTATTAAAAGCAATTTCTTCTAAGGTATTGCCAAGTACATTTTGATGGTCATAATCAATTTTCATAATGACATCAGCTGCCTTTGTAGTAAAACAGTTTGTTGAGTCATAAAGCCCACCAACGCCCACCTCGAAGATGGCGAAGTCCACGCCTTCATCGGCAAAGTACATAAGTGCGATGAGTGTAACTATTTCAAAATAAATGCAATTTATTTCAAGCTCATTTATTTTATCAACTATGGTTTTTAAATAATGATAAAATTTTTCTGGCGGAATAAAATCGCCATTGATACGGATTCTGTCGTTCATCCCTTCAATCGAAGGCCCAACGAAGATGCCAGTCTTAAGATTTGCCTCTCTTAAAATATTGTCAAGTATTATACAAAATGAGCCCTTGCCAACAGTTCCTGCAACGTGAATCACATTTAACTTACTTAGGTCAACGCCAAAAATTTCTATGAGTCTCTTCATGTTCTCATTGCTAGTCATATCGCGCTTGTGCTTAGTCGCGCCATAAAGCCCATCAAGTATCTCGCTTGATTTTTCAAAATAATTTATCATTTCAATATATAACCTATGGACCAAACAGTTTTGATGTATTTATGGTCCGGGTCAATCTCCTTTAGCTTATTTCTGAGGTTTGATATGTGTACGTTGATGGTGTTGTCTGAGTAGATATCGTCTTCCCAAACTGATCTATAAAGATTTTCTTTTGTAAAAACTTTTTTTGGATTTTCAATTAAAAGTCTTAATAGCTTATACTCCATGCGAGTTAAATTAAGAGGCACTTCTTTAAAACTAATAACGTTGTTATCGTTATCAAGATAAAAGTCCTCGAAGTGCACAGCCTTCTCTCCAAGCCTATTGTAAGCGTTTGAACGTCTTAGCTGAGCTCTAACACGGCTGATAAGCTCGTCAGTGTCGAATGGCTTAGTGATGAAGTCATCGCAGCCAAGGTCAAGGCAGCCAAGTCTAGTCGCTTTATCAATCTTAGCCGATAAAACTATGATTGGCATCTTCATGTTCATGGATCTCGCGTAATTAATCACGTCCTCACCCATTAATTTAGGCATCATAAGGTCAAGAAGCATTAAATCCACCTCGTTATTCTTTAGGTAGTCAACCGCTTCAGCACCATCAAATACTTGCTTTGTCTCAAAACCGCGCTCACTTAAGAGCTCTTTAATTAAATTGTTTATGTCTTTATCGTCTTCAACTATTAATATCATAAGAACACCTCATCTTAATTATATAATGAAATCGGGATAATAGCAAGAAAAAAAAGTAAATAACTTGCACACAAAACATCTTGACAATTGCAAAAATTTGTTATAGAATAAATTTGGAGAAGCGACATTAATATTAGTTTGTTAAGAGTAGCTACTACTCTTTATTTTGCATGCTAATTATAGGGGATTAATTTTAATTAATCCTTTTTTATCGCTTAATACATACAAAGCGTATGTAAATATTTTGTAGGAGGCTTTATTATGAAGAAAAGATTTTTATCTCTTCTATTTGTCGTTCTAATGTTATTCAATGTTTGCTATGCAAAACCAGTATCATTAAACGCAAAAGATTTAGTAAACGAAAATTCAAGAACATATATTGAGTTTTCATCATTAAAAGACTACGGTCTTAAAACAGAAATGAAAGACAGTGCTTATACTGTTAGCGATGGCAAGGCAAGCTTGGTCTTCAAAAAAGATACTAACGAGTTCACTGTTAATGGAACTAAGTTTGCTATGGATGCAAAGACAAAAGTTAAAGGAAACGAGTTTTTAATTCCATTAAGAACTTTATTTGAAACACTAAACTATACAGTTTCTTGGGATCAAAAGACAAAATCTCTAAAGATTGAAAAGAACAAAGAAAATACTCTTCCAGTAAAAGAAGATACTTACACTGTAACAAAAACTCATAAAAAAGTAGCATCACTTGCACCAAGCGTTACAGAAATAATGTTTGACCTAGGTGCACAAGATATGCTTGTAACAAGAACTGATTACTGCAATTACCCTGCAGCAGCTGCCAAAATTACTTCAGTTGGCAAAATGAATGAACCATCAATCGAAAAAATTATCGCTCAAAAGCCAACTGTAGTCATAGCTCAAACACATTATAAAGAAGATGTTTTAAACCAACTAAAAAAGGCTGGCATGGAAATTATGGCTATGAAAACTCCAAACTCAATGGAAGAAACATATTCATCAATCAGAACTATAGCAACTATAGTTGATAAAAACTATGAAGGAAGAGCTCTCATCTCAACTATGAAGGGTAAAATTACTCAAGTTTCTCTTAAGACAAATAAGCTTAATAAGCCAAGCGCATACATAGTTGTAGGCACTGGCGAAAGCGGCGAGTCCACTCACGGAAAAGATTCATTTATGAATGAAATCTTAAAGATCTGCGGCTATGTTAATGCAGGTGAAGACGCTGAAGGCTGGAGCTATACATTAGAAAAGCTTATAAAGAAGAATCCAACTTATTTATTAACTCCAGCTTGGGCAATGGAAACTATAAAAACAGGAGCTGCCTACAAAGGTCTAAGCGCTGTTAAAAACGGAAAAGTTGTTCAAATCAATGACGATATCTTCTCAAGAGCATCAAACAGAGTTGTTACAGAAGGTTTAAAAGAGCTTCTAAAGATTGCTCACCCAGAAGTAATTAAACAATTAGACTTTTAATGAAAAAAAATCTATTTTTATCTGTATCTTGCGTTGTGCTATTCGCACTGATGGTCTATGCAGTAACTTTGGGCTCGGTATATATAGAAGCTAAAGTTATTCTTAGATCGATACTAGAATGGATAAAATATGGGATGGATGGGGTCACATGCGATGACTCCATCCGTTTTATTATCTTCGAAGTAAGACTGCCAAGAATTATACTTGCTGTGCTTACTGGAAGCCTTTTATCCATGGCAGGAGCAGTCTATCAAGCAATATTTCAAAATCCCATGGCAGACCCATACGTCATCGGTATATCATCAGGTGCAGCCTTTGGTGCGACCATCGCCATCATATTCTTGCCGCCAATGATACTTCTTGGTAACTCCATAGTAAGCTTAGCAGCTTTTGTATGCGCCGTCTTTACAAGTATACTTGTGTATTTTATCTCAAAAACAAAAAGAGGCGTTGATACATTCTCACTCTTGCTAACAGGAGTTATCTTCAGTACGGTGCTATCTAGCTTTATCTCCTTAATCATGCTTGCCCATCAAGACGAAGCGATGAAAATTATGACTTGGACCATGGGAAGCTTCAATGCAAAAAGCTGGAACCACGTATTAACGATTCTTGTGCCGACAGTTGTGGGCATATTCTTCACCATATACCACGGCAAAGACTTAAACGTCCTTGTTATGGGCGATGAAGAAGCCGAGGCGATGGGGCTAAACACAAAAGTATTAAAAAGAAACATGCTGCTTATTTGTGCGCTTCTAACATCCATTGCCGTATCAGTCAGCGGTATCATAGGCTTCGTTGGGCTTATAGTGCCGCACTTCATAAGACTAATTTTTGGAAGCGAACACAAATTTTTGCTTAAAGCTTCGTTTGTGTTTGGAGCAATATTTATGCTTCTTTCAGACACAATCGCTCGCTCACTTATAGGTGGCTTTGAAGTTCCAGTAGGTATCATCACCTCACTCATAGGCGGACCATTATTCTTAATATTACTAATAAGATATAGGAGAAGTTTAAGATGAATATACTAGAAGTAAAAAATTTATCCTTCTCCTATGGGGATAAAAAAGTTTTAGATGATATAAGCTTTAAGATTGATTATGGTGAAAAAGTCATCATCATAGGACCAAATGGCTGCGGCAAGACAACACTGCTTAGAATAATTTCTGGCTATCTCAAAGCAGATAGAGGCGAAATTATTCTTGACGGAAAAAATTTGCACGCATATGATAATAAAAGTAGAGCCAAAATACTTTCTATGATGTACCAAGAAAACAGATCTGCTTTTGATTTTAAAGTTAAAGAAGTTGTTGAGATGGGCCGCTATCCATATCTAAGATGGGATGCGAAATTATCTAAACAGGATAAAGATGCCGTTGAAGAAGCCATAGCACTCATGAACTTAGAAAAATTAAGAGAACAGTCTATATTAAAAATATCTGGAGGCGAAAAAGCTCGTGTCATGGCGGCAAAAACATTCGCGCAAGAGCCGCGCCTTATGCTCATGGATGAACCAGTAAGTGCGATGGATATAAAACAAGAGTTTCATCTTATGAACATAGTGAAAAAAAGTAAGACAAGTTACGCTATAGTTCTACACGATCTAAACTTAGCAGGAGCCTTCGCAGATAAAATCGTGCTTATGAAAAAAGGACGTATAATCTCTATCGGCACAGCGAAAGAAGTATTGACAGAAGAAAACATAAAAAAAGTCTACGAAGTTGATTCAGAAATCATTATCAAAAACGATAGACCTTATGTGATACCACTTAATGGCGATTATTAATATATATATATAAATCTCATGAGATAAGCTCATGAGATTTTTATTCTAGCAGAAAAAGTGGATAGATATCTATCCACAAAGTATTAATACGCATTTATTAAATTGTGTAAACCAATTTTGCTTTGATAAACCTCACGCATAAGCTTTTCAATGGTATAGCCCTCCATGAGTTTTGTTTTAACAAAGGTCCTTAGCTCGTCATAAAAATCAAAGGTGCGCTTAGTGCTCTCAAGCCTTGTATAAACCTTCCAATAACGGCAATAAACGTAGTTTTGGCCTTGATTTTCAATAAAGCCAATAACATCGTCAAGAGGAAATCCTAAAAAGATACCAATTTCATGAGGAAATTCAAAATGTCTAAGCTTAGATTTAAGAACCGAGATACAAACATCTAAATCGTTTGACTCATATCCGTATTCACTTAAAAATTTAGCAATCCTTGATTTTTTAAGGTACCTAGCAAGCCTTTCTTCGTTATATACAAAAAGCTGCATCCTCTCATCGCACTCGCAAAGCTTTTCAATCGCTATGCCATAAGGCTTTAAAAGGATTTTGTAATTAGAAAGAAATTCTTCATTACTTGCAAAATCCATCTTAGATACAGATATTAAATTCGATAGCTTGGTCCCCATAAGCACAGGAGAACAGTGATTGGCAAGGATATGCTCAAATTTTGCGTCTCGCATGAATCTCTTCCTTTCATTTTATTGGTTAGCCTTAACTAACCTCTTATTGATATATTAGCATAAGCTAACTAATATGTCAAGCCTTTTTTATTCTCTCGATAGATATAAAATGAGTGGATATGTTATGAAAACAGCTAAACTGCCAACGAATATACATATATGAGCCTCAAATCTATTTGCTAAAAATCCGTAGAACATATTGCCAAGAGGTATCGATGATAGAACAAGCATTCTAAGTACTGATAAAATCCTACTTCTGTACTCATCCTTGACATTCTTTTGAAAGAAAACCTGTGTCGCTATATTAAGAGGCATAACTGAACTAATTATTAAGCAGTCAAAAATAGTTATTAAGATAACGCTAATAATTGCATTATTTTCCAAATCCAAGCTGCCGTAGTAAACAGCGGCTCCCATTAAAAAGATGCATGTGGCTATAGATAAAGAAGCATACTTCAATAATTTTAAAGGCTTAAATTTTTTAACTACAGGAAGTATTATAAATGGCAGAGTTATGCTCACTAATGAAGTTATCGTTCTATAGACACCATAAACATATTCATCAAGCTTAAAAACTTCTAAAAAAACATAAGTTATAATTACTGAGCAAACTGCATCAAAAGAAAAATTTATTAAAGGAGCTACAACGACAAAGACTTTAGCGAATTTATTTTTGCTTAGCTCAAGTAGACCATCTTTAAAATCTGTAAAATAGCTTTTAAAAGAATTTTTCTCATCTTGATTGCCCTTGACTGCAAAAGGCGTTTTTATAAAGAAATTTAAAATAAATGTTAAACTCATCAAAGCGCAAACCAAAATAAAAGATCCACTCAAAGCAAATTGCTTGTAGATAAATGCCGCAAGCATAGGTGTAGTCACATATACAATGCCATCATCCACCTTTGAAAAAGCGACAGCTTCCTCCATAAGATCCTGATCAATAATCTCAGCGAGTATCGAATTTTCCGCCGCATTGTAAAAAACCTCAATCATCTCAAGAAGAATTACAAGAGCGTAAACCGCAATAAGAGAAATGTTTTTGTAAAAAATTGCAAATATCGCATATATTAGCATAAGAAGAGCCTGGGCAAAGTTTAAAACCTTCATTATATCTATACGTCTTAGCCTGTCGCCTAAAACGCCAGCTATGGGTGTCAGTATTATCCTCGGAATTATAATTATAGAAAGTATAGAGGCATAAATCAAAGGCGAGCCAGTCATATCCAAGATGTATAAAGCCAAAGCAAATTGCAAAATATTTGACGAGCCCATCGACAAAGCGCTCGCGAAAAAATAGCTTAAATAACTTTTGTTTTTAAGTAAATTTTTCATAGAAAGCTTCATTAATAAGCCTCCTTTCTTTAAAAACATTAATATTGATTACATGTTAGCACATGCTAACTAATATGTCAAGAGTTTTTATGTTGATAATATTTTTCGCTCAACAATTAAGGTAGATAAAATGTTTATAGTTCTTTAAAATATTAATCCAAGCAAAAAATTTTAGCAAAAGATATTTATATAAAATAAAATCGTGATCAAAAAACAATTCTTACTCAAAAATAAAATCACATTAAAAAAACAATTCTTATTCAAAAATATATTTGCACTTAAAAGATAATTTATAGCAAAAAATAAATTTACAACAAAAAATATAGTTTTGCAAAAAATAAATAAATATCCCCCGGCCTAGCCGGGGGTTTTTCTCATGCGGCCCAAAGGGCCTGTATTACTAGCCACGCCTCAAGGACGTTGGTTAATCTGTCACTTGCAAATTATACTAGCTACCCTTTAAAAGGGTCTATTGTATCAAATGTCAGCTGTTCACTAAGCTGGTCTTGTTTCAATTGATTTTGTATATACTCTTGTATGATTTTTGTATTTTTTCCTGCTGTATCTACATAATAACCTCTACACCAAAATTGACGTCCTCTGTACTTATATTTTAAATTGCCCCATTTTTCATAAATCATTATACTGCTTTTTCCTTTTAAGAATCCCATGAAGCTTGATACTGCTAATTTGGGTGGTATTTCTACCAACATGTGTACATGATCTGGGCAAACTTCTGCTTCTATTATATTAACTTCTTTCCAACTACATAATTCTCTTAAAATTTGTCCTATTTCAAGTCTTTTATCTCCAAAAAATTCTTTCCTTCTATACTTGGGTGCAAACACTATGTGGTATTTGCAATTCCATTTAGTATGTGATAAACTATGTGTGTCATTCAATGACATTTTTAATTCCTCCCTTATTTGATTTTATATTGCAATTGACAGATTACAATTATATTATATCAAATAGGGAGGTTTTTTGTCTGTTTATCACCGCTAAAGCTAAACTGAACCCCCAGTCTAACTGGGGGTTTTCTAATACAACAAAGCGTTCACCTAAGTGAACGCCTTGTTCTTTATATGGTTTTAAAGAAGAAATTTATTTTTTGCTTTCTTCGTCTTTTAATTTTTCCATCTCTTCTATTGCTTCGCTCTTTCTTCTTATAGAGTGAAGTATAAGTGTAACTGTAACGACTGCATAGGAAATGAATGTTCTTAGGTACTCACCTATCATTGAGTTACCTGTGATATTAGCTCCTGCTGTAGGCATTACTATAAACATCAAATGGAAAAGTACTGTACCTACAAGGGCATTTTTGATTGTCGCCTTTGATACGCTCGCGCCGCCTATTAGTAAAGCTGCTGCTGCATATAGTGCTGTTTGGTCTGCACCGTTATATGTGTTTAAGTTACCGATGTTTTGTAGATAGATAATTTGTCCGAATGATGCCATAACTGTTGAGATTACGATGGCTTTAAGTCTTGTCTTGTCAACGTTTATACCTGCGTCTTCGGCTATCTTCATATCGGCTCCAACGGCTCTCATGTCTTGGCCTAATTTTGTTTTTCTAAACCAAACTATGAAAAGACAAGCTAGTACGATAACTATGAATGTTGCTATTGGTAATTGAATACCTAGAACTGATATGTCTTGACCAATGATTCTATCTAATAATTTATCAAGTCCTTTTTGACTTTGTAGGTCGATTGCATTTCTAACGCCGTAGCCACGTGATAAAATTAAGCTCTTGTTAGCGAATGGAATTACTCCACCAAAAATATATAATACAAAGAATTGATAAACACCTGTCATGAAGTAACCAAGTATCATGGATGTGATCATTTCTCTTGATTTTGCTTTGTTTAATACGCCACCTGCGAATAAACCAAGTATAATTGAGATTGGGATGGATACAAGTGCAGCAATTATAATTGCTGGTAGGCCTGTAATACCCCAGTTTTCAACGAATATAAGTGCAATTTGTCCTGCCATGGCTCCTAGTACCATACCAAAGTTTATGCCTAGACCGGCAACTATAGGTATTAGTAGTGAAAGTACCAAAAATGCGTTTCTTGCAAATCTTATAACTACTTGTGAAACCAAAAATTGTGGTGTGAATCTACTAAAAACTATACCTATTGCGCATATGATGATAAACATCACAGGAACGGTGTATTCATTTACTGTAAAGAATTTATTACGCTTTTTCATTATTTTCCACCCTCCTTACGTGTTAAGGCAAATAGTATAAGTCCGTTTGATATTATAAGTCTTAAAACTTCTGATATATCTACCTTTATTGCTGTGTTAATAACTGTTGGTGTCATTGTTAATATACCTTGGAAAAGTAGTGTACCTATTAAAACGTTCTTTATATTAGCTTTTTTAATGGATGCACCGCCAAGTAGTATGGCTGCAACGCTTGGGAAAGCGAAGAATTGTGGTGCGTTATACATTTGAACGAAGCCGTAACTTTGTTCATAGATAACCATACCGGCTGCGCCTATAGCACATGAAAGGATTACTGCTAGCATCCTTGTCTTGTTGATGTGTGCACCTGCTGCTCTTGCGTAATTTTCGTTTGAGCCAACAGCTGTCATTGTAGTACCTTTTTTAGATTTAAAGAAAAGATAAACTAAATATGCAAATATTGCAAAAACTATAAACATACCTACTGGTATAAGTAATTTGTCTCCTAATTCACTTGCTGTATCAAGCTCTATACCAAGTATACGAGAGAAGGCTTTCTCCCAATATGCCTTTAAAGATATAGTTGTTCTTAAACCTTCACCATTGAAACCCATAACTGATTCTGGATTTCTAAATGGAAGTACTACCCAAAATATATTCATTAGTGCGATGAATGAGAAACCAACGTATGTTGCGATAATCATTTCGTCGCCTTTTACTCTATTTAAGATTAGGCCATAAACCCAGCCAAAGATTGCTCCGAAAAGCATTCCTAGACCAAGTGCGAATGTTACGCCGCCTATACCTGTTAATCTTAATTCAAGTGATAAAACTGCTCCTAGCATACCACCTATAAGTCCAACTGGCAAACCGAAGTTAAGTCCGCAGCCCGCTTGTATCATAGGTATCATTGATAATACTAGTATTGCGTTCATACCAAAACGTGTTAGAACGTCTATGAATGATCTTTTTAAGTCAACGCCTATAAATGATCCAACTATGAAAAGTCCTACTATGAAAAAGAAAATAATTATTCTAGGAAGTCCGACTCTTTTAACAAAACTTTCTTCTCTCATATTCTACACCTCCTCCGGTTTTGTTCCGGCCATCATTAGTCCAAAGTACTCTACCGGATCTGTAGGCAATAGCTCTCCAAAAACTTTTCCTTCGAATATAACAAGTATTCTGTCAGCTATGCTTCTTAACTCTTCAAGTTCACTTGATATGATGACTATGGATGTTTCATGCTCTCTGTTATACTTTCTAAGTGCTTCAAGTACAAGTGATTTCGCACCGATATCTATACCACGAGTTGGTTCTGATACAAATAAGAATTTTGGCTCAAGTGCAAATGCCTTTGCCAAACATACCTTTTGTTGGTTACCACCTGATAAGTTCTTTGCTTTTTCACTTGGACCTTGAGTCCTTATTTCAAGCTCGTCAATGTATTTAAGAGCGGCTTCTTTCATCGCCTTATCATCTCTAAACTTAAATGGTCCGACCTTCTTTGTGAATCTATCGTTAACCATCATAGCATCGAAGGCTATGTTCCAGTCAATTCCTTCATCAAGAAGAAGTCCAACACCACGACGATCCTCTGATACAAAGGCTAGGTTCTTCTTCAAAACTTCCTTTGTATGTGCGATATCTAACGGCTCGCCTTCATAGGTAACAGTTCCGCCCGATGGGTATAGACCCATGATTCCGTTTGGAATACCAAGTTTACCTTGACCAGCTAGACCACATACGCCAAGTATTTCGCCTTTTTTAACCTCGAAGGAAACATCACGAACCGACTCACCTGGCATATCTACATAAAGGTGTTCAACCTTCATTATAGTCTCATCGCCAACTTCTCTTAGCTCTTTAGTTTGTTCCTTCTTTGACATATCACGGCCAACCATCCAGCTTGCTATCTCCATGATATTAAGGTCTTTATTTTCAGTATCTTTTATAATTTCTCCGTCACGAAGAACTATGACTTGATCACAAACGTCGATTATTTCACGAAGTCTGTGTGAGATGAAGATAATGGCAATACCTTTTTTCGCAAGTCTCTTCATCGCATCGATAAGTATATCGGCTTCCGACTCAGTTAGTACCGCAGTCGGCTCGTCCATGATAATAATTTTTACTTTTTCTTTAGAAAGCTCTCTAGCTATCTCCAAAAATTGCTTGTGACCAACTGGCATATCTTTTGCTAGCGTCTTTGTGTTTATGTCAACACCAAGCTTTTCTATAGCTTCTTTAGCCTTTTCTTCCATCGTAGATCTCTCTAATGTTTCCAATTGTTTGCCAAATACAGCAGAGATTGGATTCTTTTTAGTGATTTCACGATTTAACAATATATTTTCTGTTGCAGTAAACTCTGGAATTAATGAAAACTCTTGATGCACCATACCGATACCGGCATTTAATGCGTCTATAGGGTTTTTAAAATTAACTTTTTCGCCATCGATAAGAACATCTCCTTCATAGCCACCAGTCTCTTTAATGAAACTCATACCAAAGAGTATGTTCATCATGGTCGATTTACCAGCACCATTTTCTCCTACAAGTCCTAGGATCTCTCCTTCTTTAAGTTTGAATGAAACATCCTTTAAAACGTGATTACCGGAGAAGCTTTTTCCTACATTTCTAAACTCTAATATTTCGCCCATAAAAAACCTCGCCTTCCAATAATGTTAAACGGAGCAGCAATGAAGCCGCTCCGTCCATTAATCAAATATGTCTATTTCTTAGATTGATAATCTTCTAGCATCTTATAGATATCAGGAACTTCTTCATCAGTCATCTTCAAGAAACCTTTACCAAATGCGTAAGTGTCTTGTAGTACTAGTATATGGTTCTTTCTTTCTTCCATGCTTGTTCTGTCAACATAAGTTGAAACATTCCATGCAGCACCTGGAGTCATGTCGACTAATACAGTCTTAACATCATCTGTATTCATCATGTCTTTACCAGATTCAACCATTCTCTTACCAAGTTCGATAAGGGCTTGAGTAGTTGAGAAACCGTATGAATATTTCCAAGTACCCATTCTACCAGGGTTCTTTTCAGATAATACTTCTTCTTCTTTTTCAACTATCTTATTGAAATCACCAGCAGCTTCTTTAAGGTCAAGTCCTAGAGCTCCTGGATATCCAAGTATTGGAGATGGTAAGTCTTGTTCTACGAAGATTGCTCCTAATTCAGAGATTTTTAATAGCATTGGTTCAGTATGAGCATCGTTTGTTGCAAAGAATGCAGTATCTTTACCATATTTTTGTACCCAAGCTGGCATTTGTTCCAAAATAAAGTTTTGTGCGCCTGGGATACCGATATCACTTGTTGGGTCTGGTGCAGTTTCCATAGCAAATTCCATACCGATCTTATCACAAGTTGCTTCCATTATATCTTTTCTTAAAGACAATAGTTCGATTGACATATGTCTTGGGAAAGAAACGTGAACGAATTTCTTAGCGCCCATCTTTTGAGCTGCTAGTGGGATTAAATATCCACGAGTAACGTTATCTGGGTCGATAACTAGGTCAGCTGCGCTTTCGATAAGGTTAGGGTCTTCTTGAGAGTTAGATACGAAGCAGTAGATGTCAGGACGTCTTTCCTTAACTTGCTTAAATGCTGCTGCAGTTCCAGGAACACCTTGGTTAACAACGATAACTTTTAGTTTAGGGTCGTCAGCAAGAGAAACTATTTGTTGGATAGTTGTTTCTTGTTCAGCAGAGAAGTTATCAGGATAGTTCTTGTGAACGATAAGTCCACCTTCCTTAGCGTCTCCGTACTTTTTGATCATAGCTTCACAACCACGTTGTTCGTCTTCAGATTGTGATACAGTACCAGTTACAACACCGATGTGGAAATCACTAGCTTCAGTAGCTTCTCCGTCTTTAGCTTCGCCGTCTTTAGCTTCGCCATCAGTAGCTTCAGTAGCTTTTTCGCCTTCAGTCTTGTTTGCGTCAGTAGCAGGTGCATCGTTTTTGTTACATGCTACTAGAGAAAACATCATAATTAGCGCGATTAACATCGCAAGTACTCTTTTCATCATAAAACCTCCTCGTACTTTAATGTCCTCTTAGCTTAAGATAATTTCAACGGATCTTAAGTTATAATTCAAAGAGCCCTAATCTCGTGAGATAACTCCCTTAGCTTGAATAGCCTAACGGTGTTTCTTGTAGTCACGATAGCTATGTTACACTTTATCAAGTGGAAGCTCTTTTATATATTATAGCACTTTATGTTATAAAATACAAGTCTTTTTGAAATTTTTATATAAAAATTTGCAAATATGTGCATACAACACTACTTTATGAGTATCATATGCAATATATGAGTCACTTGCTTGCAATATTTTTACCTACTTAAGCAGGAAAAGTGCTAAGATGCTATAAGGCTTTTCATAAAAAATATAGCACCCATATATATGAGTACTACATAGATTATAATCTTTCTCTACAATAGTTTTTCTACTTCTTTTTCTAGTGCCTTTGGTGTCTTTTGTGAAGCAAATCTATCTACAACGTTTCCTTCTCTATCTATCAAAAACTTTGTGAAATTCCATTTGATATCGTCGCCTAAGATGCCGCCCTTTTCTTTTTTCAAAAATTTGTATAATGGATTAGCGTCATCGCCATTGACATCAATTTTTGACATCATAGGAAAAGTCACACTGAATGTAGAAGTGCAGAAGTTTTTTATCTCTTCATTGCCGCCTGGCTCCTGCGATCCAAATTGGTTGCATGGAAAGCCTAAGATGACAAAACCTTGGTCCTTATACTTTTCATAGAGTTCTTCAAGACCTTCGTATTGCTTGGTAAAGCCGCACTTACTAGCTGTGTTAACTATGAGTACTACTTTGCCCTTATATTCTGACATAGATACATCTTCACCAGATATATTCTTAACTTTATAATCGTAAAACATTTTTACCTCCTTATATATAAGTAATTGTCCTCTATATTATATATACCCATAAGCATGAAAAAAGTCTTATGGACTTGCCACAAGACTTTTTTTACATTTTATAAAAGCTAAATTAATTTATTCAATGTATAGTAATTGAAGAGCCTCGTCCATAAATGTCCGAGAACCTTGGTGCTTTGCACTTGAGATTGATTAAGGACGTTCTATCGCTAAATAATTTCAGCGTACTAATTTTTAGGAAAAATTAGATGATTGAGCGATGTGAACCGACGAGGCAAACTAGGTCCTATAATCACTTTATTCTCCATACAGTAATTGAAGAACTTAGGACTATACGTCCTAAAACCTTTGCGCTATGCAGAGCAAATTAGATGATTGAGCGACGTTCTATAGCTAAATAATTTCGGCGTACTAATTTTTAGGAAAAATTTATGGATAAGGCGAAGCATAACGAGCGACCGACTGAGGTGTACGTACAGGTACTCCGCAAGGAGGGAGCGAGCGCGCAAGCCTTAGGCGAAATTTTAACAAAAATTAACGCGAAATTTAGTCTAGTTCGTCATACATCGCTAGCGCCTTAGCTCCATACGCAGTTCCTGGTCCACCATTCATCAAGATACAAGTTTTGATAACGTCAACAAGTTGTTCTCTTGTACCGCCTGCTTTTTTAAAGCTTGTGATGTGAGCTAGCATACATGGTATGCACTTGATTGTGATCGAGATGCCTAGAGCAACCATTTCTTTTTCAATGAAACTTGCTGCGCTTTCTTTTGAGTAAACAGCGTGTAAATCACCAAATGCTTTCATGATTTCTGGTGATGAATTGATAAGCTCCTTGCTTAATTCTCCGTTTAATTCTCTTTCTTTTTTGTAATCCATAATATTACCTCCTATTATATTTTCTTTCAATTATATATTACCCATTAGCAAATGGCTTTGTTATTGTATTTATTTATAGTTTTGTCATCTTGTATAGATAAAATAAATAGACATGCCGTGATAAAAGCATGTCTAATTACATTTTATAATTCATATTCAAAGTCTATACTTATGTTAAATCCCTTTTTCACTCCGCTATAAACCATATCCATCTCCAAAGCATCTCTCATAAATTTATCAGCTTCTTCTCTTGTGATATCGTCTATATAGTAATACACTTTGATCTTAATCTCGTCTATGCGTGGCGCTTCATCAACGCCAACTACTTTTAGCGTGCGAAGTGGGTTTGTGGTCTTTACTTCTGCCTTTGCTTCTATCTCATCTAGCGAAAACTTCTTGATTTTAGCTTCTCTAATGATTGTGAGCATCATCGACTCCAAAATTCCTGCCAAAAATATCTCCACGGACGATAATTCTTTTTTCTCGTTATCGTATGGCAGCTCTTGGTCTGTCGATATAAAGGCCATGTCGCCGTAGCTGTTGACGGTTTTGATGTCGTTCGATGTCGCTCTCATCGTAAAATCAAAGCGGCTCATCTCTTCCGTGCTATTGAAATTACCGTAGCTACTCATGTTTTTCCTTCAATTCTTTAACTGCTTTTTCAAGCTCTGCTAATTTTTTGTCAATTATTTCAAGTGTTGATACAGGTCTATTTGCAAAAGTAGCAAAACCGCAGTCTGGGTTTAAGAATAATCTTTCTTTGTCAATGTAGCCAAGCGCTTCTTCGGCTCTTGCTACCATATCCTCATGCGATTCAATCTCGTCAGTTCTTGGGTTTATGACTCCAAGACCTAGAATGTAATTTTCTCTAATTTTGTCTGAAGCAAATAAACTTTTTAACTCGCCCGCTCTCTTTGTTGAAAATTCAAGGAATAGCGCGTCTGTATCAATGTCTTCAAATAATTTGATTAGCGGTGTATATGGTCCTTCTAGCAAAATGCTTTCATCTTTGGACCAATTGCCACGGCAGACGTGAAGTGCGCGCATCGACTTAGTTCTATCGATATGGCTCATACATGACTTAATTAAGTGAGTCGCAAATTTTAGCTCCTCTGTCGGATCCTTCTTTTCAGAAAGTGCTGCGCACATGAAGGTACGCGGCTTTCCTTCGGTAAATACGACTTCTGTTAAAACTGGTTCATCAAACTGAATTATGTCAACGCCTATCTTTTGAAGCTCTTCTATCTCTTCCTTATAAATCTTGATAACGTCTTCACCAAGCTCTTCCTTTGAGCCGTAAGCCTTGCTAGATAAATTATATAGCCACATTGAACGAGTTACTAGATAAGGTCCTGGCAAAGTAATTTTGACCTTGTGATCAGTTCTTGCCTTAAGTCTCTTTAGCTCGTCGCAAACGATATTGGTCTTACGAGAGACTTTTCCTGTGCATATAGCGTTTTTTATGCTTATGGCTGGAACGTCAAGTATAGAAAGTATTTGCTCGAAGGCTTTTTTATCATCGATATACTCAAGCATCTCAGACATGGACATCATTTTAACACCATTTAACTTTGTCGATATAAATGAAACGTAGTTATCTCTTGATAATTCGCCTGATGTGACGTAGCTGATGCCGTGTTTTTCTTGCATGCGAACAACGGCTTCTTCCTCAGCATCTATTAACTTAATAAAATCCTCTTCACTTAGAGAACCCTTAGATCTCTTTCTAAGGGCCCTTAATATATCTTCATTTCTTGGCATGCTTCCTATAAGTGAAGTGGAGAATGCCCTAGTCACGGTACTTGCCGAAGAAGTCTAAATACTTATCGGCATTAGTTATTTGCTCGAAGCCAGTAGTTCTGCCTTCAACCCATTCAGTAAGGCCTTCAAGGTCCATGATCTTCTTGTGTTCTGGATTGTTATAGTCCATTTGAAGAAGAATTTTAGCCCATGCTTTAAAGTCTTCTGATGGGAAGCCTACGCGAGCTGAGAATATACAGTGATCAAAGTGAGGTGTTTCACCTAAAACTTCTAATGCGTTCGCATCGATAGTGCCGTCCTTTGACCAAGCGTTGAAGTTTAAATCGATTGTGAAAGCGCAGTCTACATCTCCTGCTTCAAGTGCTTTCACAGCGTCAAGTTCGCCGCCAACGTGGTCACCGTTAAGACCAACGCCCTTGTCGAAACGAACTTCTTCATAATCTTTGCCATATTCTAAGCCTTTAGTTTTTAAATAATAGATAGGTATAAGTCTTGCTTGAGGGCTGTCAAATGCGCCGAAGCCTATTTTTTTGCCCTTAAGATCTTCAAAAGACTTAATGCCTGAGTCTTTTTTAACTAGGCAGATAGTCTTTCTGTCTCTATCTGTGTCTCTCATAGGACCATTTTCACTTTTGCCTTGAGTCCTAATTTGAGTTTGTAGCCAAGCTAATGGTGAGTTCCAAGCGATATCAATATCGCCGTTAACAACAGCATCAACTTGTAAGTCATAGTCCTTGAAGTAAACTCCTTCAACTTCCATGCCTCTTTCTTCAAAAAATTTGTGGATCATGTCCCAAATGATACTAACTTTTGGATCATAAAGAACTGCTCCAACTTTAATTTTATCTGTCATCTTTCCTCCTATGGTATTGGTTGATCTGTGATCAATTTACCAAGCCAAATTGTAAGCACGTCTACTGATGGTGCCATGATTTGACTTGCGTATGCGTCTCTCATATATTTTTCTATAGGGTTTTGTTTGTTATAGCCCTTACCGCCAGCAACTCTCATTGCATCGATAGATGTCTCGATAGCTGCTTCACTTGCGTTAACTCTAGCTGCGATGATGTCAACAACTGCATCAGCGTCGCCTCTTTCAGCCTTTTCAGCTGCAAGCTTTGTAAATGCTTCTGCTGCGTGAGTTCTGTTGTAAATCTTAGCTAGGTGTATTTGAACTGTTTCAATATTTGCAAGAGATTGTCCTGAAGGATATTTTCTCTTCATAGCGTGTTCGTTAGCTGCTGTAGAGATGGCTTTGCCTAAACCTGAGTAAACACTTGCTAGACCTAAGATGAAGTATGGTGCAACAACTGAGAATACTTGTGCTTGACCGCTACCCCATTCGCCAATTCTATACATATTTTCTAGTTCAACGTCCTTAAGAAGCATTGGACAAGATGCGTTGCTTCTCATACCCATACCGTTCCAAGCTTTCATTTCAAAATGAACGCCTTTTTTATCTATAGGAACTACCCAGTTATCGATTTCTCCTTCTTTTTTAGAAGGCACTAGTACCAAGTAATAGCTAGCGTATTCAGCCGAAGTAACCATTGACTTAGATCCGTTTAATACACAAGAGTTTTCTTTGTGTTCAATACCCATCTCTGGCATGTAGAAGTGAGTTCCTGTGCCAAATTCGCTGTATGCAAGTGCACATAGTTTTTTATCTTCTAGAATTTCTTTAACAATCTTGTTTTTAAGCTCATCATTGCCATTAGCTAAGATACACATAAGTGCTACGTTATGCATCATATAGCATAAACCAACAGATGCGCAGCTTTCAGCTAATGCCATACAGATTTGTGAGTGGTCCTTTATAGTACCGCCTTCACCGCCCATTTCCTTAGGTATCATTATCTTAAAGAAACCTTCTTCTCCTAGTTTATCAAAAATTTCCTTTGGAAATTTTGCTTCTTCGTCTAATTGTTTTGCAACGGGATCAATGTATTTCTTTGCAAATTCCCTTGCTCTTTCAAATGAATTCATAATAAACCCTCCCTTTCGTGTTTATGTCGATATCACTATCGTCTTAAGTATAGCACAAGATTGAGTTCATTACAAATTAGATTTTTCAATAGTTTCGGCCGTTTGTATAAGATTTTTTTATATATATTTTTCTCTGATATTTTAAAATTATATAAGCTGTATAAAAAAAGAGCTAGACCGATAGTCTAACCCTAAAAATATTTAAGCCCTTGGATTAAATATCATTGCCAAAACTGTTACATTTATAAATATCATAAGCATGGTCAATGGTAAATACACAAGTAACTTTATTTTGCTTGTCTTGTCATTTTGATCAAATTTTTTATTTGCCCACACAATAAATTCAGTAAGGCCCAATATGCTAAACAATATTAATGGTATGATAAACATAAGATTACTATCTGAGCCAAATTTAAATGTGAAAAGGCTTATGAAGTATAAAATTTCTAGTATTATAGTCATTTTGCCCTCCTATATAAAATAACTCACTACGCCCGCTTCACTTATATCTTTCATGCCGATGGCCTTGTAAAAGGCATTTGCTACTTCATCTTCGCCATCGGTATTAACTTGTATCCAGCGAACGTCCTTATATTTTTCGAAAACTTCCTTCATAAGCTTTTTCGCTAAGCTCTTACGTCTATAATCTTTTTTAACGATAAGGTCTTGCACTAAAACAACGTGTTCAGCGTCTCCTACGCATCTTACAAAAGCTATAAGCTCCTCTCCGTCCATATACGCAAGCGTTAGCAAAGAATTTTTTATAGCATTTTTAAGTTTTTCGTCATCACCTAAATAAGCGCTCCAGCCAGATTCTTCGTAAAGAGCCTTTATTTGTGATAAATAGCTTTCATCTATTTCTATTAGCTTCACTACTCTATCTCCCAAACTACTGTTACTGAGTCATTGACATCGATATCATCAGCATCTATGTCTATATCGAATGAATCCGATGGCTCAGCGCTTCTATACTCACAAGCTCCTATATTTAGCGGACGAGAGTATATCTCAAACTCTCCCCAAGAGTAATCAATCTCTCTAATCTCTTTAAGCTTTACGCCTGCCGCCTCGCTCAAAACTTTTGCTTTCATCTTCGCATCCTTTATAGCTTCTCCTAGTAAATCATTCTTAGCCTTCTCAATGTCCTTAACAGTGTAGCTTATATCGAATTCCACATCAAGAGGCGATGTGCTCACCTCATACAAAAGCCTACCTAGGACTTTATTGTCATTATCAATCTTGATATGTGAGCTATGAGTGTACTCGTAGCCAATAAACTTTTGATGCATATGGTCTTTGTCGTCATAATAAGATTTGTACTTTGGACTTACTTCAAGATTTCTAGTCTTAAGAAGCTCGCTATCGATGCCAGCCTTTGCAATGACAGCCTTTAAATCCTTAGTCGCCTCGCTCGCCATGGCAATAGCTTCTGCATAATCATCATAAACTGCACTAGAAGTAAATTTTACGACTATAGTATCCGGCTTTAATGATAATATTCCTTTTCCTGTTACTCTTAATGTGCCCATTTATTTATCTCCTCCATTATAATATACCTATATTTAATTATACCCAAAATAATAGCGCTCACTAAGAAAAATTTGTGAACGCTATAATAAATATTTTCAAATTTAATTTAAAATTAGTTTATATTGTCGTTTGCTTTTGGTTTTGCAACCACCGAAATAACAATAAATACCACTGCAAAACCAACCATTATTAATACATTCGGAAGCATAGTGCTAAACTCTGGCTTCTCCATAAGCATGTCGTTACTCTGAATGTAGTAAAAACCTGGAAAGACTCTTCCTAATGTCAAGGCTGTATCACCAAGCAGCTCTTGCGGAGCAAAGGCACCGCACAAGAATGACGAGCCGAGTGAAACTACATTCATCACGCCTGAGATGGCATTTTCGCTCTTAATTACGCTTGCTATCATCACTGACATAGTGACTACTGTAATCGTAAATATAAATGAGTTAAGCATCATAAGATTGATGTGCGTCTTAGTAAAGTCGTACTTATACATAAGCACGAAAAGTATCATATATAGTAGCCATAAGAATAGTCCCGTAACGATGTGACCGAGCATCATTTGAAAATTAATCTTCGCTCTTGGCATAGGCGATACAAGATTTCTCATTAATATAGGCTTTTTCCTATAGACTTTGACTATGGTCGCTACAACCATGATGGCTTGTGCAAGTAAAACATAATTTAGGAAGTTAAAGTAAATACGTGAATTATCTCTCTTAGTATCGACGCTGCCTTCTTTTATCTCAACATCAAATTTTTTATCCAAATCTTCTTTAGTATACTTAATGGCATCTTCCTCGCTAAAGCCTGCCGCCTCGTAAGCAGCTACTTGACTTAAGTAGATATTGACCTTCTCCTTAACGCTCATAGCGTACATCTCATCTGGTGCCGCCTTATATAAAACTTTCTTCGTTTGATCAAAGTCCTTAGGTATTTCAAGCGCACAGCTAATATTGGCGTAGAAAAGCTTGTCTTCTACCAAAGACTCGTCCATGTCTATAGGTTTTGCGTTAGTATTTAAATAATCGCAAAGTGCTTTAGAAAGGCTTGTGTTAGCGTTATCTTTTAAATATATTCTTACATCAATACTTTTATAAGAGGCCTCTTTTGTACCCTTTGTACTAAAACTCATTATGACTGCAAAAATAATCGTATAAAGAATTATGGCTGTCTTGTGAGCCCATACTATTTTGAAATAATTTTTAAAGACTTTCATACTCTTTACCTCTCATGAAAAATAGTGAAGCCACTACGAATAACAAAGTAATCAAAGCTAGATTAATCATATCCCAATTAAACCTTGCCATCGAATCGTAGTAGTATAACGAATAAACCGCATCAGTCACTATTGCAACTGGATTTAACTTGTTGATGATGGGTGCCTTCTCAGCAATAATTATCTTTAAGTCCGATACCATCATACCAGCTAAAAACGACATAAGCATAGTTATGGCGATGCCTAAACCAATCTTCGTGTCTAAACTTGCCTTATTTGAAACGCCAAGCAAGACGCCAAAGGCAACACCACTTAGTGACGCTAGTGCGCTAAGCACAATAAGTGGAAGGGCTCTACCGCCAAAGTCAACCCCGAGACCATATTTTAAATAAATAATAAATATCAATATTATGACGAAGTTAATAATCCAACTGACCAAAAGCGATGCCGATAGCATAGTGCTCTTCTTTGTTGGTGAAATTGCATTACGCTTTGCATTAGTCGATAGATTTGCTTCGTATTGATAAATGACAAACATACCCCACATGTAGCCATAGATTGCTGTCATGCCAAGTAGCGTGTAGAAAAAAGTGTTTGTCATATCCATATTTTTACGCGAAACATCTTTTATATGATCATCTACACCAACAATTTTACTTAAATCAGTAGTCGGATCCTTTTGCATTATCCTAGCTATCATAGAGAACTTTTGTGAATACACATTCATGATCGTCTCAACTATAGTCTCAGATATGCCCGACTTCTTAGTGTAAATCTTGTCCATTGATTCGATGTAGGCCTTAGGAGCATCTTTTTCGTCCAAAACATCCCTATCTCTAGCTTCAGTCACATGGAAATATTCCTCGTCCTCCATCTCTTTCATAAAACGTTTAAAATTCTCATCCTTCATAAGGTTTTCATTCACAGCCACGTCTATGGTTTTGAACTTATCCATCTCAGTGATATTGCCAAAGGCAAGCTTAAAGAATACTCCTAGAACTATAGGAAATATTAAAGCCCAAAATAACATTGCCCTCTGCCTTAAAAGGTATCTAAATGTATTTTTAAATGAGTGCAGCCACATACTAATCCCTCAAATCTTTGCCAGTTAATTCCAAGAAAACGTCATTAAGACTTGGTTTTTCAACATTTAGAGAGCTGTAGTGAATTTTATTCTCATCAAGAAGCTTGATTAAATTCATTAGGTAGCCATCGCCATGAGAAAAGCTTAGTTTGACAGAACCATCCTTGTTCTCAAAGCTAAGCAAATTATCAAGAGCCTTGATCTTTGTAATAAGATCCTCATTAAGTTCCTTCGATGTAAAGCTAATCTTTTCATTCATAGTGATCATGTCCTTAAGCTCCTCAGAAGTGCCCTTTGCGATGACCTTGCCCTTGTCAATTATGACTATATCATCACACAAAAAGTCAACCTCGTCCATATAGTGCGAAGTGTAAATGATGGTCGAGCCCTCATCGTTAAGCTTTTTGATCCCTTCCAAGATATTGTTTCTTGATTGAGGGTCGACAGCAACAGTCGGCTCGTCAAGAATGATAATCTCAGGTCTGTGAGCAATGCCACAAGCAATATTAAGCCTTCTTAGTAGACCACCAGATAGCTTTTTAGGTTTAAATTTTACAAAATCATTAAGACTAACAAGGTCAATCGCCCTTTGTACAAGCGCCTTCCTCTCAGCCTTATCACTAATATATAGACCGCAGAAGTAGTCGATGTTCTCGTAAACACTTAGCTCATCATAAACAGCAACGTCTTGAAAAACAACGCCTATCCTTCTTTTAATATCGTATGCATCAGCGCTCATCTCCTCGCCAAAAATCTTCACAGTGCCCGCATCCTTCTTAAGAAGAGACAAAATGCAGTTTATAGTCGTCGATTTACCACTACCATTGGGACCAAGCAGACCAAGTATCTCGCCCTTTTTTACGTCCAAATCCAAATTGTCCACAGCAGTGAGCTCCTTGTATTTTTTAACAAGACCCCTAACCTCTATAACAGTATCCATAATTACCTCCTATATTACCATTGATATAATTATATCACCAAAACCATTAAAATAGTATAAAAATTATGTAAAACGCATGTAAATATGTCTAAGACGAATAATATTATCATAAAGAGACCCATATCACTTGACAATATCAGATATAAGTCATACAATATAGGCAAGATTGGGGGTAATAGTTTTGAAAAAGATATACCAAGGAAAAACAAAAGACGTTTACGAACTAAACGAAAAAGAAGTTTTATTAAAATTTAAAGACGACGTAACAGGCAAAGACGGCGTGTTCGACCCAGGCCAAAACCAAGTCGGCTTAACAATGGAAGGCGCAGGACATAGCGCTTGCCTACTAACAAAGTTCTTTTATGAAAAATTAAACGCAAAAGGACTAAACACACACTTCGTTTCAGCAGATCCAGAGAAAAACGAAGCAGTAGTTAGAAAAGCAAAAGTTTTTGGTAATGGCGTTGAAGTCATCGTGAGATACAGAGCAGTTGGCTCCTTCATTAGACGCTACGGCCAATACGCAGAGAGCGGCATGAAACTACCTTCATACGTTGAAATCACACTAAAAGACGACGACAGAAACGACCCACTAATTACAAAAGATGCACTAGAAATCCTAGGCATCATGACAGGAGCTGAGTACGACGAGCTTGTAGGCCTTGCTAAAAAGATAGGCGAGTTCGTAAAAGAAGAACTAGCAAAAAAAGACCTTGAGCTGTACGACATAAAATTCGAGTTCGGTATGGTCGATGGTAAAGTCGCTCTAATAGATGAAATATCAGGCGGCAATATGCGTGCTTACAAAGGAGACGAGTACGTAGAACCACTTAAATTGGAAAAGATATTGCTAGAAGACACTAAATAAATGGGATAATGGATAAGGAAAAGGAAAAGGGCTGCCGTGGAGGTAGCCTTTTTTGTGTGGGTTATTTAAATTTTTTTAATCCTAGTTTTATCTTTATACTTAAATATTATAACATATCCAGCTTTTGAAAGCTCTTCGCTAAGCAATTTTTTTTCATTATTATCTAATTCTGGCCACTTATCACTCCAGACCTTAGCTAATTCTGAAATTTCTTCAACTTGTGAAATAAGTTCTTTTAACTCTTCTATGCTTGAATGAGCTTTTATTTTTGTAATGATAACGTCAATCTTTGAATCAGAAGATATTGCCTCATCATTAAAAATATAGTTTACAAATGACTTGCTAAGATTTTCATTTTTTATGATATCGAATTTATTATCTCTTTCTAGATAATTAACAAATTCATCCTTTATTGTGAAATTCTTAAATTTTAAGCAAATGTAATTTATATTATCATCATTTAGTCCTTTATTAATTAATTTTTTTATGATATTTGTCTTAGAAAAATCTATATTTTTAATTTTGATTCCATCAGGAAGCTTGTCCAAAAGCCTCATTGAATTATCATCTGAAATCTCACTATTTACTAATTTGTAAATTTGTTTATCACTTAATTCAAGACTAAAAAGTATATTCATAGCTTCGTTTTCTGATGCATCATCCCAGCGTTCTGCCCAATGAACTAGTACGTCATCATAGGAGTTTTTTACTAAAAATTCAAGATTGTCATTGTTAATTAAAAGCAAGTCTTTATCTATTAGCTTTACTACTCTTTCTTTACTAAAAATATTATTTATCTTGTCTATCGGTTCATTCGCATAATGTATAGCAAATCCAAAAACTTTATCACTAACTAACGTAGAATTAATAAATTTATTGCTAATACCTTCGACATAATTAAAAATTTCTTCAGCATTTTCTTCACTTATATTTTTGTCAAAATAATTTGTAAAATTCTTATTATACTTATCAATAACGTCCCAATATAATTTAATATTTTCTTTGTTAAATAAAACAGTATTTTTATTTAACATTTTTTCTGCTATAAATAAGTTTGATTTTAATTCTGCGATTTTAGATAGTTCTGTGAGAACAGTTTCATTATTTTCTAAATATTTGTTTTTGTATTCAACAGATATGTCAGAATTTATAATTTTTACTAATATGTTTTCATCGTTATCATACATTTCATTATTTAGATTTTTATCAATATACTCTTCTATAAATGAGTTAAAATTATCATCAATGTATTCTTTGGTTGATTTAAGAACTTCTGAATCAAACACTTCACTTAATAACTTGCCATATTCAATCTCTTTGTTTAGCAATAATTTACTTATAAATAAAACGTTGTCAACCGTAAGCTTAAATGCATTTATATTTTCTAATTTCATCATTCTTTCACTACTTGCTTTACACTTGCTTAGGTCTTCAAACTCTACTTCAGCCGAAGATAAATTGCCTATAAAATTATCAATATCACTATCTTCAATCTCTGAAACAATTTTTTCATAATTTTCAAGATATGAACTGAATTGACTCAATCTTTCTTTAGTAAACATATCGCTAGTAAATATTGACTTCAATAGATTGTTGTATACAAAATCATTTTCTACATCACATACATTTAGTAATTTTATTAAATATTCATTTTTTATTTGAGATAATTTTTCCACAAATATTGTTATTGTTTTAGGCTGATATGCGTTTAAAATTTGTACTAAAAGACTATAGTTATCATTTTCATCAACAGATTCCATTGTTTTAGTAATTTCATTAACACTCTTTAAATTTATGCATGACTCAAGTAAATCTTTGTTTAAAATATTGTGTCTTCTAAAATCGTCAATATCTAGTCTATATTGGACTTCTTTAGGATTTTCTAACTCAAAGAAAATATCTTGCTCAGCAGATTCAAGCAAGTTTTTCATAAAAATAGTATCATTTACGCCTAAGCTCCCCTTATAAAATAAGCCTTTATACAAATCATAAGTTTCATCAATAAGACCATCTAATATTAAATACTTAACTAAATTAAAATAGTGACTACTAGTTATTTTGCTTTCATTAACAATAAAATATTCATCTAGCTTGACTGTGCTTAATTTTGACAATAAAGTTTTTAAACTTATTGTTTTAAGCTCTATAATTTCTTTTGCTAGACTATCTTTTTCAGATTTTAACCTATCTATTTCTTTAAGTATATCATTGTTACTTTTATTAATATACTTTTTAGATTTTTCATCTAGCAAATTAAATTCTTCCACAAATTCTTTATAATCATAATATCCAGAACTACTAGAATTATAATTATGATGATAATCAAATCTAAGCTTCTTACTTTGATCATTATACATAACTTTCAATACATCTACCCAGCTCTTATATCCTGTTTCATCAATTCTTACTTCTGGTGGTATCTTTGCTGCCATAACTTCAAATTTTTTGCTTTCAAGACTATCTTGCTTCTTACTAATATTAGTATCAATTTCTTTTATTTTTGTTTCTAAGTCACTTTCAAAATCACTTATTAATGCTTCCTTATTATTAATTATATTATAAATATACCCCCTATCTTCTTGTAGTTCGTCAAACTCTTTAGGAAATATGTTTTTTAAAACAATTAAGGCAAATAGCTTATTATAAGATAATTTTAATTCTTCCATTTGAAGAACCCTGCTATATACAGCAAATTCATTAACTATATTTTTTAATAGCCTCATATCATCTATATAAAGAGATATTTTATACAAAAATTTTTTATCAAGTTTTTCTCCAAATCCTTTTAAATTATCTATTAAAATATTTTCAGAGTTACTAGAGTCTAAAACTGGAACTATTGGGATAATCATATCAAAAAACTTACTTCTATTCTTTGAAAAAAACAAACCATCTCTAATCATATAAACAAACTTAATAGGAGTTTTATCCCCGTTTACGCTAGAATATTTATTTACTAAAAAATTAAGCTCTCTAAGTTTTGTAAATACATTTATATTGTCATATCTATCTAAGTCCTCAATTACAACAACTTTTGCTCCTGAACTCCTTAACAAATATACTATTTCTTTTATATCTCTATCAAGTATAGTCTCTTCTTCAAAGTCTTCATCAAAATTTGCTTCAGCACCTCTGAAATTTATTTTTGAAATTTTAATCTTGTTTTCCTTGAAAATAACATTAAGAAAATATATTAACGGTGCTGTTATTAATAAACCGCTTGTAATAAAGTAAAGTATAGATTTAAAGCTACTATTTATTTCTCGCATCGCTTCAATCATTGGCTTGCTTAATAATAATAACAAAAGTCCAACTATAAAAAATATTGAGCTTATAATCTGTATATTTGTTTTTTTTCTAGTCTTATTTATCTTGTACCTATATTTACTTAAAGGTATTGTTTTAGGATCTATTTGTGATAGGATTTGATTTATTATCTGCTTTTCAATTCTATTATCATTATCTAAATCAGATTTTTTATATTCATCACAAATTTCTACGCTTTGGTTATTATTATCATTTTCTACATCTTGTTCATCAAATTTTGAAATACATTCATCGTAATCAAAAGAATCCTCATACTTACCCAAAGAAACAGTAATTATATTGCTTAGGTCTCTTTCCTTTACATATGTTCTCCATACTGTAGTTTTACCAGCTCCATAAATACCAGTAATGGCTATGTTTTTAACCTCATCATTATTAAAAGCACTGTCAAGAGCATCCGTATAAACCTTTTTATTTTCATCTAATGTTTCTGGTGTTAGTGCATTAAATTTAAATTTATTATCTTCTATCTTAATCACCTATCCTAAATTTCATCTTCTAATCTATGCCAATGCTCACTGCTCATGTCTTCTGTATAAACTGTGTTGTTGATAAACAGTCTTGTATCTTTGTCTCTTACAAAACCCCATTTAATTTTTCTTAATTCTTCAGCATAATATTTAAATGCTTTAAATTTATTTTCTATTTGTTCATCAATATTTTTGCTCTTACCTTTGCTTTCTCCGCCTTTTGTCTCAATTATCCAAATATCTCCGTTTTTCATCTTCACAATATAGTCTGGATAAAAAAGATATTCTTTATCTAGGTTATTGCCATATAAAACTGATAAATATTGTTGTCCTGTATCTCCGTTTTTATAATACCAATCAACTTTATCATTATTTTCTAAGTAATTTTCAAAAAGCTGTTCTGGTTCAGACCTAAAATTAGAAGCCGTCATAGCAGTGGTATAGTCTTTATATGCGTTCTTTTCGTAAACTTCAATATCTGTTTCATATGGAGCGTACTTATAAAAGTCTTCAACAGGTAATTTCCAAACACTTGTCTTTGCCTCAAGATATTCAATATAGTTCTTATCAGTTCCTGCTGCTAGCTCTTGAAAATCATCACGAAGTTTATAGGCATTGTTAATCATAAAAGCATACCACTCGCGATTAGATAAATTTAAAAGCTTTTTATTATATCTCATATTTGTGTAGAATAAGTACTGTAATATAGCCCTCATCTTTTTTGAAGGAACTCCAGTTACTTTTTTAATCATGTCTACTGCATGTAACAGTCAATACCATGATCAGTTGTTGAAACTTCATAAGATATTTGCTTATGTTCGCCAAGTTTCATATTTTGAATATCTTTGAGTTGTTGGAATTTTCCAGACCTAAATGTACTGTAAATTAAAGTGCCAAATATATATCCCGAAGCCTCCATAGCTTTCTTATTATCTTCTTTTACATTGCCAAGCTTATATTTATTGACAAAATAATCATGAGCTCTGTCTCTAATTAGCACCTCGTCAATGGCATTGTAATCTTTGTTCCTAACTTGTTTTATTAATTCAAAATTCTTACATTTATCCTTTAAGAATAATCTCTTAACTTCATACGAGTTGCCGCCTTGAAGAACTCTTTCCTTATATTTTTCATCAAATGTATATAAGAAACAATAATCAAGCAAATCGTTTTCATAATGCTTAGCTTTAGGCATTCTTCTTATTCTTCCAAGGGTTTGTATCTCAAAATTTTCGCTCATATTCTCACGAAGCTTAACTAATATTTTGGCTCTAGGACAATCCCAACCAGTTGATATAGCTTGCTTCATTATTAAAAAGTTCGGCTGAGCATTATTTTCTTCCAAATTATATGTGTTTATTTGACTTTCACTTAACCATTTAGCTACTAATTTATTTTTATAGTTATATCCAAGTCCATCAAGCATTTCCTCAACTGATTCAATCATTCTAGTTGACATATCTGGGAACTGTATTATAACAAGTGGGTTTATATCTTCATTGTTCTTTATATATTCATTTTTAATTTCTTTTCTTTTATCATCAGCTTTTTGTAAAAGATAAAAGGCTTCACTCTCAAGGTCATCAACTTGCTCTATGTCTATATCAGGATTAATGTATAGAGCCTTTGTGATTAAACCAGAATTAATTACTTCTTCCTCAGGTATTTCATAGTATTCAGCCATAGGGTTCTTTTTAGTAGTAGCCGACACTCTAATCTCTTTTTCTGCATTAAAAGCAGTCAAAACATCATCAGCTTTAGCCGTATTATTTAAGTGCTCTTCGTCGATTATAGTTATAAATGAATACTGCTCCCTATGAGCTTCAGCTATCCTTTCATATAGATTTTTCTTCTCACTATCTTTTAGCGCATTATTTGTTTTATTAGTTATCATTTCCCAGTTAATAAAATAAGTGTAACCAGGTTTAAAGCCTTGCAATAAAGCATCACTAATGTTTGCGGTCTTAGCGTTAGGCAAAATCGCTTCCATCTTTTCCTTGGATTGTTCCTCTAAATCTCCCTTGCCCGGTGTTAACCAAATAAATATTTTATTCGAATCTTTATATAATAGATAGTCTTCTATAAAAGATATAAGTATAACAGTTTTTCCCGATCCTGTTGGGCTCTTAACGATAATTCTTTGCTTAGAACTTGGATCGTTAACCTTGTCAAGCAAATAATTTTTAGCGTCGCTTTGAAAGTCAAATAAATTTAAAATCATATTTCCTTCGCCTCTCTTAACTCATCCATAAAGTAATACTCTGGTATTTCTACTAAATTAAGTTTTTTCTCTTCAAAAATTTTCTTAGTTTCGTTTGTTAACAATATATATGCTGGGATATATAGATAAGCTCCTTCTTTAATAGTCTCTAGTTTTTCTTTAAGCTCTTCATCAGTAAGCACTATAACCCTGTTCACTCCATCAATTTCACACATGTTTTCTAGTTCTACCATCTCTTTTATATGATCAAGTAGCCTAAATGATAGTATATCCTCTTCTTCTGTAAATTTCGGTATGAAATCTGTTTTAAAATACTTAAGATTATGCGGTAATTCCTCTTGTATGTTTTGAAGCCTTTTATAAGTTACTTCTTCACAAATTTTATTTTCGTTGTTAGTACATAAAATATATTTTCTCTTTCCGCCGTCTTCTTTATTTAGCTGCATAACTGCATGTCCGGTAGTTCCAGAGCCAGCAAAAAAAGTCAAGAATGTTATGTGCATATTTTATTGTTAAAATTAATTGCACTATTAGTGATGTGGGTTTAGGAAATCCAAATTTTTCTAAACCTAGTTTGGTTATTTCTTTTTTTGCATTATCATTAGAAAATATATTATCAACTAGCGCTATAGAGGAAAGCTTCGTTTCGCGCTCAATATATTCTATTGTATATGGACGTTTTTTAGATATTGTTGCATTAGCATATGTTTTTGTATATATTCTACTTCTCTCTTTGCCTTCCTTAATTTCAATAAAACCATTCTCTAATCCAAACTTAAATTTTTCAAGACTCCATCTCCAGACCCAGTCTTTAGGATTGTGTTTGCCTGAATGTCTTTTATCATGCAAGTCTTGACTTCCACCAGGATAAAATAACTCTCCTTTAACTTCGATTGGGAAGTCCATATTAGGATTATACCAAAGAGAATTGTAATCCAGAGTTTGATTTAATTTATATCCACCCCTTTGATCATAGTATTCATCTTTAAAAGGATAGTCTGTATCTTCTGCTGGTATACCAGTAAAAGAAGCATTGTCCCTATCTTTAGCATATACAATTGTATAATCATGATTTTTAGCCACTCCAACCGAATGATCTTTGCCTGATTTTTTTGTTACTCTAGGTAAATTACCTATAAAATTTTTTTCGCCAAAAATATCATCACATAATAATTTTAGTTGTGCTTGTTCATTATCATCAATTGAAATAAAAATAACGCCTTGATCAGATAACAAATTTTTAGCTATCCTTAATCTTTCATTCATAAACGATAACCATTTAGAGTGTTTGTATCCATCTTCACTTCCAATATAATTATCATCATAAATAAAATCTTTATTCCCAGTATTATACGGCGGATCAATATAAATTACATCTATATTTCCCTTATGAGTTTTTTCTAAAAGTCTTAGTGAGTGAAGATTATCTCCTTCCAAAAGAAAATTAAATCCATCGTTTTCATCTGCAATTATCTTTCTTTCTTCTACTTCTGTAAAGACCGGTATATTATGAACAAGTTTTTTATCTACTTCTTCTTCATGTTTTTCCCAAACTAGTCCATATTTCTTTTCTGTTAATGCTGTCTCTATCTTTTCAAGTGCTATAATGCTTTCATCGTCTTTGTGTATTTCTTTAAGCTTATTAATATATTCAAGCATTTCTTTTCTTTTTTCTTGAGATAAATTGCTCATAATTAACCCTCCTATCATCCTTTATTTAATTATATCACATAATATTCTTTTTAACTTATAAAAATAGATGCCAAGTACTTTTATATCTTGACATCTATCATCATGTTTCTATTTACTATAATTTTATTCATTGCTTACGCCATTGAAGTATTCATCTGTATATAATACTTCTACTTCTCCTGACCAATTAAGAATAGAACCAATAAAATCATTTACATCTAGTCCTGGCATTTCATATATTTCCTCCCAATGTATTAAACTATTTGTATATTATTCTTTTCTAAGTAAAACAAAATTTTATCTCTATAATCTAACAATATATTATTTAGTTCTTTAAGCAAATTAATCCAGTTAAGATTAAAATACTTATTAGTTAGTCCGCCAAATAAATCATCTTCAATAATGTCATCGCCTAATGCTTGATATAAGCCATAATGTGCCAATGCATTTCTTACCTTGCTATCTGAATATCGATCGTCTATATTAAAACTTGTGTTAAAATAATCATTTATTTCTGAATTTATTGAACATAAATAATAATATAGCAAGTAAGTAGCTCTAAGCTTAATAGGTGCATCCTCAATTATAAGCTGATTTAATCCATACAAAATAAAGTTTATATTACAAATTAAATTAAAAAGGATAAAATTTTGGTTATATTTTTGAGAAAAACTACTTCTCATAAAAAAGCCATAGTCTTTGTTAACAAATTTAATCTTCATATCTATTTTATATAGGTTTTTGTCAATCATTAAATCTTTGCCTAATATTTTACTTATAAGACTTCCAGCATAAAATAAATAATCCTTTAATTTTATTGCATACTCTAAATCAAATGTAAAATCTGGAAGTAAACTTGCAAAATCAATTGTATTTGCCATTGGTATTTTTATCTTATCTTTAATTAAAAAAGTAACCCCATAGTTATCATGTAAATAAAAAACTTTGTTAAAAATATTTATAGATTGCGAAAAATAATCATCTGCTTGATTAAACTGTCCTCTAAGTTCTTTATCTATATCTATTATGTCTTCTCCGTAAAACTTTGTATTTTTTCTAAGCGTTTCATAAAAAATCTTACATTCCGGGTTCATTTTTGGCACAGTGTCCTTTAATTCTTTATTGCTTTTAAGCCACTTAACAGCTCCTTCAACATATAATCCTAAAATTGGAGTAAGAGCAACAATGTAAGTGTCCATATCTTTTCTTGACTCTATATGTTTAAATAAAGAGTAAATACTTAAAGCATCATCTATTATTAAGTTTAAAACAATTTTTTCTCTAATATTCAGTTTATACACCTCATAATCATAATTATACCACATATAACACACATTAATCATGCATTATAAAAAATAACTATTTTATAGCACATCCTTCTTTACTCAGATGTTTCCCAATCTTTTAAAAGTTCTTGTGCTTTTTCTAATGATACATCATATAATCTACCATTTTTATAGCTCAAATAAAATGCGGCAATTTTTAATTTCTCTAAATCAGTAAATTTTTCAAGTTTCATTTTATCTAATTTTTTAATTAATTCATATACTTCTTCTGAAGTAATATATTTTTCATACCTATTTGATGAAAAGCTCCATCCCATTTCATTGTCAGTATTAGTCCATTCCTCTGCCATAGAGCAGATAAATTTAATTTTGTTAATATCATCTTTAAATAAATTATTCAAATATTTATATGCAGATTCTTTATCAAAACATTCCCACAAATATAATGCCATATAAAATTCGTTGATGTCAGATATTGGCTCATCTTTAAGAATTTCTTTAACTTTTTTTACATATACATTTTCAAGATTTTCTAATTTATCTAAACTTATTATTTGATCATACTCTTTTTCTGATGTTCCAACTAGTCTTGCATAAGAAAGTTCTATCCTATTAATAATTATAGCAAATTCGCCGATACTATCCTTGTCAGCTTTTTCAAGTGAACTCTTAATAATTTCATAACCCTCCGAACTATCACTAAATCTTTTGAAAAAATCATTTAAAATGCAATAAATCAAATTATTTGCTGACAAACTAAAAATCTCGTCTCTTTTCTCATCTTTAAATTCTCCTATCAAACTAAGTATTACAGATGATAGTAAATGTAAACGATCATTTGGTACATATTCTATTAAAGATTTAAGCTCTTCTAAATAATATCTTATTTCTCCACTTTTATTTATATTTTTTATAGTTTCTATAAGTTGCTCTTTATCATAATCATGAATGCTTTCATCTATTATTTTTCTTGATACTTGAACAGCTTCTAAATCAAAAGAAAAATACAAATCAAATTTTTCCTCATGTGATATTCTCATTCCAGCACGAGTATCATCCTTATTTACATATTTATATACATGTTCATTGATATCATCTGCAAATGTTGGAAATATTGTTTTAAGAAAATTAATAGCAGCATTTGAATATATTCCATTAGCATTGAATTCGTTTTCATACAATGTACGATAACTAATATCCTTGTTTTTTAATTTAAAGAAAGCGTGATTGACACCGCCACAAACATTGTCTTTATTGTCATAAATCCAATTATATAATTTAGGTTCCTTAACTTCAATTGTTGTAAGCGCAAGCATATCCTCAAAAGCAGTTTCTTCATATAATGCCCCATATTTAAATTGAAAAATATTAATAATTCTATTTACATCTCTTAATGTTTTTACGTATGGATAAACGCAATCATCTAATACATATCTCATATATGTTTGATCAATTTTAACTTTAATAGGTAGATTCTCATAAACGTTTTTAATCTTCTTTTGTAATATTGAATATAGCTTTTCTTTACTTATATCAGGTATTTCAAACGGAACTTGAATTATCTTGTCTAAATATTCATTGCCATCGATATTGTGAACTTCTTTTAAAGCACTACTAACAACTTCCCTATCCATTAGTAATACATATATCACATTAGGAAAGTCCCCAACTTGTTTTACTAATTGAAATATATCTCTTATTTGAGAATTATTTAATCTGTCTATATCGTCAATAACAACTACAATTTTGCTAGAAATTTCTAATAATGCCTTTTTAAGTTTTTCTTTACTCTCATCCAAATCAGGCGCTTTTGTAAAATTATCACCTGTTACTTTTAGTAAAGTTTTTAGCACTGGGGCTAACACTGGTCCAATTGTTGGTATAACTGCTAATCCGTCAACAGCATCTGAATAATTCTTAAATAAATTACCTAATGTATCTTTTATTTTTTTATTGCCACTATTTTGTATTTTATTGTTTAAACTATGAAAAAACAAGCTAATTAAATTATCTTGATCTGAATAATTCCATGGAGAAAATTTAACAATTAATGGCTTGTTATCATCAGTTTTTGAAAGTCTTAAGAGTTCTTCTTCTGCCATATTTATTACAGATGTTTTACCTGTACCCCACTTACCAAATAAACCAATTACTAATCCTGAATCATCATTATATTCGTATATAGCTTTCGCTAATTTATTTGAAAATGTTGATCTTCCTAATAAATCTCCTTCTTTACTTACTATAGGTTTATCTGCACTATAATTCATATATATCCTCCTTCAAATTATTATATGCTACATATATGTATATTTTTTATTTTATAAATATATTATACTACATATAGATAAATTGTTCAATAAAAAATAGATGCCAGTCTCAAAACTTGGCATCTATTATCCTCATCTTATTTATCTTTTATTCTTATCAATGTCGCAATTGCCTGCTCTTTTGTATAATGGCTTTTTGGTGAAAATCTTTTCTCGCTTACTCCTTGCATAATTCCTGCAGTATAAACTTTTTTGACGTCGTCTATTGCCCAAGTGGAGATGCTTTGGCTATCTGTAAAGCTAATATCGCCTGATGCTAAATTCATCCCAAGCTTTTCGCTTAGTTTTGACAAAATCACTGCGGCTTCTTCTCTTTTTATTTTGCCATCTGGATTGAATTTATTATTGCCAAGGCCATGTATTATGCCTTCGTAGGCTAATTTTTCAACTGAGAGCAAAACGTTGTCATCAAATTTAACTCTGCCTGAAATTTCTTTTTTTGTCATGCTCTCGTATAGCTTTACGGCGATGCTGCAAAACTCGCCTCTCGTTATATCGTCACGATAATTATTTTGAAGTATTGCAGGAACTAGTCCTTCGCCTATGGCTCTCATAATCTCTTTTTCTGCCCAAGCTGATGTTTTTTGCCAATCTTTAATCTTTTCACTCTTGTTCAAATCGATGCTACATTTTTTATTATTTTTGTATGCTTCGAACTTGCCTTTGCCAAGATATTCTATCCTATCATACTCAAATGGTATAAGTACTTTTCCGCTTCTATCGATCACGCCGCTTTTTGCATTATTTGTAGTTGACTGAGAGCCAGCGTACCATTCATTTGCCTTGCTTTTAACGATGGCGTAGTCGTCTTCAAAAACTATTCCTGATGGCCAAACTTCATCTATAATAAAATCTAGGACCATATTTTGCTTATCGTCAAGTAAAGCTAGTTTAGGAACAAGTGTTTCTTTAATTGACTCACTTTTTTCGTTTAATACGTTTTGTTCGTTTTTTGCATCTACTTTTAAATATTTAGAAAGGGTAATGTATCCAGCTTCATCTACTGCGCTTACCATGCCATCGAAATGTGCAGGCGTTAAGGCGCCTTTCATATCTGATATAAAATACTTTTGATCTATATCGGACTTATCTTTTTCTGCCAATAGGAGTTTATTCTCAGGCAAAAAATATATGTCTTTATACTTAAATGGTATATTGACGCTTTTTTCCTCAGTATCTATAACACCTACAAAGCCACTTGCATTGTCATTTGAAATGTAAACGATGACGTAGTGATCTTTGGTTTTGTCGAAAGATATATTGTGCGAGCCGTATTCAAAGTGGTAGCCAAGAACTGGTTTAGGCGCTTTTTCAAGCTCTGATACAATCGCGTCTATTTCCTTTTGATTTAGACTTATATCGCTAGATGCGTATGTGCCTTTGCTAAAAGCCACTGTCAAAAATATTAATAAGACTATTTTAAATAAAAAATTTTTAATTTTCATTGTCATTTACCCCTAATACCAACTATTCTTAATTCTTTGAAGATAGTTATTTACTATAATTTTATTCTTCGCTTACGCCATTGAAGTATTCATCTGTATATAATACTTCTACTTCTCCTGACCAATTAAGAATTGAGCCAATAAAATCATTTACATCTAGTCCTGGCATTTCATATATTTCCTCATCCCCAAGAGTTCCACAGGCATCCTCTACAAATACTGTTTCATAACCTCTATCAGAAGATAGGATACTGCTAAACAAGCAGCAATATTCTGTGTTAAAACCACAGATATATACTTTTGATACTTTGTTTTCACTTAATATTTCTTGAAGATTTGTATTATGAAATGGATTACATGATGATTTTGATATCACATAATCGGCAGCTTCTCTAAATTCATCTAACAATTCTACATCGCTGGATCCTTTATAAAACGGACTATCGCTATCGTCTGAGAAGTGTTGTGTTAAGAGTACGATATCTCCTTTGCTCTTAAAATCATTTATTAATAAGCTAATATTCTTTAAAGTGTTTGAGAAATCTTTTTTCTTTAAAATTCCTTTTTGTACATCTAATACAATTAATGCGTTCATAATTGATATGACCTCCTTTTACTTATTTATATTATATAACGTTATACTCCTTATAACCTATAAAAAATGGATACCAGTTTTAAAATCAAATATTTTCATTTACTCTTCTATATTCATCGTATAAAACCTTTAAATTATAATCATTAAACTTCTCTATAGCTTTTTCCCAAAAAGGTGCCATCTCGCCAAATATGCTTATATAGTCATAATTTGCACTTATAATTTTTTGTGCCGCTTCATTTACTCGTTTTTCATTTTTAGTATGATGAACTATTAGAAAGAATCTTTTCGCTTTTATTGGCTCAAAATTTATATCATGAGAATCATGAACACAAATATTATCATTTATCCATTCATAATTGTAATACATTTTATATAAATTCCTTTCCGCTTAAATTATTAAGATAAATACATCAATTTAAAAAGGTTTTCTATAATTTTTATTTCTTTCTAAACCAAGGTATCACTCTATTGACACTTCTTTTATACGCTAGATATTCTTCGCCAAAATTTTGATAAAGCCACTTCTCCTCTGTATTTTTCATAAGTATTGTTAAAAACATCCATAAAACTAGTGGCACTACAAAGAGTGCTGCATTTCTCTCGCCTATGATTACTCCTGTGGATATGGCTAGAAATGCTGAATAAACTGGGTTTCTGACTATGCCATAGACCCCGGTTGTAATGAGTTTACCCTCTTTTGCATTTTTATTTATTTTTGAACCGATGACTGAGGCTAACCATAGATATGCGCCTAGCGCTATGAAAATTATCTCAAGTGCTGTGAATATCCATGTTTCGCCTGTGATTTTGCCATTGACAAGTGTGCCTCTTCTATTCAAAACGACTGAGATAACAGTGACTAAAACTGTTGTTATCACAAAAATCGGTCCAACGCCAAAAACTGGCATACTTTTTTCTGTATCTTTCATTTTAATCCTCCTTATTTTATGTATGCTAGTCTTTTAAATATATGTCCATCTCAATCCTAAGCCATTCATCAACGGTCTCTTTATCCTTAATCCTTGCGTAAAGCTCTTTGCCAGCGTCCATAAGCCTTGAGAATACTGCGTTATCGCCTCTTGGTACATAACCAATCTTTTCCTTTTGAAGTGTTTCTACGCGAATGGCCTTATCATCATGAGGATTATCTTCTCTGAAAAATAATAATTTATCGTCAATATTCAAATGCTTTTCTATCTCGAAGATATTGTCAACATGCGTCGTGCCTGCGACATGCGTGGTAAATAGATATATCTCACGCTCGAATGGCTTTGGAACGACAAGACCGCCGGTGCCATGCAAGACACCTAAAAGGCCGCCGCCATCGTCTTTTTTAACTAAATCACTCATCTTTCTCCTCCAATAGCTTTGCTATAGCTTCTTCTAAATCCATTATTGCGTTTTTATAATCTTGTATCGATTCACTAAGCTCATCTTGCCTCTTCTTCATAAGACTATCATCATCAAGATATATCTTAAGTGTATATGGGAAGCGGCTCTTGATCTCATCCATGTTCTTTTTGATATTTTCTACAAGTTTTTCGAGACGAGCCTTCTCCTCAGCCATATCCAAGACAGTTTTTAGCTTAAGCTCATCATCTTTTTTCTCTTCATCAGCGCCAGAAACTACATAGATAAGCTTCATGCTAGCAACGTCACCAGCTTTATACGCTTCGACCGCTCTTACAAAAAGTTCTTTCTCAGCCTCAGTGACATCGGGGTTAAGGTCTGTATGCAGCTTTTTAACGACTTTTCTATACATATCCTTAAGGTCTTCGCTCTCGACATCAGATAAGAACTTGCCTTCGCTTCTCTTGATTGACTCGTTTACTTCCTTAAGCTTTTCTTCAAGGTCTTCCTTATATTTTTCAAACTCTTTGTCAAGAATCTCGTCTATCTCTATAACACTGACTTTTTCCTCTTTATAGACCTTCGCTTGAATGAGCTCTTTCTTTCTCTTAAGCCTTTGATAATTAAGGCTTAATTCATAAAGTTTGTACTCGAGGTAGCCCACCTTGACCATATATCTCATCTTGATGTTAGGACAAGCCGTGTATATTAAATTGTCGCGCTCCTCAACGAGCCTTACAAGCTCCTCTCTAAGCGCATTTATATCGTCCTTTAGTTCAATTTTGCCCTTGAACTCAATAATATCCGCCATAGTCCACCTCTTTAGTTAATTATATCACTAGAGATAATAATTTTCAAGGCAAAGAAAAGCTCTCTACTTAATAAGTAAAGAGCCAAATTTTTTATTCAATACTATTTAATCCATCATAAAGCTCATTGAAAGACTTAATCTTACTCATCCTTCCGTATGAGAGCTCTTTGTTCTCGCCAAACTCGTATAAAAAGCACTTTGCGAGCTCTTCGACTGTCACCTCAAGCGCTGTGAAAAACTCTTGATAAGCAAAATTTTGCGCCTTGCTCCCTTCGTCAAACATATTTATAATCACAGATTCACAAACTTGATCGAGTGGATACATCTTTATGTGCATTAGCTCATGAACTATGGTTTCTTCGATGTTCTCGTCCTTTGGATTTACTGCGTTTAGCATAAGTACCGCCTTTTTGTCTGTAGGGTCAATTTTAAAATCGCCCGTCTTTTTCCATTCAGGATCTTCGATAAACTCAAGCCTTATGTCCCACTCAGGCACTATGCGTAACTTTTTTGTATATTTATCAAATAATTCTTTTACTTTTTCTCTGTCCATAATTTACCTTCTTTTTTTATTCATAACCATGCTAATGGTATAGCCGCCATCCATAATCACTTCTGCTTTAATTAGTCCGCCGTCGTCAATCACTATGCCGTCATTAACTTTCCTTACGCTAATGGTCCTCGCATCTTTATGAAAGCCTTTGCCGATGTATTTTAGATAAGCTTCAAGGGCTGTGAAGCGCATAAGAAATTCTTCTTTACTCTCATAAGCGCCCTCATCAAAGTTCAAAAATTTTGTTCTTTTAAACTTTTCTAGCTCTATATCACGGCTATCGTCTTCTATATCTACTCCAATTGCTTCACTTGCAAGTCCCACTACTGAAATGTCTGTGCTATGGGAAATGCTAAAATCTTTGTTCCAGCCAGCTATATAGGGTTTGCCATATTTATTTTGCTGCCAAATAGGCTCCGCTTCAATATTATCTAGCGAAAAAAGACTATTGACTAGGCCTCTTGTCTTTATAAAGCGAATTTTTTCTCTCTCATTTTTTATTTCATCTAGCTTTGCCAAATTTAAAAAACTTAAGTGCTTTTGAAAATCATCTATATTTACTAAATCCATGTACAATTTGAAAATTACTGGCTCAGCTAAATTTAATTCACTTAAATCTTTTGGTGAAGTGAGTTCCATTAGCCTAAAATTTTTACTCGTATTCACTAATATCTGTTTTTTCATCTATATTAATTCTCTTAAGCTTTTTAAGCGTTTCAGGCAGACCGCGCACGATGTAATTTTTGCCTGGCTTAACGCCTAAAGTGACTTTGTAGCCGACTTCTTCAGCAATCAGCTCGCTTAGACCGTCGAAGTCGCCCTCTGGATAAGCAAATACAAGTGGTTCGCCGTCCGCAAATTCTTTATAAAGCGCCTTGTACTTGGCAGTATCCTCTTTAAATGCTTTGACGTAAGTCTCCTCGCTCTCGCCCGGAAGTCTCTTCGCAGTCCTTCTGAATGTGTATTTATCACTAGGATATGCCTGATGCATCCAGTATGTGTGTGAGCCAAACTCAATCACATCTGACATCTCTTTTGCCTCGGCCGCGCTAAAGTGCTCGTAGATATCTTTATCTGTATCTGGATATTTATTTAGCCCCATGGTCTTGCCAACTGGGAATATTGTTGCCCTCAATCCATATTTTTTTAATAATGGATAGGCTTCGGTATAATTTGATCTATAGCCATCGTCAAAGGTGATGATACAGAACTTTTCAGGCAGATCTGCATCGCCATTAACATAGTCATATAAATCTTTAAATGAGACTGTGGCAATATTATTTTCTTTTAAATATTTCAAAACGCTCTCAAACTTTTCTTTTGTGATGATGTAAGCGTTTTTCGGGTCCTTGTCTATGTGGTGTAGCTCGAAAATGTAAAACTCTCTCGCATCGGGCTTTGCCTCTGTATATAAAGGTGCCTCTACCTTGTCTACGTAGCGGCCAAAGTCCTTGCGACCAGCGTAAATAGTCTCGAGCATCATCTTGCCAAGGGCGTTTCTGAAGTGAGCTGGGTCGTAGAAAAATCTCGGATCGTTCTCGTACTCAGTTCCTGTGAAGTCCCAGAAAGGGCTGATCTCTGCAAGTCCCTTGTAATAGCTCTCTACCTCTGCTTTGTCATAGCGAGCAGTCTCGTCCTTATACATAGGACATAAAAGCATTGTAAGCTTGACTCCAGCATCGTCACAAGCTTTTTTCATGCGCCTAATTGCTTCAAGCGCATCATTTGCATGAGCCATCTTAAGCTTTGTGTAGTCCTTATTAAAGCCTTTTTCCGCCTTGTAATCCTTCTCGCTGCCGATGTACTCGATGTCCCTTTGGCTCTTGTCATAAGAACCATCAAGGCTAAAGACGTCGAAGCTCTCTTGAACAAGCGACCTCTTGCCCATTGCCCTAAATTTTTCAATCGCATTTCTCGGATTAGCAAAAAGATATCTCAAATAAAACAAAATTTTGCTCTCGCCAGAAACATCCGGATTCATGTAGTAGTTTAGTGAAGTCCTCTCTCCGTTGTATCTAAGAGCCGATGGTATCGAAAGCGGCAGTATAACTGACTCCACCTCATAATTTTTCAAAATATAATCTAAATTCTTCTCAACAACATAAAGGTCCGCGCCGTATGAAAATAGATTAAAATACTTTTTGCCAGTATATTTCTCAAGCTCCTCTGTGGGAATGGATGAGGCACCACTTGCGCCCAAGATAAAGTTCTTGTAATCTTTTCCCTTGATGTACTCAATCTTGGCTGTCCTTGGATTTTGTGTAAAATCATAAGTATACCACTTAGTAAATCTATCACCAAAGACGTTAAATGGGTCAGCTAGCACATTTAAAATGGCTACGACTAGAGCAAGAATTAAGATGCATACAAAAAATATTGTGATGAATTTTTTCTCTTTCATATAATCACCTAATAATTTCTATAGATAAAGTCTACTTTTGTAAAGCCGCTCGCAAATACGCCAAAGTATGCGACAAAGGCCATAAATATAAGTAGTCCTGTGAATAAATAGATTGGCTTAATCTTAAGAACTTTTTCTTTCACATCAATTTCTTTTTCTTCAGCGAGTGAAATGATGAAGACTATGATAAGCGAAATAAGTATAACGGCGTAATCAAGCCTACTTAGACCAGTCGCTGCGTGTCTGAAACCTCTATCGACAAGGGTTTTCTTCATCATGTGAAGAGCTGTTCTAAGACCAGCAGATCTTGTAAAGTACCTGCCTACAAAGACTATCATCAGTGTTGAAAATATTTTTGTTATTCTATAAATAAGTGAAGTATCTTTTAAGCCGATTTTATTTCTGAAGGCTTTAAATCTATCTTCAAAAATAAGTCCCAAGCTGATTATGGTACCGTTATATAGACCGAAGGCCAAAAAGTTTAGACCAGCGCCATGCCATATACCTATGATGAAGTAAACAACAAAGCTTGCTATACTTAGTGTTAAGTACTTGCCAAATTTGCGGCCAAGGTGCTTTCTTGACTTTTTATTGATAAACACGAAAGCCTTTGATAGCGATAGACTGTAGAAAACGTAGTCCTTCATCCACGAGCCAAGGCTTGTGTGCCAGCGTCTCCAAAAATCCGCAAGGCTTGTCGCAAAGAATGGCCTTTTGAAGTTTCGGTCAAGCTTCACACCAAATAAATAGGCTGCACCTCTTGCGACGTCGATGCCGCCTGAGAAGTCACAGTAAATTTGAATTGAATAAAATATAATTGCAATAAAAACGAAAATGCCCGAATATAAATCTGGCTCGGTAAAAACTTTGTTCACAAAAACCGCTGCCCTATCGGCAATGACAAGCTTCTTAAAGAAGCCATAAAGAATGAGCATAAGACCATAAGAAATGTCTGTGGCACTACTATCATCATTGTAAAGGCCATGAGAAATATCATCGTAGCGCGAAATAGGTCCTTGCATCATTTGCGGGAAGAATGAAACGAAGAGCGAGTACTTGAAAATGTTTTTTTGCGCCTCGTACTTCGCTCTATAAACGTCAATCACGTAGCCACTCGCCATGAAGATGTAAAATGAAATGCCAAGCGGAATAAAGTTCTGGAAAATATTGACACTAGTAAACTTAACTAGACTTAGCATACCAAAATTCAAAATGAGTGTGATAGCCAAAACGAGCTTATTCTTATGCTTTTCTAGATAAATGGCAGAAAAATAAGTGCTTAAAATTACAAAGATTAAGTAGACAAAGGCCTTTACACTAAAGCTTGCATAATAAGCTAAAGAGATGAGTAAAAGCGCCTGCCACTTGTACTTAGCAAGTTTAAACACAATAAAGGAACATAGTAAAAATACTATGAAAGTGAAGCTTGTAAAACTCATTGCAATGATTTAATTAGTTTCTCTATCGCTAAAACGTTTGCGAAATTTTCTGGCAATAGCTCGGAAACTTGTATTTTAACGCCAAAAGCGTCGTTTAATTCTATGACTAAAGTCACTATGTCGAAAGAGTCTAGTATGCCTTCTTCGATGATTTCAGTTGTGTCCTCAACTGCTTCTCCAGTGACGTCTTCGATGATTTCTTTAATTTTTCTTTCATTGGTCTTCCCTCCAAATATATACATAGGACTTGAGTCCGTCCTCTTTAAATCCATGTTTATGGTATAGTTTTATCGCTCTCGAGCCTTCATCAGTCCACACATTGACGCGTTTTTTCTTAGAAACGCATCCAAGATAATGGCGCAAGATCTCTGTGCCGAGTCCCTCGCCCCTCTTAGCTGAGTCTATGTAGAAGTGCTCGATACTGTCCTTAAACGCATCCGTGCTAAACTCGATAAAGCCAGCGTCATCAATCCCTATGAAAAGTTTTTTCGCTATGCGCTCCTTGACCTCTACCATACTAAGCCTCTCGCCTGAGTACTCGTCAAAGCTTTGAAGCGCCTCGTAAATAAATTCTGCGTCGTCAATGTATTTAACTCGCTTTGATTCATAAGGCTCTTTATGTGTTAAACGCAGTCTAATTCTTGTCTTATATAGCTCAAAACCTATATTTTCAAGCGTCTCATCCATTAGTTTAGAAACGATTTCGCTCACAAAAGTGCCCTTCGCATCAAATTTTTCATTGATATCATTTATATAATAATAAAGCTTGTAATAGCCCTCTCTTTTGACTAGGACATAGAAATTCCTATAGCCTTTTATGTAGTAGAGCCTAGCTATATTGGCTTCATATAGCGAAGTATTCATGTAATCATTTGTGATGGAGCCCTCATAAGATTTTAAAATCTCAAGCTCCTCTACTCTATTAAACTTCTCCACGTTCATAAATTTCTAAAAGCCTCTTCTTATCTATCTTAGTGTTTTGCGTCTTAGGAAGAGCGTCCATGTGCACAAACTTCGATGGAAGCATGTACTTTGGCAGCCTTTCAAGGATAAAGTCCTTAAATTCCTTCCTCGAAAATTCCTTTCCAGAGTAAAACAAAATTATGATTTCATTTTCTTTATCAAAAACAGCGCTCGCCTCGTGTATGCCCATGGCGTATACCTGTCTTTCTATCTCGTCTAGCTCGATTCTGTGGCCAAAGACCTTGACCTGATTGTCCTTCCTTGCCAAAAATTCTATCTCGCCAAACTTATTTCTTCTAACAAAGTCGCCGCTCCTGTAGACAATCTCTCTATATGCCTTGTTTAGTGGGTTTTGCACGAAAGCCTTCTCAGTTTGATCAAGTTTATTGTAGTAGCCGTAAGAAACGCCTCTACCCCTGATAACAAGCTCACCCTCGTCAGCTTCTTTGTCGCCATCAAGTATCATTACCTCCATATTCTCACAAGCCTTGCCAATGGGGATGATCTCATCATCTTGAAAATCCCTATCAACCTTGTAATAGCAGCAGTCGCAAGTCGCTTCAGTCGGTCCATATAGGTTAAAGTACTCAGCCTCTGCAGCTTTGCGCCAGATGTTCAGCTTTTGCGCGCTCATTTGCTCGCCAGCAAAAGTAACTAGCCTTAAGTATTTTGGTTTATCTATATCAAAAACATTTGAATTTGCAAGAATATTAAGCGCCGACACCGACCATAGTATAGCAGTTATTTTATTTTCGTTTAAATATTCGACCACCTTGACTGGAAATAAAAAGTCCTTCGGATCCATTAAGTATAAAGTCGCTCCAGTCTTAGTAAATAGGCAAAGCTCCTTAAGCGACGCATCAAAAAAGAGCGGCGTTTGATTTGCAAGCCTATCGTTTTCGTTTATTTTCAAAGTCTTCTCTAGCCAATCTTGTAAGTCCACGATCATGAAATTACTGATAACAACGCCCTTTGGCTCACCAGTTGTACCAGATGTGAATAAAACATAAACAGGATCTGCGTCTATCATCTTAGCTCTGATCACTTCAAGAGCCGCCTCATCGCAGCCATAATCATGGCTAAAGTCATAGTGAAGAGCATAATCTTCGAAAATATTCTTCGTATGATAAATACCTAAAGTGCTCTCGAGACGCTTTTTGATAGTCTCAATCCTCTCACGAGGCATAGCCGCATCGATGGGCACGTAAAAGTTGCCGCTGTAAAGAACCGCGAAAAATGAGATTATAGTCTCAAGTAGTCTGTCAGTCTCAACCATGATGGGACGCTTCGTTTGTGGATGAATTTTATGTATCTCACTTGCAAGACTAATAGCCCTCGCACGAAGCTCACTAAAAGTTATGGACTTCTCCTTGTCAACGATGGCTACTTTGTCAGGATATTCACTTGTTATACGGTCTAGTTGATCGATGAATAGCATATTACACCTCGTATTAATATTAACACAAAGCCCTCTAATTGTCAATAATTAGAACTTTCGCGTTATGATTGCGACTAAGGCTCGTGCGCTCGCTTCCTCCTTACGGAGTACTTTTATGTACACCTCAGTCGGTCGCTCGTTATACTTCGCCTTATTCATCAATCCTATTCGCAAAAGTTTATTTTCATCTAATCCAAACCAATTTCATAATTTTTCTCGAAATCAATTTTTTGCTTTGCTAAATAATTAGAAGAAAAAATTCAAGCACAAAAAGATTTTAATATTTTATAAGTATTATTCTAAAACTTTTTTATAGTGTAAGATATGTTACAGAAAGAAGACTTTCTTAAGTATAAAATATAGACAAAATAGAAAATGAAAAATTAAAGGAGGAAAATTATGTTTTGTTACCAATGTCAAGAAACTTTAAACAACAAAGGCTGCACTAAGGCTGGTGTCTGCGGTAAAAAGGCGGATGTTGCCAGCGCGCAAGACCTACTTGTTTATACAACTAAACTACTTTGTGATGTTTTAAATAATCTTAGAGGTGAAAACTACACTATAGATAAAAAGTACAATCACATGGTTACTTACAACATGTTCATCACCATTACCAATGCAAATTTTGACTTAGACATGATACTTGATCAAGTCGTAAAAACTATTGAAGCTAAGGATGAACTACTAGCTAAATTAAATGATAAATCTAAGCTACGCAAGCTAAGTCTTTACTCTGACAAGGACAGAGCTAAGCTTATGGCTTTAGCAGAAATAGTCGGTGTTTTAGTAACTAAAGATGAAGATCAAAGATCACTAAAGGAGCTAGCTACATACGGTATCAAGGGTATGAGTGCGTATATGAAGCACGCTAACACTCTTAATTATGATGATGAAAGTATTGATATCTTTATTCAAGAAACACTTGCAAGATTCATAGATGTAGAAATTCCAATTGACGAGCTATATGAAACAGTATTGAAAACTGGTGAATACGGCGTTAAGGCCATGGCCCTGCTTGATAAGGCAAACACTGAAACTTATGGTAACCCAGAGATCACAAAAGTTAATATCGGCGTTAGTGATAAGCCTGGTATACTTATATCCGGCCACGACTTAAAGGATATTGAGATGCTGCTTGAACAAACTGAAGGAAGCGGTATTGATGTTTACACTCGCTCAGAGATGCTGCCTGCACACTACTATCCGAAGTTTAAAAAGTACAAGCACTTCATAGGTAATTATGGCAATAGCTGGTGGATGCAAAAAGAAGAGTTTGAAAAGTTTAATGGACCAGTACTATTTACGACTAATTGTATAGTGCCACCAAAAACTGATTATATAGATAGGATATACACAACAGGAGCCGCTGGCTTCCCAGGATGTAAACACATCAAAGCTGACGAGAACGGTCACAAGGACTTTACAGAAATCATTGAGCATGCTAAAAAATGCAAGGCGCCTGTTCAAATCGAAGAAGGCGAGCTAGTAGGTGGCTTTGCACACAATCAAGTTCTTGCACTTAAAGACAAAGTTGTAGATGCAGTTAAATCAGGAGCAATCAAAAGATTTGTTGTCATGGGCGGCTGCGATGGAAGACAAAAAGGAAGAAGCTACTACACAGAATTTGCAGAAAAACTTCCAAAGGATACTGTAATACTAACTGCTGGCTGCGCAAAATATCGCTACAACAAGCTTAATCTCGGAGACATAGCAGGTATACCAAGAGTATTGGATGCAGGTCAATGTAACGACTCTTACAGCTTAGCAATGATAGCGCTAGCACTTAAGGATGCCTTTGGCCTTGATGATATCAATGACTTACCTATAGTCTACAATATCGCATGGTACGAGCAAAAAGCTGTCATAGTCTTACTTGCACTGCTTTCACTTGGCGTAAAAAACATACACCTTGGACCAACACTACCAGCTTTCTTAAGCGACAATGTAGTTAATATATTAGTGGAAAAATTTGGCATAGCTCCAAACTCAAGTGTTGATGAAGATCTAGCAAAGTTCTTCGCATAAGAATATTTAACAAAAAGAAAACCATTGTTCAGATAAACTCTGTTCAATGGTTTTTTTCTATAATAAATCTTCTAGCTTTGTTCTAGAAAAATATATTTTATTATCCCTTTCTTCGATAAGCCCCTCAGCCTTCATCTGCGACAGCTCTCTTGATAAAGATGGCCTTGGTACACTTAAAAATTCTGCAAAGGCAGTCTTGTTAAATGGCAGCTTAATAAAGCCTCCCTCGTCAATAATCAGAAGGTAATTGATAATCTTGTTACGAATAGACTTAGCCGTGCATATCATAAGCTTCTTGTTTAGATAGTAGGCTTTGTTTGCAAGTATGCTAATGATATTATTTATTATCATCTTATAATTATCTTCTTGACTTACAATAAAATCTTTCTTTATAATAAGAAGCGAAGTGTCTTTAGTAGCGCTAGCATAGTGATGCAAAGGTTCATCTACAAAAAGATACACCTCAGCAAATACAGTGCCAGGCTTGTCAAAGACATTGACTATAGTTTTTTTACCGCTCTGAGTTATATTCTCAACAGCAACCTCACCAGATAGCAAGATATAAAGCTCCTTTACATAATCACCAGCAATGAATACACTCTCTCCACGCTTAAAATTTTTCACGCTGGCCTTTGCGAAGTTTAGGTAATCTTCAATTTCTTCACTTTTCATGCCTTTAAATAGCAACGATTTTTTCAAAATATCTATCATATATCCTCCCTAGCAACTGACTTTATCATTCTTATATATAATCCTTATACCCATAATAACTAAGTTTATATGTGTTAAGACGCAAAAAAGAGAGCAAAATTGCTCTCTAAAAATATATTTTGCTATTTTGTATCGTGTCAATGAATAGTCTCCCAACAGAGTTTGTAGGAAAAAGAAGAACCTCGTCCATCATCAAAACTTCGTTTTGGATGTGTCCTGGCCGTAAGTTTAATCAAATCGACGTTCACTACGTTCCGTCTCTTTGTAAACTCTGGCATAAGGCATGCATAGCCAATCGAACTTCATTTCACTCGTTCTCTTGGTGCATGGACTTAACAACCTTAGTGCTTCGCACTGGCCTGAAAAGACCTACTAAAGATTTCCTTTAATAGGTCTGAAATATAAAAATAACTATTAACTTGTGATTAGGGAAATGAGATAATTAATCGTTCCATTTTCAATCAATATATAGAGACCGAGCCCAATAAACACGACTGGTACAATTATTTTTTCGTACTTTTCTACAGTTTCTCCGATAGCAGAAATTGAGGCGAGATTTTGAGATAATTTGCATAGAACTAAAATACCTAACGCAAATATTACTAAACTTATACTAATCTCAATCAAACTCTTTCCTGTAAAATAGGGAATATAAATTCCTAAATTATCTCCACCCATTGCCACTGTTAAGCTTGTAAATGCTAAGATTTTTGATCCATCTCTGGTAATTTTTCCCTCGATATCTTCTTCATCAATATCTTCATCCACAAAAATTGATCTTATACCAAGACCTAGTGGAATTAGACCAAGGAGTCCGATAATCCAATCTTGTGGAATAAAATTTAAAAAGTAAGCGGCTATAAGACTAACCAGAACAAGCAGTCCTGTACCTAAATACTGTCCTGCATAAATTGATTTCAAACCTTTCTTGCCTTGACTGGCGAATAAGATAGTCAAAACAACTAAGTAGTCAATTGATGTAGAGACAAAAACTAATAAAGCGGATACTATTGTTTCCATTATTTCTCCTTTCAAAATGTTTAATTTTTTTAGACAATCAAAAATTGACTGCAAACACATTGTGCCTTGGCAGTTGCCAATGGAGACACTTGAAGAAATAACTTCACAATTTTCCCACCTTTCTTTTTAATATTTGCTATAGTATACTATAATAGTCGGATTTTGTCAAGTATGCTGATAGATATCCACGCAAACTATAGAGATTGAAATTATATAAAATTAGATATGCCAAACATCATTTATTTAATATTGAACCATCTCATTCACTCTTTTCTGAACTGTGTACTAATCATATCCAGCTTGTAGATTAAGTCCATGACCAGCAGATGCTGGATGGGTAATGGCTACAGGAATTTTACCTTGATTCCATTCTTTAAGGTCTTCATTTATTTTAAGTTCTCATAGATATCTCTTTCGTTATCTGATAGCCTTACAAAGGCTTCAATGTTTACCTTCTCTGGCATTTTTATGTAATCTTAAGCTTTCATAAAAGCTGTTATATCCAATATTTTACTGATTATTTCACTTGTCAAGTCCTGGTCCATCCTGTTAACTCCCCCTAAAATATACATAGTGTCTACACACCCTGCAATAATCTACACTTAAAATGTTCTCACAAGGTATTATTCAAATAGAAAAATGACTTTTAAGATTTCTTCTGAAATCCTAAAGCCATTGGTTTCAACAGTCTTATGACCCATCATCTTATTTTCTTGACAAGACTGCGACGGCTTCCATGTGATATGAAGGGGCTAAGTTGTTCATCGATGTAATTTAATTCTGTAGGCAAAAGAAGAACCTCGCACATAAATGGAAGAGAACCTTAGTGCTTCGCACTGATATAATTGAGCGAAGTGGGCCGACCGAGAAGGATGGAGTTCAATTTGCTATTTAGGCTTTATTTTCAGATATCAAAAAATATGGAACGACGTTATCACAAATTTAGTTAATCTTACAGATTGCTCGCTTCTTCCTAGTGAAGTACTAGTATGTACATCTCCGTCAGTCGCTCGTAATCTTCCTCTTATCCAACAAAGCGCAAAAGTTTGAATACAATTTATTTTTGTGCAGGCTATTTTTATATATAATAAAACAAAGTAGAATTTCTTTTCAGTTGATAAAAATAGGATAAGTTAATTAATAGTTTCTTGACGGTTGATTAAGTAAAATGATATGATATATACAAATAAAGGGGGGGGTAAAAAATGCCAGATATTATTAGAGAATACTTGCCGATACTTATACCTATTATTATTTTAGAAATTGCACTTATGATTTATTCTTTAAGTCATGTTTTAAAACACGATAGATATAAATTTGGAAGCAGAACCTTGTGGATTTTAATAGTTATTTTTATCCAAATTATTGGACCTATCTTATACTTAACAATAGGTAGGGAGGACGAATAATGGACGCACTAAAAATCGAAAATCTTCATAAATCCTTTGGGAAAAATACGATTATTAATGGATTATCCATGTCGATTCCTGAAAATACAATCTTTGGGTTTTTAGGCAAAAATGGTGCTGGAAAAACTACGACAATGAAAATGATTTTAGGATTTTTGAAAAAGGATGAAGGTTCTATTGAAGTCTTTGGGGAAGAAGTAAGCTTTGGTCAGGCAAAAACCAATCGTTTTATCGGGTATCTTCCAGATGTTCCTGAATTTTACGGTTATATGACAGCAAAGGAATATCTGAATCTATGTGGGGCTATAACTGGTCTTAGCAAAAATGAAATTAAAAACAAGAGCGAAGAACTTTTAGAATTGGTGGGATTAAGAGATGTCAATAAAAGAATTAGTGGCTATTCTAGAGGTATGAAACAGCGCTTGGGTATTGCCCAAGCCTTGTTAAATAGTCCCAAATTATTAATATGTGATGAACCCACTTCCGCCCTTGATCCACTCGGAAGAAAAGAGATACTAGACATAATATTAAAAATAAAAGATTCTACAACTGTCATTTTTTCTACACATATTTTATCGGATGTTGAAGCAATCTGTGATCATGTTGTGGTGATTGATAAAGGAAAAAATGTACTAGAAAGTTCGATAGATGAACTAAAAAATATAAAGAGGATAAACACAATTAAAATTAGATTTAAGTCTGACAAAGAACTAAAGGCATTTAAGTCACTAGATAAATTTTCAAATCTGGTAACAAATGAAAAAGGAGATACTTTATACTTAACAGACGAAGAGAATCAACTAAAAGATATTGATATTTTATATGAGCTATATAAGTTAAACATATTTCCTCTAGAAATAAAAATAGAAGAACCTACATTAGAAAATATTTTTCTGGAGGTGACGAAAGCATGAGGATATTTTTATCTCTATTAAAGAAAGAAGCTATTGAAGGTGCAAGGACTAAAAAAATGATTTCTACCTTTATCTTATTCTTGTTTATCGGGTTAATAAGTCCTTTGACAGCGAAATTAACTCCCATGATACTTCAATCCATAGCTACAGGAAACATAGATATTAACGTAGCACCACCATCAGAAATTGACTCTTGGACACAATTCTTTAAAAACATTAGTCAAATAGGTATGTTTGGATTAGCCATTATATTAAGTAGTCAAATGTCTAATGAATTCCAAAAGGGACCATTGATTAATTTGTTATCTAAGGGACTTCCAAGGTATCAAGTTGTGCTATCAAAGATTTTTTATAATTTTATTTTGTGGTTTTTAGCTTACTTTTGCTCATTTATAATAACTTATTTCTACACAAAGTACTTTTTCGGGATTTCATTTCCTATAAGAAATATACTTATGGCAGCCTTACTTCCTTTTATATTTGGTCTATTTTTAATATCTTTAGAGATATTAGCTGGGGTGATTTCAGGAAATGTTATAGGAACATTAATATTAACAGCCATTGGGATTGTGATTCAACTTATATTATCCATTCGAGATGAAATTGTTAAATACATGCCTATCGCATTAATAGAAAAGCCTGTGAACCTTATAAAAGGAACTGGATATGATGACTACTATGTACCGATTATTACGGGCAGTATTTTGCTTATACTGTGTATCGCAATTTCGATTGCTGTAATAAACAAAAAACAAATCAGTTAGGAGGTGAAATATAATGCTAAAAGTTGGAGAAAATATTCTTCATAAGCGAAAAGAAAGAGGTATAACACAAGAAGAATTAGCAGAGTTCATGATGGTAACAAAAGCGTCCGTATCAAAATGGGAGACAGGTCAAAGCTATCCAGATATTTTACTTCTACCAAAACTTGCCACTTTCTTTAATATAAGTGTGGATGAATTAATAGGATACGACCCAGACTTATCTCCAACTCAAATACAAAAATTTTATATAGACTTAGAGGATCGTGTTTCGGATGCAGGTATGGATAGTATCGTAGAAGATATAAAAATTAAAATTAAACAATACTATTCTTGCTTTGAACTACTATACTATATGTCTTTGTTTATTTTGAACCATTGTGATTTAACAACTGATGATGTAAAAAAAGAAGAATATCTAGAATACGCAAATAATATACTAAGAAGAGTGTGCGAGCATTCTAAAGATCCTATACAAAAAGAACAATCATTGAGCTTGAGGGCAGCCTGTTTAATTAGTTTAGGAAAATCGGAAGAAGCATTAAATATTTTGCCATCTTCGGACATGCTATCTATATCAAAAGATTGTTTAGTGGCTTCAGCTTATTTAAAAACGAAGAAAGAAAATGAAGTAGATCAAAAACTACAAGTAATGATTTATAAGAACATAATCGATTTAATCACCCTTCTTATGATGAAGAGTAGTTTGAATAATTACGATTGGATTGAAACATTAGAGAAAGTGGAGGATTTAATAGAAACTTTTAATCTTACCCAGATAAATGTTTCCATCGTTTTAAACTTCTATTTATCCTTGGCAACGCACTATATTGACGATAATAATCTCAAACTTGCTGGTAAATATGTGGAAAAACTACTCAATTTGTTAATAGAGAGTAAGGAAAAATCGTTTAAGATAAAAGGCGATGAATTTTTTAATCAAATAGAAGAATGGCTTGATGAAAATTTATTATTATCTACAAATCCAAATAGAAGTGACGATATGATTGTTCGCTTTTATATAGATGCAATAGAGAATAATGAAAGTTTTAAAGGAATTATTTCTGAAGGAAAGGTAAAGTTCTTAGTTGATAAGGTTAGAGAAATATATTCTCTATAGTTTTTCAACTGTAAATTAATCAGAAACAAAGATACCTGTACCGTATATAATACAGGTATCTTTTAACGCCTATATCTTAGGTATGTGCAAAAGAGAAATAATCAACCTATAAACTTAAGCATTAAATTGTAACAATAAGCAAACAGTTATAGGCCCGCTGTCAAACGTATTGATTGTACGAAGCGGACAGACACAGCAAAAGAGAGAGCAAAAATTAATTTGCTCTCTAATGGTATTTTATTAAAATTTTTATCGTATCAATGAGCCGTCGCCAAACAGAGTTTGCACGAAAAAGAAGAACCTCGCACATAAATGTGCGAGAACCTTAGTGCTTCGCACTGATATAATTGAGCGAAGTGGACCGACGAAGCAAAAAAGAGAGCAAAAATTATCTTTGCTCTCTAATGGTATTTTTAATCAATTTTTTATCGTGTCAACGATCCGTCGCCAAACAGAGTTTGTAGGAAAAATGAGACCAAATATTAACTTTGATCTCTAAAAATATATTTTGCTATTTTATATAGTGTCAATGAATAGTCGCTGTACTAAATTTTTAGATAAAACGTGATGATTACGCGAAATGGAGCTTTGAGGCAAGCGGAGTGTACGTACAAGTACTCGAGCATTGCCGAACAAGCGAATGAGCGTAAGGGCGCGTTTTAGCAAAAATTTTAAGCTAAGGATCCCATAGGGTCCCAAGGTTTTAGTACAATTGGACTCTTCTTATAATCTTCTTGTTCTTTCTTAGTTAAATATTTCTTATTAACTACGGCTTGATATACAAAGCTATCGAACCATGCATCACTCATAACGAAGTGGCCTTTGTAACCAAATTCATCGCCCCATGAGTTTTCGACTTTGAATCTGACTGGCTTAGTGCCATCCATTTCAACGCCTGTAAATGTCATGGCATGTGTCATTAGTGAGTAGCCATAATCAAGACCATCTTCTTTAGAAATTTCTAGATCTATATCGAATAGTGTTTCGTAATCTATGACGTCTTTAGCAAGTGTTGCTCTCTTGTCGTCTTTTTCGCCTCTATACATGTCTTTACCTACGTCGCAGCCGAACCAAACTGGCATACCGTCTTGCAATTGCTTAATGATGGCTTTCTTTAGGTCTTCAACTTTTAGGTTAAGGTGCTTAACTTCTTTGCCTTCAACGATGTTGCCAAGGTATTTGATTGTGAATGTCTTGTTGTATGGCTTATCTTTTGTTGGTGCGTTTGTGATTGAAACGAAATCGTCAAGATTTAGTCCAACATATTTTTTGAAGAAAGATTGTGGTGTTAAATTCTTTTCTTCGATAAGCTTATCGTCTTTGTCATGTGCAATGAAATCAAATGTTTCTGGAAGCTTACCAAGTGTTGCTGTTAACACATTAAATACGTCTTGTAGAGCAGCTTCTTTAAGTGCATTTACTTCTTGTTTGCTCTTTCCTTCTTTAATTGCTTCTCTTAAAGTAACTGTATTTTTTCTAAGTATCTTTGAAAGGTACTTATTTAGCTCTCTTGTATTTGATGAAGCGATTGTTTCTGGATAAACATATTTTGGCACAAGACCATATTTATTAACAATGTTTACAAACATATCCCATTGGCCGCCGTCACATAGTGGGTCGCCCATAAGATATTGCATTACTCTATCTTCTATCGGTTCATCTGCCTTTTCGATAACTGTTTCGAAGTAGTAGTTACTTCTTTCTAATTTATCAAAGAAGAATGGATAGCTTTGTGATAATTCAAAATTTTCTAATTTATATTTTTTAATGATGACATTTCTCATAAAGTTTAGTGAAGCAAACATCCAGCATCTGCCTGATGCTTTTTGGTTACATACGTCACCGTTATTGATATCAATATTAAACTTATATGGATTTTCTTTAATTTTGTTAATGTCTGTCGCTACTTTTCTGATACCGCTTTGAACGGCAGCGTTCATTGCAACGATATTCTTCTTGTCAGCTAAAAATTCTTTTTCTAATTCATATAATTTATCTGTGCTTAATTGTCTCATCTTCTACCTCCTATAGCTCCCATGGCATTAGCTTGATTGCTTCTTCATCAAGTGCTGCAAGCTCTTGTGCGTTTAGGTATTTTTTCTTTGGAATGATTTCGAATGCATAGTTATCAAACCAAGCTTCATCCATAACTAGGTAGCCTCTGATGCCTGCTTTTTCGCCCCAAGAGTTTTCTACTCTAAATTTAAGTCCTTCATCAGTTCTGTCGTAGCCAACTATAACCATGGCGTGAGTGGCAGCACTTTCTTCAGTTTCCATGCGTTCTACCTTTGTTTGCTTTGTGTCAATATTAAATAAACTGTCTCTGTCAAGTAAATTATATACAAGGTGACCAGTTCCGTCGCCGTCACGTGATACGAATGAATCCTTACCAACGTCACATGCAAACCATATAACTTCGTCTTCATCAAGCATAGATAGGACTATGTCCTTCATTCTTTGCATTGAAACGTTTAGATATTTTAGTGAACCACCAATTCTTTGTTGAATGAAATCTCTTTCATAAACCTTGTTTTCTTCCTTGCCCTTGCCAGGATAGTTACCTAATTCAACGTATTCATTCATATCATCAGCCATAAATTCTCTGTAGAAATCAATAGCTGTGATATTTCTTCTCTCAATAAGCTCGTTGTCTTTATCTCTTAATATAAGATCGAATCTCTTTGGAGGTACACCTAAGGCAATGGCTGTGATCTTATAAACATCTTTAAGTGCCTTGTCTTTAATCTCGTCTATCTCTTCATCAGTCTTTGCATTTCTAATGTCTTTAGCAGCTATCTTTAATCTTTTGTCTAAAACAAAGATTAAGCTATCAGTTCTCATAACATCAGCTGTATCTGGATAAACATATTCAGGCACTATACCGTATTTGCTGATTAGTCTTGCAAATGTTGTCCACCAAGCTCCGTCATCAGCAGCATAGAAGACAACGCCTCTATTTAGCCTATCGTCAAGGTCTTTATCCTTAAGTGCGATAACGTCTTCAAGATATTGATTAGCTCTTTCAAGCTTATCGAAGAAGCATAGATACTTGTGTGAAAATTCAATATCACCAAGCTTAAACTTCTTCATCATATTTACTCTGATAGTGTTAAGACCAGCAAACATCCAGCATCTGCCAGATTGTCTTTGATTAGTCATCTTACCTATCTTGATAGTTTTTTTGAAAACATCTGGGTTTTTGTTAAGCTTTGCATAATTTATGGAAGCGTCCATAATGCCAGCAGATGCTATCATATTTTGTGCTGCCTTGCTAAAATCTTCATCATAAGACTTTTTGAACTTAGCAAGAACATCTTTTGTAATTGATTTTTGCATATTGTCCTCCTTTATATATAAAAATATTTCATCTCTCGTAATAATTATAACTCTTTAAAATATTTTTTGCAAGATAATTACAATAAAAGAGCATATTTAATTTTAAAAATGGAGGGACCATAAGTCCCCCCTATATATCCAGCCGTATAAATAAAACTATTTAGATCCTAGTTCTCTGTCTATAGTAATCTTTGCTGCGATGTTATCCTTAGCAAGTGTGAAATTATCTACGATATCAAGAGCAAGTTCTTCTTCTTCGATTTGTTCGTTGATAAATTGATGCATAAAGATTTCAGTTGCATAGTCATCGCTCTTCTTAGCCACGTCATGAATCTTGTAAATTCTTTCAGTTACTTTCTTTTCATGATCTAAGATGATCTTAGCTACTTCTAAAGGTTCTTTTACATCAAAGTTTTTCATTTCGATAGGCATTAATTCTGGTTTTGCATCACGTTTTTGAATAAACTCGATGAATTGATCAGCATGAGCTAATTCTTCTTTGTAGTGATTAGCAAGCCATTTTGCATAACCTTTGTAGTTTTCTCTTTCCATAGCGATGGAAAGGTTTAGATAAATATAACCTGAGTATAACTCAAAGTTAATTTGTTCGTTTAATGCGTTTAATACTTCTTTCTTCATTTCTTTTTCCCTCTTTCAAAAGATTTTTTAATTATACGGCCGAACAACAAAATAATTATATGAAGAAAGCCGGCTCAAACCGGCTCTTCATATATGATATTTAATTAAGCTTCTTTATTTTCATTTTTCTTCTTAAGCCACTCTTCGTAGCCTTTTTGAAGCTCTGCGTTTTTCTTTTCGCACTCGCATTTCTCTGAACAGCAAGCGCATGTGCCGTGTTTTATTGAATTTTCACTCTCTTTATACCCAAGAAAGCAAAAAATAAAACAAGAGCAACTATAATTATATCAATTGCTTCTGAGGCCTCTTCAGCGGCACCGTAGTCAAGCATAACTTTTTCAGTAAGCTTAGTACCGCGGAAGATCAAGTTACCAACTTGGTTAACGATTAACGCTAAGACATAAGCAAGTCCTGTTTGGAAGCCTGCTGTGAATAATGTGTCCTTAGTGTTACCAAGCTCTCTTTTCATTGCACCGATAGCTGCAAAACAAGGGGCTGCAAACATTGTAAAGATAATGAATGCAAAAGCGCTAACGTAGCTGAAGTAGATAGGTGCCTTGGAACCAACAGTTGCAAATGTAGCAACTACAACTTCCTTCGCAACAAGGCCAGTTATAGAAGCAACAGCTGGTGCCCACGAATCACCAAAACCTAGAGGAACGAAAATGTATCTTAATGCACTACCGATCTTAGCTAGCATTGAGTCTTCGATTGCGTCTCCTAAGAACTCAAGTCTGAAGCTAAAGCTTTGTAGGAACCAAAGTGTTAAGCAAGCAAGTAAGATAACTGTTCCGGCTTTGATAATAAAGCTTCTGCCCTTTTCCCACATGTGAATAACAACATTCTTAAATGTTGGTATCCTATATGGAGGAAGTTCCATAACTAAAGGAGCAGGGTCGCCTTTAAATCTATTAGTGCGTTTTAAAATTATGCCTGCTATAATAACAACCACTATTGAAATAAGATAGATAAGTGGGGCGATCCAAGATGCGTTATTGAATACTAGGGATATAAACATAGCGAATATTGGTAATTTTGCTCCACATGGAATAAATGGTGTTAATAGTATAGTCATACGTCTGTCTGCGTCAGACTCAATGGTTCTAGTAGCCATAACGCCAGGGATTGAACAGAGCGTACCTATAAGCATAGGGATGAAACTCTTACCAGATAGGCCGAATTTTCTAAATAACTTGTCCATGATAAAGGCAACTCTCGCCATATAACCTGAGTCTTCTAATAAAGAAAGGAAGAAGAAAAGCAGCATTAGTTGCGGAACAAATGTAAATATCGAACCTATAGGTTGAACGATACCGTCATTGACAAGCGATGTAACTACTTCAGAATCGCCTAATTCAGGAAGCTTTGTAGTTATGAAATCGCCAATGTTTTCAAAAGTAGTTTCGATGAAGCCTATGCAATAATCTCCTAGGGTAGAGATTGATACATAATATATAAACCACATAATAGCCATGAATATTGGGATAGCTAGGAATCTGTTTGTAACAATTCTGTCAATCTTGTCAGATAAAGTAAGCTTCTTTTCGCTTGACTTTTTAACAATTCCTTTCATATCCTTTTGAATATTTTTATATCTTTCACTTGTGATGATTGATTCAGAGTCATCATCATCTTTTTGAAAATGATATTGTTAGTCTATGCTAACTATTAAATTATACACCGCTAACTTGTAAATGTCAATAGTATTTCGCAAATATATTCTTATAACAAGAATTTATAAATTTTATTTATAGTATTGCATGTTAATATAGTATTGCATGTTAATATAAAATTTTCATATAAAAAGAGACCCAATTAAGGTCCCCTTGATAATTTAGATTTTTTTGAACGATTTGATACATTTGCAAAATTAATTTATTCACTAATTTCACTGGAAAAGTCGATGGATAAGGCGATGTGGAGCTCTGAGGTAAGCGGAATGTATATGCAATACTTGAGCATTACCGAAGAGCGAACGAGCCTTAGGCGCGACTTTAACGTGAAACTAAATTATTTTTCTAGTTAGTGCCTCCTGCAATGTCTTCGAAAAATTAATATTCATCTCTACGGCTCTGTCATTTAACCAAGATGGTATAGTAAGCGTTTTTCTAACAGATTTATTGCCTTTGTTAAGGTTGACATCTGCTCTAATTATACTCACAAAAGAATTTTTATCAGTTTTAATTGATTTTATATCGCTTGGTGGATTAAGTTTTTCACCATCTTTAAGCATCTCAGATAAATGCAGCTCTAAAGCTAAAGTAGCATCTTCAATAATTTCATCTATAGTGTCGCCTTGTGCATGACAGCCTTCTACATCTGGAAACTCTCCCCATGAAGCGTTTTGTCAAGTACCTTTTCTTATTTATTGACGCCTTATTTTGAACAGCAAAAAACAGCAAACCTGTTTGATTTGCTGTTAATTAAACCGATACATAATATTAAATGATAACTATCTTTAATACAAAATTTTTGAACGATAGCTATTTCTTCAACTCAAGTCAATCAAATAATTATTTACTAGATAACTTAAATTGTTCTTCTTTCTTATCAAAACTTAGTAAATAGTCTTTTCCTCTTTCAACATTAAGCTCCACTTTTGCAGGTCCCCATGTTGTAGTAACATTTTTATGTAACACTCCAGGTCTAGTATATGTGTAAGTTACTTCTAAAACAATATCTCCTGGATCTGCACAAACTATATACTTTGCTTTTTCATTAAAAATAGCAGCTTCACCACTGATTACTCTAGCATATAATTGTTTTTGAGTGATTACATTATTTCCGGAAGAAAGCTCAATTTTCACCGCATTAGGATGTACAGCTAACCATTTAGTCAAGGCATTTTTGTTCATTTTAATTGACACAAACGAAAAAACAGCCGCTAATATAAAAATTGCAATCACAACATAGGCATATACCCCCATTGAAAAAAATGCTTCTAAATATTTCTCCATTTTCATTCTCCTTTTTAATTATTTTTATTAACATCATTTAACTTAATTGTTTTGCTTTTTACTCCAACCACTCCTAAATCTCCAATAAGTTCATTATATTTTCTTTTTCCTAGCGAAGATAAATCAAACATTTCCTTATTACCATCTTCTGTATAAATATATAAGAAAAACGAGTCATTGTTTCTTTGTTCTGAAGAAATATGAACTTCATTTAGATTATAGTTAAATTCCTTTTTCCCATCGTTTATCGATAAATCATTTCCATTTATAATTATTTTAGTTCTCAATTGCCTAAATATACTTTTTACAACCAAAATAATGATGATAGAAGATATAATAATTGCAACTTTATATCCTCCAATTACTCCGGAAATTAAAAATGCAACAAGCGCTCCAAAAATCATTATTATTAAATTATAAATAAACGCAACTAGGCTTCTTCTATATATTTTCTCCAAAATCAACCGTCCTTAAAGTACAATAATGATACTAACGTATATCTAATTTTAAGCACAAAATTACGTATAAATTATATATCTTTATATACAAAATGTCAATATTATTTTTTCACCATGCACGCAATATTTATTCATATTTCTTCACTCAAAAATTCGTTTAGTATCATACTATTATTTTAATTTTATTCGAATTTTATACCTCTAACTCTTTCTTATTTACCTGTGTTAATCCTCTTTTCTGATATGGATATGGTGGCGATGATAAAGACTTCCTAATAAAAAGAGACCACTTAAGGTCTCTTATATAATTATCCAGCTATTGTTTTCAACTCCTTCACCATATCAATCTTAGCAATCTTCCTTCTCTCAATCCATTGACAAAGTATAAAGACTACAACTGTCATCAAATAGCTTGTTACAAAAACTCTCACTGGTACTGTTACTTCTAAATATGCGTCAAATTTTTGCATTGCTATAAAATAAAAATATTTAACGAGTTTATCTAGGATTGGAATTAGTATTATTTGAAATATTATTAGCATGGCAAAGCTTGTGTTTACATAAAATTTCGCGACTTCTTTATCTTTATATCCAAAAACTTTTAGATAGGTCATATTGAGTTTGGCTTTGTCTATGATGAGCTCTGTTACCAAGAGTATCAATATAAAGAAGAATGCTACGGCAACGAGCTGAATCATGATGAAAACTGCTGAGAATGAATCTAAAAAGTGTCTCATGAATCTTGACATTTCTTTTCTGTCTATATGTGTAAGTAGATTTTCTTTAGTAATTTTTAACTCTTTATCGCTAAGATAAGCGTTGTAATAATCACTGTCTTTACCGATAATTTTATTTAAAATCTCTCTTTTTGTAAAAATTTGGAAATAATTATTGGTCTTATCTATGTCCTTGACCATAAGATATTTTTCTTCTGTATTGTATGGCTCTCTAATCTTGATTTTATCGCCTATTTCGTAGTTAAATCTCTTTGAAAGACCAAGGCTGATAACTACCTCATCACCTTTAAGGCTTTTTACATCAATCTCATCATATTTTGTATCAGCGTCTATGCCATAAGTTTGGACTTTTTCCTCATCTCTATCGACTAATTCTAAACTGACTATACTTGCCTTGCTCGCATCTAAATCATCCATATCGCTCTTGACAATGTAGGTGTGGGCGTATTTCATCTGATTTTGCATATCATCAGCATATTTTGTAAATATGGGTTTGGCTGAAACGCCAAAGATGAGTAATAAATTTGCTATAAAAACGCCAAAAAGCAAAGAAACGTAGCTAAATTTATTTGCAAATATAACTCTTAATTTAAATTTATTTATAAAATTCATATTTTTTAGCTTAAATCTACTTCTTGTTTTTGCCTTTTTAAAGTTTTTTCTCAAGAAATCAACTGGTCTCATCTTAAGACTCTTTGCTATGATGATGTAGTTGATCACAAGATACAAAACTAGTGGCATAATCGATGTTATTAAGAAGGAGCGAAGTGTGATATATGGCTCAAATACTGGTAAATCATAGGATTGATAATAAACGTTTGCATATATTTTGTACGCATGAAGATAACTTATCGAATTTCCCGCTATTGACGCAATTATTACTATGAATAGTGGCATTGCCATGTAATTTAAAAGAAGCTCTCTCTTTTTATAGCCTGAAGCAAGCAAAGTTCCGATGATTGGCGCTTCTTCTTCGATGATGGATTTAACTTCTGCGCTCGAAATGAAAGCTATTGCAATGAAGAGAAGTGCTGTAACTATGCTCATTGTAGGTACGTCGCCGCTCATGTCATCTGCAATGAAGGTGATGCACTTGTTGTCAAAGCGTGTGACAGCGTCAACCACAAGATTATCCTTGTTAACTATCTTGACTATATCTTTTAATTTTTCTCTCGCATCTTTTTTATTTAAAGCCTCATCTGTGTGATAAGAGTAAAGATATTTCACTTTAGCGTCCTTCATATCGTCAAAGGCTTCTTCAGATATAGTCGCTATGCCGAAGTGACCTGTGTCCATAGTCAAGTCATTTCTATTTCTAAGTGCTGAGGAGTAATCAGGGAAGGATGCTAGTGAAGACACTTTAAATTTTTTATTTTGTATAGTGATTTCATCGCCAATATTTATTTTATTATTTCTTGCATAATAAGCGGAGATGTTTATCTCGTCTGATTTTTCTGGTAAATTTCCTTCAAAAATTTGTGCTTCGTTGATATCTTTTCTATTTTTAAAAATTCTTAAGGCTCTTTCGTCATCATTTTCATATTCAAAATAATAATTCTCATAAAGTTTTACGCCAAGACCCTCTATCTCATCTTTTGCCTCATCGCTAAGCGCATAAATCGCTTCAAACTCTCCATCTTCAACTTTTCCATTAATTATTTGCTTATTATAAAGCTTTTCAACTGATTCTTGTGAAATGAAGAATGACGATGCGAAGACAACTATAAAAGTAAGTGCTAGCAAGATGGGTATGACTTTTAAAGGCTTGTATTTAAACTGCCTGTAAATACGTTTATTAATAGGACATCTCATCTACCAAGTCACTTCCTTTGCAGAGATTTTCTCTGTATTTCTCTCTACGCTCTTGATGCTGCCGTTATGCAAGGACAAAATTACGTCGCTCATCTTGGCAATTTGTGTGTTGTGGCTCGCGATGATGACTGTTGCGCCATATTTTTGATTAAGTTTTTCGATTAAACACAAAACATCTTTTGCGCTCTCATAATCAAGTGCTCCAGTTGGTTCGTCGCAGATAAGTAATTTCGGGCTCTTAATCATAGCTCTTGCAATCGATGCTCTTTGCGCTTGACCACCAGAAATTTCGTTTGGGTACTTGTACTTGTGCTCATCAAGTCCCAAGTCCTTTAGAAGCTCATCTATATCAAGCGGTTCCTTCGATAGATACTCGCCCACTTGAACATTCTCAAGAAGATTGAGGTCGCTGATTAGATTATAGAATTGAAAAACAAAACCAAGGTAATCGCGCCTATAATTTTCAAGTGCCTTCTTTGACATAGATTTAAGATCCTTATCAAATACACTTACATCGCCTTCGTCAATAGTTTCGATCCCACCTAAAATATTTAATAAAGTTGACTTGCCAGAGCCAGATGGACCTAAGACGCAGATGATCTTGCCATCTTCAAGTTCAAGGTCTATGCCCTTTAATACCTCCACCCTATTGTCTTTTGTGCCGTAGTACTTATGCAAATTTGAAATTTTTATCATATAAACACCTCATTTCAATATAGTATTATAATTATTGAAATAACCTTTCAAGATAATAATAGCACAATTTTTTGTTAGCGTCAACTAACTTTTTTAATATTTTTTATTTTTTCCACAAAAAAGAGACCCGTTAAGGTCTGCTCCATTAATTTTTTCGTAAGTGTACGTACACTTACTGTGCTTGCTCAAAAGAATGATTAACATAACAAGCATTAAGATAATATTAAGTTCATAGATATTGTAACATAATATATGAAATGTTTGAAATTTATTTAACAGCTTTTAGCAAATGAAAATTCGAATATTTTCAAAATAGACTTGACATATTTTGCTTGTGGTAGTATAATCTATTTAGAAATATATCGAAATAGAATTTTGAAGTTTAAAATAGAGTAGACGAGGTAATTTTAGTGGGATTTCCGAATACATTTAAGGCATTAGCAGATCCTGTGAGGCGTGATATTTTACTTTCCTTGAAGCAAAAATCACTTACAGCAGGAGAGATTGCTAAAAAATATGATTTATCTAATTCAACCATTTCTTATCATTTATCCTTGCTAAAAAAAGCAGAATTAGTAACGGAGAGGAAGTATAAGAATTTTATATACTATGACATAAATATATCCGTATTTGAGGAAATGATAATTTGGTTATCACAGTTTCAAGGAGTGGAAAATGAAGAATAAAAAATGGTATGTGGTAATAATACTACTTAGTTTTTCAGCAAGTATATACCTATTAACTATCGGAAATGGAGAAATTAGTTTCTATAAGTTGTATATACTACCAATGATAATTTCGGTATTTAGCATATGCTTAGATATAATTGGTGGGATGCTGGCGAAAAGAGATAGATTGCCACATAAATTAGTATTGCCTATTGCAATGAGTGTTCCTGTGTTATTTTCCATATCACAATATGGAAAATATGTTTTTAATCAAGCAAACGAGAACTATACTCAGAAAATAATACACGTATTAGTAGCTCTAATTATCATCGCTGTTGGAAATTATTTGCCAAAGACAAATCCAAGTCGATTTGTTGGACTGAAATTCTTTTGGCTTTTAGATAAACCAGTATTATGGTTTAAAGTTCATAGGTTAGCGGGATATTTGTGGATTATATCTGGTATTTTGATTCTCTCTCTTGGAGTTTCAAATAAATGGTTTTGGATGATTAGTTATGCAATGCTGCTATATGTCATTCCATTGATATATTCCATTGTGTTATTAAAAAAAGAAAAGGAGGAGAAAAATGAAATCATCAAAGATTAAGCACCTAATTATTAGTAGTATTTTATGCTTAGCTACAGTTGGCATTTTCTTGGTATTTGGTAAGAATTTACCAGATATAGTACCAGTACATTGGGATTCATCTGGAAATGTTAATGGTACTATCGCCAAAACCTACTTAACTTACGGAGCACCATTTGCATATTTACTTATTAACTTTATTGCATTTGCAAAGTTTCAAGGAAGTGAAAAAGCAACATGGAAATACTATCTTGTACCATTAAGTGTAATAGCAATTAGTTTCTTGGTAATATTTTTAGCTTTGAGATAAGAACATAGTGCAGAGTAAAATAGCTCCAGACAGATTATTCTGCTGGGCTATTTTTAGGAGGAATTATGCTGAAAATAAATAATTTTTCGAAAATCTATAGTAATGGTCATGTTGCAATTGCTAACTTAAATTTAACGGTAGAAGCAGGTGATATATATGCGTTTATCGGTTCTAATGGTTCAGGTAAGACATCAACTATAAAGGCTATCGTGGGAATACATGATTTTGATGGTGAAATCATTGTTAATGGTAAAAAAGTAAGCAGAAAAAATGAAACTTATAAAAAAGATATTGCTTATATACCGGATAATCCTGATGTATATGAAAATTTGACAGGCTTTCAATATGTCAATTTTGTATCTGATTTATACGAAGTCGCAAAAAATGTAAGAGAGGAAAAGTTAGATTATTTCTCAAACTTGTTTGAAATGAAATCCTTTCTAAACAATACAATTTCATCTTATTCACATGGTATGAAACAAAAAATTGTGATTATCTCAGCATTGATTCATTCCCCTAAGTTATTAGTAATGGATGAGCCTTTCGTGGGATTAGATCCCAAATCATCATATTTGCTAAAAGAAGAAATGAGAAAGTTAGCGAGAAATGGTGGAGCAATTTTCTTTTCAACACATGTTTTAGAAGTTGCAGAAAAGCTTTGTAATAAAATTGCCATGATAGATAATGGACATTTGATTTTTGAGGGTAAAACAACAGAAATATTAAAAACCTCTGATGGATTAGAGCAATATTTTATGGAGATGATTAAAAAATGAAAAATACTATCATACTTGTAAAAAATCAAGTGATCAATCTCCTTAATATCGGTAATGGAGAGAAAAACAAAAAAGAAACATTGATATATACTTCATTGAGTCTATTTTCTGTATTTATGTTGGTTTGCTTGTACAATTTCTTTTCAATAAAATCAATTACAGAAATTGGGTTATATAAGTATGCTGTATCGTATGGAGTTTCCATATCGTTTTTCTTTGTGGTTTTAGCAACGATTTTTAGAAGTAATTCTATTTTCTTTTATAACAAAGATTTTGAAATGCTTAGTTCTTTTCCGGTAAAAAAATCTGAAATCATTGCAAGTAAGTTTTTTCTATTATATTTAATAGACTTAATTATATGTGAAAGCGTACTGCTACCAGATGTAATTTTATTATTATTAAAACAATACATTTCAATTGAACTATTTTTGATTTTTTTAGTAGCAAGCATAATTGTCCCTATTATTCCTATGTGTGTGGCTTCTGGCTTGGCGATTTTAATTGAGATGTTAGGTAGTTTATGTAAAAGAAAAAATATTGTGAACATCACATTATCATTTTTGCTTTTCATGGGATATTTTATAGTTATATCAATAAATCGTGGGGCGAAATATTCAGCGTTAGAAAAAATTATTGAGAATAAACTTATAAAAATATTTCCTTTTGCAAAGCTATTTTATATCGGAGAAAGTTTACAAATTAGACTTGTTATTTTCTTGTTGATTTCGGTTGCGATATTTAGCTTGTATTTCACTTTCTCAATGAAAAATTACGATAAAATACATCTATTTCTAAATAGAAGTTTTCAAGGGAAAAGAGAGAGTAACTTAATATTTAAAACAAAAACACCATTTAGAGCGTTGTTTGAAAAAGAATTGAGGAGGTATTTAGGCTCAAGTAGTTATGTGATAAATACTTCTTTGGGCATTATGATTTTGTGTTTTGTATCATGTGGATGTATTATATTTGGAATTTCTAATATAGAAAATCTGTTAGGAATAAGCTCATTGGAATCAATACTTACTCAATATGGTTCATTGTTTATTGCTTCATTTTTAATAATGTCTTGCACTACATCATCGTCCATATCATTGGAAGGCAATAACCTATGGATATTGCAATCATCACCAGTGTCTACAAGGAAAATCATAAATAGTAAAATAGCGGTTAATGTTTCAATACACTTTGTTGGATATGTACTTGCAGTAATGATGATTCTTTTGAAAACTAAATTGAATGTGATTCAAATGAGTTTTGTATTGATTGTTCCGATATGTTATTCATTATTTATTTCTGTTGTAGGTCTTTATCTAAACATGCGATACATGAAACTTAAATGGAATGATGAGATAAGTGTAATTAAGCATAGTACAGCATCCATACTAACAAATCTTATTGCAATCTTGATGATTGCAGTTCCTGTTATAATGATGATTTTCTTGCATTTGTCATATCAAGTAACAATGCTTATAATATGCACCTTAATGCTTATTGATTGTCAAAAATTATATAGAGTTAGTCTATCTATAAATTTTTGCAAGTAATGTGAAGAAAACAAAATGGATGCCACCTACTTTTTATAGGTTAGCATCCATGAATGTAAACTAAATATTAATGTGTCCAGTTTTCTAGGTACACATCAGTAAGTAACTGCATTTAAATTAAATATTATTTAATTGCGATTCAATATACTGCTTCCTATACAAATTATAATACATTCCTTTTTTAGCGATTAGCTCTTTATGCGTACCCATCTCAGCTATACGTCCTTGATGTATATATAAAATTCTATCGCTAGTAACTATGGTCGATAATCTGTGAGCAACGGTGATTGAAGTTCTTCCCTCAAGAAGTTTCTCGATTGCATCTTGTATCCTCTTTTCTTGATAGGTATCAACTGATGATGTCGCCTCGTCTAGTATCAATATAGCTGGGTCCTTGATCAAGGCTCTTGCGAAGCTCACTAATTGCTTTTCGCCTTGTGATAATTTTCCTCCGCCTTCACCGACGTCTGTGTCGTAGCCATCTTTGAATGACTTTACAATCTCATCTAGCCCAACAACTTCAGCTGCCCTTAGCATCTCCTCTTCTGTCGCATCGTCCTTGCCATATAAAATATTTTCTCTTATGCTTCCTCTAAAAAGATATGGCGTTTGCAAAACATAGCCCAAATTCATTTGCACCCACTTAAGCGGCATCTCTTTATAATTAATACCATCGATAAAAACCTCGCCCTTTGTTGGTTCGTAAAATCTTGATGCTATGTTAATGATGGTCGACTTACCTCCGCCAGTTTCTCCAACTAGAGCAAGTCTTTCGCCATCTTTTATTTTTAGAGAAAAATCCTTTAATATATAGTCATCATCTTTATATGCAAAATACACATCTTTAAACTCAATCTCGCCCTTCATCGCAGGAAGCGACTTTTTAGGCGCATCAAGCGCATCGCCATAAACTTCTTCTATCTCTTTCGTGTCATAGACATCGACATCTGCTTCTAAAATGCTGTTGACCCTGTCCATTGACGCTTGCATCGATATAAGCTCTTTCAAAACCGAGGCAACTTGCCTAATGGGCTCGTAAATCTCAGTTGAGTACTGAACCATAGCAAAGAGCGTACCCACTGTCAAAGTGCCTGCTATGGCTGCTACCCCACCATCTTTAAGAATAAAAGCTGTGGCGATTGAGCCTAAGAATGTTAAGGACGGAATATATAGACTTTGAAGCGTAACTGAGTGTTTGCTGCGTCTTTCGTATCTTTTTGATATTTCTTTGAACTCTTCAAGATTTTCCTTTTCTCTAAGAAGGGTCTTGATAGTTTTTTGTCCTTGTATGTCTTCATTTAGCTTGCTTGTAAGGTCTGACGATGCTGCCTTTATCTCCTTTTGTGCCTTCATCATCTTATCTTGGAAAATGTAGGTAAATATGGCTATGAATGGCATACTTGCTAGAACATAAAGACTTAGCCTTGCATTAAGTAAGTACATAGTTATAAATATGATGACTAGCCTCGATAAACCATCTGCCATATCGAAGAGGTTCCAAGCAACTGATTCTTTAATTGACATCGTGTCGTGAACAAGCCTTGAGACCATCCAACCAACTTGGTGTGTATCCATGTACTTAGCGGAAAGTTTTTGCGTTTTCAAAAAAGTTTCGCTTCTTAGGTAAAGTATGACCTTTTTTTCGAATTTTCCCGCCATAAAGCAGTAAGAAAGCTCGGTAAGCGATATCATCACCACAAAAAGTAGCATCACGATGATAAATTTTGGGAAATTATCAATATCATTTTTATAAATATAATTATCGATGATAAATTTTGTTAATAGCGGCCAAAACGCAAGAAGCATCGCATATATCATATTAAGTACCGCAACGATGGCAGCATCTTTTTTAAATTTTTTCACTAAATTAATTAAACTTATCCTCATCTAGTCCACCTCGATGTTTTGTATCTCATAAATCGTCTTATAAAGACCGTCCTCGTGAATAAGTTCATCATGAGTGCCTTCTTGAATTTTCTTGCCCCTCTTCATAACGATGATTTTGTCAGCGTTCATAAGAGTTGAAATTCTGTGCGAGATGATGATCTTCGTTTGAGTCTCTTCGCTTTGACTAAGTGCAGTTCTTATGTTGATGTCTGTTTGCGTATCAACTGCAGAAAGTGCATCGTCAAAGATAATTATAGGCGTGTGAACAAGTATGGTTCTTGCTATGGCAAGCCTTTGCTTTTGTCCGCCCGATAGACTCACGCCCCTCTCTCCGACAATTGTGTCGTAGCCATCAGGAAAATTCATAATGTCATCGTGAATATCCGCAATTTTAGCCGCCTTAATGATGTCCTCATCGCTCGCGTCAGGATTTCTATATGCAATATTTTCTTTTATACTCTTGTTAAAAAGGTATGGCTCTTGCAAAACTATGGACGTGTTCTCTCTAATCTTGCGCTTAGCAATGGTATTTAGCTCCACACCGTCAATTTTAATAGATCCTTCGTAGTCCATAAGCCTTGGTATAAGCGAAACTAGTGTAGACTTGCCAGAACCAGTTAGGCCAAGCACTCCAAGTGTCTTGCCAGCACCTATGCTAAAGGATAGGTCCTTAACTGCATCATGTACCCCATCATAAGTGAAAGACACCTTGTCAAAGTCTATAGCTCCCTTGATGTTCATGTCTTTGATGCCCTTGTCAAGGTCTTCAGAGTCCATCTGTAAAACTTCGTCGAAACGTCTGATGGCAACAGTTACTCTTGTAAATCTTGAAAGCATTCTGCCTGTTCCTAAGACAACCCAAACCATATTCAAGGCAACAGCAAAGACTGCTGTAAACTCACCAACGGAAACAGCTCCATTTTTGTGCATAAGAACCCCAAATATCGCAATCAAAGCTATTTGCAAGAAGCAAAGAAATTCAGCTACTGACCAAAAGTATGCGAAATACTTCATGATCTTGTAGTCCTTGTTCGCAAGGTCCATGCTTGCCTCTTCAAATTTATTGATCTCGTGCTTTTGTTTGAAAAATGCTCTAACTACCTTGTATGAAGATAAATTTTCTTGCACAGTCGCAGTTAGTCTCGCCTCCGACTGCTCGAACTCGTCGAAGACCTTGACCACGCTTCTATCAAAAAGATATGTTCCTATGAGAAGGAAGGGCATCAAGGATATGGATGCAAGTGCAAGCTTCGCATTAATTGTAAATAGCGTGATTAAAGAGATGACGATGTAGGAGATGTTTCCTAGTAGCGCCATCATGGTAGTAGAAATAATCGTTTCGAATTGAGTGATGTCGCTCGATGCCCTTTGAAGCATGTCACCAGTTGTGATTGACGCCATGTCTTTGATGCTTAGTGACGAAATCTTCGCGTAAATATTGTCACGAATGCCCTTGCTAATGGTGTAAGTCGCCTTGCCACTAATGTATGGCCTTAAAAAATTTAACAGAGCGATTGAAAAACTAATTAAGATGAAAGCCGCAGCTATGATGCCAAGACGCTCTCTAACTAAGTCCCTGCCGCCTAAAAAGTTTATGAAAGATATCATGATTTTATTAGTCGGCTCCTCACTGCCAATTATGCTGTCAATAGTTGTACCGAGGATTATAGGTATAAGCATTTGCAATGCGCTCGATAGAATTTCAAATAAAAATGCTAAAAAATAAATAAATATGTATGGCTGTATGTATTTTTTAACTAGAGAATATTTTTTCATTGTATCACCTCATTTTGCCAATGGTATTATTATACTACTTATTATCACACTTGTCAAAATATTTGCATTCGAACGATTTGCATTCAAGCGTCGCAAAAAAAATGGATACACATCAAACGATATATATCCATCAATATATTTATTAAATTATTTTTTATAAAAACTTTCTTTTACTCCGTGTCAATTAAGACTTAAGCTTAAAATTTTAATTTTAAGTTTAAGTCATTCTTCAAGCAGAAGAAGAACCTCGTCCATACGGACGAGAACCTTTGCGCTATGATGGATAAGGCGAAGCAGTTTTTATAAGATTACACAAAATCGCCCAAACCAAATTTCGCAGATAAAACGCGATGATTGGACGAAGTGGACTGACGAAGCAAGCGGAGCGTACACGAAGTACGTGAGCATTGCTGAGGAAGGAACAAGTTCAAGGGCGCGTTTTAGCGCGAAATCTTATAAGAATTAATATCTCTAATCATTATGTCATTGATATCAATCACACGGTCGCATACATGTTCAAGCAGCTCCACATCATGACTAACCAATATAATGCTCATCCCATGTGTTTTTCTATACGCATCAAGTAGCTCTGTAATCTTGAGCTTCAGATTAACATCAAGTGGCGATGTAATCTCGTCTGCTAGTAAAACCTTTGGCTGTGTTAGTAGTGCCCTAATTATTTGCGCACGGCTAATCATGCCGCCTGATAATTCATTTGGAAGCTTTTGTAAAGAGCTTCTATCTAGCTCGAAGTCATCCATGAGTTTTTCAAGCTCTTCTTCGTTAAAATCTTTTTTCGAAAAGTGAAGCGCCTCTTTAAAGCTAGCTAAGATAGTTTTTTTTGCATCGAAGGATGAGACAGCGTTTTGAAATATTAGCTGTACTGGAAAATCATCGAGGTTCCTTCTTTTATCGCCAACTATGGGCAAATCGCGTCCCTTGTAGAGAATTTCACCTTTGTCAAGAACTATGAGACCAGCTATGAGCCTAAGAAGGGTTGTCTTGCCGCTACCTGATGGACCGATGATGCCTAAAAATTCATTCTCGTATAAATCTAAATTTAAATCGGAAATGGTCGGTGCGTCTGACATTTTAAATGTCTTTTTTAAATTTTTAATCTCTAAAATTTTTTCCATATATTTTCCCTGCCGCATCTAAAAGTAATTTCGTATTCTCTTCTTCGCTTTCAAAAATCTCGTCTGACGCTCTATTCTCAATGATTCGTCCGTCTTTAAAAACGCAAATCCTATCTGTAAGCGCTATGCCGTCAAAGGGGTTATGTGTGATATAGATAAGGCTCATCTTGTTTTTGTCCATGTGATTTTTAATCATATTTATCGCCATATCAGTCGATTCTCTGTCAAGCGCGCTCGAAATTTCGTCCGCAATCAAAAGCTCTGGCCCTCTGTTTAATATCATGGCGATGACAACTCTTTGCTGCATGCCGCCTGAAAACTCATCTGGGTACTTCTTTGCCTTGTCTTTACTGATTCCAATCGCTTCCAAGGACTCAATTGCCTTCTCTTTTGCTTCCGCTTTAGGAATGCCTTTTGCAAAAACTAAATCGCTCGTCATCTGATCAATGACTTTGATGTAAGGATTTAGCGAGTTTTGTACGTCTTGCGTGATATAGCCGATTTCATTTTTTAATTTATCTTTTAAAGTTTTTACTCTTTCACCTTTGTAATATATCTCGCCATCTATTTGTGCCTTGCGGACCAAGCCAAGCGCTGACCTAAAGGTCATGCTCTTACCTGCTCCTGAAACACCAATAATGCTCATGGACTTGCCATCATCAATTAAAAGGTTTATATCTTTGATTATGGATTTGCCAGCTATGCTCACTGAATAATTTCTTAGCTCAATCATACGTTCACCTCATCAAATGTGTAGTGAAAAATTAAGCTTAGGAAAAATATTCCAAGTGCTGGCCACAAAACTATAAGCGGTTTGTCAATGATGTAGCCTCTATACTGATATAGCATGGTTCCAAAATCTGGCGCTGTGATGTCTGCGCCTAAACCGATAAATGTTAGTGAAGCGTAAGCTAGTATATGGTTTGAGGCTTTATTGCCCATAAGATTTAGGCTCGGTGCAAGAAGCTCTGGCAGCAAAAACTTTCTCATGATGTATGAGTTTGGTGCTTGCAGCATTCTAAGCGTATCAACATAAGGGTCTCTAAGGATAATTTCGCTAAGTTTATAGCTTTGGTTTGCGAAGAAACCTATATTTGAAAAGCCTAGTGCAAGACCAACGGCTAAAACCGTGTCCGAGAAGATGATTGACGCGATCAAGGCAACTATAAAGGTTGGTATAATCAAGGTTAAGTCTGTTAAAAAACGTATGACGCTTAAAGCAGCCCCGCCATAAAAGCCAGCTACTATGCCAAGTGCAAGCCCAGCTGCGTATGAGACGGCGCTCGCTATCAAAACAACGCATAAGGTTCTTAAAAAGCCTTGTGCCATAAGCGAGAAGATATCACGTCCCAAGTGATCTGTGCCCATGAAGTGTTCAGCCGATGGCGGCAAGAATTTATTTTTGATGTCAACGAATTTTGGGTTTTGTGTCGGAATTATTGTGAGGACTATCGCTACCAAAAGTATTATGACTACTGATATTATCATCTTTTTCATTATGCGCTTCCCCTCTTTATCACAAATTTCGAAAATACACTAAAAATTAAGTGTACAAAGAACATCCATATAATTATCATCATGATATATGTTTGTATGATTAGATAATCTCTGTGGGCGATGGACTCGATCAAGAATGTCGATAGTCCTTGTATTGATAAAGCGAACTCTACAACTGAGCTGGCGCCTATCACGTAAGCACTTTGACTGATAAGTAAACCGGAAAGGCCTTGCAAGGGCTCGTGGTAGCAGTACTTTAAAAGAGCCTTTTCTCTTTTGTAGCCTCTTTCAATATAAAAACGGAAGAATGGTTTTTTCATCACTTCTAAAAAATATATCCTAACCGTTCTGGACATAGGTCCAATAAGTGGAAGACCTACAAAAAACGTCCCAACTGCTAGGCTTGCGATTGAGCCGGTTTTGAAGAACCTGATGAATCTGTATTTCACTCCGAAAAAATATACAAATAGAACAATAAGTATAAAGACCGGAACGGTTTGAGTGAAAAGAGCGAGTGCCCTTGTGAATTTATCAAAAAAGCCATCTTTAAGGCTTGACAAATAGCCTAGCCAAAAGGCTAATATACTCGCATATATTAGCCCTAATAAGCCAAGCATAAGTGAAACAGGAGCTCTCCTTAATATTTCAGGCTTCAAATCGACGTCTGTCATGTAGCTCTTGCCCCAATCGCCTTTGATAAAATCACTTATCCACTCAAAATACTGCATGCTAAGTGATTTATCAAGGCCGAATTCTTTTTTCAAATAGCTAATATTTTCTTCAGTCGCAGGGAGGTTTCTCTCGCTAAGCGCCATCATAACTGGATCGCCGCTCATAAGCCTAACGATGCCAAAGGCAATCAGTGAACCTACTATGAATATCAAAAGCCATTTGAAAAAAAAGTTTATGACTTTCATTTATCTAACTGTTAGTGTTGGATTTGTTACAAAATAGTCTCCGTTCCAGATTTCATAATTCTTAATATTATCAGAAAGCATTACAAACCAGTGCGGATCAACTGTGTATAGTATTGGAAGATCTTCATAGATCTTTGTTTGAATTTCTTTTGAAAGCTCGTCTCTCTTAGCAATATCAGCTGTTACGCCAAGTTCATCGATTAATTTATCAACTTCAGCATTAGCATAGTAGCTGTGGTTCTTAACAGCGTCTGTCTTAAAGTGTTGAGCGAAGAAATAGTGTGGGTTGCCGCTTGCTGTTGGGTTTTGAGCGTATAATAATATATCGTGATTGCCCTTAGCAGCTTCTTCGTCGATGCTGTCAGCTAGTGAAACGCTTGCTTCTATGCCCACTTGTTCTAGATCAGATACAAGTACTTGGCCAATAACTGGTAGATCTGGTTTAGCAGAGTATGTTAATATAGTTAATTTAACAGGATTACCGTTTTTATCCATAAGCTTGTCGCCTTCATAAGTGTAGCCAGCAGCCTTAAATTCTTCTTTAGCCTTGTCTACATCAAAAGTTAATTTTTGATCGCCATTGAAGCTGAAGTTCTTCGCAAATAGTCCTGTAGGCATGTCTCCTCCGCCAAGTGCATCGATAATCTCTTGTCTATTAACAAGAAGGTCAAGTGCCTTTCTGAAGTGAAGGTCGTTTAAGTGATCTCTCTTAAGATTTAAGAAGCAGTAGTATTGGTAGCCAGCATTGTAATCAAGCGCTTTGAAGCCCTTGTCTTTTAATCCTACAGCTACATCGTTTGTAAGGCCGAAAGCTAGGTCCACTTCACCGCTTTCATAAGCAAGCTTAAGCGCGTTGCCGTCTTTGAAAGCCTTGATAATAACAGTTTCAGGTCTATCTTCAAAACCATCGTAATATTCGTTTCTCTCTAAAACTACTTCAGCGCCTGGTTTAAGCTCTTTAATCTTGTAAGCGCCTGTGAAGATGTATTTGTCACCATCTTTCTTGAACATAACGTTAGTCCACTCAGCGAAAATTGATTCAAGATTAACTGCAGGTAGCTCAGTAACTATCTCTACTTTGTAATCTTCTACTGGAGTGAAAACTATCTTGCCAGCAGAAGCGCGAGCAAATTCATTATTTTCCATGATCATGTTCATTGCTTCACAAAATGCCTTAGCATCAACCTCACTGCCATCAGCGAACTTAACGCCTTCGTTTAATTCAGCAGTAAAGTGAGTCTCGTCTTGAGCCTCGATTGATTTAACAAATCTTGATTTTAAAGTACCATCAGCTTGAAGAGTGTATACGTACTCACTGATACCGTGGTTTGTTATGCTCCAGCCGTTAGATCCATCAAGTGGGTCATCACTTGTAATAACCCAAGTTTGACCAACAGTTATCTCTTTAACATCAGACTTTTCAGTAGTTTCTGTTTTTTCTCCAGAGGCAGTCTTTTCGTTCTTGTCTGCGCCTGTGTCGTTAGTTTTGCAGCCAAATGTGAATAATAATGATAAGATGACCGCCAAGAAAATAATTTTTTTCATAAAATCTTTCTCCTTTAATATACTATAGTATAGAATTAACTGTGCTAAAAAAACTAGCCTTGCTCTGAACCGGAGCAAAACTCAAATACAAGTATCGGACTTATGCGTAGTGCAAATACCGTAGCGGCACTGTGTAGGACTCTAACCCACTTCCTTGTTATATTCTATCTAAGATGATTATACTACAGAGATTAAATTTAGTCAATTGAAATGTGATTGTATAAATAGAAATAGATACATAGAGAGTATGCGTCTTGACAATTGCACATCGAAAAGTATTTTACTTCACACATCGAAAAGTGTTTTCCTTCGCTTGCTACGTCTACATAAATTGTTAATTTCTAAGCTTGCACATCGAAAAGATATTTCCACGCAGCTTAGTTCAACAAATTGACAATTGCTAAGCTTGTCCGACTATAAATCCATATTCGTTCCGCTACGCTTCACTAGATGGATTTATGGCCGTCGTCCTGCGCCAAGCAATTGAAGCAATTTTTCTCAATGCGCTGCTTTTGGAACATATCTTTTCTCACTATATATTCTCAAAAATAAAAATGGATACAAAAAAATGTATCCACTAAAATATTTATAAAATCAAATTTTTACCCCGTGTCAATTAAGGTTTTAGTGTTTAAACTTTAGTTTAAACCTAAAGCCATTCTTCAAAAAAAATTTATGGATAAGGCGAAGTGGAGATTTTTGTCAAACGGAGTGTACACGAAGTACTCGAGTATTGACAAAAATCGAACGAGCCTTAGGCGAAATTTTTTTAAGAATTTTGAATTACAGCGAAATTTTGTCTAATATACCATTTAAGTAAGCAATAGTAATCCCGTAGTTAGTCATCGGCACATTTTTATCCTTCGCCTTCATAACACGATTAAAAACAAGTGTTTTATTAAACATACAAGCACCACAATGAATAATCATGTCATATTTTTCAATATCATCAAAGTCGTCGGCTCTTGTAAATGTAAACTGAAGTCCATCGCCGAAGCGTTTCTTAAGCATGGCAGGAATTTTCACGGTTCCGATATCTTCGTTAATGGGTGGATGTGTACAAGCCTCGGCTATCAGAATTTTTTCATTGCCCTTAAAATTATCGAATTTTTTCGCTGACTCGATGAAATAAGCTATATCGCCTTTCATTTTTGAAAAAAGTACCGAAAATGAAGTGACTTTTGTTATTCCCCCAAAAACGTCATAAACTTTTTTAAAAACTCTTGAGTCGCAGATCACAAGGTCTGCGCCGTGAAATCTATCTCTCACGCTCTCAAGGTCCTCGTCGCCCACGACTATGCTTGTCATGCCCTTGTCAAGTGCTTCTCTTATGGCTTCAACTTGCGCTTTTATCAGTCTTCCCTTTGGTGCTGCTGCATCTTGCGGCATAACCATGATGATGGTCGCTTTGCTATCAACAAGACCATCTAGTAAGGACTCTTCTTTTGTATCTAAAACTTTTTTAAGCGCTGAAAATATTTTTTCTCGTGATGAGTCATCTCTATAAACAATTGCATCTCCATTATCATAGCTCACGTCTCTATCGATCGCCATAATAACTTTGATGACTGGCTTATTGTATTTTTCTAGCTCTGATAAAATCGCTTCATCATCATTATCACCTATATATATAAAGGCATCGGCTTTAGAAAATTCGGCGCGTGTCTTTTTTAGTCTCTCATCTGAAAGGGCTGTGTCGTCGCCAAATCCAGCTGTATCAATGAATACGACTGGTCCAAGTCCCGGAACTTCGATGGATTTACGAACTGCATCTGTCGTCGTACCTCGTTTGTCTGAGACTATGGCAGCATCTGAGCCCATGATGGAGTTAAAAAGCGTTGATTTGCCTGCGTTTACTCTGCCTGCGATGACAACGTGTTTTTGCAATGAACGCGCCATCATAGTCTGAAGTCTCTCTCGCCATTTTCAATCTTTTTAAGATTGTCTCTAACTATCTCTTTAACTTTTTCCTTGCCAATGTTATTTATTTCTCTTTCGATAAGTGCTTCGCCCTTTTTTCTTGTTTCTGGCGATGCATAATCCATTAAATATTCTTTAAGTGTCATAAGTGCGTTCGGTTGACAGATGTTGCCGATTTGTCCTGCTTTAACAAGGCTCATGAATCTATCGCCTGTCCTGCCCGCTCTGTAACAAGCTGTGCAGAATGATGGTATGTGGTTTGTATCCATCAGCCATGAAACTACCTCATCAAGTGTTCTTTGGTCTGATGTAAAGAACTGCTCTGTATCGGCTGAGGACTCTTCTTCCTCGTGCGCGTAGCCGCCTACTGATGTTTTTGAGCCGCCACTAATTTGGCTTATACCAAAGTCGATTATCCTTGCTCTAGTCTCTACTGACTCTCTTGTTGAGATAATCATGCCTGTGTATGGCACAGAAACTCTGATGCAGGCTACTATCTTTTTAAATATATCGTCAGAAATTGCATTTTCAAAAGTTTCTGGGTCTATGTCGTCTGCTGGTCTGATTCTTGGCACGCTAATTGTGTGCGGTCCAACGCCAAAGCGCGCTTCAAGGTGCTCTGCATGCATCAAAAGACCCACGAAATCGTATTCGTAATTATTTAGTCCAAATAAAACGCCGCAGCCAACATCGTCTATGCCGCCTAATTGTGCTCTGTCCATGGCCTCTGTGTGATAAGCGTAGTCATGCTTTGGTCCTGTTGGATGAAGTGCTTCGTAATTTTTTCTATGATATGTCTCTTGAAACAAAATATATGTTCCTATACCGACATCCTTTAATTTCTTGTAATTTTCAATGGTTGTCGCAGCTATATTAACATTGACCCTTCTTATGTCACCAGCTTTGTGATGAACGGAGTAAATGGTTTTGATAGACTCAAGTATGTACTCAATCGGGTTATTGACTGGGTCTTCGCCTGTTTCAAGCGCAAGTCTCTTGTGTCCCATGTCTTGAAGAGCGATTACCTCATTTTTTATCTCTTCTTGAGTTAATTTTCTTCTGCGAATAGTTTTGTTCTTTAAGTGATATGGACAATAAACACAGCCATTGACACAGTAGTTTGATAAATATAGCGGCGCGAATAAAACTATTCTATTGCCATAAAATTTACGCTTGATATCGTTTGCAAGCTTGTAAACTTCTTCGTTTAAATCCTCTTCTTCAGACGACAACAAAAGAAATGCTTCTCTGTGCGAAAGTCCCTTAACTTCCTTCGCCTTATCAATCGCAGCCTTAATCAGCTCTCTGTTGTGCTTATTCGCCCTACCGTACTCAAGCGAGGCAAGAATCTCCTCGTGATTAATAAATTCATCTGCTTTTTCAGAATTAACATCGTATTTATACATTGTAGTCTCCTCTCGTAAATTCAATCTCATATCCAAATTCTTTCAAATACTCGTTTAGTTCGCGAACGCCCTCGATCGCCTCAAGGCCTGATGACTTCTTTCCGTCATATAGGTTATAGCTCTCGCGTGCAAATTTTGGTGACACGTTTGGCATGATTACATTCGCCCCTGATAATATACCCAATTTTCTGCCATTTTCAACAATAGTATTTAAAGCTGTCGTCGATGGTATTAGTGCTTTAGGATGCTCAAGTCTAAGTATTGCGAGTAGTTTTCGCGTTATTTCAAGCGTTCCAGCTGGACACGACTCAAAGCGCGTTCCCTTCGATGGGATGAAGGGTCCCATGCCTATCATAGCTGGGTCTATCTCTCTAATTAATTTTATATCTTTTATAAAGCTCTCTATATTTGTAAATGGCGCTCCGACCATGAAACCCGTTCCGACTTGGTAGCCAAGCTCCTTTAAATCATAGATTGCTTTAAGTCTCCTATCTAAGCTTTGCTCAGCAGGATGAAGCTTTTGAAATATATTTTTATCTGCCGTTTCGTGTCTTAATAAAAATCTATCTGCACCAGCATCTTTAAACATCTTGTAAGACTCATAGCTTCTCACTCCTAAGGATAAAGTGATGGCTGCATCATAGTTTTTCTTTAAATGAGAAATAATTTCAGAAAAAATTTCGTCCGTGAAATGAGTATCTTCCCCGCCTTGTAGAACAAAGGTTCTAAAACCTGCTTCATAAGCCGACTCAGCCGCAGAATAAATCTCTTCTTTACTCAAGCGAAATCTATGGACAGAGGATTTATTCCTGTTTATGCCGCAGTAATAGCAGCCCTCTTTGCAATAGTTTGAAAATTCGATCAAAGCCCTTATGTAAATCTTGTTCGAGAAAGTGGCTTTGGCCGTTTCGCGCGCTTTTTCATATAGCTCTTCTAAAAAATCTTGATCCTCGCTTAAAAGTATTTCTCTAAGCTCCTTATCAGAAAAAAGCATTAAACCCCCTCCAAATCAAAGTTTGGCGTGTAATTCTTGCCATCTTGCTTATCTTGAACGAAGGCCTTCGATATGCCAAGGTCCGCCGCATAGTCGACGAAGCTATCGTATTCTAGGTCGCTAACAGTCCTATTGATCTTCTTATAATTTTTAGCTAAATGCATTGGCTGATATTGATTCATCAGTGAAAATATCACGCTATCGCCATATTTGCCATAAAGAAGACGAACTATCTTTTTCGCATCAAAATATAAATTTGGTAGCAAAAGTATACGTATAATGACTCCTTTCTTCATGATCCCGTCCTCGATAATTACCTCAGAGACTTGTCTATGCATCTCGTCAATTGCCTCAAGAGCATACTTCCTATAATTAGGCGCGTGTGAAAACTCATTGGCATAAGTGTCTGAAAAGTACTTGAAATCAGCTAAGTAGATGTCGATGAGACCATCAAGATTTTTGATTGCCTCTTTGAGCTCGTAGCTGTTTGTGTTGTAGACGAATGGCAGATCAAAGCCCTTTTCCTTAGCCAGAATGATGGCGTCCTTGATAAGATGACTAAAGTGCATTGGCGAGACCAAATTGATATTGTGAACACCCTTTGCTTTTAGCTCGAAAAATATTTCTACGAGCCTTTCTTTGCTTATGTACTTAAATATAGCGTCCTTATTTTGAGAAATTTCATAATTTTGGCAGAAGACGCAAGATAGATTGCATCCTGCGAAAAAAACTGTTCCCGAACCGCGTGTGCCCGAGATGACAGGCTCTTCAAAGACATGAACACTTGCCTTTGAAACTGCAAGTTCATTCTTCATTTTGCAAACACCAAGTTTTTCATCTCTGTCTATGCCGCACTTGCGCGGACATAAATTACATATATACATCATATCACCAAGAATATTATATAACTAATGAAGGATTATTGTCAATAAATATGTATTGACATAAACTTTATAAAAATATATAATATAATCAGAAAGTAAGAAATTCTAACTAAGGAGGTAAGGCTATGTTAGTTGAGTTAAAAGCTAAGTCGCAAGTGACTATACCTAAGGAAATAGTGAGCTTGATGAATTTAAATCAAGGAGATAAATTTGAAATTATCGAAGAAAGTGGCAGGATAGTTTTGATCCCACTTGAAGTCTACCCAAAGAACGTGATAGATGAACTAAAGGCCTCAGTTGAAGAGATAAAGGCAAGTATTGACAATGGTGAAAGACCTGTCTTTGACTCGATAGATGCCTTGTTTGAAGAACTTGACAAGTAATATAAAATGCTAGAGACATCTCTAGCATTCTTTTAATTCGTCAAGCTCAGCATCAAGCTTTATTATTAAATTTTCTATGCTCGTTCTAAAGTTCTTTAACTCATCAAGTTTTTCCTTAATCTCGCCAGCTACTCTTATGTCCGTAAAAATGTTATCAAAGTATATATCCATGACATTGTCACTCATGGTGTCGCTAATCTCCTTAGGAAGCTTCATGCCAATGTCGCCGAGCTCCTTATTAAGGCTCTTTAGGTATATGCCAGCTTCCTTTATACTAAGGTTCGCTTCTTGTATGTGCTTTCTCTTAATCACGCTGAAGAAGGCGCCTCCAAAGATATCAATCATGCTCATCTTTGACGCACCATCAAGAGACTTCACCGCCTCATCAAGCCTTAACAAGACCTCGACCGCAGCGGCCTTTGCTTCTTTTATTTCCTTTTCCTTATCCATGGTTTTCACCTCTATATATATTTACCCAAATTATTTCTTTTCTTTAAATAAAGATATGCTATTAATAATAATCGATCCTGCTGAGCAAACAAAAAGGCCATTTATCAATGTTGGAGCAGTGTCTTCAAGTGCAGTGAAATCCTTTATAAAGAATAGATTAAGCTCCTCTTTAAGAGCCACCCACAAAGTAAGTATAGTTAGAGCCATGCTCATAAATCTAAAATATTTTGCCTCTTTCCCCTTAAATGCGAAAATCAAATTTAATATGGCAAATATTACTGCCATGATTCCAAATGCGAACCACATAGATAAAACCTCCTATTTCTTATCTTTAATCAAAATTTTATTTATTCACAATTAACACAAACTATTTTTCACAGAATAAGGAAGAACCTCGGACATAAACGTCCGAGAACCTTTGCGCTATGATGCATGGGACGATGTGGACTGACGAAGCAAGCGGTGTACAAATGTACTCGAGCATTGCACATCGAAAATTGTTTTCCTTCGCTTGCTAGTCTACGAAAACTGATAATTTCTAAGCTTGTTCACCTGTGAGCCCATATTCGTTCGCTTCGCTCAGCTAGATGGTCTCACGGGCGGCTCACTTCGCAAAGAAATTAAAACAGTTTTCTCCGAATGCTGCGCTCGTGAAAATCAATTTTCTCACTATTAGTTCCAGGCGCAACTTAAATGCGAAAAAACTTATTTATTCAGAACATTCTTAATAAAGTACCCAGTAAATTTTTTTGCTCCCATACTATTCAAATGCGACGCATCGTAATAATCATCAAAACCTAAATCATCCATAGCCTTAGTAAAATCTATAAAATCCGCGCCTATACTATGAGCGTAGCTCTCAAGTGCAGCGATGTTCTCATCGTAGACATCTTTTGTAAAAATCGGCGTCTTTATAAAATGCACTTCAACACCATTTTTCTTAGCAAGTTCATTTATCCTCTTAAGTGCGGCGTATTTTTTCTCTCTAAAGTCCTTATCACGCGCTTTTGTGATATTATCAAGGTTTTCCTTGCTTAGCTCAGGATTTTTAACAAATTCTTTGCTTTGACGTTCGAGCTTCACAAAACCATTCAAGTCATCGTGGTAGTCCTTCCACTTGGCCTTGTAATCTTTTTCTTCAAGTGCCCTCCATCTTGTGTGGTACTTGATTAAAGGCATCACATTCTCCGCCCATTCTTCAGGAGGAAGGCTATCCTTAATCATCATAGCCTTATTTATGCCCATGGGGAAGTAGTCGGTGTAGGTGTGGACGCTTCCTTCATCTACGTCATTCATAGCCAAGGCATCGAGCACGTCGACGTAGATGGCCTTTGGCTTTGACCTCTTAATCGCTTCTTTGATGTAGTAGTATGTCGCCTCAAGTGGCTGTTTTTGGCTCGCTAGTATATATGAACTAATGCCATGCTCCGCCAAATATTCTGTATCAAAAGAGCAATATGCGTGCGAAGTGCCGAAGAAGATGACGTCATAAGGCTTGTCCTCGTTGAAATATCCCGAAATCTTGTTAATCATGTCCCAAGGCTTCACATCGGATTTTCTGATGAAGATGATATTTAATTTTGCAAGCACAAGGCTCAGAATTATAACAAAGCCCGCGATTTTTAAAATTCTCTTAATATATTTCATCTGACTCACCCTTAGAACTGGAAATAAATGAACTGCGCTTCGCTGTAACCCGGTCCATATATGCCAAAAATTAGTATTACTACTAGTAAAAATATATATATCGGCCATCTTATAATCAGGCTTCTCTTTTCAATTCTTTCAACCATGTTCACTTTATTGTAAATAAGTATGTCAATTACTATAAGAATGGCTATCGCAATGAGTAAGATGACTGTGTCTTCGTATGGAAAGGCGATTGACGCATCCAAAGTTCCTGCCTGCCTCTTAAGTATGCCAAGTATAAAGGCCTTTGCCGCACCAATATTTTTGCTTCTAAAGATGACAAAACTTATGACTGCAACGACAAAGGTAATAAGCCTGCGAATATTTTTATAAATTAAATTATTGCTAATATTTTTTGTAATGCCTTTAAAACTATCTTCCAAAATATTGAAAATACCATGAATTAAACCCCAAAGAACGAAGGTGTAGTTCGCTCCGTGCCAAAGACCGCTCACCAAAAAAACTATCAAAACGTTTAAATGCTTTCTGAAAGCTCCTTTTCTATTCCCCCCTAAAGGGATGTATAAATAGTCCTTAAACCAAGTTGATAGCGAGATGTGCCAGCGTCTCCAAAATTCTGTGATTGATTTCGAAAGATAGGGCGCTTTAAAATTGTCCATAAGATCGTAGCCCAAAATTTTGGCAGAGCCCTTTGCGATGATTGAATATGAATAAAAATCGCAATAGATTTGCACCGCGAAGAGTAAAGCGGCGTAGCATAAAAATACGTATGAGTAGCCTTGGTAGCTGTCATAGACTTGATTTACGAATATTGCTGCTCTATCTGCAATGACTAGCTTTAGGAAAAAGCCCCAAAGTATGTAAAGAAGTCCCTTTGATAAATTTTCATAGCGTCTGTGTCCTAAATTATCTATCTGCGTTAAAAGATTTTTTGATCTCTCTATAGGTCCAGCGACTAATTGTGGGAAGAATGAGACGAAGAGAGCGTAATTGATAAAATTTCTCTCAGCCTTAATCTCGCCTCTGTAAACGTCAACGATGTAGCCAAGCGCTTGAAAAGTGTAGAATGAAATGCCGACTGGAAGTAAAACATTGATCAGTGGCAGATTTAAGCTCCCTCCCACAAGTCCAAGTATTTTTTTTAAAAAATTAACTGTGAAGCCGTAGTACTTAAAGACGAAAAGTATCGCCAAATTGACAAAGAAACAAAGTCCGAGATAGATTTTTTTCTTTTGTTTCGCTCCCACCATGTCCATGGCGATGGCTGTTAAGTATGTCGCTACTGTGCTAAAGAGCATTAGTAGTGAGTACTTAAGGTTCCAGCATGAATAAAAGAAATAGCTTGCCAAAAGCAAAAAGGCTCTCTTGACTTTTTTTGGGCAATATGAAATAAACTAGGCAAACGATTGTGAAAAACACAAGGTAGCCAGCTGAATTAAATAGCATATATATTCTCCTAAATATTTAAAATGGACAAAGACCTCTATTTACGCGCCTTTGTCCAAGTTCATCATATAGTTTTGTCTGAAAGTTTTCTAATATCGTTAATAATAATCTTGTTACGTTCGAGCGTGATTATGCCCTCATCTTGAAATTGGCTAAGCTTTCTCGAGATAGTTTCGCGCGTAAGTCCTGTGAAAGAGCCCATCTCCTCGCGATTGATCTTAAGGTCAACTGTGATGACGCCATCCTTGATTGAGCCCGATATTTTAATCAGATTGATAAGGGCCTTAGCAACCTTCATATCCGCGTTTATAACTGAGAGCCTGTCAATAAGCTCTTCTGACTTTCTGATTCTGTAGTAGGCTTCTTCCAAAACCTTCAAAACGAAATCCTTGTTCTTTAGCATGATATTTTCGAAGTCATACTTATTTATAACTATGATCTTTGCGTTCGTTGTGGCAGCAGCATTGTAGACATATTTGTCCTGATAAAGTATGTTGAAGCCGCCAACGAAGTCGTCTTTTTTGTAGATGTAGAGAATTTGCTCTCTACCGTCCGAAAGATACATAGATATCTTCATAAATCCTTCATAGACGATGAACATCCTATCCGCGCTGTCGCCTGATGAGAATATGGCGTCGCCACGCTTAAGTGTCTCAAGCTTAAGACCTTTTCTGATCTCGTTAAGTTCTTCGTCTGAAAAATATGAGAATAATGGTATCTTCTTTAAATCGATGCTTTCTGGAAATTTATTAAGCATTTTATTCTTTATTAACTAGCACAACAAGGCTTTCACTATCGTCCAAAGCCACTGCGCTTATAGTATTAGTGCCATCGAAATTAAGCGCTTCTCCAGCCTTTACAAGGTGTTTTTCTTCTTCGCCAATAGTAATCTCGAAAGAGCCCTTCATCACAGCGAAAACTATTTCCTTATCTGGATGATTGTGTTTATCAATTACATCGCCCTTTTTCAAAATTTTGTGAACAAAATTAACCCCATTTATGCTTTTTATTAAGCCTTCATCTTTTAATACTTTTGCTAACATCTTATCACTCCTCTAATATATTTCTGATTTTTTCTTTGTAAACTTCTACACCCGGCTGACCATAAGGCTCTACCTCATCCATAACAGCGTTATAAACGCAAGATGCCATGTAAAATATAGAGAGCTTTGCAAGGCTTTCTTCGCTAATGGTCTTTAGCTTAATCACGCAGCTTGGCACGCCGCCCATGTGATGCGCCTTAACAGTCGCTTTGAAGGCAATTTCATTAATCTTATTTATATTCATGATAGCCTCATCTTGAGTTTTTTTCGCCTCCGCAAATAAATGCGTCTCGATTATATTGCGCCTGCCCTCTTGCAAAAGCTGACCCATAGAGTGCAAATCCTGTGTATACTTAAGATTAGAAACAATGAGTCCCTTGCCGTCCTTGGCAAGCGATTCGCAAAGAAGCTGCTTTATCCACTCAGTAAATGAAGCAAGCCTTTCCTCGTAAACGCTGATAAACTCAAGCGCATAAGTCTTTCCAGCTAGATGCCTATAGTAAGCGTAATCAAGAGCTGTGTTTATGGCTCCATCGCTTTCAAAATATTCTTCCTTTGCACTTTTTATACCCATAATTACTTTTTCTATATCAAGACCACTGGCCGCCATTGGCAAAAGGCCAACTGCAGTGAAAACGCTGTAGCGTCCACCTATATCTTCGGGTATTATAAAAGTTTTCATCTTATGTAATAGAGCAAAATTTGCTAATTCACTAGTTTCTGAGCTAGTCACTATAACGCTATTCTTAAGGTCAATGCCTTTTTTCATCATATCGTTAAGGAAAATTTCGAATACAAGCTTTGTCTCCATAGTTGTTCCTGACTTGCTTATAACGTTTATCGCGTAGCGCTTATCTTTGAGTTCATTAATTAAATTAATAAGGCACTCTCCATCAAGATTATTTCCGGTGAAATATATTGGGAAATCATTTCCTAAAGCGTCGATGAATGCCTTTGCACCGATAAAAGATCCGCCGATCCCGATAACTACAAGAGCATCAAAAGATTTGCGTATGTAATCAGCTGTTTTTTTGACATCACTAATAAAGGCTTCGTTCAAATAATCAAGCCTAATCCAGTCAGACGCATATTTCGTATGAAATTGTTTAAATGCATTAAGCTTTTTCTCGGAAGCACTCGCCTCGAATTGAAGCGGCTCCTTATATATTTCAAGCTGCATAAGATTCACCTCGCTTATAAGTATCTATATTATAACACGAAAGAGCATAAATTTCCAGATATTAATATAGTCTTTGATAAGATTGAGCCTATTGATGAAGAAGAAATTAAATAAATCGTTTAAAATTTTTCATTTAGGGTAAATAATTTACACTAGGGGGTAATAAATATGGAAGAAAGAAAAGGTATAATAACATTTGGCGGTTCACCTGTAACTTTAATTGGTGAAGAAACAAAGGTAGGCAGCAAGGCGCCTGATTTTAAGGCTCTTAAGAATGACTTATCTGAGTTTTCTCTTGACGAAGTGAAAGGTAAAGTAGTTATCATCAGCTCAGTTCCTTCAATTGACACACCTGTTTGTGAATTACAAACTAAGAGATTCAACGAAGAAGCTGCTAAGCTTGGTGATGCAGTTGTTTTAACACTTAGCTGCGACCTACCATTTGCTCAATCAAGATTTTGCGCTGCAGACGGCATTGACAAGGTTATAGTTTTATCAGACCACAGAGACCTTGATTTTGGTACAAAATACGGTCTTGTGATCAAAGAGCTTCGTCTACTTGCAAGAGCAATCACTATCATAGATAAGGACGGCACTATCAAGTATCAAGAAATTGTTAGTGAAGTTACTAAACATCCTGACTATGACAAAGCTTTGGAAGAAGCAAAGAAACTTATTTAAGCAAATATCTTTTTATATGACAATAGCTGGGCCACGAGGTCCAGCTATTATTTTTGAAAATAGTTTTTGCAAACAAAAAAACGCTCGGCCAATGAACGTTTTTTTAGGTGGTGTAAATTATGTGTCCAAGATTATTCTTACAATTAATTATAATATAGAACATAATTCTTGAAATGTCAATGGATTTAGCTAAATTACTCACTTGTATAATAAATTGCAATACATGGCCCACTTAGTATAGATAAAATTTATAATTATAGTAAAAAATTTTTACTTTTCATAAACGCATATTAATGGTATACTATTTAAGAATAGGAGTGATTTTTTTGAATACAATATTTGGAATAATAATCGTGGCGGCGGTGACACTTGTGAGCGACTATCTCTCAAAAACCTTGCCAGTCTCGATGCCAGCAAGCATTTACGGTATAATAATACTTTTTTTGCTTCTACAAATGGGTCTCGTTAAAAAAGAAAAAGTTGAAGGCGTTTGTAAATTTTTGATTAAAATAATGCCGCTAACTTTCATACCGAGCGCAGTTGCACTTATTGACAGCTTCATAGACCTTAAAGTCATCATAGTCCCAGTTCTAGTCGCAATCGTTTTCTCAACAATTTTCGTTATGGCAACGACAGGAAAATTTTGCGAAACGCTATTAAAGATAAGGAAGGTGAAGTGATGACAGCCATTTTCATGCTGTTACTAACAGTAGTGCCATATTTTTTCTTTGTTTACATAAAAAAGAAGCTTAAGTGGTCTTTTATCAATCCACTTCTATTTGCAATAGCAGTCGATATGGCTGTGCTTTTGAGTTTTAAAATTGACAGCAAAACTTATGCATCGGGCGCAAAATATGTTTCGCTATTACTAACACCGGCAACCATTGCCCTAGCCTTTCCCTTGTATGAAGAGCTAAAAACCATAAAAAAAGACATAGTTCCAATACTTATGAGCATAGTCTTCGGCGTATTCTCTTCAGTTTTGACAGTTTTTGCAATTTATAAGATATTTGTGCTTGAGAAAGTGCATTTTGCAACGCTTTTGCCAAAGTCCATCACCACAGCGATAGGCATAGACGTTTCTAGATCGATGGGCGGCATCGTTTCAATTACAGTATTTACGATAATATTTACAGGCATATTCGGAGCCATGGTGAGTGATGCTGTTTTTAAAATTATGAAAATTAAATCAGACGTTGCTAAGGGAGTTGCCTTGGGAAGCGCATCGCACGCGATAGGCACAGCGAAGGCAAATAATATGAATGAATTGACTGGGGCGGCGAGCTCGATGAGTTTAGTGATTAGCGGGATACTAAGTGTAATAATCCTTCCTTTCTTTGTATGATTTTTTGTTCAAGCGCGCCCTTGGGCTCGTTCCTTCCTCGGCAATGCTCACGTATTGCATATACGCTCCGCTTGCCTCGTCGGTCCACTTCGCCCAATCATCACGCTTGCTACAAAAAATTTGTTTGGCGATGATTCATTAACAAGGGTAAAATTGCTTCGCCTTATGCTAGAATTTTCTCTGCAAAACTAATTATACTGGGTGAGTTCATTCGCACCTACAATTAAATTCAAACGACAAAGGGACAGATTTGCTCTGTCCCTTCTTATATCTTATAAACCTATTAACTATAGTTCAAAATTCTTTATAGTACATATATGCACCGTACCAGGTCCTGTATGAGCGCCTATGCATACCGCAAATTGGTTTAGCTTTATCTCCATGTCTGGATACTTTTCTACGAGTAGCTCCTTTACCTTATTTGCAAGGTCTTCGCAGTCCGCATGACATACGTATATCGTGTTAGCGTACAAGTCATGACCCACTTCATTTTCGAAAAAATCAACAGTCCTTGCAATGGCTCTCTTAGTACCTCTAACCTTGTCTTCAGTGTAAATCACACCATCAGAGTGCACATCAAGCACAACCTTCATATTGATCAAGTTACCAATTGCAGCACTTAGCTTTGAAACCCTGCCGCCCCTTTGCAAGTACTCAAGCGAGTCCACGAAGAATACATACCTTGTATTCTTGACAAAGCCATGTGCATAAGCCTTAAGCTCATCAAAAGTCTTGCCTTCTTGATTAATCTTTGCTAAAGATAAAACCTGCAAGCCTTGGCCCATAGAAGCGCCACGCGAGTCAACAAGCATAAGCCTATCGTCACCTATACCAAGCGAGTTCTTCGCAAGCACAGCGTTATTATATGTAGAAGACATGCCAGTCGACAAAGATACGTATATAGCCTTGTCATACTTTTCCAAAACTTCCTTGAATTTCTCCTCATACTCATTGGGAGATATGGCACCAGTTTTGTAAACAGTCCCCTGCCTCATATCGTCATATATCATCTTGCCACTTATGTCCACACCATCAAGGTAAGTTTCGTCACCCTTCATGATGACTATGGGCATGATGTCTATGTCATATTCACTTGCTAATTCATAGCTTATGTCCGAAGCTGAATCCGTTATAATTTTGATGCTCATGGTATCCTCCTTAGCTTTAACTAAATATATTATATGATAAAATTATAGATTTTTCAAGTTTTTAATTGTATCAAGAACTATAGCCGCAGCAGACTCAAGCTCTTTCTCACTCATAAGGCCATAGCCAAGTAAAAGAGCATCTTCACTTACGCTTTTTTTGCCAAAAGTGTAGCTCGATATAGTTTCAGCCTTGACACTTCTCTTGTCAAGCATTTGAACTAGCCTACTGTAATCTTCAAGACCACTCATATAAAGCTTAAGGTGCATACCAGCCATGGAGTCCACAAGCCTAATACCAGAAGCGTCCTTGAGAGCGTCTAAGAGCGTAAGCCTCTTTCTGTTGTAGATACCCTTCATTCTGTTGAGCTGCCTTTCAAAGTGGCCCTCCTTCATAAAGTCCTTCACGAGAATTTGGACAATGTTTGAAACAGGCGAGTTCATGAGTGGCCTTATGCCATGGTACTCGTGCAAAAGTGCGTTTGGTAAGACCATGTAACTAAGTCTTAGAAGTGGGCTTATGGACTTAGAAAAGTTTCCTATGTAGATTACCCTATCCATCTCATCAAGGCTCTTTATTGGGGATATGGCTCTGGGTGCATAACGAAATTCACTGTCGTAGTCGTCCTCAATAATGTAGCGGCCACTTGCAGCATTCGCCCAGTTTAAGAACTCCAGCCTTCTTTTGATAGGCATGACAGTCGCAGTTGGAAACTGGTTAGATGGCGTAAGTAATGCAAGCTCGCAGTCCGCCTTTAGAAAGTTTTCAAAGCTCATACCACTTTCATCGATGTCAATCGGCTCGTAGGCTATACCATTGACCCGTAAAAGCGTCTCCAAAACCTTGTAGCCCGGGTTCTCCAAAGCAAGCTTCACCTTGTTTTGCAAGATTAAAAAGAGAGTCATAAGTAGGTACTCAAGACCCGAACTTATAATGATATTGTCTTCATTAGTCTTGATGCCCCTCGCCTTGAATAGATAGTTTTTAATCTCGTGCCTAAGACCATAGAGCCCTTGGTAGTCTCTTTCGTAGAACTCAGTGTCATAGATGAGCTCCTGAGTAAATATCTTTCTAAATCTATCTATAGGGTAGGACTCAGGATCGCCCTGTGTAATTAAAAATGAGTACTTATAAGACTTCTTCTCCTTACGCGTGCTTATCTCTACATCATCATGCTTAAGAGTGTATATAGTTCCTATGTCATTGACGAAGTAGCCACGCTTCTCCTCGCTCCTTATGTAGCCTTCAGAGATCAGCATCTCGTACGCACTTGTCACCGTGTTCACCGCAACAGATATGTCCCTTGCAAGAGTCCTCTTCGAAGGCAGTTTCTCTCCTTTTTTGAAGCGTCCTTCAAGTATTGCATCCTTAAAATATTCATATATCTGTTCATAAATAGGCCTATCGCTTTTTAAATCTATTTGCATAGCTCCTCCTATCTGGTACCATCAAAATAATCATAATTGGTACTTTTAATTATACCATAATTCAAGTATAATTGCTATAAAAGAGGAGGAATATTATGAATAAAAAATTTTTAGACTTTACAAATACACTTAAGGGCGGCGTCATCATGGACGTTACTAATCCTGAGGAAGCGAAGATTGCCGAAAGTGCTGGAGCATGCGCTGTCATGGCACTTGAGAGGGTACCTGCAGACATCAGACGCGAAGGCGGCGTTGCTAGAATGAGCGACCCTAAAATGATTTTGGAGATAAAAAAAGCTGTTAAAATCCCTGTTATGGCGAAGTGCAGAATCGGTCACTTTGTTGAAGCAGGGGTTTTGGAAGCGCTTGGCATTGACTACGTCGATGAATCAGAAGTTTTGTCAAAGGCTGATAACGACAATCACATAGACAAATACCAATTCGACGTGCCATTTGTTTGCGGTGCAAGAGATCTTGGCGAAGCACTTAGAAGGATCGAAGAAGGTGCATCGATGATTAGAAGCAAGGGTGAAGCAGGTACAGGCGACGTTGTACAAGCTGTAAGCCACTTAAGACAAATACTTGGCGGTATCTCGCTACTTGTTTCAAAAAGAGAAGACGAGCTATATACTTTTGCAAAAGAATATAGAGTTAGCTACGATATAGTAAAATACGTTCACGACAACAAAAGACTACCTGTACTTAACTTCTCAGCTGGCGGTGTCGCAACACCTCAAGACGCAGCACTAATGAGAAGACTTGGTGCTGAAGGTGTCTTCGTTGGAAGCGGTATATTTAAGAGCGAAGACCCAGAGAGAAGAGCTAAGGCAATAGTTAAGGCAGTGAAAAATTATGAAGATAATAAGATTATAGCTGAGGCAGCGACTGGATTAGGTAAGGCTATGTTTGGGATTAATGAAGATGAACTTGCTGTTCACATGGCTGACAGATAAAATTTCTTGTTAAAACGTGCCCTTTAGCTAGTTTCGAATTTTTTGTCGCTGCGACGTATATTCATACGACTCACTCCAAAAAATTCTGTACAACGCTAAATCATCACGAGTGCGAAGCACCAAGGTTCTAGGGGACCCATCCAAAGCTATGCTTTGATGATGGGTGAGGTTCTTCTTTTCCGGCGTAGCGTAAAGGTTCTCGGCCATAAGGACGAGGTTCTTCAATTTGTTTGGTGATGACTCATTGACAAGGATAATTAATTTGTGAAAATTATATTTTTAGGCAAAAATAAAGGATAGAGATTTTATTAGATATGTATCCTCTTCACTGGATATAATAGTGAAGAAGATACATATTTATATCTTGCCGTTATTATTGTTTTAAAATTTCTCCACCAATAAACTCTTTAAAATCTTCATTTTCGCTAATTAACTCATCATACTTACCACTTGCAGCACATACTCCATCTTGTATAAATACAATTTTATCCGCACTTTTTATTGTATCTAATCTATGTGCAATCATTAGTGTGATTTTTTCTTTTTTCAATTTTTTCACAGCCTCATTGATTGCTTTCTCATTGTTAGAGTCTAAGTTTGAATTTATTTCGTCTAAAATAAGAATTGGGGAATTTCTTAAAAAAGCTTGTGCTATAGATATTCTCTGACGCTCTCCACCTGAAATTTTAGTCCCTCTCTCTCCAAGAGCTGTGTCTAAACCTTTGTCTAAACCTTTGATAAATTCACTCAAGTTTGCATTTTTTAATGCTAATTCAATCTCTTCCATGCTAGCATTTTTATTTGCTAACAATAAATTGTCTTTAATACTTTTGTTGAAAAGATACACTTCTTGCGGAACAACTGAGATTAGCTTTTTTAGCTCATCTAGTTTTATTTCTTTAATATTCACTCCGTTAATTAAAATTTTACCTTGATCTACATCCCAGAATCTTTGTAAGAGCTTGCTACAAGTTGATTTTCCGCATCCAGAGCTTCCAACTAGAACCGTAGTAGAATCCTTAGCTATATCAAAAGATAAACCTTTCAATATAGAATTTCTCTCATTGCACTCCTTATCTATATAACTAAATTCTACAGAGTCAAAAGTAACCCCCCAAGTATTCTTCTCAACAATATCCTCTAATGTAAGTTTTCCTTCGTCATGAATAGATCCTTCTAATTGAAAAAAATCAAAAACTCTTTTTGCTGCAGCAAATATCCTTCCGTAATTACTACTCATTACTAATGTCTCTTGTATTGGGGTATACACCATTGTTGACAGTGATATTAGTGGCAGTACCATTTCATATGAATATTTCCCTTGTATAGCAAAGAACAAAATCAACACTGTTGACACTACAGATGATACACCTATGATTAAGTTGACGGTAGACACCTCGCGAACTGAGCGCTTTGAGTATTCATAGAACGCTTCGTTATACTCATCATTTGCTCTATACATTTTTTCAAAATACTTTTTTTGCCATTGAAAAATTATTATCTCTTTTATTCCTTGTATGCCATCTATTATTATAGAGTTTAGCTCTCCTAATTTTTGCTGTAACTTATATCCTTGTTTGTCCGACTTTTTTCTTAATAAGCATGGCTCTAATAACATTAGTAGAATAAATAACAATACTACAATTGACGGCCAAATCGAAAATCGTCCTATAATAAAAAGTGAAATAGCTGGCACTAGCAGTGCAACAAAGACCTGGATAATTGTATGAGCATAAAACCATTCTAGTATCTCAATATCTTCTAATATTATGGACATAATGTTTCCGCTATTTTCTCCTTCAAGTCCTGCTGGGGCGATGTTTACAAGCTTTTCATATGATAGCGCTCTTAACTGTGTTAGTATTTTATAGGTAACATCGTGTGAAATATAAATATCTAAGTAGTTCAAAATCGCTGTTGCAATAACCATAGCTAAGACAAGAAAGAAGTGTAGTTGTGGCTTATATAAATTACCGCTTAGCGCTTTTGAAATAATATATGCCGTTTCAAAGCCCAATGCTATAGGCATAATTTTATATAAGCCATTTATAATTGTGCTTATAAGTAGCTTACTTCGGTAATCTTTAATATATTTTGATAGTAAAAAAACATATTTAATACGTCCCATATTTTATAAGATACCTCCCAACAAATGCTTGTATATTTCTGATGATGCTAATAAATCTTGATGTTTTCCTCTTTCTACAATCCTTCCTTTATCCAGAATGCATATCTCATCTGCCATAAGTATTGTGGATATTCTATGAGCAATGATAAAAATTGCTCTTTTTTCCTTTAGAGTCTCCACCATTTTTTGTATATACATTTCATTTCTTCTGTCAAGCGAAGAGGTAGCCTCATCAAAAATAATAATAGGCGCATTCTTTAAAATGGCTCTTGCGATTGCTATTCTTTGACGCTCACCCATAGAAAATCTACTACTAAGTTCATCAATCTTAGTATCATATTTGCCTGGAAGAGTCTCAATAAGTTCGTGAATCATGGCATCTTCCGAAGCTTTATATACTTCATCTTTACTTGCGTTGCTATTGCCAATCATAATGTTTTCATATATTGATCCTGAAAATAAGTGGTTATCTTGCCATACTGCAGATATATTGTCGTGAAAAAAGCCAATTGTTTGATTAGAAAGTTTAGTTCCATTCAAAATAATATCTCCGCTTTGTGGGCGATAAAATCCTGCAAGCAAGTTTGCTATTGTAGATTTACCACTACCCGAATTACCTATAAAAGCGATGATTTTCCCTTTTTCTAATTCAAAAGAAATATCTTCTACAGCATTTTTTTCACTTTCAGGATATTTAAAAGAAACATTTTTAAACTGTACCTTAAAGTCTTTTTCTAGGCTTAATTTCTTTATAGTGTCTGTGTTTTCCATATATTGTGCTAAATTGTTACGTTGCATTACTTTGCTTGGTAATATGTGATTCGATATAATGTCTTTACTATCAATTTCAAGAAATTCATTAATCGAGTATGAGCCCGAAACTCCTTGAAAACCAAGATGCCATGCATTAATTAAAGAAATCATTGGTGAAAATGTTGCTCCTACTGCAAAAAAAGCAACAATCAACAAGTCTTTATCAACAAATCCGTACACGCACCTCCAGCCTAAAATAGCTAAAGTAAGTGCAGTTCCTACTCTAGCAAAAAATTCAGAAAAAGTTCCTTCTATTATTGTTACGCTTAAATGTGCCATAACTGACTTACGATAAGTCTCCCCAATCTGTTTGATGTCTTCTAGATACTCTTTGTCTGCATTAAAGGCTTTTAAGCTTTGCATGCCTTGTATTCCGTCTAAACACTCACTGTAATATTTCGCATGATTTTCCCACTCTTGTTTGCCTCTTTCTTTCATCAAAAAGAAAAAGCACATAGGTATTAATATCATGATTATCACTGAAAGTAATGCTACAACTCCAACGTATATATCAATATATGATAAAAATGCTATAAAAATAGCAGCATTTATTATCGCACTTAAGACGACTGGCATATATTTTGTGTAATAGTTCATAAGCCACTCGACTCTTGTTGTAAATGTAGAGGTTAAAAAACCTGTCCTCATTGTATTTGAAAATGCTGGTCCTAGCAGAAATAGTTTTTGCATAATCTGGGTTCTAACATTATCTTTTATGCTAGTACCTGCATCTATTACTATCTTTATATTTGTTTTACTTAATAACTTTAACAATAAATATAAAGTACATATAATCAATACGAGCGATAAACTTACTTTATTTATAAGTTCTTGGTTTGATATCGATTGTTTTATTAGAAAACTCATGCATAAGGATATAGCTGACAAAATAACTGTTGTTAGTAATTGAAACAAAACTGCCTTTATAATTTTTATCTCAGATCCTTTGGCGAATTTTATTAATGCTTTATTAATAAACATTTAATTTCACTCTCCTCTTAATAATATGAATATCTATAATCAATTACACATGAGTCTTCTTTTTCTATTATTTGCGCGTCTATTTTAAAAATATCTTTCAAATTTTCCTTTGTTATTATATCTTTTGGTTTTCCTTGCATAACGACCTTTCCTTTGTCGATAAGTACAACTTGGTCACAAAATTTCATTGCTAAATTAAGATCGTGGATAGCAGAAATGATTGTCATATCTAATCGTTTTAATATTTCTAAAACCTTGTACTGATATCCTATGTCAAGATGATTAGTTACTTCGTCGAGTATCAATATATTTCCCTCTTGAACCAATGCTCTAGCCAATAAAACCCTCTGCTTCTCTCCGCCAGATAGCGTTTTAAAATATTGATTTTCTTGTTCGGATAGGCCTACAATTTCTAGATATTTTTTCATAAGCTCAATATCTTTTTCATAGTCGTATCCTCTGTTAAAAATTCCGTGATAAGGATATCTTCCCATCAAAACGATTTCTCTGACAGTATAGTCAAAGTCGCTTTGATTTTCTTGTGGAAGTACCGCCATTTGTCTTGCAAGTTCTTTTGAACTTATTTTCATAATATCTACATTTTTTAAATATATTTTACCTTTATTTGGTTTTATAACCCTATAAATTTGTTTAAGAAGAGTGCTTTTTCCACTGCCATTTGGTCCTATAATTCCAGTAAAAATATTTTCCTGAAACAAAATATTTATATCATTGCTAATTAGATTGTCCCCAATGGCATAAGTTAAATTATCAATTTTTATCATACTTATTTTTTTACTCCTTGGCTTTTTCTTTTTATTATATATAAGAAAAATGGAACGCCAACTAATGATGTTAACACACCTATAGGTAATTCTTTAGGCGCAACTATAACTCTTGATACAATGTCAGCCCAGACTAAAAATAACGCTCCTGTTAGTGTGGCTACGGGTATTAATTTTTTATGATCTGATCCCGTTATCTTTCTTACAATGTGAGGTATAATCAATCCTACAAATCCTATGCTTCCGCTTATTGAAACAATAGTTCCAACCACTACAGAAACTGTTACAAGCAATATCTTATTTAACTTTTCCAGAGAAATACCTAGTATTATAGCTGTCTCTTCACCCATTGATATTATATTTAACTGCTCTGCCAATAAATAAGTAATAATAAAGCCTGCGATAACAACAATAAGCAAGAAAGGAATGACTTCCCAATGCGATCCTCCTAAGCCTCCCATGGTCCAAAATACAATTTCTCTCATCTTTGCATTATCTGGTGCAAAAGCTATGATTAACTGTATGACTGCGTTACATAGCATAGCAACAGATATACCAGTTAATACTAAGCTAGAGTTTGATTTCATTCCATCTTTTGATGCAATTGTATATACAAAAACCATAGCCACCATTGCTCCCATAAATGAAAAAAGATTTGTACCAATAAAGCTTAGCGCAGGAATCCTTGCAAAAAAGACTATACCAAATGCAGCAAACATGCCTGCACCTGACTGTATGCCTAAAGTGTAAGGTTCTGCCATAACATTTCCTGTTAGTGCTTGCATAATACAGCCAGTAAGAGCCAGTCCACCACCTACTAAAACTGCAATAATAGCTCTTGGTAATCTTATATTCCATATTATGCTAAATAAGCCCATGTCATCAATTGTAACATCGAAAAAAGATAATTTGTATTTATAAATATCTAAAACTTGAGCAAAATTTATATTAGCTGAACCTATAAATGTAGCTAAAACAATAGATACTAATATGAATATTAATAATATTAAACAAATCAATTTGTATTGTTTCATAATTACTCCTATTTATAAAACAAGGATACCAAATAAAATTTGGTATCCTTAAGTTTTATTTTGTCAAATCCATTATTTTAGCGTTTAATCTTTCTGCAGCATCGAAAACTTGTAAACTAGGGAAAACTTCTGTAAGTTTTACAACTACAAAATTGCCATCTTTTATTGCTGTAACATTCTTTAATGCAGGATTGTTTTTTAGGCTATTGATCTTTTCATCTACTGTTCCTGCTGTAACTCCTTGATCGTAACTATGAATTAAGATAATGTCAGGGTTTCTTTTCGTAACTTCTTCCCAGCTTACTTCTTCAAAAGCATTCTCTAAATCAGAAAAAATGTTGTTCCCGCCAGCTAGTTTAATAATTTCATTCTCTATGCCTTGACCGCAAGTCATTGCAGTTTTATCTCCACCATCAAACGCCATAACTTTTAGTGGTGTAGCTACAGCCTTATCTTTTAATGCCTTTTCACGTTCTTTTAATGACTCAATAAGCTTTTTCGCTTCATCTTCTTTTCTGAAAATTTTTCCCAAATCTTCTATATCTTTATAAATATCATTTATACTTGGTTTTTCCGAATAAGTACCATTAATGCAATAGAACTTGATGTTTTCTTTTTGGAAGTCTTCAACTGGTGCGACCCCATATTTCCCAAAAGTATATATTGTTGCATAAACAAAATCAGGGTTTTTAGATAGTAATGTTTCAAAATTAGGAGTTCCATCTACTATAACATCTAATTTAGATAACTTCTCTTGGTACTCTGGTAAACAGTCTGTGTAACTGCCCTCTGCTGTTGCAACTCCAACAATTTTATCTTCGAGTCCTAGCGCAACTAATGTTTGAGCGGCATCGTAACTAAGCGGAACTAACCTTTCAGGTGCCTTGTCATATACAGTAGTAACGCCAAAGTTTTCTATAACAACTTCGCCTCCGTCTTTTTTGTTATCTTCCGAAGCTTCCTTCTCATCAGTTTGACTCTCTTCTACAACTTTCTTCTCGTCACTTTTACTTTCTTCCTTAGTTTTATTTCCTGAACACGCAAATAAAGAAAATGAAAGTAAAGATAAAATTAAAATTAAAGAAATTTTCTTAACCATAATACTCTCCTTTGTTTTAAATTTTTGAATAATATACTCGTATAGCAATGCTCGCACATATGCATAAGATAGAAAGATTTAGCACTTTTCTTTATAGATTTTTTACATGCTATAATTATTCAATACAAATGCAAAGATATACTATAGTTAGCAATTGCTAACTATAGTATATCAGAGCGAAGTTTTGTTGTCAATCTTTTTTTATATTTTTTAAAATATTTGTTTCTTGTACAGTATGTATAAATAATTTTTATACTAATAACTTTTTGCATTAAAATACCCTCCTTACTGCTTTGTCCAGTAAGGAGGGTACATATCAGATTCGCTCTATCCTTTATCGTTATTGTGTTAAATTATTTAATTAAATTGATTTAGAACTTTCTTTGTTTATTAATCAATCCATACACGTTAATTTTGCTGTTAAATTTTAATAAACAATTTTACTAATTAATTTCGCTTTTTCTAATTTTGCAGGGCAAAGAAGAACCACGTCTATATCTTTGCTCGAGCTTAGTTCGAAGATAGAGTCGATGGATGGGACGAAGTCTAGAATAAGCCCCGACGCAGTCGTACGTACGGGGTACGTAGAGGAGGCGGCTTATTCGTAACGAGTTCCAGGCGCGACTCTAATTCGAAATAAGGCGTGCGTTCTTAATCACAGCTAACGGAAACGGAATCTCCTCACTATTAAAAACAGTTAGTTCTCCCTCTACTGTGATGATTTCTTGTGGTTTTGGATATTTTTGAGTTTTATCTTTTAATATATATTGAAGGCCTTGTTGACAACAGGCTTGGCGGTCGTTGATGACGATGTAGTGGTCCATGCCGGATGTGTCTGTGGTCTCTAGATCTACGGCGACGCCTTGTAGCTTGATCTTGACTCCTTCGAAGCTTTTTGGATCTTCAGCTATCATGGCGACGATGACGTAGTTCATGTCTAGATCATTGCCTGTTAAATCATAGTATTGGCCGCTTTCGTTTGTGATTTCGCTTTCATCTGCACTATCATTTGTATCTGGGTTAATATTTTCATCAGAATTTTCATTTGTATCAATATTTTCATCTGAATTAGCATTTTCTTCTGGGTCAATATTTTCGTCTGCATCAATATTTTCAATATTGGCATCAGCATTATCAGCATTTTTAGCTTTTGAACTTTCTTTCATCTTTTTAACTGTCTCATTCACGGCGCTGTTAGGCATATAACGGTATATAACTTTTTTATTTGTGAAAAATGCAAGTATCAAAACCAAAATCAATATGCCGACTATGGCCAAAATTCTCTTTCTTGTTTTATCCACGTTTCATACCTCCAATTATTGACATGATTAAAAATATTACGAGATTCATCACGACGATGGTAGAACCAACTGGTGTTGCCGCAAGTATTGCAAATATCGCGCCTCCAAGTGCTGATACTAGCGAGATTATGGCTGAGGCGAAGGCAATCTTTCTAAATGAATGAAAAACTTTCATCGCTGAGACTGCTGGGAAAACGATTAGTGCTGCGACTAAAAGTGAGCCCACTAGCCTAATTGCAAGTGTTATCACGACTGCGACGACCATGGACAAAACTGTGTTAAGTCTTTCAACCTTGATGCCTGAAGCGTTTGCAAGGTCTTCGTCGAAGACTGTGATGTAAATTTCTTTATAATAATAAATGAAGAAAAGTATCACGAGTATCGATAGTGCCACGGATATGATGACGTCTAGCTTTGTTAATGTAAGTATGGATGTCGAGCCAAAAAGTGTTGTGCACACGTCAACTGAGACGTTTGGTCCGACTCTAAATACGTTCATAACAAAGTAGCCCATAGCTAGCGCTGATACTGAAACCATGGCGATGGCTGCGTCTGAGATGATTTTCTTCGAATTATTTCCTTGTAAAAGTATTAGCGCAAAAAATATTGTTAGTGGTAGTGCTAATACTAATTTTTGTGTAAAGCCGATGGCTGTCGCGATTGATAGGGACGCGAATGCTACGTTTGATAATGAATTTGCGATGTATGAGTAGCGTTTCAAAACGAGTATCACGCCTAAAAATGCTGATGCAAGCGCTATGAGTGAGGCGCACACAAGTGCGTAGCGCACGAAGGGGTAGCCTAGGTAGAAGACAAATTTATTGATTAATTCCATTCATTTTGCCTCCTTCCTCGTAAATCACACGTCTTCCGTCAAGCTTAATGACTTTGTTTGCGTATTTAACTGCTCTTTGGCTATCGTGTGAGACCATGATGATGGCTGTGCCACTTTCGTTTATTTTTTCAAGCATTTCGTAAAGGCCATCTTGTGCCTCTGGGTCGAGTCCGGCAAGCGGCTCATCTAGTATAAGAAGTTTTTTTCCTTCTACAAAGCTTCTTGCGAGCAAAACTCTTTGCCTTTGACCGCCCGATAAAGAAGAAAATCTTCTGTCTTTTAGATGCGCTATGCCAAATTTTTCTAAACATTCAAGCGCTTTACGCTTTTCTTCTTTTGTGTAGAAAAATCTTTTTTTAATCTTAAAGCCTGATAAAACGAGTTCCATAATCGAAGTTGGAAAATCGGCTGCTATTGAGAGTATCTGTGGTAGATAGGCAATCTCGTCTTTTGAAATGCCCTCCATAATTATCTCTCCAGATATTTTTTTATTTAAACCTAAGATGGTTTTGATTAAACTAGACTTTCCCGAACCATTTTCGCCCAAGATGACTATGTAGTCACAATCATTTAATTCTAGGTTTATAAAATCACTTAGGACTTGACCTTTATAGCCAAATCCTAAGTCTTTTAATATTAATTTCATTAGTTTAGAGCCTTCTTTAAAGCGTCTAAGTTCATTTGCATATAGTCAATGTATGACTTGCCGTCCTTTGAGCTAACATTTTCCATAGATGTCATCTCAAGTATATCTTGGTCTTTTGTCTTTGTAGAATTTTTTACTGTGTCGGCGATTTTGCCGTCTGAACCCATTAACTTGATTATGTGTTTTAAACCAAGTTCGTCAAGTTTTTGTGCTAAGAAGCTGATAGTTTCAAAGCTTGCTTCACATTCAGCTGAGCAGCCAACAAAGGCAGCGAAATAATCAAGGTCAAGGTCACTTACTAAGTAACGGAATGGGAATCTGTCTGCAACTAAGATAGTATCAACTTTTGCAGTTTTTCTTGCTTCGTCAAACTCATTTTGAAGAGCATCAAGTTTTGCTGCGTATGCTTCGTAATTTTTCTTGAATGTATCTGCGTTTTTCGCATCGATTTCGCAAAGAGCGTCAGCAATTGCCTTTGAAATAGTTTTTGCGTTCTTTACAGATAACCAAACGTGTTCATCATATTCTACTTCTTCATGTTCATGGTCGTGTTCATGGTCATGTTCATGTTCATGATCTTCATCACCATGTTCATGTTCATGATCTTCATCACCATGTTCATGTTCATGCTCGTGTTCCATACCTTCTTTTACTTCTTCTTCCTTAACAGTATCTCCTAAAATTTCAAGCATGTTAAGAACTTTTGCGTTAGGCGCTTGTTTTGCAGCGTCTGGAGCCCATTCATCAGATTCTCCTCCAACATATAAGAAAAGATTTGATTTAGCAATCTCTTCTATGTCTTGAGCAGATGGCTCATAATTGTGAAGGCTAACACCATTGTCTGTAAGGTTAAGTACCTCTACATCAGTTCCTTCAGTGATATTTTTAACCCAATCATAAGCTGGGAATATGTTAGTAACTACTTTTAAAGCTCCGTCCTTTTGTATGCTGTCAGCTTCACTTGCTGGGATTGACTCAGTAGCTGGTTCTTCTGCCTTTTCAGGCGCTTTATTTGAATTGCAAGCAACTAGCAAAACAACTGCTAGTAGGCAAGCTAAAAATTTATTTATATTCTTCATTTTATCTCCTTTATATTTATATATTTATATTTTTGTATATTTTGTATATTTTGTATATTTTACCGATATTAAATTTTGCCGTCATTATATTTGGGGGGGCAATCTCTAATCGTTCATGCGCACCATAAGATCGACAGGTGTCTTCACCTTCGCCATAGTCATGGCAATGTTTGTGAGCCTTATCGATACTAGCACCCAAAGTATTATAATTACAGCCGCATTTGAATGATGCAAAGACCTTTGAAGGTCCGAGACCATGTCCATGAAGCGGCAAATCGGGCAAGCAGAACGCTTGCAGATGTGGAAGGCGCTTGTAGCCGCGACGAAAAAGCTTAGTAGCGACATTGCGACTAAGATGATACAAAGTATAGAAAGTAGTATTTTGATACGCTTTGGCATTTTGCCCCTCCTTTTTACACGCCTTATTATATAGCAAGGTCTTAAGAATGTCAAGATTTAGCGGTTTATATGAATTAAAATATATATGTACACACTTTTATATTTCTTGCTCGTACGAAGTACCAAGGTTCTGGGGACCCATCCAAAACGAAGTTTTGATGATGGGTCAGGTTCTTCTAAAATGCGCCCTTATGCTCATTCGCTTCTCGGCAATGCTCGAGTACTTGTATGTACAGTTAAGTCCATGCACCAAGAGAACGAGCGTTAGCGAAGTTCGATTGGCAATGCATGCCTTATGCCAGAGTTTACAAAGGTATGGAGCGAAGCGAACATAGCTTTGATTAAACTTACGGCCAAGCTTGCCTCGAAGCTCCATTTCGCATAATCATCACATTTTATCTAAGAAATTTATTTGCTGTGGTTCATTGACAAGAGTAATAATTTGATAAAATTATAAATTTGGAAAAAATATAGGATAGAGATTTTATTTTCTCTATCCTTTGCACATCTATTCAAAATTTTTCACAGCAAACAACGCTACTGTACCTGGACCGCAATGTGCCCCGATGGTTGACGATATATCAGCTATGGATATATTTTTATTTGGGTAGACCTCTTTCACAAGCGATGCAAGGTCCTTTGCCCTCTCAAACGCATCAGCGTGAGCGACTACTATATTATCTTGATAAATGCCACCATATAGCCTATCCTTAAACAAATCCACCAGCCTCTTAATAGCCTTTGCCTCACCCCTCACCTTATCCACAGGAGCAATCTTGCCTTCATCTTCAACGCCTAAAATAACCTTAAGCTTGATAAGACCACCAACAGCAGCACCAAGCTTCGATACACGGCCACCTCTTTTAAGATATTCCAAAGAGTCAACATAAAAAACACACTCGACATTGTCCCTTAGCTTTTTAGCAAAAATTTCAATCTCATCAAAACTTTTGTCCTCACATTGCAAAAACTTCGCTAGATAATAAACAATTAGACCTTCGCCAACAGATGCGCTAAGCGAGTCAATAATCATAAGCCTATCATCCGAGATTTCAAGCGTCTTTTTCGCTAAAGAAGCGTACTCATAAGTCGAGGATAGCTTCGACGATAAAGAGATGTATATAGCTTTGTCGTATTGCTTCAAAGCGTCCGTAAATTTATTCTCATAATCAATCGGTGAACGCGCCGCAGTTTTGTAAACAATGCCCTCGCGCATATTTTTATATAGCTCTTTATTGTCAATATTAACGCCATCCAAAAAAGTTTTTTCGCCCTGAGTCACAATGATGGGCATGACGTCAATCTTAAAATTTTCTCTGATCTCCTTGTTTAAATCAGATCCAGAATCCGTAATTATTTTAATACTCATAGTGCCTCCTTTTTGCTAACAGATATTATACGATAAAAACATGCGTTTTTCAAGATTTTTTATCAAAACGCATAAAATACCCTCCTTGCTGGTTTGTCCAGTAAAGAGGGTACATATCAAATTGCATTTTTTAATATAATTATTTAATTATTTTGATTAAAATTTTTTAAGTTTATAAACATTCCTCGCCACATTAATTGAAGAACTTAGGACTATATGTCCCGAAACCTTGATGCTTCGCATTGAGATGATTAAATAGCCTCGTTCAAATGAACCAGAACAAACAAATTCTGTAGTCAAAATCGATGAATGGGACGAAGTGGACTGACGAAGCAAGCGCAGCGTACTAATGGTACGTGAGCATTGCTAAGGAAGGAACAAGTCCCAGTCGCGATTTTGATAAGAATTATTTATAATCTACTTATGATATGCTTCATTATTGATAATCTTGAAGCAGCGAAATATTTGCTCCATCAAAACCACTCTCATGAGTTTATGATTCATGGTCATTCGTCCGAAGCTTAGCTTTAAATCTGCTTTATTCGAAACTTTTTTATTAAAGCCGTTTGACCCGCCTATAATCAAGGTGATCTTGGAGTAGCCGCTGACTGCTATCTCTTTAACTTTTTCTGCAAATTCTTCGCTTGTTAAGAGTTTCCCCGCTATTTCCAAAGTGATGACGAAGCTTGTCTCATCTATTTTCGCAAGTATTTCTTCTGATTCTTCATCCACTATCTTTTCAAGCTCGGCGTCTGAGAGTTTATCGGGTTTGTCTCTATCTTTGAGTTCTATAATATTAAGAGTGGCAAAGCGCGAAATTCTTTTTTTGTACTCGTCTATGGCTTCGTTTAAATATTTTTCCTTAATTTTCCCAAGTACTATGAGATCTATCTTTAGCATTAATCCATCTCGTATAAAAGTGTTCTTTTTAATCTGTGTGTTACTCTTAGCCTAAAGTCGTCTGCCTTTCTTCCCGACTGAAGCAATTCTTTATAAACTGTCATGTAAGCAAGTTTTTCTGTGTTGTTCTCGTGCGATAGATGTGCTAGAAAAACTAATTCGTTTTTGTCTTTGAGTGACTTTTTAATCAGGTCTGCTGCCTGAACATTGGACAGATGTCCTTCTGAACTTTTAACTCTTCTCTTTAAGTAGTAGCTATATGGTCCGTTCTCAAGCATTTGCTCGTCGTGATTGCTCTCGATGTAATAAATGTCTGAGTCTTTGATTGCTTCTTTAATACCATCATCAACAAGGCCTGTATCTGTCAATATGCTGACCTTTTTATTTCCTGCGTATATGGCAAGGCCAACTGGGTCGTAGGCATCATGAAACACTTTAAATGGCTTTATCACAAGATCTTTCACTTCAAATGCGCCATCAAAAATGTTTACGTGACTCTCTTTCACTGAACCAATGCGTGGTAGTGATGCAAGATAGGTTTTTTCGTTGGCATATAGCTTAGCTCCATACTTTCTTGAGAGTATTCCTGCACCTTGAACGTGGTCTCTGTGCTCGTGTGTTAAAATAACTGCATCTAGGTCTTTGATGTCTGTACCTATCTCTTTGAGTGCGTTTTCTGTTGTCACGCCATTGAGCCCTGCATCTATCAAGATTTTGCTGTCTTTATATTCGATGTAGGTCGCATTGCCACAGCTTCCTGAGCTCAATGAACAAAATTTTAATAAGTCTTTCATATATTTCCCTTCATTATAATATCATCTTGTAACCGTCTGAAAAGGTGATTCTCCAGTGCGGTACGGCTCTAAGCCTTGTAATCTTAAGTTCACTCGCTTGATCGAGCGTAACTTGGTCTAGATAGTAGCACATATCAACTTTGTCAATGGTTTTGCCCTTTACCTCTGGTTTATCGATTATGGATAAAATTTTATCTTTCACATCGGCAAGTGTAAAGAGTTCGTCCTCTGTGTTGATGTATTCAAGGCACATTGCGTCGACTCTCCTCACACCTCTTTTGTCGATGGTGAAATTAATAAATGAATTTTCTAAATAAATATCATCGTGCTTGACAGCGAAATGCACTTGGTAGCTATCTTCGTCCAAGTAGGCGCCATCAAATACCATGCCTCTAATCATGAGCTCTTTATCTCTCATAAAATCATTGGCAAGCTCTATGGCCTTATCCATGCTCATGTCTGGATATTTTTCTTCTTCGGATGCGTCCATGTAGCTAAATAGCGTTCCTTGCGATAGCGAGACGCTTTTTTTGCCTTTTGTGAGTAGTTTTAAATCGTATCTGTCATCAAGCTCTGCCTCGCCATTAAAAAAGTTTTTATTAATCTTATCAAGATCAAAATCGTAGTACTTAAGTATATATCCCTTGTACTCGCCGCCTTTTTTGAGCTCTTTCTCGTTTATATTTATTTCTTGTGCTTTAAGTATCTCGATTGCATCATCTTTGCTGATGGATAGACTTCCGCCGTCTTTATTTTTTTTCATATACATGCTTAATAGTACGGCATCTATAATCAAAAAGCACACTAAGAGTATGGATTTAGCTTTGTTCCAGTTCATAATCTCTCTCCTTTATCAGCCTAAATGTTTTCGCGTCAAATATGAAGTAGCCTTTTTTCGTGTCAATACGAATCTTTGGCGTAATCGCCTCGTCCTCGTCTTTCATCACAAGATAGACTATACTGATCTTGTCGATGGACTTAAGCGGGTTATCATCTGTTCCTGTGTGGAATAGTATAGCATTTTTATCGATTAATTCAAGTATATTTTTAGTATAAAAAGCTTCTGCCGAATCTTTATTGAAGCTTGCTTTATTAACTGAGGCGAAGCGCACTTCGTCCATGAATACATCTACTGATGCGTAGTGGTCGGAGTCTTTTTCATAATTTAGCTTGAGACCATCTAAGTAATAGTCAAAGCTTATTCTATAGCCAAGGCTGTCTTCACTAGTAATTTCCTCTATCTTAGATAGTTTTAGTGGCTGCTCTTCATCTATATCATCTTGAAGAAAGGCTATGGCTGCCTCGATTGATTTAAGTAAATTTCTTTCCTTGTAAATTTTTTTAAGTGGATCGAAGTACTCGATGGAGCCGTCGTACTTAAGCTTGATAACTTCTGAGTCGTAGCTGTATATCTTGGAGAAATCCTTCTCTTCAAGCTCTTTTAAATATTTAAACTCTTTGTTAAAAAATCTTTGTGCAAAGCTTCTTGCATTGTCCCTGTCAAGTATGTCGAAATCGTGCGCAACCGTGTATTTATCAAAGATGTAGCTTGCATACTCGTCTTGATAAGGTATATATAAGGGGCTTTTCTCGCCAAGTATTGTCGATGCGTTATAGTAATAAGTTAAATTTGGTTTTAGCTCAAGATTATTTACTATTGAATTTGGAAGTGAAAGCGATGTCTTAAGCTCTGTGATCTTGTATATGGACGCATCTGTCTTGAACATGGCGCTGCCACTATAAAGAAGTATAGCAACTTCCTTAAGATTGGCGTCATCGCCAATAAAATTATTTTTCTCCATGATATTAAAAGTTCTTGCGATTAGTCTTAAAGGGAACTTATCGATGAAAGTGAAGACAACTGATCTAGAGCTTTCTATGGCTTTTTCGTACTCATCTTCGCCGATAAGACTCACTCTGTAGTCATTTTTCGTAAAGACATCAGAAAAGAACCCTTTGAAACTTTGGAAGAGTCCTTGCTCCCCAGGGTTGTCTAAAACAGTGTGCTTGTCTTTTGAAAAATTGACTATGGCAGTCTCGGCGCTAATGTAGTCCTTTAGCTCCACCTTCTCCTTCTCTTTTGCCTCAATGCCGACTTTTCTCTCGCTAGAAAAGTCTATCCATAGCTTTGAACTTAAATATATGGCAAAAATAATCAAGAAAAAAAGAAGGGCTGTCTTGATTCTTTCTCTCAATCTAGCTCCTCCTATCTCAAATTTTTTATTAGATCAATGGTTTTCATTAAACTTATGCTCTTAGAAATATTATCCGCATCGCTTAAGTATATGTAGAAAACTTTCTCCGCCTTAGCTCCGTCACTTATGACAATCTTGTTAACTCCGCCCATAAGATTAAGCTTTTTAGAGAATATACCTAAAGATCCAACACTTATACTTGTCTTTGATAGCTCTTCATATCCATCTTCTTTGATCATTTCTTCCTCGAAGTGCTTTGTGAAATCCTCAAACTTAGTGTACTTATCCTTGTAGCTTTCAAAGTCTTTGTAGCTAACGCTTGCTAAGTAGTGTTTTATCTCGACATTTGCATTCTTCGGTGCACTGCCATTGATAAATAATGCTTCGTCAATGGTAGAGTATATATCCTGATCAGGTTTTGAAACCCTAAATACATAAGCATCCTTTGCAATAGAAACTGATCCAATTGTGAATATGAAAAGGCATAAAATAAAGATTAAGACTTTCTTTTTCATACCTTCCCTCCTTATCTACATCTATTATAACATAGTAAGGAGGGTTTTAATATTACAGTTGTATTAAATTATTTTTATTATTATTTTTTTATTATTTTTCTTTATATTCATCGATTAAGAAGGTGAATGTAGTACCTATGCCAAACTTTGAAGTGAAGACTATATCAGCTTTGTACGCGTTAGCCATCTCTTTAGCGATGGATAGACCAAGTCCTGTTCCACCCATCTTTCTCGAGCGGCCCTTCTCAACTCTATAGAATCTTTCGAAAATTCTTTTTTGGTCCTTCTCTGGTATACCGATACCATTGTCAATAACATCTAGGTGTACCTTGCCAAGAACTGAATATAGTTTTACCTCGATGGTACCGTTTTCATTCGTATACTTAATCGCGTTTGAAATAAGATTTGTGATTATCTGTTCAAGCGCATCCGGATCGATTAGCGCCTTAAGAGGCTCGTCTGCGATAGAATAAATAAGTTTTTGCTTCTTTTCGTCAGCAAGTATCTTTAATTTATCTATGGCGTCTTTAACTTTTTCGTTAAGCTCGGTTACCTTAACATCTTCGCCGCCCTTGTAATCGATATTTGATAATAAAAGTAAATCAAGAACAAGCCTGTTCATCCTGTCCGCTTCTTTCTCGATAACTCCAAGGAATTTATTTTGCATCTCCTCAGGCACTCCTCCCTCAAGAAGCGTCTCTGAGTAAGACCTTATCGCTGTGATAGGCGTTTTTAGCTCGTGCGAAACATTGGCAACGAACTCTTTACGCATATTGTCAAGCCTGTGCTCCTTAGTTATGTCTTGAAACATGATTATGATGCCTCCAAGACTATAGTCCTCGTTTTCGAAAGGCGCATAGGTCATCTTGTAGACACCGCCTTTAAGCTCTATCTCTTCTTCGCCTTCAAGGGTAAATGGATTATCAAAATTAATCGACGAAAGGCCAATTTTGTCAAGATTAAAATACCTTTGCGTGTCCCTCTTTATGTCGATGTCAATAAGTTTTTGCGCAACAGAATTTGCGTGAATAAGCTCGCCATGATTGTTTAGAGCGATGATGGCCTCTGTCATGTTGGTAAATATGGTCTCGAGCTTTTTTTGCTCCAAATCTTTCTCGCTAATGGTCTTGTTCAGCTCATCAGTTAGCGTATTAAACATGGACGCAAGCTTACCAATCTCGTCCTTAGTCCTTACTTCAACCCTTTGAGTAAAGTCCCCTTCGGCAAGCCTTTTGGCCTTCGCAGTCAAGCTGCTGATAGGCGAAACTATTGATGCGGCTAGTAGATAAGCGATAAGTATGGTAACAAATATAGCCGCGATACTGATCACTGTAAGTAATTGTCTCGCTTTTTTTACAGTCGCTTCAACCATCCTCGTAGAGCTGATTACATATACAACGCCCTTGACACGTCCACGCTCAGCCACAACTGGGTAGCTTAAGTGAACTTCTGAGTCAATGCCATCGCCTATAATCTTTTCGCTTAAATTGCCCTTTAATGCCTCAAGTAGCATCGCTTGGTTGATGGTATCGACATCGTAAGCATTTTTGCCAACTATTAATTTAGTCTTCTCATCGTTACCCGCAATTACTGATGGGTAGCTGTCATTGCTTATGACGTATACAAGCTCGTCCGCGTTAAATCTATTCTCATTAATAACGGTTTGTATGTGCTCTATGGTCTCTTCATCGGACCAATTCTCTTTGGTGAAGTACCTCGATGTCGATGTCATGGTCTCGACCTGCTTTTTGATGTCGTCTTTAAGTCCCTTCATCAGCTCATTTTCAAGTCCTGTGACGATGAAGGCAGCGACGCTCACCAAAACGAAGAGTACTAGCGACGCATAGATGATTACAAATCTAAACTTTATCGAATTAAATTTCATTTGAGATGTAATAACCCATGTTTCTTCTTGTCTTGATGTATTTGTAGTCGTCTGATAATTTTTCGTCAACTTTTTCACGAACACGTCTGATTGTTACGTCAACAGTCCTAACGTCTCCGATATAGTCATAGCCCCAAACGTCTTTTAGTAGATCAGTTCTCGAGAATACTTCGTTAGGGTGCTGCATCAAATACTTTAGCACTTCAAACTCACGAAGAGTTAGCTCAACTGGCTTTTCCTTCTTGAATACTTGTAATAAAGTCAGATCAAGCCTTATGTCGCCTATGACAATGGAGTTTTCTGTAGTTTTTATTTTAGGCGCACGTCTAAGATTCGCCTCAACCCTTGCAATTAACTCTCTTATGCCGAATGGCTTAGTGATGTAATCATCCGCGCCAAGCTCTAGACCCTTTACTTTATCAGCTTCTTCTTCTTTAGCAGTTAGCATAAGTATAGGGAACTTATACTTTTGTCTTAAAAGTTCAAGCGCCTTGAAACCGTCCATCTCAGGCATCATGACGTCTAGCAGCATTAGGTCTGGCTCGTGCTCGTTCACAGCTAAAAGTGCTTCCTTCCCGTCGTGAACCGCCTTTGTCTCAAAACCCTCCTTTTGTAAATTAAACTCAATAATATCAGTTATCGTTGTTTCGTCGTCAACAATTAGTATATAACCCATAGCTTCTACTCCTTATTATAACTTAGTATTTTCGTCTATGATAATGCCCTCTTTGGCATCATCATCTGTATCGTCTTTTGTTTTTTCTTCGTCAATTTTTTTATTTTCTTCAATATTTTCATGATTTTCATCTGTATCAATATTTTTATCATCTTCATCAGCAGAAATATTTGCATCGACAATATCATCTTCATTAAATATCTTCATAAATTCTTCTCCGCTAATGGTTTCTTTCTCGATAAGGAATTTTGATATCTTGTCAAGTTTTGTTCTGTTCTCGCTAAGTATGCGCTTTGCCTCATCATAGGCCTTTGCGATAAGCTCTTTGACTATGGCATCGACCTTGGCAAAGGTTTCTTCACTTGCAGTGAATTCGCCAGCGCCGCCTAAGTAGCGGTTTCCTTCGCTCATTAGGCTCATCATAGGGAAGTCATCGCTCATACCGTAGCGCATAACCATGTTTCTTGCGATATTTGTAATCTGCTCTATATCGTTACTTGCGCCAGTTGTAATCGCTCCAAAGACTAGGTCCTCAGCCGCTCTACCGCCAGATGCAGTAACCATCATATTGAATAATTCTTCTTTATCCATAAGGAATTTTTCTTCTGTATCTGATTGAAGTGTATAGCCAAGTGCGCCCGATGTTCTTGGAATGATGGTGATCTTTTCAACTGGAGCGCTCTTTTTCTGAACAGCTGCGACTATCGCGTGACCAACTTCGTGGTAGCTGATCATTTCACGCTCTTTCTTTGATATAATCATAGTTTTTCTTTGATATCCAACTATAACTACTTCTACCGACTCTTGTAAATCCTCTTGTATAACGAAATCTCTTTTATGTCTAACCGCTCTAAGTGCCGCTTCGTTCACGATATTTGCAAGATCTGCGCCCGATGCACCAGCTGTTAGTAGACCAATCTTTTTGAAATCTACATCGTCTGACATCTTGATGTTTTTCGAGTGAACCTTAAGTACTGCGATTCTGCCATTAAGGTCTGGTAGCTCAACTGGTATACGCCTGTCGAAACGACCGGGACGTAATAAAGCTGGATCAAGTACTTCAGGCCTATTTGTTGCCGCAAGTACCACAACACCCTTTTTCGAGTCAAAGCCGTCCATCTCTGTAAGCAATTGGTTTAGAGCCTGCTCTCTCTCGTCGTTTGATGAAAAACTGCCTTCACGCGACTTGCCTATGGCATCTATCTCGTCTATAAATATAATGCAAGGCGCTTTTTCTTGAGCCTCTTTGAATAAGTCTCTAACCCTCTTGGCTGCAAGTCCCACGAACATCTCTACGAAGGATGAACCCGATATGGAGATGAATGGCACGTCAGCCTCGCCCGCAACTGCTTGAGCAAGAAGTGTTTTACCTGTGCCCGGTGGTCCTACAAGAAGCGCACCCTTTGGCAGATTGGCGCCAATCTTGGCATATCTTTCTGGGTAGTGAAGGAAGTCAACTATCTCTAGAAGCATCTCCTTAGCTTCTTCTTGGCCGGCAACGTCTTGGAAAGTTTTCTTTTGCTTGCCCTTTACATAAACTTTGGCGCCTGATTTACCTAAGCCAAATTTATCAAGTCCGCCTCCCATATCCTTAAATAATATTTTTGATAATATCAGTCCCATTATCAAGAATGTTGCTATAGGAAGTAAAAAGCCCAAAATTTTAACTAATATCGATGGCTCTTCGATGATCTCGCTACCGAAGTGAACGCCCTTTTCTTTAAGTTTTTCAGTAAGGCCCTCGTAGTCCCACTCGCCTGTGATAAAGACTCTGACCTCTTTGCCTTGGTCTTCACTATTAATGATAGGCTTGCCATTTTTATCTAATTTTGCTTTTTCGAATTTTAATTTCTTTTCATTGTTTTTATCACGAATCGCCACGTATTCTGGTTTTAGCTGAAATACAATATTTCCGCCCATCTTTTGTACTCTATCAACAACGCCCTCGTCGATTGCTTCCAAAAAACCATCGTAAGTAACTTTTTCAACTTCTGGCTTCATAAAATCTTTCATGAAGAAGATGTTGAAAAGGTAGGCAATGATAAGTATAACTAAATAGTAATATATAAGAGATTTTTTAGGTCCCTTTTTATTTTTATTGTTCTTATTCATTTCTTCACTCCTTTATAAGTATATATACCCATGTGCATATACTTACTTGCTTTAATTCTAACACAAAAATCGTTTTTTTTCAATAAAGCGGGGCATAAAAAAAGAACTGCTCTCACAGTTCTTTCTTGTATAAAATTATTCTTACATTTAATAGTATTAATAGTTTGTTACTACATAAGCGCTCGCATTTGGATTAAAAGTGAATTGCACGTAGTTCCTCTTAACTAAATCAGCCTTAGTCTTGATAGGCTTGTTAAATACATTTATATATCTAACTTTGTCAAGCATTTTAACAGATGTTTCATTTGAGCCAGCCACAACGTAAACATTTTTACCCATATCGGCAAGTTCCTTGAATTTCGCGTGAAGAAGTGCCGCCTCTTTCTTATCAGTGAAGCCGCCCTTGCCAAAAACTGGACTTGTCATAGTCACGACAATGTTATTTTGAGTGACATTCTTAAGATTTGATGTGATGTAGCTCCACTCATTTGCGTCCGATAGTCTTAAAGATCTCTTCTTAGTGTTAAGATTTAGTATAAATGCGTTTGCTGTCGCACTTGTCGAGAAAACATTTGCATTTTTAAGAAGATTTTTCGAAACAGCCTTTTTAAAATCATTGTCATAGTTATTTAGTAAAATGCTTGTGTCAACTTTGTTCACTTTGTTGATGATGGCAGTCTTGGCGCCTTCGAAATTTTTGTCTTGATTAGCATCATATCCACTAACTACAAGGTATTCGCCGCCACTAGTTTTTTGAACAAAGCCATTTTGACCATCAGCTAATACAGATGAATTGTCTATGGCGTTTTCAAATTTGTGTTCATAAAGTAAATCGATCGCGTCAACTAAGATTTTTGACTTAACCATGGCAGAGTTATTGGAGCTGCCAACGTAGATATTTAAAAGGGTATATGGATATGCCTCGTTGTCAGGAACTTCTGCCTCAAGATATCTATAATCATTAAAATTGATTTTTTCAGAGAAAGTGATTTGCTCGGCAAAACCTTCGCTGTCCTTGATAGTTGCCTTAAGCATAGCGCCCTTTGCGTCGCCCTTAACCCACATACCAAGCCTCTTTGGCTTTCCTTCTAAAACAGGAGCCTTCTTAAAACTTATATAAGCAGCTCTCGAGTCGTCAAGCTTTGAAAAATCATAATTTAGCTCAACAGCGCCGCTTCCTTGCTTAGCGACCTTAGAAATTTTTAGGCTAGAAGATACCTTATCTGCTGGGAAGCTCGATGCCTTGATATTATTTAAATTTTCAAAATCAAGAAGCGGCTTAGAAATAAATCCAATAGTTACAGGTATGTTCTTATAAGTATTTTTATAGCCCATGGTGATGTAGCCGTAGCCAATATTATTTGAAGCAGTGAAAACATTTCCACTCATAGCACCAACAGTTCCCCAGATTGAGAAATTAATGCTCGAATTCGGAATTTTAGCGCTGCGGCCTTGATTATCTAGGCCAATAATATCCTTTATAGTGAATTTATCGCCAGGTTTTGCGTTTATCTTTTCAGTGGAGCTCCTTAGCTCAACCGGTTCAGAAAATACTTCGATGCTTTTAGTGTCACTCGCACCTTGATAAGATACTGTTACTTGTGAAGCGCCTTCAGCTGCGCCGATGAACGAGCCATTCGCACAAGATGCACCATTCGTAGCGCTTGCACTTACCGCATTTGCATCGACTCTAACTGGATTGTTACTTGCGTCATACGCTTTTACGCTGAATGCTACAGGAACGCCAGGAAAAGCCTTATCAGTATCAAGATCAAGCTCTATCCTTGCTACCGCGCCTGGATTGTCGCTCGAGAAAACGCCAACGCCCGATACAACCGCTCTTGGAGTGCCGCCCGATGGCTTGTTGATGATCTCAGCCTTATCCATCGCCTTAGTCTTTTTGACCATGGTAGTCGATCCGCCGCCATCAAGATTCATCGCGTTGTAGCAGCCGAAGCTCTTAAATATTTCACCAAACTCCTTTTGAGTAAGACCAGCGTAGCCATTCCTTCCGTCAACAGTGATGATGACTATCTTAGAGCCGTCTTGCGTAACGCCGATGCCAGTTCTTGGGTGTCTTCCTTTGTTAACAATATTAGTTTGCATAGCCACACCATTTTTCAAGATGATGGAGCCGCCACCCATAGCAAATTTTAGCGCTTTGTAGTCAACATTTGATGTTACCTGTAATTCAAGAGGCGTACCCAAAGTAAGACTAGCTAGAGGCGAGTTATTTTGGCTAAGCACATAGCCATCCTCTGGTATATCAAAAGGCTCTCCGTTCGTTCTGATATCAGCGACAACACCATTCTCCACAAGAACTTCAGTCATATTCGCAGCCTTAGCTCCAAAACTTTTCTTGCCCCAATCCCTTGTTAGTAGAGATAAATATTTGTATCCGCCGTAAGCCTTGTTAAAACCGCTAACGTGGTATTTTGCACCAGTTAATTGATTTAAGATATCAACAGATTGATCGATATATCCAAGCTGCGAGTCGCCAGCACTGCTTTGATAAAATACAGGCAATTTGTTCTTGCCCTCTTGAGCCGAGCTGATAAGCTTGCCGTCATTGACAATCATACCAAGAGTCGATGGATGCGGTTGATAGTTAAAATAGTCGCCGTTAACACCAGCGATAGCGCCACTAACATTGACCATGTCCCTAACATTCGATCTGTGAGAAACACCCTCAGTATTGAATATCGCCTTAATCTCATTCATTTGATTAGTCGTGTCAATAGTCAAAACATTTAAGTTTTGCCAGCCCTCAGAAGTAAATCTCTCGATGTGCGCGCGATGCACACCACTCGCTAGATACTCTTCCTTTCTTTCTTCGTTAATTATATAAGCTAAAGAACTTTGACTTAAAATCGAAAATGCAAGCGTAGCGCTTAGCGCAATACTTGCGATGCGTTTAAATTTCATTATATCCTTCCTTCCTTTCATTTCATACACATCCATTATATACCAAAATATAAAATTTTTGTTAAAAATATGGCAATTGTAACTATATTGAAATATTGGAGATAGATTTTTTAAAATTATGAAAAATTAAGAAAATAGAAGAAAAACTATAATAATAATAGATATATTAAGAAAATATGATTTATTTCCACTTGCAAGAATCTTATTAGAAAGTTATAATAGATAAGTAATATTTCGGCGGGGTGTAGCGCAGTTTGGTAGCGCACGTGGTTTGGGACCATGGGGCCGGGAGTTCGAACCTTCTCACCCCGACCATGAAAAAGAGCTTATCATTTAGATAAGCTCTTATTTCTTTTGCGCCAAAATTGCGGCTTACGCTCGTTCGTTTTTTGTCAATGCTCACGTACCATATGTACGTTCCGCTTGCCAAAAAATTGCACTTCGCGTAATCCATCAATTTTCATCGCAAAATCGTTTTCTTCCTTTGTATTTATTTTATTAAAGTTGTTTAATTTGTTTATATAATTGACACGATATTTATTTTGATTAGATTACTCATTTTCTTTCACATTAAAAAATTATTTTTCTCACTTTTATTACTTTGATTAAAATATCTTAGTTGATTATTAAAACTTATTTGCTTAAATACATATATAGTGATGAAAATTAATTTTTCATACTTTTCTTAATTAGATCAAAACTTTATTGCATTTACATCCGTATACATTAAAACATATTATTGTCTATATAAATATATAAATTTACATCAATTGTATCTGATCAAACATGTTTCTTAATTAGATCAAAATACATATCGCCTATCGTAACAAAATACATATACGCGGGATTGAAGAACCTCGTACTTATCGCACGAGAACCTTTGCGCTACGCAGAGCAAACTAAAGGGCTCGTTTTAATTGGATTAGATCAAACATGTTTCTTAGGAAAAATTCGATGATTACGCGAAATGGAGATTCGAGACAAGCGGAGCGTACACGCGAGTACGTGAGCATTGGCGAGAATCGAATGAGCGTAAGGGCGAATTTTAACAAGAAACACT
>NZ_HG326225.1:76248-387835 GCF_000312505.2 Fenollaria massiliensis | reverse complement strand
ATGTTGATTTTATATTTCTTTAGTAGTATAATGAAATTACTCAATCAAATTAAGGAGGAATAATATTATGAAGAAGAAAATTTCATTGTTATTAGCAATTTTAATGCTTGTAACACTTATCCCAACAGCATTTGCTGAGTCAAAAACAGTAGATGCAGTTAAAAACACTAAAAAAGTGACACTTGACGGAGAAGAAGTAATGGTTGGCGCATACGACGTAGAAGGATTCAACTACCTAAAATTAAGAGACGTAGCAGCAATTTTAAATGCTAAAAAATGTCAATTCAGCGTTGGATACGATGAGCCAACAAAGTTAATTTCAGTAGAACTAGCAAAGGCTTATGAAAAAGTTGAAGGCGACCTAGCTGAAATTAAAGACGAAAAAGCAAAAGCAATCGTATCAGTTAAGAATATTCTTGTTAATGGTGAAGAAAAAGAAATAAAAACAGCACTTATTAACGAGTATAACTACATGCAATTAAGAGACCTTGGTTCATTAGTAGGACTAGACGTTAAATATGACGCAAAGAACAAAGTTATCATGCTAAAGAGTGATGCAGAAGCAAAAGAAGAAGAAAAGAAAGAAGAAAAGAAAGACGAAAAAACTGATGATAAAAAAGAAGAAAAGAAAGACGAAAAAACTGATGATAAAAAAGATGAAAAGAAGGAAGAAAAAACTAAAAATGAGAAATCTGATGATAAAAAGTATTCTGAAGAAGAAAATAAAGTATTTAACTTTCTAATATCAATGATAAATCAAAGGATTGAGAAATTTAAAAATTTTGCTAATGTGCCTTTTACAGGAAACGAGGAAGATGATTTTCAAGCTCAATTAATTAACATGTCTATATTACACGGAAGAAGACTTTATATGGATGGAGCACGTATAGAAAAGAAGATCACTATGGAAGAAGGTAAAAAGTGCTATGTTGTTGAATTCACTTATCCTAGTGGTGGAAAAAATACTATCAAAGCTGCTATAGAAGAAGGCAAAGAAGGTGCAGTAATAACTGAAAGCCTTTCTTATTCTCCAATAATCGGTCTTATTGATAAAAGCAAAGATATACGTAAATTATCAAAAGATGAATTAAAAGAAAAGTTTACTAAGGTACATGATGCTTTTGGCGCTAATGATTACAAGAAGGCTGCAGAGTTATTAAGAGAGCTTAACTATGATGCTAATGAAGATAAAGTAAAAGAGCTTGTAGAATTAAAAAGAGCTGATGCAAAGAGATTTGGTAGAGAGATTTTCTCAAAGGATTACAAAGTAAGCGTTGAAACAAAGGATTTAAATGGAGCAGATTACGTGCTTGTAGTGTTTAGATACAACAACGGAATGGCTTTCAGATTCGATATATATCCTGAAGCAATTGAAGGCTTAGGAACTATGTTTTTATATACTGATCAATATTAGAATATGTATTTGCATTAGTGTAATTAAAGCTAATAAACAGTTCACAGATAAAGAAAGGGCCAAGCAGTATTGCTCGACCCTTTTCATGTTTATAGTATTTGCCAAATAGACACAAAATTAGTTTTTCCAAGTCTCTTCCATATCCTTAACTATTTCAAAAAAGTCATCGCCTGGATAAATTATGTGCTTAATCCATTCTTCCTTAATTTGCCAAAGATTTGCCTGAACAACAAATTCACTTTTATCAGTAATATCAAAGATTCTTTCCCAGCTAGTGACAATTTCTTCTCTTATGTCATCAAAAATACCGTTGTATTTTTTCTCAAACAAGTTATACACTTTATCTGCGCTGCATTTTTTTAGAGAATTTTCAAAGCGTTTCGCATCATTTTCATCAAGTGGCACATATTGATTGTTTAAAACTAGATCCCACTTTGCTCCATCGAAGTAAATAACTTCATCTTTTGGAACTGTGATTGCATAAACGACTTCTTTCTCGATTGGCTTTAAGCAGTTTCTCTTTGAGACGCTGCACCAAATTGGGTAGCTTATATCATCTGGCTTAGGAACTCTTTTCGATGCCATCTTAACGAAATAATCATATTTTTCTAAGAAAAAGTCTGAAATATCTCTCATATGTAAGCTTACATAGAGCCTTTTGTTTTGTATAATGCCTTTATTTTTTAATTCGTAGAGGCTATTCTCATGCTGTCTTGTATATAAATTTACATATTCCATAATATCACCTATTTATTCATACCCAATATTTCGGATTTGAAATTTTAATCCTTGACTATAAATTTTATCTATGGTATAATATCTATGGATGAGGTGAAAGGTATGATATTCATACATAATTATTTATTTACTCACAATTTTAATAAAAAATAGATTTAAGGAACGCCATGTGCGTTCCTTTTTACTTTATCAGAGTACTAACTTAGTAAAAGGAGGACATTATGGAAAAGATCGTAATCAATGGCAAAGATCTAACAATTGAAGATGTGGCAAAGGTAGCAAGATGCCACGCAGAGGTTGAAATTTCAAAGGATGCAAAGGAAAAAATCATTGCGTCAAGAAAACTTGTTGACAAGTTTGTTGAAGAAGAAAGGGTTATCTACGGAATCACAACTGGTTTTGGAAAATTCTCTGAAGTACATATCTCAAAGGATATGACTAAAAATTTACAAAAGAATTTAATTATGTCTCACTCATGTGGCGTTGGCGAGCTTTTTGACGAAGACATCGTTAGAGCCATCATCCTATTGAGAGCTAATTCATTATCTAAGGGCTATTCAGGTGCAAGACTTGAAACTATAGAAACACTTGTTGCTATGCTAAACAAAGGCGTTACACCATGTATTCCTGAAAAAGGTTCGCTAGGTGCATCAGGTGACTTAGCTCCTCTTGCTCACATGGTTCTACCTATGCTTGGTCTAGGCGAAGCTTTCTATGAAGGCAAGAAAATGACTGGCAAGGAAGCTATGGATAAGGCTGGTATCGAAACTATCGAATTAACTAGCAAGGAAGGTCTAGCTCTTATCAATGGTACTCAAGTTTTAACTGCTGTTGGCACATTAACTTTATATGATGCTATTAAGCTTTCAAAATTAGCTGACGTTGCTACATCTCTTACAATGGAAGCTATGGGCGGAATTATCGATGCATTCGATGAAAGAATCGCTGATGTTAGACGTCACCAAGGCATGTATGACACTGCATATAATGTTAGAGCGATTCTTGAAGGATCAAAAAATATTACTCGCCAAGGTGAATTAAGGGTACAAGACGCATACTCACTAAGATGTGTTCCGCAAATTCACTGCGCACCAAAGGATACACTAAATTATGTTAAGAGCAAAGTTGATATCGAAATCAACTCTGTTACTGACAACCCAATCATCTTCCCAGATGACGAAGCAGTTATCAGTGCTGGTAACTTCCACGGCGAACCAATGGCTCTACCATTTGACTTTTTAGGCATTGGTATCAGTGAGCTAGCTAACGTATCTGAAAGAAGACTAGAAAGACTTGTAAACCCAGCATTATCAGAAGGTCTACCAGCTTTCTTAGTTAAGGAAGGCGGAGTAAACTCTGGCTACATGATAGTTCAATACGCAGCTGCAGCTCTTGTTAGCGAAAACAAGGTGCTAGCTCATCCAGCAAGCGTTGACTCAATACCATCATCTGCTAACCAAGAAGATTTAGTATCTATGGGTACTATAGCTGCTAGAAAAGCTAGAGAAATTTATTTAAACGCAAGAAAAGTTATAGCTATGGAAATGTTTGCTGCATGCCAAGCTATTGATATAAGAGGAGATAAGGGTCTTGGTAAGGGAACTAAGGCTGCTTATGACGAAGTAAGAAAAGTAATAGACTACATTGACAAAGATAGGGTTATGTACTTTGAAATCAATAAAGCTGAAGAATTATTAGCTGATGACAAGGTTCTTAACGCTGTTGAAAAAGCTGTAGGAGCACTTAAATAGTTATTAAGTAGGGAGGTTAATTATGAAATTTGATCTTAAAGACGCTATGACAATCAAACTTGATCCGGTTTTACCACCGATGCACAAGATTGATCCAAAGGTTAGAAGAGCACCTGTCAGAGACTTAACTCTTTCAAAGCATGAGATAGAGCTAGCTTTAAGGAATGCACTTAGATATATTCCAGAAGAGCTTCACGCTGAACTAGCTCCTGAATTTATGGAAGAGCTTATGACTAGAGGAAGAATTTATGGCTATAGATTCAGACCTGAGGGTAATATCAAGGCTAAACCTATCGATGAATACAAGGGTAAATGCATCGAAGGTAAGGCTATACAACTAATGATTGACAATAACCTAGACTTCGACGTAGCACTATATCCTTATGAACTTGTTACTTACGGTGAAACAGGACAAGTTATGCAAAACTGGATGCAATACAGATTAGTTAAAAAATATCTTGAAAATTTAACTGATGAACAAACACTAGTTATGGAATCAGGTCACCCACTAGGCTTATTCAGAAGCCATAAGACTTCACCAAGAGTTATAATTACAAACTCATTAATGATAGGTGAGTTCGATAATCAAAAACATTGGCACAAAGCAGTTGCCATGGGCGTTGCAAACTATGGACAAATGACTGCTGGTGGCTGGATGTACATTGGACCACAAGGTATAGTTCACGGCACATACAATACAGTTCTTAACGCAGCTCGTCTAAAATTAGGTGTTCCACACGATGGCGACTTAAGAGGCCACATCTTCATTTCATCAGGATTAGGCGGAATGAGTGGTGCTCAAGGTAAGGCAGCTAAAATTGCAAACGGCGTTGGTATCATCGCAGAAGTTGATATTTCAAGAATCAATACAAGACTTGAACAAGGCTGGATCGATGAATGTTCAGACGACCTTGACCAAGTATTCAAATGGGCTAACGAAGCAAGAGACAGCAAAACTCCTAGAGCAATCGCTTATCATGGCAATATCGTAGACCTACTAGAATACTGCGTTAAAAATAACGTTCACGTAGAACTTCTTTCTGACCAAACATCATGCCACGCTCAATACGACGGAGGATATTGCCCACAAGGCTTAACATTTGAAGAAAGAACAAAGATGCTTGCTGAAGACAAAGAAGGCTTCTGCAAATTAGTTGATAAAACATTAAAGCATCATTTTGAATTAATAAAAACACTTGTAGATAGAGGAACATATTTCTTTGACTATGGTAACTCCTTCATGAAATCAGTTTTCGATGCAGGCGTTAAGGAAATAGCTAAGAACGGCGTTGACGAATCAGAAGGATTCATCTTCCCAAGCTATGTTGAAGATATCATGGGACCAATGCTATTTGACTATGGTTACGGACCATTCAGATGGGTTTGCTTATCAAATAAGGAAGAAGACCTAATCAAGACTGACCACGCAGCTATGGAATGCATTGACAAGGACAGAAGAGGCCAAGACCTTGATAACTACATCTGGATCAGAGATGCTGAAAAGAATAAATTAGTAGTTGGCTCACAAGCAAGAATACTTTACCAAGATGAAATCGGTAGATTAAAAATTGCTCTTAAATTCAACGACATGGTAAGAAAGGGAGAAGTAGGCCCAATCATGCTAGGCCGTGACCATCACGACGTATCAGGAACTGACTCACCATTTAGAGAAACATCAAACATCAAAGACGGATCAAACATCATGGCAGACATGGCTACACAATGTTTCGCAGGTAACTGCGCTAGAGGTATGTCCATGGTAGCTCTTCATAACGGAGGTGGCGTTGGTATAGGTAAATCAATCAACGGCGGCTTCGGTATGGTTCTAGACGGATCAGACAGAGTAGATACAATACTTAAGGCAGCTATGCCTTGGGACGTTATGAGCGGTGTAGCTAGAAGAAGCTGGGCTAGAAACGACCACTCAATCGAAACAGCAATACAATATAACAAGGATCACAAAGACACTGACCACATTACTATTCCTTATCTAGTAGACGACAAAATTATAGAAAAAGAAATGGCAAAGGTGGATGAATATGAAGCAAAGCGTCATAATTAAAAATATTTCTTCGCTTTTAGCAACAAAGGCCCACGGTAAAGTTAGAGCAGGTAAAGCGCAAGGCGAAGTAGAAATAATCAAAAACGCATATTTAATAACAGAAGACGATAAAATAAAAGCCTTAGGTACTATGGATGAGTATAAGGCCATGGGAGTAGATGAGAGTAAATCTACAGTCATCGATGCTACAGGCAAACTAGTTACACCAGGCCTAGTAGACTCACATACACACCTTGTTCATGGGGGCTCAAGAGAAAATGAGCTCTCCATGAAACTTCATGGCAAGACATACATGGACATAATGAACGCAGGTGGCGGTATACACGCAACACAAAGACATACTAAAGAAGCAAGCTTCGAAGAGCTTTATGAAAAGGCAAAAAAATCACTTGACATAATGCTAAGCTATGGCGTTACAACAGTTGAAGCAAAGTCAGGCTATGGTATAGAAGACTTCGATACAGAGCTTAAACAATTAGAAGTAGCTAAAAAATTAAACGAAGATCATCCAATCGATTTAGTATCAACATTTATGCCATGTCATGCTATGCCAGATGAGTACAAAAACGACAGAGAAGCCTTTATAAATAAGGTTATCAATGAATATAATCCAAAAGTTATGGAAAAAGGACTTGCAGAATTTGCCGACATCTTCTGTGAAGACGGCGTTTACACTATAGATGAGTCAAGAAGAGTGCTTGAAGCATCAAGAAAAACTGGCTTTAAGCTTAAAATACATGCAGACGAACTAATTAGCTTCGGCGGCGCAGAATTAAGTGCCGAGCTAAAATGCGTTTCAGCAGACCACTTGATAGGCGCATCAGATGAAGGTATTAAGGCCATGGCAGCTAATGGGGTTATAGCAAACGTGCTTCCATCAACAGCATTTAACCTAAACACAGGTAAATACGCTAGAGCTAGAAAGATGATAGAAGAGGGCTGCCCAGTAAGTATATCAACAGACTACAATCCAGGTTCATGCCCATCTGAAAATATTCAATTAGCAATGCAAATAGCTTCAATCAAAATGAGAATGACACCAGAAGAAGTATTTAATGCTGCTACCATAAACGCAGCAGCAAGCGTACTTAGAACACAATCCATAGGTTCGCTTGAAGTAGGTAAGAATGCCGATATCGCCATCTTTAACTGTGAAAATATCGATTACTTCATATATCACTTCGGTATAAACCACACATATAAAGTAATTAAGAACGGAACAATAGTTTATGGCGCTTAAATCATTTAGAGTATTAATAGTTGGCGGTTCAGAAATATACGCCCTAGGCATAAGAGCCTCTCTTTCAGCTTTTAACGATATGCACGTCGTTGAAAGCTTTAGAGATGCCTCAGATGCTCAAGAATATTTAAGAATAAAGAGCGTAGATTTTCTCATCTATGTAGATGATGAACTAAATGAAAGAAAAAAGATACCCGAGCTACAAATGATAGCAGTTAAAGACAGGCGCTATAGAATACTCTTTATGACTAACAAGCCAAACACAGAAATGATAATTTCGCCAAAAGACTTTTATCTCGACGGCATCATAGACAAAGAACTTAGCGGAGCAAGTCTCAGACAAGCTCTTCTCGACATGAGAAAGGGGATAGTAGTCGTATCAAAGCAAAGGAACTTCAGTATACAGACGGAACAAAAATTGGGGGACTTTTTGGACCGTAAGAAGATCTACGACTCACTAAGCTCACGAGAAAAGCAAATCCTTCTAAGCATAAAAGAAGGCCTAAGTAATCAAGAAATAGCCAACAGATTTTTCATCACACTATCTACATCCAAAACACACATCTATAGATTGTATAAGAAGTTGGGGGTTAAGTCGCGCTCTCAAGCAATCAACTTCCTCAATTAGTTTTGCATTCAAGCGAGCCCTTGAGCTCGTTCCTTCCTCAGCAATGCTCACGTACCATTAGTACGCTGCGCTTGCTTCGTCGGTCCACATCGCTCAATCATCTCGCTTGCTCTGCAAAACTAGTGAATAAAGATAATTTTATCTAATAAATTTGTGAATAAAGTTAATAAGATTTAATAAATACTTTTTTGGAAATGCTCGAGTACTTGTATGTACGCTCCGCTTGCCTCAAAGCTACACTTCGCCTAATCCATGCTGGTGTAAAGGTTCTCGGACGTACACGGACGAGGTTCTTCTTTTCTCTTCAAAATTTATGAATACAAATAATTTTATCTAATAAATTTGTGAATAAAAATAGTTTTATTATTAGTAAAATTTTAGCTATGCTTATTTACTATTAGTGAGAATCGCTTGCTTCGTCGGTCCACATCGCTCAATCTAGCTCAAGTGCGAAGCACCAAGGTTCTCGGGACCCATTCAAAGCGAAGCTTTGTAAATGGGTGAGGTTCTTCCTTGCTCTGCAAAACTAGTGAATAAAGATAATTTTATCTAATAAATTTGTGATAAAGATAATTTTATATAATAAATTTACGAAAAAAATGATTTTATCTAATAAATTAGAGAAAAAAGATAGTTTTATTTATTAAATTTATAAATAAAAATGAATTCATCTAATAATTTATCGAAAAAAATTGCTATGCAGACTGAAAATTACTTCATACAATCATTACACTTGAAAATAAAAAACAAAAAATCTTAATTAATTTACGCAAGGCAATATATGATCGGAAAGAGCTTTGCGTAAAGTCATTTCAAATCCTTTTTGATGCACCTAAATATTGGGTGCATCTTTTTGTATTAGAAAACCCCCAGTTAGACTGGGGGTTCAGTTTAGCTTTAGCGGTGATAAACAAACAAAAAACCTCCCTATTGATATAATATAATTGTAATCTGTCAATTGCAATATAAAATCAAATAAGGGAGGAATTAAAAATGTCATTGAATGACACACATAGTTTATCACATACTAAATGGAATTGCAAATACCACATAGTGTTTGCACCCAAGTATAGAAGGAAAGAATTTTTTGGAGATAAAAGACTTGAAATAGGACAAATTTTAAGAGAATTATGTAGTTGGAAAGAAGTTAATATAATAGAAGCAGAAGTTTGCCCAGATCATGTACACATGTTGGTAGAAATACCACCCAAATTAGCAGTATCAAGCTTCATGGGGATTTCTTTAAAGGAAAAAGCAGTATAATGATTTATGAAAAATGGGGCAATTTAAAATATAAGTACAGAGGACGTCAATTTTGGTGTAGAGGTTATTATGTAGATACAGCAGGAAAAAATACAAAAATCATACAAGAGTATATACAAAATCAATTGAAACAAGACCAGCTTAGTGAACAGCTGACATTCGATACAATAGACCCTTTTAAAGGGTAGCTAGTATAATTTGCAAGTGACAGATTAACCAACGTCCTTGAGGCGTGGCTAGTAATACAGGCCCTTTGGGCCGCATGAGAAAAACCCCCGGCTAGGCCGGGGGATATTTATTTATATTTTTTATTATCAAGTATATTTTTTATTATTAAGTATAATTAGGCTTTCATTTATAATATTAATATGATTAATAAGTATTAATTATTTCTATTTTCGAAAAAAGTTTTACGTGTAAAGTAGTATTTTGATCAAAATACTTGTAATCTTAAATAAGTAGTGGTATAATATATAAAAGAGCTTTAATTAGGTAGAGCATATCGCTGTTAACACGAGCTAATGAAGAATTAGTAGACCAATTCCGATTAGCAAGAACATAGCATTTGTACCATACATACGGGGCTCTTAGACTATAGCTAGGACCACTTAGGTCTTAAGCACACGCAGAAATGCAAGGAGGTTTTTATGAAGAAGTTTATTTCACTCATCTTGGCACTAGCGCTTGTTATGACAGTACTTACTGGTTGTAAGGGCGGCGGCAACAAGTCAACTGGAGAAAAGAAGGGCGACAAGGACACACTTGTAATCGCTAACGACTCAGATGCTATATCACTAGACCCTATGGGAACTAATGATAACGCATCTTCTAAAGTTTTAGTTCAAATCTATGAAGGTCTATTCGAACTAAACGACAAAGCAGAAGAAGTTCCTTTACTAGCTGAAAGCTATGACAAGGTATCTGATACTGAATACGTTTTCCACCTAAGAAAGGGCGTTAAGTTCCACAATGGTGACGAAATGAAGGCATCAGACGTTGTATTCTCATTAAAACGTGCTTGTGAAGCACCTAACGTTAAGCACTTGTTCAATACTATCGATGAAGATTCTATCAAGGCTGACGATGATTACACAGTAAGATTCAATCTTAAGTTCCCATATCCTGGTATCATTGCATCATTAATGCATCCAGGTGGAGCAATCCTTTGCCAAAAAGAAGTTGAAGCAGCTGGAGACAGCTACGGTACTTCTACTGATAAGGTTTGCGGTACTGGTCCTTTCAAGCTTGATGAATGGTCTAAAGCTAATGCTATCAAGTTAAGCAGATTCGAAGATTATTACGGAGAAAAAGCTAAGATGGCTAAGGTTGAATACAAGATTATCCCTGAACCAACTAACAGACTAGTTGAACTTCAAACTGGTGGAGCAGATATCATTTATGAACTACAACCACTTGATGTTGAAAAAGTTGAAAAAGATGAAAATCTTGTTATGTTAAGATCAGCTGACTATGGTACAACTTACCTAGGATTCAACACTCAAAAGGCACCTTTCGATAATCCAAAGGTTCGTCAAGCTGTAGCATACGCTATCGATATGGACGACTTAATTCCAAAGGTTTGGTTAGGTCTAGGAAAAACTGCATCTAACTCAATGCCACCATCATTAAAATATTCTATCGGTGGAGAAACTAAGGCTAGAGCAAGAGATGTTGAAAAGGCTAAGGCACTTCTTGCTGAAGCAGGATATCCTAACGGCTTTGATACAACTATCTCTACTAACGAAAGAAAACAACGTGTTGACATGGCAACTATCATCAAAGAACAACTTAAAGAAGTTGGTATCAACGTAACTATCAACGTTATGGAATGGTCTGCATTCAACGATGTATTAAAGAATGCTAAACAAGATATGTTTGAAATCGCTTGGAATTCTGATACACCAGACCCAGACGCATTCTTATTCCCTTGCTTCCACTCAAGTGCAAAGGGCGAAGGCGGTAACTACTGCTGGTTAGAAGACCCAGAAATGGATAAACTACTTGATGACGCTAGACAAGAACTTGACGAAACAAAGAGAGGCGAAATCTACAGAAAAGCTCAAGAGTACATTCTTGACAATCAAATTTGGATCCCTGAATACTGGTCAGAATTAACTGTAGCAACATCTAAGAATGTTGAAGGTTTTGAAATGAACTGCTTTGGTTACTACAAATTAAACAAAGTAGAAGTTAAGACAAAGTAGTAAAATATTAGAATATTACAAATAGTGAAGGGGGAGGAGGATATCTTCCCCCTAGCATAGTTCAATTATATCGGAGGCATTATGATAAAATACGTTATTAAGAGAATCCTCTATTTAATACCTGTTATCTTGCTTGTAAGTCTCTTCGTTTTCTGGTTATTATACATAACACCTGGAGACCCTGCTCGTAACATCTTGGGCCCATCAGCCACAGAAGAGCAAGTAGCAGAACTTAGAGAAGAACTTGGCTTAAACGATCCATTCTTCACGCAATTTGGTAGATACATATCTAACCTAGTGTTTAAAGGTGACTTAGGTCGTAGTTACAGAACAAGAATGCCTGTTGTGCAAGAAATTGGCAACAGAGCAGGCGCAACAATTAGACTAGCATTTTTAGCTATAACATTCGCAGTTTTACTAGGTATACCTATAGGTATCATATCAGCAGTAAAACAATATAGTATATTTGATAACTTGACAATGATATTTGCCCTAATTGGTATCTCGATGCCAGTATTCTGGTTAGGTTTACTACTAATCATGCTATTTAGTGTGCAACTAGGTTGGCTACCTGCATCAGGCTTTGATATGCCTAATCAATGGGTTCTACCAGCGATAGCATTAGGAGCTCAATCTGTTTCTGTTATCACAAGACAAACAAGAAGCTCTATGCTTGAAGTAATTAGACAAGACTACATCAGAACTGCTAAGGCAAAAGGTCAAGATCAAAAAGTTATCATCAGAAAGCATGCTCTTGCAAATGCCCTTATCCCTATCACAACAGTTATCGGTACACAATTCGGACAACTTATGGGTGGAGCGCTAATGACTGAAGTTATATTTAGTATTCCTGGCATAGGCAGACTTATGGTAGATTCAATCAAGATGAGAGACATACCTCTTGTTATGGGATGCGTATTGTTCGTTGCAGTTACATTTGCCCTTGTAAATCTAATTGTCGACATACTATATACATTCATAGATCCAAGAGTTAAGAGTCAATATATGTAGGTGATGATATGGCAGAAAAAAATATGAATAAAGAACAATCAGTTAAAAAATCAAAAAGACAAACAGGTCTTAGTGAAGTTTTAAAGAGAATGAAGAGAAACAAACTTGCTATGGTAGGTCTACTTATACTTATCATACTTGTTTTGGTTGCGATATTCGCAGACGTAGTTGCTCCATATACATTCAATGATATGGTTGGTCCAACATACCAAACACCTAACTCACAATTCATTTTCGGTACAGACCACTTGGGCCGTGATATATTCTCTCGTGTTGTTTACGGGTCTAGAATCAGTTTAAAGGTTGGATTCATATCAGTATCCATCGCCTTAGCACTAGGTGTAACACTAGGAGCTGTTACTGGTTACTACGGCGGTAAAGTCGACACACTAGTTATGAGATTTATAGACGTGCTTCAAGCTATACCAGATATACTTTTAGCTATCGCCATCATGAGTGCGCTAGGCACAGGCCTTGCAAACCTTATGATTGCCGTTGGTATAGCTTCGGTTCCAGCATATGCCAGAATCGTTAGAAGCTCGGTTTTAACAATAAAGGATAATGAATTTGTTGAAGCAGCTAAGGCCAATGGTTCAAGTGACCTTAGAATCATCTTCAAACACATAATTCCAAACTGTATGGCACCTATCATAGTTCAAGCAACTCTTGGTGTTGCCTATGCAATTATTAACGCGGCAGGTCTATCCTTCATAGGATTAGGACTTGAACCACCTACACCAGAGTGGGGCGCTATGCTTTCGGATGGTCGTTCATATATCATGGACTTCCCACACATTACATTGTTCCCAGGTTTAGCCATCGTTATTACCATCTTTGCTCTTAATGTTATGGGCGATGGTCTTAGAGATGCACTTGACCCTAAGCTTAAGAGGTAGGAGGTTACTATGGAAAAAGGAAATTTACTTAATATAAGAGACCTATCTGTTGAGTTCAATACAGATTCAGGTGTTGTTAAAGCCGTTAATGGCATGAACTTGTCTCTAAATAAGAAAGAGACACTTGGCCTTGTTGGAGAAACAGGTGCCGGCAAGACTACTACTGCTCTTGCAATACTTAACTTAGTTCCTGATCCACCTGGAATTATTACTTCAGGAGAGATTGAGTTCGAAGGTAATGACATATTACAAACTAAAGAAAAAGACATGAGAAAGATTAGAGGGGAAAAGATCTCCATGATCTTCCAAGACCCAATGACAAGTCTTAACCCTGTTATGACTATAGGTAAGCAAATCGAAGAAGTTCTTGCTCTTCACACTAAACTTGACAAGAACGGAAGAAGAGAAAAGACCCTTGAAATGCTTGATCTAGTTGGTATCAGACGTGAAAGAGTTAATGACTATCCTCATCAACTTTCTGGTGGTATGAAACAAAGAATAGTTATCGCCATGGCTCTTGCTTGTAACCCAGAGATAATCATTGCGGACGAGCCAACAACTGCTCTAGACGTTACTATACAAGCTCAAGTTATGGAGCTAATGAAGGAACTTAAGAGCAAGTTTGATACATCCATCATCATGATTACTCACGACTTAGGTGTTATCGCTGAAATAGCCGATAAAGTAGCGGTTGTTTATGCTGGAGAAGTTGTTGAAAGCGGTACTACTAAGGATATATACACAGACAAGAAGCATCCATATACAGTTGGACTTTTCTCGTCAATACCAAAATTAACTGGAGATGTTGAAAGACTTCAAGTTATTCCTGGTATGACACCAGACCCAACAGATTTACCATGTGGCTGTAAGTTCCACCCAAGATGCACTAAGTGCATGGAAATGTGCAAAACTGAAAATCCACCAGTATACGAAGTAAGCCCAGGTCACTATGTTAAATGCTTCTTATATAAAGACGCAGCCATGGGTGTAGAAGGCGAAGCTCATACAGAGAATGAGTCAGAAGAAAAGTAGAGGAGGAAAGTTATGAGCGATAATTTCATTGAAGTAAAACATTTATGTAAGTACTTTCCGACTAAGAAGGGCGTTCTACATGCAGTTGAAGACCTTAACTTTGAAATAAAGAAAGGCGAAACACTTGGCCTTGTAGGCGAATCAGGCTGTGGTAAGTCAACTGCTGGTCGTGCAATAATTAGATTACATGAGCCAACTAGTGGAGAAATATGGTTTAACGGTGAAAACATCATGAATCGTCACACTAAAAAGGAAATGCATCAATTAAGACGCGAAATGCAAATTGTTTTCCAAGACCCATATTCATCACTTAACCCAAGACTAAACACATTTGATTTAATTGCAGACGCACTTTATGTAAACAAAATTTACGATAGTAAGAAAGAAATAGAAAAAGTAGTTCTTGAAATGATGGAAACAGTAGGTCTTGAAAAAAGACTTATGAACTCCTACCCACATGAACTAGACGGAGGAAGAAGACAAAGAATTGGTATAGCTAGAGCCCTAGTAATGAGACCTGAGTTCATAGTACTTGATGAGCCAGTATCAGCACTTGACGTATCAATACAAGCTCAAGTACTAAACCTTCTTCAAGACATACAAAAGGAAAAAGGACTAACATACTTATTTATATCACATGACCTTTCAGTTGTTCGTCACCTTTCAGACAGAGTTGCAGTAATGTACCTTGGTCGTATGGTTGAACTAGCAGACTACAAGCAAATATTTGAAAACACATTGCATCCATACACAAAAGCACTTCTTTCAGCAATTCCAGTACCTGAATATGACTACAAACAAGAAAGAATTATACTTAAAGGCGACGTTCCAAGCCCAATCGATCCACCAGATAGATGCGTTTTCTATGGTAGATGCCCTATGAGAGACGAAGGCATTTGCAATGGTACACATCCTACGCTAAAGGAAGTGGAGCCGGGACACTATGTTGCCTGTCATTTAGTAAAATAAAATTTTTTGCTAAAACAAGCCCTTATGCTTGTTCGAATTTATCTTCGCTCCACGTACGATAAAGTACGTGATCGCTCGATAAATTCTCCACTTCGCATAATCATCTTGTTTTATCTAAAAAATTTATGAATAAAGAGAATTAAGATTATGCCTTGACTAAATATCGCCTAATCCATGCTGGCGTAAAGGTTCTCGGACGTACACGGACGAGGTTCTTCTTTTCTCTTCAAAATTAGTAAAAAACAATATGGTTCTGAAGGTTGATTTACTTTGCATAATCATCTTGTTTTATCTAAAAAATTAAAATTTAAGATCTAATTTAAATAAATTAGTGACTACAAAAGCAGATGCATAATACGTGCATCTGCTTTTACTTGTCTATAAAAAATGGAGCTACATAAGCGTAACTCCAAAATAAATTGTTAAATATATTTAAAATTTTTAATTTTATCTAAATCAAATTCTATGGATTTTATAGATTTAAAAAATAATTTATTTATGTTTCTTTACATAATCCAAAACAAAATCCTTAAATCTCTTGCCAAGTGGGCTAAGTGGCTTTTCTCTGTGGTATAAGAAATAAAAATCTCTTGAGAAGTCTACTCCCTTTATATTTAAGTACTTAAATCTATTTTCTTTAATATCTCTTTCAATCGCAATCTTGTTCATAAAACTTAGACCAACACCTTTACTTACCAAAGACTTGATCGATTCATTGTCATCACAAGTGCCAACTATCCTAAGTTTTCTAGCATCTTTAGAACTTTGGTAAATAGCGTTGATTATTGTTTCAAGCGAGGCAGAACCATATTCTCTTAAAATAAAATCTTCATCAAGAATATCTTCAAATTTAACTGAATCGCCATTTTTAAGATTTTCAAATTTTTCATTTGGAACTATAAGTACGCTGGTATCTTTAACAAGTTTAACAAAGTCAAGTTTTGGGTTACCAGTCATCTTTCCGACGATTGCAAAGTCATTTTCATAAGATATGATTTTCTTAATCGCTTCCTTTGAGTCACTTCCTTGAAGCGAAAAACTAATCTTTGGATGTTCATTTAAAAATGATTTTATAAGATCAGGAAGTATGTACTCTCTTGGGATGGAACTTGACAAAATGCTTATCTTGCCCTGAAGACCTTGGTCGTAGGCGTCAATCTCATACTTAGCGTTATTAATCTGGTCAATAATCTTCTCCGCATGCTCGTACAAAATTCGTCCAGTTGGCGTAACTCTAAAGAGTCTGCCGCTTCTGTCAATAAGCTCGCTACCGACTTCTTTTTCAAGAGCAGTTATGTGATTGGAGACTGTTGGTTGCGTGATAAACAGCTTTTCTGCAGCTTTCGAGAAACTTTCAAGTCTAACGACTTCAACAAAAGTTTCTATTTGTCTTATGTCCATATTCTTCCCTCCTCATATATAAAGATATTTTATCACAAGTATTGATTTTTTTCAAGCTAAATATATAAATATTATGATTATTAAAATAAAATTTACGCAAAACTTGACGTAAGAACAATTATGTTTTAAAATATCTTTGAAGAATAAAATTTATTGAATAAATATATAAGAGGATGTAAATGAAGCATAGTTTTTCTAGCAATATCAAATTTTTAATTAAAAATTGGTTTAAGAAAGATAGTTTTGGGACTATCCTTGTATTTTTGTCGGCTATTGTTACAATAATAATACCGCTTTTTGATGCATATATACTTAAAACTATAACAGCAGCGATTATCGAAGGTCTTGACGCTGAACAATTTATCTTAAGTTTAATCAGTCTATTTATTTTTTACATTTTATTAAAAATTTTAAACACCTGGATGGATACTAGAAATGATTTTTTCCAAACTAAGGTTAGTATGCTCTACGGTGTAGACCTTATCTCTGCTCTTATGGATAAGGATCTACTTGATTTTAAAACAGCAGAGCAAAAATCTTTATTCGAAAGATCGAAGTCCTTTGCTTTTGAAGGAGAACAAGCTGATGGCGCTTGGTCTGCGATTAGACTTTCTAAGCTTATCACATCTTTTTTAGGGTTTTTCGCTTATGCAATTATTTTTTCTTTTCTTAGCTATAAATTAGTTTTAATTATCTTAATTTCAGCACTTATTACAGCCTATTTCCAAGATAGGCTTATGCTTTATGGAGACGCAATCACTGATGAGATGGCTCAGGAAGAGTCAAGGCACTACTATATGTATAAAGTTTCTTTAGATGATGGTGCACAAAAAGAGATTCGCTTAAACAATGCTATTTCATGGCTAGTCTATCACGTAGATAAGATATCAAAAGCATATTACGCACTTCTTCGTGGATGGACTAAAAAAGCTAATCGAGTCTCTTTAGTCGAAGGCATCTTTGGCTTCATCAGAGACTTATTTACATACGTTTTACTTACAAAGAGCGTTCTTAATGGAGAGATAAGTGCAGCGAATTTTATCTTTTATCTAAGCTTAGTACTTGGTTTTTCAGAGTGGCTAAATAATTTCTCGGGTCATATAAGGTCGCTTAGGAGAATTTCTCTTGTTTGCGACAAGTACAGGACTTTTGTTCAAGACAAGGCAGATCTTAATACTGATAAAATTATTTTAAAGTCAATAGATGAGATAAAACTAGAAGATGTTTCTTTTGCATATGATGAGGATAACGAAATTTTAAAGAATATTAATCTTACTATCAAAAAAGGTGAGTCAATCGCCATAGTTGGGGAGAATGGCGCTGGCAAAACAACTCTTATTAAGCTTATTACAAAGCTTTTTGATGCTAGCAGCGGCAGGATTTTAATCAATGGCATCGATATTGATCTTTACGATAAAAAGTCTATTTACAAGAGGATAAGCGCTCTCTTCCAAGATTACTTTTTGATGCCGACTACGCTTATTAATAATTTGGACGATAAGCAGCAAGATATGCTTCAGGCAGAAAAGTTTATTGATGAGATGGGTTTAAGTAATAGAGTTACTTCACTAGAAAACGGCTTGGATACTGAGCTAATAAATATCGAAGATAATAAGATAGAAGGTTTTTCTGGCGGCGAAACACAAAAGCTTTTATTCATCAAATCTCTTATGAAAGATAGCGACTTATTGATACTTGATGAGCCAACATCAGCTTTAGATCCGATTGCTGAAGAAAAACTTTATCTAAAGTACAAAGACTTTACTAAGGACAAGATGGCGATATTTATCTCACACAGAATCACTTCAACGAGGTTCTGCGACAGAATTATTTACTTAGATGACAAAAGCATTGCCGAACTTGGAACTTATGATGAGCTTATGAACTTAGGTGGAAAATACAAAGCTATGTTTGATATGCAAGCTAAGTATTATAAGGAGAATAAAAATGAAGAAGCAAGTTTATAAAGACATCTGCAAAATTAAAAAAAGTATATTGCCAACAGTTTTTCTAAATGCTTTATTATGTGCAGCTGAGCCTTTTATCTTTGTCTACATCTCTGGCTACTTACTAAAATTTATAATCGAAGCTAGAGAAATTAGCTTTATAATAAAATTTTCTGTGGCAGCAGCGGCAATATCCTTTGCACTTCACTATATTAAAAACATCACTGAAAACTATAAGTTAGAGTATGGCGACTATTTAAATACTAATGAAAAAAATATTCTTATTAAAAAATTGTTTTCGCTAGATTTTAAGGACCTTGAAGCTAAAGATACAAAGGACAAAATTTTAAGACACAAAGAAGAAAGTGACGGCATGAGCACCATTTACATGGAAGCGATGTATCAATTTTATAATTTTACTGTTAATATAATTAGCATTATTATAGCAATAGTATCATTAATTAGCTTTTATCCAGCACTATCAAAATCTGTCGATATTAAAGTTTTTGGATCAAAATATTTTCCTTTACTAATAATATTTTTAATGCTAGCAGTTACTTATGCATTAATCAATTTTAGGAAGAGGGCAGAAGAAAAGAACGAAATCGATAGAGAGACCTATGCGAAAAAATATAAGATTTACGATTATTACATGAGGTTACTCTCTGATTATGAGTCGTTAAAGCAGATTAAAATTTATGACGAGAAGGCTTTTATACTTGACGATATAAACGAGAATTTTGTAAAGAGTGGTCTTGGATTAAGAAAGAAAATTGCAAGAAGAACAGGTTTTAGTGAAGGCATAGATGATCTTTTGCTATCGACGCTTGGAATCTTGTTCTTAATTATGCTTGCCATTAAGGCAAAAGGCGGTCTCTTTGGCGTAGACAAGATTATAATATACTATGGTGCTTTTAAAGCACTTTGTGAAGCAGCAAAGGAGCTTATCAAAACTATTGGCGAAGAAAAAGCACTTGAGCCTAAAATAGCGATTTTGTATGATATACTTAATTTGAAATCTGATAAAAATTTTGAAGTAAAGGAAAAAGATTTTACAGAGACTTTGATTAGTGTAAAGGATTTAAGCTTTTCCTATCCAGATTCAAAAATTACTCAGCTAAAAAATCTTAATCTTGAAATAAGGCGAGGCGAAAAAATTGCAATAGTTGGAGAAAATGGTTCAGGTAAAACGACTTTTGTAAATTTGCTAACAGGTTTATACAAAGCAAATGAAGGTAGCCTTCTTATTGATGGTGATGTACCTTCACTTGATTTTACTGCGAAAAATATTGGAGTAGTGAGTCAAGACTTTTATCTATTTTCATTTAAGCTTGGAGAAAATATTGCCACAAGTGAAAATTATAATGCTGATGAGTGCGAAAGAGTTTTAAAGCTCGCTAATTTTGAAAAAGCTTATGACTTAGAACAATATATATACACAGACATTGACGAAGATGGTGTGGATATCTCTGGCGGTGAAAGCCAAAAAATTGCACTTGCAAGAGCTCTTTACAATGATAAGGATATCTTGATATTTGACGAGCCGACATCGAAGCTTGATCCAAAGTCTGAGATGAAAATTTTCGAGAGCTTCAATGAGGCAGCTAAGGGTAAGACAGTCATATTCATTTCTCACAGGATGAGTGCTTGTAAATTTGCAGACAGAGTCATATTATTCCACGACGGCAAGATTATTGACAGTGCACCACATGACGAATTATTAAAACGAAATGAAAAGTACAAGGAAATGTGGAGTGCACAAGCAAAATATTTTAATTAATTTATATAAGTGATTAAGCAAGTCTTAGTCACTTTTTTATTGCTATTTACTCAGCTTTATAATATAATAGAATTGGTGAGGTTTATGATTTATTTAGATAATTGTGCAACAACAAAAGTATATAAAGAGGCGATGGAAGCGGCGCTTCATGCCTTTGAAGCGACTTATGCGAATCCATCGAGCATACATAAGGCTGGATTTTTACTAAGAAATGATTTTGAAGAGGCAAGGGAATGTATCAAAAAATTTCTTAATATCAAGTCTGGTGAGATAATTTTTACGTCTTGCGCGAGTGAAGCGGACAACATTATTGTAAATTCAATTAAGGATATAAAGAAGAAGAAAATTTTAACTACAGCGGTCGAGCATCAAGCGATGAACAAGCCTATTGACAATCTTGTGGCCAATGGCTTTGAGGTCGTAAAAATTCATCCACAAGATGGTCAAATCAATTTGGATGATGTTTTAGAAAATCTTGATGATAGTTTTGGCTTCGTTTCACTAATGTATGTTAATAACGAAGTGGGCAGCATCACCCGCGTAGAAGGCATTGCTCGTGAAGTAAAGAAGCTGTATCCCGATATAATTTTTGCGACTGATGCGGTTCAAGCCTTTGGCAAGCTTCGCATTGATTTAAGTGAAGGAAACATTGATTTCCTTTCTATGTCAGGTCACAAGGTTCACGCGCCTAAGGGCATTGGCTGCCTTTACGCACGCGATGTTAATTTAGTTAAGCCACTTATCTATGGAGGCGAGCAAGAATTTTCTCTAAGAGCAGGAACTGAGAATGTTCCGAGCGTTTTAGCTCTAGCTGAAGCGGTTAAAATTTTGGATAAAAATCTTGAAGATAATTATAAATATGTAAATAATTTAAAAAATAAAATGATAGAGAGCCTAAAAGAGCTTGATGGCGTTAACGTTCACTCAGAGGGTAAGGGCTATTCGCCATATGTCTTGTCAATTGCTTTTGACAATATCAAGGCAGAGGTACTAGTTCATATCTTGGAGCAAGATGAGGTCTACATTTCAACGTCTTCTGCTTGCTCATCGAAGCAAAAAAAGCACATGCGCGTACTTGAGGGCTATGGCTACAGCGAAAAAGAAGCTGAAGAGACGGTTAGAATTTCATTTTCTGAGATGAATACTGAAGAAGAGGTCTTAAAAGCGGCGGAACTTATTAAAAAAGCGGTTAAATTTATTAGGAGTGTTAAAAAATGATGATGGATAAAGTGTATTTAATCATAAGTGAGGGCGAGATGCACCTAAAGGGCGGCAACAGAAGGTACTTCGAGCAAAAACTTATTTCAAACATCGACAAAAACTTAAAAGATATCGGTTACGATAGCCTTTATAACGATATCGGCAAAATTATTATAGAAGTGGACGATGCAAAATCTGAAAAAGCAATTGAAGCACTAAAAAAAGTTTTTGGCATAGTTTGGATCAGAAAAGCTTATAGATGCGAAAAAGATATTGAAGTGATCAGGCGCCTTGCTATAGATCTAGTTAAAGAAAAAATTTAAAAGGCACTTTCAAAGCGTCATCCACAAGAGCGGACAAGAAATTCCCGCTTAACTCGATGGAGCTAGCAAGAGATATAGGCGCTGCCGTACTTACAAATACAGAAGGACTAAAAGTTGATGTGCATAGGCCTGAGCACGAGGTTTATGTCGATATCAGGAAGTTCGCCTACGTTTCAGTAGAAAAGCACAAGGCACTTGGCGGCATGCCAAAGGCGACTAACGGCAAGGCACTTTGCCTACTATCTGGCGGCATAGACAGTCCAGTCGCATTATACATGATGGCGAAGCGCGGCGTTAAGGTAGACGCAATACATTTTCACTCATATCCATTCACCTCGCTTCAAGCACTTGACAAGGTTAAAGGCCTCAGAGACATAGTCGCTGCCTATACTGGAGACATAAAATTATATTCATATAATATGCTTGACGCTTACACAGCCATCAATCAAAATATGAATGTTTCGTACACAACAGTCGTTTCAAGAAGGATAATGATGCGCGTTGCGAAAAAGCTTGCTCACGACAAGGGTTACGACGCCATCATCACAGGGGAGAATATCGGTCAAGTCGCATCTCAGACAATGTATGGTATTAAAGCGATAGAGGACGCGACAGACATGATTATCTTTAGACCGCTCATAGCCTTTGATAAGCTTGACATCATTGACATAGCTAAAAAAATAGGCACTTACGATAAGTCCATAGAGCCATTCGACGACTGCTGCTCAGTATTTTCGCCAGACCATCCACAAACGAGACCGCTTATAGCTGACGTTAAAAGAGAAGAAGAAAAGGTAGATATAGACGCAATTGTAGAGGATATTTATAAAAAAGGAGAATTACTATGAAACTAAGTTTTTTAGGCGCAGCACAAGAAGTAACTGGCTCCAACTATTTGCTTGAAGCCTGTGGTAAGAAGATAGTCATAGACTGTGGCATGTTTCAAGGCAGTAAGGACCTTGAAGAGCTGAACAAAAGGCCCTTTGACTACAATGTTGGGGACATTGACAAGGTGCTCATCACTCACGCACACATAGATCACATAGGAAGGCTACCTAAGATGGTTAAGGACGGCTACGACGGCGAAGTTATCATGACTAAGGCGACTATGGACCTAGCTCCAGTCATGCTCTACGACTCAGCCAAGATTGGTATGCAAGACGCCGAGACTGAGACTAAGAAGAATCTTCGCCAAGGACTTGACCCAGTTGAACCTCTTTACACAGATGTAGATGTTGATGAGACCCTTAAACTACTTGGGGGCTATGCTTATGGTGAAGAGATAGAACTCTTTGATGGCATCAAAATCATTTTCAGAGATGCAGGTCATATACTTGGCTCAGCCATTATAGAAATTTATATAAATGAAGATGGCAAAGAGACGAAACTTGTTTTTTCTGGTGACCTTGGTATGCCAGATAGGCCTCTACTGAAGGATCCGACATTCATCAAGGACGCGGACTACGTCATAATGGAGTCAACTTATGGTAATCGCAATCACGAAGAACTTACGGACAGCACTCAAAAACTTATTGATATTATAGATAAGACTGTTGCAAGAGGCGGAACCGTTCTAATACCAAGCTTTGCAGTTGGCAGGAGTCAAGAGCTTATATACTTATTAAACAAAGAGTTCGAGAAGAGAAAAAATAATAATATAAGAGTTTTTCTTGATTCGCCAATGGCGGTCGATGCGACAGAAGTTTTTATGCGTAACTACGATATTTTGGACGAAGAGACACAAAAGCTGCTTAAGTCGGGCGACGACCCACTTATGTTTAAGCACTTAAAGTACATCCGCGAGACAGAGGACTCAAAGGCGCTTAATGTGGACGAAGGACCAAAGGTTATCATCGCATCGTCAGGCATGATGACAGCAGGCAGAATAAGGCATCACTTAAAGAACTGTCTGTGGGATAAGAGAAACTCGCTTGTTATAGTTGGTTACCAAGCAGAAGGCTCTTTAGGTCGCATCATTCTCAGTGGCGTGAGAAGAGTTAAGCTCTTTGGTCAAATGGTGGACGTAGGTCTAGAAGTTTATGACTTACAAGGCTTTTCTGCACATGCCGATCAAAATATGCTATTAAAATGGCTAGATGCCTTTGAAAGAAAGCCTAAAAAAGTTTTCTTGGTTCATGGCGAGAGCGATGCACAAGAAATTTTAAAGCAAAAGATAATTAGAGACGAAGGCCTTGATGTCTACGCACCAAAGCTTGGCGAAACAATTGACCTAGTTACAGGTGAAAGCGCAAGGATAGAAGTTCATAAGAACAAGCTCGCTGGTGAAGAAGAGCTTAAGAAGAGTTTTGACAATCTATTAGCTGCTTTCTCAAACATAGTTATGAGTTCAAATAAATTATATACGAAGGAAAATTTAAAGAAGAGTAAAAAGCTTAAGGACGCACTTGACGAGGCGGAGCTTGTCTTAGTTAACGTTAATAAAGAGCTTAATTCGTAGGAGGAGAGAAATGAAGTACACAAAAACACTGAAGCGCCTGCTTGGGGACGCGATCAGAACAGACAGGAAGATGATTCTTTACATCTTATTCGCCTGCATCTTAGGGGCCTTTGCTCCACTAGTATTATCACTAATGCCTAAGCTAATAGTTGGAGTAGTAGAAAATCCCGGTACAGACGCGATTAGAAGGATTTTACTAATCTCACTTGGCTTTTTTGTCTTGGAGTTCTTAGTTGAGGGCGTGAGCCTTTACTGCTCAAATCAAGTACTAACAGTTGCCAATAAAACTAGGTTTGAGTTAATGCACGAGCAAAATAAAAAGATGGCGGCTGCCGACTTTAAATACATAAGTGATAGATCCATCTTTAAGATGTATGGTATGGCATTTGAAGCAACAAGCGGCGACTGGGGAGGTGTTACTGGTATGCTCAGAGCGTTTGCCAGCACCGCACCAATAATTTTATCACTAATAATTATTGGTGGAGTCATCACAGCACTATCACCATTAACAGGAGCTCTATTACTTTTATATGCAATTACTTATGCCTATGCACAAAGGCAAGCAAATAAAGAAGTGACAGACAACGATGCCGAGATAAATAAAATAACTGATGAGATCAGATATTACAATAAAACTGCTGGCGATTTCAAAGCTGGTAAAGAGATTAGGCTTTTTAACTTAAAAGACATGATACTTAATGCTTACAAAAACGTTATCAATAAGAGAAAGAGTTTTAGCCTAAGTGGCGTGCGTAAAACATTTAGAAAGAGCCTTTTATCAGTTTTAATCTTAATTCTTGCACAGGGCATTTTTGCTTACACACTTATACTTAGCTTTAAAAATGGCTCAGTTGATACTGGTAGCTTTTTAATGTATCTAACACTTATGCTACAATTTGTATTATTGGCCGACAGAGCCATAGAAGACTACGAGTTTTTTGTTGTTAATCAAACTATTTACGTAGAAAATCTATATGACTTACTTGAAACAGATAAGTTAAATTCAGACCATGGCACTAGAGATAGACTTAGTGGTGCTGTTGATATTGAGTTTAGAAATGTTAGCTTTGCTTATCCAAATACAGACAAGAAAGTGCTTGATAATCTAAGCTTTAAGATAGCTAAGAATGAAACCATCGCCCTAGTTGGTAACAATGGCGAGGGTAAGTCAACTATAATAAATTTATTAGTAAGATTATATAGACCGGACGAAGGCGAGATACTTCTTAATGGCGTAAACATCAATGAATTCAAGGAAGAAGAGCTATATAAGATGTTTGCCTGCATATTCCAACAAGTAAATATCTATCCATATACACTTGGTAATAATATATCGATGCATGAAACTTATGATTTAGAAAGAGCCAAGAGAGCAATTGAGGACGTTGGTCTTAAGGAGCGTATCGAAGAAGAGAAAAACGCTTACGAAAGAAACATGTCTCATGAAGTTACTAAGGACGCTCTTGAGCTATCGGGCGGACAAGAGCAAAAACTTGCCATCTCGAGAGCTGTGTACAAGGACTCACCTATACTTATACTAGATGAGCCAACAGCAAACCTCGATGCGCTTGCCGAGCACGAAATTTATTCCAAGCTAAATGACTTAAGAGAGGACAGAACCTCGATATACATCTCACACAGACTTTCATCGACAAAGTTTTGCGATAGAATCATCTTATTAAAGGGAGGAAAGATCTTCGAAGAGGGTACTCACGATGATCTTATGAAGAAGAAGGGTGAATATTACGAAATGTTCACTATACAAGGTAAATACTATACTAAGGAGGCCTAAATATGAAGAACTTTAAAGAACACATGAAGATATACGGCTTCATGATTAAATCAATTTGGGAATACTCCAAGAAAACAGTATTTTTAATCTTACTAGCCTCACTGTCATCAGCAGGACTTTTACTAATAAATGTATTCTTGCCAAAACTAGTTATTGACTCAATAATGAATGGCGGAGGTTTCGAGATAGTGACTTATGTAGTACTTATGGTGCTTGCAAACGTTGTCTTAGCGAAAATTCCTGGCTATGTCAACAACTACATCAACAACGTAGACCTTCCTGGCGTGCAACAAAGAATTCGTTACAATATATGCGAAAAGACTATGAAGCTTGATTATTCAATGCTTGAGAACAAAGACTATATGAATCTTAAGGACCAAGCGGACTTCATCATGAGCACTCAATCACCTCTAGCAAACTTCACTCAAGTAGCGGCGGAAGTCTTTGTTTCATTCGTTGTTGTAATCTTCTTAGCAGTCATTGCTTTTAGCTTCTCCTGGGTTTTAGGTCTAATACTTCTTCTAGTAGCTTGCCTAAACTTTGTCATAGGCGCTTGGGCTAACAAGAAGATGGGTGACTTCCTAGCTTCACTTGAAGATATAAACAGAAAATTTTCTGCTTACATGAATATTATTTATGACAATAGTAAGATGATGGATGTAAAGCTATTCTCCATGCATAACTTGGTCAATGGATCTATATATAAATTAATGAAGGACATAAGCGCAGGTATAGCGAATATGTATACCATAAACTCACTTTCATTCTTCTTTAGCGGTATCTTAGACGGCGTATCGAGAGCTTTAAGCTACATCTATATATCAGTAAGAGCCGTATCTAATGTTTTCGGCCCACAAATCTCAATCGGTTCCTTCGCTCTATACACATCGGCCTTTGTTAATTTTAACCAAAGAGTTAGAATCATCTCGCAAAACTATGTCAACATGATTATGATGAGAAACATGACAGAGCCGTACTATAGATTTATGATGCTACCTGAAGAAAAGGCGAAAGAATATGAATATGAAATGCCTAAGTCCATTGATACGATTGAGTTTAAAGATGTGTGGTTCAAGTACCCAAGCTCTGAAGACTACGTACTAAAGAATTTATCCTTTAATATTAATAAGGGCGAAAAGATTTCTATAGTAGGTCTTAATGGTGCTGGTAAGACTACCATCATCAAGTTAATGACTAGGCTATATGAGCCAACAAAGGGCGAGATACTGCTTAATGGCCTTGAGATAAATAAGATAAAGATGGATGAGTACCAAAAACTTATCTCAGTCGTATTTCAAGACTATAACATATACAATTTCCCTGTGGCAGAGACTGTTGCATCAACGACTGACTACGACAGAGAAAAAGTTACTAAAGTATTGAAAGATATTGACATATATGATAAAATAAATTCGTTAAGTAGCGGTATGGACACTAAGGTCTCCATGGGCTACTCTGAAACGGGAGAAAAACTATCGCAAGGACAGTTCCAAAAGCTAGCAATTGCAAGAAGCTTGTACAAGGACAGCGAGCTAGTTATACTTGACGAGCCAACATCGGCACTTGATCCGAAGAGCGAAGCGGAGATTTACGAGAACTTCAACTACCTTGTTAAAGAGAAGACATCGATATACATCTCACACAGAATGAGTTCGTCGATATTCTGCGATAGAATTTTGTTAATAAATAACGGTACTGTAGAAGATTTTGACACGCATCACAATCTAATGCAAAAGACAGACAGCCTTTACTATAAGATGTTCAACGCACAAAAAGAAAACTACGAGTACCAAGAGGAGGAAAAAAGCTATGAGAATGAGTAAAATGTTTTTTAAAACATTGAGAGAGGATCCTAGCGAAGCAGAGATTGCATCACACAAGTTACTATTAAGAGGCGGCTTTATCAAGAAGAGCGCCTCAGGAATTTATTCATACATGAACCTTGGCTACAGAGTAATTAGAAAGATCGAACAGATAGTTAGAGAAGAGATGGACTCACACGACGCTCAAGAGATCAACATGAGTGCTGTTCAGCCAAGAGAGCTTTGGGAAGAGTCAGGTAGATGGGATACCTTCGGACCAGAGATGTTCAAGCTAAAGGACAGAAACGACAGAGAATTTTGCCTTGCGCCAACAGCAGAAGAGTTTTTCACAGACCTTATAAGAAGCGATGTGAACTCATATAAAAAGCTGCCAATAAATATCTACCAAATCAAAACTAAGTACAGAGACGAGAAGAGACCGAGATTTGGTATCAATAGAGCGAGAGAGTTCCTTATGAAAGACGCTTACTCCTTTGACAAGACTCAAGAGGACATGGTAGCCAGCTACAAGAACATGTGGGAAGCGTACGAAAATATCTACGACAGACTTGAACTTGATTACAGGATAGTTAGAGGCGACTCAGGCGCCATCGGTGGTAATGAGTCACACGAGTTCACTGCTTTATCAGATGTTGGTGAAGGCGTGATCACATATTGCGATAGCTGCGATTTTTCAGCGACTGATGAAAAAGCTGAAGTAGCTTATAAATATGACAATAGCAGTGAAGATATAAAAGAGCTTGAAAAAGTTGAGACAAAGGGCTGTAAAACTATTGACGATTTAGCAAAACTACTAAAAGTTGATAAAGATAGATGCCTTAAGGCAGTTGACCTAATGGTTAAGGGAGAAAGAATCGTTGTATTCATACCAGGATCAAGAGAGCTAAACCTAACAAAATTAATAAAGCACCTTGGCTGCGCAGAGCATGAGATTGAGATGATGGGCGATGAAGACATCAAGTCCATGGGCTCCTTCCCAGGCTATACTGGTCCTATCGGTCTAAAAGCAGATAGACTTATAGCCGATGAAAGAATTAAAAATATTAAAAATGCTATTATAGGCGCTAACGAAGAAAATTATCACTATATGAACTATAATATTAGTGATAATGAAAAATTTGAATTCGTCGATGATTTACTAATGATAGCTGAGGGAGACCTATGTCCTAAGTGCAGCGGCAAACTTGAGTTCAAGAGAGGCATAGAAGTCGGAAACATCTTCCAACTTGGTCAAAAATATTCAAAATCGATGAAGGCAACATTCTTAGACGAGAATGGCAAGGACGAATACTTCTGGATGGGCTGCTACGGCGTTGGTATTTCAAGAACAGTATCTGCCATAGTTGAGCAAAACAATGACGAAAAGGGCATCATCTGGCCGATATCATCATGTCCATACGAAGCCATCGTAACAATAGTCAATGTAAAAGACGAAGAGCAAAATAAACTTGCTGAAGAAATTTATCAAAAACTATTGGCGGAGAAGGTCGAAGTGCTTCTTGATGATAGAGCAGAAAGAGCCGGCGTTAAGTTTAACGACAGAGACCTAATCGGTATACCTCTTAGAATTACAGTAGGTAAGCTTGCTAGCGAAGGCAAGGTTGAGTATTCAACTCGTCGTGAGATGGAAAATGAAGAGATAGATGCTAGCGAAGCTATTAACAAGATCATTGCATATATAAAGGAAAGGAAGAATAATCGTGGATAAAAAAGTTAGAGTAAGATTTGCACCGTCGCCAACAGGTTTTGTGCACATAGGCTCATTAAGAACAGCGCTATATAACTACTTATTCGCTGAAAAGATGGGTGGCGACTTCATCTTAAGAATTGAAGACACAGACAGAACACGTTATGTCGAAGGCGCTATAGAAAACTTGATAAACTCACTTCACTGGGCAGGCATACACTACAGCGAAGGCGTTTTTATTGAAGATGGCAAGGTAGTTCAAAAAGGTGACTACGGTCCATATATACAATCAGAAAGACTTGATATATATAGAAAATATGTTGATCAGCTAATCGAAGAAGGCAAGGCATACTACTGCTTCTGCGATAAGGAAAGACTTGACAGAATCAGAGAAGAAAGACAAATAAAGGGCTTAATACCAAAGTATGATGGCTTCTGTAGAAATATTCCTCTTGATGAAGCAAAGAAAAGAGTGGCAAATGGCGAGCCATATGTAGTTAGACTAAAATTACCAAAAGATACAGACATAACATTCCACGACGTAGTTAGAGGCGACATCACCATTAACACAGAAGATATAGATGATCAAGTACTATTAAAATCAGACGGCTTCCCAACATATCACATGGCAGTCGTAGTCGACGACCACCTAATGGGCATAACACACATTGTTAGAGGTGAAGAGTGGCTACCATCTACACCAAAGCACGTATTTTTATACGAGGCACTTGGCTGGGAAAAACCAGAGTACGTTCACTTACCAACAGTACTTAACAAAGACAGAAAGAAATTATCAAAGAGACAAGGTGACGTATCAGTAGAAGACTTCAAAGACAAAGGCTATTTGCCAGAAGCATTAAATAACTACTTAGCACTAGTTGGCTGGTCACCAGAAGATAATAAAGAAATATTTACCATGGATGAGCTAATCAAAGAATTCTCTTTCGAAAGAGTTTCTAAAACAGGCGGTATTTTTGATAAGGACAAACTTGATTGGGTAAACGCACAATTCTTAAGAAATCAAGATATAAATGTATTAAGAGAAGAAGCGAGCGAAGAACTAATCAAGGCAGGATTAATTACAGAAGATTTTGCAAAAAATAATAAAGAGTATATGGAAGTTTTAATCGATACACTTAAAGACTCCATCTCACTAATGACAGAATTGCCAGAAAAGGCAAAATTCATATTTGAAGAGCTTCCACTTGCAGATGAAACAAAAGAGTTCTTAGAAGGCGAAAACGCAGAGAACGCAAAAGTACTTGCTAACGCAATCGAAGAAGAGCTTTCATCAGTAGACGAAATCACACTTGATTATGCCAAAACATTCATGAAGAGCATACAAAAGAAGACAGGCATCAAAGGCAAAAACCTTTATATGCCAGTTAGAGCGATGATTTCCTTCTCAGTACACGGACCAGAAATGGATAGAATACTTTACTTATTAGGTAAGGAAAAAATATTCAAGAGATTAGATAAATTTAAATAATAGAATAGAAAAATGATTGTGGGCTTTGCGCAATGCAGAGCCCATTTGCATAAAAGAAAAAGTTTTAGCTGTGGATCAATTGACCCTAGGCTAAAACTTTTTTATTGCTTTATTTACTTTACTTCAAATTCAATGACGCCTTGAGCATCAACGGCTTTAATAATTACTTTGGTCTTAATACTTTGACCCTTTTCTACATATCCAATAATTGTTTCCTTATGTTCGTTGCCATCAAAGTCAGTGTATTTCATCATTAAACTTCCCTCATGAAATGTATCATTATAACTTATCTTTATAGTTTTCTTTTCATTAGCTTCTAAACTAACTTTATAAAATGACTCTTCATTTGATAAATATAAATTTAAATCATTTAGCTTTTCTGTACTTTCATTTTTGATTGTAAGTGTAATAAGTTCTTCATGTTTAGAATTCATTAAGTAATATGCTAGCAAAACTAAAACAATTAAGACTAGAATTAGTAAAATTTTGTACTTTGAATTTTTATTCATATAGCATCACTCATATTGATTTATTATATCATAGAATTGTTAATATAGAGTAAAGAAAGTATTACAATTTGTTAATTTTTAATATTTTAAGAGACCAAGAGTGATAAACGAAATAATTTAGGCGAATGGATGGGCTTGATAAATAAATATAAAACAATTATAATATAATTATATCCGCAAGAAAAGCTACAAAGAATGAACGAATGTTATATATCAATGGTATTTAGGAGGTATAAAATGAGAGAAGAATACGATATAAAGAATTTAAATCCAAGAGAAAACATTTATGCTGAGCAAATTGCAAAAAAGCAAATAACAATCAATCTTAATGAAACAGTTATATGTTATTTTAAAGGCCAAGCTAAAAGCACAGGTATACCATATCAAACTTTAATCAATTTATATCTTGAAGATTGTGTCGCAAATAATAAAAGCTTAAAAATGACTTGGAAGTAAAAATTAAATTATAGAAAGAAGTAGGAGAGACTCTACTTCTTTTTTTCTTTATACTACTATTTAATTTATTATAAAAATATTTGTATACATAGTTTCAATGAACAATCACTCTTTTAATGTGGTATAATATTATTAAGGATTTAATTTTAATATATAGAGGTGATTTTATGTTAATACTAGCCACTTATGATGTTGAAACTATGGATAGTGAAGGAAGAACTAGATTAAGAAGGGTAGCTAATGTATGTAAAGACTATGGACAAAGAGTTCAAAATTCAGTTTTCGAATGTATTGTGACACCTGCCGAGTTCGAAGAACTTAAGCATAAATTAAAGAAAGAGATAGATGAAGAAAATGATAGCATAAGATTTTATCATCTTGGAAGCAATTGGAAAGCAAAAGTAGAAATGATGGGCAAGAAAACAAGCTTCAATCCAGAAGAGGATACGTTTATATTTTAGGAGGAAGAAATGAAATACGCACATATTGACCATAGTGCTGATCAAATTAAAATGCAAGAGCTTATAGATCACTTAAGCAATACTGCAGATAAAGCTAAATCATTAGCTAGTGAAATAGGATTAGGCAATATTATGTATCTTGTAGGTATACTTCATGATGCTGGCAAAGCTAGCGAAGCGTTTCAGCATAAAATAATAAATAACACAGATGAGAGAGTAAATCACTCATCAGCAGGAGCATTGTATTTATTATCTTTATATAATAAATGCGCTAAGCAAAGCCTATTCGATACAGATATATTACAAGAGTACTTTTATATCATGGTTTATGTTATAAGTGCTCACCATGGTTTATATGATATTCCTTATTATGATAATATCGATAATAATTTGTCAAACAGATTGAAAGATAGAATTAGATTTGATAAAAACGAAATGGAGTGTTTTAAAAGAGAAGTAGTTCCTTACATTGAAGAGCTCGAAGAAAAACTAAATTTAGATTTATTAGATATATTCAAGAAAGGATATTTTGAATATAAAAATTCTAAAGATAAAATAAAATATATTGATGATAAAGCTAATTATTATTATTTATCTTTATATATGAGACTATTCTTATCAATACTAAAAAATGCAGATATTGTTGACACTATAAATGCATATGATTTAATCATAGACGATAGCGTTACTTATGACGCTCAGAAAAAAGCTACAGTATATAGCGCAAATTTAAAAGAAAAATATGATAGTTTTCCTAAGCCAAAAAATGAACTTGATAGAGTAAAAAACGAATTAAAGCACATTATTGATGATAGGGGGCGCGAAGATGAAAGCGGTATATACAAACTCGATCTTGCGACAGGAGCTGGAAAAACCTTATTAAGTATGCTATATGCTACAAATCAAATGAAGTTTAAATCAAAGAAGAGATTTTTCTACATAACTGCATTTTTATCCGTATTAGAACAAAATGCAAATGAGGTCAAGGAAGTGCTAAAAGATAAAAGTATACTAGAATACCACTCAAATATTGTTGATCAATCATCATTTAACAACGCTAATGATGAGAGCGCTGATGAGAGTAAAGATAAGATGTGTAGAGAATACTTAATACAGAGTTTTGATGCGCCTGTAGTTTTGACAACTTTAGTTCAATTTATAAACACTTTATTTAAAGGCAAGTCTGCAAATATCAGGAGATTCTCTTCGTTAATTAATTCTGTAATTATTCTTGATGAGGTTCAGTCTCTTCCTATAGAGATGACTTATTTATTTAATCTTGCGATGAACTTTATATCTTCAGTAATGAAGGCTAATATAGTTTTATCAACAGCTACTCAGCCTAAGTACGATGAAAATAACATAAAATATAGAATTAACTATGCAGATAAAGCCAATCTTGTAAAACTTAGTCAGAATCAAATAAAACCTTTTAAAAGAACTAAGGTATATAATTTTAATGAAGGTAAAAAAAGTAGTTTAAAAGATATTAAATTAGAAATATTGTCATATAAAAACGATTCATTTCTTACAATATTAAATACGAAAAAAGCAGCAAGAAATTTATACGAAATGCTAATTGAAGATATAGGAAATGCAAAAGACACATATTTATTAAATACAGATTTTTGTCCGGAGCATAGAAAAGACATACTCGAAGAAATAAAAATAAAGCTTTCAGAAGGAACTGCTGTGAAGCTAGTGGCTACACAGCTTATAGAGGCGGGAGTAAATGTTGATTTTAAAAGACTTATTAGGTCCTATGCAGGCATTGACTCCCTTATACAAGCAATCGGGAGATGCAATAGATATGGCTTGCAAAAAGAAGGCATAGTGAAGCTAGTAAACATGGGTTTTGAAGAAAATCTTAATTACTTGGAATCTATTGGCTATAAAAAAGACATCACTGAAATTATACTCAATAATAAATCTGGTGAAATTGATATAGATGAACTAAATGATGAGTTTTTTGCGCGTTATTACACAAAGTACGAAAACTTAATGACATATCCTCTTGAAAAAGATATGCCAAGTGCTTTTGATTTGTTAAGTGATAATCTTGATAATATCAGTGGTAAATCAGAAGTTTTCCCTGTTTTAAGACAAAGTTTTAAAACAGCAGCTGATGAGATAAATTTAATTAAAAATGATACAAAAACTATGATAGTATGCTATAAAAATCTTAAGACAGGCAAATCAAACGAAGCAAAGTATGATGAATTAAAAGAACTTTTAGATAATAAAGATAATATTGTTTACAATATATCAAAGATAAAAAAACTTTTAAAAGAAATGCAAAGCTACACAATAAATGTATATGAAAACGAAAAGCTAAATGATTTTGTTGATTTTTACATGGATGGAGATATACTTATGCTTAAGAAAGAATACTATGGTGATGATGGATTCAACATAAATCAAGAAAAAAATAAAGAGCAAATGCCCTTTATTATAATGTAATAGTAAGTTTTTCAATCCGCGTAGTTATCACTACGATAATATAATAATAAGTGAAGATAAAAAGAAGGAGGTAATACTATGGATGGTCCAAATGAAAAATCTAAATATTTTTACATTAGATTGACAGGAGATTATGGTTTAATAACATCACCCGAAACAAAGGGCGGTGGAGAAAAAGCGACATATCCAGTTATAACTAAGCAAGCTGTCTTAGGTATACTTGATGCATGCTACTTTAAACCTGTACTTAAAAATGTTGTGGACGAAGTAAAAGTAATTAATCCAATAAGGACTCATACTATGGGAGTTAGAGTACCGAAAGATGATTACAAACAAGACAGAAGCAACATAACATACTTAGTCAACCCAGAGTATTTAATTAAGTACCATTTTGAATGGAATTTATTTAGAGACGACTTGAAAAAAGACAGAAACATGAAAAAACATGAGGCAATTATGCAGCGCTCCATCGAAAGAGGAGGAAGGAGATCAATCTTTATTGGAGCAAGTGAGTGCCAAGGATATGTTAACGCTATTGCAGAAGAAGAGTACAAAAAAAGCTAAGTTACTATGAAGGACAAACACTATCCTTTGGTCTAATGTTTAACAGTTTTAAATATCCAAATAAGCCTGGAGATAAACTTTACTCTTACTTTGGAAGTGTAATTATGAAAGACGGTGTAATTAAGTTTAAAGAACAAGAAGATTGTGAGGTTAAAAACGAACTTTCAACATATGATTTCAAATATCCAGAGCAAGAGCTTTCAGTTGATGAAGAATATGCAAAATTAGAAGGGAGATGATTAAATGACACTGATTAATTCGCTTGTAAAGACATACGATAAATCCCTAGAGGCGGGTTTAGTTGATGACTACAATGGCAGTGATGCAGTTATACTTCCTTTATATCATAACTCAGTTACATCTACAGGAGATAATATATTAAAAATAAGCATAGATAAAGATTCTAACTTTGTTAAAAGCTCATTTCTAGCTAAAGATGATAAAATAATCTTTCCAGTTAGCTTGGACTCAGTCAATAGAACTAGTAACTCTATGCCACACATGTTAGTAGATAACTGCTCGTATATTGCTTCTTATAATGAAAAAAGACATAAAGATTATCTGGATGCATTAAAGATTTGGGCAGATGAAGAAAAAGATGTTGAGGTAAAAGATTTTATTTCAATTATATATAAGTATATTGAAAGTGGAGAAGTTATAAATGAAGCTCTAAGATACGCTTTAGGTATTGACATTTTAAAATTAACTGATAAGGCCTCTATACTAGAATATACAATTATTAATGATAAAAATAAGGAAATAACAAAGAAACTTGAATTAGACAAGATATACTTAGAATTTGAAATAGTAAACCTTAAAAATCATGAAGATTATTCGTTAACAAAATATAAAAAACTACATCAAGTTCATATTAATAACGTCAGAAAATCTATAACAAAAAACGGAGTTTGTAATATAACAGGAAAAGAAGATTATATTGTTTATAAACACCGTGGTATTTTAGGTAACTCTAAACTAATTTCTTCAGTTAAACAATCTTATATAGGAAGATTTAAAGAAGGCAGTGATGTAATTAGTATAGGATATGAAACATCAGAAAAAGCCCATTTAATGCTTAAATATTTAATGGATAATAAAAATTCATCCAAATGGCTTGGCGGTCAGCAGTATATAGTTAACTGGTTTTCAGATGATGTTAAGAATGAAAAGAAGCTTTTTATTACATCTGCAAATCCAAATTTAGCGGGTATAGACGAGGCTGATGAGTTTGATATTGACAAGATTGAAACAAAAAATGATACAAAGGATACTTATAGAGCAGTATATAGCGAAAATAAAAAAGTTGCAGATTCTTTTATAACTGGTGTAAATACAGTACCTAAAGATTCAATATATAGTGCTTTGATAGTAGAAAAAGTAAATGATGGAAGATCATCAATTAGATACTTTAAAGAGCTTCAAACATCACAGCTATATAAAAATCTTGAAAAGTGGTCAAACACATACTATTATTATACACTTAACAGTAATGATAATTTAATTAAGAAGACACCTAGTATATTTTCAATACTAGATGCTGCTTATGGAACAGAAAGAGATAAAAAACTAGTTAATGATAATGATAGTTTTAAAAAAGATCAATTGCAAAAAATGATTATTTCAATTATCGAAGGCAAAGAGATGCCTAAAAATATAGTGAAAGCAATCGATATGAACATTAGAAAAAAATTAAATTATAAAAACACATGGAATATTTTACAATCAATAGCCATTGCGGTTTTAAGAGATTCATCAAAGGAGGAGAATGAAGATATGTTAGATAGAGATAACTTAGATAGGTCCTACCTTTTTGGTAGACTTCTTGCCGTTTATGAAATGATTGAAAGATTAACTTTTGATGCGGACAAGAGCGGTAAAGATGAAGTTTCACTAAATAAAGACTCAATACGTATAACAAACTCAGATAGATACTGGACATCATTTACAAATAACCCAGCACATATCATGAAAGTATTAGATGATAAGACTAAAACTTACATGGATAAGCTAAAGACAAGTAAACCTGGCTTAGCGGTTTTGCTTGACAAAGAAAAAGCAGATATTATAATAAAACTGGCAGATAACCATATGAGCACAAAAAATGAAAACAAAACATTAAGCCACGAATTTTTATATGGTTACTACTTAGAAAAAAGTTATGGATTAAAAAATAAAGAAAATAATAATTAGGAGGAAGCAAAATGAGTAAGGTAATTGAAAAAAAGATTGACTTCATAATGACAATTGAAGTAAATAATGCAAATCCAAATGGAGACCCACTTGCGGGCAATATGCCAAGAACTGACTCTTTTGGATATGGAGAAATTTCAGACGTTTGTATAAAAAGAAAGATAAGAAATCGCATGCAAGACAAAGGATACAACATTTTTGTAAAGAGCAATGAAAAATCAGATGACGGATTTACGTCACTTGAAAAAAGATACAGCAGCGTTGTAGATAAAAAGGCTACAGATGAAGAAGCATATAATTTATGCTGCGAAACATGGTTAGACGTTAGAAGCTTTGGACAAGTTATCACATATGATAAAAAAGCTGTCGGCATAAGAGGACCAGTTAGTATATCCATCGCAAAATCACTTGAACCAGTTGATATTACAACAATGCAAATAACTAAAAGTGTAAATAGTATGGAAAAAGAAGGTGGCGGAAAATCTTCAGATACTATGGGATCAAAGCATTATGTTAATCATGCTATCTACGTGGTTAACGGCGCAGTAAATGTAAATTTTGCAAAGAAAAATAAATTTACCGATGATGATTTAGCCGTCCTAAAAGAATGTTTACAAGAGCTATTTATAAATGACTCTTCATCAGCTAGACCAGATGGATCAATGATAGTAAGAGATATTTACTGGTTTGTTCATGATTGCGAAATAGGCAATGTATCAAGCGGTAAAATAAAAGAATTACTAGAATTTGACATACCCGAGCTAGATAATCAAGATTATAAGTCATATAACATAAGATTAAACAAAGAAAAATTAAAAGAATATGAAGGAAAAGGCCTAAAAGTAGAATATTTAACAGGTATATAAATTAGATATATGGATGAAGAAGACTATTTAAGCTTAAGTAGAATACAGCACTTCGTATTTTGCAAGAGGCAGTGGGCCCTTCTAGAACTAGAACAAATTTGGCTTGAAAATAAAGACACAACACTTGGCAAACTTATACATGAAAACGTAGATGATCCATATTTTTTTGAAAAAAGAAAAGACAGAATATATGAAAGATCCTTACGTGTTAAGTCAGACGAACTAAAGATAGTTGGTGTCTGTGACCTGGTTATATATGAGAAAAATGAGAACGGAGTAGAAATAGAAAACTACAATGGATTGTGGCTACCTTATGTAGTTGAATATAAAAAAGGTAGAGCAAAAAAGACAAATGCAGATATTTATCAGCTAGTTGCAGAAATAATGTGTTTAGAAGAAATGCACAATATTAAACTAAAAAAGTCAGCACTTTACTATAAAAGCCCAAATAAAAGGTTGGAAATAGACATTACAGATGAGTTAAGGCAAGAAGTAAGAGATATAGTGGCACAAATGTATGAGATATATACTCAAAACAAGATTCCTAGAGCAAGTAAAAACATTAACTGCAAAAATTGTTCCTTATTTGATTATTGCATGCCAAAACTCACGAAAAAGAAAAAGAGTGTTATAAATTATATTGATAGGATAGTGATGGAAGAATGAGAAAGCTGTTAAACACACTATATATTACAAATGAAAATATTTATTTAGCGAAAGATGGAAGCAATATAATAGTTAAAGATGAGGATAATTGTAAAGTCTTTCAATCACCAATACAAAACTTTGAAAACATAGTTTGTTTTAATTATGTTGGAGCAAGCCCAAAACTATTAGACATGTGCATGAAAAACAACGTCGGTATAAGCTTTTTAACACCAGGAGGATATTTTTGCGCAAGAGTATCGGGAAGAATCAATGGAAACGTATTACTAAGAAAAGAACAGTTTAGAATATCTGAAAATCAAGATAGAGCACTTTCTTACGCAAAATCGTTTGTAATAGGAAAACTGTATAATTCAATAAAAGTATTAGATAGATACCTTAGAGATTATAAAGATACAATCTATAAAAAAGAAGTAGAGGAATCCATAAACAAGTTAAAAGAAAGCAAAATAAAAGCATTTAATGCAAAAGACTATACAGAACTCTTGGGCATAGAAGGAGATGCGGCAAGAGAATACTTTAAAAATTTTGACTACTTAATATTAAACAATAAAGATTACTTTAAGTTTACAGATAGAAACAGAAGACCACCAAAAGATCCTGTAAATGCAATGCTTTCATTTTCGTACGGAATGCTTAGAGTGCTTGCACAAAACGCTCTTGAAACAGTAGGTCTTGATCCATACGTCGGATTTTATCATAAAGATAGACCCGGAAGACAATCATTAGCTCTAGACCTATCAGAAGAGATGAGAGCATATATGGCAGATAGATTTGTATTAAGCTTAATAAACAAATCTCAAATCGAAGAAAAAGATTTTATTGCGAAAGATAATGCTTCATACGAATTTACAGAAGAAGGCAAAAAGAAATATTTAGATTTATGGAACAAAAGATTACAAGATACAATTACACACCCATTCTTAGAAGAAAAAATAGAAGTCGGATTGTTACCATATGTACAAGCTATGCTTTTAGCTAGAACTATAAGAGGAGACCTTGAGGCCTATCCTCCATTTATAATAAATTAGTGCGAACCTTAAATGAACATAAAATTCAATAAGATTCGCAGAAAAAAATGCTTAAATATAAGTAAAAAAAGTGCATAAAATAAAAATTATGCACATATAAACACTAAATGTATGACAAAGATAAAAAAATTTAGCACATTTAGCTGTCGCGCCCCTTATGGGCGCGTGGATTGAAATACAGGATAAGTGGCGAAACAATCTATATTCGTTGCGTCGCGCCCCTTATGGGCGCGTGGATTGAAATTTGCTAGGAGTAACAAGCTTCTTCCTTTTTATGCGTCGCGCCCCTTATGGGCGCGTGGATTGAAATAAGGCAAGCGCCGAACTATTGGATATGAACCACAAGTCGCGCCCCTTATGGGCGCGTGGATTGAAATTCTATCGTCCTTGCATACTGCCTTGACTAGCTCTGTCGCGCCCCTTATGGGCGCGTGGATTGAAATGCAGAAAAAACAGAAAAGGAGAATTAAAAAATGGTCGCGCCCCTTATGGGCGCGTGGATTGAAATAACTAGCACGCCGATAGGCACTTACGGATGGCAGTCGCGCCCCTTATGGGCGCGTGGATTGAAATGTTATGGATAAAACAAAGATGGCGCTTGGAACTACAGTCGCGCCCCTTATGGGCGCGTGGATTGAAATACTTGAGGCATTAGTTCTATCTGTCTCTCAAAGAGGTGTCGCGCCCCTTATGGGCGCGTGGATTGAAATATTTAGCCACCTACCTTTCAAATTCTCATATTTTTCAGTCGCGCCCCTCATGGGCGCGTGGATTGAAATCTTTACGTTTTGAAAATCAATTTAATTATGACATTGTCGCGCCCCTCATGGGCGCGTGGATTGAAATATCGCTTCCTATGCATGCGAGAGCGTCCATCTCTGTGTCGCGCCCCTCATGGGCGCGTGGATTGAAATTCAACTGCAGCACGTGATATAGTGTAAGTCCATTGCTGTCGCGCCCCTTATGGGCGCGTGGATTGAAATAAAGGTGATGGTGGTAATGGAAAAGGAACGTTATTGTCGCGCCCCTCATGGGCGCGTGGATTGAAATTCATCAATCGGCGACAATGCGATTGACATTGATTTGTCGCGCCCCTCATGGGCGCGTGGATTGAAATTTTTCAATGGCGGAAAACGAGCAACTTTTTCGCACATGTCGCGCCCCTCATGGGCGCGTGGATTGAAATACTTATAAGTGAGGGAGAACACACATTTAAAGTAGATGTCGCGCCCCTCATGGGCGCGTGGATTGAAATAAGCATGTCTACAACACTCTTCTTACTGTCAAAATGTCGCGCCCCTCATGGGCGCGTGGATTGAAATAAGCTATATACAATGATTTTACCGGGTGGAGTATGTCGCGCCCCTCATGGGCGCGTGGATTGAAATACGACTGCAGAATTGTGGAGTTTGGCTTTCATCAAGTCGCGCCCCTCATGGGCGCGTGGATTGAAATGATAATCTAACCTCTCCCACAATAAAGCCTACTCCGTCGCGCCCCTCATGGGCGCGTGGATTGAAATTTAAGATGCTAGAAAGAGTTAAAGATATTAGTGATTTAGTCGCGCCCCTCATGGGCGCGTGGATTGAAATTTCACCCCCTAACGTGCCTACTAGCAGCATTAAATGTCGCGCCCCTCATGGGCGCGTGGATTGAAATAAAGCGGAGATAATAAAAGTATTTAGAAGCGGAATGAGTCGCGCCCCTCATGGGCGCGTGGATTGAAATAAAGCGGAGATAATAAAAGTATTTAGAAGCGGAATGAGTCGCGCCCCTCATGGGCGCGTGGATTGAAATAAAGCTTGCACCTTCGCTTGCTAGATTGTTTAATTGTCGCGCCCCTCATGGGCGCGTGGATTGAAATTGCTTGCTACACACACTAGCAGAGGACAGCCTAGGTCGCGCCCCTCATGGGCGCGTGGATTGAAATACTCTTAAAAATAACAAGCTTTATCAAGCACTAAAACGTCGCGCCCCTCATGGGCGCGTGGATTGAAATCAAGTGAATTAAAATCTTTAAAGCGTTGGGGTGTGTCGCGCCCCTCATGGGCGCGTGGATTGAAATTCTTTTTTCTATAGGCGTTTGTGCAAATGCTACAGTCGCGCCCCTCATGGGCGCGTGGATTGAAATCAGTGGGCTACTTTGTCAATCCAGAGCCTGAAATAGGTCGCGCCCCTCATGGGCGCGTGGATTGAAATTTTGTCTTTGCCCTATAAAATAAGATAAAGACTAATGTCGCGCCCCTCATGGGCGCGTGGATTGAAATTGCTGAAGATGCTAACGTAAGATTGAATACTATCCATGTCGCGCCCCTCATGGGCGCGTGGATTGAAATTGCCATACCTTCAAGGACTGATTCTAAAATAATGCCCGTCGCGCCCCTCATGGGCGCGTGGATTGAAGAATAAGACTAAAGGTGTGTGATTTATTTATGAAAATAAAGTATATAGGAGTAAGCGATCCAGTTTATATGATTAATGGCAAAACATATGAAGTACTTAGCGTTGAGAATGGCTGGTATCGAATCATTGATGAAGAAGGGGAAGATTATTTATATCCGCCAGAATTGTTTGAAATAGTAAACGATGAAGATATTGAAGATTAATTATAAAATAAAGACTGTGATATATGATATGCACCCTCTTTACTGGATAAACCAGTGAGGAGGGTATTTTAATAATTAGACAAGTATTCTAAAAAATTTTGGGTATATATCTACTAAGGAGTTGATATTATGAGGAAAAACTTGGGTGTTAAACCATACTTCATGCCGCTTCCTGTCTTGCTTGTGGCGACTTACAACGAGGACGGCTCTGCGAACGCTATGAACGCGGCGTATGGTACTTTGGGTGATTTTACTAAGGTTTCCATTTACATTGGCAAGGGCAAGAGGACCATAATCAATGCTATGCGTGAAAAGGCTTTTACTGTGTCTTTTGCGGATGAGGCTCACATGGTCGATGCGGACTATGTTGGCATGACTAGCGGAAACAAGGTTCAAAACAAGCTTGCGAAGACTTCTTTTGAAACGGCTAAGTCTGAGTTTGTTAACGCGCCTATCATCACTAACTTACCTATGACTATTGAGTGCGAGCTTATTGAATACGATGAAGTGAGTGAGAATCTTATTGGCGAGATTAAAAATATATCTATTGATGAAAAATATCTTCGTGAAGATGGCTCTATTGACACTGCTAAGATGAATCTCATTTTTTACAACGCTTGCGAGAACACTTATAATTTGATTGGTGAAAAGCTTGCGAAGGCTTATGATATTGGCAAGAAGTACTTAGATTAGATCTTAAATCAAGTTCAAACAATAAAAGGAGTTGCTACAATGGAAAAGAGGATTTATTTTATTTTAGGCCTTATTTTAATTCTAGTTGGAAGAACACAGAAATTTATAAATTATAAAGAATTTATTTTAGCGGGGGAAATAATTCTAGCAATATTAAGTTTATTTTTCTTTGCTGATTTTATTAAATTTATCGATAAAAAATTTTTTAAAAAATAAAATTTATTGATGAGCAAAAAGTGTTTTCGAATTAGGATTTTTTAGGAGATAATACTATATATTAAAGTAGAGACTAGTGATTTATTAAATATTTGGGTATATATCAATCAAGGAGTTGATTATATGATTCTTATTGGATACAAAAAATGCACTACATGTAAGGGCATTGAAAAGATGCTTGACGAAAAGGGCATAAAATACACTTACAGGGAGATTGACAAGGATGTTCCGACTAAAGTGGAACTAAAGAAATGGCACAAGGCATCGGGTCTTGACATTAAGCGCTTCTTTAACACTTCTGGTCTTGTTTATAGGGATATGAATCTCAAGGACAAACTGGGCGAGATGAGTGACGATGAAAAATACAAACTTTTATCGACTAATGGCATGCTTGTGAAGAGACCGATACTTATCAAGGATGATGGCTCTTTCGTGGCTGTGGGTCCTGATGTGAAAAAATATTTAGCGTAAAAAAATAAAAGCGGACTGAGATAAAATCAGTCCGTTTTTATATGCTTATTTAATTATTTCTAAATTTATTTTTGCTCTTAATACGCGCAAAACGTGTTCGTCCAAATCATTTTCATTTATCTCGCCATTTGCCACAGCTGTTTTTATGGCTTTGATGTCATTAATAAAATCTGTAGAGCAGAGCATGTCGGCGCCTGATTTAATCGCAAGCACTGCGGCATTCTTCTTGCCAACAAATTTTTTCACGCCTTGCATTGCCAAATCATCTGTGATGATGACGCCATCAAAACCAAGTTTTTCTCTCAAAATTTTATGAACTGCTGGGGATATGGATGCCGGCGCATCTTTATCCATCGCCTCTACTATGTTGTGTGAGACAAGTACCACGGGCGCTTTTGCCTCAATACCTGCCTTGAATGGAATAAAATCTTCTTTTTCAAATTTTGCCATCGGTCTTTTGTCGCGAACAAGATTTGTGTGAGTGTCTTTGTTATTGCCATAGCCTGGGAAATGTTTTAGGACGCTGCCCATGTGTGCTTCGTTCATCACGTTTACAACGCTTTTTACATATTCTGCAGTTTCTTTTGGGCTCTTCGCAAAGCTTCTTTTGTATATAAAGTCATTTTTATTCGTGGAAATGTCTGCGATTGGCGCAAAATTTAGATTGATGCCTATGCTTTTTAATAAATTTGATTTTTCTTTTGTATCTTTCTTAATTCTCTCCATGCCGCCATGTTTATATAGATACTGCGGTGAGGCAAATGGATACTTTCTGAAATTTTTATTAGTGCTCACACGATTGACTGTGCCGCCTTCTTCGTCCACAGCAATGAACATAGCAATCTTAGAAGCGTTTTGGCACTCTTGAATATTTTTTATTACAGAATTTTTTGTTTTGCCCTTAAAATCCCTTCCAAATAATATATATCCGCCTAAATTATATTTTTTTGCAAGTGCAGCCGCATTTTTATCTGGGCAGCGCGCGATAAATATTTGTCCAATCTTTTCATCAAGAGACATATTTTCTAATATTTCTTCTTCTTTTGTTTTTTCTGGCACTTTTTTCTCTTCAGCTTGTTTTTTCTCGTCTATGCTTTTTGTTTCATCAGAAATTTTTGAATTATTTACTGAGTTTTCTTTAGTTTTTGATTTACACGCTATAAGCACAGCCAATGCCATAATAAAAACTAAGCTCATTAAAATTTTCTTTTTCATCTTATTTCACATTCCTTACAAGTATTGCCTTGATCTTCACATCTTGCGAACGCCACTTAGTCTCGTACTCGCTGATGAAGTCATCTTGGAACTCATCTACAGCCAAATCATCTGTCTTGAAAATTATCTCGAAGCCTTCGCTTTCAAAATATTTTAGCGATGACTCATAAAGTCCTTGATCATCAGTCTTGAGCCTAATCGTTCCATCACTCTTCAGAATTTTTTTATACATTTTTAATTGATCTGGATAAGTCAGTCTTCTTTTGTGCTGTTTGTTTTTTGGCCAAGGATTAGGAAAATTTATATAAATTTCCTCGACCTCGTTCTCTTGGAAGTACTCGTCCACGTTTCTGATGTCAGCAAGGACTAGTCTTACGTTTGATGCATCCTCTTCTTCAAGCATGCGCTTTGCATAAACGAGGCAGCCCTCTTCCATATCGATGCCGACGAAATTTTTATTTTTAAATGTATTTTTTAAATAATTAATAAAGCTGCCCATGCCTGAGCCAAGCTCTAAATAAATTGGATTGTCATTGCCAAAATCTTCATGCCACTTGCCCTTGTTCTCCATGGGTCTATATCTAAAGATGGGGCTCTCTTTAAGTTCAGGTAGCGCCCACCATTTTTTTCTCATTCTCATTTTATCACCAAGATAAGTTTAGCATATGATGGCTAAAATTGCAAGTTTGTGATATAATATTTATATAAGAGGAGGTATAATTATGTTAGCTCTTGTAAGTGGCGCATCTCGAGGCATTGGTAGGGCCATAGCGATTGAGTTTGCCAAAAAAGGTTATGATGTCTGTATCAATTACCATGAGCATGGCGATGAAGCGATGGAAATTTTAGAAGAAGTTAAAAAATATTCGAACGGCTTTGTTTATGGGGCAGATGTGTCAAAATATGAAGAAGTTTCTAAATTAAAGGAAGAAATTTTTAAAAGATATAAAAAGATTGATGTGCTTGTGAATAATGCGGGAGTGGCTCTGACTAAGCTTGTGCAAGAAACGAGTGAAGATGAATATGATTATGTATTTAACACGAATATGAAGGGCGTCTTCAACATGACCAAGGCTTTTATTAAGCCGATGATACATGAGAGCGCAGGGGTCATAATTAACGTAACTAGCATGTGGGGCGAGACTGGAGCCGCGATGGAGACTGTTTATAGCGCATCGAAGGGAGCTGTCATCGCTTTTACTAAGGCGGTCGCAAAAGAGGTAGCACCATCGGGCGTTAGAGTGAACGCAATAAGTTTGGGCTGCATAGCAACTGACATGATGAAAGTGTATTCAGAGGCTGAAATTGATATGCTTCGTGATGAAACGCCGCTTGAGATGATAGGAAGCGCAGAAGATGCAGCAAAGGCAGCAGTTTTTCTTGCATCACAGGACGCAAAATTCATTACAGGCGAAGTACTTCGTGTGAACGGGGGATTTTATATATAATTTTACGCATAAACTAAAAAAGATAGGGACTATAAAGTCTCTATCTTTTTTGATATAGCAGGTATCATTTGTTTTTTTCTTGAAAGAAGTCCATCGACTGTAAACTCATTATCCACAAGCTCCTTGTCAAATGCAGCTGCGATATTTTCTTTGTATGAGCCTTGCACTAAAACTAGTGAATACTCTTTAAGTATATCAGTTATCATCAAAACAAAAGTATCTTCTTGATTTTTATCAATTGTTTCTCTCATTAAATTTAATAAATTATCTTTTCTCTTTTTTACTTCATCCATATCCATGGTCATGACTTGTGCTACACGAATTTTTTTCTTCGCGATATTAAATGATTTCACGTCCATCTTAAGCAAATCTTCACTCGCCACGTCCTTGATGCTTGCCGCTTCAGTAAACATCTCTATGGCGTAGACGTCTGGATCTATGCCGGCTATCGGAGCAAGAAAGTCTATCATTTTCGCGTCTGTCTTTGTACTCGTTGGCGATTTTAATAAAAGTGTGTCTGAGATGATGGCTGAGATTAAAAGACCAGCGATGTGCTTTGGTATGGCAATACCATTCTCAATAAACATCTTTGTAATTATGGTTGCTGTTGAGCCTAATGGTTCGTTCCTAAAGTATAGTGGAAGTTTTGTCTCAACGTTGGCAACTCTGTGATGATCGATGATTTCAAGTATTTCAGCTTCTTCGATGTCATCGACGGACTGAGTTCTTTCGTTATGATCGACTAAAATTATATTTTTTCTCTTGTCGCTTAATAAGTGATAGCGGCTAACTGTGTTTATAACTTTACCGCCATTGTCCAAAACTGGATAACAGCGGAATCTGTTTTTATTCATCTCTGCTTTAACGTCTGAAACAAAATCTTGTATGTGGAAGGTTTTGATGCCATCCTTTGTCATTGCATACGATACGGGCACGCTTAGTGGAAGTACTCTCGATGCCATGAAAGAATCATACTCAGTCGATATGATGCTGATGCCTTTTTCCTTCGCCATATTTAATATTTTCTCGCTTATTTTGAAGCCGCCAGTCACTATCATGCAAGAAACATTTCTCTTGATAGCGTCTTCTTGAGCATCCTCTCTGTCGCCGAGTATAACAACATCGTCTTCTTCAATCCTATCTTCAATCATCTTTGGATCCATAGCGTAGATAGCCATGCGGCCAAGAGGTTTTCTGTAGCCATCGTTAATTACGGTTCCTTTTAAAACTTCAACAACATTTTTAAATGGTGTATCAGCTTTGCTTAAAACAGTGTCGTCAAAAATATTGGTGTAAATTTCTGTAATATCTTTTAAACCGATGATGCCACTCATCTTGCCACATTTATCAACGACTATGAGTACATAAGCGTTTTTCTCACGAAGTAAATTTATCGCTTCGTATAGTGAGGCATCCTCAGCTATAAGCACGGCGTCATCAAGATCAACGTCCTTTAATTTTATTTTCATCGTTGTTAATAGTTTTGGCTCGTCTACGCCAAAATATTTTAAAACGAATTTTGTTTCTTTATTTAAATCTCCAAGCCTAACTGGTCTTGCATCATATTTAGCGAGGCTATTGACAAGATAAGCGTAGGAGATGGCACTTGCAATTGAATCCGTATCGGGCACCTTGTGACCTGAGACGTAAACTTTTTTATTCATTAAATCACCTTCCATATTATATTCATATACTATAACACATTTGAAAGAAAAAATAAAGGATTATGTAAAATATTTTGAAAAAAGTCTTGAAAAAATATTTCGATTGTAGTACAATTGATTGATATACACATAGAAAAGAGGATAATATGTCAAAATCGTATCAAATAAATATGACTGAAGGAAATATACTTCTTAAAATAATAAAATTTTCAATACCTTTGATGCTCTCGGGCATGCTTCAACTGTTTTTTAACGCTGCCGATGTTATAGTTGTCGGTAGATATGCAGGTGATGAGGCCTTAGCCGCAGTTGGATCGACTGGCGCTTTGATAAATTTACTAATAAATTTATTCATAGGTATATCGATAGGCGCGAGCGTACTTATGGGTCAAGCGATAGGTGCAAGAGATTATAACGATGCACAAGACTCACTACATACAGCGATGCTAACTGGTCTTATAGGCGGCATCATCATGATTTTTGTCGGTCAAGTCGTGTCAAGACCTATGCTTGAACTAATGCAAACGCCAGATGATGTCATTGAGCTTTCATCACTTTACATGAAGATATATTTTATGGGTATGCCAGGCTTTATGCTATACAATTTTGGTGCAGCGATACTTAGAGCAGCTGGCGACACAAAAAGACCGCTATACTATCTATTTGTTTCTGGTATAATTAATGTCATTTTAAATTTATATTTTGTAATAGTTTTAAAAATGAGTGTAGATGGCGTTGCCTACGCTACAATTATTTCCGAAGCAATATCTGCCATACTTATAGTTATCTGTTTAATGAGAAGCGATGGCTATTTAAATTTAAGTTTGAGAAAGCTTAAAATAGACGGCAAAAAATTTATAGAGATGCTTAAGATAGGTATACCATCAGGTTTTACAGGGATAGTTTTTAGCGTATCAAACATGCTTATACAATCATCAATAAACTCTTTTGGCAAGCTTGTAATGGCTGCGAACACTGCAGCATCTAACTTAGAAGGCTTTGTGTATAATGCGATGAACTCCATCTATCAAACAGCTCTTGCCTTTGCCTCACAAAATATGGGCGCGAAAAAACTTGATAGAGTTGACGATGTTTTGAAAAAGTCCTTGCTTGTAGTAAGCGGCGTCGGATTATTCTTTGGTGTGGGCGCATATTTACTTGGAGAAATTTTATTAAGATTATATACACCAAATCAAGAAGTTATAGACATCGCTATGCTTAGACTTTTGGTTATAAGCACATCATATTTCTTGTGCGGCATCATGGACGTTTACTCAGGTGTTATACGTGGCATGGGATTTTCATTTACGCCGATGCTAGTATCGATGTTCTTTGTATGCGCATTCAGAGTTTTTTGGATATATACAATATTTGAGCGTTTTCACGAGCAATGGGTTTTATACATCTCATATCCTGTATCATGGACTATAACCATAATCGCTTATTTCTTTACATATAAAATAGTAAGGAAAAAAGCAAAAGAAAAAATATTAAAGATGAGTTAATTTTAGGCAGTTTTATAGCTGCCTTTTATTTCGATTAGACAAAATATTTTAAGCTTTTAATATATTTTGAAAAAGTCCTTGACAAAGATTAATTTTATATATATAATAAGAAATGAACTTAATAAGTCTCATAAAGAGTGACGGAGGGAATAGGCCCTGTGAAGTCCGGCAACCTGCTAGCAAGGTGCCAAATCCTACAGCGCAGCTGAAAGATGAGAAGATTTAACCTTCAGCTATGAAGGTTTTTTTATTTTATAAGATGCGCCGCGAGATAAATATTTTAAGCGGCTTTATATTAGAAAATATTAAAGGGAGGAAGATTATGTATAAAAAACTATTTACATCTGAATCGGTAACAGAAGGACATCCTGACAAAGTCTGTGACCAAATATCAGATGCGATACTAGATGCGATACTAGAAAAAGACCCAGAAGCAAGATGCGCGATCGAAACAACAGCATCAACTGGATATATTTTAGTATCTGGACAAATAACAACAAATTGCTATGTTGATATACAATCAGTAGCTAGAAAAGTTATAGCAGACATAGGTTATACTAGAGGAAAATTCGGTTTTGATGCAGAAAATTGCGCTGTACTTGTATCAATCGAAGAACAATCTAAGGATATAGCACTAGGCGTTGACAAAGCACTTGAGACTAAAGAGCACTCAAAAGATAAATATGATTTAATAGGTGCAGGCGACCAAGGTATGATGTTTGGCTACGCTTGTAATGAGACAGAAGTTTATATGCCACTTGCAATTTATTTATCACATAAATTAGCTAGAAAATTAGCTGAAGTTCGTAAAGATGGCACGCTAAATTATTTAAGACCAGATGGAAAAACACAAGTAACTGTTGAATATGACAATGGCAAGCCAAAGAGAGTTCATACTATAGTTGTATCAACACAGCACAAAGAAGGCGTTAGTCTTGAAAAGATAAGAAAAGATATCATCGAGAACGTTATAAAACCAGTTGTTGATCCAAAACTTATCGATGACGAAACAATCATCTACGTGAACCCAACAGGCAGATTCGTTATTGGTGGACCAAAAGGCGACACAGGTTTAACAGGTAGAAAGATTATCGTTGACACATACGGCGGATACTGTAGACATGGCGGAGGAGCCTTCTCAGGAAAAGACGCTACAAAGGTTGATAGATCAGCATCATACGCAGTTAGACACGTTGCTAAAAATTTAGTAGCAGCAGGCCTTTGTGATAAATGCGAAATTCAAGTTTCATACGCAATAGGCGTAGCTAAGCCAATATCCATAAACGTAGATACCTTTGGCACAGGCAAAATCGAAGAAGCAAAAATATTAGAGATAGTAGAAAAAGTATTTGACCTTCGTCCAGCCTTTATCATCGACTACTACGATTTAAGAAGACCAATATTCCACAAGATTAGTAACTACGGCCACTTCGGACGTGACGATATAGATCTTCCTTGGGAAAGATTAGAAAAAGTTGATGAAATAAAAAAACTTGTAAAAGAATATAAATAATTAAAAAAATATTATATATATAATAAGAAGAGAACTATGAGTAATTGCTCATAGTTCTTTTTTGCGTTAAAAGTCTTAGTGCATTATGATTTTTATATATTTAATTTAAAAGTCGATTTATGCGTGCTTTGATTTTTATAAAAATATTCGCAAGATAATCGTTTTAGCAATAATATAAAAAATTTTTAAATATTTATAAAAAAATGCTTGACATTTGCCTTGACTTATTATATAATTATAAATTGCATAATTAGGATTTAAAATGGGTTTTTATTCTCAAAATCTTAGTTTAGGGTACGACATATAGTAGGTTATTTTTATAAGGGGTGAATATTTGGATGCTACATCCTGTTGAAAACGGAAAAAGAACTAGAATGAGTTATTCTAGAATAAAAGAAGCTTGCGAGATGCCAAATTTTATTGAGGTGCAAACTGCATCGTTTGACTGGTTCTTAAAAGATGGTTTAAAGGAAGCTTTTGATGACATATCACCTATTGATGACAATGGTGGTAGCTTAGTATTGGAGTTTGTCAACTATACTATAGGCAAAGAATTAAAGTATACTGAAGAAGAGTCCAGAATAAAGGACACAAACTACAGTGCTCCTCTTAGAGCAAAGGTTAGACTAATTAATAAAGACACTGGAGAGGTTAAAGAGCAAGAAGTATTTATGGGAGATATACCTATCATGACTGATAAGGGTACTTTCATAATCAATGGTGGAGAAAGGGTTGTTGTTTCACAAGTCGTTCGTTCACCAGGCTGCTACTATAAGAAGGAAATCAATAAGAACGGCGAGCTTGATTACAGTGCAACTATCATACCAAACCGTGGTGCTTGGCTTGAATTTGAAACTGATGCAAGTGGCGCTTTATATGTAAAGATTGATAAGAACAGAAAAGTTATCATCACATCACTTCTTAGAGCTTTAGGAATTGTTTCTGATCTTGAAATTGTTGAAACATTAGGCGAAACTAATGATTTATTGACAACTCTTGAAAAAGATACTGCAAAGACTCAAGATGAGGCTTTGATTGAAATCTACAAGAGATTGAGGCCAGGTGAACCTGAGGCTGTTGATAGTGCGAAATCACTTCTTAATAATCTTTTCTTCGACCCTAAGAGATACGACCTAGCAAAAGTCGGAAGATATAAGTTTAACAAGAAGTTATCTATAGCAAGAAGGATTGAAAATCATAAACTTGCAGTAGATGCAGTTAACCCTATCACAGGCGAATTAATCTATGAAAAGGGCACTCTTCTTGATAGACCTATGGCGCAAAAGATTGAAGACAATTTTGTCAATACTATCGACATAGTTTTGGACAATGGTGAAGAAATCAGAGTCGTAGGTAATAACTTTGTTAAGCCAGAAGCTTTTGATACAAAAGTTAATTTTGAAGAGCTTGGACTTAAAGATAAAGTTTATGCACCATTGATGCACGAACTTATGGAAGAAGCCAAGGACGATGAAGAGCTTAAAAACTTAATCATAGAAAATATAAAAGAAATATATCCAAAGAGAATTGAAATTGATGACATAATCAGTTCAATCAACTACCAATTCAACCTAATGCGTGGCGTTGGTCAATTTGACAACATAGACCACCTAGGTAACAGACGTGTAAGAAGCGTTGGTGAACTTTTACAAAACCAATTCAGAATTGGTCTTTCCAGAATGGAGAGAGTTATTCGTGAAAGAATGACTACACAGGACCCTGAAGCAGCTACTCCTCAAAGTCTTATCAACATAAGACCAGTAGTTGCCTCACTAAAAGAGTTCTTTGGTTCATCACAACTTTCACAATTCATGGACCAAACTAACCCACTAAGTGAACTTACACATAAGAGAAAGATGTCAGCTTTAGGACCTGGAGGACTTTCAAGAGACAGAGCAGGTTTTGAAGTAAGAGATATCCATAACTCACAATACGCTAGAATGTGCCCTATAGAGACACCAGAAGGACCAAATATCGGTCTTATCACATCACTTGCATCATTCGCAAGGATCAATGAATATGGTTTTATCGAAGCGCCTTATAGAAAGGTAGAAAAAGGTACAGGAAAAGTTACTGATGAGATTGAATACATCAGTGCTGACATTGAAGACGAGTGCATCATAGCTCAAACAAACGAACCAATTGATGAAAAAGGTTACTTTAAAAACGACATCATCGTTGCTAGAAGTAAGGCTGAAAACGATACTTTGATGGATATGTTCAGAAAAGAAGAAATCGATTACATGGACGTTTCTCCTAGACAAATAGTTTCGGTTGGTACAGCGATGATACCTTTCTTGGAAAATGACGACGCGACCCGTGCACTAATGGGTTCAAACATGCAAAGACAGGCAGTTCCGCTACTTATGACAGAAGCACCAATCGTTGCGACTGGTATTGAGTATAAGGCTGCTAAGGACTCAGGTGTATGTGTTGTTGCGAAAAACGACGGTATCGTTAAAAAAGTTGATGCAAAGAGCATAGTTATTGAAAATAAAGACAAAAACATTGATTCATATAAGTTAATCAAATTTACAAGCTCTAACCAAGGCACTACTATTAACCAAAGACCTATAGTTCAAGCGGGCGAAAAGGTTAAGAAGGGCGATGTAATTGCGGACGGACCAAGCACTAACCTTGGTGAAATGTCATTAGGAAAGAACATCTTAGTAGCGTTTATGACTTGGGAAGGCTATAATTACGAAGACGCGATACTAATTAACGAAAGACTTGTTTATGAAGATGTATTAACATCAATTCACATAGAAGAATACGAATCAGAATCAAGAGATACAAAGCTTGGACCTGAAGAGATTACTAGAGATATACCAAACACTAGTGATGAACTACTAAAGAACCTTGACAAAGACGGTATCATCAGGATTGGCGCTGAAGTTAAAGCTGGAGACATCTTAGTTGGTAAAGTTACTCCTAAGGGAGAAAAGGATTTACCTGCTGAAGAAAGACTGTTAAGGGCTATATTCGGAGAAAAATCAAGAGAAGTAAGAGATACATCTCTTAAGGTACCTCACGGTGAAGCAGGCATAGTAGTTGACGTTAAGGAATTTACAAGGGAAAATGCTGACGAGCTTGCTCCTGGCGTAAATAGAATGGTTAGAGTATATATCGCTACTAAGAGAAAGATCTCTGTAGGGGACAAGATGTGCGGTAGACACGGTAACAAGGGTGTCATCTCAAGAATACTTCCTGAAGAAGACATGCCATACTTACCAGACGGCACACCACTACAAATCCTACTAAACCCAATGGGTGTACCATCTCGTATGAACCTTGGACAAGTACTTGAAGTTCACTTGGGTATGGCAGCTAAAAAGCTTGGTATGTACGTTTCAACACCTGTATTTGACGGTGCTAACGAAAACGATATACTTGAAGCACTTGACAAAGCAGGATATCCAAAGAGCGGTAAGATTTATCTAAGAGACGGTAGAACAGGAAAATTATTTGATAATCCAGTAACAGTTGGTTACATGTATATGCTTAAGCTTCACCACTTGGTTGACGAAAAGATCCACGCAAGAAGCATTGGTCCTTACTCACTAGTTACTCAACAACCACTAGGCGGTAAAGCACAATTTGGTGGACAAAGATTCGGGGAAATGGAAGTTTGGGCTCTTGAAGGTTATGGTGCAAGCCATGTTCTTCAAGAAATACTAACTGTTAAGTCCGATGATATCAATGGCCGTGTTAAGACATATGAAGCCATAGTTAAAGGAAAGAATATTCCAGAACCAGGTATACCTGAATCATTCAAGGTATTAGTAAAAGAACTTCAAAGTTTACTTCTTGACGTTAAGGTCCTTGACCAAGATGACAATGAAATGGAACTTGATGATGAAGATGATTTCATGAACGAAAGAGAAATCATTGCTGGCGACTTCAAGAGCATGGATACTGATTACAAGGATGATGAAGAATTTGTTAACTTCTTCGATGAAGAATCATCAAAGGGCTTAAATGACGATGATGAAGAAGATTTAGACGAAGAAGATTTTGATGATGAAACAGATGAAGACCTTGAAGAAGATATAGAAGAAAATTTAGATGAAATAGACGATATAGATGAAGAGGATTTGGACATGGACGACGATCTAGACATAGGCAGCGACATCGACGAGATTGATGAAGACCTAGATCTAGATGACGATAGTTCTTTGTAGAAAGACAAGGAGGAAGGTAATTTGTTCGAATTAAATAAATTTAACAGTATTCAAATAGGCCTTGCATCAAGCCAAGACATCAGAGCATGGTCTAAGGGAGAAGTTAAAAAACCAGAAACAATAAATTACAGAACATTAAAGCCAGAAGCAGAAGGCTTGTTCTGTGAAAAGATATTTGGACCTGTAAAAGACTGGACTTGTCACTGCGGTAAATACAACAAGATTAGATATAAAGGCATGATATGCGATAAGTGCGGCGTTGAAATTACAAGAGCAAAAGTAAGACGTGAGAGGATGGGCCACATTGAATTAGCTAGTCCATGTACACATATTTGGTACCTTAAGGGAACACCTTCAAGGATAGCCATAGTACTAGACGTTTCACCAAAAGAGCTTGAACACGTTGTGTATTTTGCTTCATATATAGTTATGGATCCAGGCAAAACTGGCTTAAAATATAAACAAATTTTAAATGAACAAGAATATTCAGAAGCTATAGAAATGTTTGGATATGGTTCATTTGATGCTAGGATGGGCGCAGAAGCAATACTTGAGCTGCTTAAAGCCATAGACCTAGATAAAGAAGCAGAAGAATTAACAGAAGAGCTTGAAGGAGCATCCACACAAAAGAAGATCAAAGTTTTAAGAAAGCTTGAAACTATTGAATCATTCAGACAATCAGGAAACAGACCTGAGTGGATGGTTATCGAAGCACTTCCAGTTATACCACCAGATTTAAGACCTATGGTTCAACTAGATGGCGGTAGATTTGCGACAAGCGATTTAAACGATTTATATAGAAGAGTTATCAACAGAAACAACAGACTTAGAAGACTTCTTGAACTATCAGCACCAGAAATCATTACAAGAAACGAAAAGAGAATGCTTCAAGAAGCTGTCGACGCATTGATTGATAACGGTAGACGCGGTAGAGCTGTAACTGGCCCTGGTAACAGACCACTTAAGTCTCTATCTGATATGATAAAGGGTAAACAAGGTAGATTTAGACAAAACTTACTAGGTAAGAGAGTTGACTACTCAGGTAGATCTGTAATTGTTGTAGGACCTAAGCTAAAGTTCTACCAATGCGGCCTTCCTAAGATGATGGCACTAGAACTATTCAAGCCATTCGTAATGAGAAGACTTGTTGAAACAGGTAAGGCTCACAACATCAAGAGCGCTAAGAGAATGGTAGAGAGAGCTAAATCAGATATTTGGGACGTACTTGAATACGTTATCAAAGATCACCCAGTATTACTAAACAGAGCACCGACTCTTCACAGACTTGGTATTCAAGCCTTTGAACCAGTTTTAGTTGAAGGTAAGGCTATCAAGCTACATCCGTTAGTATGTTCAGCATATAACGCGGACTTCGACGGCGACCAAATGGCGGTTCACTTGCCATTATCAATAGAAGCACAAGCAGAAGCAAGACTATTAATGCTTTCAATTAACAACATTTTGGCACCAAAAGATGGTAAACCAATTTCAATACCATCACAAGACATGGTACTAGGCTGCTACTACATGACACTTGATATAGAAGGAAGTAAGGGCTCTGGCCACATCTTTGAAGATTATGATGAGATGATTAAGGCTTATCAACTTGGACTTATAGATTTGCATGCAAAAGTTAAGGTTAGAGTAAAACTTAATGAAGAAGACAGAGGTAAACTTGTTGAATCAACAGTTGGTAGATTCATTCTTAATAAGAAGATACCTCAAGACCTTGGTTTTGTAAATAGAGATAAAGATCCATACTCACTTGAAATAGATAAGGTAGTTTCAAAGAAGACTCTGGGAACTATACTTGATAAGTGCTATCAAAAGCACGGTAACATCGTTACTAGCAAGCTTTTAGACCATATTAAATCAACTGGTTACAAGCACTCAACACTTTCAGCAGTATCTATATCCATGGCGGACGTTGTAGTTCCTAAGGAAAAAACTGCTTTAATTGAAAAAGCTCAAAAAGAAGTTGAAAAATACGAAAAAGTTTATAGAGAAGGTTTCATGACTGAAGAAGAAAGATACGAAGGCGTTATCAATATTTGGAACGGCATCACTGATGAAGTTACTGAAGCGCTTATGAAATCAATAGATCCGCTAAACAATATCTTCATCATGGCTGACTCTGGAGCCAGAGGTAGTAAGAACCAAATCCGTCAATTAGGCGGTATGCGTGGTCTGATGGCATCATCAACTGGTAAGACAGTAGAAATCCCTATCAAGTCAAACTTTAGAGAGGGACTATCAGTATTAGAGTTCTTCCTATCATCACACGGTTCTAGAAAGGGTCTATCAGATATCGCCTTAAAGACAGCGGACTCTGGTTACCTAACAAGAAGATTAGTTGACGTATCACAAGATGTTATAGTTACTGAAGACGATTGCCATACTGATGAAGGACATACTGTTAGAACTATAAGAGATGGCAAAGAAATTCTTGAAGAGCTAGAAGAAAGACTTATCGGTAGATACGCTTTTGAAGATGTAATAAACCCTAAAGATGGTTCAATCATAGTTAAGAAAGACGAGCTTATCGATGAAGATACAGCTCACTTCATCCAAGAAATTGGTATAGAAGAAGTTAAGGTAAGAAGCGTTCTTACTTGTCAAACTAAGCACGGCGTTTGCGCTAAGTGCTATGGAAGAAACCTTGCTACAGGAAACAATGTTAATATTGGTGAATCAGTTGGTATCATCGCCGCTCAATCAATAGGTGAGCCAGGTACACAGCTTACAATGAGAAACTTCCACTCAGGTGGGGTTGCCAACGCAGATGACATCACTCAAGGTCTTCCAAGAGTTGAAGAGCTTTTCGAAGCTAGAAAACCAAAAGGACAAGCACAAATCGCTCAAATTTCAGGTATTGTATCAATAAATGAAGACGATCCACAACAAAGAATTGTTGTCATAACAGATGACAAAGAAGGCACAGCAGTTGAACATCCTGTTAATTATGCAGCAAGACTTAAAGTTCATGAAGGCGACTACATCGAAAAAGGTAAAGAAATCACAGAAGGTAACGCATCACCTCAAGAAATTATGAAAGTTCTTGGCGTAGAAGGTGTTGAAGACTATATAATAAAAGAAGTTCAAAGAGTATATAGAATGACAGGTATCGATATCAATGACAAACACATTGAAATCATCTGTAAACAAATGCTTAAGAAAGTTAGGATAGAAGCACAAAATGATTCTTCATTCTTGCCAGGAGCACTTGTAAATATATATGACTTCATTCACGAAAACAAAAAACTTAAAGAAGAAGGTAAAATACCAGCAGAAGGTAAGAGAATACTTCTTGGTATATCTAAGTCATCACTAGCGACAGATTCATTCTTATCAGCAGCTTCATTCCAAGAAACAACAAGAGTTTTAACAGAAGCAGCTATCAGAGGCAAGAAAGATGAGTTAGTAGGACTTAAGGAAAACGTTATCATAGGTAAGATCATACCAGCAGGTACAGGCATGCTTAAGTATAGAAACATCAAAGTTAAAGAAGACGAAACAGTTTTGAAAAAACAAATGGAAGAAGAACTTAAAAGAAAGAGAAGAGAGATAGACGACACAAACTTGTTTAAAGACTTTGATGAAGATGAAAGAGAAAAGAAATCTAAGAAGACAGAAGAAACTGGTGAAGAAAGCACAGATGCATCTGATACTATCGAACTAGATAAAATTATTAAAGATTTACTAAACGAAGAAAAAGAAAAAAAGTCTTCTAAAGACAATTAAATAATTAAATGATTAAATAATGCTAAGAAAGTCAAGATATTTTGTTAAAACGCACAAAAATATCTTGACTTTTTTCGTAATGCGTGGTACAATTCAGTTATGCGTGAAAGTTCACGCTATTAATAGAGCTAAAGGAGGATGCTTAATGGATACCGACACCTTGGGGCCTAGCAGTGTAGTTGGGTTTAAACAGGTAATAAGAGGGCTAAAATCTAATTTATTTAAACAAGTTTTTATCGCTCTTGATGCAGATAAGCATATTAAAACACTTATCGAAGAAGAGGCAGATAAAAAATCTGTAGATGTTGTTTATATAAACACAAAAGAAGAGTTAGGAAAGCTCTGTGGTATTGAAATAAATGCAGCTGCCGCTGCTTTATTAAAATAATTTTTATGTAAGGAGGTGCTTTGATGCCAACGATTAATCAATTGATCAGAAAAGGAAGATCAAAAGTAGTTTACAAATCTAAATCACCAGCTTTAGATACAACTTATAACTCACTTAAGAAGAGACAATCTTTAGTAAATGCTCCACAAAAAAGAGGAGTATGTGTTGCTGTAAAGACAGTTACACCTAAGAAGCCAAACTCTGCCTTAAGAAAAGTTGCTAAAGTTAGACTAGTTAACGGATATGAAGTTTCAGCTTACATCCCAGGAATTGGTCACAACTTACAAGAACACAGTGTTGTTCTTATAAGAGGTGGAAGAGTAAAAGACCTTCCCGGCGTACGTTACCACATAATTAGAGGAACATTAGATACTGCCGGAGTTGAAAACAGAAAACAAAGTAGGTCTAAATACGGTTCTAAGAAACCTAAAGAAGAAAAGAAGTAAAAAAAATTATTTAGTCGTTGAAATGCAAAGCATTAAATAGATGATGAGCATTTTGGCGCTAGACGGCTTTTAGAGATTTGCCGAGTACCAATGAATCTACTAAGATAGTTAAGGAGGGAAGAAAAAGTGCCAAGAAAAGGACACGTGCCTAAACGTGAAGTAATGCCCGATGCAAGATACAATGATGTTGTAGTTACAAAATTAATAAACTCAATCATGCTTGACGGCAAAAAAGGCTTAGCTCAAAGCATAGTTTACGGGGCATTTGATATAGTTGCAGAAAAGACAGGTGAAGACGCTCTTGAACAATTCTACAAGGCTATGAATAACATCATGCCAGTACTAGAAGTTAAAGCAAGACGTATTGGTGGTGCTAACTACCAAGTTCCGTTGGAAGTAAGACCTGAAAGAAGACAAACTTTAGCAATTAGATGGTTAGTACAATACTCCAGAGCAAGAGGAGAAAAGACTATGGTCGAAAGATTAGCTAAAGAGTTGATGGATGCAGCCAATGGACAAGGTGCTTCTGTTAAGAAGAGAGAAGAAGTTCATAGAATGGCTGAAGCAAATAAAGCATTTGCACATTATAGATATTAATAATAAGGGGGAAAACTTGTGCCAAGAGAAATTGCACTAAAAGATGTCAGAAACATCGGTATTATGGCGCACATTGACGCAGGTAAAACAACCACTACAGAAAGAATTCTTTATTATACAGGAAAGATTCATAAGATAGGAGAAACTCACGAAGGCGCTGCTACCATGGACTTCATGGTTCAAGAGCAAGAAAGAGGTATCACTATCGGTTCAGCAGCAACAACATGTTACTGGAAGAATCATAGAATCAATATCATAGATACACCGGGCCACGTTGACTTTACAGTAGAAGTTGAACGTTCCCTAAGAGTTCTAGACGGTGCGGTTGCTTTATATGACGCTAAGGGGGGAGTTGAACCTCAAAGCGAGACTGTATGGCGTCAAGCTGATAAATACGGTGTACCTAGACTTGCATTTGTTAATAAAATGGACGTTGTAGGTGCAAACTTTGACAGAACACTAAAGATGATGAGAGAAAGATTAAACGCTCATCCAATAGCTGTTCAATTGCCAATAGGCAAAGAAGATACATTTAAAGGTATCATAGACTTAATCTCAATGAAAGCTGAATTATACGAAGACGATCTAGGAACTATCATTCAAGAATCAGATATTCCAGAAGATTTAGTAGAAACAGCTCAAAAATATAGAGAAGAAATGATCGAAGAAATCGCTGATTTCGACGAGGAAGTTATGGAACTATACCTAGGCGGTGAAGACGTTCCTAACGATATGATTAAAAAAGTATTAAGAAGAGAATGTGTTGCTAACCAAGTAACACCAGTTCTATGCGGTAGTGCATACAAGAACAAGGGTGTACAATTCCTTCTAGATGCTATAATTGATTATTTACCATCACCTATCGATATACCACCAGTTACAGGTACAGATAGAGATGGAGAAATAATTGAAAGAGAATCAGCAGATGATGCTCCATTAGCAGCATTAGCATTTAAGATCGTTACAGACCCATTCGTTGGTAAACTTGCTTATGCAAGAATTTACTCAGGTGTTCTAAAGAGCGGTTCTTATGTATTTAACTCATCAAAGGGTAAGAGAGAAAGAATCGGACGTATCGTATTAATGCATGCTGACAAGAGAGAAGAAATTGAAGAAGCTTACGCAGGATCAATCGTTGCTATAGTAGGTTTAAAAGTTACAGGTACAGGTGATACACTATGTGCTGAAGACAAACCAATCATACTAGAAAACATGGAATTCCCAGAACCAGTTATCTCAGTAGCGATAGAACCAAAGACAAAAGCTTCACAAGATAAGATGACTCAAGCTTTATTAAAGCTTGCTGAAGAAGACCCAACATTTAAGACATATACAGATGAAGAAACAGGTCAAACAATCATCGCCGGCATGGGCGAACTTCACCTAGAAATCATTGTAGACAGACTTTTAAGAGAGTTCAAAGTAGAAGCAAACGTTGGTAATCCACAAGTTGCTTACAAAGAATCAATCAAGTCAACTGCAGAAGGCGAAGGTAAATACGTTAAACAATCAGGTGGTCGTGGACAATACGGTCACGCTAGAATCAGAATCGAACCTCAACCAGCAGGAAAAGGTTACGAATTCGTTAACGCAATCGTTGGTGGAGCTATTCCAAAAGAATACATTGGACCAGTTGATCAAGGTATACAAGAAGCATTACAATCAGGTATCATAGCTGGTTATCCAGTACTTGACGTAAAAGTAACTTTATACGATGGTTCATACCACGAAGTCGACTCATCAGAAATGGCATTTAAGATTGCCGGTTCTATGGCAATAAAAGATGCTCTTAAGAAAGCATCACCTACACTTCTTGAACCTATGATGAAAGTTGAAGTAACAACTCCTGAAGAATACATGGGAGATGTAATCGGAGACTTAAACTCAAGAAGAGGTAGAATTGAAGGTATGGAACTTGATAACGGAGCACAACACGTTAGAGCATTCGTTCCACTTTCAGAAATGTTTGGATATGCAACAAGCCTTAGAAGTAACACACAAGGTAGAGCTAACTACTCAATGCAATTCGATCACTACGATCCAGTTCCAAACAGCATATTAGAAAAAGTCATTGGAAATAAATAATTTTTTATAGGAGGTAAAAAATGGCTAAACAAAAATTTGAAAGAACAAAACCACATGTTAACATTGGTACAATCGGTCACGTTGACCACGGTAAAACAACATTAACAGCAGCTATAACATTAGTACTAAATAAGAGAAATGGTACAGGAGAATTTATTGATTATGCAAATATCGATAAGGCTCCAGAAGAAAGAGCAAGAGGTATAACAATTAATACTTCTCACGTTGAATATGAAACAGCTAAGAGACACTATGCACACGTTGACTGCCCAGGCCACGCCGACTATGTAAAGAACATGATCACTGGTGCTGCTCAAATGGACGGTGCTATCCTAGTAGTATCTGCAGCTGACGGTCCAATGCCTCAAACAAGAGAACACATTCTTCTTGCAAGACAAGTAGGCGTTCCTAAGATTGCTGTATTCTTAAACAAAGAAGACCAAGTAGACGACCCAGAACTTATCGAATTAGTAGAAATGGAAGTTAGAGAACTTCTTAACGAATACGATTTCGACGGAGATAACACTCCAATCGTTGTAGGTTCAGCTCTTAAAGCTCTTGAAGATCCAGACGGACCTTGGGGAGATAAGATCATTAAACTTATGGATGAAGTTGACGAATACATTCCTCAACCAGAAAGAGCTACAGATCAACCATTCCTAATGCCAGTAGAAGATATCTTCTCAATCACTGGTAGAGGTACAGTTGCTACAGGTAGAGTAGAAAGAGGTACAGTTAAGGTTGGAGATACAGTTGAACTAGTTGGTTTAACTACTGAAACTAGAGACGTAGTAGTAACAGGCGTTGAAATGTTCCACAAACTACTAGACCAAGCAGAAGCTGGAGATAACATTGGTCTATTACTAAGAGGTGTTCAAAGAAACGAAATCGAAAGAGGTCAAGTACTTGCTGCACCTAAGACAATCAAACCACACACTAAATTTAAAGCAGAAGTTTACGTTTTAACTAAAGAAGAAGGTGGACGTCATACTCCATTCTTCAACGGTTACAGACCGCAATTCTATTTCAGAACTACAGACGTTACTGGTAACATCACACTAGAAGACGGAGTAGAAATGGTAATGCCTGGTGATAACGCTAGATTTAACATCGAACTTATCACACCTATCGCTATTGAAAAAGGACTTAAGTTCGCTATCAGAGAAGGCGGTAGAACAGTAGGTGCCGGAGTTGTATCTGAAATTATCGAATAATTTCGAATAATATAATTTAGATATATTATTAAAGAGAGCTGAAAGGCTCTCTTTTTTATGCATTTTGCTTTATTAATTAAAAGTTTTATATTATTATAAGAAAAATGCCTAGAAACCTTGAAATGTATCTCTAAAAGGTATATAATAAAAGTGTATAGTATAAATATTTATTTATACCATACATAATGCAAAGAAAATTTGCAAATACTAAAAGAAAGGAGGGAGAGAAATGAAAAAACTAAATGTAATTTTGTTAACATTGTTTTTAAGCATAGTACTTTTAGCCCAAGTTAACCTTATGGCAATGGATGAAGACACAGTAAAGACAGAAGAGCCAAAGACAGTAGTTTCAGAAAGTACTCTCCAAGTTAATGAAGGAGGAAAGACAGCTGAAGAATTGCCAGCTGAAAAAACAGAAGAAATTAAAAAGGAAGGAAGTAAAGAAGCGAGCACTCCAAGTGAAGAAGAAACCACTAAAACAGTAGATGAAAAAGTCGACATGGGGGGGTACCAAGCTCTAATATAGATAAAAACAAGTCTGAAGAGCCTGAAGCTAAAAAACCTTCCGAAGTTAAAGAAGAAAAGGATGAAAAATCAGAAGAAAAGAAAGATGATGAAGCAGAAGTAAAGACAGAAGAAGAAAAGAAGCCAGAAGAAACAAAAGATGCTGAAGGCAAAAAAGAAGAAAAAGCTAAAGAAAGCACAGAAGAAAAGACTGAAGAAAAGAAAGAAGAAAAAGCAGAAGAAGGCAAAGGCACAGAAACAAATGCAAAAGAGTTAAAGGCTGGTGAAACACTAGAAATATCTGAATTAGCAGAAAACCCCATAGCTTTAGGAGCAGGACAAGGTAGTGGAGAAGAAAATGTTGTTGAAGTAAGTAGTTTTGACGATTTAAAAAGAGAAATAGAAAGTGCTAACAACGGAGTAAAAAAGACTATAATAATTACTACTACTATAGAAATTGAACGTACAATTATCATACCAGCAGGTGCTGATATTGTATTAACATCAGCAGATACTACAGAAGTAAAACCTATCGGTGAAGATAAAATTGAAATGCCGAATGATAGTGACGACATGGAGAGAAGACAAGAGCTTGTTAAAGAAGCAGAAGCTAAAGGTGAAAAAGCTCTTGAAGATACAGATTTAGAAAAGAATCCATTGCCAAATGTTAAGGTTATTTTAAAAAGGGCAGAAACTTTTTTGGCAACTTTATTTAAAGTCGAAAAAGGAGCTACGTTAACTTTAGGAAAAGATAACAAGGATCCATTATTTATTGACGGAAATAAAGATGTTAAAACAAATTTAAAGGCATCTTTTATCGAAGTTAATGGCGAACTTATTATGAACGGCGGATTTATTGCTAATGGAAATAATGAATGCGCTAATTCTGCACCTATTTATGTTCATGATAAAGCCACATTCACTATGAATGGTGGCCGGATTACCTCTAATAAGAATATTTGTTATGAGCGAAATAAAGATGGATCATGGTTAGGCGAATATTTCGCAACAGGTGGAGTTTATATAGAAGAAGGGGGATCTTATACTTTAAATGCTGGTAGTATAGACAACAATGTAGCTACTGTTGGAGGTGTATTTTTAGGTAATTTAAATACAGATAAAATTAACCATAAGGAAAAGGCAAAGTTTACAATGAATGGTGGACTAATTGCGAATAATAAGCTTGTTGAAGTTGACGGATTTGTAATTAAAAACTATGGCGGTGCTGTTCATGTGGATTCTAATTCTGAATTTATATTAGAAAATGGTATATTAGCTGGAAATGCTTCTTACCATGGAGGAGCTGTAGCTGTTAATGACAATTACAATAACGGTTATAGTTATAAAAAATATGCCAATACTAACACTGATTTATATGAAAATTATGTTAAGTATGCTGGAGCTTATTACACTCAAAAAGGCGGTTTAATTTATAAAAATATTGCCAAGTTAAAAGGTAATGACATGTTTACAGGTGCAGGCGGAGGTTTATATATAAATTCATCTACTGCTGAATTAAAAGGCGGATATATATTAAATAATAAGTCAGATCATGAGGGTGGAGGCATATACCTTTCATTAACACCATGTAAACTAACGCTAAAAAATACTTTAATAACAAAAAATAGAGCTGTTAATAATAATAAAACTCTGAATCTACTAAGCCCAGGAGAAGGCGGCGGATATTGGAACTGTCCAGAAGGTGATGATATAATTGAAGATTATCACTCACTTTACATTTTCGAAAATGAAGCACTTTATAATGGAGCAGACATCCATACAGGATATAAAGCAGATGATTTTAAACTAAATGGAGTCGATAAAAAGTTTATCTCTAGAATTTCACCAATTACTGAATATGGTAATATTATTAAGTATATCGATGATATCAAAAATGAAGATCCTAAGTGGATGTATAACACTAATGAAGCGATAAACATAAAAGCTCAATATGATGCTAAAACAAAAAATGAAGCTTGGACAAATTCTAGCCTATTTATTATGGGCAATGAATCTGATAGAGGAGCTGGTATTGGATCAAATGCAGATATTTATTCACCAGGAAAACCAAAAAACAACAAGGTCATTATTGAGAAGAAATGGGATAAGTCCGTTCCGGAAGATAAGATACCAAAGAGCATTTGGGTCGACCTATATATAGGTGATAAAAAGTACGCGGAAGTTGAATTAAGTAAAAAAAATAACTGGATCTATATGTTTGAAAATTTACCTTTTACATCTGAAGAACTTGCAGCAAAGGGACTTAAATATAAGCTTAAAGAAAGAAGCGATGATTTCTATTCAGTTATTGAAGAATCTGATAAAACTTTTTTAGAAGTGGAAAGAATTTGGGCTAATTATAGCAGCACTATTGATCCAAAGCCAAATGATGCAAACCACAGCGAAAAAATCATCTTTGTTTATAAAGATAAGAATGGTAAAGAGATTAAAAGAGAAGATATTGGAATAAGTAATTTAAAAAAAGATGGTAAAAAGTGGACCGGACTGTTAAATAATGATTTATTTGCAGGCCTTAAAAATCTTGATAATGTCACTATCACTTATCACAGCTTTTATAAACCTTATAAATGGCAAGGATATTATGGTTTAGATGGAAATTCTGACTGGGATGGCTCCGGCCCTTGGCATGAAGCGTATGTGCTTGAAAAAGCAGATGGAAGAATTGAAATTCAGCTTCCATATATCTGGACTCAATATCTGAATGGTGTGGGAAGAACACAAGATTCCTCTAAAAATAAATCAGGATATAGACTTAATTTAGTGACAAATCATACATTAACTCTTACCAACTATCCATATTCTGAAATACCAGTAGAAAAAAATTGGGATGAAACAGTTAAAAAAGAAGACATTCCAGATTCTGTTAATGTCTATCTATTAAAAGACGGCAAGAGATTTATTGACAGAAACGGCAAGGATCGTGTTATTACACTATCTAAAGCCAATGGATGGAAAGGTAAATTTGAAAAATTACCTTATTTTGAATTAGAAGGCATGGGCTTTGAGCATTACTGGGTAAAGGAAGATTCGGAAATCTTTATTCCGCTTGTTAAAGTTAAAGGAAAACCTTATATAGATGTTTTTGTTGAAAGAATACAAGAACTAGCTAACGGATATAAGATTAACGATGAGGACTATGCCGGTGGCGTTTATAGAATTGAATATATTCCTGTAGAAGTCCACCATGGAAATAAAGTTGATAAATTTAATCTTACATTCCATCCAAAAGATCCACAAGTTCTAATTCTTGGAGGTCCAGTTACAGGAGAGAAAAAGTTTTTAGCTGATCTGAAAATTCCTGAAGATAAAAATATAGTAATTAAGACATACTATGACAAGGATGGAAAACCATTCCCAAGGAATCTAGGAAAATTTGAAGCAAATTGGGAAAAACAATATAACAAAGGTGCGTACACTCTTAAGCTTGTAGAAGAAAATGGCAAACTAGTTCTTTATGTACCTAAGTTAACACCAAAAAATATGGATGAAAATTTACTTGATGTTAAAGCTAGAGTTGTTGGTAATCAACCATATTTTGAACTTACAAACTACTACCTACCAAAACATCGTATTGAAGTTGAAAAAGTTTGGGATACAGAAAACACTGAGTCTATCCCTAAAAATCTTAAGATCAAGATAAAAGGTAAGTATGTTGATAAAGAAATAACTCTTACACCTGAAAATTGGAAATATTTTGAAGAATTTTTAGGCAAAGGGGTTTTATCTACAAATAACTACGAATTTACCGAAGAAGAACTTGCAAATTTCAACGGTTCTCAAGCAATAGAAACAACCATGGAATTCGAGGCAAAAGACAAAACTGTAAAATTCTATGATGCAGACAAGAAAGAAATAACAAAAGATGAGTTTTTAGGCTTGATAAAAGGTAAAAAATATTCATTTGAACTTAAAGAAGCAGTCGAAGATAAAGCTGAAGTAGAAATAAAATACGATGCAGATGGAAACATGGTTATCGTATATCCAGTTGATGTAGTGATTACAGAAGTTGCTCAAGTTAAATTTACTAATACAGAAATACCACCTGAACCACCTACACCAAGAAAGACATTTGTCAGAGTTAGAAAAGTTTGGCAAGCTCTTGGCGAAACTAAAGATATAAAAGTTGAGCTTTATATCAATGGCGAAGCGAGCGGAAAATTCCTTACTTTAAATGAAGCAAATGACTGGAGCGCAAGCTTTACAAATCTTGACATTGAAGATGATATGGGTAACCAATACATCTATACTGTTAAGGAAGTAGGCGAAAAGGACAAGATATACACTATTGACGAAAGAAAGTTTGAAGTTAGCTACTCTGGTGATATGTACGATGGATTTACTATATTAAATAAAGAAGTACCACCGGAAGAACCACCAACACCAGAAGAACCACCAGAAAATCCTGAAGAACCTGAACCAGAACCACCAACACCACCAACACCACCAACACCACCAGAAGAACACATAATACCAAAGACTGGCGTTAGTGAAGATGTTTTAGGAATCTTCTTAGCTTTAATGATATTAATCGGACTTGTGTTTATCAAGAAAAAGTATATTTTGAAAAAAAGTAAATAGTTTAAACGATTTATTTAAAAGTATCTGTTAGGCGTGTCCTGGCAGATATTTTTTTATAAAAAATAGTAGGAAGCATTTCTTCCTACTATATCAAAATATTATTTAAATTCAAATGTAGTCGTCTTTTCTTCGCCGCCATCGCCTTTGTAGACTAGCTCGAACTTTTCTGCTTTGCCTTTTGCGTGATCGAAGTAAAATAATACATGTTCTGTTTTGCCGCTTGCGATATTTAGCTTAAACTTGGCTGCATCGTATTTACCTCTGTCTGTGTAAAGTATTGCACTAAGTAGCGATCTATCCCATTTCTCAGTGTTCATAAGCTTTGCTCTGACTTCCATGCCCTTAGTAACTTTGCCTATGGATATGAATTTTATGTTGATGGAGTCTTTTTTATAGTTTTCATCGCCCCAAGCGTGTGGCTCGTATATTGATGGCGAGAACTTGAATACATCGTTTTTGTCTTTGTATATATAGATGTATTGTACTGTTTTTGAATCGTTGTAGCTAAGTGTGTATCTAAGCTCTATTGCATCCTCGTCAACTTGTTTTGCCTCAACGTCTGATACATCAACTTTTATATCTTTCAAAGCTTCAGAAAGCTCTTTGTTATGCCCTCTGTAGGCATCTCTTGTGATATCAACCGCTGTTAAATACTCATCACAAACCATTTCTGAGAATGCTTCGTAATTTTTATCTTCAATGCTCTTTTTAATAAAGCGTTTAAGCTCATTAACGAAGTCATCGTTTATATCGTCAGCGTTTGGTTCTTTTTTCACGCTAACATTCCACTCTTTAATCATTTCTTTCGTAAATTTTTCGTGCTTTTCTGAGCATGCGCTTAAAAGCATGATAGCAGCTAGTGCCATAGTCATAAATAAAATAAATTTCTTTTTCATAATTCACCTCAACAGAGATATATTACTACATATAAGCCTTTTTGTCAAGCTTGACAAAAGCCGGCGCTTGTTGTAAGATTTAGCTAAGTAGGTGATGACTATGGATTTGATTTCATATAGAAGATTATTTCATAAAATTCCTGAGCTTGGCTTTGAAGAAGTTAAGACAACGAAGAAAATTATTAAAATATTAGAAAATTTAAATTGTAAGCTTTATTATGGTAAAGCCATCTATGAAGATGGTGCAGAAAGCGATATGAGTGATATTGACAAGGGCTATACTGGGGTTGTGGCTGAGTTTGGCAAGGCTCCATACTTTTTATTTAGAGCGGACATCGATGCACTTAAGATAAAAGAGACAGAGGATGTAACTCATATACCGAACCTTTTTGGATTTGCTTCGACTAATGGCAATATGCACGCCTGTGGACACGATGGGCACATAGCCTTGGCGCTTAGCTTATGCGAGCGTTTTAGTGAGTCTGGTGACTCTGTTAGAGTTTTATTTCAGCCAGCCGAGGAAGGTGTTGGCGGCGCAAGACGCATGGCGAACTTCATTACAGAGGATGTAAATGGATTTTTATCCTATCACATCGGTTTAGGCGAGAAAAAAGGCTACATTGGTGTTGGAACTACTGATTTTATGGCGACTACTAAGCTTGATACGAGTTTTTTTGGCAAGTCAGCTCACGCTGCGAATGCACCAGAAGAAGGCATCTGCGCTCTAACCATTGCCATGGCTTTTATAGACATGATTAAGGACTTAATAGTTGATGCGCATCACAAAAAACTTATCAACATTGGCATTATTAATGGTGGCGGTCAAAGAAATGCTATCATGGATAAAATTACTTTAGGCATGGACCTTAGAAGTGATAGTGACGAGGCGATGGATGAGATGCTTGAAGCGATGGAAAATATTGCAAGATGCGTATCTGAGGCGAAGGGCGCGAGCTATGAGATGAAGGTGCTTGCGAAGGCTAATGCATATAAGGAAGAAAATATCAATCTTGTTGATAGAATAATTAAAAAGCTTAATAAAAACGATGTAAAAACTGATAGAATGCCAAGTTTTGGCGCAAGTGAAGATGTAACCTCTTATCTTAAAAAGCTTAAACAAAAGAAAGTTCCTGCTATGCATTTAATGCTGGGAACAAATTTAAAAGGACCTCATCACAGCGATGTATTTGATTTTGATGAAGAGGATCTTGAATATTTTTACAAGGCTATAGGACTTGCGTATGATGAGATGAAAGAAGAGTGATGAGCTCTTCTTTTTTAATCTCTTTATAATTTTTGCATATCAGCACAATAAAATCATTGCAAAAAAAATCTATATATGTTATAATATTTTTGTGAAGGGATTTTGTCTTCACACTAAATTTTTTTACTCAAAACGCTTTTACAAAGTAAATTGATAAAATAACTATATTATATATGAGGAGGAAAAAATATGAAGGCTTACGATGCAAGCAAAATCAGAAACGTATCCCTTTTGGGACACAGTAGCAGTGGTAAAACTATGCTAGTTGAATCACTTTTATACGCAACAGGCGCTATCTCTAGGATGGGCAAGGTTGAAGACGGAAATACTGTTGGAGACTTCTCTATAGAAGAGAAACAAAGAAAGGTTTCTATTAATACAAAGGTTATTCCTGTAGAATATAATGATGTTAAATACAATTTTCTTGATACACCTGGTTACTTTGACTTTATTGGTGAGATGTACGGTGCAAAGAGAGCATCTGAAGGCTCTATACTAGTTATTGACGCACAAGCAGGTGTTGAAGTTGGTACTGAAAAAGCGTGGAAAAACTTAAATAAATATCACACTCCAAGATTTATCTTTTTAAATAAGATGGATAAGGAAAATGTTAAGTTTGATGAAGTTTTGGACGAGATAAGAACAAAACTTGGTGGACACATAGTTCCACTAGTTATGCCTATTGGCGAAGCTGAAGGCTTCAAGGGCATGGTTGACTTAATTCAAGATAAGGCATACAGCTATGAAAACAGAAAGAGAACTGAAATTCCTGTTCCAGCTGAGTGGGATGGCTACATTGAAAAGCTTAGAGGCGAATTAAATGAAGTAGTTGCTGAAACATCTGAGGAACTTATGGAAAAATTCTTTGCAGGCGAAAAATTTACTGACGCTGAATTTAAAGAAGGTATAAAGCAAGCTGTTAGAAACGGTGAATTAACTATACTTATGGTAGGTAGCGTTGAAAAAGGCATAGGCATGGAGCTACTTCTTCATAAGATTCAAAGATATTTCCCTGCTCCAAACGAAGTAGGCGCATACACTGGCACATGGAAAGATAAAGAAGAATTGAGAAAAGTTGACGCAAATGAACCATTCTCAGCAGTTGTTTTCAAGACTATAGTTGACCCATTCGTAGGAAAGTTATCGCTGTTCAAAGTTATATCTGGTAAGGTTACTAAATCAACACCATTATACAATGCAAGTCAAGAAGTAGAAGAAAAGCTTGGCGGATTATTCTACTTAAGAGGTAAGACTCAAATCGATACTGACACCATCACCGCAGGAGACATCGGTGCTACAAGTAAACTTGAACACGCTCGTACTGGCGATACGCTATGCGACAAGGCTAATCCTGTTATATTCGAGAGAATTAGGTATCCAAAGCCAACTCTATATATGTCGGTAAGACCTGTAAAACAAGGCGAAGACGAAAAGATAGGCGTTTCACTTAACAAGATGACTGCAGAAGACCCAACATTTGAAGTGCTTAGAAATCATGAGACTAAAGAGCTTCTAATCGGCGGTCAAGGTAATATGCAATTAACAGTTATTAAAGATAAATTGAAAAACACATTTGGCGTTGAGATTGAACTTAACGATCCAAAGATTGCTTATAGAGAAACTATCAGACAAAAGGCTGAAGTTCAAGGTAAGCACAAGAAACAATCAGGCGGCGCTGGTCAATACGGTGACGTTTGGGTAAGATTTGAGCCAAATGATGGCGATGACTTTGTATTCCAAGAAGAAGTATTCGGTGGAGCAGTTCCAAAGAATTTCTTCCCAGCAGTTGAAAAAGGTCTTAGAGAATCACTTGAACATGGCGTTTTAGCAGGCTACCCAGTAGTACATGTGAAAGCAACATTATATGATGGTTCATACCACGATGTTGACTCAAACGAAATGGCATTCAAGATCGCTGCACAATTAGCATTTAAGAAGGGTATGCAAGAAGCAAAACCAATCTTGCTTGAACCTATAGTTAAGGCAGAAATAAAAGTGCCAGAAAACTACCTAGGCGACGTTATGGGCGATATGAACAAACGTAGAGGCAGAATCTTAGGTATAGATTCACAAGATGACGGTACACAAGTAATTACAGCAGAAGTACCTCATTCAGAAATGTTTAGATACGCAATAGACCTAAGAGCGATGACACAAGCAAGAGGCTCCTTCCAAATGGACTTCGTTAGATACGAAGAAGTACCACAAGACCAAGCAAATAGGATTATAGAAGCAGCCAACGCAGAAAAAAATAAATAATAAAATAAAAGAAAATACAAATATTTAATTAAATTGCCGTAGGCAATTGCAAGGTTCCGGGGTACCCATCCAACACGAAGTGTTGAGATAGGGTCGGGTTCTTATATTTTTTCAAGCACGGAGTGCCAAGGTTCTCGGGACCCAATAGACGCTTTAGCGTCGTCATTGGGTGAGGTCCTTCTATTTATTCTCTTCCGCTGCTAGAAGCAGCGGTATGAGCAAGATGAAAATTTAATAAAAATATACAATATTTAATATATTTTTTCATATTTATTCTCTTAGAGAAACACATGGGTTACTACTCATGTGTTTTTCTTTTTTCAAGCACAAAGTGCCAAGGTTTAGTATTTATATTAGATCAATTTAAATTTATTAAAGGGGTTCTTCATTACATCGCCGAAGGCAATTGCAAGGTTGTTAAGTCCATGCACCAAGAGAACGAGTGAAACGAAGTTCGATTGGCAATGCATGCCTTATGCCAGAGATCACAAAGGTATCGAGCGAAGCGAAGATGGCTTTGATTGATCTTACGGCCGGGACCCAATAGACGCTTTAGCGTCGTCATTGGGTGAGGTCCTTATTTTTCTCGCTTATACGATCAATTTAAGTTTATTCTTTTAGAGAATGTTATTTTTATTTACAAAAAAATTTTCAATCAGAATTGATGAATAGTGCGAAGTGAAACGAACGAGCGCTAGGTGCAATTCTTATAAAATTTTAACAAAATAGTAACACTTAATGTTTATCCATTGCACATCTTGGGTACTTATGGTATAATAGTCAAAGAAGGTCAAAGGTGAGAAATATGTTAAGCGATGAAATTCAATATTTTTTAAATAATTTACTTGAAGAAGAAGGCGGCAGCATACTTATAAAGCGTAATGACATTGCCATAAGATTTAACTGTTCGCCAAGTCAAATCAACTATGTCTTAACGACAAGGTTTGCGCCTCACTTTGGTTACTACATTCAGTCAAGAAGGGGCGAGGGCGGCTATATCAAGATCGAGAAACTTGATCTTTTAGAGGATGAAGACGAGTACAAAGAGATACTTATGGACGCCATTGGTGATAGCATCACCATCAAAGAAGCTCATGACATCATCAGAAAGCTTTGTGATGACGAAATCATTACAAAAGACGAGAAAGAAATAATTCTTGCGTCTATTGATGACAGGGCTCTAACTATTGATATAGACAAGAGAAATGCACTTAGAAGTGATATATTAAAAAACATCCTACTAGTTTTACTTAAAAGGGGGTAGTAAAATGCTATGCGATGAATGCCACAAGAATGAAGCGATGATTAATTTAAAATTAATTTTAGATGGAGAAGTTATTGAAAAGCACTTATGCACTGAATGTGCACTAAGAGATTTTAATGAAATGAATCAAGGAGAATACGGAGAATATACGAATATGAATATAAATGAAAGCGATATAAGAAGTCTATTTGAGGGCTTGCAAAAGCTTTTTGGAACTTTTGAAACTGAAGAATTTGAAGAAAAAGAGTGCCCAAACTGTCACATGAAGTTTAGTGATTTCAAAATGAATAGAACGCTTGGCTGCGAGGAGTGCTACAAAACATTTGCCTACGAGATCAGACCGATTTTGAACTCATTAAGAGGCGAAAAAACTTATGAAGGCCTATTACCTAAGAGGTATATCGACGCAAATCCAATGCATACAGAGATACTTGCACTTAAAAAAGAGCTAGAAAATGCAATTCAAGAAGAAAATTATGAAAGAGCGGCTGAGCTTAGAGATGAAATCAAGGCTAAGACTTCAAATGAAAAAGTGAAAGATGGCGAGAACAATGACGATTTACAATAAATACATCTTAAACACCATAGTCTCGTTAAAGAGAAATATCAAGGGCTATAAGTACCCTGACATGCTGATGTGGTCAAAGCTTAACGAAATTTTGAACATGGTTTTAGAAGCGTTAAAAAACACTAGCTACAGTTTTATGCTTTATGAAGTGTCAAACATGGATAAGGAAAAATTTGAATATTTTTTAGCAAAGGGTTTTATGGATGAGTCAGTAAAAGAGAACATTACTAGAACTAAACTTTTGCTTGATGAAGACAAATCCATCGCTATAGTTATAAATAACAACGACCATATCGAGATTAGAGTGCTTGGAACAGCAAGTGCTGACGAGCTTGTAGACATCGCCATAGATATAGAGCGTGAGCTTGATAAGTCGATAGACTTCCAATTTGATGAAGACTACGGTTATTTGACTAGTGACCCTGTTAATATTGGTAACGGTATAAACATTGCTAAGATTGTGCATCTATACAGAAGAGACGAGTTTAAGAAGGATGAGCTAATAAGCGATGACATGGAAAAAATCAGACTTACTCCGCTTATTGGACCTGATGGTTCTAAGATAGAGGATATCTACATCTTAGACGCGAACATCAATAAATTTACTAATATCGAGTCATTTAAAAAGCTTTCCATGCTGACTGACCAAAATATCATTGTCTACGAGAATGAAAATAGACGCAGATATCTTGAGCAAAACTACATCTTGATGAAAGACAGAATTATGAAGGCTTTGGAGATGATTAAGGTGGCGAGCCTTATCTCTTACGACGAGGCACTAATATATCTATCAAATCTGATGTTCGCAAGAAGCATGGACCTTCTCGATCCAGTTGAAGCAAGCATTGATGCGAGTCTTTATCTAATGATAACGCCTGAAGCTATTGAGTATACTTACTCCATTAGCGACAAGTCAGAAATTGACCAAAAAAGAGCGACTATACTTAGAGAAAAGCTTGGCAAAATAAAATTTATTGACAAGGATATTAATGAATAAGAAAATAAAGATTTATAGAATTATATAAAGAAAGGAGATAAATATGGCAGTTTTTGGAAGATTTACTAGAAATGCAAGATTCTCATTTCAAATAGCCGAGGAAGAAGCTAGAAGGATGTTTAAAAGTGAAGTTGATCCTTCTCACGTTTTAATCGGTATTTTAAGCGCAAACACGACTAAGGCCTCCGAAATTTTAAGACAAAATGGTCTTGAGATGGAAGCTCTTAAAGAAATGGTTGAAAAACTATCAGTGCTTGACGTGAAAAAGCAAGAGGACATATATTATTCAGCAAGTTTAAAATATGTGATAGAAGAGTCCATCAAGATGGCAAATCAATCTGGTGCGCCAATTGTAACGACTGAGCACATTTTATATTCAATTGTAAAAATGAACGAAGCGCCTGTATCTATCATACTAGATAGATTTGGTGTAGATAAAGATAAGGTTTTATCATCATTATCAAGTTATCTCAATAGCCTTAGAAGTTTTAATCAAGTCGGCTATCAAGAAGATGATGGCTTTGATGAGGAGACAGAGGGTGATGGCGAAGCGCTTCAAAAGTATACATTGGACTTAAATGAGCTTGCGATTAAGGATAAGATAGATCCTGTAATTGGCAGAGCGTCTGAGATTGAAAGACTTATTCAAATACTTATGAGAAGGACAAAGAACAATCCAGTTCTAATCGGTGAGCCAGGTGTCGGCAAGACAGCCATCGCTGAAGGTCTTGCGCAAAGAATTGTTTCGGGAAATGTTCCTGAGATTATTAGAGATAAAAAGATATTCTCCCTTGACTTAACTAGCTTAATCGCTGGATCTAAGTACAGGGGCGAGTTTGAGAGCAGAATCAAGAATTTACTTGAAGAGCTTAGACAAAGAAACGATGTAATTTTATTTATTGACGAAATTCATACTATAGTTGGAGCTGGCTCGTCTGAAGGCTCGCTTGACGCGTCAAACATACTAAAACCATACCTTACAAGAGGCGAGATACAAATAATTGGTGCAACTACTGTTGATGAGTACAGAAAATATGTCGAAAAAGATGCGGCACTTGAAAGAAGACTACAAACTATCTTAGTTGAAGAGCCAAGTGAAGAAGATGCTATTAAGATCATAGAAGGTCTTAAAGACAAGTACGAAGCGCATCACAGAGTTTTAATCTCAAACGAAGCCATCGAAGCGGCTGTGACATTATCAAAGAGATATATTTCGGATAGATATTTGCCAGACAAGGCCATAGACCTAATCGACGAGGCTCAATCACTTGTTAGAATGAAAAATTATGTAAGACCATTATCCCTTAAGGAGATAGAGGACGAGCTTAAAGAAATTTCATCCGAAAAAATTCAAGCGATACAAGCCCAAGACTTCGAGAGAGCAGCTCAATTAAGGGACAAGGAACGCGAACTTAAGGACAAGATGGACCTAGACAGGACTGAGTGGAAGCAAAAATCAGAGCTAAACAGCATGAAGATAGGTTTTGACGATATAGCAAGAGTTGTCTCAAAATGGACTGGTATTCCTGTTGAAAAACTTAGTGAAGAAGAAAAAGAAAAACTTTTAAATCTTGATAAGAATTTAAAAGCAAAAGTAATTGGTCAAGACGAGGCTATAGACGTACTTAGTCACTCGATTAAGAGAGCGAGAGTTGGGCTTAAGGACAAAAACAAGCCTATAGGAAGCTTTATCTTCGTTGGACCAACCGGTGTGGGTAAAACTTATCTTGCAAAAGCACTTGCAGAGAGCTTATTTAACGATGAAAACGCAATGATACGTATAGACATGAGTGAGTACATGGAAAAGTACAGCGTATCTAAGCTTATAGGTCCGCCACCAGGATACGTTGGATACGATGAAGGCGGACAGCTAACTGAAGCGATTAGAAAAAAACCATTCTCAGTAGTATTATTTGATGAGATTGAAAAAGCACATCCAGATGTTTTTAACGCTTTATTACAATTACTTGACGATGGCAGATTAACTGACTCAAAGGGCAGAACTGTAGATTTTAAAAACGCAGTCATAATCATGACAAGTAATGTTGGTGCAAATAGATTCAAAAAGCAAAATACTTATGGTTTTGGCGATGCATCTAGTGAAGAAAAAAGCGAAAAGAAGAAAATTTCTGAAATTGCAAACGAAGAGCTTAAAAAGACATTTAGACCAGAATTTTTAAATAGGGTGGACGACATCGTTGTATTTAATCAATTAAAAGAAAATGATATAGAAAAAATTGTTCATTTGATGGCGGAAGACCTTAAGGCAAAACTTAAGGAGATGGGTATAGTTATCGAGATCGACAAGTCTGTTGAAGACGAGATCGCGAATAAGGGCTTTGACCTTGAATATGGTGCAAGACCTTTAGAGAGAACATTTAAGAAGATGATAGAGGATAGATTGTCTGAAGAAATTTTGAAAAATAATGTTTCTAAGGACAAGAGCATCACTATTTACTACAATGGCAAGGAATTGGAATTTAAAAATGGCAAAGAAGAAGAGCTTGTACAAGTGTAGCGAGTGCGGCTACGAATCCAGCGGCTACTTAGGTAAATGTCCTGAGTGTGGTTCTTGGGGCAGCCTAAAAGAAGTCATGGAGGATACGAAAAAAGCGGTAAAAAAAGAAAAAAGCATAAAAAGTAAGGCAATGCAGTTAAAAACTGTAACTTCGTCAAACTCAGATAGGCTCAAGACAAGTTTCGAAGAGTTCAATAGAGTTATGGGAGAGGGCATAGTTAAGGACTCAGTTACTATACTTACAGCAAAACCGGGCGCCGGCAAAAGTACACTACTTTTGCAAATAGCGAACGATGCTTGTAAAAAAGGACTTAAAGTTTTATACGCATCAGGCGAAGAGTCTGAGAGCCAAATAAAGCAAAGGGCAGACAGGATACTTGATACTATCGAGGATGACTTATATATAATTAGTGATATGAGTCTTGACAATATTAAGGAAGAAGTCCTTAGAGTCGACGCTGACATGGTAGTTGTTGACTCGATACAAACTGTCGAGCTTGATGAGTACAAGCCATCTAGACCAGCTTCACCAACGCAAACAGTTGAGTGCGCATATGAATTAGTTAATCTTGCAAAAAATATACAAAGGCCTCGTATAGTCTTTATTGTTGGTCAAATGACAAAAGATGATGAGCTAAGAGGTGTGAGAACCCTAGAACACCTTGTAGATACCGTTTTAATTATGGATACTTATCAAAATGATTCACTAAGGACCATTGTTGCGAGCAAAAACCGTTATGGAGCCACAGGCGAGATGGGCTTTATGAATATGCAAGAAAAAGGCCTTGTATCTATCGATAATCCAAGCGAGTATTTTGTTTCTGCGAGAAAAGAAAATAATTTTCCTGGCAGCGCCATCACCGTAAATATGGAAGGCACTAGACCAGTCATACTTGAGGTAGAAGCACTTGTAACTAAGTCATATACACCATATCCATCGCGTATAAGCGAGAATATGTCTAGAGAAAAACTAAATACACTTCTTTCAATCATGGAGAAGAGATTAAATGTTGATATGTTTGATAAAAATGTCGTAATCAAGTCAATGGGTGGACTTAAGCTTAAAGAAGACGCATCGAATCTTGCGTTAATCGCGGCAATTTATTCACAGCTAGTAAATAAGGTATTAAGCTCGGACACTGTGTATATAGCTGATATATCATTAACGGGCGAATTAAAAAAAGTGCCTCAGCTCGAAAGAAGACTCAAAGAAGCTGAACGCATGGGCTATAAAAGGGCAGTGATTAGCAGCGAAGCAAAATTATCAACAAAATTCACAAAATTAGAGTTAATTAAGTGCTCTTCGCTAATAGATGCACTAAAATTATAAGAACCCGACCCTATCTCAACACTTCGTGTTGGATGGGTACCCCGGAACCTTGCCATCGCCTTTGGCGATGTAAAAGAACCCGACCCTATCTCAACACTTCGTGTTGGATGGGTACCCCGGAACCTTGCCATCGCCTTTGGCGATGTAAAAGAACCCGACCCTATCTCAACACTTCGTGTTGGATGGGTACCCCAGCCGTAAGATCAATCAAAGCTATCTTCGCTTCGCTTGATACCTTTGTGATCTCTGGCATAAGGCATGCATTGCCAATCGAACTTCGTTTCACTCGTTCTCTTGGTGCACGGACTTAGCAACCTTGCCATCGCCTTCGGCGATGTAAGAAATATTTAAAAAAAATCAATAAAAGGCTTGACAAAGATTATATAATATGATATTATAAAACTTTACTTTTTGTCTCTCTTGTGATATAATATACTATAGGTATGAAATTATCATCTAAAGGAAGGGGAGGCGAAAAGTATGTATGAAGTAGGAGATATGGTTTGTTATCCAATGCATGGAGCAGGCATCATAGTAGACATAGAAAAAAAGGAAATCTTAGGCAAAAAAGAAGATTATTTTGTTGTGAAATTACCTATTGGCGCTATGAAGGTTATGATACCTGTAAAAAATGCGGAAAAAAGAGGGATAAGATCAATCATTGATAAAGATAAGTTAAAAGATGTCATTGAAGTATTAAAAGAAGAACCGACAAAGATGAGCACTAACTGGAACAAGAGAGTTAGGGATAATACTGAGATTTTGAAGGGCGGAGACATCTTCGAAGTCGCTAAAGTTTACCGTAACTTAAAAAGTTTAGATGATAAGAGGAATCTTTCCACCGGAGAAAAAAAGATACTTCATGACACAAAAAACATTTTGATTAGTGAAATGATACTCTCTTCCGGCAAATCATACGAAGAAATTGACAAAATTATCTACGAGGCAGTAGAGTAGGAGGAAAAATGTTTAAAAAAATTATGAAAGCTGTCATGTTCCTCATAGGAGCAGCAGCAGGTTATGGCGTAAGTTTATTAGCCACAAGCCTTGTCCCAGCATTTCATGATTACAGTATCTATGTATCGGTATTTTTATCTGTTTTATTTGCAATTATTTTTTATTTATTGTCAGATACTGTATTCGACAAAATTATAAATGTTGGTGACAGGGTTGAGATTGAACTAAGAAGGTTCACCAGCTTGGACCTTATCTTAGGTTTAGTAGGTTTATTAGTTGGACTTGTTATAGCATTTTTGCTATCGCAGCTCGCTATGAACATAGGCATACCAGTACTTGGACCGGTTTTATCCGTTATATTCTATATACTTTTCCCATATATAGGGATTATAGTTACAACTAGAAGAAAGGATATCTCAAATATTGGTGAGAAATTTACTCAAAAGAGTACTGTAAAAAAATCAAAGAAAAAAGACACAGAACTATATAAAATTCTTGATACATCTGTTATAATAGATGGTAGGATTAAAGACATCGCTAGCTCAGGTTTCATCGAGGGTACACTAGTTATACCAAAGTTTGTCTTGCAAGAGCTTCAGCACATAGCTGATTCGGCGGACGATCAAAGAAGAAAAAGAGGTAGACGTGGCCTAGATATACTTAAGCAAATGCAAAATGAAGCAAAAGTTGATATAGAAGTTTCTAGTGAAAAGATAGATAATGTAGAAGAGATTGATGACAAGATACTTGAACTAGCATCTATGATGAACGCAAAAGTCCTTACTAACGACTACAATTTAAATAAAGTAGCTCAAGTAAGAGGCATAGAAGTTCTTAATATCAACGAGCTTGCTAATGCAGTTAAACCAGTGATACTTCCAAGCGAAGAGCTTGAAGTTGAGATAGTTAGAGCAGGTAAGGAAAAGAATCAAGGCCTTGCTTATCTATCTGATGGAACCATGATAGTTGTTGAAGAAGCTAAGAAGAGGATAGGCGAAAAGCTTAAAGTCGAGATAACAACAGTGCTTCAAACAGCTGCTGGTAAGATGATGTTTGCGAAAATTAAAGAATAGTTGGAGGAAATTTCATGATAGAGAATAAGTTCGTCTCGGTTATAATTGCCGCTGCAGGCATGAGTAACAGGATGGGCTCTAAGATCAACAAGGCTTTTCTGCGCATAAATGACAAGCCAATACTTGCTCATACCATAGAAAAGTTTGAAAGATCAAAGTACATCGACGAGATAATTATTGTCTGTAAAAAAGACGAGATAGATTACACAAGAAAAGAAATTGTTAATAGATATAAATTTACTAAAGTCGTTAACATTGTTAAAGGTGGTAAGGAAAGACAGGATTCTGTTTATAACGGCATCAAAGCCATTAGTGTTAATGCCGATATAGTTTTAACACACGATGGAGCAAGGCCATTTATAAGGACTGAGACTATTAACAAGGCTGTTGAAACTGTTCTAAATTGTGACGCCTGCGTTGTTGGAGTTAGAGTTAAGGACACGATAAAATCAGTTAACGAAGACGATACAGTTCATCATACGCCAAAGAGATCACTTTTGTGGCAAGCGCAAAGCCCGCAATGCTTTAAAAAAGACGTTTTGCTTAGAGGCTATGAGCACGCGATAAAAGAAAATATCTTAGCTACAGACGACTCGGCACTCGTTGAATTTGCTGGAGTTGAGGTAAAGATGCTTGAAGGTCACTACGATAACATCAAGATAACTACACCAGAAGATTTAGTTATAGCTGAGATCTTCAATACTAATTGGAAGAAAAAGCTGAAGAGCACAGGAGCGTTCTAATGGATATAAGAATTGGTAATGGCTTTGACGTTCATAAGCTTGTCGAAGGCAGAGATTTAATACTTGGCGGCGTAAAGATAGAGCACGAAAAGGGCCTACTTGGTCACAGCGATGCAGATGTCTTGATACACGCGATTATGGATGCCATCTTAGGAGCTATGGCTAAGGAAGATATAGGCTACCACTTTCCGGACACTAGTGATGAGTACCTTGATATTGATTCAAGAGTACTACTTAGAAGGGTTTATGCCATGGTCAAGAAAGAAGGATACACTATTTCAAATATAGACGCGACTATAATGATGCAAAGGCCAAAATTAAGACCACACATAGATGAGATGAGAGCGAATATTGCAAAAGACCTTGAATTAAACATAGATAGAGTGAGTGTAAAGGCTACAACTACAGAAAAACTTGGCTTCGAAGGAAGAGAAGAAGGCGTTAGTTGTATGGCAAGCACTATACTACTAAAGTAGTATTTATTAAGAAAAAATCAAGATAATGTTAAATAATTTTACAATTATACTTAAAAGTGGTATAATATCTATGGTAAAAATTTAAGGGGGTAATACACATGAAAAAATTATTATCATTAGCTTTAGTACTTGTACTAGCATTTTCACTAGTAGCTTGTAAGAAAGCAGAAGACAAACCAGCAGAAAATGCTGATGCAACTGAAAGCGTTCCAGCAGACCAAGCTGATAGCGTTCAAACAGGAGAAAAAGCAACTATGACAGGTGATGAAGTAGTAGCACTACAAGCAGATGCTGAACAAGAAGGCAAATACGTTATCGTTGACGTAAGAAGCGCTGACGAATACGCTGCAGGTCACATCAAAGATGCAAAGAACGTTCCACTAGATGACATCAAAAACGATCCATCAGTTCTAGACGCTGACAAAGACAAAAAGATCGTTTTATATTGCAACTCTGGTAAAAAATCTGGAGAAGCTCAAGATGCTTTACTAGCAGCAGGTTACACTGACGTAGTTAATGCTGACGGCGTTAAGACTTATGAATACGAATTAGTAACTGAATAGTATTTAAAAATCAAATGAGAAAGAGCGAGTGATCGCTCTTTTTTTGTGGGAATTTTTTATATGCGCCCTCTTTACTTGATGAATGAGTAAGGAGGGTATTTCTTTGTAAATAGTAAATGAAAATTCAATTGTACTTATAAATATGGTAAAAACACATTTATCTTCTGAAAATTTATATTATTTTTACATCTATATATTCTTACTATAATATTTATCTCATAGAATAGGTCTCGTAGAAAATATTTATTAACTGGAGTTAAAAATGAAGAATTTATTTAAAAGAACATTATTGCTACTTATGGCGATACTTATGTTTATCTCTCCACTCAATGGAGTCATAGCAGAAAGTAATAATGAAGCTATCGTACTTGATAGCGGTGAGGCAAATAGCGAAAATAATTAATTAAAATATATTAAGTTATACTGCCCCTCTTTATTGAACACATAGTAATGAGGCATTTATTTACAAGTAATTTACAAATAGCTGATGTATCCATTATATTTTCATAGTATCATGAACAGGAATTGCGTAGAAAAAGTAGCAATTTCAAAATAAAAATGTTAAATATTTTGATATTGCTAATAATAGGGAGGATAAATTGAAAAAACTAATTAATACAGTACTTGTAATTATATTAATAGCAATATATATTTTTTACAGAAAAGTCGATTTTGGAGAAGTAAGGTGGGATAACAAAAACGTCCACTACGTTAAAGCTAAAGTTCTAGAAGTTTTAGAAGAAGATTTAAGTAAAAAGTATAACTACTTAAATGTTGGAAGTCAAAAACTAAAAGTTAAGATACTAGAAGGAAAAGAAGCTGGAGAAGAGAAGATTATTGATAACACATTGTTCAACACTAGCTCTATACTTGCTAAAAAAGGAACAAGAATTATTTTATTGATAGATTCACCAGAAGGCGTTGAACCATATTATACAGTGTATAACTATGACAGAAGCATTGCTATAGCCATATACATAGGACTTTTTATACTCCTACTTTATGCTGTAGGCAAGAAAAATGGACTAAAGAGTGCATTAGCCCTGATTATTAGTATATATATCATAGCACTTTATATGCTTCCTTCTATATATATAGGAAGACCAATAATACTAGTTACCTTAGTGACTATCTTATTAGCAAGCATATACTCAGCAGTAATAATATTTGGTTATTCGCTAATAGGTTTGGTTAACATAATTTCGATATTTATATCTTTTATAATAGTCGCAGTTTTATCATATTTGGTATCGATAACGGCACATCTAACAGGCTTTGTTGACCCAAATGCTGAAGGCTTATTTTATATAGTAGAAAAAACTGGGATGCAATTACAGTATATTTTCTTTGCAGGCATTACAATATCGACATATGGAGCAGCAAAAGACGTGTCCGTGTCAATAAGTTCAGCTTTGCTAGAAATAAAAACTTTGAACAAAAATATGGGCTCTAAAGACTTGTTTAAATCAGGAATGAATATAGGTAAAGACATAATCGCTACCATGGTGGATACACTTATATTTGCTTTTATAGGTAGCTCTCTTACAACAGTACTTTCACTGATGTCATACGGCGTGCAATTCAACCAGCTTATTAGCAGTAACTTCTTTAGCATGGAACTTGCCAATGGTTTGATTGCTACAAGTGTTGTAGTTATGATGGTACCTATATCGGCATACATTTCGAGTCTAGTATACAACATTGAAGATAAGAGCATGATAAGGAAATTTTTAACAAAATAAATCAATTCTATTCAAATTCATATCAAGTTTTAAGGAGGAAAAAAATGAAAACAAAAAGAATTGTAAGCTTAGTATTAGTTTTTCTAATCTTATTAAGTACTTTTTCATTCGATTTGAAAGCAAGTGATGCTGTCACAAATGAAGAAGTCATAAGAGAAGATAATGAAGAAAAGCTTTCAAATGAAACAAATGAAGAAGAAGCAAATTCACCAGTAGATGAAAGTCTATCAGAAGAAAAAGAGGACGAATCAAGTGAAGAGACTAGTGATGATACTGTTTCTTTCAATGATAATTGGACATATTTTGAAGATGGAGTAGATCCATCATCAGATCCAGAACATAATACGTGGGCATTTGGTCAATACAATAAAGATGCTGCTGCTGCCAAAACTGGACAAGCACCTTTTGGAGCAAAAGAAGGAAAAGAGTACGTTAAAGATGGATTTACAACAAAGACTTTATTAAGACACTATCTTGATGATAAAAAAACAGTTCCTACATATTTTTTTGTTAAGAAATTTAATGTAGATAATACAATGTCATTATCGAATAAATCTTTAAAGTTTGACTTAGCTTATGATGACGCAGTCATCGTTTACTTAAACAGAGATGTTATATATAAAGCCAATGTTCCTGATGCTGGATATACACAAAGTGTTGAATATGGATGTAAAGAAAAAGTAGGTAAGCCCAAAAAAGTAGAAGTAAGTATTGCGTTTTCAGACTGGCAAGAAAAGCTAACAAGTGGAGAAAACTATCTAGCTGTAGAATTGCACCAATACTCTAATAAGAGTTCAGACATCTACTTTGACATGCAAAACATCAGATTTGAAGATGAAGCACAAAAAGCCACATCTGAGAATGAATTTGCTACACCAGTATTGACTATAGGAAGCAATCCAAGTGAGAGAAATTTCACATGGTACAACAAAGTTAATGCTACTGGATATGTAGAAGTAAAAGAGTCTGGAGACAGCGAAGGCAAAATATTTACAGCAGAAGCTAACGAAAACAATCGTAAAAAAGGCTTTGTTAACTACAAAGCAAACATTAAAGGTTTAAAAGCAGATACAGAGTATGAACTAGTATATTGGAATGGAGAGAATAGCACTAAGTCAGAAGCAGTAAATTTCAAGACAGCTAAAGAAGGAGACTTCTCGTTCTTCTTAGTAGGTGACCCACAAATTGGTGCGGGCGGCAACAAAGAAAGCGATGCACAAGGTTGGGACAAAACATTAAACATCATGAAGAAAAGAATGACTGATGAAGGAACAAATTTTGCCTTCCTACTAAGTGCTGGTGATCAAATTAATAGCTACTCAAGTAATGAGGATGAATACGTGGGCTTTACCGAAAGAGACGGATTAAAGGGAATGACGTTAGCACCAGTTATTGGCAACCACGATGGAGAAAATGCTACTAGAAATGGATTTTTTGAACACTATACACTTCCAGAATTCGGTAATGAAGGTAGAGCAGATTATGCTTATGTATATAATAATACTTTATTTATTTCGCTAGACTCTACTTATGGAGTGCATCAAGCTGAACATAGTGATTTTGTAAAGAAGACAGTTGAAAAATACAAAAACAAAGTAGACTGGAAAGTATTAACATTCCACCATGCAATCTATTCAGTCGCAACACATGCAGTTGATAAAGACATACTAAATAGAAGACAATATATTCCAAAGCTAGTTAAAGATAATGGTATAGATGCAGTTCTTATGGGTCACGATCACGTATATGTAAGAACACACTTAATGGATGGAACAGAGCCATTAGTTAAGTGGGAAAATAACGTAGAAGGAAAGGCACCAAATGAGTATATAAACCCTAAGGGAGCGCTATACATTACAGCAAACTCTGGCTCGGGATCAAAATTCTATACAATAAAAGATGAAAAATTTGATTATGCAGCAGTAAAAAACCAAGAAAGAGTTCCTAACTACTCAGAAATATCTGTAACTGATAATACTTTTAAAGTAGTAACATATAGGACAAGTGATAACTCAGTAGTTGATGAAGTGACATTAAAGAAAGAAAAAGAAAATCCAAATCCAGAACCAAATCCAAACCCACAACCAGAACCAAATCCAGAACCAAATCCTGATAACGACAATACTATAATTATACCGCCATATGAACCTGATACTAGAGATGAGCACAGCTATAGACCAAGAAGACCAAGAACAGACAAAACAGAAGAAAATAAAGAAGAAACAAAGACTATTGAAACAAATACAAAACCTATAGAAAAAACAAAACTTAGTCCAATAGAAGTAGCTGATAAAGTCTTACCAGTTAATTTTACAGACATAGTCAATGAAAAAAGAAGAGATGCCATCATCAATCTTGCATCAAGAGGTGTTTTAGCAGGCATTAAAAAAGATAAGTTTATGCCAAACACAACAGTTACTAGAGCCATGGTAGCTGCAGTCTTCATGAGAATATCAATAGATAAGTTTATAAACACAAGTATGAGCGCAAAAGATATCACAATGAAAGACTGGTACTTCAATTCAGTTAAGTGGGCAATGACACATGGTATTGTAGCCGGATACTCAGACGGATCATTCAAGCCTATGAAAAAAGTAAGTAGACAAGAACTAGCCGTTATGCTTGAAGGACTTCTTAAACTATATAATATTAATATGCCTAATGTAGTTGACGTTGACTATAGCGCATATAGCTATCTACCAGCATGGAGCCGCGATGCAGTTATAGACGTAGTTAGAAAAGGCTTGTTAGAATTAGATCAAGATGGCAAACTTGGATACGATAAAGAAGTTAGTCGTGCTGACTTTGCATACGCAATTGATAAGATAGTTGAGTTTGCACTAAACAATTAGTTTTTAATAAAGATATAGCTAAGAATAATTGATATCTACCCTCTTTACTTGATGAATGAGTAAGGAGGGTATTTTTTGTAAAATTATATTAAATAAAAACCAAATACTTTACTCACACTTAACATATTGCACATACAACATTAACAAAGCTCATGTATTATAAACAAGTAATTGAGATATGAAAATTATTTAGGAGGATGTATGAGTAAGATTTCTTTAAGACATGTATATAAAAAGTATGAGAATGGAATCGATAACGCTGTTAAAGACTTTAATCTTGAAGTAGAAGACAAAGAGTTCATAGTCTTTGTTGGACCATCAGGTTGCGGCAAGTCCACAACGCTTAGGATGATAGCTGGACTTGAAGATATTAGTGAAGGCGAGCTACTAATCGATGGCAGGAGAATGAACGAGGTAGCGCCAAAAGACAGAGGCACCGCAATGGTCTTTCAAAATTATGCTCTATACCCACACTTAAATGTTTATGACAATATTGGTTTTGGGCTAAAGATTCGTGGCGTTGACATGGATATTAGAGATAAAAGTATTAGAGAAACTGCCGAAAAGCTTGGTTTAACTGAGTACCTAAAGAGAAAGCCGTTTGAGCTATCAGGAGGACAAAAGCAAAGGGTAGCTTTAGGCAGGGCCATAGTTAGAGACGCTGAAATCTTTTTAATGGATGAGCCGCTATCGAACCTTGATGCTAAGCTTAGAATACACATGAGAGAAGAGCTTGTTGAGCTGCAAAGGGAGCTGGGCTCAACTGTTATATACGTAACTCACGATCAAACAGAGGCTATGACTATGGCTACAAGGATAGTTTGTTTAAAAGATGGCGTGATTCAACAAGTTGGCACTCCAAAGGAGCTTTATGAAAACCCTAGCAATGTCTTTGTTGCGGGCTTTTTAGGAGCACCGCCAATGAATTTTATCAAAGGAAAAATTAGATACGGAAAACTTTATAATAGCAAAGGAAGGGCTCTTGCAAATTATTCTAAAGTTGACAATAAAGATGTAATCATGGGCATTAGGCCTGAGCACATTAGAATTACTGATAATGAAGATGACTTAGCATTAAAGATTAAGATGGTAGAGCTATTAGGAGCAGATTACCATATACATGGCGAGCTAGATGGAGATGAGATAACTCTTAGAGTAGATGCAAAGCTTGAAATCGAGTCAAAAAGCGAGATACACATTGCTTTTGTGACAGAAAATATCTTGCTATTTGATGCTAAGACAGAAAACAGAATTTTCTGGGAGGCAATAGATGGAGTTAAGTAGAGAAGTAAGCAAAGCAAAAGATAAAAGCAAAGTAAAAAGAGTTCGTGGAATAAAAAGTATAAGCTTTTCAGGCTTTCTTGTCTATATAGTTTTGCCACTAATACCAATTTTGGTGTTTTGGTTCATCCCAATGATAGCGTCATTCTTACTAAGTTTTACAGATTGGGACTATATCAGCCCGACATTTAATGTTGTTGGCGCACAAAACTACAAGGACATACTTAGTAGCGATGCCTTTTGGCAAGCACTTAAAAATACTTTGTTATTCGGTCTAGGAACAGTAGTTCCGACACTTATCTTTGGTTTTTTGATGGCAATACTCATAGATAAGTTTAGACGCAGCAAAGAGCTTATACAAGGCTTTTTATTCGCACCATGGATTACACCGATGGTTGCTATGTCTATAGTATGGAGTTGGATGTTTAGACCAGATATCGGCCTTATCAATAGAGGGCTAGCTATTTTTGGCATAAGTGGACCAAACTGGTTAACAGACTCAAACACAGCGCTCATCGCTGTAATGATAGTAACCGTATGGAAGACATCGGGCTGGTGCATGCTTTATTACGCAGACGCTATCAGCAAGATACCAAAGGATTTATTCGAAGCATATGAGCTTGAAGGCTCAAGTGTTTGGCAAAAGATAAAGTACATCTATACGCCGATGACAGCAAAGACAACACTGTTCTTAGCGGTTATAAGCCTAATTAACTCAATACAAGCCTACGACCAAATCAGTGTACTAACACGTGGCGGTCCAGCAGGATCAACAAGAACACTGCTTTATTTATTCTATCAAATGGCATTCGAGCAATTCAACATGGGGAAGGCGACAACGGTAACCATGATTATGGTCGTCATTACTGGTATACTCGCTGGACTTATGTTTATCTTGCAAAAGAAGTTTGCAAATAGGTGATAAAGATGAAAAAACAAATTAAATCAGTAAATATAATAATAGTTACAATAGTAAGTATTATTACCTTCTTCCCACTTTTATGGATGTTCTCAAACTCATTTAAGAGTGCGGAAAGCATAATCAGAGAGCCGATGAAATTAGCTCCAGAATTCTTTGACTTAAGAAATTTTAGAGGAGTTTTAGAGCAAGCACCATTTGACCTATATATTTTTAACAGTATAATCACATCCATCGCGATAGTTGTACTTCAAATGCTAACTTCTATACTCATGGGATATGGCTTGTCACGCTTTAAGTTCAAGGGAAAGAAAGTTTTATTTGGGGCAATACTATTAACGTATATGCTGCCAGCTGCGGCGACTTATGTACCGAGCTATGTAATACTTGCTAAGATGAATTTAATAGATACACTAACTGGCATCGTAATATCAAACGCGGCGAGCGTCTTTGCCATATATATGATTTATCAAACATTTTCATCCATACCAAAGGAGCTTATCGAAGCGGCTGAGATGGACGGAGCAAATAACTGGCAGATTCTTTGGAGAGTTTTGGTACCAGTAGCAAAGTCTACAATACTTACAACTGCTTTAATTCAGTTCGTGGCGATGTACAATAACTACATGTGGCCATCACTTATAACTAACAGCAAAAAGAATTATCTAATAAGCGTTGGCTTAAATATATTCTTTAATTCAAGAGGAAATTTCACTCAAAACCTACCTATGCTCATGGCAGCTAATGCGATTGCGGTACTTCCGCTGTTAATATTATTTTTAGTATTACAAAAGTGGTTTATCAAAGGCATCAGTGACAACGGCATAAAAGGCTAAAATTATCATTATAGGAGGAAAAAAATGAAAAAATTAAGAAGTTTAGCTGTAATACTTTTAGTATTATCACTAGTATTTACAGCATGTTCACCAGCTGCTAAGGAAGCTATGGACGAAGGAGATAAGACTACAAGTTCTGAAGCAAATGAGTCGAAGAGCGAAGAAAAGAAAGATGAAACAGCTAGCGATAAGCCAGTTGAAATTCAATTCTGGTATGGATTAGGTTCTGTAGCTGGAGAAACTATGGAAGAAATTATTAATGATTTTAACAATTCGCAAGACAAGGTAAAGGTAACAGGCGTTCAACAAGCCGACTACGACGAAACTTATCAAAAGGTTCAAGCAGCTATTGCAGCTAATCAAGCACCAGCAGTTTTCATAGGTAGCAAGATTAAAGAAATGAGTGAAGCAGGTCTATTGGCTGACTTAACACCATATATCGACGAAAGAACACCTCTTGATGATTATCTAGATGTATTTATGAAGCCAGATCAAATCGATGGCAAAGTATATGCCTTCCCAGCTTATGGCACAACTCAAGTTATTTACTATAGAAAAGATTTACTTGAAAAAGCTGGATTAGATCCTCAAGATGTATACTCATCTTGGGACAAAGTTTTTGAAGCATCAAAGACAATGCAAGAAAAAGGCATAGCTGACTGGGGTCACCTAGTTATGTGGGGTCCAGATAACCTATCAGACATTGCTTATAGCAATGGCGGTACTGTATTGTCAGAAGATGGTAAGACAGTAACTATCAACTCGCCTGAATGGGTTGAGGCTTGGGACTTTGTTAGAAAGCAAATTTTTGACGATAAAACTACTAAGATTGAATCAGGCGGACAAGGCTGGGAATATTGGTACAGAACTATCGATAACGTTATGAATGGTACTGCAATGAGCTATACTGGCTCATCAGGAGATAAGGGCGACCTTGATTTTACAAAGATTGACTCAATTCCTCAACCATCATTACACGATAAAAATGGTAAAGCTCAAGCAGGCGCACACAGCTTATTAGTTCCAGAAGCTGTATCAGAAGAACAAAAGAAAGCTGCTTATGAATGGATAGCATACTTCACAAGTCCTGAAATATCTGCTAAGTGGTCAATGAAGATTGGTTATATACCTGTTAGAAAGAGTACTATGGATATCGAAGAGTACAAGAAGTTTATAGAAGAAAGTCCATATGCAAAGGTACCATATGAACAAGCACTTACAGCTACACCAGTGTTTGTAGACCCGACTAAGGGACAAATCATAGACGCTTTAAAGATAGCTGCAGATAAAGTTGAATTACAAAACGTTCCAGCTAAGGAAGCACTTGACGAAGCACAAAAAGTAGCTCAAAAAGCACTTGATGAAGTACTAAATAAGTAAGATTATAATTTGGGCGTCTCTATGTGAGGCGCTTATTTTTTAGTGAGAGGTATATATGCAAAGAGAGAAATTCTTAAATATAAAGTTAAATAAGGCTTATGACGTAGTAAATTTCACTATTGATAAAGATATCAAGGCCCTAACAATTAAGTGGAGCAATAACAAACAGTTTTTTAGCGCCTACGTTTTCGGCCCAGATAAGAAGCTTTATGCACAGGTAATAGCTGCGAAGGATAGCGGCGAAAGGCACATAGCAACTATCCAATCTAGCTGTTCGCCTTGCTGCCAAAGCTTTAAGCCTAATATAGCTAAGGGCGTTTGGAGTCTTGAATATGGCGTTCTAAATATGTGTGACGCAGATGATATCAGTCTTGAAATTTATGAAGGAGATTTAGATAGTGAAGAAAATAGATTTAATGAAGTAAATTTATTTGATAGCATAATGATGAAGGACTATGGACCTAAGAAAACTTCTTATGCGGCGGACTTCCACACTCACACCATATATTCAGACGGTAAAATGTCTAGAGAAGCCAATAATGATGTAGCGATAAAGCAAGGACTAGACTTCTTTGTGCCTACGGATCACAATGTCTATCACTACACATGGCCAAAGCATGAGGGCTTAAAAGTTTACCCAGGTATAGAGATAACATCTAGCCTTGGTCACATCAACTTATTATTTACAGAAAAAACGCCATTTGCAGAGCATGCAATATATGAGATTGAAGACGAAGAAGCACTTGTAAGGATAATAAAAGAGGCAAAGGATTACTCACTGATTTCAGTGAACCATCCATGTATGCCGCCATGGGATTTTCATGCAAAATCATTTCCGCTTGACTTAATCACATTTATGGAAGTGATCAACGACCCGACGTATATGACATCTAAAAAGGCAATCAAAGACGCCATAAAAGCCTGGAACTACTTATTGAACGACAGCTACAGAGTCATATCCATAGGCGGAAGCGACTCACACTTACTTCCAGAAGAAAAATATGAGGGTTCAGCATATCCATCGCTCTTAGGAGATCCAAAAACCATAGTTTACGCAAAAGAAAACACAGCCGAAGCTCTTAAAGACGCGATGCTGGCTGGAGAAGTGTCTGTGACTAGATCAAAAGAGATAAAGCTTAGTGCCAATGGCTTAGCAAGAGAAAATGAAAACTTCACTGGAAGAGCAAGCCTAAGAGCGGAGTTACTCGAAAATAATTTTCATTCATCAGCTCTTCATATATCTTGGCTAATCGATGGCGAGTGCATTAAAGATGAAAAGGCTAAAGAGTCGATGTTCAGTATTGAAATAGACAGCGCTTACCACTGGATAAGAGTAGATGTTTGGGACGAAGATGGCAATCTTTATGGATACACTAATCCCATTTTCTTTAATAGAAAGACTAAGGAGCACGAGATGAAAGTCTGGGGCGATTTGATGGAGAAGATGTCAAATGAAAAATAATATAAAAGGCGTAATATTTGATAAAGATGGAACGCTTTTAAAATTTACTGACATTTGGAGACTTAGCTTAGAAGATCTCTTTGATTATTATGAGCTTAGTGAAGCTGATAAGATAGAGATAAGACAGGTAGTAGGAGTGAATGAAGACCGCAGTATTAGAGAAAATTCTATACTTGCCTCAGGCACTATAGCTGATTTAGCAGAAGTATTTAGTAAATATGTTAACAAAAGTGAAGAAGCTCTTGATAAAGAGATAAGTGATTTCTTTTTAGCTTACTTAGCTAAGCATCAAGAATTGATTGTGGGGACGTGTGATGTTAAAAAATGTTTTGACGCGCTAAAGAAACTTGATATCAAAGTAGCTGTCATAACAGCTGATAGCTTTAAGCAAGCAAAACTAAGTTTTGAGATGCTTGGCGTATATGATGAAATAGATTTTTTAGCAGCAGCTGATTTTTATCCAAATAAACCAGATCCATCATCATTAGATGCTTTTTGTAAAAACTTTAGACTAAGTAGAAAAGAAGTAGCCGTTGTAGGCGACTCACTAATAGATTTAGAGCTAGGTAAAGTAGCTGGGCTTGCTATTGGCGTCACATGCGGCGTAGGCACAAAAGAGATGCTCATGAAGGATGCAGATATTGTTTTGAATACGCCACTTGATTTAATAAGTGAATTAAGATAAGTAAAAAATACTATTTGGGTATAAGAAAAGTGTAGAGAATAAATCTTTACACTTTTTTATTGTTTAGGAGATATCAATTGAAAAATTTACTTATTATATTTACAAGAGTGCCTATTGAGGGGCACACAAAGACGCGTCTAGAGGACTTTTTATCTAAAAAGGATATAGTTTTATTTCACAAGAACTTGATAAAAAGACTTCTTTCTGAAGTTATTTCAGATGAGTGGGATATTGAAGTCCATGCGACTCCTTTTGAAAAAGTTAATATACTAAAAGAATTTTTGCCTAATGAAAGATACAAGGCTCAGGCTGATGCGAATCTATTTGAAAAGATGGAGATTGTCATTGATACGGCTCTTAAGACTTATGACAAGGTCGCTATCATCGGTTCAGACATATATGACATCAGCGCAAAAGATATAAAAAATGCCTTTGATGCACTTGATGATAACGATATAGTTTTTAATCCGTCATCAGATGGGGGCTATTCGCTAGTTGCATCAAAGATAAATATTGACGGCAAACTTAATATAGATTTTAAAAATAAATCAATGATACTTGATGAAACTATAAAAAATTCTAATAGTTCACGTATAAAGTGCCTTAGAATCATCGATGATATTGACACTAAAGAGGATCTATTATATAATTACTTTGGCAAAAATGTAGAATTTTTAAGTGAGGATGAGATTATCTTAGATGGCAAAAAAATTAGGCTAGACGAGAAAATATTTCATGACTTAATAAATATTAACAATTGGAGGAATAATAATGAAGAAAAAAACAATATCTAAGATAGTGCTTATTGCAATCATTGTTTTAACAGTAGTACTATACTTTGTAATACCAAGTTTTAACGCGACTATGAACAATTTCGTTTCAAAATTAGGCAGCTTGAACCTTGAATCGGTTATAGAGTTAATCAGGGGTTACGGTGCTTATGCAGCAGTCATATCCTTCTTTTTAATGATACTTCAATCAATTTTGTCACCAATACCAGCACTACTAATTACACTTTCAAATGCAGCAGTATTTGGCTGGTGGAAGGGCGCTTTGCTATCATTCTGGTCATCAATGGTAGGAGCCGCACTATGCTTCTACATCGCTAGAACACTTGGTAGAGACGTTGTTGAAAAGATTACGACTAAGACAGGACTTGCTAAAGTTGACGAATTTTTCGAAAGATACGGCAAAAACTCAATACTTATCTGTAGACTACTACCTTTCGTTTCATTTGACATAGTTAGTTATGCAGCAGGCCTAACACCTATAAAGTTCTGGGACTTTTTCATCGCAACAGGTCTTGGACAATTACCAGCAACTATCGTTTACTCATACTTAGGTAACTTAGCTGGCTCTACAAAAACTATATTTATTTCTATAGTGTGTGTAGTTGCTCTAAGTGCCTTAGTTTACATGATAGGTAAAATTTATAATGACAAGAAAAAAGCAAATAAATCCAATTAAGATACTGAGCCTATTAATTATAATAATAGGCTCGGTTCTAGTTATAAAGTACGTGCCCATGGCGAAACTTAAAGCCTTTATCGAAGAGCGAAGAGAGCTTTCAGAAGTTTTATACGTGGCAGCTTTTGCGATACTTCCGGTATTTTTCTTCCCAGTGCCAGTCCTTGCACTTATAGCAGCTGCACTATTTGGATTTGTGAAGGGAAGCCTTTTGACCATGGTCGGAGCGATTTTAAATATGTCAATTATGTTTGTCATCGCAAGATACATTGGCAGAGACTTTGTTAGCGCTATGGTGCATAAACATGTGAGCAAAAAAACTTACGATAGATATTTTTCAAAAGACGCTAACATCGCATCAGGACTATTCTTAGTGAGACTTACGCCAATAATTCCATACAATATACTTAATTATGCCTATCCATTAACAGATATAGGTTTTTGGAAATATTTGATAGTTTCATTCGTAGGCATTGCACCAGGAACGCTTGTTTACTTAAACCTAGGCGACAAGATTAAAGATTACAAATCAAAAGAGTTTTTGATTGCAGTTTTAATCATGCTTGCTCTTGTAATTATTTCCATTCTGCTTACAAAGTACGTTAATAAGAAAAATGATAGCAATAGTAGTTCCAGTATATAAGGAAGAAAGGAGCATAGAGCGCTTCATTAGGCATTTATATAGCCTAGATGGAGACTTCAAGGTCTATATAGCTTATGCCGATGGTGGAGACGCTACGCTTGATGTGCTTCATAAACTAAACAAGGAATTTCCATTTAAGGTAGTTATGAGCGAAAAATCACGCTCAATTCAGATGAATACAGGCTTTAAAGAAAATACCGAAGAAAAAATAATGTTTTTGCACGCAGACTCTTATTTAGATAAGGATGCCATAGTCAAGATGGATAAGGCACTTGATAAATACAGCGCCGCAGCCATTAAGATAAAATTTACTAGCAAAAGATTTTTAATGAAGGTCGTTGCCTTTAGATCAAATCTAAGACTAAAGCTATATAATATTGCCTATGGAGATCAAGTTATGTCATTTAGGCGCGAAAAATTCATTCAGATGGGCATGTTTAAGGAACTGCCACTTATGGAAGACTACGAAATGTCAAGAAGACTCAAAAAAGAAGGAACAAGGATAAAGGCTATAGACTCATACGTTACGACTGACGCGAGACGCTTTGAACAGACGGGTATACTTAAGACCATAATACTAATGAAAAAATTAAAATTTATGTTTTTGCTCGGCTACTCGATTGAAGAGATCACAAGGAGATACAGAGATGAAAGATGATAAGAAAAAATATTTAGAATACGTTAAAGAGACCTGCCTCGACTGCTCGCTATGCACACAAAACTGCGATTTTCTAACGAAGTATGGACTTGACCTAGCAGATTTTGCGACTAGAGATGACTTAGCTTACTCATGCTTTTTATGCGGCCGCTGCTACGAGGTCTGTCCCGTTGATTTAGATGGCAGAGAGATCTCACTAATACATAGGAAAAATGAGGGCTTCGGCATGATGAAGTTTGAGAAGTCCCTATATAAATTTAGAAATAACTCCAATAAAGAGACCAAGGATTTATTGTGGCTTGGCTGCGCTTTTCCAAGAGCTTTCCCAGAAACAACAAAGAAGATGATAGAGATATTTAGAGAAAATGGATGCGATTACTCAATCGACTGCTGCGGTAAGCCAGTTTTTGAGAGCGGTGACAAAGACAGAGCACAAAATAACATAGACCACATCAAAATGCTTCTACTTAAGAAAAAAGTAAAGAGAGTCGTTACATGCTGCCCAAACTGCTACCACTTCTTTAAAGATTACACAGACATAAACGTAATAACAATATATGAAAAGCTTCACGAGCTAGGCGTAGGCAAGGTTTTGGAAGATGAGTTTCACATATACCACCCATGCCCAGACAAAGTTCATAAAGAGATGTTTAAAGATTTAAAATATTTTATGCCAAACGCCAAGAGCGACTACAAAGACGTTCTTTGCTGTGGCCTAGGCGGTCTTGCGAGCCGCGACGAACCCGAGATAGCGAAAGCCTTTTTAGATAGACTTAAAAATTATGAGAGCATGGTCACAACATATTGTGCGAGCTGCTCGATACAGTTCACAAAGAATCAAATACTTAATCAGCACGCACTTACCATGATACTTGGAACAGATGAAAAAGTTGTTCCAACAAGCCTAGCTAGATTAATAAAGATGAAATTTTATGGTGGAAGATAAATAGAAAGATAAGTTCAATTGAGCTTATCTTTTTTTGTGCAAATCTTGATAAAATTAGATCTAAGGTATATAATTAAATTAATTCACATTAAGAGGTGATTTATATGAAGAAAAATAATATACTTCTTAAATATTTATATTACATATTTCAAAGCATAAATATGCTCACATCACTTGCAGTACCTATCTTTATTAAAAAGATAGTTGATGCAGTCAGCGATAAAGATTATACTTTATTCAAATTTAATGCTATAATATTTACAATTTTGATATTAGCTTTCATAAGCACATTAGCTCTTTCATATTACTTCATGATTTATTATGAAGAGAAGGAATTAAGAAGGCTTAGAAGCAAGTTTTACAATTATCTTGGTTTTGAAAGTTTAAACAATTTAAAGAGCAAATCTTTAGGATCCATCATACAGCTTTTCAATTCAGACATTGAAGGCATCAGAAGCTTCATAATAGAAATACCGTACAAGAGAGTAGTTAAAGCGATTTATTTGGCTTTAATTATAATACTTATGCTTAGAGAAAATATTTATCTGAGTGCATCTATACTTATAATACTACCAATATTTTATTTCATACAAAACAAGATGAGTGAGAAGGAAGCTGTAGTTAACAAGGACATAGAAGAAGCAAATGAAAAGCTCAATGGCAATATCGAAGAATTTTATAATTATAATTACACGATAAAAGCCTTTAATTCGAGTGAAGATACTATTTTAAAAAATGAAGCGGGCCTAGATAAGTATCTAGAAAAAGTTTTTGAAAGACTCAAGATTGATATAGTTTATGATTATTTTATGTCGAACGGACTTTTAAATATACTCGACCTAATCATATACATCTTCGGCGGCTTTTTAGTTTTTAAAGGCTCAGTCAGCATAGGTACCTTGATTTTATTCAGTCAATACGTATCAAAGCTATGGAACCCAATTGAGTTTTACATGTCATATCCAAGAGAGAAGTCCTTGTATGAAATGCACAAAAAAAGATTGGATAGCGTAATTAATTTTGAAAGCAAACTTATAGATGAAGATGCAAAAGATTTTGAAAGTTTAGAGCTAAAAGATTTATCCATAACTTACAATGAAATTATTTTAGATAAAATTAATTTAGAGATAAAAAAAGGCGAGAAGATACTGATAAAGGGAAGCAATGGTTCAGGCAAGACAAGCCTACTTAGAGCTATATCAGGTCTTGAAACTGATTATAGTGGAGAAATATTTTTAAATGGCTGTGAAGTGGATAAAGAATCAAACATATTAAATAAAATTATAAGGCTAGTTCCAGACAAGGCAGATATATTCTATGGAAATATAGAAGAAAATATCAATATGTTTTCAAATAAAAGTGTAAATAAAGATACTAAGATAATTAAAGCCTTAGAGAAAAATAATCTTAGCTTAGATACAGTTCTTGCTTCAAGCATGAACAATCTATCTGGTGGAGAGAAGAAGCTTATAGAGCTTGAAAGAGCTTTTCAAAGCACAGGAGAAATATTTATCTTTGATGAGCCACTTAATTATATAGATAAAAATAATTCGGAACTAGTTATAGAATGTATTAAAGATTTTACAAAAGATAAAACAGTAATTTTAGTCTCACATAATGAGAGCATAGAAAAAATTGCTGATAAAGTATATGAGATAAAGAATAAAAAATTGATAAGAATTAAATAAATTAGTTTAATACAAAAGCAGATGCACATCATAATGCATCTGCTTCTTTTATATCTCATATACTATTGTTCCTTATTACCCTGCAAATACTTTGGTCTTTTATAGAATGTATCTAGTAGTGGTACCATGAAGGCAGCTATAAATCCGCCTGAGAAGCCATTGTTATAAAGGTTTAGTCCTGCATGAAGGCCGCCAACGTTGTTTATAAGCGCCATGTGCAAGAAGCCTGCCAAGAAGCCTGCGAAGCTACCGTAGTAGTTTGAGATTGGGCAAAGTGTTGTGCCGAAGAGGCTTGCAAGTAGAAGTGCTGTGTCATGCGGGTTGTAGACGTTGATCAGGCTCGCGACGTATATGCCTAAAAATATTGGTAGGGCATTTCTTATGTCTTTACCGATGAAGGCAAAGCCCATGATTGTCAGTATACCGCCGATGATTGGCCCGTTTAGCTCGCCGCCGACAAGTAGAACATAAAGTGTTGAGACTATACCTAGGGTACCTGCGTTTATTAGGCAAGCACCGATACCAAATTCTGCCTCGTAATTTTGAAGCATGGGTCCAGTTCTTTTAAGCAGTTTAAAATAATTTATTAGTGCATCTTGTTCACAAAGTCCCAAGGCTATGAAAAGTATTGATGTTAGCATGATTAGTGGCATGAATTTATCGTTGTAGCCGCTTAAGATTATACTTTTTTGTGGGAGATTTATATTTATGGTTTTTAAAAATCCTGAGTAAAACATAGCGATGATACCCGCTGTGAAGCCGCCATTGTAAAGGTTAAAGCCTTTATGAAACTCTTTGAATGGTTTTAAAAGCGGCGTAAATATAAAGCCAACTAAAAAACCTGCGAAAAAGGCGCAGACCACGCCAAAGACTCCGCCGACTAAGAGGTAGACGTTTGTCACCATAGGGGCAAGTGATGTAACGAATAGAGCATTTGCGATATTGTCCTCGACCTTTATCTTATATAGCCTTGTAAATGTCATGACTCCAAACATAAGCGGTACTGAGTTGAATAAGTTTTTACCGAACAAAGAGAAGCCTGATACAACGAAGACTGCTGCTATATGTATCCCTTTTAAATCTATCTTTCTAATATTCATCATCATGATTGAAAATAGTGTTACGATGGAGCTATTAACAAGGGCGGCGCCGATGTTTGCAAGCTTCATATAGTCTGTCACAAGCGATGCGGATGAGACGGATATTAGTTTTAAACCTGCATAAATTTCATCGGGTGTATTATAGGCAAAGCCTGTTATAAATAAAAATATGGCGTATATATATAAAATTAAGTACTTATATTTGTAATCACTAAGATTAATCATTGTATGCGCCTCCTTAAAATTCTTATATATATTTTATCATAAAATGGATAAAGTTGATATAATATTTTTGTTATTTATTTATATCTTTTGGGTATATATGAACTGAGCGAAAAAAGCTTATAATAAGGAGGTAAAAATGACAAATTTAATAGGTAAAAAATTAGACGAATTTAAGGTAAATGCATTTCAAGCTGGTAAGGACTTCTTTCAAGTAACAAATGAAGACTTAAAGGGTCACTGGAGCGTACTTTTCTTCTACCCAGGAGACTTTACATTTGTATGCCCAACAGAACTAGAAGCACTTGCTGAAGAATATGAAAACTTTAAGAAAGCTGGCTGCGAAGTATATTCAGTTTCAACTGACTCTGAATTTGTTCACATGGAATGGCAAAAAACATCTCCAGCAGTTTCAAAAGCTAAATACGTTATGCTAGCTGATAGAGCATTTGAACTTTCTAGAATGCTTGGAGTTTTAAACGAAGAAGAAGGTCAAGCATACAGAGGATCTTTCGTAATCAATCCAGACGGCGTTATCACTGCTTATGAAATCCATGATATGGGTATAGGCAGAAGCCCTAAGGAATTACTAAGAAAGGTAGAAGCTTCAAAATTCGTTAACGAACACGGTGACAAAGTTTGTCCAGCAAACTGGATGCCAGGCGAAGACACACTTACACCAGGCATGGATCTAGTAGGTACAATATAAGATATTTACAAGAGTAGGCGCATCTATGCCTACTCTTTTTACGTCTAGGCCATTTTAAAAAATTATCAAGATAAAGGGATAATTCGCTTGACGTATTAATATATTTGGTTGTATAATAAATATATAGGCAAAACTATGTGTGTAAATAAAGGAGGTTATTTAATGAGAAAAACAGAGTGTACAACTATATTAGTTGGTAAAAAAGCGTCTATAGATGGAACTATCATCATCGCGAGAAACGAAGATTATCATGACGCTATAAACTTAAAGAAATTTGTGGTTCATGAAGATAAACCAAATGGAAGCACTTATGAATCAGATAACACAAAGGTTAAAGTTAAATTGCCAAAGGGCGCAATGAGATATACAGCTATCCCATCAGATGATAAGAACGAACCAGGCCAATATGCTGAAGCAGGTTTTAACGAACTAGGCGTTGCAGTTAGCTCGACTGAAAGCTTATATGGCAACGAAAGAGTTTTAGCTCTTGATCCACTAGTACTTGATGGTATCGCAGAAGACGCTATAAATGATTTAGTTACACCATATGCAAAATCAGCTCGTGACGGAATTAAATTCTTAGGTGAACTTATCAAGAAATATGGTTCAGCTGAAGGCAATGGTATATTATTTGCTGATAAGGACGAAGCTTGGTATATGGAGATACCTACAGGACATCATTGGGTAGCAGTTAGAATACCTGATGATTGTTACGCTGTTGCTCCAAACCACGTTTGCATCGAACAAATAGACTTTAATGATAAAGAAAATTATATGTGGTCAGAAGGCATGGAAGAATTTGTTAAAGAAAATAACTTAAATCCAGACTTCGAAGGATTTAACTTTAGAAAAGTTTTTGGCACATATAGAGAGCTAGACAGAGTTTATAATACACCTAGAGCTTGGTACGCACATAAATTATTATCCTCATGCGACTTGGGCCCAACTTGCGGCGACATACCATTTATAAAGAAAGCTACAAGAAAGATTTCAGTTGAAGACTGCGCTAAAGTTTTAGGCTCACACTATAACGAAACAGAATTTGACCCAATAGGCTGGCAAGGAACAGAGCAAGAAAAGAAGAGATTCAGATGCATCTCACTATCAAGAACAGCTCACTCACACATCTTACAAGTATATCCAGATCTAGATGAAAAACTTAGAGGAGTAACTTGGTTATCCTTCGGAACAACAGCATTCAACCCATACGTACCATTCTTTAACTACGTAGAAGACACACCAAAAGAATACAGAACAGTTCCTGAAAAGATGGACATCGACAACGCTTACTGGCTAGCAAAAGTTTTCGCATACTATGCAGAAGAACATTACAAGCTATTCAATAGAGATACACATGAGTTCTTACAACGTATGGCAGTCTATGGCAGACAAAGAGTTATGGAAATTCAAAAAGGAGCAAAGGGCTTAGACGACAAAAAACTTATGAAATATTTGACAGAAGAAAACCAAAAGACAGCAACTTACTTCATCGAAGAAACAAAGAAACAATTACAAGATTACGCAACAAGAGCTTTGTTCACTTCAAAATTAACTTTCCAAATGGATAAGAATTTATAGAAAAAGTAAATAAATTGATTATAGGTGGAGAGAAATCTTCACCTATTTTATTGAATAAAATATTATTACGTAGTATAATTAAGATGTAAATATAATTTTACAAATTTCACAGGAGGTATTACGATGAGGGTAATTTTACATGATGTAAGAAAATAATATAATTATATCATGAGGTGAAACAATTGAAAAAATATAATGTGAAAAATTACTTGAGTTTATACTTTAAAAGCTTCAAGTATCTTTGGCGTGCGTCTAAAAGCAATGTCTTCGTGCTGCTTTTAGTGATTCCTTTACAAGCTTTGCTGCCATCGATAACTTTGTATATTGCAAATTACTTGATTGACAATGTCTTCAGTTTAAGTAATAAAATTTTATACATCGTTCTTGCTGCATGGGGACTTAGTTTTCTTTTGAATAACGTTTTTGCCCCACTAGTAACATTGGTACAAGGCAAGCTAACAGATGATTTAACATTTAAGCTTAACTATGACATAATGAAAAAGTCAGAAGAGATAGAGACCATTGATTATTATGAAGATCATAATTTTTATAATGACATTGAAATTTTAAGCTCTGAATCGAGCTGGAGGCCAGTAAATTTATTGGTTTTTGGAACGAGTATCATTTCTAATGCGATACTCTTTGTATCAATGTTATTTATATTCGCTAGCTTTCACGTGCTCATAGCTTTGGCGATGCTATTTGTTTTAGTGCCACAAGCCATCATAGCTTACTCATTGCAAGCGCAAGCCTTTGAAACACTTGTTTCTAATAGCGAAGAGTCAAGAAAGCTTGAGTACTATAGTCAAACTTTGTTATCTTCAAAAATCTATAAAAGAGGTTAGACTGTATAATCTATATAAATTTTTTATAGATAAATATACAGCTTCTTTTAATAAGATTAAAAAGGGTGTACACAAGGAAAGAAAGAAAAAATTTAGAAATTCTCTTTTCTTTTTGATAGTAACAGCTTTAATTAGTGTTGGAACATTTATCTATATAATTTACTCGATTAGAAAAGGTAGCCTTGGACTTGGAGCTATAATGCTGTTTGCATCAAGCGTTGTTTATGCGATGAACAGTATGTCAAGGCTTATTGAAGATTCTTCATTGCTTTACGATACTTTGCTTTACATGGAAAAGTTTTTTAAGTTTAATGAAATAAAAACTGATTTTGAGTGTGGCAATCTTGAAATGCCAGAAAATATAGACAGTATTGAGTTTAAAAATATTAGCTTTACTTATCCTAATGGCGATAAAAAAACACTTAATAATATTAGCTTTAGTGTAAATAAAGGCGAAAAAATTGCCATTGTTGGTGAGAATGGTGCTGGTAAAACTACTTTGGTAAAGTTATTATCAAGATTTTACAAGATTGACGATGGCGCTATCTTAATTAATGGAGTGCCTATAAGTAATTACAGCTATGAAGCATATAGAGAAAAGATTGCAGCTATATTTCAAGATTTTGCGAAATTTGATTTAAGTATAAGAGAAAATATTGTGATATCTGACTTAAATAAAAAAGAAAATATTGATGAGATAGAGCTTGCTCTTAAGAAAAGTGGATTTGATAAAGATTTTACAGCTAATTTAGATAAGGTGCTTGGACAGAGGTTTGAGGACAGCACGGATATATCAGGCGGTCAGTGGCAAAGACTTGCTTTAGCAAGAGCTTTTTATTCAGGGGCGCCCATACTTATCTTAGATGAGCCAACAGCTGCACTTGATGCAAGGATTGAGTATGAAATATTTCAAAAGTTTTTAGAACTAACAGAAGGAAAGACTGTATTTTTTATTACACATAGACTAGCAAGTGTGAGACAAGCTGATAAAATACTTGTTTTGAAAGAAGGACGAGTTGAAGCCTTTGATAATCATGAGACCTTGATGAAGAACGATGCATACTACAGAGAGCTTTATGAGATGCAGTCATCTTTGTATTATAAAAAATAAATTGATTATAGGTGGAGAGAAATCTTCACCTATTTTATTGAATAAATAAAGGTATTGCACTTTATTTAAGCTCATGATATCATATATATAACTTTGGGGGTGATAAATTATGTGGAAATTAAGAAAATATGTTTCGAATAAAGATTTCTTTAGCTACATCATCATATATATACTATATAAAATAACTTTTCTTTTAAGTCCATATCTATCTGGTATATTTATAGATGCATCAGTTGCGAAGGACTTTAATAAGATGATTTTATACGCTATATACAATATAATTTTGTTTGTGGCAGGTCAAGGAGTTATGTACTTTTTTGACATCATTGAGGGAGAGGCAAGTACTCGCTCGACCATTAATATATATGAAAAGCTTGATGATAATCTTTTAAGATACAATCTCAAAACTAATAATATTAGTCGTGACAAGATCAATCAAGAGATCACACATAATCTCGATGCTGTTAGTAAATACATATTCAAGACGCCAGTCAATGTAGTCTTTCAATTCATCACGATGGTCTTCATCTTTGTGATAATGCTTACTATATCGGTACCACTTGCATTTGTCATGCTTATAAGTGTGCCAGTAGGTGCTTACGTTTCATACAAGCTTGGCGATAAAATTTCTGATTACTCAGAAGAAAATATTCAAAACACACAAAATATCAACGGCTACATCTTGGATAAGTACGAGATAAACAAGTCTGAAAGGCTTTTAGATAAGAAGCAGCTATTTAATATAAAAGATTATTTAGAAAAGTATAAGAACACTTTGTTTAAAAAATTCAAATTACAATCCTTAGTTGAAAATTGGATGATATATTTTATTTTAAATGGCGTTATACTTATGATGACTATACTTTCAGGCTACTTTGTTTTCAATGGCAGTATAAGTATAGGTGCATTCTTTGCTTCACAGCTCTATGTTTCTCAGTTTTGGGGACCAGTGCAAGAGCTATTTGATATAAGAAATGAATATTTAAGCGATAAACCAGCCATCAATAATTTTGCTGAATTTTTAGAGATAGAAGCAGCTAAGTATAAAGATGATAAGATAAAAACTATTGAACTAAAAGATTTTGAGTGTTTAAGTAAAGATAATACTATTTTGAACGAAAAAGTCAACGCTTGCTTTGATGCGTCACATATCAATATTATCTGCGGTGACAATGGTACTGGCAAGACAACTATAGTCGAGGCAATACTTAATTATAACAAGAGATATAAGGGCAAGATATATATTAATGATGAAGAATTAAAAGACCTTTCATACTCAGACATAGTTTATATACCAGCAGATTACTTGATATCAAAGTTTGGCGTGCTTGAGGACAAATCTAAGATGTCATCAGGACAAAGGAAAAAGGCGCAATTTGATCTATCACTATTAACAGATAAGAGTGTGTATATTATAGATGAGCCAACAAACTTCTTAGACCTTGAGAATAAAGAAGCAATTTCAAGGCTTATATCTGATTTATACGATAATGGCAAGATAATTATAATGATTACACATGATAAAGACATTATGAATAAATTAAATAATGTAGAGACTATATATTTAGAAAGAAAAGTTGCAATATAGATAATATTACTGTAGGTGGAGATAAATCTTCACCTATTTTTTTATCATAATGGGTACATATATATAAGAGGTGATTATATGCTAAAGAGATTTTTTGATCTTAGTGGTGACGAGATCATTAATTTAAATAAAGATGAATTGAAACAAGCGATTAAGTCTTGTGAAGCGAGGATAGTTTTGTCTGAGAATGTTGTGGTTCAAGAGCCTGCGACTTATGGCGTGACATCGTCTGAGCTTGCTAAGGCTTTTGGCGCTGACCTAATTTTATTAAATTTCTTTGATGTAAATGAAAAGAAGATTAAAGGCCTTGATTATAGTGGTGATGACATCATTAAAAAGCTAAAAAATCTTGTTAAGAGACCTATCGGTTTAAATCTAGAACCAGTTCAAGACAAGAATATGTTTAGTGAAAAGAAAAATATTAGCGAGGGAAGAAAGGCGAGCGAAGAAAATATTAAAAAGCTTGATGAGATGGGCTTCGACTTCGTTATGTTTACTGGAAACCCTGGTACTGGCGTTGACAACGAAGGTATTAACGAGGCGATAAAACTTGCGAAAAAATATTTCCACGGACTTATCTTTGCTGGCAAGATGCATTCATCGGGCGTTGATGAAAAGATAGCTGACCATGATGTTTATGAAGGCTTTTTAATTGCCGGCGCTGATGTACTTTCTGTACCGGCTGTTGGCACATGTCCAGGTGTTTTCGATGAATACGTAAGAGCTATAGTCGAGCTTGCTCACAAAAACGGCGCTCTTGTGATGACTACCATCGGCACTTCGCAAGAAAGTTCGCCAAAGGAAGTCATTAGGGACATTGCACTTAGAAATAAAATTTTAGGCGCTGACATTCAGCATATAGGCGACTCTGGTTACGGTGGCCTTGCCATTTGCGAGAATATTTTTGAACTTTCAAGAACTTTAAGAGGAGATAGACACACATTTAAACTTATGGCTGCGTCTATAAATAGATAATGGATATAGAAAAGTTTATTCGTTTTAGAAAAGAGCTTCACAAGATGCCCGAAGAGGCTTTTAAAGAGGATAAGACTAGAGCTTTTATTAAAAATGCTTTAAAAGATGTCAATGGTCTTGAGCCTCTTGAGGACAAATCTTATTTATTCTATAGATATTTTAAGGGCGAGGACAAAAAGTCAATAGTTTTGCGCTGTGATATGGATAGCATTGTAAATAGCAAAAAGACACGCTTTCACGGCTGTGGTCACGATGGACACATGGCGATAATGCTTGGCACTATACTTTCAATGGATATGGCTAAGCTTGATAAGAACGTTTATTTTTTGTTTCAAGCGGCTGAAGAGACTGGTTACGGAGCGCTTGATGCTCTTGAGATTTTTGATAAATACAAAATTACTGAGGCTTACGGTCTTCATAATTACGCTGGAATCAAGACGGGAACTATATCTACAAAGAAGGGACTCTTGTTTTTATCGTCATTCGGCTTAAAATTAAATATACTTGGCAGGCAGTCTCATGCGTCCATACCAGAAAATTCGCTAAATCCGATATATGCTTGCAGCGAAATTATTAAAGATATAGAGCCATTTATTAAAAAAGACGCTTACAAAGATTTTACTCTTCAAGGAGAAAAATTTTCTGATAACATCTTCATAACCGTTGTTGGTGTAAAGCTTGGCGGAGAAAATTTTGGCGTATCGCCAGCAAATTTAGAGCTAGATTTAACCTTGAGAGCATATAACGACGATGACCTAGCAAAACTTAAAAATATTTTTGAAAATAAATATAAAAACACTTTAGAAGAGAAGGGTTTTGTGGTAGAATTAAATAGTACGGATGAGTTTCTATCGGTCGTGAACGACGAAGAGCTTTATGATTCTTTTACAAAAGCTATAGCAATGGATGGACTTCCATTTGAAGAGAGAAAAGAGATAATCAGAAGCAGTGAGGACTTCGGCTACTATAGGCGCAAGGCGAGAGAATTATTCTTCCTACTTGGTGTGGGAGAGGATCATAAGGACATTCACGACGAGGCGTATGAATTTAATGACGAGGCTATAGAGAACGGCGTAAAAGCGTTTTTATCTATAGCGTATAGACTATAGGAGGGATTAGATGAGCTGTGATAGTGATTGCAAGGCATGCAAAGATAAATGCGCATTTGAAAAATTACAAGCGAATGATAAATCAAAGATAAATAAGGTAATAGGTGTTGTGAGTGCAAAGGGCGGAGTTGGCAAAAGCTATGTAACAACGCTACTTGCGAACGCTTTAGCCAAAAAAGGCTACAAGGTTGGTATACTTGACGCGGACCTTACAGGACCGTCGATACCAGCATCCTATGGCCTTCATGGCATGATTTATTCTGAAGATGGCGTGAACATTGAGCCGGCTGAAGCGGCTAATGGAGTAAAAGTCGTATCAATGAACTTACTTATGGAGCACGAGACAGATCCGCTTATTTGGAGAGGACCTATGCTGATGGGTGTTCTAAGACAATTCTACCAAAACGTTAACTGGGGCGAACTTGATTATCTTTTAGTTGATATGCCGCCAGGAACATCAGATATACAGCTAAGTATATATCAATTGTATCCATTAAACGGACTAGTTATAGTTACATCTAGCCAAGAGCTTGTTGATATGATAGTTCAAAAAGCCTTTAAGATGGCTGGCTTAATGCACATCAAGGTATATGGCTTAGTTGAGAACATGGCTTACTTCATCTGCGATGAGTGCCAAAAGAAGCACTACATCTTCGGCGCGCCAAAGGCAGCGGCACTAGCTGAGAAATTTGGCGTGAAAGATTATGCGGCACTTGCTTTGAAACCAGAAAACACAAGGTACATAGACCTTGGTCAAGCAGATATACTTATCGAGAATGAATTAGATGGCATAGTAAAAGCACTAGAAGAATAATTTTTCAAAGGAATATAAAAGAAAAATAAAAATATTTATATATAAAAAGTTTATAAAGAAATTTTATTAAAACACATAGCAGAGTATGATTTTCGTACTCTGTTTTTTTGTTTTGATTTGAAATAAGAAAGCAAAAAATGATTCTTATTTCAGAAAATGATGATTATTTGAAATAAGGAATGGAAAATATATTTATTATTTCAGAAACTAGCGTTTTTTTGAAATAAGAAAAAATTAACGCCTCGATAATGAGGCGTTTTTATCTGTGAGTAATTATTTAATTATTATTTAATTATCCCAAGAATTCTTTTTCCTAAATTTGCCCATGAATATTCATGCAAATCTCTTGAAATTTCTTCTGTGAATAAATTAGCATCTAGTCTAGCTATCTGCTTTTCTATATTTGCGGCAAGTCTCTCGACATAGGCATGTATGTCCTCTGTATATGGCTTATCTACGTCACGTATACGAGGAAGCTTTGTAAATTCGATTATTCCGCTGTTTACAAGTTTTTCACCAAGCAATTGTCTTAGTCCGTCTATCTCTGAAGCGACTACTAATTTGTGGCAGGCAAGTGCTTCTATCGCAACTAAACCAAGGGCTTCAAAGTATGACGGCAAGATGAATATATCTGAGCGTCTTAAATCTTTTGCCATAAGCAATTGATTTTCAGCGTCTCTTATATATAAATTTTTGGAGTAATTTGCCTCCATCATCATCTTTTCTTTATCTTCATCTGATGCGTTTCCTATGATGTGCATCTCAACATTGTCATGATTTTTTTCTAAATATGGAAGTGTCGCTGCTAGGGCAAAAATGCCTTTTGATTCAACGATTTTGCCAGCGAACATGAGTCTTATCTTGCCATCATTTTTATGATTTTTATTAGGGTAGAAGACTTTGTCGTTATAAGCGCCGCCAACTAAGTGAATTTTTTCTTTAGCTATGCCAAGTATTTCTTCGATTTGCTCGTGCTCAGCTGGTGTTACGGTCAAAACTTGATCAAGGTCTTTAAGATGAGTAAGCCTATTTAAAAATCTTTCGTGCTGCATAATTTGTCTCATGTCAGTTCCGTGACTGATTCCAACGACTTTCACATCGTCAAAGATTTCACGAACTAGGTCTGTCAAAAACATTAGGTGGTGAGAGATAACTAAGTCTGGCTTGAATTCATTTTTCACTTTAACAAGTCTCTTGCGAAAGGCTTCTAGCATTGTATCTATCTCATCTTCACTCATCTCGCTGTATACAGTCGACCTATATGGCATGATGTCGCTCATGCCGCAGATGTGGAAAGGCACTTCATCTGTGTCATATAAAACTTCTTCTATCACGTCCGCATCTACATCGATTAAGTCTCTGTGCTTTTCTTCAGCGCCGTATATGGCAGCGTTTTGAGTGCCAGCCGCCTTAAAGGCAGATATTAAATTTGCAAAGTAAACACCACTACCAGTTTTAGCAGGAAGCTGTGTCAAGACGTGTAGTACTCTCATCTATGTCCTCCATTTCATATTTAAGCTTTCTAAAGCAATTGTAACAAAAAGCTAATAATTTATCAATACATATAAAATATTATAATAAAATTGCCTATACCAATAAGATAATTCAATATTAATTTTATCTAAGTGACGTGTCACTATGCTTTACAATATAGTCAACAATTTTTTCTAAATACTCTTTGTCAATAGCATCAAAATTACTATATTCATACGAGTCGATGTCCAAAACGCCAACGCCGCGAGTCATATTATATATAGGTACGACAATTTCACTTTTGCTCAGAGAATCACATGCAATATGGCCAGCAAAGCTATTAACATCATCGACGACAATAGTCTTTTTATTTGAGTAAGCAGTGCCGCAGACACCCTTGCCAAGCATTATCCTGTTACAAGCAGGTTTGCCTTGAAAGGGTCCAAGCACTAGATTAGTTCCGTCATATAGGTAAAAGCCAGACCAAGACACGCCATCAATCAAGTGATATATGATGGCAGCCGTATTCGCAAGATTGGCTATAAAATTAGTTTCCTCTTGAAATTGGCGCCTAATCATTTCGATCGCAAGCTTATATTTATCCTCTTTACTTAAATTATTTGCTCTACTTATGTCAATCATTTAATCACCTCAAGAAAATATTATCATAAATATAGTATTTTGTAAATTAAATTTTACATTAAAATACCCTCTTATCTCCATATTTGGATTAAGGGGGTACTTACATTTACTTTTTACTAATATATGATGATTTACAATCTAATAACTTCGTCAAATTTATTTAGTGTTTCCTCATAATTAGTATGTGTTATAACTATAACTATCTTATTACTTATTTTAAATATTAAATCAAAAATAGTTTTACTTGTTTCTCTGTCTAGGTTTGATGTTGGTTCATCAAAAATAAGGACATCATAATCTTTTACTAGAAATCTAAGTATATCTATCCTTTGCTTTTCACCAGTTGAAACTAAATTTCTACTTCCATCTTCAATGTTTTTATTTAAAAATTCTTCAGTAAATTTTAGTTGATTATATAAGTTTTGTTGAATATTTAAGTTTCTATACAGTTCAATATTATCTTTTATGGTTCCATCCACATAGAAATCATTTCTTTGAATATAAGCAATTTTATTGAATAGACTTTTTGTATCAATCTTATTAATGTTTGTTTCGTTTATTAAAACTTCACCACTGTATGAATCGGATGAGTAATACTTCATTATTAGTTTTACTAATGTTGACTTACCTCTACCAGACTCGCCAACTATAGCATACTTTTTATTACATTCAAAATTAACATTATAATTGTCAAATATATGCTTATCTTTAAAATCCATGCTTAAGTTTTTAATGGCTATGCTATTAACATTATCATTTAGCTTTATGTCAAGGCTTTCTTCGCTATCTGTACTCATTATATCTTCAAAGTTTTTAACGATATCTTTAACTGTACCCATTAGATTTTTGTTTTGAGCAAATTCTTGAACTGGACTAAAAACTCCATTCAATAAGTTTATAGAAGATATTAAGAGACCTACTGTTAAATCTCCACGCAATACAAACCAGATGCCTATAGACATACAGGCAAGTTGAGCAAAGAAGCTGAAAAATATTCCCAAAGTATTTGCAAAACGAGAGGCAAACATGTACTCTAGTCTTACGTTTTCAAAATCATTATCTTTTTTCTTGAAGATATTTTGAAAAATATCAAAGAGATTAAGGAGCTTTATTTGCTCAAATCCTGATAAATTATTATTTATAAGCTTTAGATTATCTGCATTTCTTTCTGAAAACTTAACAGTTTTCTTTGCCATAATTACACCAGGTAGCTGTGATAAAATAATTGTTACTAAAGTAACTGCTACAAAAGAAAGACCAAGTTTCCAATTAATAAAAAATATAGTACCTACACTCACAATTGCACTTATAATGTTTGAAACAATATCGCACTTTGGTCCTAAGTAGTTATCATTATAAAAATCAATGTTTTTAGTTAGATTATTCAAATAATACTCATTGGATACACTCATATAGTCTGATATTTCCTTCTTTCCTATTGAGTTGTATAGATGCATTTTTAGATCTTTTATTACATCAGATGCGTATTTACTTTTAACATAACTAAAGATACTAGAAAGAACAAACCATAGAAAAATAATAAGAATACAAGATAAAATTTTATCTTTAAGTGAGCTATTCTTATTAACAACTACGTCAATAACTTTACCTAGCCTTATAGCAAAAACAGAAAATAAAAACGATGTAGCTATACTTAATATTATTGTTAATAAATATTTAAAGCTATGTTTTTTTAGAATTCGATTCATATATATCACTCCTTTAACTAATTATATCATTTATGGGGGGGGTTGCAATAAAATTTTTATATTATTTTAATATTTTTTTGTTTTGGGTAATAGTATAAAAAGGGGGAGATATTATGTATTCAATTATAGTAGGAGCTTTATCAGGATGGATTGCTTCATTAATAATGAAAACTGATAAACAAATGGGCTGGATTAAAAATATATTAGCTGGACTTATAGGCGGCGGCATTGGTAGATGGATTGCCAAAATCGCACGCTTTGAGGCAAAGGGAGGCTTCGTTAATGATGTAATCGTTGGCGTTGTCGGCGCAGTTGTACTAATTTGGATAGTTAATATGTTTTTTGGAAGAAGAAGATAATAGATTTAATTATATGAAAAAACTCTTGGGCCGTGGCTCAAGAGTTTTTTTGCATGCGCTAAATAAAGCTAAGTGACGTTTAATAAATTTAAAAAATAAGTAAAATATTGTTTTTGAAAAAAATGTGTTATAATATATTTATTATAATGAGAATTAGTAAGCAAAACATTATATATAATAGGAGGCAATTATGAAATTTAAAATCAAAATTTTGGAAAAAATAAAAACATCAACTATAATAGAACTTATTTTTTCACTATTATATACTATGTGTATAGCGTTAATACCATATGTTCAAAAAGAATTGTTTAACAGTATAGGTAATAACACTAAAAATTTATTAATAAACTTGGGATTTACATATTTGGCGTTAATATTAGGTAGCGCTATATTTCAATTTATATCACAATACAATGAATGGAAGAGGGATAAGGAATTCGTTAAGTATACGAAAGACATTATTTTCAAGTCAATTTTCGGAAGACCTAATTATGTGTTTAAAGAAAAAAGCGTTGGTGAATATTTAACCATAACAAATAATAATGTTGAAATCATAGAAGATGAATACTTGTCAACATATGTCGATATAATTAAATCTATTGTTCAATTACTTATATATACAGTTTCCTTAGTTGTTTTTGTGGACTATAGGATAGCCATTGCTATTATTTTAGCATCGCTTATAAGTGTAATAGTCCCTAAAATAACTGCTAAGAAATTAGCAGAAAAAAGAAAATTTTATCAAGATAGTTTTGGTAATTATACAGACATTTTAAATGACTTCTACTTGGGGCATATGGGACTGGATGAAGCATCAAAACGTGGAATAAGAAAATATCATTATCAAAGACTATCTGAAACAGAAGATCAAAAATTAGCATTTGGCAAATTTAAAACTTTTGTTAATATTGTTAACGGTTTTGTTATGGATTTAGTCAGTCTTACAGCTTTTATAATGGTAGGCTATTTACTTATTAGTGGTGAAATTACCATTGGAGCAGGGGTTGCAACATTTGCTTATATTGAAAGTTTTATTTATCCTATTAAATATATTTTAAATGATGTAAATGCAATAAATTCTTGCAAGGAAATTGTTAGAGAAGCAAAAGAAATAGGAAATGAGTATTTAGAAAATGAAAAAGAATGTAGCTGCATACTGCCTAAATATAATGAAATATCTTCTTTGAAATTAGAAAATTTAGAATATGCAATAAATGATTTTTATTTAGGACCGGTAAATATTGAATTTAAATCAGGAAATAAATATCTAATAATAGGTGAAAGCGGCAGTGGCAAGTCAACACTACTAAAGACCATTGTTGGACAAATTGAGCGCGATAGAGGGGACATATATATAAACAATGAAAGCATAAGTAATAATTTATCTGAATTTGCTTCAGAGAAAGTTTTTTATATCACTCAAAACTCACATGTTTTTTCAGTACCTTTTCTTGAACAACTTACACATTTTAATGCATACGATGAAAAAGACATTTGTTCTTATTTGAACAAATTACCTAAGACTATTGTTAATAGGTTAGTAAATTCAAATAATTGTAATGAACTAAGCGGTGGCGAAAAGCAAGTAGTAAACATCTTGACCTGTGCCTTAGCTAAAAAAGATATTATTTTAGTCGATGAAGGATTGTCAGCTATTGATATTAATACTAAAAAACTTGTTCGTGATGAAATTATTTCTAATTATAATAGTAAAATTTATATTGAAGTATCACATGATATTGGTACAGATAATATTGACTATTTTGACTATATAATTCGAATAAAAGGAGGCAAAGTTTTAGATGTATATACCAAGCAAGAATATATTTCGAAAAAAATAGTTAATGAAATATATATAGGAGGCAATTATGATAAGAGATAAATATAAAAAGAATTTTCCTAAAATCTTATTGCTATTTATTACAGGTATAATCGTAGGTAGTTTGAGCATATTTCCTATGGTTTTTATTCAAAAAGTTATAGATTATTTAACATTGGGAAATCAGAGCGAATTTATTAAATACATAATACTTTATTCGCTTGTTTATATTTTAGTCAATATGTTTAAAATAGCTCTTGTAAATTTCGGATCGAAATTTGAATTGAATTTGAATAGAGATATAAAAGATGAGATTGTTGAAAGTATTCTTAGTACAAAGATTGAACAATTAGAGCAAGCTGGACGCAGTAACGTCTTTAATGTAATTATCGACGATTTAAAATCGCTTGATGATAAACTAATACCATTAATATTTGATTTAGGCTTTTCAATATCAAGCTTTATAATTGGTTCAATCATAATTATAAATTATGATTACATAATGCTATTTGCGATGATTATAATATCTGCCATATCGACACTGGTGATTCAAAAGATTTTACACAGTTCAGAGATGGCATCTGAAAAGAGCCAAATTCAAAGACTTAACGTAATTAATAAATTTTTTGACATTATTGTTGGAGCTAGAGATATAAAACTATTTAATAAAGAGAAAGTTTTTACAAGTGAGTTTCACGAAGAGAATCATGAATTAACTAAGCTTGACAAAAAAATTGTAAATATTAAAAATGTTTCTCAAGCACTTGTAAGTTTATTGTTTAATCTGATTATGGCAACTCTAATTTTTATTGGAGGTATGCGTGTTAGCCAAGGCAGTCTCTCTGTCGGAGCGCTAATCGCCATCATATTATATGCATCGATGATCACTGATCCAATATTTAATATCATAGAAAATCAAAAAGAAATATCCGCTTTTAAAAACTCAGTTAAAAGAATAGATGAGACTTTCAACAGCATAGATAGAGAAAATATTGATTTAATCGAAGACTTTAACGAAATTCAATTTAAGGACGTTTCACTAAAATATGGCGACAATCAGATTCTAAATAATTTTAATTTGATTATAAATAAAAATGATAAATTAAAGATTAACGGCAGAACTGGTTCGGGTAAGTCGACCATCGCAAAACTAATTACTAATATGTATAAGCCGACTTCTGGTCATGTTTATGTCAATGGCAAAGAAAATCAAATGATATCTTTATCAGCAGTTTTTCAGGAGAACAAATTGTTTAACATGTCAATCATTGATAATATCACATTCAAATCTAAAGTTGACGAGGACAAACTCAATGAGATTATAAAGATATGTAGACTAAATGAAGTTATTGAAAAATATGGCTTAAATAATATTGGTTTTGATAGTAGCACTCTATCTGGCGGCGAGAAGACGCGAGTATTACTAGCAAGGGCCTTATACAAGGACTGCGAGCTATATATCTTTGATGAGATAAGCACAGGACTTGACGAGACGCTATTCTATGAGATATTTGATGATATTATGAAATATTTATCATCAAAAACAATTATTACTATTGACCATAAATACATTGACGAAAAGTATTTTACAAAGAGCATTGCTATATAAATTAAATATTTTTGACAAGTAATAATATTTGAGATTTATAAATGGATAGGATCTACTTTTCTATCCATTTTTTGCATGAAAAAGGCAGAACCAAATCGTTCTGCCTAATATAATCTTATTAAACTTTTCCTGTCACTATTTTAAACGCTAAATAAAATATCGATGCGACTTCTTGTAAATAGTTTTTGACTAGTATATCTTGTGGTGTTTTGGCTGAGTACAGCTCGTGCTTGATGCCGATGTATTTACTTATTAAATCGAGCCTAAACATGTGAAAGCCATTTGACACGATTAAATAATTTTTATCTTTGCCAGCTATGTCGCTTGCAAACTCAAGATTTTCTATAGTATTTTTAGAGTTCTCTTCGGTGATGACGTCACTTTCATCAACTCCAAGTGATACAAGATAGTTTTTTGCTATCATCGCCTCGCTTATGCTTTCGCCCTGACTCTCAGCGCCTGTAGTGATTATCTTTGCGCCTCCATTTATAGTATAGTACTCATACGCTGCGTCAAGCCTATACTTTAGTGCGAGCATCGGCTCATTGTTCTTGCATCTTGCTCCTGGTACTATGATGTACTCAGGCGAAGTAGTAGGTCTCTTGCTGTTATTAAAAATAACTAAGAGCTCCAAAACTATTGCCAAAGCTAAAAATATTTTTATTAATAGCTTAATTAGTTTTTTTATCATTTTAATATATACACCATTACTGGTCTTCTACCAAATTGCATGCACTCCCAAACTGTATCCATGAAAAGGTCAACTCTCATGCCCTTGATAGCGCCGCCAGTATCTTGAGCGATTGCAAAGCCATAATCAGGAATACCTGGTGTTAAGCTCTTGATATATAGCTTAGTGCCTAGAGGTATTACACGCGGATCAACAGCAACTGTGCCTCTTTTAGCTCTTGCGCCTGAAGCAGTTATGCCGTAGCCTTTGTCACCAGGCCTCTTGCCAGTTGATTGGAAGCCAGCTTCATAAGCGGTTGCTACCATTTTAAAAGATTTTCTTGCGACAAAGTCACCTCTATCGTTAGTGAAAACATCTTTTGTGCCTTCTTCAAAAACTTGGTCGATTGGCTTGATTATTGTCTCAACGTGAATTATTTCTTCTTTAATAAGTTTGTCACCTGCATAATACTCTTTGCATTTGACTTTGTTCTTGCCGTTTACTCCTTGAACTAAAATTTTGCTTTGATTATGGTTTAGTTCTTTGTTTTTCTTCTTAATAGTTTTAAAAGGTGCATCTACTTCTTTTTCAACGACTTTAATCTCTACCTTTATTATACTAATCTTTCCTTCACTTTTAAGCTCTGTTTCTAAATCTGGTATGACGATGTCATCATCATTAATTTTAATCTTTAGATCATCTAAAAGCTCTTTAACTGTAGTGCATGAAGTTTTATACGTCTTAATGACTCCATTGTTATCAATCTCATATACGTGATTTTTAGCATCTTTAGCGAAAGAAAGACTTGATACTATTAATAAGAATAAAATAAAATTAATTAATTTTCTCATAGTCTTCTCCTTTCATTTTTTTAATATATGCTATTATAACAAAATTAAAGCACTTTTGTCAAATCGAGGCTAAAATTCTATATCAAGTGAGACTGGACAATGGTCTGAACCCATGACATCATCAAGGATTGCTGCGTCTTTGATATTGCTTTCAAGCTCTTTTGATACTAAGAAGTAATCAATTCTCCAGCCAGCGTTTCTCGATCTTGCTCTTGTTCTGTATGACCACCATGAGTATTTATCTTCAAGATCAGGGTAGAAGTATCTAAATGTATCGATGAAACCCGAATCAAGTAGCAAATTAAACTTTTCTCTCTCTTCGTCAGAAAAACCTGCCTTGCCTCTGTTTTCTTTTGGATTCTTAAGGTCAATTTCGTTGTGAGCCACGTTTAAGTCGCCGCAAACAACAACGCCCTTAGTTTTTCTTAAACCATTAAGATATTCTCTAAAAGCATCTTCCCACTCTTGTCTGTATTTTATCCTTTTTAACTCATTTTGAGCATTTGGCGTATAAACATTAACAAAGAAAAAATCATCATACTCAAGAGTTATAACTCTTCCTTCAGTATCATGCTCAGCTATGCCAAGACCATAAGTCACATTTTTTGGCTCAGTCTTAGTAAGTATCATGGTTCCTGAATAACCTTTCTTTTCAGCGTAGTTCCAATACTCGTGATAGCCTTCACGCTCCATCATAAGTATTCCTTCTGATATTTTAGTCTCTTGAAATGCGTATATATCAGCCATAGTGTCATCCAAAAACTCATTAAAGTTTTTTTAAGGACGGCTCTTATACCATTAACATTCCACGAAATAAATTTCATTTAATCACCTCTTTTAAAATTTTCACATCCTTATCACCATTCTATCACAAAAGACGTTTATAATAAAGACAGAAAAACAAAAGGAGGAATAAATTATGAAATTTGATGAATTTGGCAATGAAATTATTGACGATGAAGAAATTATTGCTAATAATGATAATTGTGATGACAATTGCAATGACAACAGCAATAGCAATAGCAATGATAATAATAATGACAATGATTTTTCATCTGATGATGATTTTACTTATGAAAGAAAAACTTATAGGAGGGCAAATCAATATGATAGGCCTCAAGCAAGCAGAGCAAAATTTTCTTATAACGAGGTAAATAAAAAAGAAAAGAAGCGTTATGGAACAGGTGTTCTTATCTGGTCAATAATATTTTCAATTTTCTTTGGTACGCTAACAGGCTTTGGTGGAGCTTACATGTTTAACAAGGCAAATGATGTATATAACTATATGCACAGCGAAGCGAAGAATGATACACAAAAGATTACAATTGATCAACCGACTGAAATAGTTGAAGCAGCTACTAAGAAGGCTATACCATCTGTTGTAGGTATAACTACTCAGGTTATTTCTAGAGACTTTTTTGGTAGACAAGCTTTAGGAAAGGGCACTGGCTCAGGCGTTATAGTTAATTCAGATGGATATATCATCACAAACGCTCACGTTGTTAACTCAGAAGTTCAAGAAAAAAATAACGCTTTTGATGATTTTCCATTTGGAAATGAATTTCCTTTCGGTGGCGGATCAAAGGGCGATAAGCAAAGAAAAACTGACGATGAAGATATAGATGAAGATGATGATGACGAAGAAAATAATAACAATGACAATGACAACGCTTATGATTACAATAGCAAAAATAAAGATAATAAAAAGCAAAGTAAAGGCGGCAAGATAAACGTTTTACTTGATGACGGCTCAACACATAAGGCAAAGATAGTTTGGATGGATAAGGACATGGATCTTGCCATAATTAAGATAAATGCAAAGAATCTTCCAGTTGCTGAACTTGGTGATTCAGACAAAGTACAAATCGGTCAAATCGCTATCGCCATAGGTAACCCACTAGGTCTTGATTTTAACAGAACAGTTACTTCTGGTGTTATCTCTGGTAAGGATAGAACTATAAAAGTAGAAAATCAAGTTATAAATAATCTAATTCAAACAGATGCATCCATCAACCCAGGAAACTCTGGTGGACCGTTACTAAACTCAAAAGGCGAAGTCATAGGCATTAACACAGTTAAGCTTACTAACGCAGAAGGCCTTGGCTTTAGTATACCTATCAATATGATTAAAGGCGTTTTGAATTCAATCTTAAAGACAGGCAAGGCACAAACAGCTCAACTAGGCGTTTCTATCTATAATGCAAAAGATTATGAAGCAGCTTTAAGAGTCAAATTAAACACAAATAAGGGCGTTATCGTCTTAAGCGTTGCAAGTGGTACTGCAGCTGACAAAGCTGGCATCATGGCAGGCGACATACTACTAAAGGTAGATGACAAAGAAGTTACAGATGTTAATACACTTAAGTCAATAATGTTCGGCTACAATCTTGGTGACGAAGCCACTCTTAAGATTAATAGAAATGGCAAGGAAATGGACGTTAAAATCAAGTTTACGAGCATGAACAAAAACTAATTACTGTAATTACTTTAGTACAATTATAAAATAAATATATATAAATGATTGACAAAATTTATTAATTATGCTATACTATATATAGATGTAGATAAAATCTATGAAGTATATGAAGGGTGGGATTCATCTTATGAACGAGATTAAGAGAATTAGAAGAAGTGTTGAGAGTATTTTAGGTAAAAAAGTGCATCTAACGACAAATGTTGGTCGAAATACCTTTGTCGAGGCACAGGGGGTAATTACTTCAGCATATCCAAATCTATTCACAGTTACTCTAGAAGATGGACAAAATAACGATCAGGTTATATCGTATACTTATTCAGATGTACTAACATCGACAGTAGTAGTAAAAATAATCTAAAAAATATCCTCACAGCGATGTGAGGACTTTTTTTGCCTTTTATGGATTATGATTAAATTTTTATAAATATATTTTTATAATTATTATGACGCTTAAAATATTTTTTATAAGATTAATTTCGCGTCAATATCATGAGCAATATTTTAAATAAAAATAAAACTATACATTGAATTTAAAATGTGTTATAATGAATGTAAGAGTGGAGGAGTATGTAAGGTCATGTTAAAAACAAAATCTTATGCGAAAATTAATTTGCATCTTGAAGTCATATCCAAAAGGGACGATGGCTTTCATGACATCATCACTCTTATGTCTAAAATTAATCTTTATGATGAGATAGTTTTTGCTAAGGCAGAAGATTTTATTATCAATAGCAATATTGATATAAAGGATAATATCATGAAGAAAGCTTATGATTTAGTAAAAGAGATAAGAGATATAAAAGGATTAAGTATAGAGCTTAAGAAGAATATACCTATGGGCGCTGGTCTTGCTGGTGGCAGTTCAAACGCTTATGAAACAGTTAGGGCGCTTGATGAGCTTTATGATTTATCCTTGACAAAAGAAGAATATTTTGATATTCTTTTAAAGCTTGGTAGCGACTGTAATTTTTTTACTGCTAGGTCGGCTGCCATTTGCACAGGTAGAGGCGAAAAAATTAAAGAAGTAGAAGGACTTAAAAAATATAATGTACTTTTAGTTAATCCTGGCATAAACATTAGCTCGAAAGATGTTTACGAAGGCATGTCCTTTGATGGAGACTACTTAAGTAGTGAAGCTATTGAAGATCTTATAAAAAAAGATGATTTTAAAAGGGTTAAAAACAATATGCAAGACTTTGTTTTTGCTAAATACATAGCTGTTAAGAAGCTTTTTGATGAAATGAGTGCTTTGGGCGGTTTCAAAACCATGATGAGCGGCTCAGGATCGAGTGTCTTTAGTCTATTTGAGAATGAAGAAGAGCTTCAAAAGGCTTATGATTTAATGAAAAACCGCTACCAATTTGTGATTAAAACTCACTTGATATGAGGTGATTTAATGCTACAAAAAATATTAGAACCAATATTTACATTTTTATATATAGTAATAATATTTGTTATGGACAATTTTATAAATAAATATAATTATGCTGACAAAGATTTTAAGCTGCAAAGCATATTTACCAAGACGTATGTGGTCTTTGTCACCCTTTTCTTAGGTATCAGGACTTATGCTTTGTTTTTATCGGATGATGAGAAGATTATAAGGCTTACAAACATCTCTTTATTTATAAGTTCACTTATGATACCAATACTTTTGATAATATTTTATTATCTAGCGGCAAGAACACTAAAAAAGAGAAGGATGCCAGATGCATCAAACATAATTTATTTATTAAGTGCGATACTGATGATACTAACACTGCTTCCGCAAAATGGCTGGTTCCAAGACAGAATCAGTACCTTTATGGAAGTATTTAGAACCATAATCGCTTTAATACTTAATGTATTAATTTTCTTAAGCGTTTTTAAAAATGCTGTCAGAAGAAGAAATGTAAATATACAGAGGGCATCGCTTTTATTCTTTTTAGCGGGATTATTCTATTGCCTTGCAAATATTTTAAGAATAGCTAGAGCAAAGAACATTCTTTATGTGCTTAGCTTAATATTGATATTAATTATGATATACACATGGTACAGAACCATTCGCAAAAAAACTGAAATATATAGAGTGTAAAGGAGTTTTTAATGAAAAGACCTGTTTTTGAAGCATTATCAAAATTAAAAGACGAAAATTCGGTTTCTTTCCACATGCCTGGACATAAGGGAAAGAACACACTATTTAACTGGGGCGATTACATCCCAGCTATTGACACGACAGAAACTTATGGCATGGACAATTTGCTTGAGCCAAGAGGAGTTATTCTTGAGAGTCAGCAAGAAGCTGCTAAAGTATTTGGTGCTATGAGCACTTACTACGCTGTTAATGGTTCTACTGGTAGCATATATATTGCTATCTCAACTATAACTAAGCCAGGTGATACCATCATTGTTCAAAGAAACTGCCATAAATCAGTATATAACGCTTTGATACTAAATAGGTTAAATCCTGTTTATGTATATCCAAAGTATAACGATGACTATCATGTTCTAACTGGGGTTGATCCAGATGAGATAGAAGACTTAATCCTTGACAATCCTGAGGTAAAGGCTGTTGTAGTAACTCACACTAATTACTACGGAATCGCTTCAGACCTTGAAAGGATAGCAGAAATTTGTCATAACTATGGCAAGATACTTATGGTTGACGAGGCTCACGGACCTCACATGAAATTTGATGACAGACTACCTAAGTCAGCTCTTGAATGCGGCGCGGACATAGTTATACACTCAACTCATAAAACACTTACTGGTTTTACACAAACATCTATGATTCATGTTGGTTCTGAAAGAATTGATACAAATAAACTTAGAGATAGATTCCAGCTATATACAACAACTTCACCATCGTATCTATTTACACTATCAAACGAAACAGCTTGTGCATACATGGACGGTGAAGGCAGAGAAAAGCTTCATCACAATGTAACTAAGTGTCTAGAATTTATCGAAGAGCTTAAAAAGATTGACAGAGTTGAAGTTTTTGAAGGCGATGACTTTGATAAAACTATCAAATCAAAGGACAATACTAAAATATTATTCAAGCTTGAAGGCGTTAAGGGCTCAAGACTTAGAAAAGAGCTTTATGAAAGACACAATATTAGACTTGAAATGAGTGATTATTACTACGCTCTAATATTTGCAACGCTTATGAACGAAGACGAAGACTATGAAAAGCTTCTTGAAGCAATTAGAGACCTTTCAAAGAATCTTTCTTATGAAGAGGTTAAGCATATAAGAGTTAATATGCCTGATCCAAAGATTATTATTAGACCAGCGGATGCATATTACTCATCAAAGAAGATAATTAGCTTAAAGGATTCACTTGGAGAGATAGTAACATCACCAATAATCCCTTATCCACCTGGAGTACCTCTACTTGTTCCTGGCGAAGAGATTACTGAAGAGATACTTGATCACATACAATTCCTTAAGGAATCAGACTTAAATATTGTTGGCCTACTTGGCGAAGACCAAGACTCATTGGTTGTAGTTGACTAATGAAGGGACTAGTAATAGCTCTTGAAGGACAAGACGGAACCGGCAAGAGCACTGTTATAAACGCAATCACAGGCTACTTCGATGAGATGGGCCTTGATTATATAAATGCGCGAGAGCCTGGCTCGACTAATATTGGCGAGAAGATAAGAGATATCTTAGCTGACAAAGCTAATAAGGATATGGATTATCATACAGAGGCACTTTTATTCGCAGCATCAAGATCTGAACTATATGACAAAGTGATTAAGCCAAATGTACGTAAAGGCACTTCTGTCATACTAGATAGATTTTTATTGTCATCACTTGCTTATCAGGGCATAGTGAGAGGACTTGGTGTAGATGAGGTTATGAAGATAAATGATTTTTTCTTAGAAGGCTTTAGACCCGACCTAACTATACTTATGGATTTGGATGCAAAAAAATCTTATGAAAGACTTAAAAAGCTTGGTGAACTAGACAGGATAGAGTCTTTGGGAGAGGACTTCCAAGAAAAGGTTCACCTAGCCTACTTAAAGCTTTATGAAGAAAATCACATGAAGCTAATCAAATTGGATGGTACTAAGGATAAAGAGAGCCTTGCTCACGAAGCCTTAGATGAAGTAAAAAAATTAATGAAGGAGTGGTAGTATGAAACTAATTGTAGCAATTGTTCAAGATCAAGACGTAAATGCACTTATGGATTCACTTACAGAAAAAAAGTATAGAGTGACAAGATTATCTTCAACAGGCGGATTTTTAAAATCTGGTAACACTACATTACTAATAGGTGTTGAAGACGATAAAGTAAATGAAGTTAAGGAACTTGTTGATCATAATTGCAAAACAAGAGAGATAACTACATCTTTACTTACTGTTACTATGCCTGGAGATACTTTTGTACCTTATCCACTTGAAGTAAAAGTTGGTGGAGCAACATTATTTGTATTAAACGTAGAAGAATTTTTAAGAGTATAGGAGAAAATTTGTGTTTGAGAAAATATTTGGGAATGATGAAGTAAAAAAAATACTTTATAACGATATCAATAATAAAAAAATTGTATCATCCTATATTTTTGAAGGCAAAGACAGTGATTATCTAGAAAGCCTTGCGATGGAATTTGCAGGGCTTCTTCTTAATTCTAAAATCCCAGATAAAAAGGCAGATTTTGCCTTGTTTGGCAAGGGCGAAAAAATCAAGAAAGAGGATGCTCAGTCCATAGCAAAAGACGTTTATATAAGACCTTTTGAGCTAGACCGAAAAGTTTATATGCTCTTAGGAGCAGAAGACATTCAAGTCGAGAGCCAAAACGTTCTTTTAAAAACACTTGAAGAGGCACCAAGTTATGTTGTAGTCATCTTAGTTACTAAGAGCCTTAACATGATACTTGACACCATCATCTCAAGAAGCAAAGTGATTAGAGTTATGCCTCTTAATAAAAATGAGCTTATGGATTATATCAATGAAAATTATCCAAAGCTAGACAATAAAGAGCTTTACGCATCCATATCCATGGGTGATATAAGCGCGCTTAAATCTTTTATAGAAGATGAAAAAGAGATGACTCTTAGAAAGATGAGCATAGATGCAGCCATTAAAGTATTAAAGAAAAAGCGTTATGAGAGCGTTAAAGAAATTGATTTTTTTGAAGAAAATAAAGAAAATATTGAAAAAATACTTACATACTTTGAAATTTTTATCAAGGATATAGCCTCGAGTGCTGATAGGATAGTTAATCTTGACTATAAAGATGAGATTAAAAATCTTAAAGGGCTTGCGCTATATGATTTGGTAGATAGCATTGACATGATAGAAGAGACTAAGAGATATTTAGGTAACAGCGGTAATTTTAGGCTGCACCTAGAGACTTTAGTTTTAAATATGATAGAAAAATTTGATAGGTGATTATATGAATAAAAAAATAATAGGCGTTAGATTTAAGCCCATAGGAAAAATATTTTATTTTGATCCGATGGAGCAAGAATTTACTACTGATGACAAGGTCGTAGTCGAGACAGTTAGAGGACTTGAGCTAGGTGATGTTGTCGTCGCTAATAAGGAGATAGACCTTGACGAGTTTGGTATACCTCTTAAGCCAATCATAAGAAAGGCTACTGAAGAGGACATCGCTCAAAAGAGGGACAACGACATAAGAAAGGCAGAGGCAAGAGAGATATTTATTCAAAAGAACGAAGAATATGGCCTTGGAATGAATTTACTCGATATTGACTTCACTCTTGATTTGAATAAAGTTATATTTTTCTTCACGGCTGAGGGCAGAGTTGACTTCAGAGAGCTAGTTAAGGATTTAGCAAGAATATTTAGAATGCGTATTGAGCTTAGACAAGTTGGCGTTAGAGATGAAGCCAAATGCATACCATCAGTTGGTAAGTGCGGCAGAAAAACATGCTGCTCATCATTTTTAGGTGAGTTCTCACCTATAAGCATAAATCTTGCTAAAAACCAAGACTTGACTCTTAACGGAAGTAAATTATCTGGTCTATGCGGAAGACTTATGTGCTGTTTAAATTATGAGGCTGATCAATACAATGAATTAGTTGATAAAATGCCAAAGATAGGCGCAATAATTATAACTGAGCAAGGCAAAGGCGTTGTCATCGATAGATTCATTCTTAAGCAATCACTAAAGGTTGAGCTTAAGGAAGGCGAAAACCTTGGTAAAGTTATATTGACATTCGCTGATGAAGTTAAAGACACAGGTAAGATTGATAGGAACTATGTACAAGAATCATACACTGACGATGATCAAGAAGATATTAAAAATATAGAAGGTGACTAGATGTTTATACAAGATAAAAAATTACTTATAGAATACGCTAAAAAAATGATTAAAGATGAGTTAACAGTCGGTACAGCAGGCAATTTAAGTATATATGACCCGGATGAAAAGGCGATGGTTATCACACCATCGGGAATTGCTTATGACAATATGAATTTCGATGATCTTGTAGTTATGGATCTAGATCTAAATATTTTAGAGGGCAAGAATAAGCCATCAACAGAATCATTTTTACACGCGCTTGTTTATAAAAACAGACCTGATATTAAGAGCATAGTTCATACGCACTCGATATATGCAACTAGCTATAGCACACTTAGAAGACCACTTGAAGCACTTCACTACATCATGGCTGATCTTGGCGGAGAAGATATAAAATGCGCTGAATATGCTGTTTTTGGCACACAAGATTTAGCTGAGAAGGCTCTTTGTGCACTTAAAGATAGAAAGGGCTGTTTACTTGCTAATCACGGCGTTTTAGCGCTTGGTAGTGATTTGAAAGAAGCTTACTCTAATGCAAGAACCATTGAATATATCGCAAAGATGTATCACATAGTACGCTTTGAAGACGATGTTCATGTATTAAAGAAAAGCGATATAGATGCAGTAATTGAGAGGATGAAGTCCTATGGACAAAAATAATAGGATGGACAAAGACCTTGGTTTCATGCTTAAGTATGAGAACGTTGCTTGGTTTGAAGACGGCAAGGTCAAGATACTTGATAGAAGAATATATCCAATTGAAACGCGCTACGAAATTTGCTCTAATTACAAAGAAGTGAGAGACGCCATCAAAAATATGGTGACTCAAAGCGCTGGACCGTATACTGCTGCTTTTATGGGCATGGTACTTGCTGCTTATGAAGCAAAAGATTTTACTGAAGGTAAATTTATTAAGCACATGAACGAAGCAAAGCTTGCTCTTGCCAATGCTAGAGAAACAACATCATTTAGAATGATGCAAGTAACTGAAAGGGCCTATGACATTGCCAAGGATGCGATTGAAAAAGGTTTAGTTCCTTACGAAGAAATATTTAAAGGAGCACTTGAGTCCTTAGAGAGAAGATACTCAGCCATAAACGAGGTGGCAAAAAATTTAGCAAAGCTAATGCCAGACGAAGGCGCCATCATGACGCAATGCTTTGGCGAGACCATAGTCGGCTACATGATGCTTAGGGCAAAAGAGCTTGGTAAAAAGATAAAAGTTTATTGTCCAGAGACAAGACCATTCTTACAAGGAGCTAGACTAACAGCTTCAGTACTAAGAAGTCAAGGCGAGGACGTTACAGTCATCACTGACAATATGGGCGCGTGGACGATGAAAGAAAAAAATATAAGTTTATTTACTTCGGCAGCCGATAGCATTACAAAAGAAGGCTATGTTGTGAATAAAGTTGGCACTTTGCAGCTAGCAATTTGCGCAAAATACATGGGTATACCATATTTTGTAACAGGCATACCTGATTTAGGCAAATCGATTGACGATATAAGTATAGAAAAAAGAGATCCTCATGAAGCGACATCCTTTATGGGCAAGAGCCATGTAATGAAGGGCGTTAAGGGATATTATCCAGCCTTCGATGTGACTCCTCCTGAACTTGTTTCGGCAGTTGTTACAGATAGAGGCGTTTTTGCGCCTTATGATTTAGCTTCATACGGCAAGATGGGAGAAGTGGATTATTATTAAAATGTTTAAGGAAATGAATATTTACAAAAGAATACTCATAAGCATTGCCATAGTTTTAATTTTAGTGCTTGCGGCGACATTTGCCTTTCCTCAAAAAATTGTGGATCTAATGATGAAGCTCAATTTCAATCGCGAGAAGACACTTAGTCTTGATAAAGTGTATTCAAGAAATTTAACCTCTGATATGAGAGTTTGTTTCAGAAATGGTCATATTTATTATCATAAAGATGGTACACTTGTTATGACAGGACTAAGCGACGAAGACGTTATGAGAAGAGACTTTGAGGCTAAAACTGCAAACGTACTTTTTAAGGACAAGTACATTTATTCAACTGACGCCCCTAATGGTGTTGTCAATATTTTGAGCTATGATGACCTAAAAGATGTGAAAAGCTTTAATTTTGATGAAGCTATTTCTTTTATCGATGAAAAGGATGGCAGATTCACAGCTTGGCTAAGCGATAATTTCAATGAAACGCTTCGTACTTACGACGATGAGTTTACTGAACGCTTTAGATATAAGGCATTGAACCCAATCTTGACATACAATGTTGATAAAGATTTTAAAACTATGCAGATAGCGTCATTTGACCCTTATTCGAGCGATATCAAAGCATCTTTGTACAAAGAAATTAACAGAAAAGGCGAGAATAAACTTTATTATAAATTTAACGACGAAGTCATTGCCTTTATCGGCAATCTTAAAGATATGAAGATAGTCGCAACAAACAAGGGACTTTACTATATGCAAGAGTCATCCATAGTTTTTAAAAAAGAGTATAACACTCTTAAAGACATTGCCATAGATGAAGGAAAAGTTTATCTTCTTTGTGATGACAAGCTTATGACGCTTAATAATAAGGCAGAAGTTTTGGAAGAACACACATTTAATCAAAATGTAAGAAGCCTACTTAAGCATAATAATGATTATATCGTTTATTCAGAAAGAGAAATTTATATTCCGTTCAAGGGCAAATACTATATGAAGGACATGCAAGAAGACATCAGAAATATTTATATGAGTGGTGACTTTATCGCAATAGTGTCTGACGAAAATATAACAATTTATTCAATGAAAATAAGATAAACTATTAGATTTATTTATAATAGATGAATATATCTTGACATAAGAGAATTTTAAGTATAAATTATAATTAGGAGGCGGTATTTATGAAGGAAATAGATGCAAGAAAATTAGAATGTCCAAAACCAGTTATATTAACAAAGAAAGAATTGGACGCAATGGAAACAGGAGTAGTTTGCACACTTGTTGATAATAAAGTTGCTACTGAAAACTTATCAAGATTAGCTGAGTCCATGGGCTTAAAGGCTACAGTTGAAGCAGTTGGCGAAGATTACAAGGTAACTATCAACAAAGATCATGCAGTTGAACTAAAATCTGATGACGAAACATTTGTTATAGGAGTAGGCACAAACGTTATGGGTCACGGCGATGAAAAACTTGGTGCTATACTAATCAAGAGCTTTTTATACACAGTTTCACAAACAGCTCCACTACCAAAAACTATTGTATTTTTCAATGGTGGAGTTAAATTAACTTGTGAAGGAAGCGAAGTACTTGACGATATTAAGAGCATGGCAGACAATGGCGTTAAGATTATCTCTTGCGGAACTTGTCTTGACTTCTACGGCTTAAAAGAAAAATTAGCAGTTGGCGAAATTTCTAATATGTATACTATTTACGAAACATTAGAAAAAGCAGATAGAAATATAGTTTTATCATAATGAAAAAATACGTTTTAAGCTTTAACTCGACTCACCACGCAATACTTGCAGAAGGAGTTTTTAAGAGTGAAGCTATAGAGTACAAGATGATACCAACACCAAGACACGTTAGCTTATCTTGCGGCTTGTCGATAGTTTTTAGCAAAGACGACCTTGATAGAGTCAATAAACTTATCGAAGACAAGAAAATTGAAGGCGAGGTCTTTGATTACTAATGCTTGAGTATAGGCTAGATGACATTGTTAAGATGAAAAAGTCTCATCCATGTGGAAGTGATGAATTTAAAATCATTTCAGTGGATGTAGGAATAAGGCTCAAGTGCATAAAATGTGAAAGAGTCTTAGACTTTAGCAAAAAAGACTTTGAAAAATATGTGAGAAAAATTTTTAAAGAAGGAAAATTTATAAGCATAAGATAAAGAGATGTGATTTTTATTCACATCTCTTTTTTGTATGTACACAAAAAGGCGAAAAGATAAAATTTTCGCCTCTTTTATATAAATTATTTTTCTTCGTTTTTATATGGTTCCAAAAATGCGTGGAAGTGTCTCATTGGTAGGTTCTTGCCCCAAAGTATCCTCATATTTGGAATGCTTTCTCTGTCTTCATAAAGTGCTTTAACAGCGGCTATAACATAATCAAGGTGCTCTTGACTAAGTCTGCTTCTATCAATTGCAAAACGCACAACGTTAGCTAGCTCAGCTTGTTGCTCAGGAGTTTTTAAATCATATTCCATAGAGAAATCGCCAAGTTCAGCAACTCTTATGCCGTAGCGCCTAATAAGTTCAAGTGAAAATCCTTGGCCAGCAAAAGTATCGTGACCGCGCTTGCCATCGAAAAATTCATCCATGTTGATGTAAACAGCATGACCACCAGCAGGAAGCACAACGCCCTTAACGCCTGCTTTGTAGAAGCCTTGAGCAAGATACTCTACTTGCTTAACACGGCTGTCCATGTAATTAAAATCGCAGCTTTCATATAGACCAACAGCTAGTGCCATGATATCGTGACCGCTCATGCCGCCGTATGAGTCATTGCCGTAGCAAGAAATTTGTTTAACTTTAAGTCTTACGCCGACATCCATCTTCATGGAGCCATCTTTATTAAAATCAGAGAATTTTTGCCAGAATAAACCCTTGTCTCTAAAGGCAAGCATACCACCCATATTAGCGTGGCCATCTTTTTTAGCTGACATACAGAAGCCGTCGCAGTATGAGAACATTTCACTTGCTATCTCGGCTATGGACTTATCTTCGTAGCCTTCTTCATTCATCTTGATGAAATAAGAATTTTCTGCCCAACGAGCTACGTCAAAAATTAGTGGTATATTATATTTGTGAGCGATTTTATTAACTTCTCTAATGTTCGCCATAGAAACAGGTTGACCGCAAACAGTGTTATTTGTTATGCACATAAATATCAATGGAACATTTTGGACGCCAACGCCATTGATTAGCTCTTCAAGTTTTTCTAGGTCCATATTGCCCTTGAATGGATTCTTATCATATTTGCCGCCCTCAGGTATTTCATATAAAAGTTTTTTATTATATAAATTTCTTGGGATGGAACCCATTTGCTTGATATTGCCTTCAGTTGTATCGAAGTGACCGTTTGATGGTATAGTGAAGACTTTACCAGGATGACGCTCAGTCAATATATTTTTAACTATCTCCATAAGAACCGATTCAGCCGCACGTCCTTGTTGAATGATAAAGGAGTTAGGTCTTTCCATTTGAGCAGCGCCGCCATTAAAGAGGCCGCCCTCGTATTCACATAGATAAACCTCGTTCATCATCTTCTCAACATCTCGGCAATCAGTTCTAACTAGATCTAAAGTTTTTTTCCAGTTCTTTTCTCCGCCGCGTTCAAAGATGTCTCTAAAAGTATCAAGAAGAACGTAGTAGCCAGTATTTCTGCCATAAGCCTCGTCGCCTAAAAATAAAGATGCCCATTGAGTGTTAGTCATGGCAGTTGTACCCGAGTCAGATAGCATATCAATAGTTAATAGCCCCGATGGAAACGCAAACTCGTTGTAGTGAGTAGCCTTAAGAGCTTTTTCACGCTCCTCAACTGTAACTTTTGGTAGGTCCTTTACCACGTATGTGAAATGCGTTGGAGTAGGAACATTTAATGGATATTTTTCGCTCATAATATACCTCCTTTAATTTTATATAAAGCATAGTCCACTAATTACAGTATAAGCTTTTAGCACATGAAAGTCAAGAGCGTAAATTTTATTTGTTATGTGGTATAACATATGTTACAAAAACAATAAAAAAAGAGAGGTATTCTGATATAATAGGTTTGACAACAAAAAAAACCAGAAAGGAACCTCTCTCATGATAAATATAACAGAAGAAATGCGTTTTCGCAAGAGATTATGTGATTATGCCTTAAAATATGGAGCAACAAAAGCCGCAAGACGCTACCATACAAATCGCCAATTCGTTTACAGACAATTAGCAAAATACGATGGAACAGTTAGAAGCCTAGCACTTAAGTCAAGAAGACCACACAATAGCCCAAATGCGCACACAGAAGAAGAACTTAAACTGATAAAAGATATGTATAGAAGAAACGGTATCTACGGACTAGCAGAAGTATACGTTAGATGCTTAGCAAAAGGCTATGCAAGAAGTTTTTGGAGCATGTGTAGACAAATACGTGTAAAAGGATACAAAAACGTGGAAAAGCGCCGTAAAAGCTATACAAAGTATATAAAACTAGACGGCAAATATCCAGGAGATAATGTACAAGTAGATATAAAATACGTTCCACAAGAGTGTATAAAGTTTCCAGTATATGGATATAAATACTATCAAATAACAGCAATAGACGAATTTAGCAGAAAAAGAATACTAAAAATAGTTAAAGAAAAAAGCACATACGAAACAAGTAAATTTTTAATAGAACTAGAAAACAAATTAGGATTCAAAATAAACACAATACAAGTAGATAACGGATATGAATTTGTAAACGATGGTGACAAGACAGACAAAACAAGCACATTTGAAAAAGTTGCACAAAAACTAGGAATGAAGATTAAAAGAATAAGACCATACTCACCATAGCAAAATGGAAAAGTAGAAAGAAGCCATAGAGAAGATAGTAAAATAGTGTATAACAGAAAAATATTTACAAGAGAAAAAGATCTAATTAAGCAAATAAATAAGCATCAAAATAGATATAACAATACAGCTAAAATATCATTAAATTTTAAGATACCAAACCAAGTTGTAAAAGAATATTTCTCTAAGTGTAACATATGTCTTGACAACTAAGACTAACTGATGTATAATCAATAATATCATTATTGATAATTCAATTATTGATTATATTATTAAAATTAAAGTTTTGTAAGAATGGAGGAATGGACATGGCAAATAGAAACCATGAACTTGATAAACCAATTATTGAAGCTGCTAAAATAGAGTTTTTGAAATATGGATTTCAGGCTGCTTCAATAGGCAATATTGCTAAAAGAGCGGGAGTTACAACGGGAGCAATCTATACAAGGTATAAAGGGAAAGATGAACTTTTTTATAGTTTGATAAAAGAATTTTTAGAAGCTATAAGTGTGAAAAGAAAAGAGAACGAATACTCATATATGGAATATTGCGTAGATAAAAACTTTGATCATTTTTTGCGTAGCATTCAGAAAGAAACCAAAGGATATGTAGATGTGTTATTTAAATATTACGAGGAGTGCAAACTAATACTTTGCTCAAGTAAAGGCAGTTCTGTAGAAGCAATATTTCGTGAAATGATGAATAATAAAATTTCCATAACAAAACAATTTATAAGGGAAAATATAGACCCGAATATAAGTGAGATGAAATTAGATTTGGTAGAGCTTTTAATGAATCAACAATTTAGTGCTTTTAAATTAGTGATTGAAAAAGGATATAGCAAAGAGGAGACAATCGAATACATAAAAATGCTCGGAGAATTTATTGTGGCGGGTTGGGAAAAGGTATTTGATGAAATTATAAATAGGTATTGAATTTATGTACGATAAAGGCAAGAAGGACGAAAATATTTTAGATTTTAAAATAGATTTTTCCTATGAAGGCAAAAAGGAAAAGTCGTTAGATGATGTAATTGGCAGCATATCAAAAGGAGATTGCATAGTTCTTTGTGGCGAAAGTGGATGTGGAAAATCAACATTACTTAGGTGCTTAAACCATTTAATACCGGAGTTCTATGATGGAATATTTAATGGCTATATCTTGGTAAATAGCAAAAATATAGAAAACAAGAACATTGGAGAAGTTGGAGAATTAATTTCGTCCGTTTTTCAAGATCCAAGAAGTCAATTTTTTACAATGGAAAGCGATACGGAAGTATCTTTTGGACTTGAAAATAAAGGGTTAAGCCATGAAATAATAAAAAGAAGAACAGAAGAAGCTTTTTCAAAATTTGGCTTGGAGTATTTGAAAAATAGGGAAGTATTCAAACTTTCAAGCGGAGAGCGTCAACTAATAGCGATTATGTCTGCTTGGGCAATGGATACGGATATTATTTTACTTGACGAGCCAACTGCAAACTTAGATTATTTAGCCATAGAAAAACTGAAAAATATCTTATTGCTTCTAAAAGAAGATGGAAAAACTCTAATAATCAGTGAACATAGGCTTTACTATTTGAAAGAGTTGGCTGATGAATATTGGCTAATAAACAATGGAAGCTTTTATGAAAAGTATGATAAGGACGATTTTAAGATGTTTTCTAAGGATGAATTAAATAATTTGTGTTTGCGAGTTACGGATTTGAAGCAGATTGAGGTTCAGAAGAAGTGTTCTAATGTTGTCGATGATAAATTAGAGGTAAAAAATATATCCTTTGGATATAAAAAACAACATATTTTAAATGATTTGTCGTTTACAGCTTATTTGGGAGAAGTGACTTGCTTGATTGGCAAAAATGGTTCAGGTAAAACCACCTTAGGAAAATGTATATGTGGACTATTGAAACCAAAAAAGGGAAGAGTTTTTCTAAAAGGAAAAGAAATGAGCCATAGGCAGCTATCGCAGGATAGCCTCTTTATTATGCAAGAAGCTGAATTTCAATTTTTTACAAATTCTGTATTATCTGAACTGAAGTACGGTGTAAATCGAAACAAATATGATGAGATAGAAGCTCTACTTAAAAAGTTTGATATGTGGAAATATCGTGATAGACATCCATTTTCTCTTTCAGGTGGGCAAATGCAAAAATTAACCTTAATGATGGCGTATCTTTCGGGTAAAAGTGTGGTTATTTTAGATGAACCAACCTCAGGAATGGACAAAAAAAGTTTAGATACTGTAGTGGGATTGATAAACGATATGAAAAAGAAAAAAATCGTGATAACAATTAGCCATGACTTAGAATTTATTTCATCAGTTGCGGATAAATGTTTGGAACTTGATGATGGAACGATACAAAGGATTTGTGAAGTAAAAGAGAATAGAGATATTGAAAGCATTAAAAGTATATTTGAAAAAGATTTAGAACATCAACCTCTGGCAAAAAGAGAAAAAAATCTTTTAGATCCGAGAACAAATATTTTGTTTTGGCTTCTTTGTATGGTTGCAGTAGGAATCGACAATAAAAGTTTGATTTTTGAATGCAATTTATTAGCTCTCGTTTTTTCTCTTGCAAATAGAAGATACAAGACTTTAGGAATTACTTCTGTCATTATAGGGCTTATTTACGGTCTTGAAATCATATATCCGAATGAAATTACAATATTTACGGCAAATTTGTTTCCTAGATTTATTTTAATATTTCTACTATTTCCTATTATTCTTGGAGGTAGAGGGGCAACAAATATGCTTGCGGGACTTAGAAAAATAAGAATACCTGAGAAGTTATTATTGATTCTTGCAGTTTCTTTCAGGTTTTTCCCAGTGCTAAGGAATGATTTTAAATTACTTAGACAGGTGCTTAGAAATAGAGGAAGATGCAAGCATAAAAATATAATAAAAGAAAGAATAGAGTATCTTGAGGCTCTGATTGTATCACTCATTTTTCGAGTGGTAAGAATAGGCGAAACTTTATCAGCTTCAGCAGAAACAAGAGGAATTGCTTTAAATCATAAAAAATCATCTTATGTTACTTTACAGTTCAATTTATGCGATTACATATTGATGATTGTAATGATAGTAATTTTGATGATAAATATTTTATAAAAATAGGAGGACTTAATCATGCACAAAAACAAATTGAAAGCGAAAGATATCATTACAGTTACTTTATTATCATTGTGTAACATTTTGATATTTTCGATAGGAACATTCATGTATGCAACACCAATTACCATAGTTTTAACACCGGTGCTTTACTCATTATTACAGGGTATTGTTTTCTATGTTATCGGAGTGAAAGTAAAAAAAAGAGGAGCATTTTTTATATATTCCCTTATTCAAGGAGTGATAGCATTCTATCCACCATATATTTTGATGTTTGTAATTTCAGGATTGATAGCAGAGTTTTTATTATATAAAAAAGGTTATGGTAATTTAAAAGTTATTGGAATCAGCTATGTTATTCAGCAAACTTTGGCTTCAATTGGAAGTGTAATTTATCCATATACAATAGCCTTGAATAAAACTATAGGAGCCATGAAACAAAAGGAGTTAGCTTCAAATATTATAGCGGCAGGCAAAATGATTTCTTCTTGGGGAACGTTGATTTTACTTGCCTTAGTTATAGTTTCAGCAATTGCAGGAGCTTATATAGGTAGCAAGGTCGTAAGGAAACATATTTTAGAAAAAGAAGCTATTTCATAGGGTAAAGTCATGAAAAAAGAGAAAGAACCAAACTTTTTTAAAGAAATGGATTCGTTTATAAAGCCATACAAAAAAAGATATATTTTATCTGTTATGCTAAGTATGCTTTCTGTTCTATGCGAACTGTTATCCTATGCTTTTGTTGGAATTTTAGCGGGATATATCTTTAAAGGATTTCATGGAAACAACATGATATATGTCTTGATTTTCACTATAATCTGCAAAATATCAGGGGTGATGCTTTCAAATATTTCAACGCTTATATCTCATAAAGCAGCATACTTAACACTAAAGGACTTAAGATATGCAATTTGTGATAAATTTGTTAGATTGCCGATGGGATATTTTGATATGAATCCTAGTGGAACATTAAAAACTATATTGGTAGACAGGGTGGAAGATATAGAAAAAACATTAGCACATCTACTTCCTGAGATGACTGCAAATCTATTGATACCTATTGCCATGATTGTTTGGATGCTTGCAGTTAATATTAAGCTTACCGGGATTATATTTCTTTGGGTTATATTTGGACTATCAATCGGAATGCTTATTATGATTGGATATAAGAAAAAATATGAGGGACAAGTACAGGTACAAAAGAATATGAATCAAGCGGTTATAGAGTATGTCAAGGGGATTGAGGTAATTAAAACTTTCAATATGGAAGATAGTTCTTATGCTAAATATAAAAATGCAGTCATACGCCATGCGGAGTATGCTATAAACTGGATGAAAAGCTCACAGATTTATGCGTCTCTTTCCTATAGCATAGCTCCTGTATCTATATTTCCAACAATTGTTGTGGGATTGATATTTTTTAATAATGGGTTTCTTACTGAGCAAAGTTTATTTTTGTTTATGATGATTTCTCTTGGTATATTTAAACCGATTGTTAAAGCATCCAGTTATGTTGACCAATTGGCACAGATGGGAACTGTTACTAAGGAAATAAAAGGAATCTTAGATTATCCGGAACTTAAGAGAAGTGAGAATTCTAATTTAAAAGAAAAAATGACATACGACATAGTGTTTGAAAATTTACAATTTTCTTATGATGGGACAAAAAATGATGTTGATGATGTGAATTTAACCATTAAAGAAAAAACTATGACTGCAATTATTGGTCCTTCAGGTTCAGGAAAATCAACTCTAATGAAACTTTTAGCCGGATTTTGGGATTTTGAGAAAGGAAAAATAAAAATAGGTGGTATAGGGGTAAAAGACCTTTCAATGAATGACCTGAATACTCTTATCTCCTATGTGGATCAAAATACATTTTTATTTGATGATACTATTTTGGAAAATATTAGAATAGGTAAAAAAGATGCAACGAATGATGAGGTGATAGAAGCTGCTAAAAGAGCCGGTTGCCATGAATTTATTGTAACTTTGCCTGATGGATATGACACTATCGCAGGGGATAGGTTATCCGGCGGAGAAAAGCAAAGAATAGCTATTGCCAGAGCAATTCTCAAAAATGCTCCAATTATCATATTAGATGAAGCAACTGCAAGTACAGATATTGAAAATGAAGAAAAAATTCAAGGAGCGTTACTGGAATTTACCAAAGGAAAAACACTAATTGTTATTACACATAAAATTAAAACTGTCATAAATGCAGATAAGATCATATATATGGAAAATGGGAAAATCATTTGCGATGGAAAACATGAAGAACTTATTAAGTCGTGTTCTGCGTATAAGCATTTATATGAAATAGCAAATTGATTGGAGGTGAGAATATGTTTGAAGCTCTAAAAAGTGTATGGAACTTTAGTGAGAAAAGTCAAGCCAGTTTAGTCAAAATTTTAATTCTATCATTTATAGAAGGCATATTCGTTATGCTGAAAATGATAGCAATAATTTTAGCGGTAAATGCCATGTTTAATAGCAATTTAATGGACAATTATATTTATAAGGTAATGATACTCGGAATTGTATGTATCATCGGAGTATTTGGCCTTGGTTATTTCACACAACTGGGTTCTGTATCCGTTGGATTTGAGATGGCGAAAGATAAAAGGTTATATTTTGGCTCATTATTTAAAAAGCTCTATTTAGGGTTCTTTAGTAAAAATTCAGTAGGAAATATAAACTCAACACTGACTACATCTATTTCAACTGTAGAACAAGTTGCACCAATCATTTTAATTCATGTGATAGGTGGAATTTTATCTGCTATATCAATAGTTTTAGGATTTGCTTACTATGAAATGCGAGTTTCAGTTGTAATATTTGCAGGTATATTAACATATTTGTTTGTAGTTAATTATCAAATGAAAATTTCAAGAAGCGAAGCTCCCAAAAGACAATTAGCACAAACAAAATTAACGGAAAGTGCTATTGAATTTATACAGGGAATAAGCGTAATTAAGGCTTTTGGTATGGGAGAAAAAGATGAAAGAGTAAAAAAAGATATAGATGGTAGTTGTGTTAATAATATAAATTTATCCGAAAAATCTATTCCCTCAAGCATATGTGCCGGTCTTACGATACAGTTGTTTGAAATTATGATTATTAGCTATGCGTTTTTTATGTGGAATAGTGGAGAAATTTCTCCTCAAAAAGCCATTAATTTATTGATTATGAGCTTTGTAATATTCCAGTCTGTAAGTCAAGCAGGTTCTATTCTTTCTATGATTGGGCTTTTAGATAGCTCACTAAAGGATATAAGCAGTATGGAAAATGCTGAAGAAATAAAGGTATTATCACCTATTCAAAATATAAAATCCAATGAAATAGAATTTAAAAATGTAAGTTTTTCTTACGGAAAAGGAGAAGTTTTAAAGGGAATATCAGTAGCTCTTAAACCGAACACACTTACAGCTATTATCGGACCTTCAGGTTCAGGGAAAACAACGTTTTGCAAGCTTATACCGAGATTTTATGATGTAAGCGAAGGAGAAATTCTGATTGGTGGAGCAAAAATAACAAATATCTCCACCGAAGAATTGATGAAAAATATAAGTATGGTATTTCAAAATGTGTATTTGTTTGAAGATACAATTATGAATAATATTCGTTTGGCAAAGCCAAATGCCAGTGATGAGGATGTTATATCCGCTGCAAAAAAAGCACGCTGTCATGACTTTATAAAAAGCTTGCAAAAAGGATACGAAACTAAAATTGGCGAAGCGGGTAGCACTTTATCCGGTGGAGAAAAACAAAGAATAGCGATAGCTAGAGCAATACTCAAAGATGCTCCCATTGTGATTTTAGATGAATTTACCAGTGCTTTAGATGTAGAAAATGAACGCCATATTTTGCAAGCCATCGATAATTTAGTACAGAATAAAACAGTTATTATGATTGCACACAGGTTAGAAACTGTTAGGAAAGCAGACAACATCATAGTTTTAGATAAAGGGGAAATAGCACAAGAAGGAACGCATAATGAGCTTATAACTCAAGATGGGATATATAAATCATTCATTTCAATAAGAGAGCGAGCAAATAAATGGAGTTTTAAGTAAATACATCCATTTTGATATTTGACTAAATAAATGAGTATTTAATGGGAGATGACGATGTTTTTTTGATAATAAAAGTTTTTGAAAGTAACTTTTCACACAAAAATTAAATAATTCAATAACAATAAGAGTTAATTTGATTGTTATTTTCGGAGGACTTTTTACGCCAAAGTGTAGAAGTCCTCCTTTTTTATTCTCAAAAAGCAAAACAGAAAAAAAGAAAAGAAGGATAACACAATGGCTAATAAAGAATATTACCTTTATGTAAAAGGCAAAGCCGTACCTGTAAGCGAAGAAGTCTACAAAGCCTACTGGAAGATAACAGAACATGAAAAGTATTTCCAAAGAAAGGAGTGGAAGCACAATGACAAATCATTTTTAGCACTGGATCATGACGGACATTTTGTAGACAACATTATAGATGAAAAAAAGTCTTAGAAAAAATTGTAGAAGTAAAACCAAGCAAAAAAGATATGACCAGATAAATCTAAGGGGGATAACGAAAAGTTACACCCTTAGATACAAAAAACAAGACTTCCGAAAAGCAGAAGTCCAGAATTCCGAAAATCGGAAATCAAGAATTTCGATTATCGAAAATCTGGCAAATATCAAGGCGGATAGGATATATTATTGAATAAACGTAAAATTTATGATAAAATTACACTGATAATAGTTATCAACGGGAGGCAGGAGATAAAAATGTTAAAAAAATTTTTTGAAAATGTAAAAAATCCTAAAAATAATTTCGGCGGTCGCTTCATGGTGAAAGGAATGAACATTGGTCATGAAAAATTGGCTAAATGGGGCAGATCCTTTCTGAATATTAAAACCTCGGATGTAGTTTTAGATCTAGGATGTGGCGGTGGACGTAATGTTCAATACTTCTTAACAAAGGCTAAAAAAGTATATGGAATGGACTATTCTAAAACAAGTGTAGATATCGCAAGTTCAGTAAATAGCGAAGCTATAAGAGATGGTAGGTGTAAAATTATTGAAGCAGACGTGTCTAAACTACCTTTTGAAGATGAATCCATAAATATAGTTACTGCCTTTGAAACAATTTATTTTTGGAAGAATATAGAAGTATCTTTTAGGGAAATCCATCGTGTTTTAGTTAAGGACGGTCTGTTTCTAATATGCAACGAAGGAGCATATAGAGAGCATAAAAACATAAAAAAATGGGCGGATATGCTAGATTTTGAAGTTTATTCTCCCGAATATCTCACAGAAACATTGAATAAGATAGGATTTAAATGCGAACACCATCTAGACGAGAAAGAGCATCTAGTATTTTTAGCTAGAAAATTATAAAAAAATTTGTGAATAATGAAAAATAAATTTTTAGGAGAAGTAGAGAAAAAATCTACTTCTTTTTTGCAATTTTATATACTTTTATAGCAATATTTTTTAAGATGCTCGGTTCTAATTAAAATTGTTTTTTGCAAAAATTTATTTATAAAAAAACTATTTTCTCCTTTTTAAAATCATTGAACTAAAGAGTTTTTTGTGTTATAATCATTTTGGAGATTATTTTTTAGGAGTGATACTATGACTTATGAGGAAAAAGAGCTTCTTGATATTATCAAAGAAGACACGATGCCTGCTCTTGGCTGCACTGAGCCTATCGCTGTGTGTTACTTAGGAGCTTTCATGAATGATTACATAAAAGAAGACATCGCCAAGGCAAAAGAGATTGATGTAATTGTTAGCAAGAATATTTATAAGAATGGCAAGAGCGTTACTATACCAAATACTGGCACTTGCGGTCTTGATCTTGCTGCTATACTTGGTCTTAGCGGAGGCAATAAGGACGATGGTCTTCTTGTTTTAACTAAATTTAATGATGAGATGATATCTAGAGCAAAAGAACTTAGAGAAGCTTTAAATATCAAGCTAAGCTACGATGAAAAAACACCCGACATCTATGTAAGGATGCTTGTTAAATTTGATGATGCATGCGTAGAAGGACTTTTGCAAAAGGGTCACACTAACGTAGAATACATAAAAGTGGATGATAAAGTTCTTTATGAAAATAAACTAGAAGAGTCAAGTAATGAAATGAAGGAGTTCATGTCAAAACTTACTCTTAAAAAGATTAAAGAGCTTGTTTTATCGACACCACTAGAAGAATTAGACTTCATTGAAGAAGGCGTTGAAATGAATATGCACGCTGCTAATGAAGGATTAAAGCTTAAAAATTCAAACCTTCTTGGTCAAAGCCTTAAGAAGATGGAAAATAAAAACATAATTTCTAATGATGCTTACACTAAAACTAGGATATTAACTGCGGCAGCTGCTGATATGAGGATGAGTGGAGGAAACTGCATGGTTATGACTAGCGGCGGCAGTGGCAATCAAGGCATAAACGTTATCATACCTATATATTTAATATATGAAGAATTTAATCTAAAAAAGGAAGACATGATTAGAGCTATATACTTTGGTCATGCGATTAACAGATTTGTTAAGACATTCTCGGGAAAATTATCGGGCATGTGCGGATGCGCTATAGCGGCTGGACTTGGCGCTGCAGCTGGCATCACCATGATGATGGGTGGAACAGATGAAGAGATTGAGGGCGCTTGCTCAAATATGTTTGCAAATCTAACTGGACTTATCTGCGATGGAGCAAAAAATACTTGTGCATTAAAGCTATCGACATGCGCAGGTGAAGCAGTACTTAGCGCGTTTCTAGCGCTTAACGGATGCACTCCAAAAGAAAATGTCGGAGTAGTTTCAGGTAATATTGAAGACACAATCAAAAATGTTGGCTTATTATGCAGAAGTGCATTTAATAGAGTTGACGACGTGATGCTTGACATCATAAAATAAATTTTAACAGGAAAAAATTATGGAGAGAAAATTTAAAAAAGCTATTAGCTTAGAAACATTTATCTTTTTGGCAGCACTATTTGCCTTTTTCTACTATCTTTCATCAAAGATGGGAGCCATCAATTTAATCAATACCTTTATGAACACGGCTTATGCCTTGCTTATGGAAGTTTGTTTCTATATCATGGCGATAGCTGTTGTGGCTGGAGGATTATCTTCAATACTTAGCGAGTTTGGTGTCATATCCTTAATTAATAAACTTCTTTCAAAACTGATGAAACCAATTTATGATTTACCAGGAGCGGCATCTGTAGGCGTTTTGACATGTTATTTATCAGATAACCCATCGATACTTGCACTAGCTAAGGATAAAAACTTTCTAAGGTATTTTAAAAAATATCAAGTACCAGCGCTAACAAACATTGGTACAGCCTTTGGTATGGGCTTTATCACGACTACAACTATGATGGGCTTAAAAATTAATGGCAGCATAAAGGCGGCACTTATAGGTAATTTAGGAGCTATAATTGGCTCAATTGTCAGCGTTAGAATCATGATGCTATTTACAAAGAAAAAGTTTGGTCTTGAAGCAATGGCTGTGGGCGAAGCTGACGCAGAAAAAACTACCATGGACCTAAGACCAGTTAGAGATGGATCAACATTCAATAGATTTATTGACGCTCTACTTGATGGAGGCAAAATTGGCGTTGACATGGGTATGTCAATAGTTCCAGGCGTTATACTTATTTGTACCGTGGTACTTATATTAACGAACGGACCTGGACCAGATGGCCTTTATACAGGAGCTGCAAAGGAAGGAGTAAAGCTATTACCATTAATAGCTGATAAACTAAGTTTTATAATTAAACCGATATTTGGTTTTACATCAGGCAAGTGCATAGCTGTTCCAATCACAGCACTTGGTTCAGCTGGAGCTGCCATAGGTCTAGTACCTGAACTAATCAACACAGGAGCAGCAAGTGCCTCAGACGTAGCAGTTTTCACAGCTATATGCATGTGCTGGTCAGGATATCTTTCTACACACATAGCGATGATGGATGCACTTGGATATAACGATTTAGCAGGTAAATCAATATTCGCACACACTATAGGCGGCTTAGTAGCCGGATTTTCAGCACATTTATTATTTGCAATATTAGCATAGATAGGAGAAGAAATGGACGAGAGACAAAGAGTAATTTCATTATTTAAATACATTAGGCAAACTATTGATGATAAATACAAGCCTATACTAAATGTTAAGGACGAGCTTTGGAACAAGTATTTGGATGAGATCAATCTTAATAATAAATTCCTTTATTTTTCTTGCGGCACGGATTCGACAAGTGATGTGATTCTTAGAATTACTAGACCTTATTCGCAAAAAACGCAAGAGGATATTAGGGTACAAAATTTATTCAAAGAGTTCAGAGAGCTTTACTACAAGCTTGAGAACGAATCTCATTTATATGAATTAGTCTTTGCTAATGGTATTTTAATATCAAAATACGATAAGAACATTTATCATCCTATATTAATAAAGAGGGCGGCAATTGATTTTGACTCAAGAAAAGATAGTATAGCTATACGCGATACAAACAGAGACATGACGCTTGATATAAAGCTAATATCTTTAATTGAAAATATAAATCATTTAGAGCTAAAAAATATCATGGAGCACATATCCATGAACTATTACCACCCATTTGATACAGCGTCAATGGGTGAGTTAATGAAATCTATGGCAAAAAGGCTGCATACGGACTCATCTTATGAAGAGACAAATTCGAGTGAAACAGATAAAGCCTTTACCATAATCAATAGACCATTATTATATTTAAGAAATAAAGAAACTGATTTTATACAAAATCTTGATGAAATGATTGAGTCCATAGAAAAAGGTTCAGAAGTAAACAAGAGCCTACTTAATCTATGCGGCGTAAACATCAAGGAAAAGGAAGCAGAAGAGAGAGCTGAGACGCTTGATGACAAGATCAGAAACATCGAAGGCATCTCGCAAAGCGTTTTATTTACAAAAGAAGCGAACAAAGAGCAACTTGAAGTAGCTGAAAGAATTGCTAACTACGATACTGTTTTGGTGCAAGGACCTCCAGGAACAGGTAAGACTCATACCATAGCGAACCTATTGGGCGATATCTTAGCTAGAGGTAAAACTGTTTTAGTCGCATCACAAACGAAAAAAGCTTTATCGGTACTAAAGAGCATGACTCAAGAAGAGATCAGAGCCCTTTGCGTATCAACTATTGACGATAATAACGAGGACATGGAAAAATCCATCGACTCAATCACTGATTATATAAGCAATCACTCCATTGAAGAGCTTAAAGAAAAAATACAAAAGCTCAATATGGATAGAAATATTCTTATAGAAAGACTTAATGAAACAAGAAAGAAAATCTTTAGCATCAAATCATCTGAGCTAAAGAGCATTACTATTGGAGAAGAAGTTTTTAGTCCTATAGATGCGGCGAGATTCTTGCATGACCACGTGGGCCTAAACAAGATACCGGGCGAGGTGAAGCTATATGAAGAGCTTCCTATACAAAAAGGCGACATAGACTTTTTATACTACTCAAACGAGGCTCTTACGAGAGAGGACGAAAAAGAACTAAACATTGGTCTACCTGATCCAAATACTATACTTAATCCAGAGGATTTAGAAAAGACTATAGATGCGATGGATGCTGCACTTCTTAGAGCAAAGACTCTTAAGGAAGAGATTAGAAGAAATATCACTTTAAAGGAAAAAGTCTACCTTGATCAAAACGCTCTTTATAGTGGCAAGGCAGATGAAGATTTTAGAGATATATATGAAAAAATTGATTATATCAATAGCCTTGACAAGCTAGAAGATTGGCAGATAAAAGTAATTGTTAGCGCCAAGGCAGGCAATGCTGACAAGAAGAGCTATATTAGATTAACAGAATTAATCACAGAGCTTGATGATTACTACGACAGAAACATTGATCACTTAAGAGGCAAGAGACTTATATACCCAAGTGATATGAATCAAAAAGAGCTAAGACAGTCACTCGAAGAGATGAGAGCAAGACTTGTTGAAGGTAAAAAGATCAAGGGTATATCCGCCATGTTTAAAAATTCGTGGAAAAAAGTTTTGGCAAGCGTTAGTATTAACGGCCAAGGCCTAGTAACTGTCGAGGATATGGATGACGCTATAGTAAATATAAACCTAGATATAAAGATTTCCGAGCTAAAAGCACTTTTCGATGAACTGATATATAAGACAAATGCTGATTTTGATAGAGAAAAGCTAATTGAAAATAAAGAACTATTAAGCTATTTGCCACTAATCACAAAGCTTATGAAATTCTATGACGAAAACATTCAGTCTTTGTTCAAGCTAATGCAAGACAAGGGCATCAATGTGAACAGCATCTTTGTCAATAACAAAGTTTTATCACCACATGATTCATTTATCAAAGAGATGAATCTAATTAAAAACGATTTAAGAAAATACATTGAGCTAGCTGATGAATATGATTTAAAATATATTCCAGCTAAGGCAAAGCTTGATGATACACTTGATAAATTAAAAGTAGATGAAGATAATAAGTCTGATTTACTTTTACTAATGAATACGGCGATTGAGACTAAGTACTACGATAGCTATAGAGATAGTTTTGAAAATCTTAAAAAGACTTACGAAAAAATTAAAATACTTAAGAAGAGAAACGAGCTTCTTGACAAATTAGCAGCTGTTGCACCTACATGGAAAGAGTTTATATATAATCGCTTTGATATTCATGGCCTTAAGGACGCACCTGAAAATATCGAAGAAAATTGGTATTACAAGCAATTTGATGGCATTATAACAAAGATAAATAGAACGCCTTATGAAAAATATCAAAAGATGATGACTTGGTACAAAAAGCAGCTTTATGACATAACTAAAGAGCTCGCTTCAAACATGGCATGGCACTCATTTATGCTTAAGATTAAGGACGATATAGAGAAAAAGCAAGCATTACAAGGCTGGCAGCTAACTATGAAAAAGATTGGCAAAGGTACAGGCAAGCAAGCGATTGGCTTAAAGAAAGAAGCAAAGGAACTTCTTAAGAAGTGCCAAAGAGCTGTTCCTGCTTGGATCATGACTATTGACAAGGCACTTGAAAGTCTTGATTACAATCAAAAATTTGACTATCTGATCATTGATGAAGCATCTCAAGCAGATATCTCATCTATACCTATACTTCAATTGGCGAAAAAGGCAATCATAGTTGGTGACGATGAACAAGTTAGTCCACAAGCAGTCGGCATTGATCAAGACAAACAAAGAAATCTTATAGATATGTACATTAAAGACAAGGTGGCAAACAGCCATTTATATGATTTAAACTCATCTCTATACGATATACTTAAGACAAGCTTCCCAGTTTTGACTCTTAAAGAGCACTTTAGAAGCGTGCCAATGATAGCCGCTTACTCAAATTTTATTTCTTATGATGGTATAATAAAGCCACTAAGAGAGTCATCGTCGACAAAAGTTCAACCTGCACTAAAATTAGTCAAACTAGTTGGCATTAAAAATGAAGATAGAGTGAATGAAGCAGAAGCAAATTATATTGCAGATGAAATACTAAGGATAAAAGATGAGCCTGATTATGAGGGCAAAACAATCGGCGTTATATCACTTGCTAGCGAGGATCAAGCTAAGTTTATAGATAAGCTTCTTATAGAAAAATTAAGTCTACAAGATTATGACAGGCTAAATATTTTATGCGGTAGACCAGCTGCTTTCCAAGGCGATGAGAGAGATATAATATTCTTAAGTACAGTTGATTCAAACGATAAAGATGAAACGCTTAAAGTTTTAAACGAAGGCGCCTACGATGTGAACAAGAAAAAATACAACGTAGCAGTATCAAGAGCCAAGGACCAAGTAGTCTTAGTGACATCGCTTGATTACAAGAAAGATCTAAAACTTGGCGACATCAGAAGAACTTTAATCGAATTTTTCATAAATCCTGAGGACAAGATGGTCTTTGACAAGAGAAATAGATATGAGCTGTCATCATTTGAAGAAGACATAAAGAAAGAGCTTGAAGAAAGAGGCATAGAAGTAAAAACTAATGTTGAGGCAGGTCTTTATAATATAGCACTACTTGCTATAAAAGATGATAAGAAATTTATAGTAGAAGCAGAAGGATCAGAATTTGATATAGACGACGAAACAATCATCGACCAAATGGAAAAGAGAGATATTTTGGAAAGAGTTGGCTGGAACTTTGCTAGCATCAGAAGCACAAAATATTATTTCGATCCGTCAAAGGCGATAGATGATTTAATTAACGATATGAAGTAGAAGGTGATTTTTTGGACGCACTTAGAGAAGCAGGCGTACTATTACCAATAAGTATGCTTAAGAGCAAATATAAGCACGGCACATTTAAAGACGCCATGAAGGCAGTAGATTTTTTACATGGCTCAGCTCAAAAAATTTGGCATATAGAGCCAATCATGTATATGGATTCAGATTTGAGAAATTATAAAACCATATCCCAGTTTGCCATCGACCCAATATATGCAGACCTTGATGAATTCATTAACATGGGGCTACTTAGCACGGCAGAAATATTTAAGCTAGACGAAGAAGGCGAGAAAAAATTTGACGCTCATGACAAAGAGCTCATAAAGACAGAAAAAATTAAAGCGCTTAGGCTTGTATATAAAAGAGCTTATCAAGACTTTACTAAAGAAGCCATATATCAAGAATTTATTAAAGAAAACGAGTATTGGTTAAAAGATTTTGCTTTATTTATGACTATATATAATAAGAAGAATTCTTTCGAAGAATTTTCTGAAGAAGAGATAAATATTAATAAGTATAAGGATAATTTGGATGCGGATATAGAAGAAGAAGCAAAATTCCAAGAGTTTCTTCAGTTCCTTTTATATAGACAGTATTTAAAATTAAAAAATTATGCTAATGATTTAGGCGTGAAAATTTTATGTGATTTATCATTTTATCTAAACGAATTTTCTTCAGACGCTTGGGCAAAGAAGGACTACTTCGAGGTTGATAACAAGCTAAGACCGCTTAATTATGCCATAAAAGCAATCGAAGAGGATAAGGACCTAAATAAAATTGACAAAAGATTGGTTTATAGCTTTGATTTCATAGCTTTTGACAGCTATGAGTATATAAAAGAAAAATACGGATACTACTCAAAATTATTTGATTACATTAGATTAGTTGACATAGAAGATTACGAAACAACAATAAAAGTTGATGCAAAAACCATGGACCTGGGCACTATAAGCGCAGATAAAAACCCTATAGAAGAAATTTTTGCTGTTTTGAAAGAAAATGATATAATCGATAAAGTTTTTACTGATTATATTAGATGCAATTCAAAAATTATTAAAAAAATAATGAAAGAAGGCAAAGTTTTTGAGTCAAAAACAATACAAGATGCCTTTGATATAAATGCAGATGAAAAGAGTTTGCCTCTTAACCTTGACAAGACTACTGTATATTACAGTTCAGACTTTGATATGAAAGAGCTAGATAAGTATTTAAATTCATCGAGCGATATGAAGCTAAGGATAGAAGACTACACAATGAAGAAAAATTTCACAACACTTGATATCGTTGAAAGAATGTACAGCTCAAACGCATCCAAGGTAATCATTGCTATATGGGACCTCTTAGATGATGTAAACAAGAGGACTAGAGAACTTGATCTAGATGAAATAAAACACAAATTAGAAACAATTTTAAAACAATACATGGTACAATTCTTACGCTAGACGAAATAATATTTACGGTAGACGAAATATTTTTATAGAATAAGAATGTCTATAAAGCCTTGATGTATGAATTTATTAGTTCAATATCGAGGCTTTATTTATTTATAATTATTCAAAAAACTTGACTTTTATATTAATAAAGTTTATAATAGTCAATGTAGATACTAATTTTATTTTAAGGAGGAAATTAAAATGAAAAGCAAAAAGTTTTTAGCTTTATTACTAGTTTTAGTAATGGCTATAAGCGTACTAGCAAGCTGTAAGCCAGCTGAAGAAAAACCAGCTGAAGAACCAGCAGCTACAGAAGAAGGAAAAGAAGAAGGCAAGGAAGAAGCTCCTGCAGAAACAGGCGCTGTAACTGAAATGCCAACAGACGGTGAACCAGACGCTGATCAATATATCAACACATTTGATACAGCTCATCCAAACACATTAGACCCTGCAAAGGGAAGCGATATGTATGGTAACGGTATATTACTTAACATCCTTGAACCACTTGTAAGAATTCAAGACGTAAAAGGACAAATGGGTTCAGTTGAATATGTACCAGCTGGAGCTGAAAGCTGGGATCTTTCTGAAGACGGTCTTACTTATACATTCCACATCAGAGAAGGAAACGTATGGAACGACGGTACTCCAGTAACTGCAAAAGACTATGAATATGGTATCAAGAGATGTATTGATCCAAGAACTGCATGTCCATTTGCTAACAACACATACTATATCAAGGGAGCTGAAAAAATTAACACTACTGAATTAGCTGAAGGTCAAGAACCTGATTATTCAGAAGTAGGCGTAGTAGCTAAAGATGACAAAACTCTAGAAATCACTCTAGAACATCCAGTTCCATTCTTTATCGATATTGTAACAACAAGAATTTTCTTCCCACAAAGACAAGACTTAGTTGAACAATACCAAGACACTTACTCAACAAGTCCAGAAACTGCTCCACAATGTGGACCATTCATTCTAAAAGACTGGGTTATCAACTCTGAACAAAACTATGTTAAGAACGATAACTATTGGGATAAGGACAATGTAAAATTAAGTAAATATAAAGTATCTATAATCAAAGACTCAAACACTATTTTTAACGCACTTAAAGCAGGTCAAATCGACTACGCAGGTGTAGGCGATCCTAAGTGGAAAGGCGAATTCTTAAATAACCCTGCCTACTACAGCACAGTAAGAGCTAACCCTGATACAACATATTTCATGTTTAACTGCAATGCAGATTCAAACACTGCAAATAACAAGGTTAGACAAGCTATCTCTATAGCTCTTGACAGACAAGAATTAATCGATTCTTGCTACAACGGTGTTCCAACAGCTGCATTTGACTTCGTACCACCAGCAGTAACTGTACAAGGTAAAGAATTCAACAAGCTTGGTGAAGGTTGGGTTAAGAAATTAGCTGAAGACAATCCAGATCCAAAGGCTTTATTTGAAGAAGGCGTTAAGGAAGCAGGTTTAGGAGATCCATCAAGCGTTACAATCAAGCTAATGGGTTCAGATACATCTCAAGAAGGAAGAACTTCTGGAGAATTCATACAACAATGTCTAGAAGAAGCATTAGGATGCAAAGTAGAAGTAGATAACCAAGACTGGTCACAATTTATCAATATCGTTCAAACTGGTAAAGGTTGGGATATTGCATGGTTAGCTTGGGGTGCAGACTTCAACGACCCATCAAACTTCCTAGAAACTTGTCATTCACAAACAGCTGCTTATCCTACAGGATACAAGAACGAAGAATATGATAAGCTATTAGACGAAGCTAAAGTTGAACAAGACGCTGATAAACGTGTTCAATTATTCCACGATGCAGAAAAGATTCTTCTATATGATGACGCAGCTCTAAGCCCAGTAATTCACAGAATTGCTAACGTATTTAGAAGATCATACATCAGAAACGCTAACTACAGCTTCTTCTCAACAATGGGTATGTCAAGAATATTCACAAGCGGAAGAAAGTAATTTTGACAAAATTTAATTTAGGAAAAGGGGAGTTCTCCCCTTTTCTTAGATTATAAGAAGAAATTAGGAGGATAATATGATAAAGTATATCGTAAAAAGAGTTATTTACTTATTCATCACTCTTTTTATAATCACTACTGCAACATTTTATCTAATGCATACTATTCCTGGAGATCCTTTGACAGCAAGAGTACAAAAGAATTTACCAGAACAAGTTAGAATTAACTTTGAGAAGAAGTATGGTTTGGATAAGCCGTTGTATGAACAATACGGATTGTTCCTTAAAAACATGACTCAAGGAGACTTTGGCGAATCAATTACATATCCAGGTGTAAAGATTGCTGACAGAATTTTTAAAACTGCACCTATATCAGGTGCTTTAGGCGGAACTGCCTTAGTTATAGGCTTTGTTTTAGGTATGGTTTTAGGTATAATTGCCGCTTTAAATAGAGGCAAGTGGCCTGACTACCTAGTAATGTTCCTTGCAATTATAGGTATAGTACTACCTTCATTCGTACTAGCAACATTATTACAATATGTTTTTGCAAATAAATTAGCATTATTACCAGTTATGGGCTGGGGCTCAGTTAAGAACGCGGTTCTTCCTGTTATAGCTCTAAGCTTTGGTACTATAGCTACTTATGCAAGATACATGAGATCTTCTGTACTAGAAGTTATCAACTCAGACTATATCTTGACTGCAAGAGCAAAAGGCGTAAGTGAATTTAATATAGTAAGGAAACACGTATTTAAAAACGCCTTCATTCCGTCATTAACTATACTTGGACCACAAATCGGCGGTATCTTCGCTGGTTCATTCGTTATTGAAAAGATATTCTCTATACCAGGACTAGGTTTCTTCCTAGTAACATCAATTCAAGATAGAGACTATCCAATGATTATTTCATCTACAATATTCTTTGCATTCTTATTTGTTGTTGCAACACTTATTGTAGACGTACTATATGTTATAGTCGATCCAAGAATCAAACTTACAGAAGATTAATCAGGAGGTAAACATGGAAGAAAAAGATTTAAAACTTACTCCTGAGATGTTCAAAAGGATACCAAAAAACGATGAAGAAGCAGAACTTATTGCTAGACCTTCAATATCTTTTTGGCAAGATGCATGGAGAAGATTAAAAGAAAATAAAGTAGCTATGCTAGCACTTGTGCTACTAGGATTACTTATATTTTTAATTATATTTGGACCATACTTTAACAGCTATAGTCCTACAAAAATTCAATCAAAATTAAAAGATATAACACCAAATTCACAATTCTGGTTCGGTACAGACAGCTCTGGTCGTGATATATTCACAAGAGTTTTCTTTGCTGGTAGAACATCACTTATAGTTGGTGTTGCCGGTGCTTTGATATCAACTATAGTTGGTTTATTATATGGCGCTATATCTGGATATCTTGGTGGAATTGTAGATATGGCTATGATGAGAATACTAGAAATTCTAGCATCTTTACCATATTTGCTAGTTGTTATCGTATTACAAATCAGACTTGAAACAAGAAACTTATGGACTTTGCTTTTAGCCCTTACTATAACAGGCTGGACAGGTACAGCTCGTATGGTTCGTGCTGAAGTTTTAAGAATAAAAGCACAAGAGTACGTTCTTGCAGCTAGAACACTTGGTGTTAGCTCATGGAAGATAATTACTAAGCACTTAATACCAAACGCAATGCCTATACTTATAGTAGGTATTACATTTGACGTTCCAGGATTTATATTCTCAGAAGCCTTCCTATCATACTTAGGTATAGGTCTTCAATCACCTGCAACATCATGGGGTATTATGTGTTCTGAAGCGACAGCTACTTTCATGTACTTACCACATCAAATGTTCTTCCCATCACTAATGATAGCTATAACAATGTTATGCTTTACACTTCTTGGTGATGGACTTAGAGACGCACTTGATCCAAAACTAAGAAAGTAGGAGGCTAATGATGGAAAACAGAGAAAAACTATTAGATGTTAAAAATCTTAACGTTTCTTTCCATACTTACGCTGGAGAAGTAAAGGCTGTTAGAGGTTTAGACTTCCACCTTTATCCAGGTGAAACATTGGCTTTCGTAGGTGAAAGTGGATGCGGAAAGAGCGTTACAGCAAAATCACTAATGAGACTACTTCCAAAGGATAGTAGTGAAATAAAAAAAGAATCACAAATTATATTTAACGGTAAGAATGTCTTAGCTATGAACTCAAAAGAGTTAACAGACCTTAGAGGTAACGATATATCTATGATATTCCAAGACCCAATGACTTCTTTAAACCCAACAATGAGAATTGGTGACCAAATTAAAGAAGCATTAAAGATACACAGACACTTAAGCGGATCTGAAGCTGACAAGGTTGCTACTGATTTGCTTGAGCTAGTTCAAATACCAGAAGCAAAGAATAGACTTAAAGCTTATCCACACGAATTATCAGGTGGTATGAGACAAAGAGTTATGATTGCGATTGCACTTTCATGTAATCCAAAGCTTCTTCTTGCAGATGAGCCAACAACAGCTCTTGACGTAACAATTCAAGCGCAAATCCTTGATTTACTTCAAGATCTTAAGAAGAGATTAAATACAGCCATCATACTTGTAACACATGACCTTGGCGTTGTTGCTAACTTTGCTGAGAGAATTCAAGTTATGTATGCTGGTGATATCATTGAAGAAGGAACTACAGATGAGATCTTCTACAATGCTAGACACCCATACACATGGGCTCTACTTAACTCAATTCCAAAGGTTCACGCAAAAGACGTTGAATTAAGAGCATTAGGTGGTACACCACCAGATTTATTATTACCATTACCAGGATGCCCATTTGCAGCTAGATGCTCTAGAGCTATGGAAATCTGTAAAAAGGTACATCCTCCAAAGACTGAACTTTCTCCAACACATCACAACTGGTGCTGGCTAGAACATGAATTAGCTGGAGATATTGACTGGGATGCAATGAGAGGAGGGGCATATTAATGGCTAAATTTACTGAAAAACTTATAGAAGTTAAAAATTTAAGTAAACACTTCAACGTTGGTAAGGGTAAAGTTCTTAAAGCTGTTGATAATGTTAACTTTGATATCTACAAGGGCGAAACATTCGGTGTTGTAGGTGAATCTGGTTGCGGTAAGACAACTTGCGGTAGAACAGTTCTTGGTATGTATAGAGCAACTAAGGGACAAGCTTTATTTAACGGTAAAGACATTCACTCACTTAGAGGTAAGGAAGCTATTGATTTTAAGAAGAATGCTCAATATATCTTCCAAGACCCATATGCATCACTTGACCCAAGAATCACAGTTGGCGATATCATTGCTGAAGGTATGGATGTTCACTTCAACTATAGTCATGAAGAAAGACAAGCTAAGATAAATGAATTACTTGACAAAGTAGGTCTAAACAAGGAACACGCTCTTAGATACCCACATGAGCTATCAGGCGGACAAAGACAAAGAGTTGGTATAGCAAGATCACTTGCTGTAGAACCATCATTCATTGTCTGCGACGAACCTATCTCAGCTCTAGACGTATCTATTCAAGCGCAAATCGTTAACCTACTAAACAAGCTTCAAGACGAACTTGGTTTAACATACATGTTCATTTCACACGACTTGTCCATGGTTAAGCACATTTCTGACAGAATCGCAGTAATGTATCTTGGCTCAATCGTTGAACTTGCAGAAAGCTCACAAATTTATGAAGCTTCACTTCATCCATATACACAAGCTTTAATGAGTGCTATACCAGTTCCAGACCCACATGCAGGATCAGCAAAGAATAGAATCAAGCTTGAAGGAGAAGTGCCTTCACCAATTAATACTCCACCAGGATGTAAATTTGTTAACAGATGTAGATATGCTATGGACATCTGCCACAAAATTGAACCTGAACTTAAGGAGTTAAAGCCTGAACACTTCTGCGCATGCCACTTGTATGACAACGGTTTGATAGACTTAAAAGATGCAAAGGTAACACAAGATTTAGGAAATAAATAATTCAATAAAGAATATGATTAAAGGGGGAAGAGATTTTCTTTCCCCTTTAAAATATTAGGAGCATAAAAATGAAAAATAAAAAATTAATAAAAATATTATTTTATATCTATATTGCTTTTTTGATTTTATTTGTAGTTCTTAAATTTAACGGAAATTTTGAAAGGATAATTTCATTGCATAATAGTATAATTGAAAATGAAAAAGATGGGATAAGAAATATAAATTTAATTCCATTTAGAAGCATGTCTCCATACCTAAAAAATATTACAGAAACCTTTGCTTTTAAAAATATTGCGGCTAACATTGTAGCCTTTATTCCTTTGGGATTTTTTATTTCGAATAAGAACCCCAAAAATGTATTTAAAGCACTTATAATTTGCCTAGGAGTAATACTTTCAATTGAGCTTATACAATTATTTTTTAAAATAGGATTTTTTGATGTAGACGATATAATTTTGAATTTTATAGGATCATTACTTGGAGTATTTATGAGTTTATTTGTACGAAAAATGTAGCTAGCAATTTGCTAGCTACCTTAATTTATCTAGATACTTACTTTATCAAAGCTCCAAACATTCATAAAGAACTCATATATCCTGTAAAAAATGGTCTTTGGTGACAAAAGATTAAAAAATAAACAAGTATATAGATTTAGCCATGAAGTAATTCAGGGCTTTTCTTATGCATCTTAAGCACTGATAAATGCATCTTAAGTTAAAAACAAATTTATATTAGTAAACCTATAGTATAATTAAGACAAGAAAGGGGGATATAGTGTGAAAGTTAATATAGAGCTCTCAAACGAATACAAAGAGCCAGAGATACTTATTCGAACTGATAAAGTCACTGACGAAGTCAAGAGACTAGTAGCATTATTAGATAGTGCCAGTAAACCAATCATCGTGAAAAAGGATGATGTAAAAATCATAATAAAGGCAGAGGAGATTTATCTCTTAAGAGTGGAGGCTGAGGGGCTAGCGATATATCTTGAAAGTGATAGATACCTATCTAAGGACAGTTTAAAAAGCTTTGAAGAGAGGCTTCCCAAGAATTTTATACGCATTTCAAAGCAGGTTATAATCAATGCAGAAAAATTAAAGCGTGTTGAGGCTGGTTTTAGTGGAAACTTTACAGTCTTTCTTGGAAACTCATTGAAAGATTATGTAACAAGAAACTATATAACCGATTTGAAAAATTATTTAGGAATATGAGGTGTTATTATGAAATTTAAAAAATTAATTAAGTCTACGTTATATGCTATATCAGTATCTTTATTTTTTACAGTCTTTGGTCTTATAGGCAAAGAGCAAGTTTCAGGTGGAGTGCTTGAGCTTGGATCATATGGCTTTACTAAGGCGATGATTGCAACATTATTAATAGGTCTTGGATACGGCATACCTTCGCTTATATATGATCTTAAATCTATGAGCATAGCGCTTAAGTCAGTCATATATATGTGCACAGGGGTAGGGATAATGATACTAGTTTTTCTTAAGTTCGGCTTTATACAAGAAGGCTACGGACTAGGTGACATACTTAAGATGCTTATAGTACCTGTTGGAATTGCTTTTTTATTATGGTATGCGCAATACATGAAATATAAAAAGGTGGCAAAGTTAATGAATGAAAAATTAAAAGATAACAAATAGTTTTGACACGAAAAAGGTAGCTAGCAATTTGCTAGCTACCTTAATTTTATTTATCGGTATAAATATTTTTCTATATAATTATCTTTTTTTAAATAAATATATTTTTCATCATAAATACTTTTTTCTACATCTATTTATTTTTCATTGCATATATATTTTTGACTATAATTTTATTTTTTATTACAAATATATTTCATCTTAATTTTATTTTTTATTAAATTTATTCAGCTGTACTTACTTTATCAAAGCTCCACACGTTCATAAAAAACTCATATATCCTATCGAAGATGGTCTTCTTTGTTAGGCTATTCATAGCGATGGCATCTGTCTTAAAAACTTCTTCACCATCGATGTAAACTTTATATTCGCCAACTTTATCATCTTTTTTTATGCGGCTATAATCAAGATCTGCGTCCATAATAAATTTTGTCTCGGTATTAATACCGTTGTTAAGCGAACGAACGAAGTCCTCTTTTGGTTCTATCTCAAGCATTTCTTCCTTATAATCATCAAGACCATATTTTGCAATTTTACTTGATTTTTTTGAAAGAAGTATCTTTTTTGAATAATTTTCTAAAGCATATTCATAGGCTGTGGCTGAATTTTCTTCTCTTAGTGCCTTTGTCTTGGCGCCAAGCATAACAAAGATAAACTCGTTGTCTTCGGTTTTTACTCCATCGCCAAGGCTATGAAAAGTTGCCACGAAGCAAAAGCCTGCATCACGCGTAGTTCCTGTCTTAAGCCCAGTAACACCATCTCTACCAAAAAGCGGATTGGTGTTGTCATCGTGATAATCTTTTTCTGGATAATCGATCGCTTCGGTCATGGTATAGTCAATATAATTTGGATGTTCTTTAATTATTTTTTTTGTTAAATCCAGTACGTCCTTTGCACACATTGAATTTTGCTTAAGATCTGGTAGGCGAGGTAGGCCGTGAGCATTATAAAATATTGCTCCCTTGTATCCAAGTTCTTTTGCTTTTTTATTCATCATAGTCACGAAAGCTTCTTCGCTTCCGGATATATGCCTTGCAATTGCTGCTGTGACATCATTACACGAGTTTGTCATCATTATCTCAAGCATTCTATGAAGAGTGTATTTTTCGCCAGGTTTCACGCCAAGTCTGTTGCCAGTTGGGTAGCAGTCTTCATTTTTTATCTCAATCTCGTCACTTTCATGAATTTCGCCGCTCTTTAATTTGTTTAGTGCTATATAAAATGTCATTAGCTTTGATACGGAGGCTATGGGTACTACTTCATTGATATTTGCTGTGCTCGCTATGACGCTGTCAGTTTCAACATTGTATAGTATATATGCTCTTGTATTTTTTATGTCTAAATCTTTTGCAAAGCTCGCGTTTGTAAATAGCATTAGCGCTATCAATAAACTTATAATGCTTCGTTTAAATTTATGCATCATGCGCCTCCTTTAATTTCAAAATGCACTCCTTGTCAGAGTAGTGGACCTTTTCGCCCTTAATTAGCTGATAAGTTTCGTGACCCTTGCCAGCTACGACTATGATGTCTCCTATCTGAGAAAGTTCATAGCTTAATTTAATCGCTTTTTCTCTATCTGGCTCAGTATAGTGAATTCCTTTTATAAAAGAAGCAATTTCATTACAGATTTTAGCTGGGTCTTCAAAATTTGGATTGTCCGATGTAACTATGCTTATATCAGCAAGTTCATCGCTTACTTCAGCAAGTTCTTCACGTCTTTTTTCACTTCTTCCACCGACAGAGCCGAAGACAGTAATTATTTTATTTTTCTTAAAATGTTTCAAAGTCTCAAGAATTGACTTTAAAGAGATATAATTGTGAGCGTAATCAATGATGTAGAGCCTATCATTAACATTTATCTCTTCAAAGCGGCCGCGAATTGAAATATTTTTAACCGCGTCTATAATTTCGCTCCAATCGTATCCTATCTCCTTCAAAACACTGATGGCTGCGAGATAATTATAGATATCATATTTAGATATGCTTTTTACTTCAAAAACTTTGCCTTTTATATCAAAATCGCTTTGAATTTTAAATATATCGTCAGAAATAACTATATTTTCGGCTTTATAATCACTTTCTTCATTTATTGAAAAATTAATTCCGTTTTTTATAGTCTCTCTAAGTTTTTCATCGTCTTTATTATAAATAAATTTTTTGGAAATATCTTTCAAAAGCATCTTGCTATGGAAATAATCATCAAAGTTTGGGTGCTCGATGCCGCCTATATGATCGTGCGAAATATTTGTAAATACGCCGATGTCAAAATTAATTCCATAAAGCCTTTTCATCTTAAGGCCAATGGACGAAGCTTCTAAAACGCAGTGAGTGATTTTTTCTTTGCGCATATTATTAAGAATTCTATAGACTTCATAGCTCTCTGGCGTAGTATTATCAACAGCTTCATCTTTATCTGCGTAAAAAACACCGTTGGTGCCAATGATTCCAGGCTTTGCACCCATCTTTTTAAGCGCTTCATATATGATGTTAGCTGTAGTAGTTTTGCCTTTAGTTCCAGTTATTGCAATCATTGTGATATCTTCATCTGGTTTATTAAAAAAGTTTCTTGAGATGATGGCGAGAGCCTTTCTTGTGTCATTAACTTTTATAAAAGTGGCATCAGCATAAGCATGAGCCATGCTATCGTCCTCGACGACAAAGACGCGAACACCTTTTTCATAAGCATCTTTAATGTATTTGTGGCCGTCACTAAGAGCGCCTCTAAGCGCAACGAAGAGAGTGCCTTTTTGGGCATATTTACTATTGTAGACGATGTCTTCTATAAATTCATCGCCAGTATAATCACAAATGCCCAATAATATATCTTTAAGTAACATAATTTTACTCCTAACAAATAATCTTTCTATTATTATATAACGAAGGCTTTCTTTTTTCAAGAGCTATGACAATAATAGCTTAAAGCTTATAAAGTGCTTGAAAAAATTCTTCCTTTATTATATAATGAATTGGGGTGATATTAATGAACACGTTATCAGTAAAGATAAATGATTTTTTATATTACATCGGAGTTAATGACAGACAAACTCAATTATTTGAAAATCAATGGCCACTTGAAAGAGGCGTTTCATATAACTCTTATGTAATTAAGTCAACAAAGACCGCCTTACTTGACACAGTAAAAATAACAAAGGTAGATGACTTTGTGACAAAGCTAAAAGAAGTGCTTGAGGGAAAAGACCTTGATTATTTAGTTATTCATCACATGGAACCAGACCACTCTGGTGCGATTGAAACTATAATCGATCTTTATCCAAATGTTAAACTAGTTGGTAACAAGAAAACTTTTGAACTTCTTGAAAACTTCTATAGTGTTAAGGACAATCTAATCCTTGTTGATGATTTCGATACTCTTGACTTGGGCGAAGTATCACTTAAATTTATCAAGACACCTATGGTGCATTGGCCAGAATCAATGGTTAGCTACGAAGAAAAATCAGGCATATTATTCTCACAAGATGCTTTCGGCGGTTTTGGTGCGCTTGATGGAACAATTTTCGATGACGAGATAAACTGGGATTTATATAGATCTGAGACAAGACGTTACTATTCAAACATAGTAGGAAAGTTCTCAAGACAAGTTCAAACAGCTCTTAAGAAGCTTGCAGATCTTAAGATAAACATGGTTTGCCCTGTTCATGGACCGGTTTGGAGAGAAAATCCAGATAAGATTATAGCATGCTATGACAAATGGTCTAAGCAAGAAACAAAAGACGGCGCAGTAATTGTTTATGGATCAATGTATGGCAATACTGAGATGATGGCTGAGGCTGTAGCAAGAAGACTTGCTGAAAGAGGCGTTAAAAACATAAAGATGTTTGACGTATCAAAGACACACAAGTCCTACATCCTAAACGAGATTTGGGAGTATAAAGCGCTTATACTTGGCTCATGCACATACAATAACGATTTGTTCCCACTAATGAGTGATTTAGTCAACGTTTTAGATATGAACAAATTACAAAATAGAATCATAGCTGTATTCGGCTCATATAGCTGGTCAGGTGGAGCATTAAAAGCACTTGAAAAATTCAGAGATGCATCAGCTATGGATAAAGTTGAGACAACAGTTGAAACAAAGAGTGCGCCTACAATGGATGATTACATGAAACTTCGTCAAATAGCAGATGAAGTTGCTGATAAATTAGAAAATAAATAGACAGATTTGGGTATATACAAAGAGAGGTGATATTATGGAAATAACAAAAGACATGCTAATAGGAGATTTACTAAGAGCAAAACCAGAAGCAGCATACATCCTAATGGAACACGGTATGGGATGCGTTGGATGCCCTTCAAGCCAAATGGAATCAATTGAAGAAGCTTGCCAAGTTCACGGACTTGATCTAGAACGTTTGATGAAAGCTTTAAATGAGTAATTAAGAGCCCTTTTTTAAGGGCTTTACATAAGGAATATCATGGAAGTATATACAAAAGATTATAAATTTAAGGAAAAAAGTATAAAAAAAGCAGTTGAGTCTATGGTCGATGCGGCCTTTGCTCAGCTTTATGCCCATGGGATTAAAGACGATAAAGTAGCTTGGATGATATATAAGTGGCGTATTGATTTTATGGATGAATTCTATAATATGGACTATGACACTATCACAGTGCATACAACGCCATCTGGAGTCAATCGCTTCTTTTCATATAGACAATTTATCGTTGAAGCGAGTGGAAAGAGCATAATCAAGGCGACATGCGAGATTATCTATGTGGATAAATCCAGCATGAGACCCATTAGGACAAATGATTTTGGAGATGATTTTCAAAAGCTTTTTGATGATGAGGACCTTGAGCTTGAAGAATACGATGGAAAAGCTAATATATCAAGCTTTTGCATAAAGAAAGAATATATTGACTCATACCACCATGTTAATAATGCGGTATATATAGATGAAATTATAAAAATATTAAATCAAGATATAAAGAGCATAAGACTTAAGTATGTAAAGCAGTGTCTTTTAGGAGAAGAAGTTGAAATTGCCTACGAAATCAATGATGGTGAGGCAAATTTTAGATTTTTCTCTAAAGATGAGACTAAATTATATGCTAGTCTTAAATATTAGGAGGTAAATTATGAAAACAATTATGGCGGAAATCAATGTTTCTGAAGGAAGAAACATGGATACTATCGAAGCAATCAAAGAAGCCGTGCTAAAAGATAACAAGGTAACTATGGTTGACCTTAACTACGACAGTGACCACAACAGAAGCGTATTCACTTTTAAGGGTTCAGTTGAAGATACTCTAGAAGCAGCTAAAAGACTTGTAGATGTTGCTTTTGAAAGAGTTGATATGACTACTCAACATGGATCACATCCTCGTCAAGGAGCTGTTGACGTAGCAGCTTGGGTACCAGTTAAGGACATGAGTACAGATGAAATGAACGAAGTAGTTCATGCATTTGGTAAATATGTTGGCTCAAAAGGCGTTCCAGTATTTTACTATGAAGACTCAGCTACTAGAGAAGATAGAAAATCACTAGTTAAGCTAAGAAAAGGCGAGTACGAAAGCCTTGAAGAAAGACTTAAAGACGCTGAAAATTGGACACCAGACGAAGGCGAAAGAAAATTCAATCCAAAGAGCGGAGCAACAGTAACTGGAACAAGATTCCCACTTATTGCTTTTAACGTTTATTTAAATACTGAAGATATGGAAATCGCTAAAGCTGTTATGAGATCAGTTAGAGCAAAGACTGGCGGATATACAGCAGTAAGAGCTATAGCTCTACCAATCGAAGATCAAAAATGCACTCAAGTATCAATGAACTTAGTTAATTATGAATTAACACCTATCCACAGAGTTTTTGAAACTATCAAGAGTGAAGCAGAAAGTTATGGCGTTACAGTTAAGTCATCAGAACTAGTTGGACCAGTTCCAGCTTATGCATTAGAAGAATTATTAAGATTCTATATTAGATTAGGAAACGGCTTTACAGCTGATCAAATCTACAATTAATATTTAAAAATACTATAAAAGGAGGTATTCATCATGGACAACGACAGAAGAGAAATAGAGCTTGAACAAGATAAAAATGAAATATTAGACTTATACAAAGGAAAAAAGCCAAAAGCCCTGATTCAAAAGCTCTCTAGCATGAATGCCGCCGATGTAGCTGAAATTTTGGACGAGTTGAAGGTAACTGATGCGACAGTTATCTTCAGACTCCTTCCTAAAGATCAAGCAGTAGATGTATTTACATACTTCGACTCAGAGCAGCAACAAGACATCATTGCGACAAGTACTGATGCGGATGTAGAGTACATTCTTAAAGAGATCTTCTTTGACGATAAGATTGACATGCTTGAAGAGATGCCAGCCAATATCGTTGATAGGATTCTTGAAAAATCTACTCCGAGTGAGAGAAAATTAATCAATCAGTTCCTAAACTATCCAGAAGATTCTGCTGGAAGTATAATGACAATTGAGTACTGCTCGGTTAAGAAGACATTAACAGTAAAAGAAGCTATGGCAAGACTTAAAAAAGTCGGCCTACAAAGAGAAACTATCTATACTATATATGTAGTTGATGATAACAGAAAGCTAGAGGGCATCGTCTCACTAAGAGAATTAGTTATAGCAGATGATGACAAAGTTATTGCAGATATCATGAACACAGATGTTGTTTATGTCAATGTTTATGAAGACCAAGAAATCGTTGCAGGAGTAATACAAAAGTATGACTTCGTTGCCGTACCAGTAGTTGATAACGAAGAAAGAATGGTCGGCATCATCACAGTTGACGACGTTATCGACATCATCGAACAAGAAGCAACAGAAGACTTCCAAAAGATGGCTGCCTTAAGTCCATCCGAAGAAGAATATCTTGATACACCACCTATAACGCTAGCAAAACACAGGATAGCGTGGCTACTGTTCTTAATGGTGTCAGCTACACTAACTGGATCAATTTTGCAGCGCTTTGAAGATTATATCGCAGCGATACCATCACTACTAATATTTATCCCGATGCTGATGGATACAGGTGGTAACGCTGGTAGCCAAAGTGCTACATTAGTTATTCGTGGTCTAGCAGTTGGCGAGATAGAGCCAAAAGACGCGCTTAAAGTTCTTTGGAAAGAATTTCAAGTATCAATCATGGTTGGTGTAGTTTTAGCTATAGTTAACTATGGACGTATAAAACTACTTCATCCAAGCCAAGATCCCAAAATTGGCATCACAGTATCCATATCAGTTATGTTTACAGTAATGCTAGCTAAATTAGTTGGTGGACTTCTTCCAATTGGCGCGAAGAAGATAAAACTTGACCCAGCCATCATGGCATCGCCACTAATCACGACTATAGTAGACGCCACATCATTAATTGTTTACTTTGCTGTAGCAAAAATGATGTTGGGCATATAGATTAAGGAGAAAGATTTGAAAACTATTATATTAACAGCTACTGCTGGTGAAGGACATAACTCAGTAGCTAGGAGTTTAGACAACGAGCTTAAGAGCCGCGGTTTTGAAAGCGCAATCATAGACATTTGCCAAATCAATAGCAATTGGCTTAAAGATGTTGCCAATGGTTTTTACAATATGAGCATAAACTATTTCCCGACGCTTTATGGAGCTGCTTATGACTCAGCGGATAAAAAAGTTCAAGAGACTAACAGTGCTCAGCCGCGTAAATTAGCGCAAAAAACATTAACTGGCGAGATAAAAAAGTTTATAGATGATTTTAAGCCAGATGCCATCATAGCAACACATGTATTTGCAGCGAACATATTAAGTGACCTAGTTCTTGATGGTTTTTATACTGGCCTAACAGTTGGCATCATCACAGACTTTACTGTACATCCGTTTTGGGAAGATAGTGAGGGAATTGATTATCTAGTACTGCCTCACAAGGACCTCGATATACAAATGCAAAGAAAAGAGATACCTCTAGAGAAGGCTCTTCACTTTGGTATACCTATACACAAGAAATTTTTTGAGCATCTTGATAAAAAAGAAATGCGCAAAAAGCTTGGACTAGATGAAGACAAAGAAACGGTTTTACTTATGAGTGGATCCATGAGCCACGTTAGAGTTGACAAGGCTCTAAAGAGGATAGACAAGCTCTCAAATGATTTTCAAGTAGTAGTCTTTTTAGGAAAGAGAAAAACACTTCTTAAGAAGATTGAAAAAATGAAATTAAGACACAAAATAAAGATAGTTGGCTTCGTATCAAATATCGAAGAGTACTATAGTGCAGCAGACATCATAGTTACAAAGCCAGGCGGACTTACTACAAGTGAGTGCATCGCCAAGGGTCTACCGATGATAGTTGTTGATCCAATTCAAGGACAAGAGGCAAGAAACGTTGAATTTTTAACAAATCATCAGCTTATACTTGCTTCATCAAAAACTTATCGAGAGGTAGAAGCACTAAATACATTTATGAACAATGACTTTGTTAGGGACAATATCCTTAGAAGCTTGGAACAAAACTATTTGGACGATCCAGCAAAGAAACTTATAGATTTTATGGTGAAAGAATTTGAAAAATAAAAGAGAAGAATTAGATTTAATCATACAAGAGCAAGAGTATCCAAACCTTGCTTTTGCTTTTTATGAAGATAAAAAATATGTCGTGAAAAATGAAATATTAGGACGAAAGCTTCGCCTAAGAACTAAAAGAAAAAAGAATGGCGCCTACATCTGCGATGTAATCGAAAAGCTTGAAGATAGTCCGCTTGAGACTGGCACTCCATGCGCTTCTTACAAAGAGTGCGGCGGCTGCCTTTATCAAACGCTCACTTATGAAAATGAAGATAAGATAAAAAAAGATATGCTTCAAAAATTATATAAAAGCGTTTTTAGTGGAGATATAGTTTTTCATCCATCACTTGAAGTAGAAGGCTATAGAAACAAGATGGAATACACTTTTTCGGATAATGGCGACGAGGCAAGGACCTTAAGCCTTGGACTTCACAAGAAAAAGCGCTTTTACGAAGTCGTGGAGACAGACGATTGCAACATAGTAGACGCTGATTTCACAAAAATTCGCGTAGCGACACTAAATTATTTTAAAGAAAAAGGCTTAAAATATTATCATAAAAAGCTTCACGAAGGCGTTTTAAGGCACCTTGTTATAAGAAAAGCTTATTTTACAAAGGAAATACTTATAAATTTAGTAACGACATCGGATTATAATATTGAAGAAGATTTTATAAATATGCTTCTTGATTTAAACTTGGATGGCGAAATAAAATCCATTTATCATACAAAAAATGACAGTTTATCAGATGTGGTTCAAGCAGATGAATTAATTCTTGTTTATGGCAAAGAAGATATAGACGAAAAACTTCTTGGACTAAAATTTAAGATAGGACCATTCTCATTCTTCCAAACTAATTCAAGAGCAGCTGAGAGAATGTACGGACGCATCCAAGAGCTTTTAGACGAGGAAAAACTTGACGTGCTTTTTGATTTATATTCAGGCACAGGAACCATAGCGCAAATACTTGCGAAAAAAGCAAAAAAAGTTTATTCTATAGAAATAGTCGAGGAAGCATCAAAAAAGGCGCGTCTAACATGTGAGTTAAATGACATAGATAACGTAGAAGTAATTAACGGAGACGTTTTAAAAGTTATAGATGAATTAGACGAAAGACCAGACGCCATAGTTATAGATCCGCCGCGTGAGGGAGTTCATCCAAAGGCTTTAAAAAAGCTAATTGATTATAAGGCAGGAAAAATAATTTATGTCTCATGCAATCCAAAAACTCATGTAAACGATTTGAAAGAATTCATCGAGGCAGGCTATAAGATAAAATTAGTCGAAATTTTTGATAATTTTCCAAAGACAAGCCACGTTGAGACTATAGCATTGATGTCAAGAAAATAAGATAAGAGGTCATAAGACTGTTGAAATCAATGGCTTTTGGGATTTTAGAAGAAATCCTAAAAGCCATTTTTCTATTAAAAAACACCTTGTGGGAACATATTAATAGCAAAAATCGTAGGGGTGTGTGGACACAATAGATATTTATAGGAAAGTGGACAGGATGATTAAAATATAATTAATCAAAAGGTTTAAAAAAACTTGAAAAAACAATGTACAAGTGTTATAATACTTTTAACAAGGAGGTGATCTTATGCATGGTGGAACACGTGAAGGGGCAGGGAGAAAATTAGCTGAAGATAAAAAACAAGCGATTTCTGTATATATTAATTCCGAAGAAAAAGAAATTATTGAAGACCTACCACTTCCTAATTGTACGAGTTTTTCTAGTAGAATTAGAAAATTAATAAAATTAGGAGTAGATTCAATAAAGTTAGAAATTCAAGATAATAAAGATCAGATAACATATGTAGATTTATTTAGTGGACTTGGAGGAATAAGAATAGGATTCGAACAAGCATTAACGGAGAAAGGATTATCAGGAAAATGTGTTTTTTCCAGCGATATTAAAGAAACCGCTATACAAGCGTATAAAGATAATTTTGGAGAAGATTCTAAATGCGATATTACTAAAATAAATCCTTCTAATTTACCAAATTTTGATTTCTTGTTAGCTGGATTTCCTTGTCAAGCTTTTTCGCAAGCAGGTTTAGGATTAGGTTTTCAGGATACAAGAGGAACATTATTTTTTGATGTTGCTAAAATATTGTTAGAAAAAAAGCCTATAGGATTTGTACTAGAAAATGTAGAGGGATTAGTAAATCACGACAAGGGTAAGACATTTAAAGTTATAAAAAACACATTAGAAGAGTTAGGATATGATATTGATGCAAAAGTTTTAAATGGAAAAGACTTTGGACTTGCACAATCAAGGAATAGAATTTACATTATTGGAATTAAGACAGGAAGAATAAAGAAGCTTGATGGATTCCAAAAGAATTATTCAGTTTTAAGAGACATCATTGATGATGAGGTTGAAGCTAAAGATACAGGTTTCACAAACAAACTTTTATCCCATTATGACATAGAAGAACTGTATGGTAAAGCAATAAAAGACAAAAGAGGAGGAGATAATAACATTCATAGTTGGGATATCGAGTTAAAAGGAACAGTTACCCCAGATCAGAAAGATTTACTTGAAAAATTACTAAGGCAGCGTAGAAATAAAAAATGGGCTGAACTTATAGGAATCGATTGGATGGATGGAATGCCTTTAACTGCCAATATGATAAAATCATTTTATCCACATGACAACCTACAATATATGCTTGACAATTTAGTAGAAAAAGGATACTTAGTCTACGAATACCCTAAAAAAAAGGTTGGAAATAAAAGGGTTAAGGATGAAACTCTTGAAAAAGGATATAATATTGTAACGGGCAAGTTATCATTTGAGTTTTCAAAAATTTTAAATCCAAATGAAGTTGCACCTACTTTGGTGGCTACTGATGTCCATAAGCTAGGAGTACCAGTAAGGAATGGAATACGATCACTAACAGTTAAAGAGTGCTTACAATTGTTTGGATTTCCAGAAAATTACTCGCTTGATAATATAAAAACATCTGATGCACTTGATTTACTTGGAAATACAGTTTGTGTTCCTGTAATAAAGGCTGTATCTAATAAATTAATAGAGTCTTATATGGAAGCATTAGAAACTGATCAAATTAAAAAAAACGTCAAAGTTGCTTATTAGCAGCTTTGACGTTTTTTTTAATTAATAAGAAAGAACTCGATTAAGCCATTCTTCTGATGTGAATTTTAAACTTGTACTCGGAAATAGGTCATAAGCTTTTTTAACAGCATTAATGAATTCTTCTTTTGATTTAAAAGCTTTATCAGGGTTTTTATTGAATGATGTTGGCCTCATTGCATAGGGTTGACTTCTCTTTACTTGAAGGCCTATCGGATATTTCGTAGATGGAGCAGTTATTTCCCATATATTTTTCAAATACACCTTTTCAACTTTAAAACCTTCTGAAAAACCATCATCCATGGGTTTATATCCAAGTATAAAATAGTATGCATCAAGTTTTCCTGGAGTATCAAATGTTGTTTCAAGAAAACTTTGAAAATTGGCTAAATCAAATGCTGGATTGTTATTGCAATTCCATGCCTTCACCTCAACATCATAACTAATATTATTAAAAATAGCTACAAAATCTGGAAAAGCCTGTGTGTGTTCACCAGGCACAATATTTACTCCTAAATATTGAAACCAATTAGGCAGCCATTCTTGCAGACAATTTCCTATTACATCATTTCCAGAATAGACGTGACTTCTGTTGGCAAAATTTATAGTTATTGTTCCATGTTGACCTTCTAGTTTATCTTTCGTTATCTCAAATAACTCAAAAATATTATTAATTTCCATAAATTAATCCTCCTTTACTATTTCCATAATTTGTTATAGCTTAGTTTCATTATTCACCTCTCTATTCCATGAGTTACCATAAAGCTCACCGCCACCTGCATATAGCTGAAGAACTTTATTATTTTGAAGAATTTTATAAGTTTCTTCGCTATATGAACTTTGTTTGTCAAAGGCAATGAATATCTGTTTATTGAGCTTTTCAGTTTCTGTATATAATTTCATAATTCCTTCAATTCCCTCATCATCGATATTTTTAAAAAGTAAAGAATCATGGGCAAGGGCAGGAAGCGATGAAAGATAAAGAATGGCTAAATCTAAAAGGATTAGACCTTTGAAATTTGTACCAGTCCCCGTATCCTTAGGTGTAAAAAACTCATAGCTGTTATAATTTTTCAAAGTAATTGTAGGTGAATTTTTCTTTTCTTTATATAAGGTATTATTAAATTCATGCATTTTACTATTTAACAAGGATGATATCTCTGATAATATATTCTCTATATTTTTTTCCAGTTTTACTAATGAATCATTTTTAGACTCTTTAATAGCATTCTCTTCTAAAAAAGCTTTATTTTGTTCTTCTAGTGCTGATATCTGTTTTTGCAACTCAGAATGTTTGTCTAAGAATTCTTTAGAGAAACTATTTTTTATCTTATGTTTAGAAAGCTCCCCTGATATATTCTTAATAGTATTTTTAATTTCGCTTATCGAAACATTTAAAAGCTCTTTTTCTTTTTCAAACTCAGTGTTTAAAATACTTGATAGTTTTTTGTGATAGTTTTCAACTTCATATATTTTCTTTATATTTACATTGGGAAAAAACTCCATCAAAGCTTCTAAATCTGCTCCAGTAGGCATGAGTCCATATTCCATACTTATATCAATAAGGCTTGATCTTCTTTGTAATCTTGTTAGCTGAGTTTCGAGCAAAAGTTTATTTTCTTTTAATAATTCATATCTTTTTGAGTCTTCTATTTCCTCTTGAGTAGTATTTTCGCTGGTAGTATAAGTTAGCGATTCTAACTCAGCTTTCAAATCAGAAATTCTAATAAGATTTTCTTCATACTGCTTTTTGCCACCAATTAAGTTAGATATAAAGCTGTATTTTCTTGCGTTTTTAAATGTCTTGAGTTTATCTGTCTCTAATTCATACCTTTTATGAAAAGGCTCTATATCTTTATAATAATCAAAAAGGCTTAACAATATTTTAACGGATTCTTTAGTGCTTTGATTTCGATAACCTTGCAAGGGGTACTTTTCATCTCTATTATTCTTTCCATAAATTCTAAAGTAGGTACTTATTAATTGTCTAAAAGTAAGGTCTGTTTTGTTGGCATCATATTTTTCCATTAAAAAATTCAGAAAATCTTTTTTTGATATAGATTCGTTGGTTTTGGCATAATCATTATTACATATGATGATTGTATCAGGGTTTTCAGTTGATCGACCAAAATAGTATTTTTTATCAAATTCAAAACAAGAATATATTGTATGATTTCCAAGGTTGCGAACACCGTCACTATCAAGGTAGGTATCCCCACCAAAAACAAAGTCTATAGCTAATAAAGCAGATGACTTACCTATTGAGTTTGAGGCCTTTTGAGTACCTTGAATAACGTTTAGTCCTCTTGAAAACTTTATAGGTGGTCTTACATTACCATTTTCTTTAAAAACTGGAGAGTAGATTTCTACAAGCATTTTATCACCTTACCTTTATCGGATATCTCAATCGCATTTAATGCATACAGTAAATCCATAGCGGATAAAAAATCTGAAGGATCTTCAAGTTTTTGATTAATTGCATGAAAAAGTTCTATTACGTTAGTAGTTCCTTTATTTACTTCTTCAAGCAATATAGGTACCAATGCTAGAGTGCTTTTTTGGTATGAATATAATTTATTAGGTAATTGCATCGAACACCTCACAACTTTGAATAAAGTAGCACACTATTACTTGGCAAAAAATAATCTCTTGGAGTGTAACTTTGTGTAGCTTCTCGGAAAGGCTATAGAAAACTTCGGATTTATTTTTATTCCCACTTTTTATTTTTTTGTAAGCTGACTTCATTTGATGCTGTAACTCCTCGTAATCAATAATTTTGCCTTTATCTAAACTCTTCATTATTTCCCTGATTTTAATAAAATATGTCGTTACCGTTGTCTTAACTTGGTTATATAGTAAGAAGTTTTCATCAGGGTCAATTTTTTCATTTATTTCTATAGGATTCATAGTTAAATCGTAAAAATCTTTTTGTTTTAACTTACTTATTCTGATAATAACTTCGGTTAATCCCTTTTCTAAATCTATGGTGCTAAGTTCAAGCATATTTTCCATATGAATAGATAGAGATTTTTTAGTAGCTTTTAAATTTCTTAATGTCTTTGCACTATTGTCTAACTGATATGTAGCGAAACACATAGGACATAGTGCAATTAAATTATCAACAGATGTTTCTCCCTTTTTATCTATGTGAGTTATTTCATAAACATTAGATATATTTGCATCTTTAGAAACATAAAGTAATTTACCGCAACCAGGCATAGCACAGTGGTTGTCACATTCTTTTAGTAAATATCCACCATATTTAGACTTTAAGTCTGATGAACTTTGTAATTGCTTCTGTTCATTCAGTTTATCAGTTGAAGTAAGACCTGCGGCAGTTCTAATAATATTAATAAGAATATCAGTAATGATAACGGCTACATTATCGGCATTGGCAGCAGGATCATAAGGATGTATGTCATCAGCCAACAACCTTCTGACATCAAGTGGTTTTTCTGAAATCTCATTAATAAAGTTATCTTTATTCAATCTATAAACAATACTTCTAGCTAATTTTTGCGAGATTCCTTTCTTCGAGTAGTTTCTTAAGGTATTCTCCTTAACTTTATTAGTTGGATCTTTTGGAGCATTCCAATCAGCTTCTGATAATTCTGTAATCATGGCGATGATATACCTCATGAATGAAGGGATATCATCGCCATCACTTATTCTATTTTTCAATATTTTAAAAAGAGTTTTAAAGTCCAAATTTCTATACCTCCTTTCAGTTTTAACCACCTTTAACCACGATTAACCAAACTGTACCCATTTAAAAAATGGCATCTTGTAAAATTGATTTATCAAAGGAAAAGATTTGTCTTTATATATATTATAACACAAAAACACATCTTTGATAAAATCAAAATTTCGATAAAAGATATTTTGCTTAAAAAAAAGAGATGAAAGTCTCTATTAATCTACATAGATATATCCCTTAGCTAAGGATTGATTCGGAGTCTGCGTAGAACAATTTAATAAAGTCAGCTTTCTTACCGAATAAGGCAAGCTGCAAGTCACAATGAAGGAATTTTTCATATAAGCTTGTGGTCTTTTTAGTGTGCCTTATTTTAGCTGAAATCATGAGATTCCTTCATAGAAAAGAATGGAGGAATTTTAATGAAAATTCGTAAGACAAAAAGTTGTGAGAGAAGAACCTACATTTATAGGTTCTCTGATGGAACAAAAGTAGAACTAACTCCAGGAAAATATGGGGTTACAGAAGTAGATATTAAGAAACTTCATTCATTAGATGATAGTGAAGTTTACTATAATAATAAAAACTTAAGACAAGAGAAAACGGAAGAAGAAAAAACTGAAATAGATAAGTGGAAACAAGAATTTATAAGTGACTTTAGAAAGAGTAATGGATATGAGCCTAATGAAGACTTTGTGGAATGGGCAACTGAGGAAAAATTCCCAAGAAACTATAATTTATCTCTTGATTTCGATAACGATGGCGTAATTGATCCAGATAAAAGATTAATAGCTTCAATTAAATCCAAAGACTTAAATGAAGAATTTGAATGGTCTGAGCATATGGAAGATGTATTAGCTTTATTAACAGATAAACAGAGATTAGTTATTAAGCTAATGTATGTAGATGGATATAAACAGTCAGAGATTGCAGATTTAATGAATATATCATCTGCTGCAGTTAAGAAGCATTTAGATAAGGCAAAAGAGACAATCAAAAATAATTTTTAAAGATTTTAGGGGGGAGGTTAAAAAATCCTCCTTTTTCTTTGCCTGTGATTTGTAAGGGATATGACCCTTATAGAAAGGAGGAAGGATGAAACATAAAGTAGTCATCAATATTAAAGATGAAGACGGACAAAAGACACATGTGATTAAGGGTGCTATTAGATGTCTTCCAAGTAGAATTATTAAATTCTTATTTGGAGAATATCGACAAGTTTATCTTTTAGACCCTGGTAAGACGGTTGATTCAGTGAATATTGAGGAAATTGAGAAAGGAGCAAATAAGTGTCAAGAATCAAACTATTAATGGAAGTAAAGGAAGATGCAGAGAATCTTGCATCTAGTGTAGGCTCTCTTCTGGCCGCATTAGAAAGCGATGAAGAGAAAGAAGAAGTGAAGGATGAGGACAACAAAAGCTACAAGCTTGAAGAAGTTCGTAAGGTGCTAGCAGATAAATCAAGACTAGGTCATACGACTAAGATAAGAGAACTCTTAGAAAAGCACGGAGCTACAAAGCTATCCGAGATTGATCCAAGTAAGTATAAAGACTTACTTGCTGATGTGGAGAAACTATAATGGCTACTCACGCTATATTATCGGCTTCATCATCAAATAGGTGGATTCATTGTCCACCGAGTGTAAAACTCTCAGAGAAATATTTAGATGAAGTAAGCAGCTATGCACTTGAAGGCACGTGTGCTCACTCACTTTCAGAATTTAAGCTAAAAAAATTATTGAATCTAGATACTACAGATCCAAGGGATGAGCTAGAGTTTTACGATGAGCAAATGGAGGAAGCTACAGATAACTACGCCTCGTATGTTATGGAAGTCGTTGAGAAATACCAAGATCCACAGGTCTATATAGAAGAAAGACTTAATTTATCAAAGTATGTTAAAGAGTCTTTTGGAACAGCAGACTGTGTCATTGTAGGAGATAAAGATCTCCACATAATAGATTTAAAATACGGTCAAGGCATTTTAGTTGATGCTAAGAAAAATTCACAGCTTATGCTTTATGGACTCGGTGCATTGGTGTTGTTTGATAATATCTACGACATAGAAAAAGTAGTCCTTCATATATATCAACCAAGGAGAGAAAACATTTCTGTCTTTGAGATTGATAGTAAAAAGCTATATGAATGGGGAGAGTCAATTAAGGCTATTGCAGAGCTTGCATATAGTGGAGGTGGAGAATATTCCTGTGGACCATGGTGTGTGTTCTGTCCATCAAAAAGCGTTTGTAGAAAGAGAGCTGAGGAAAGCTTAAAAGTAGCTAGAGAAGAGTTTAAAATTCCACCAGAATTAACAGATGAAGAAATTCAAGAACTACTACCTAAGCTCGATGAATTTGAGCAATGGGTTCAAGACATCAAGACATATGCCTTAGAGAAAGCACTTAAAGGCTACAGGTGGGATAATTTTAAGCTGGTAGAAGGAAGGTCAAATCGGAGGTACAGAGATGAAGATGAAGTAATAAGGAAAGTAAAAGAGTTGGGCTTCAACCCATTTGAAGAGAAATTGCTAGGAATAACTGCCATGAGCAAGTTATTAGGCAAGAAAGTATTTGAAGAAAATATTGGTGGCTTATTAGAAAAGCCAGTAGGCAAACTCACACTTGTAAGTAGTGAGGATAAAAGAGAAGAAGTAAAAATTGACAATGTTAAAGAAGAATTTGGAGGTATGTAATATGTCAAACGAAAATAAAACAAAAGTAGTAACAGGTGAAGTTAGATTATCATATTTTAACGGATGGGAACCAAAGTCAATCAATGGTGGCAAGGAAAAATACTCTGTGTCAATCATAATACCTAAGAAAGACCAAAAGACTATTGAAAAAATTGAAAAAGCAGTTGATGCTGCTATAGAAGAAGGACTATCAAAGTTTAATGGCAAAAAGCCTAATAAGAGTGCTATTAAGCTTCCACTTAGAGATGGAGACATTGAGAAAGACGATCCAGCATATGCTGATGCATATTTTTTGAATGCTAATTCATTAACAGCACCTCAGATTGTTGATAAAAATGTAGAACCAATACTTGATAGAAGTGAAGTATATTCAGGTGTTTATGCTAGAGTATCAATCAACTTCTATGCATACAATGTAAATGGCAATAAAGGTGTAGCAGTTGGACTTGGAAATATACAAAAAATGAGAGACGGACAACCGTTAGGCAATAGATCAAACGCTTCAGATGATTTTGATGCAGTTGATGAAGATGATGACTTTTTAGCATAAGAGGTTGAAATATGGATGTATTATTAACAATTCTAGAAGTAGCAACTTTTGCACTTGTTTTCTACACAATTGGCTATGCTCAATCTGATATAAAGCACTTAAATAGAAGCTTAAAAGAAATGAAGAAAACAATTGAAAAGAATAACAATGAAAAAACTATCAATTGATATTGAGACTTATTCATCGGTAGACTTAGCTAAGTGTGGAGTATATAAATATGCTGAGAGTGAGGATTTTGAAATCCTCCTCTTTGCATATGCTATAGATGATGGTGATGTTAATATAGTTGATTTAGCACAGAAAGAAGAATTGCCAAGCAACATAATATCTGCATTTGAAGATGAGTCTATAGAAAAGTGGGCATTTAATGCTAACTTTGAGAGAGTTTGTTTATCTAGATATATAGGAAAGAGGCTAAAACCAAAAGGCTGGTACTGCACTAGAATTTGGTCTGCATATCTCGGACTTCCTCTATCGCTAGAAAAAGTAGGTGAGGTTCTTAAATTAGATAAGCAAAAGATGAGTGAAGGTAAGGCTTTAATAAAGTATTTTTCTTATCCATGCAAAGATACAATTGCTAATGGCATGAGAACTAGAAACTTAGCAAAAGATGACATAGAAAAGTGGACAACTTTTAAGAAGTATAACATACGAGATGTTGAAACTGAAAGAGCAATACAAAAAAAGCTATCACCATTTCCAGTGCCAATAACGGAGTGGGAGAATTACTGGGTGGATCAAGACATTAACGATAGAGGCATATTAATTGATGAAGACTTGGTTAAATCAGCTATAAGCTTGGATGAAACTTTAAGAAAAGAAAATATGCAAAGAGCTATTGATATTACAGGACTTGAAAATCCAAACTCACCACTTCAATTAAAAGAGTGGCTGAATAAAAATGGATTAGAAATTGAATCACTTTCTAAAAAAGATGTTGACTCAGCTTTAGAAAATGCTAGTGGAAAAATAAGAGAAGTCTTGGAGCTTAGGCAGGAACTTTCTAAATCATCTGTAAGAAAATATGATGCCATGGAAAATGTAAAAGGCAAAGATGATAGGGCGAGAGGCTTAATTCAATTCTATGGAGCAAACAGAACAGGAAGGTACTCAGGCAGGCTTATTCAAGTGCAAAATCTAAGAAGGAATAATATAAAAGACTTAGAGCTTGCACGAGAGCTAGTAATAAATAAAGACTATAAAACTCTTTCTATGCTTTTTGATTCATCATCAGATGTTCTTTCACAGCTTATAAGAACTGCCTTTATAGCTAAAAAAGGCACACGATTTATAGTTTCTGACTTTTCAGCCATTGAGGCTCGTGTGTTAGCATGGCTTGCAGGAGAGAAGTGGGTCTTAGATGCTTTTATAAACGGAGAGGATATTTATTGCAGAACTGCAAGCAGAATGTTTGGAGTGCCAGTTGAAAAGCACGGAGTTAATGGCGAATTAAGACAAAAAGGAAAAATAGCTACACTTGCTTGTGGCTACCAAGGAGCTCTTGGAGCATTAAAAGCTATGGGTGGAATTGAAATGGGACTAAGTGAAGATGAATTACAGTCCATTGTAGCATCATGGAGAGAAGCAAATCCAAATATTGTCAGTCTATGGTGGGACATAGATTCTCTTGTAAAAAGAGTTGTCAAGACTAAAGTTAAAGAGACTTACAAAAACTTAAGCATAAGCTATGAGAAAGGAATTCTGTTTATAGAATTACCATCAAAGAGAAGACTAGCTTATCCAAAGGCTAAGATTGGAGTCAATCGTTTTGGTGGAGAGTCAGTTATATACGAAGGTTTAAGCACTGGAAATAAGTGGGAAAAGATAGAATCCTATGGAGGAAAATTTGTAGAAAATATAGTGCAAGCAATAGCAAGAGACATATTAGCTGAAGCTATGAAAAGATTAGAAAATAAAGGACTTCATATCGTTATGCATATACATGACGAGGTTGTTATCGAAACAGATTCATCGAGCTTAGATGAAGTAAATAAAATTATGTCCATAGTTCCAAAATGGGCAGATGGTCTCGTTTTAGATGCAGATGGATTTGAAGCAAACTTTTACAAGAAAGATTGATGGAGGTTTTATATGAATAAAAAATATGTACGAGAAAAAAAGCCATATCTACCATTGGTGTATATATGTAGCCCTTATGCTGGCGACACACATAAAAATGTAAAGAATGCAAGAATTTATTCACGTTTTGCTATTGACAACGGATGCATTCCATTAACACCACATCTTATGTATCCACAGTTTATGAGTGAAGAAAAAGAAAGAGGGCTTGCCATGCACTTTAGCTATGTCTTATTAGGTAAGTGCGATGAGATATGGGTCTTTGGAGAAGATTTAAGTTTTGGAATGTTAGAAGAAATCAGAATAGCAAAGAAAAGAAAGATGAAGATTAAATTTATCAAGGAGGTAATTTAAATGAGGATTATAAATGAAAAAACAGTAGAAACATTAACTAAAGAGTTTCTTGCAGCAAATGCAATTTCAGTTGAAGTAGGTACTAATGGATTTAAAGGTGGAGATAGTGGACACGGATCAAGAACCTATTTTAAATTAAAAGACTTAGGTGGAACTGATTTGGAGATGAGAATAAGACCTGCATATGTAGGCGATATTATAACTCAAGAAGTAGAGTTGATTTTTGAAGGAGACTCTGAGCTGATGACATTTATTAAAGCTCTAAAATTTGCGGTGAAAGTTTTAGAACTTCAAGCTGGTGAGTAGATGAAAATATACACTTCGAACTGTATAGCTAATCAATCAAATTGTATTTATCCAAATGAAAACGATGTAATAGATATAAGGTCATTTGAAAAGGTAGCATCTTTTGACCATGTAATGGCAAAATATAAAAATAACTATCGCTCTAACGATAATTTTATAGAGTCAAACTGCATTGCTATGGATATAGACAATGACGAATCTGAGGAACCAAATGAGTGGATAGACATAAATGAAGTAAAGAGAATATTCGATGGTGTTAATTTTGCTGTTGTTTATAGCAGACATCATAACAAGCAAAAGCATGGAAAGGCAGCAAGACCAAGAATGCATATTTACTTTCCTATACCAATTGTAAATTCGCTGGATGAATACGTTTCCATAAAAGAAGCAATAGCAGATAAGTATTCATTCTTTGACAGCAATGCACTTGATGGAGCAAGATTCTTCTTTGGAGTTACTAATCCTGTTGTGGAAATTGTAAGAGGTACTAAATTTATTACAGAAGTAATAAAGGATGACTTTGCTGAGCTTGACAACTTATCAGACATTATAGAAGAAGGATCAAGAAACTCAACTATGAATCATTTTGCTGGTAGAGTTCTTATTCGCTATGGAGAGACAGTTGAAGCTAGGGAGCTGTTTGATAAAAAGGCAGCTCTTTGCTCACCACCTCTTCCTGAAGATGAACTGGAACAGATATGGAAGTCAGCGTGTAAATTCTATAAAAAGGTCTCTAGTAGCAAAGAATACATCCCTCCAGATGAATACACAGATGGCATAAGCTTAAAGCCTAGTGAGTTTTCTGATATAGGTCAAGCGGAGGTATTTGTTAACGAATATAAGGATAGACTCAGATTTGCTACATCGACAGGCTTTTTAGTATATAACGACTCTTACTGGGAAGAATCTGAACTTAAAGCTCAAGGCTACTCTCAAGAATTAGTTTTGAGACAAACTGAAGAAATAAATAATGAGCTTATAAAAATACAAGACGATCTTAAAAAGTCAAATGTCAAGGAAATACTCTCAAGCATGTCGGAAAAGAAAGCTCTTAGTGTATTTGATGATAAGCAAAAGTTTTTATATTATAAATTGATTGCACTTGAGTCATATAAGAATTATGCTGTTAAGAGAGGCGACACGAGAGCTATACATGCGACATTAAAAGAGTCAAAGCCTATGCTTGAAATAAATCAAAGCGAAATAGATAAAGATGAGTTTTTGCTGAATACACCATCCTTTACTGTTGATTTAAAAACAGGAGAATACAGAGAGCATATCGCAGAGGATTATATCACAAAAGAAACGCTGACTGATCCAAGTGTAGAAAATATGAATCTATGGTTAGATGCACTTGATACTTTTTTTCTAAAAGATAAAGAGCTTATTGAATATGTTCAGAAAGTAGCTGGTATTTCTCTTATTGGAAAAGTATATATCGAAGCACTAATTATAGCCTATGGGGATGGTAGAAATGGGAAGTCTACTTTTTGGAACACTATCTCTCGAGTCTTAAACCTATATAGTGGTTCAATATCTGCTGATATATTGACAGTCAATTCAAAAAGAAATGCAAAGCCAGAGCTTGCAGAAACAAGAGGTAAAAGACTCCTTATAGCAGCAGAGCTACAAGAAGGACTTAGACTAAATACTTCCAATGTAAAGCAGCTCTGTTCGACAGATGAAATTGTAGCAGAGAAAAAGTATAGAGATCCATTTAAGTTTGTCCCTTCTCACACCCTTGTCCTATATACCAACCACCTACCAAAGGTGAGTGCTTTAGATGAGGGAACGTGGAGAAGACTTATAGTAATTCCTTTTGAAGCAAAAATAAAGGGTAGTAGTGATATTAAAAACTATACAGATTATTTGGTTGACAAAGCTGGAGGAGCGGTTCTTAGCTGGTTAATTGAAGGTGCTAAAAAAGCTATTGATGAAGACTTCAAGTTTACTCTTCCTAAAAAAGTCTCAGATGCAATTGATGAATATAAGGAATCTAACAATTGGTTCAAGCATTTTTTAAATGAGTGCTGTGAGCTTGATTCATCATATGAAGAAAAGTCTGGAGATTTATATCAAGAATATAGATCTTATTGCTTAAGGACAGGAGATTATGTAAGAAGTACTGGCGATTTTTATGCTGCTCTTTCATCCAATGGATTTGTTAGGAGGAAAATAAGTCAAGGAATTGTCATAAGTGGACTTAAGTTAAAATCTGAATTTGTGTAAAAATACACATTGTGCAGGTCGTGAAGGTCATATCTATATGTTTTATATAGTAAGTAAAAAAATTTAGTATATATATAGAGGTTATAGAAGAGAGTTTCACGACCTGCACAATGGCTAAAAATAGAGGTTTATATGTTAGAGAAAGATATAGAAAAAGCATTAGTTAAAAAAGTTAAAGCATTAGGAGGTCTTTGCATAAAGTTTACATCTCCATCAATGATGGGAATACCAGACAGGATAGTTCTTTTACCTAAAGCTAAGCTTGGTTTTGTAGAACTTAAAAGACCAGGCGGCAAAGCAAGACCTATTCAAATAAAAAGAATAAAAGATTTAAAAAAATTAGGATTTAAGGTTTTCGTACTGGATGAAAAAGAAAACATAGATGAAGTAATAAAAGCTATAGGAGGTGATCTTTATTGAAGTTCAATCCACATAATTATCAAAGCTATGCTATTGAGCAAATAAAAAATAATAAGATTACAGCATTATTCTTGGATATGGGCTTAGGTTAGGTAAAACAGTTATAAGCTTAACAGCCATTAATGATTTACTATTTGATTCTTTTGAAATCTCTAAAGTCCTTATTATTGCACCACTAAGAGTAGCAAGAGATACATGGAAAGAAGAGATAGATAAATGGTCTCATCTAAAGATGCTTAAGTACTCTGTGGTTATTGGAAGTGAAAAGGAAAGGCTAAATGCACTGAATAAAAAAGCTGACATATATATTATTAACAGAGAAAATGTTGACTGGCTCGTTAATAAAAGTGGCAGTGATTTTAATTTTGATATGATAATAATAGATGAGCTTTCTTCTTTTAAGTCTCATAGGTCTAAGAGGTTTAGAGCACTGATGAAAGTTAGAGCAAAGATTAAAAGAATTGTTGGATTAACAGGAACACCCTCATCAAATGGCTTAATGGATTTATGGGCAGAGTTTAGACTTTTAGATATGGGAGAAAGGCTTGGAAGATTTATAGGACAATATAGAGAAATATACTTCAAGCCAGATAAAAGGAATGGAGCAATTATCTATTCATATAAGCCACTACCATTTGCTGAGGATGCAATATATAAAAAGATATCTGACATAACAGTATCGATGAAAGCTGAAGATTATCTAACAATGCCAGAAAAAATAAACAACGAGGTATTTGTAAATCTTTCAGATAAAGAGAGAGAAACATACGATAGCTTTAAAAAGGATCTAGTAATAAGCATAAAGGATAAAGAAATAGATGCAGTCAATGCTGCAGCTTTATCTAACAAATTACTTCAAATGGCATCTGGTTCTGTCTACGATGAGGATAAGAATACTGTTCATATTCACGATAGAAAGCTTGATGCCTTAGAAGATTTAATTGAAGGAGCAAATGGCAAGCCAGTCTTAATAGCTTACTGGTATAAGTCGGATTTAAAAAGAATTAAAGATAGATTTGATGTGAGAGAGTTAAAAACAAGTGCTGATTTTAAAGAGTGGAATCAAGGAAAAATACCAATTGCAATTATCCATCCAGCATCTGCTGGACACGGACTAAACCTTCAAGCAGGAGGATCAACACTTATTTGGTTTTCATTAACTTGGTCCTTAGAGTTATACGAGCAAACAAATGCAAGGCTGTACAGACAAGGACAAAAAGAAACAGTTGTGATTCATCATATACTTAGTAAAAACACTATCGATGAAGATGTGATGAAAGCATTAGAAAATAAGAATAAAACACAAGCTGCACTAATTGAAGCAGTTAAAGTTAATTTGATATAAGGAGTGATATGTATGAATACAAAGGAATACTTACAACAGGCGTTTTATCTTGACAAACGAATCAACTCAAAGCTAGAACAGGTAGAAAGCTTGAATGCTTTAGCAACAAAAGCTAATTCAACTCTGTCTGATATGCCAAAGAATCCAAACGGAGAAACGTCACGACTTGAAGATACTATAGTTAAAATTATTGACTTGCAAGAAGAGATCAATAAAGATATAGATAAATTAGTAGATTTAAAAAGTGAAATTGTAGCTGTGATTAATAAGATTGAGGATAAAGAGCTTCAAGTTATTTTAGAAAAAAGATATCTTTGTTTTGAAACTTGGGAGAAGATTGCTGTTGAGCTAAACTATGACATTAGACATATTCACAGATTGCATAATCAAGGACTAAGAGAAACTTCAAAGATAGTTAATCATGTCACTAAATGTCATTGAATGTCACTATGTATCTGTAGTATCATTATAATAGAAAAAGAATAATAAAACGAGCCTTGGAGATATTTCTTCAAGGTTTTTGTTTTAAGAGGAGAGTAAGATGCCAAGAAAACCTAAAAGACCATGTTCTTATCCAAACTGTCCAGAGTTAGTTGAGGGAAGATTTTGTAAGAAACATGAAAAGGAATACAACAAGAACTATGAAAAGTATAAAAGAAACACAGAAACATACAAACGTTATGGAAAAGCATGGAGAGTCATTCGCAAAAGATATATCTCTGAGCATCCACTTTGTGAGAAGTGTTTGGAAGAAAATAGAATGACTAAAGCAGAACATGTTCATCACATAAAACCTTTATCTCTTGGTGGAACAAATGACGAGGAGAACCTTATGAGTTTGTGTAAATCTTGTCACTCAAAGATCCATGCAAAGAGTGGAGATAGGTTTCGTAGGTAAAAAAATCTTTGAGGGGGAGGGGGAGGCAGCTTCTCTACTGTAAAGTCCCACACCAACGGTGCCGCCCTCTTACGCACAAAAAGGCAGGTTCAAAGGGGGTATTAAAGAATATTATATATTAGGAGGTGATATTATCGCAAAAGATGGAACATATAGAGGCGGACGAAGAGTTCGTGCTGGTGGAAAACCAACGCCTGCTATAGAAAAAATACAAAAAGGAAAAGAAGTAGAGGTTATCCTAAATAATATACCAACATTTAGTCCAGACGAACTTGATGCTGAAGACTTACCTGACGGAGTTGAGCTGGAAGGTTATGATATGCCTAAGCCAAGCGACTATTTGTCAGCACAGCAAAAGAATGGTATACCACTTGGAGCGGATGAAATATATAAAGAGACATGGCAGTGGCTAAAAGATAGGTCTTGTGAGAAATTAGTAAATCCAAGACTATTAGAATCATACTCACAAGCTTTTGCAAGATATATTCAATGCGAAGAAGCAATAAGTCAGTTTGGTCTATTAGGTAAGCACCCTACAACAGGAGGAGTAATAACCTCACCATTCGTTCAAATGTCTTCTCAGTTTCAAAAGTCAGCTAACCTTTTATGGTATGAAATATATGATATTGTAAAAGAAAACTGCACGGAGGTATATGAAGATTACGGAGAAGATATGATGGAAAAACTACTAAGACAAAGGAGGTAGAAAATGTTTGAAAAAGTAAATCCAAAGCATCCTGATAAAATTGCAGATTGCATTGCAGGTGCTATTGTTGACCTAGCATACAAGAAACAAGACAAAGCAAAAGTAGCTGTTGAAGTTTTATTAGGTCACGGCAATTGCCATGTCATTATAGAGACAGATTGCAAGTTTGAAATAAAAGAAATAGAAGCAATTATTAAAAGAATAGCAGGAGATGTAAATTGTGATATAAAGATTGTAAAACAAGATACAAAGCTTGCTAAAAATCAAGAGGATAAAATAAGATGTGGCGACAATGGAATTTTTAAAGGTGTGCCAAGATCAAATGAAGAAAGAAAGCTAGCAGAAATAGCTAGAGAGATTTTTTCTAATCACCCATACGATGGTAAGTACATTTTAGATGGAGATAAACTTATTATTTGTCAATCAAATGTAGAAGCAGAAATCTTACAAGACATTTATCCAAATGCAATAATCAATCCATTAGGTGATTGGACTGGTGGAACAGATGTCGACACAGGAGCTACAAATAGAAAAATAGGCTCAGATATGGGTAGAGCAGTAACTGGTGGAGGATTGCATGGAAAAGATCTATCTAAAGCAGACGTTTCTGTTAATATCTATGCTTATCTAAAGGCTCAAAAGGAAAATAGAGTGATTGAGCTCTCGTGTGCTATTGGCGATGATGAAATAGATGGAAAGCCATACACAGAAATTGTAGCAATTGCAAAAGGGTATATTGATTCTATTGGTGGTTTTGAAGAATTTGCTAAGTGGGGGTTAATATGATAACGACAAAAGAGATGAAGCTTGTCGATATTGACAAATTAGTACCATATATAAATAATGCTAGAACTCACTCACCAGACCAAATAAGCAAACTAAGAGCATCTATAAGAGAGTTTGGTTTTATAAATCCCATTATAATTGACAAAGACTACGGAGTAATTGCAGGTCATGGAAGAATTATGGCAGCTAAGGAGGAAGGAATAAAAGAAGTTCCTTGTGTTTTTGCAGATCACTTAAATGAAGCTCAAAAGAAAGCATACATTCTAGCTGATAATAGAATGGCACTCGATGCTGCTTGGGACGAGGAACTTTTAAGAGTTGAAATTGAAGCTTTAGAAGACTATGGTTTTAATCTTGAGCTTACAGGCTTTTCAAGTGAAGAGCTATCTAATATATTTGATTTAGATAATGAGACAAAAGACGATGACTTTGATGTAGATAAAGAGCTAGAAAAACCTACCTTTTCAAAAGCTGGGGATATATGGACCTTAGGAAGACATAAATTGATATGTGGCGATGCTACTGATGAAAAAACTTATGAAAGATTAATGGAAGATACAAAAGCTAATCTGATAATTACAGATCCACCATATAATGTTAATTACGAAGGGTCTGCTGGAAAAATTAAAAATGATAACATGGAGCAAAGTAAATTTTATGAATTTTTACTAAGCTCCTTTTTAAATATGGAAAAATATTTAGCTAATGATGGATCAATATATGTGTTTCATGCAGATACAGAAGGACTTAACTTTAGAAAAGCGTTTCAAGATGCTGGTTTCTATCTTTCTGGCACTTGTATTTGGAAGAAACAGTCACTGGTTCTAGGAAGAAGTCCATATCAATGGCAACACGAACCAATACTTTACGGTTGGAAGAAAAAAGGTAAACATAACTGGTACACTGGCAGAAAAGAGTCTACTATTTGGGAATTTGATAAACCAAGAAAGAATGGCGATCATCCTACAATGAAGCCGATTCCACTTTTATCATATCCAATTAAAAACTCATCAATGGTTAACTCAGTAGTACTCGATCCATTTGGTGGCAGTGGAAGCACCCTTATAGCTTGTGAGCAGACAGATAGGGTATGCAGAATGATAGAACTTGATGAAAAGTTTGTTGATGTAATTGTAAATAGATACATTGAGCTTGTTGGCAGTGATGAAGATGTAAGTCTTTTAAGAGATGGAAAAATATATAAATACACAGAGGTTGTAAAAGATGAATAAAGAGCTAACTCTAGGCTCACTTTTTGACGGTAGTGGAGGATTTCCTTTAGCCGCTATTTTATGTGGAATAAAACCTATATGGGCATCTGAAGTTGAGCCGTTTCCAATACGAGTCACACAGAAAAACCTAGCTTGTGTTAAGCATTTAGGTGACATAAAAGATATAAACGGCTACGAAATAGAAACTGTTGATATAATATCTTTTGGTAGTCCTTGTCAAGATTTATCTCTTGCTGGAAAGAGAGCAGGTCTTGAAGGCAAAAAGTCTAGCCTATTTTATGAGGCAATAAGAGTTATTAAAGAAATGAGGTGCAGAACAAATGGCAAATATCCAAGATACTTATTATGGGAAAATGTACCAGGAGCATTCTCATCAAACAAAGGAGAAGACTTTAGATCTGTCCTCGAAGAAATTACAAAAATCAACGAATCAAAAGTTAAACTTCCTAGACCTAAGAAATGGAACAATGCAGGAGAAATCTTGGGAGATAATTACACCATTGCTTGGAGAGTCCTTGATGCTAAATATTTTGGAGTGCCCCAACGAAGAACTCGCATCTTCCTTGTCGCAGATCTTAATGGAACAAGTGCCAGTCAAATATTATTTGAGCAGAAAGGCTTGTCTTGGAATACTATCAAGAGCAAAAAGGAAGGGAAGACAAATACCAAAGCCACTGAAAGATGCACTTCTAAAACAGATAACTTAAGTTGGGTAAATGCGAGCAAGAAAACTTTTCTTGCTTATGATATTCGTCAGACATCTGTAAACACTAAAAATGAACGACACAATATTTATGAATGTGATACTTCAAGAACTATAGATACAAGTGGAAACACTCCAATTAGAAATCAAGGTGGAGTAGCAATAATTGAAGAAGTTTACTCAATGAGCAAGAACAATCATTTTACTAAAGCTGATAAAAATATCTCGTCAGCTCTTGTAGCTACAGATTACAAAGACCCACCACTTGTTAATCAAAAAATTATTAGAAGACTAACGCCAAAAGAATGTGGTAGGTTACAAGGCTTTCCAGATTACTGGTGTGAAGATTTAGGAATAGACAATCCAACGGACAAAGACCTTTTATTTTGGAGGTCTGTTTTTGATAAAGATGCAGAACTAAGAGGCCTTACATTTAGGAAAACAGATAAGCAAATTATTAAATGGCTTAAAAATCCTCATACCGATTCAGCTGAATACAAAATGTGGGGCAATGGTATCGCTCTTCCATGTGCGATATTTATTTTTAAAAGATTAGTAAATATTGATAAATAGACTTGACTAAATAGAGTGTTTGAGCAATATATGTATGTGAGGTGATTAGATGATTTCAAAGGAAATTATAAAAGATTTAAGAAAAATATATCCAGTAGGTGCTAGAGTAAAACTTCTAAGCATGGAAGATGAGCAAGCACCTCCTACTGGAACTTTAGGAACAGTATGTGGAGTTGATGATATTGGATCGATTTTAGTTAAGTGGGACAATGGATCAACACTTAATGTTTTGTATAGGGTTGATAGGGTTAAAAAGATTGAAAAATAGCCATTTATATTGAAAATATAGCTTGACTTATAGTGATTAGTACGGTAATATGTACACAACAAAAAAAGGAAAAGGAGATAAAGAAAATGAAAAAAATTGACATTTTAGAAAACCTTGAAACAAATGAAGATTTCAAAGAAAACAAAATCAACCACAGATTTTATTGGGCCTACGAAAAAGCTAAAAGAGTAGGACTTGAAAGATTAGACTTTGAAGAATTGGGATTTGAAAAGGACTACAAAGAAATTATAGAAAACCTTGAGAGATTTGAAATTAAAGAATTTACAATTTCAGACCAATCTACAGCACTTATGAATGAATTGCAAGCCTTCAAAAATAATGGATATTCCATAGTTGACCTAATCGAACAAGAAACAGGAAGAATAGACTGGAATTTTGAAACACAAGAAGATGAAAAAGAAATAAAACCTGCTTTAGTTTTAAGAAAGATTGAAAAATAGCCATTTATATTGAAAATATAGCTTGACTTATATCGATTAGTACGGTAATATGTACACAACAAAAAAAGGAAAAGGAGATAAAGAAAATGGCAAAGAAAGAATTAAAAAAGGAAAATTTACAACTTTTAGAAATCGCTAAGAAACATTCATACGCAGTAGAGAATAGAGGAGATTTAGAAAAAAGAAATAACGACTCAGAAGACTTCTTAGACATTTCAGTATGGTCTTTAAAAGAAATGCTTAGAGAAGCTTACGAACTAGGCAAGCAAAGCAAATAAAAAGATTGAAAAATAGCCATTTATATTAAAAATTATACTTGACTTATTCCTAGATGTACGCTAATATGTACACAAGAAAAAAGGAAGAGGTGGAAAACAAAATGACAAGTTTTGAAAAAGATTATAAGGCAGCATTGGAAGGAGACGAAATTGAGGTATTAACAAGAAGAAAGAAAGAAATATACGATTTAGAAAAGAAGCTAAGAGAAACAAGAAACAATTTTAGAGCTCAATGCATATATCAAGAGCTAAATCAACTAAAAGATGAATATAATAAAATAGACGATTTATTTTAAAATAAAAGACAAAACGAGTTAGGCTCTATTTGTCGTAGTGAACTAGCTAAAGGCTAGTATTTTTTATGCCCATTTTCAGAAAGGAGGACCAATGAAAAAGAAATACACACCAAGTAAATTCATGCTAGCAAACTCAAGATATGATAAAAAGAAGGCTGACTATGCTGTTACCTTTATAGAGTGTCTTAAGCACACAAAAGGTAGATGGGCAGGCAAAGATTTTAAGCTTATAGATTGGCAAGAAGAAATTATTAGAGATTTATTTGGTATTGTAAAAGAAACTGGTTACAGACAATTCAATACAGCATATATAGAAATTCCAAAGAAGATGGGAAAGTCAGAACTTGCAGCAGCTGTAGCTTTACTTCTTACATGCGGCGATGGAGAAGAGAGAGCAGAAGTATATGGATGTGCTGCAGATAGACAACAAGCAACTATCGTTTTTGATGTCGCAGCAGATATGGTAAGAATGTCCCCTGCACTTTCTAAGAGAGTAAAAATACTAGCATCACAGAAGAGAATGATATATAAACCTACAAATTCTTTTTATCAAGTATTGTCGGCAGAAGCATATTCAAAACATGGATTTAACATTCACGGAGTTGTTTTTGATGAATTACATACGCAGCCTAACAGAAAACTATTTGATGTAATGACAAAGGGATCTGGAGATGCTAGAACTCAACCCTTGTATTTTTTAATAACAACTGCAGGAACAGATACGAAATCAATCTGCTATGAAACACATCAAAAGGCAGTAGATATTCTTGAGGGCAGAAAGACTGATCCTACATTCTACCCAGTTATTTATGGAGCTCATAGAGATGATGACTGGACCGATGAGAAAATTTGGTATAAAGCTAATCCCTCGCTTGGTATAACTGTTCCAATAGAAAAAGTAAGACAAGCATTCAACTCTGCTAAGCAGAACCCATCGGAAGAGAACTCATTTAGACAGCTAAGACTTAATCAATGGGTAAAACAAGTTATTAGATGGATGCCAATGGATAAATGGGATTTATGTAATTTTGCTGTCAATGAAGACGAAATAAAAGGTAGGGTCTGTTATGGTGGTCTAGACCTTTCGTCTACAACGGATATAACAGCCTTTGTTCTAGTGTTTCCACCACTAGATGAAGACGATAAATTTCAGATACTACCTTACTTTTGGTTACCAGAAGACAATCTTGATTTAAGAGTAAAAAGAGACCATGTAAACTATGACTTGTGGAAAAGGCAAGGTTTCATTCAAACAACAGAAGGTAATGTAGTTCACTATGGATTTATAGAAAAATTTATTGAAGATTTGGGAGAAAAGTATAACATAAGAGAAATAGCATTCGATAGATGGGGAGCAGTTCAAATGGTTCAGAATCTTGAAAATATGGGTTTTACAGTAGTGCCATTTGGACAGGGTTTCAAAGATATGTCACCACCTACAAAAGAATTGATGAAGTTAACACTCGAAAGGAAAATAGCTCATGCAGGACACCCAGTTTTAAGATGGATGATGGATAACATATTTATACGAACAGATCCTGCAGGAAATATAAAGGCAGATAAAGAAAAATCTACAGAAAAGATAGATGGAGTTATTGCTACAATCATGGCTCTTGATAGGGCTATAAGATGTGGTAATGATACAAGTGAATCTGTTTATGATGATAGAGGTCTATTAGTATTTTAAATTGGGTATACTTATATAGAAGTATTAACTGAATGGAGGAATACTATGGGAGGAATGGGTTGTAGCGTCTGTGGAAATATAATGAGGGATCACGATGGCTCTATTGTGTATAATGTTTACACTAAGACTGAACTTATCGATTATATAAAAACTAATTTGAATAAAGAGAATCCTGAACTTTTAGATATAATATATTATGGAGAGGCTATATTACAAAATGATTATTTCTGGAAATGCAATAAATGTCAAACAGTATATCTATGGGATGGTAAAACAGAAAAATGCATAGGGAAATATTTAAAAGTGGATGATTTTAGTGTGGATATAGATTTGAAGAATATTGAAAAATTAGATGAAATATTTATAATAAACTCAAATGACAAGACAGACGATTTGTTGATAAAAGATTTATTTAACAAGAATCCATTTAGACCATTTAAATATTATGTTACTAAAGATTTAGAAACAGCATACGTTATAAATACAGATAAAAACAGTCTAGATAGAATATACAAATTAAAAAAATAAATATTATTTGTGAAGGTTATTAGTTTTTATATTATGCTTTCATATTTAAAGGAGAATGCTATATGAGTAGAGGATATGGTGCATCTTGCCGACTAATATCAAAAGATGATGAATGGTATACTTATGAGTATACATCATATAATGTAAATTTAGATAATTATAAAAAAGCTTTAGATACTTACGATGGAATACATTAATAAGCAAAGATTTCTTTCCAGAACCAACTATCGAAAGAAAAAGAAAGAAAAAACCAAATGGAAAAAAAGAATGGATAGAAAAGAAGAACTATCCAGAAGTTGACTGCTGGGAATTTTGCAGTAGAGGTAAAATCAAAGTTGAGAACTCAAGTTATTGTTGGAGTTTAACAGAAAGTGGTATAGATAGCCAAGCGTTGAAATTATTATTTTATTTAAATATAGAATATCAAAAGACTGGAAATGTTCCAGAAAAATATGGCATATATTCTTAGCATCTACGAAAGTAGGTGCTTTTCTTATGACAAATTTAAGGAGGTGCTAATATAGGAATTTTAAATTTAATCTTTAAGTCGAGAGACAAACCAAGAGACGGGGAGAGAATATCTTCATCGTCTTTTTTGTTTGGCAGAACAATTGTAAATAAGGAAGTTAATGGATTTACAGCTATGCAGATGACAGCAGTATATTCGTGTGTTAGAGTTCTTGCAGAAACTTTAGCTGGACTACCTTTACATCTTTACAAAAAAGAGAATTCTAGTTCTAAAGAGAAAGCAAAACAACACACTTTATATTTTTTATTACATGATGAACCAAATAGTGAAATGACTTCATTTGTATTTAGAGAAACACTAATGACACATCTTTTGCTATGGGGTAATGCATACGCTCAAATAATAAGAAATGGAAAAAATGAAATTGTTGGTCTTTATCCTTTGATGCCAAACAAGATGACTGTTATGAGAAGTGAAGATGGAGAAATCTTCTATAAATACAAGTATAAGTACGAAGATGTCTATTTATTAAAAGAAGATGTTCTTCATATACCAGGACTTGGATTTGACGGACTTATTGGATATTCGCCAATTACAATGGCAAAAAATGCTATAGGCATGGCTATGGCTTGTGAAGAATATGGTGCCTCATTCTTTCAAAATGGAGCCCAACCAGGTGGCGTTTTAGAGCATCCTGGTATAATTAAGGATCCTGAAAGAGTTAGAGAATCTTGGAATGCTGCATTTCAAGGACCAAAGAATGCTAACAAAGTAGCTGTACTCGAAGAAGGGATGAAGTATCAACCAATAGCGATTGCTCCAAGTGAGGCTCAATTTTTAGAAACTAGAAAGTTTCAGTTAAATGAAATAGCAAGAATTTTCAGAGTTCCACCTCATATGATAGGAGACTTAGAAAGGTCGTCTTTTTCAAATATTGAACAGCAGTCACTTGAGTTTGTTAAATATACTCTCGATCCTTGGATAATTAGATGGGAGCAATCTCTAGAGAGATCACTATTAACAAAAAAGAAAAAGAAGACTATTTCATTAAGTTTAATCTTGATGGACTTCTAAGAGGAGACTATGAATCAAGAATGAATGGTTATGCTGTTGGTAGGCAGAATGGTTGGATGAGTGCAAACGATATACGAGAGCTAGAAAATCTTGATAGAATTTCAGCTGAAGAAGGTGGCGACTTATATCTTGTTAATGGAAACATGCTACCACTTAATAAGGCGGGAGCTTTCTATGAAAAGAATGGAGGTAATGATTTAGAGGATGAAAAATAAAATATTTTGGAACTGGAAAGAGAATGAAAATGAACTCTATATAGATGGGGTTATAGCAGAAGAGTCTTGGTTTGATGATGAAATCACACCAAGGCTCTTTTTTGAAGAATTAAAAAATAAGAAAGGAGACATAACGGTATGGATCAACTCACCTGGTGGCGACTGTATAGCAGCATCAAGAATTTACACAATGCTTTTAGAACACAAAGGCAATGTAACTATAAAGATTGATGGACTTGCAGCATCAGCTGCATCAGTTATCGCTATGGCAGGAACTGAAGTTTTAATGAGTCCGACATCTTTAATGATGATCCATAACCCTTTAACTGTAGCCATTGGCGATTCTAAAGAAATGCAGAAAGCTATTGAGATGCTTAACGAAGTCAAAGAATCAATCATAAACGCTTATGAAATCAAGACAGGACTTTCTAGAGAAGAGATTTCTAATCTTATGGATGGAGAGACTTGGTTTGACAAAAATAAAGCTATAGAGATGGGATTTTGTGACGGCACTCTAAGCGATAAGAGAAAAGATGAAAAAGTAACAAACATGGTCTTTTCTAGAAGAGCAGTAAGTAATTCACTTATGGCAAAAATAAAGAAAGAAGTAAAGCACCACTCAATAAACGAAGTGGAAGAACGACTAAGTCAAATAAAAAATAAATGGAGGTAATTATATGACTTTAAATGAACTAATTGAAAAAAGAACAGAGGCATGGAATAATGCAAAGAATTTTGCTGATTCCAAAAAAGATGAGAACGGCTTAATGTCTGACGAGGACTTTAAGACGTACGAAGAGATGGAGAAGACAATCGAGAACTACTCTCGTGAAATTAACAGAAAAAAGAGGGAGGAAGAAATGGACAAAGACCTTGCAAAACCTACCACTCAAGCTTTAAAAAACGAGCCTACAGTAGGTAATGATGAAGAAATACCAATGAGATCTAGAAACGTTTATAAAAAATCAATGATGAACGCTCTAAGATCAAACTTTAGAGATATTTCAAACGAACTAAAAGTTGGAGCAGACGAGAGTGGTGGATATTTAGTTCCAGATGAACTTGAGAAAGAAATAGTAAGTGGACTTGAAGATGAAAACATTATCAGAAAGCTAGCTTCAAAAGTTAAAACTTCAGGACTTCACAAAATAAATATTGCTGCTACAAAACCAGCAGCTTTATGGGTTGAAGAAGGCGGACAACTTACTTTTGGTGATGGCAAGTTCGACCAAGTTTCACTTGATGCTCACAAGCTTCATGTTGGAGTTAAAGTAACAGAAGAGCTTTTATATGATTCAGCTTTTGATTTGGAAAGCTATATCACAGAAGAATTTACAAAAGCATTAGCTAATGCTGAAGAAGATGCCTTCTTAAATGGAGATGGTGTAAATAAGCCTACAGGAATTTTTGATGCTAAAAAAGGTGGAGAAATTGGAGTAACATCTAAGGCTGCAACAATAACATCGGATGAATTAGTAGACCTTGTTTATTCATTAGATAGACCATACAGAAAAAAGGCTGTATTTATTCTAAACGATGCCACAGTAGCTCAAATAAGAAAGCTAAAAGATGTTAATGGTGCATATATTTGGCAACCTTCACTAAAAGATGGAGAACCAGATAGACTACTAGGATATCCAGCATATACATCTGCATATGCACCAAAGGCAGAAAAAGGAAAATTTGCTATAGCTTTTGGTGATATTTCTTATTACAAGATTGGTGATAGAGGATACAGATCATTCCAAGACTTAAAAGAATTATTCGCTGGTAATGGTATGGTAGGCTTCTTAGGCAAAGAAAGAGTTGACGGAGTGCTAGTTCTAAGAGAGGCTGTTAAGCTATTAAAAATAGGAACTACAGCATAAGGAAATGAGCATGATAACTCTTGATGAGGCTAAGACGTATTTAAGAGTTGATTTTGATGATGAGGATGAGTATATAAAGACGCTCATCCTTTCATCAATAGAGCATTGCAAAGAAATTGCAAGAGTCGACAGCGATGAGGAACTTGCTAGCCATAAAAATGCTAAAATTGCTGTACTATATATGATTGCATATCTTTATGAACACAGAGAAGAGGCTGACCACGCAGAGCTTAATTTAACACTTAGAGCTCTATTATTTGGTATAAGAAAGGCTGAGTTTTAATGAAGATAGTTGACCTTAATAAAAAAATAAAGATACAAAATAAGAAGCTTGAAATAGATAAAATTGGAAACCATAAATCTATTTGGAGTGACTATACTATAACTAATGCATATATATCCTTTCAAGGAAAAGGCGAGGCAGTATTTTTAGGTATGGAGCAGGACAGCTCTGATATATCTTTTACAATTAGATATCAGCAAAAATTAAAATCAATAAACTCTAGTGAATATAGAATTAGCTTCGATGAAAATATATACAATATACTATCAGTTGATTTTATGAATTATAAAAATAAGCTGATTAAACTAAGATGCAAGAAGGTGTCGAGATGAATGTGAAGATAGATAACTTAGCTAGTGAAATAATGAAAGGCTTAGAAGATTATTCTAAGATGGCTAGCGATGAACTGAAGAGTGAGGTTAAGAAAGCAGCTAAAAATATCAAGCAAGATATAAAGGATACAGCTCCAGTTGGAAGGACTGGCAGATATGCAAAGTCATGGACTGTAAAAAATAATAGAGAGACTTCTAATTCAATCGAGCTTATAGTTCACTCAAGAGATAGATATCAGCTTGCACACTTACTTGAAAAAGGTCATGTGCTAAGACAGGGTGGTAGAGTAAAGGCAAAGCCTCATATAGCACCAGCAGAAGAAAAAGGAGTCAGAGAATTGGAAGAAAACATTATAAGGAAGTTAAAGAATGGATAGACTAATAAAAATTTTAGAAGAGATAGGACTTCCTTTTGCTTATTCGCATTTTGCTGAAGGAGAAAGTCCACAGCCACCTTTTATGGTATATTTGCTTCCAAAGAATAAACACTTTGGAGCAGATGGACTTGTTTATTATAAGAATACAGAAGTGAATCTTGAAGTCTATACAGATAAAAAAGACTTACAATTAGAAGAAAAAATAGAAGAAATACTTGATAGAGAAAAAATCTACTATGAAAAATCAGAAGTATGGATTGAATCTGAAAGGTTGTATGAAGTTCTCTACGAGTTTACTTTAAAGATAAATTATAAGGAGGAATATAATGGCTAATAAAGTTAAATTTAACATATGTAATGTTCACTATGCTCTTTTTGATAAAACAGAAGATGGTACGATTAAATATAAAGAACCAGTGCCAATGCCTGGTGCCGTATCTATTTCATTAGAGCCTAATGGAGAGCCAGAAAGCTTTTATGCTGACGGGATAGAATATTACACAATTTCTAATAACATGGGATATGATGGCGACCTAGAAATAGCACTAATTCCAGAGTCGTTTAGAACAGATGTTTTAATGGAAAAAGTAGATACAAATAAAGTTCTTATTGAATCATCTAATTCAGAGACAGCGAACTTTGCTCTTCTTTTTGAGTTTGATGGAGATCAAAAGAAAATCCGTCACATCATGTATAACTGCTCTGCTGCAAGACCAAAACTTGAAGGAGAGACAAATGAGGAGTCAAGGGAAGTGCAACCAGAAACTTTATCAATTCAAGCAAGACCTCTTCCAAATGGAAATGTAAAAGCTAGAACAGGAGATTCAACAACTAAGGAGACTTACGAAGGATGGTATAAGTCAGTTTACATGCCTACAGAAACTGCAGTAACTCCTACAAAAGCAAGTGTAGGAGGAAAATAACAATGGCATTGACAAAAACAATAGAGATTGACGGCAAGGATGTTGTCTTTCGTGCATCAGCAGCAATCCCTAGAATATACAGAATAAAATTTGGCAGAGATATTTTTAAAGACCTAATAGAACTAGAGAGGTCAATAAAAAAGAATGATAAAAATGAATCTAATCTTGATATAGGTTCATTAGAATTGTTTGAAAACATAGCCTATGTAATGGCTAAGCATGGAGATAAAGCGGTTCCAGATAGCACAGAAGAATGGCTAGATAATTTTTCAACATTTTCTATATATCAAATACTGCCTCAGCTAATAGAGCTATGGGGACTTAATATAAAGATGGAGGAAAAATCTAAAAAAAAGTAAGACCGACAGAAAGACCAATGACTACACCCTTATTTTTACTAAGGGCAGTGGAACTTGGTCTTTCTGTTTCTGACTTAGATTTATTAACTATTGGACTTGTAAACGATATGTTTATAGAAAAAAGCAATGACGATTACAAGTATAAAGATGTAGCAACACAAGACGATTTTGATAAATTTTAATGAATAAACTATTTAAGCATCGTTAAGTGAAGGATGCTTTTTTATATAATTTTAAGGAGGTGAGATATTGGCAAACAGAGTAAAAGGGATTACTGTTGAAATTGGAGGGAATACCACCAAGCTTCAAGAGGCACTAAAGGCAGTAAACACTGAGATAAAACATACCCAGTCTGAACTTCGTGATGTAAATAAACTTCTTAAACTTGATCCTGGTAATACTGAGCTTATCTCACAAAAGCATAAACTTCTAGGACAAACATTAGAAGAAACAAAAAACAAACTTAATTCACTAAAAGAGGCACAGAAACAAGCTGAACAGGCTCTGGCTGAAGGCAAAATCTCACAAGAGCAATATGATGCCTTAAAAAGAGAGATTATAGAAACAGAACAAGCACTTAAATCTCTTGAAAAGCAAGGTGCAACGACTAATCAAACACTGCAAAATGTAGCTATCGCAGGAGAAAAATGGCAAAACACGGGACAGAATATAGAAAATGTTGGCAAAAAGATAATGCCAGTATCTCTCGCTGTAGCTGGACTTGGTGCAGTAGCTGTAAAAACAGCAGCAGACTTTGATTCTGGTATGTCAAAGGTAAAGGCTGTGTCTGGAGCAACTGGCTCTGATTTTGATGCTCTTTGCAAAAAAGCAAGAGAAATGGGTGCGAAGACAATGTTTTCAGCCAGCGAAGCTGCAGATGCTATGAACTATATGGCAATGGCTGGATGGAAAACTAAGCAAATGATAGATGGTATTGATGGTGTTATGAACCTTGCTGCAGCCAGTGGCGAGGATCTAGCTACTACCTCAGATATTGTTACAGACGCTCTTACTGCCTTTGGATTAAAAGCAGAAGATTCATCTCATTTTGCTGACGTCCTTGCAGCTGCATCTTCTAATGCAAATACAAATGTTTCTATGATGGGTGAAACATTTAAGTACGCTGCACCAATCGCTGGAGCTTTAGGATACTCTGTAGAAGACATGGCTGTAGCTATAGGTTTGATGGCAAACTCTGGTGTTAAAGGCTCGCAGGCAGGTACTGCTCTAAGATCTGCATTGACAAGACTAGCATCACCAACTAAAGAAGTTTCAAATGGCATGGAGATGCTTGGTTTAACAGTAGAAGATATTCAAGGACTATCACTTGACGAAACATTAATGACATTTAGAAATGCTTTTGCTAGCTTAGACGGAACTCAGCAAGCACAGGCTGCCTCATTGATATTTGGCAAAAATGCTATGTCTGGTATGCTTGCAATAATTAACGCTAGCGAGCAAGATTACAATAATTTAAGTGATGCCATATATAACGCTGATGGATCGGCTGAGAAGATGGCAAACACTATGCAGGATAACTTAGGCGGGCAGCTTAAAATATTAAAATCAGCTTTAGAGGAATTAGCCATATCATTTGGAGAACTGTTGATGCCTGCAGTTAGAGGCTTAGTAGATTTCTTGACTAAGCTTGTAAATGGAATAAATGCTCTACCAGAGCCTGTTAAAGGTATTATTGCAACTGTAGGAGTTTTAATTGCTGCTATTGGTCCTATTCTTGTTATAGTAGGCAAACTTGTATGGTCGATTGGCACGATTATGACACAAGGTCCACTAGTAGTTGGAGCCTTTGCAAAAGTAGCTGGTTTTGTAACTGGAACTATTATCCCTGCTATAACAGCTGTCGTATCAGCTATAGGTATAGTACCTATTGTAATAGGTGCTGTAATTGCTGTTTTAGTTCTTTTATGGAATAAGTGTGAATGGTTTAGAGATGGGGTTATTGCAGTTTGGGAAGCTATAAAAGAAGCGACTATAACGGTATGGAATGCAATAAAAGATTTCTTCGTGAATCTGTGGGAATCTATATCTACAATATTCACTGATACATGGAACGCAATAAAGAATACAACGACAACTATTTTTAATAGCATTAGTGAATTTTTCAAAACAGCGTGGGAAAATATTAAGAATTTTGTAGTAAGTAGTATTGAAAATATTAAAACAAGCATTGAAACAGTGTGGAATGCAATCAGTACATTTTTCACTACAATACTTACAACGATATCAACTTTTATAAGTACAACATGGAATAACATAAAAACAGCAGTTGTTACCACTGTAAATACATTGAAAACAACAATTGAATCTATATGGAATGCGATAAAGAACACTATATCAACAGTTATTAATGCAATTAAAACATTTGTTATTAATACTTGGAATAATATAAAGAATAGTGTTACTTCAGTAATAAATGGAATAAAATCAACTGTATCTAATGTCTTCAATGCGATGTTCTCAACTATTTCAAATACAATGTCAAACATTGTAAATACAATAAAAACTGGCTTTAATAACGCAGTATCATTTATTCAAAACCTTATATCTAGTGCATATAATTGGGGAGCAGATTTAATTAACGGAATTATTAATGGTATAAAAAGTGCTATAGGTGGAATCGCATCTGCAGTTTCTAATGTAGCATCTACAATAAAATCCTTCCTGCACTTCTCAGTACCAGATGTAGGCCCATTAACAGATTATGAAACATGGATGCCAGACTTTATGAAAGGCTTAGCAAGAGGGATAGAAAAGAGTAGAAATTTAGTCCAATCATCAATGAAGAATGTGGCAAGCGATATGGTTTTAAATCCAAGTTTAGCAACGGTTGGAGCAAGTGTCACTCAAGCTAGCTCGGTTGATATAGGAGGACAAATCAAAGCTGCACTATCAAATATTGATTTAAAAGCTGAAGAATCTGGCGACATTGTCATACCCGTTTATTTAGGAGGTACACTCCTAGATGAGGTTATTGTTAATGCATCTCAAAGAAGAAATTTAAGAAGTGGAGGTAGGTAAATGAAGCATCAATCATATTTAATAATTGAAGGAGTAGACCTGCCTCTACCTAACTCTTATTCTATTGATTTTAGAGATATAGAGGCAGACACAGGAGGAGAGACAGAAGCAGGCACTATTCAAAGAGATATTATCAGAAGTAAAGTAGCTAGCATATCTGTTGACTTCTCATGTAGTCCCAAGCTAGTGAAAGTATTAAGTAAATTTACTAAGAAATCTAAGTTAAAAGTTAAATACTTAGACACAGAAGATTTATCATTAAAAGATGCAGAGATGTACATTGATGGTTTTAAAACAAAGCTAGTGAAAGATACTTCATATAAAGGGCTTTGGAATGTATCGTTTTCTTTGGAGGAATATTAATGTATTCTACAAGTGCAGATTTCAAAACAGAAATAAAGAAAAATTCTCGTAGCTTTTATTGGACTGGCAATATCATTTTAAAAGATAAGAAAGTAATCCCTTTTACAAATAGTGACATATTGAAAGGATCTGGATATATTCATAGATCGTGTTCAGGCTCATCAGAACTTGAGATAGGAACAGTTTATGCTGCAGAGTTTGGCATCAGTTTATTTTCAAATATCGACAGATACAGCCTTGAAGATTCTAAGCTTGAGCTTTTTTATCATCAAGTGTTATCTGATGGAAAAGTTGAAACTATACCTATGGGGATATTTGATGTAACAGAAGCGAATAGGTCTAAGAAAATACTAGAACTTAAAGGCTATGACTATATGCTACGCTTTGACAAGAACTTTCCTATTACAGATACCTTTGGATCTGCGTACGACCTTTTAAGTCTTTCATGTGAAAAATGCAAAGTTAAGCTAGGAATGAGCGAGGACGAGATAAAAGCCTTTGCTAATGGGCAGGAAGCCTTAGCAATTTATAAAGAAAATGATATAGAAACTTATAGAGACTTTATTCACTATATTGCATCAACACTTGGAGTATTTGCTCAAATTAATAGAACAGGCGAGCTGGTTCTTATGAAGTATTCAGAAAAAGTTTCAACAAGTATTAATGCTAAGGAAAGGTTCTCATCTTCAATATCTGATTTTAAAACAAGGTACACAGCAATTAACTCAACGAATGCAAAGACTAAAATTGCTGAATACTATTCTTTGGATGAAGACAATGGTTTGACTATGAATCTAGGGATAAACCCTCTTATGCAACTTGGACTTGAAGAGAAAAGACAAAGAATGTGCGAAGCTTTATTAAATGAAGTATGTAAAATACAACACACACCTTTTGATATGGAAACAATAGGCGATCCTTCTCTTGATCTTGGAGATAGGATTGAAATAATATATTCCAATGAAACAATAGAGGGTTTAATTACAGATATTGAGTACAAGATAAATGGTAAGCACAGAATTATTGGTGTAGGAAAAAACCCATATCTTTCAAGAGCTAAAAGCAAAAATGATAAAAACATCACTGGTCTAATAAATCAGATTGAATCCGAGAAATTGGTAGTGCATTCTTATTCTAACTATTCAGCCATCAACCTATCTACAACAGATACACCAATCATTAGGATTGAGTTTGCTTCAGATAAAGAAACTGAAGCGTTATTTAATGCAGCAATTTTATTAAATATTATTTGTGACACAGAAGAAAAACATAGGAAGGTAAAAAGAAAAGAAACTAAAAAAGTTGAGATCCTTAATGACGAGAAAAAATCATTCAACCCACCAAAGTTTGAAGACAAAGAAGTTATTGAAGATGTTGAACTTATAGAAACAGTTGAAGTTCCTACTCGTTTAGTTGTTACTTATGTTTTCAATGATGCAAAAATTGAGCATCACATACCAAAGGAAACTTACATGAGTGGAGAGCATATATTAAACCTTTTTTATCCTTTGACGAAGATAAAAGAGAAAACAATGAATAACTTCTCAGTACTTATTAGGCTAGAATCTGGCAAGGCTATGATAAGCAAGGATAATGCTATAGCAGCAATATCGGGTCAATCATTAGGTTCTAATGAGGAATGGGATGGAAAGATTAAAGTTGATGAAACTTGGAACAGAATTGATATATCTAAACTATTTATGTTTAGAGGCTTGAAAGAAAAATACGATATTAAAGTTGAAGCTCCTAAAAATATAATTTTTAGTGATAAAATACAGAAGCTTAAATATAAAGGCTTTAATGTTGGATATTTAAATAACAACAAAAATATTAAACTATAATAAAAGGAGGCATGTTTGTGTTTAAAGGTAAGGCAATAATTGAGCTAACAGATGTTAATACTAACAATACTGAAGTATATGAAGAAGAGAACCTTGTAACGAATGCTGTAAAGGATATTTTTAGTCTTAATCCAAGTGGACTTATGTATCCACTACAAGCTAATAATAGTGCAAGTTATTGTGAAGAATTATTTCCAATAGCAAACAAGTGCTATGGTGGCATACTAATTTTTGAAGATCGACTTGATGAAAATCCAAATAAATATACTGTACCATCAACAAATAATATTATAGGTTATGCTTCTGACAATGTAAACCCAACAGATTTTGAAAAGAGAGGTTCTGCAAACTTAACAGAATCTAAAGCTATAGAAAATGGATATAAGTTTGTTTGGGACTTTTCAACATCACAAGCTAATGGTAAAATTTCGTCTTTAGCTCTCACTCATTATAAAGCTGGAAAATTTTTTTATGGAGACCAAAACGGAAGAAATGCATTATTATTCCTAAATAGCACTTATAGAAGAGATGTTAGCAGTGATATAAATAGAGCATATTCTGGAATGGTTGAAGCTGACGTTAAAAATAATACTTTTACATCAATATTTTTAAGAAAAGATAAAACTCTAGAAATAGTAAAATTTAAAGAGGACTATTTAAGCGTAGGACTTACGAACCCAATGGATAGAAACACCCCACAAAAAATAGAAAAAACTATCTTAGATATTAGTAAGCACTGTTCAAATTACTATGATTGGAATAAATGGTGTTTTTATGATGGAAAAGATGGCTACTGGTATGGCTTCTTTAATGGACGAAAGTTAAGTAGAATTAAAATTAAAAAATCTGATTACAGTTTCACAGCTGACGAATTTGACATAGGAAATATAGGCTTTTACTCCTTAGGAGAGTATAGTGAGTCAAACTCTGGTGCTTGTGGCAGGTCATCTAATAGCCTTGTTAAAGATGGATATCTATATGCACCATCTTCTAATCAACGAATCGTTTATAAAATAAATATAAATAACCCTGTTGATATAACAAAAATAGATCTTGGATTTGAAGCTGGTGTAAACATGGGTAGAAGTTGTTATAATACATTCTTTCAACTAGATGATTATATTTTATGCTATAATTTTCAGATAAATTCAAAAGATGAAGTAATAAAAAGCTTTGGTCCTAACTATGACGGAGTTACTGTAGATAATATTACTACTCCATTAATTGAAATAGGACCATTTAGATTGGGATATGGTACATTCGATGGAAAGTTATATAAGAAACTGTTTTTATCTACGCCATATCTAGGAACTATCAATAATTTATCTACACCAATATTAAAAACTGCAGATAAAACTATGAAAATTACTTATACATTAACAGAGGAGGAAGGAAATGAATAAAATTTTAGAAAGTCTCAAATACGTCTTTATAGTCATAGGTGGCTATATAGGCTTTTACTTAGGAAGCATTGACGCTTTTATCTACACCTTACTTGCATTTGTGATAGCAGATTATGTAACAGGTGTTTTAAGAGCAGGAGTAGAACGAAAGCTCTCATCAAGCGTAGGATTTAAAGGAATAGCAAAAAAGATTGTTATATTCATTGTTGTTGGTATAGCAAACTTATGCGATGTAAATTTAATTAAAGGTGATGGTACTATGATAAGAACAGCCATCATCTTTTTTTATATAGCTAACGAAGGTTTATCCATATTAGAAAATACAATGGCAATAGGTCTACCTGTTCCAGAAAAACTTAGAGAAATGCTTGAGCAGCTAAAGGAGGACAAGTAAATGTCAAACAGCTCACTGATCCAAGATAAGATACTATCTCCAAATCATAGTGGAAAGAGAACTGAAAAAATATGTAAGATTGCAATACACCATGCTGCTGGAGTTATTAATGGAAGAAATTTAGCATCTCTCTTTGTATCAAAAACAAGAAAAGCCTCAGCAAATTACTGCTTAGGATCAGATGGAGTTATAGTTCTTGGTGTTGATGAGCAAAATAGAGCTTGGACTACATCTTCATCTTGGTGCGACAACAGGGCAGTAACAATTGAAGTGGGAAATTCTACCTGTGCACCACAGTGGCTGGTGTCTAATTATGTATTAAAAAGACTTATTGATTTGGTTACAGACATTTGTAGAAGAAATGAAATTTATCCATGCACATATACTGGAGGAAAAGATGGTGTTTTGCAAATGCATAAATGGTATGCAAAAACAAGCTGCCCTGGTCCATACCTTTCAAGCAAGCTTGCATTTATAGCTGACGAAGTCAATAAAAGATTGAGAACAGACAATAACAAGCCTATGGAAGTACCAACAATGTATCGAGTAAGAAAATCATGGAAAGATGCAAAAAGCCAGATAGGAGCATTTAAGTATTTAGAACTTGCTAAAAGGTGTGTTAATAAAAATCCACAGTATAAAGTTTTTGACGATAAAGGTGCTATTGTTTATGAAATAAAAAATGATAGTAAAACAGATATGATTGCCAGAGAAGTCATTCGAGGACTTTGGGGCACGGGGAGCGAAAGAAAAAGACGCTTGCTAGAAGCTGGATATGATTATTATGATATACAGAAAAAGGTAAATGAAATAATTAAATAGTAAGCAAATGAGCCTAATGGGACTATACATCTCATAAAAATCTGATCCATTAATTTTTCGTAAGTGCACGTACACTTACTGTGCTTGCTACAAAAGAATAATTAGAGTAGCAAGCGTTAAGCGTGTATTAAAATTATTAATGATTATATCATACTTAAGTATGATTTTCTACTATTCATATTGACATAAAGAAGATAAGTGTATATAATGATAACAAAGTTATCATTATTCCGCAAAATTATAAATTGAGCAATTAGTCGAGGCGGTGAGGATATGACAGAAATTACTGGTTACGATTTAACACATAAAAAGATTATGGATAGTGGTAAAGTTAATTTTTTAAATGATGGTTATGAACGAGCTAATTTAAGAAAAATTTGCAAAGATGCTGGGGTTACAACGGGTGCTTTTTACAGGCATTTTAATGATAAAGAAGATTTATTTATCAGTTTAGTTGATCCATTGGCAAACGAACTTTTGGGTTTTTATAGCAAGTTTGAAGAGGAATCTTTTCAAAACATAGAAAAAAATTGTGGAGAAGATTTATCAAAAATTAACATTGAAGGGTCAATTGAATCTGCATTATATATGTTTAGCAAAAAAGATTTATTTAATCTTTTAATATTTAAATCATATGGTACGAAATATGATAATTTTATAGAGCTTCTTGTGGAAAAGGAAGATATAAACAGACATAAAGCGTTTCAGATTATTTCAAAGAAAAAGAATATAAAATCAGAAGTCCCTAAAGATGCAATGCATTTGTTAAACCATGCCTATATTAATGCGTTGTGTGAAATTATAATACATTCCCAAACAGAAGAAGAAGTAAAGTTAAACACAAGAATAATTTCGAAATTTTTTTATGATGGATGGGAGAAATTGAGAGGTTTTTAAATATAAGGGAAAGGGTATTAAACACCCTTATATTTTTTAAAGTAAAGATAACTAAGTTAGCTAATAAAGTTATCTATCATATGGAGGTGTTAAAGATGAAAGAAAAAAGGAAAGGAGGGTTCCATTGAAAAATAATTATATGAAACGCCTATGGCAGCTGGCAGAAGGAGAACATAAAGCCCTCAAGCTTTCCATTTTCTTGGCAGTTATTGGGGTTCTTTTAGGTATGTTGCCTTATTTTGGCGTAAGCAAAATTGTTTATGGTTTGTTTGTTGGAAATAAAGATTTTTCCTTCTACCTACCTTGGTGTTTTCTAATCTTGATTGGCTATTGTTTAAAACCAATTTTTTACGCCAAGGCCTTGGCAGAGTCCCATAAAGCAACCTTCTCTGTTCTAAGAAATGTACGAATCATGCTCTTGGAAAAGCTGCCTAAAATGCCTCTTGGTACGATTATTGACACTCATAGTGGTGATTTAAAGACAATCATTGTTGATCAAGTAGAAAAAATGGAACGACCTTTGGCTCACTTATTGCCTGAGATGACGGCGAATATTTTAGGGCCTGTATCCATCTTCATCTATCTATTAATTTTAGATTGGAGAATGGCTTTATTGTCACTCGTTTCAATTCCGGTAGGTATGTTTTTTATGTCATTAATTATGAAAGGTTATGCAGAAGATTATAGTAAGTCGGTTGCGACCAATACCGAAATGAATAAAACAATTGTTGAGTATGTTGGCGGAATTGAAGTGATTAAAACTTTTAATCAAGGCGAAAAATCCTATGGGAAATTCACCGATAAAGTGATAGCTAATGCTTCATTTTATTATCATTGGATGAAAAAATGTCAAATGCCAGTGTCCTTATCCAAGAACATTTCACCAACAACTTTGATTACGGTATTACCTGTTGGTTGGATTATGTTTATTAATGGAAGTTTAGAGATGTCAACCTTTATTACGACCATCATCCTTTCTCTTGGTATAGCCGGTCCCTTACTAGCTGCTATTAACTTTGTCGATGCCTTAGCTCAAACAGGGACAACTGTCGGACGAATTGATGAAATCTTAAATGGGATAGAACAAGTTCATCGTAGAGAAAGAGTTCATTTAAAAAATCATGACATTGCTATCAAGAATCTACATTTCTCCTATGAACCAGGAGAAGAAGTTATTAAAGGAATCGATATGGTAATTCAAGAGCGAAGTTTAAATGCCTTTGTTGGGCCAAGTGGTTCAGGAAAGTCAACCATTGCCAAGTTAATTGCTGGTTTCTGGGACGTAGAACAGGGAGAAATATCGATTGGCGGAATTAATTTATTCAATATTCCACTTGAACAACTCTATGATTTAGTTGCTTTTGTTTCGCAGGATGTTTTCCTTTTTAACGATACCATCATGGAAAATATTCGAATGGGCAAGCCTTCGGCTAGCGATGAAGAAGTGATTGAAATTGCCAAAGCTTCAGGTTGTCATGATTTTATTATGTCTTTAGAGCATGGATATCAGACCAAAGTAGGGAGTGGAGGAAATCATTTATCAGGCGGTGAAAAACAGAGGATCACCATTGCTAGAGCTATGATAAAAGATGCTCCAATTATCATATTAGATGAAGCGACGGCTTATATTGATCCTGAAAATGAGCAAGTTTTACAAAAAGCAATTAATAAGCTTATTCAGGGAAAAACTATCATTATGATTGCTCATAGGTTATCAACAATAATCAATGCAGACCAGATTTATCTCATCGATCATGGCAAACTTGTAGCAAGTGGCAATCATGAAGAACTTCTTAAAGAAAATAAACTTTATCAAGCCATGTGGGAAGCACATATCGGTGGAAAGGAGGTGGCTTAGATGTTAAGTGGACTTCGAAAGATATGGGCATTTGCAGATAAGGAACGAATAAATTTAAACAAGTCTGTTATTTTTGAATTTGTGTATGCCATCTTCAATATGTTGCAAATAGGAGCCATTTACTTTGTGCTCCAAGCCTTGGTGACAAAAGATTTTAATTCCTTTATAGCACTGAAGGTTTTTCTTATGCTACTGGTAAGTATTGTCGGAAGGTCTTCTGCCAACTATTTTGCTCAATTAGATCAAACGCATGCTGGGTATTTTATGGTAGCTAATCGAAGAATAAGTATAGGAAAAATGCTGAAGACGGTTCCAATGGGATTCTTTAATGAAAATAATATTGGAAAAGTGACTGGTGTTTTAACAACTGTTCTAGATGACGTTGAGAATACAGCTCCTATGGTTTTAGTTGTTATGATGAGTGGCTTCATTAACTCATTTGTATTCACCCTGATGATTTTATTTTTCGAGTGGAGAAATGGGCTGATTGTTATAGCAGGAACGGTTTTATATTTATATATTACTTCTGTCATGGAAAAAAAGTCGAGGACACTTGCTCCAAAAAGGCAAGAGGCACAATCTCTTTTAGTAGAAACGATCTTGGAATATATCCAGGGAATGCCGATCATTAAATCCTTTAATTTAACAGGAAACGGAGACCAAACCGTACGCTCGGCACTAGAAGAAAGTCGCTCAGCCAATCTAGCTTTGGAGAAATTATTTACACCCTATATCATCGGGCAAGAGCTCGTTTTAAGAATTTCCAGTGTTGCCATGATTGTCTTTTCACTTTATTTTTATATCAATGGCACCATGGATTTATTAAAAGCAATTATGTGTATCATCATGTCATTCCTGGTGTTTGCAAGTATTCAATCCGCAGGATCCGCCATGGCGACATTAAGAGTTGCAACAAGTTCTATAGAACAAGTAGAAACAACAGAAAATATGCCTCAGATGGATATTGAAGGCAAGAAGATTACGCCTCATCATACAGATATTGAATTCAATAATGTTAGCTTTTCTTATGATAAAATACCTATTTTAAGGGAGGTTTCCGTTCATATTCCGGAAAAGGCTATGACAGCCATTATTGGACCAAGTGGAGCTGGTAAGAGCACCATGTGTTCGCTTATTTCTAGATTTTGGGACGTGGATCAAGGCAGCATATCGATTGGAGATGTCAATATTAAAAACTACACGCTTGAATCCTTAATGGATTTGATTAGCACCGTATTCCAAAATGTTTATCTTTTCCAAGATACCATCGAAAATAATATAAAATTTGGCAAACCACAAGCTAAGAAGGAAGAAGTCATAGAAGTGGCAAAAAAAGCCCAATGCCATGACTTTATTATGAATTTGCCAGAAGGCTATCAAACCATCATAGGCGAAGGTGGCACATCACTTTCAGGCGGAGAAAGACAAAGAATATCAATAGCAAGGGCTATGATAAAAAATGCCCCGATTATTATTTTTGACGAAGCTACAGCAAATGTTGATCCAGAAAATGAGGATAAACTTCAAGAAGCCATAGAAAGTTTAACAAAAAACAAAACGGTTATAATGGTTGCTCATAGGTTAAAGACTGTTAAAAATGCGAATCAGATTATAGTTCTTAAAGACGGAAAATTAGAGGAGGTGGGAAAACATGAAGATTTAATTAGAAAAGAAGGCACTTATAAGAAATTTATAGAAGCAAGAGAAGAAACAGAAAGCTGGAAGATTAAACAAAATAAGGAGGATTTCAATGAAGAATCGATTAACAGCAAAGGATTTAATTAACGTAGGAATTTATACAGCTATTTATTTAGTCATATTTTTCGTAACAGGAATGCTAGGGGCTGTGCCAATACTTTATCCTACCATATTTATATTAATCCCAATATTAACAGGTATTCCATTTATGCTATTTCTAACCAAGGTAGAAAAGTTTGGAATGGTATCTCTAATGGGAATCATTTTAGGAGTATTTTGGTATTTTATGGGTTACACTTGGTTAGCACCAGCCGTGTATATTCCAATGGCAATTATTGCTGATGTAGTTATGAATACTAAAAAGTATAAAAGTTTTAAAGTTAATACAATAGGATTTTGGTTGTTTTCATGTGCTGAGTTAGGCTGTCAGATGCCAATGTGGGTTATGGCAGATACCTATATGGAAGGAGTAAAACAACAAATGGGTGAGCAATTTGCGACCGATTTAGCGAAATATATGCCACCATGGATGGGAATTGCTGCAATTGGCATCATGTTTGTTGGAGCAGTGATAGGTGCTAATATAGGCAAGAAAATGTTGAAAAAACATTTTGAAAGAGCTGGAATTGCTTAATGGAGGCTTACAAAACTTATGTTCCCCCAATAAAGAAAGGCTTTTATTTAGATCCGAGAACAAAAATATTATTTATGGTATTCATTAGTACTATAATGTTTTTTGTCTATGACAATATAGGTATAGATATAGCGATAGTTTCTATCGCTATATTCTTGCTTGTATCTAATAAAAATTACAAAGCTGCAGCCATATATGGAATTTTATTTGTTTTGGCTGTTATTTCAAACAAAACTAAAAATATGTATGAATTACCATCCATATTAAACATGATTAATGTATTGCTCAACTCATTAGTCATAAGGCTTTTTCCTATTTTCATGATGGGATACTATACGATTAGTTCCACCAAACCAAATGAATTTATAGCAGCTATGGTAAAGTGGAAAATTCCAAATGCGTTTATTATTCCTGTTTCTGTAGTATTTCGTTTCATACCTACTCTAAAGGAAGAAAATAAGGCAATATCAAATGCTATGCGAATGAGGGGGATACGATTTAATAGTAAAAAAACAAAAGCCAATCCATCATTGTTTTTAGAGTACAGAATTATCCCGCTCCTGTTTTCTGTTGTCAAAATAGGTGATGAACTTTCTGCATCAGCATTAACAAGAGGATTAGATAATGTTAAAGGCAGAACGAGCCTTGTTGAGGTTAAATTTAGCAAATATGATTTTTTTGATTTTTCTATTGATTATAGGATTGATAGTGTGGTCTTTAGTATGAGGGGGAAAGAGATGATAAAATTTAACAATGCTAGCTTTACCTATAAGAGCAAAGAAAGACAAGGTGGCGTTTTTAATATAAGTTTATCCATTGAAGAAGGAGAATTTGTGCTACTAACAGGTGAGTCTGGATGTGGGAAAACTACTCTTACGAGACTAATTAATGGCCTTTCCCCTGAATATTATACTGGAGATTTACAAGGTGAAGTGGAGATCAATGGAGAAAAAGTAGGACAAACTAGCATTCAATCACTTTCAAAGGTAGTCGGCTCTGTATTTCAAAACCCAAAATCACAATTTTTTAATGTGGATTCTACAAGTGAAATAGCTTTTGGACTTGAGAATATGGGTGTTGATAGAATGGAGATGCTTGACAGGATAGGAAAGGTAGCTTATGCATTAAACATTCATGAACTGTTAGATAGGAATCTATTTAATTTATCAGGTGGTGAAAAGCAAAAAATTGCTTGTGCATCTACAGCTGTGATGGAAGCCCCTATTTTAGTTTTAGATGAGCCTTCATCAAATTTAGACATTGAAAGCATTGATGATTTAAAAAATATACTTAAATATTGGAAACAACAAGGCAAAACAATTATCATAGCTGAACATAGGTTATATTATTTAATGGACTTGGTCGACCGAGTTATTTATATGAAAGATGGTCGAATTAGCAAGGATTATAGCATTGAGGAATTTAAGGATATTTCAGACAAGAAGTTGCACGAGATGGGATTAAGATCTTCTCATATTCCTAAGTTTGAGAGTAAAGACATTGAGTATACCAATGAAATAGCACTTGATAATTTTTGTGTATATTACAATAAAGTGGATGGATTAGAAATCAATCATCTAGAACTTCCTAGAAAACATATAATAGGAATTCTTGGGAAGAATGGTGCTGGAAAATCTACCTTTGCCAATTGTCTGTGTGGTATTGCAGAAGAATCAACAGGGATAATGACCTTAGAAGGAAAAAGCTACGATAGCAAAGAAAGGCTTGAGATTTCTTATATGGTCATGCAAGATGTGAATAACCAACTCTTTACAGAGAGTGTCAAAGAGGAAATTTCAGTTAGCCTTAGTTCAGATGAAATAAGTGGACAAGTAGATGAGATTTTAGCTCAATTAAATTTGTTGGAATTAAAAGAGCTCCATCCCATGTCGCTATCTGGAGGACAAAAGCAAAGAGTAGCTTTAGCTAGTGCCCTTGCTTCAAATAGTCGCATACTAATATTAGATGAACCTACCTCTGGTCTGGATTATCATAATATGTTAGATGTGGCTCAAAGTTTAAAGCAGATGAAAGATAAAACTATTTTCCTCATCACTCATGATCCTGAATTACTAAAGGAGTGTTGTGATTATTTTATTTTTTTGAAAAACGGACATGTGGAATGGTCAGGAAACTATACTGAAGAAAATATTCACAAATTAAATGATTTCTTTAAAGCATAAAGACAAAAAAAGAATGTAAGAAACATAAATGACAAAATAATATTACCTTTATGTCGGTGGGCGAAAAATCAAAGTAAGCGAGCAGATATACAAAGTCTACTGGCAAGAAAGAGAACATAAAAAAAGAGCAGGTGGACAGAAAAAACCACCTGTTTTTCTTTTCCTCTTTGGATCATGATGGACATTTTATAGATAACATCACTGATGAAAGCGTTGATGTAGAAAAGATTGTTAAAACACAGATGATGATTGAGGCAGTCAGAAATGCTATATCAAAACTAAACGATGAGACGTGGCTAGTAATACAGGCCCTTTGTGCCGCATGAGAAAAGGCCGAGGGATATTTATTTTGTTTCAAAATATGCTATAGAATATGATCTTTCGTATTTTCATCAATTGAATATGGGCAGTGGATGGAGGACATTTGAATGAAGATACTAAGATTTTTTCATCAGTTTTTTCACTCTTAGTAATATAATATATTGCCAAATTTAGAGTTGATTCAATTTCATTCTTGTAAATAACACCAGTTGTATTACTCGCTTTTGCAATCTGGTTTATGTTATTTGTTACATTTGAAAGCACCATTGTAGATTTCTAAATGGTTCTAAGTCAACTACATAAATCTCTTTTCCTAATACACATTTTCTAAGAAAGTGAGACATAGTTTTGCGATTTGCAAGTTTAATTTTCTTTTCAAAAACTTCTTTTTCTTCTTTAGTTAGCTTAATTTCTATTCTTTCATTTCTAAATCTATTTGTCATTTTATTCTCATTTATAAAATATATTTCGGGGTCTTAGGGTTCTCCCTAACAAGGTAAAAATTAAAAAATGGAGCATTCCGTAAATGATGTGTACCCAGAAAACTGGACACATTAATATTTAGTTTACATTTATGGATGCTAACCTATACAAAGTAGGTGGCATCCATTTTGTTTTCTTCTGAATCCTTTCGTTGTTATATTAGTATATATATATTCATCAAGTCTATTTATATGGTATAATAAATGTAAACTTTGATATTAAAGGAGTGATTTTATGCCATGCAGTAAAAATTATACAAAAGAAATAATAGATGATTATTGTGTGTTAGACACAGAAACAACTGGCCTATCATCTTATTATGATGAAATTATAGAAGTAGGTGTGTTAAGAGTTAGAAACAATGAAATTGTAGAAAAATATTCACAATTAATTAAACCAAAATATGAAGTTGATGATTTTATAACTTCTCTAACAGGCATTACTAATGATATGCTTATAGGCATGCCATCTATACTGGACATTAAAGAAAAATTACTAAACTTTATTGGCGACGATATAATTATTGGTCATAACACATCTTTTGATATTAGGTTTTTAAATTGTGGCCTTAAAACAGAGCTTGATAATAAATACATGGATACAATGCAATTCTCTAGAAAGTTGTATCCTGAGTTGAAGCATCATAGACTTTCTGATATGACAAAATATTTAAATCTACACAATAATGAGCATCGCTCTATTTCAGATTGCATTTCAACAAAGGAACTTTATGATTGTATTAAAATACATATGAGTGAAAACAACATTGCTATTAATGATCTATGGAAAACTAAAAGGACTAAATTTGATATAAACTCAATAACACCAGATGTAGTTGAGATAGATGAAGATAACTTTTTTTACAATAGGCATGTTGTATTTACAGGAAAGCTAGAGAAGATGTTAAGAAAAGATGCAATGCAGATAATTGTTAATTTAGGAGGAATACTCGACAATAGCGTGAATAATAAAACTAATTATTTAATACTTGGAGATAACGATTATAATGCAATACTAAAAGGTGAGAAGTCATCAAAACATAAGAAGGCTGAAAAATTAAAACTAGAAGGTAATGATATAGATATTATAGATGAATTGACATTTTATGATTTGATTAACCAATAGTGTTAAAAGTTAAGATATAAAAGATGTTATTTAAGATGGTAGAAATGCTGTCTTTTTTTATTGAATACTTTTTAATGTTTTGTAATTAAAGGGTGCAAATAGCGAATATTTTTACTCTAATTTATAAGCATTAAATTGTATCCATTTATAAATAGTTTGAGATCCACCTTATAATACTGGAAACAAAGATTTTATATATGATGATAATTATATTGGTTCTGACGATGGATACAGACACTCTAAGTGGCTTTCATTTATGGCTGAAAGATTGAAAATTGCTAAGGAATTATTATCTGATGAGGGAGTTATTTTTATTTCCATAGATGATAATGAGTATGCACAATTAAAACTTTTATGTGATGGTATATTTGGAGAGAGTAATTTCCTTGGGACATATATAAAACAATCAAAAGTTGGTGGTGGTAATGATAGCAAGTTTATGGTTAAAGAACATGAATATTGTTTATGTTACACAAAAAATATAAACTCCACAAAACCAATGTATATAAAACATAGTGATGAATACTTAAAAAGATACAAAGAAGAAGATTCTAATGGAAGATTTTTTTGGGACACTTTTGCTAGACCAGGATTAAAGAATCCAATAATTTATGATATTATCGCACCTGATGGAACTGTTATAAATAATGGTTGGATTAGATCAAAAGAAAGATTTGAAAGGGAATATTCAGAAGGAAAGATTAAAATTGTAAAGAAAAAAGATGGCAAATGGAGTGTTCAATTTAAACAATATTTAAATAAAAACGGGAAAACTCCTAGAAGCATGACAATGGATTTTGGAGGAACAACAGAGGGCGATAAGGAATTAAAAAATATATTTGGGAAAAAAGTATTTAATTATCCCAAATCAATCAAATATTTAACAACTCTGATATCAACAATAGATAACAAAAACGCTACAATTTTAGATTATTTTGCTGGGAGTGGAACAACTGGGCAAGCAGTTATGCAGCTTAATAAAGAAGATGGTGGAAATAGGAAATATATTCTTTGTACTAACAATGAAAACAATATTTGCGAAAAAATCACTTATCAAAGAATGAAGAATATCCAAGAAGAACTTCCTCACAACCTTAAATACTATAAAACAGAATTTATACCAAAACTTTCAGAAGATGAAGAAATTTTATCTTCTAAACTTCTTGATTACATCAAGGAAATGGTCGAACTTGAAAATATGTGTGAGATTGATGGGAATAGTAGAAGAATCATTTTGTCTGATGAAGATTTAAATATAGCACTTTCTGAAATGAAAGAAAGTGGTGTTTTATATATCCCGTCATTCATATTACTAACTAATGAAATCAAGGATAGTATCGAGGAAAGAAAGCTTGAAGTTGTTACTATCCCAGATTATTATTTCACAGAAGAATTAAGAGAGGTGAACGAATTATGATGTTAGATTTATTTGATTTTCAAACGGATGCCAAAAATTATCTTTTGGATAAAACGACAGATCCAAATGCGAAAAGAAAAATCATTGTAAAAAGTCCGACCGGGTCTGGCAAAACAATAATTCTACTTTCTTATATTTATGATTATCTTCTATGGCAGAACCCTAATAAGGTATTTATCTGGCTTACTCCAGGTAAGGGAGATTTAGAGGAACAGTCAAAGGAAAAAATGGATGAATATATTCCTCATGCAAAATCTGCTAATATACATGATGCTCTTCTACAAGGTTTCAAGGGTGGTTATACCTATTTCATAAACTGGGAAATGATAACCAATAAAAAGAATAATGCACTTAAAGATAGTGAAAAGAAAAATCTTTTTGAAAGAATTGCAGAAGCACATAGGGAGCAACTTTCTTTTATTACAATTATTGACGAGGAGCATTTGAACAATACTTCAAAAGCAGATGACATTTTGTATGCCCTTAATTCTGATAGGGAAATACGAGTATCTGCAACAACTGTTAAAAATCCTATGGCAGAATTTTATGAAATTCCAGAAGAAGAGGTAATAAATTCTGGTCTAATCACAAAGGCACTCTATATAAACCCTGGTATTGAAGCAGACGAGATGGACGACCTTGAAAGTGAAACTATCTATCTAATACAAAAAGCAGATGAAAAGAGAAAAGAAATCAAAGCCGAGTATGAGAAAATAGGAGAGAAGATCAATCCTTTAGTCATTATACAATTTCCAGATATGAGTGAGTCCTTAGTTAATTTTGTAGAAGAACATCTAACAAATATGGGTTACACCTATAAAAATAAAATGCTTGCTAAATGGTTAAGTGAGGAAAAAATAAATACACTTGATGTTACAGATGAAGACTCCAAATCAAACTTCTTGATTATGAAACAAGCTATTTCAACTGGTTGGGATTGCCCAAGAGCAAAGATACTTGTAAAACTTCGTGAAAATATGACAGAAACCTTTGAAACTCAAACAATAGGACGCATAAGGAGAATGCCAAGAGCAAGGCACTATGACAACGACCTATTAGATTTTTGCTTCCTCTATACATTCGATGAAAAGTACAAAGAATCTGTTATACAGGGTGGAAATGCCTATGAAGTTAAGAGGTTATTCTTAAAAGACAAGTGCAAAGATTTTGAACTTGTAAAAGAATATAGAAATAAAGACTATCAGTTTGTAGATGAAGTATTAGTTAGAGATAGAGCCTATGACTATTTTAAAGATAAATATAAACTAACCAACATTAAAAAGGACAATGAAAAATTATTAGAGTCTTATGGTTTTATAATGGGAACAAAAGTTATATCTACCTTTAGAACTGGTAAGTTTATAAAACTCAAAGATATAGTTGATGAAAAGCAAGGGGAAAATAAGGAGATAGCCTATGAAGTATCAACTCACGACCATGGAATTGATTGTTTGCACGCAGTTGATATGATTAAAAAAGTCACTGGTGTGCCATCTAACAAAATGAGGGCAATTCTTCAACATCTTTTCCATAAAAATATACCATCAAGCAAGAAGTTATTAAATCTTTCTAATCGTGAGTGGTACGCTTTTATGATTAATAATGCTGATAAACTAAGAGATGACTTTTTAGATTTAGCTGCAATTTCTAATGCAAGACAAATACAAATCTTGGATAAGAAAACTGAAAAATGGAAATTGCCTTTAGAAGATTTTTATAAGTATCTTCCGTATGAAACAGAAGTAATCGAGTATGAGAAAAATGCTTATAAAGAATACAACACATCTATGACAACATCTCAATTTAGATCTACCTCTGAACAACTCTTAGAAAACTATCTTGAAAGTAGAGATGATGTAGATTGGTACTATAAAAATGGAGATACAGGGCAACAATATCTATCAGTTATTTACGGTAATAATCTAAGCAAAGAATATCTTTTTTATCCAGACTATATAATCAAAAAGAAAAATGGAGAAGTATGGATAATTGAAACTAAGGGTGGAGAAAGAAAAGGTGTAAGTAAAAATATTGATAAGCAAATCGAAAATAAATTCTATGCTTTTAAGGATTATGCAGATAGGCGTAAAATAAATTGGGGGTTTGTAAGAGATAAAGATACAAGACTTTATATTAATAACACAGACTACACAGAAGAAATGAATAATGAAAATTGGAAAAGACTAGAAGATTTATTTTAATGAGAATATAAAGATTTTAAATTTAATATTTAAGATGAGAGATAAACCTAAAGACGGAGAGTAAGGATATTTAAAATGTTTTTGAAAAATATTTTTAAAAATCACAAATTAGAAGAACTGAAATGCTAGAATACCTAAATCATCTAAAAGAAATTCACACAGATGATGAAAGTAGGATTGCACTTGGCAATATTGAAACAGTCTTAACTGAGAAAAAATATGGATTAGTTTGGGAAGAAAACTAAGAAGTATGTAAGAGTAAAAAAAGAAAAATTATGATTTTTTGGTGGAGGTAATTTATGGATTTTGAATTTATTATGTATCATTTTTTAAGTGGATGTATTCCTGTATTTTTAGCAGTAGCTATCTATTTTGCTATTTTATATGTAGTTGAAAAAAAACAAACAAAAGGGCATATAATATTATCCTTTGTTTTCTGCTTTTATCTCATAGGGGTATTGGCGGCGACGGGTATTGCCATTAAAGGTTCATTTGCCCCAAGAATTGTTTATATTCCTTTTGTGGATATGATTAGAGGTCCAATAGAAACGTTTTTAAATGTAATTTTATTTATACCATTGGGATTTTTTCTACCATTTCTCTATAAAAAATATAATAGATTAGCAAATATAGTTTTAGCTGGATTTCTTATATCCTTATCTATTGAGTTTGTTCAGATGTTTGATATAGGAACAACAGATATAAATGACTTGATAGCAAATACTTTTGGCACATATTTGGGATTTAGTATTTATAAAACATTTAAGAAAGCTGTTCCAAAATCTTGGATTAATCAGACTCAAGTTGATGGTTTTCAATGCTATTATGAACTGTTATATTTTTGGATAGGCTCATTAGTAATAATGCTCACTGTTCAGAGATATATTTTTAACATATTATTTGCTGCAAAGTTTTAATTAGTGGTTAGATGTTGGAGAGGTAATAGCAACTACTAAAACATTCTTAAAACACTTACTATTTAATAAATTTTACCGCGGCTAATAAAATAGGGGGGACTTAACATAAAAGAAGAGAAAAACAATTAAAAAGAAGGAAACAAAAAGAAATAGAAAATCATTATAGAAACATAAATGATATTTCAAAAGACATAAAATTTTAATAGTGAAACTATGAAAGGGATAGCAGGAATGTTATCTCTTTTTGTATTACAAGAAAGGAAATTAATATGAAAAAACTAGATCAAATAAGACAAGAGTCAAAAGAAATAAAAGACAAAATTGACCATACAGAAGAAAGATTAAGGCAACTAAAAAATCAAGAACAAAAGATATTAAAACAAGACATAGTAAAAAGAAGAAAAGAAAGAACTCATAGGCTCATAACAAGAGGAGCAATCTTAGAAAGCCTTATAGAAAATGCAGAAGAACTAACAGATGAAGAAATAAAAATCTTACTAGAAGAAGCAACCAAGACAAAAGAATTTAAAGAAACACTAAGAATAATGAGAGAAAATTAGGAAAAATAAAATAATAAAATCTCCCTTAGATTTTCTAAGGGCGCAATTATACACCCTAAAGGGTGATTGCGTCCTGCGGAGCCAAACCCTTGCAGGGAGCCACAACCATTCGCTTTTTAAAAGTCAAGGGTAAATAAACTCGCTAACGCTCGCCCTTGACTTTTAAAATTTGAAATGAAAGTAACAATTAAGCCGACATACTGAAACAACAAAAATTAATTCAGTAGTCGGCTTTTTTTAATTCTATCATTTCAAAACGCTCATTCACAAAGAGGATATAAAAAAACTATTAAGCCTCCACCTAAAACAACAAAAAAAGAAAGGAAGTGATAAGAATGGCAGACAGTTTTCATTTTTCAGTAAACATAATATCAAGAGGAAAAGGCAAAAGTGCAGTAGCAAGTGCAGCATATATAAGTGGAGAAAAAATAAAAAATGAATGGGACGGAGTAACCCATGACTATACAAGAAAAGAAAAAGTATTAGTAAAAAATATAATATTGCCTGATCATATACCAAAAGAATTTAATGATAGGTCTACCTTATGGAATAAAGTAGAAATGGCAGAAAAAAATTCTAATGCACAACTAGCAAGACAATTCATAATAGGACTACCAAAAGAATTATCTTTAAGTGAAAATAAAAACCTAGTCGAAAGATTTATAAAAGAAAATCTAACATCACAAGGAATGATAGTAGATTATGCAATCCATGATGAGAGTCAAGATAAAAATGGAAATATTCATTGTCATATAATGACCATAATGCGACCCATAAACGAAAAAGGAGAGTTCTTAGCCAAGTCAAAAAAAGAATATATCCTAGATGAAAAAGGAGAAAAGATTTTAAACAAAAATGGAAAACCTAAAACAAGAAAAGTAGAACTAACAACCTGGAACGATAAAGGCAATGTAGAAAAATGGAGAGAAAATTTTTCAGACCTTTGCAATGAATATCTAGCAAAAAACAAGATAGAAAAAAGAGTAGACCATAGGAGTTTTAAAAGACAAAATTCAGATTATCTACCGACAATCCATTTAGGATCAGCAGCAAGTGCAATGGAAAGAAAGGGAATAGAAACTGATAAGGGAAACTATAATAGAGAAATAAGAAAATATAATGAACTTGTAAAAACAATAAAAGAAGAGATAAAAACATTAAAGGATTGGATAGGAAATCTATTAGATAACTTGTCTACTGCTTATGAAAAATTTAAGGATATAGAAAGAGATAAGGTAATAGACAACCCTAAACTTTTTAATCTAACAAATTATCTATTAACTTATTCAGAAATTCAAAAAGAAAAAAGTAAATATCTAAAAGGATATGCAAAAACTAATAAAGAAAAGTATGACTTCAAAAAGCTAACGAGTGCATATAGCTATTTAAGAAAAAACAACATAGAAACCATAGGTCAGTTACAAACAAAAATAGAAACTTTAAAGTCTAATAGTTACAAAATAAATAAAAAAGCAAAGACAATCCATAAAGAAATGGAAGATGTAGAAAAGAAAATTCTATACTATGAAATATACAAAGACAAAAAAGGAGTTTATGAAGAATATCAAAAGAAAAATATATTCACAAAAGACACATTCTATAACAAACATAAGAAAGATATAGACCAATATAAGGTAGTAAGCGAGAAATTAAAAAAACTCCTATCAGATAAGGAAAAACTAAGTCCTAAAAAATGGAATGAAGAAAAAAATCTTTTAATGGCAAATCTTGAAGAAATAAATAAAGAAAAAGACAAGATAAAAGATGAATACCAGGAAATTAATCATATAAAATATTCAGTAGATTTTGTAAACAAAGAACTTGGCATAGACTTATCCATAGAAATAGATAAGCTAATAAAACAAGGTGAAAAACCAAGTGTAATAGCACAGATTAAAAAATTCCAAGACCAAGTTAATAAAGATAATGAATACAGAGAAATGATGAAAAACAAGAAAATAGATCAAGAAAGATAAACCTGGTAAAAATATCTTATCCAAGCTATAATATGACCAAGAAAATAAAGGCAGATCTAGGAGGTAATAGAGATGAATAAAAGGCAAGAGCTAATAGATGAACTCATAAAAGCAGATCAAGATGGAACATATAAAACCTACAAAAGCATAGAAGAAATAAAATCAATGAACAATGAGGAAATACAGATTATATATTCCAACATGAAAAACTATCTGTCAGACAAAAGAACACACACAAACTATTAAAGGTGGAAAAGCAAAATAAGAGCAGAAAAACAATAAAAGGTACAAATACCTAAGAAATATATAAAAACATCAAAATAAAGCATTTCACCACCACAAACAATCAAATAAAAACAATCAAAGGGAAGTATAGAAAAATTAAAGCCTATACTTCCCTTTTTTTAATTCAAACAAAGGAGATAAAACATGATAAACGAAGAAATAAGCAAAGAAGCAGGTCAAGCAGCACAAACCATAATAACATACACAATAAAGGCAGCAAAAGAATCAATCAACTTAGACAAAGAAATAAGAAAAAAGATGAATGAAACTTTAGAAAAAGCAAATGGAAAAATCAAAAGCCTTATGGGCGATGAAATAAAAATAAAAGACCTCTACAAGAAAGGAGAACTAGAAAATATAAGCATAGATCAAAGCGATCTCAAAGACTTAAAAAAAGAACTAAACAAACTTGGAGTAAGTTTCTCAGTAATGAAAAACAAAGAAAGCAAAAACTATGAAATATTCTTCCAAGCCAAAGACATAAAAGTAATGGAATATGCCTTTAAGCAAGTAATAGTCAAAGAAAATAAAAAAGAAAAAGAAAGTATCTTAAAACAAATAAAGAAATACAAAGACCTATCCAATAAAAAGGATAAGACAAAAGAAAAAGTCAAAAGAAAAGTAAAAGAAAAAGTAAAACCAAACAAAAAAGATATGACCAGATAAATCTAAGGGAGTAACGAAAAGTTACACCCTTAAATACAATAACAAGACTTCCAAAAACCAGAAGTCCAGAATTTAAGAAAATCGGAAATCAAGAATTTCGATTATCGAAAATCAAGAAAGGAGCAGATATGGCAACAAACAAAAGATATTATTGGATAAAATTAAAAGAAGAATTTTTCACAGACAAAAGGATAAAAAGATTAAGAAGAATATCGGGAGGAGATACCTACACGATAATCTATCTAAAACTTCTACTACTAAGCCTAAAAGATGAGGGCAAACTCTATTATGACGGAGTAGAAAGTGATTTTATAAAAGAGTTAGCACTAACCATAGATGAAACAGATGATGATGTAATGGTCACAGTTAATTATTTAATCAATCAAGGCTTATTAGAAGTTGTAACAGAAAATGATGAATACTATTTAACTGAAATACCAAACTTAATCGGATCAGAAACAGCCTGGGCAGAGAAAAAAAGAAGATACAGACAAAATAAACAGAGGACATTGTCCTTAATGAGTCCAACCCATGTCCGACAAGAGATAGAGATAGAGAAAGATATAGATATAGATAAAGAGAGAGAGGGAGAGATAGAAAAAGATAAAAAGTCCACCCCCATCTTTTATGGAGAATTCAAAAATGTAAGGTTAAGCAAAGAAGAATATAAAAATCTAAAAGAAAAACTAAACTCATACGCAGAAATAATGATAAATAAACTATCAAGATACATGAAAAGCAGTGGTAAGACCTATCAAAACCACTATGCGACAATCTTAAAATGGTATGAAGAAGACAAAGAAAAACTAAGACATCAAGGAGGGAATAAAAAAATGAACTATGATGTAGGAGAATCTTTATAGATAAAAAGAGGTGGAAAGCCACTATTAAAGACTTTAAAAGTATGCCATAGATAATAAAAATGTAAATATGACACTTAAAAGGCGATTAGAAAATTAAAAATCTAATCGCCTTTTTTTATTGCAACAAAAGGGAGAAATTATATGGAATTAAAAAAGAAAAAACGAAGTGGAAAAATCAACTATGAAATAAAGCGAGTATATGTAGGCAAAAAGCCGATTGAAGAAGTATTTGAAGATATTATCGAGCATGTAGTCGAAAGAAACTTAGAAAAAGATAGAGAAAATAAACAAACGCAAGCGTAAGTATTGATTGACTAAACGGGAGTATTTTAGTATAATTAAATTATTGAGATAGTCCTGTTTAGGGAAAGGAGATTGAAATTGAGCAGGACTAAAAAATATGTAGCAGGACTTTATTGTAGACTATCAAAGGACGATGGAAACTCAGTTGAGAGTATGAGTATATGGTCACAAAAAGTAATGTTAAAACAATATGCAGAAAGTAACAGTATCGCCATTTATGATTATTATGTAGATGATGGTTATTCGGGAACAAACTTTGAAAGACCATCATTTAAGAAGATGATTACTGATATTGAAAACGGAAAAATAAATTGTGTTATAACAAAAGACTTATCAAGGTTAGGAAGAAACTATCTTCAAAGTGGAGCATATATCGAAATGTACTTTCCACAAAAGAATATAAGATATATTGCAATAACTGATGGTATAGACACATTAAATAGCAATCAAAATGATATTATGCCATTTAAAAACATTCTCAATGAAATGTACGCAAAGGATACTTCCAAAAAAGTTAAAAGTGCAATTCAAAGTAGAATGAGAGAGGGAACATATATAGGCTCTAAAGCTCCATTTGGTTATCTAAAAGACCCTAATAATAAACGCAGATTAATCATAGATGAGAAAACTAAACCTATTATAGAACTCATTTATAAATTGTGTTTAGAGGGTAAGGGTACTCAACTTATTAGCCAGGAGTTGATGAAGAGAAAAATTCCAAGACCAAGTGCTTTTGTTGAAAATGCTGAAAAGCTTTATGGACTAACAGAAGAAAATAAATATCAATGGTCACATAGAATGGTGTTAAATGTTTTGCGAGATCCAGTTTATTGTGGAAATATGGCAAGAAATAAAAGACCTACCTTATCATTTAAGAACTCAAAAAGAATGTATATTCCTAAAAGTGACTATATTTATGCTAAAGATACCCACGAGGGAATAGTCAGCGAAGAAATATGGGAACAAGTTCAAACAATGATTGATAAGAGGAAGTGTAACAATAAAAAGGGACTCTATTATGACAACATTTTTCAAGGACTTGTAAGATGTCCTAAATGTGGTTATGCATTGACACCAAAAACTGATTATAGGCTTAAAAAGAAAGAACTCATAGACTTTGTTCACTTTTCTTGCTCCACATATAAAAAATATGGAGTAAATGCTTGTTCATCACACAGAATTGAAGCTAGGGATCTATATAATATTGTTCTTGAAGATATACAATATCATGGAAGTATGGCACTATCTGCTAAAGAAGACTTTGTTGAAAAGATAATAGAAAAGATTGAAGTAGAAAAAATTGACGAGGGAAAAGAACTATCTAACAAGCTGGAGCTTAAAAAGAACCAATTAGCAGAATTAGACAGAAGCTATGAACAGTTATATGAAGATAGGTTAGAGGGAAATATAACCGAAAGAAACTTCAATCTAATGAATGTGAGCATATCTAAAAAACAAGACAAGTTAATCGAGGAAATCAAGGTCTTAGAGGGCGATATAGAAGTATCTTTTGAAACTGAAGATAACTACAAGAAATTCATGAACAATATTAGCAAGTACGCTAAGATAAAATCGCTAAACAGATATATCCTAAATCAAATAATAGATAAGATATATGTCTATGACAAGGAAGAAATAGACGGTCAAATTAGCCAAAAGGTTGAAATTCACTACAAGTTTATAGGTAAATTAAATTGACCACTTCGGACTACTCACCAGACCTTGAACAGCGTGCAGGTAGAATTGTAAGACAGGGCAATGAAAATGAGAAAGTGAATATCTATCGTTATGTTACAGAGAATACCTTTGACAGCTACTTATGGCAGACGATAGAAAATAAGCAGAAGTTCATTTCTCAGATTATGACAAGTAAAACACCTGTCAGAGTTGCGGAAGATGTGGACGAAAGCTCTCTTAACTATGCAGAGATTAAAGCCCTTGCCACTGGCGATCCTAAGATTAAAGAAAAGATGGATTTGGACAACGAAGTTACAAAACTAAAAATGCTTGAAGCAAACTATAAGTCCAATCGTTATAGATTAGAGGATAAGGTAGCTAAAAACTATCCGGAAGAAATTTCAAGAACAGAAAAACTCATTGAGGCTGTAAAGAAAGATATTAAAGATGTAGAAGCAAAAGCTGAAGGAGAGGAAAAGTTTACTTCTATTACTATCGGTGGTGAGAAGATATTAGATAAAAAGTTAGCCGGAGAAAAGCTGCTTGAAGCTATTTCTAAAGTAAAAATCAATGAAAGCAAAGTTATCGGTAAGTATAGAAACATGGATTTAGAGGTAAGTTACAACTTCTTCACCAATGAGCATAACTTCAGCTTAAACGGTGCTGCAAAGCATTCAGGAGAGCTTGGAACGAGTGCGGACGGTAATATTACAAGACTGGATAATGCTCTTGAGAAAATGCCTGAGAAATTAAAGAGGCTTGAAGAAAAGCTCATCGGGACAAAAGAACAGCTTGAAAATGCCAAAGAGGAATTACAAAAGCCTTTTGAAAAAGCTGATGAACTAAAGGATAAGGTGCTTCGCTTGGCAGAACTGAATAAGCTCCTTGATATGGGGGATGTGGAAGAAAAGAGAAATGACAATCCCCTTGTAGAAGATGTAAAACGAGCCATCATTGACTTCTGCAACAGAGAGTATGAAGAAAATCATAGTTATGATGAGTTTGATACTCTATATCCTGACCTAAAGCACATCGGCATCGCCTATACCAATACACCTGACGAAAGACACAGCATCCAATATGAGCTTAACTTAGAGGATAAGAGATGGACACAGTATATTGAAGATATACCGATTAAAACGGAGAGTTTTGATTATGAAAACAAAGGAGAAAACGAAGCTCTACGAAATATGAAAAATGAGATTGAGCTGTCTTCTTTTAGTGATTTGGTCTATGTCGATTCGGAAGATTTAAGAGCAGCAACGGGTCTTGATATTGACGATGAAGGCAACTTCTATGATCCACTTTCTAAAGACCTCGATAATGACGGTATTCCTGATAGATATGACAATGACTTTAAGGACAGTGATTATTTTGAGTCAACTTATGATGTGGAGGACAATCTTCATAGTAAAGAAGAAACCACACAAAAATCAGGTGATAAGCCATCTATTTTAGGACAGATAAGAGCCTATCAAAATGAAAGTAAAACAGAAGAAAAGCAAAAAACAAAAGAACAGGAATTTTTAAGATAAGGGGAGGGAAACCTCCCTTTTGCCATGAAAGGAGATAAAAACATGGATTACAAAACAATGAGAAATCAAATAGAAGATATGGTAAATGATAATCATAAGGACTTTGTAAAGGCGATTATAAGCATGGAAAAAGGTATCAACGATGAAAGTGCTTTGGATAAGCTCTATGACGCTTATATGGACAATGACAGCCTTAATTTGCTGCATGAGGAATTTGACTATATGATTGAGGATTTAAGAGAACAGGGACAGATAAAAGACCTGCCTTATGCTCAGGAAGAAAAGGATAATCTTATCAATATTGTTGGAAATATCGTTGGAGAGGTTGATGTAGTTGAAAGGGAAAATAAGAACGGAGAAGCCTTTAAGGTAGCGAATTTCTCCGTAGTATCTAAAGATGATGAAGGGAATAAGGTCTATCATAATTGCTCGGCATACGGAGAAAAAAGCGATATTCCAAAGGACTTTAAGCAGGGAGATTTTGTTAAGCTCTTTGGACAAATCAGAACCTCCATTGATGATAACGGCAAGGAGCATAGCAACATCAGGATACTTTCTTCAAAGCTGTTAAAGGCAAAGGAACAAATGAAAGGACAAGAAGAAAAGAAAGAATCTGTACTTGGGGCTATCAAAAAATATCAGGCTGAAGATAAGGAAAAGCCGAAAGAAAAGAAAGAAGCAAGCAAAGAAGCTGAGAGATAAATTTATGGTCGGTGTGGTCTTAGGGCTGCACCGACTCTTTTTTATTTGGTGAAATTATGATATAATTAATGAAATAAAAGTTCAACTATATGAATATTAAGGATGGTAATATGAAAATAAACTATAATGGGTTGTGGAAACTTTTAATAGATAAAAATATGAACAAAAGAGACCTACAGGAAAAAGTTGGTATAGCTCCTGCAACGATAGCTAAAATGGGAAAAGGTGAATTTGTCAGCATGGAAATTCTCTATAGAATTTGTATTGAACTGGATACAGATTTTGGTGAACTAATTTCATTAAATAGGACGAATAATATAAATAAGTTTTAATTTTAATAAAGAACCTTTAGACTTTAGATTGTATATCAAATGATGTATTTTCCTTTGATGATGACTATGTTGAATAGGTATTATGGAGGTATGAGATATGAGAGAGATAATAATTATAGATGATGATATTGCATTATGTAATTTAATTAAAAAATGTTTAAGCACAGATGGATATTCTGTAGACATTGCTAATAATGGATTAGATGGATATAAAAAAATTCGAAGTTCAAACAATCTGTGCTTGATTTTATTAGATATTATGCTCCCTGACTTTGATGGATTTCAAGTTTTGGAGATGATAAGAGAAGAATACACTGTTCCAGTTTTAATGTTGACTGCAAAGTCTGATGATGATTCGAAAATTTATGGACTTAAACAAGGTGCGGATGATTATCTAACTAAGCCCTTTAATATCAATGAACTTAAAGCAAGAGTTGAAGCTATGGTTAGAAGATTTACAGACTTTAATCAGAAAAGCATAGACCAGTTTAAAGAAATCATAATAGAAGATATGAGAATAGATAAAGAGAATAGAACTGTAAAAATAAACGATAACAATATCGAATTAACAAGTAAAGAATTTGATTTGTTATATTTTCTCGCATCTAATAAAGGGAGGATTTTTACAAAAAAACAAATATATACGAATGTTTGGGAAGAAGATTACCTTTTTGATGATAGTAATATTATGTCCTTTATCAGTAAACTCCGAAAAAAAATTGAACCTAACCCTGAAGAACCGACTTATATTTTGACAGTAAGAGGTGTGGGCTACCGTTTTAGTAAGGGGGAATGATATATGGATATAAAAACTATCATAATTTTGATACTTTTATGTGTGATCCTATATTTAGTAAAAAAGATTACGCATATAAAAAAGGAAATAGATAGGATTCAAGAGGTACTTGTTGATATCAAAAATGGTGATTACAATCGTAGAATTTTAATTAAGAAAAATGATACTACAGAAAAAATTTGCCACGATATAAATGAGATAGCACTACGAAGTCAAAATAAACTAATAGAGCAGAAACAATCCGAGCAGGCATATAAATCACTCATGACAAGTTTATCTCATGATGTAAAAACTCCTTTAGCATCTATGGTTGGGTATTTGGAAGCAGTTCAAGAAGGACTTGTTACAGGTGATGAAAAAGATGACTATATAAAAGTTTCTTTAAGTAAAGCACATTACTTAAAACTCCTTTAGCATCTATGTTGGGTATTTGGAAGCAGTTCAAGAAGGACTTGTTACAGGTGATGAAAAAGATGACTATATAAAAGTTTCTTTAAGTAAAGCACATTACTTAAAGGATTTTGTAGAAAAACTTTTTGATTGGGTAAAATTGGATTCAGGAGAATGGAAGTTTTCTTTTGCGGATAAGGATTTGAACGAATTAACAAGAAATGTGATAAGTGATTGGATTCCTATTTTTGAAGAAAAACATATAAGTTATGAAATTGAAATTCCGGAACAGGAATGTAATATAAGGATAGATGAAAATGCTTATTTTAGAAGTTTAAACAATATAATTAACAATATTATCGTTCATAGTAATTGTGATAGAGTACACTTGAAATTAGAAAAATCGGATACAAAAGTTACTTTGACGATTTTAGATAATGGAGATGGTATAAGTGAAAAGGATTTACCATATATATTTGACAGAATGTATCAGGCAGATAGTTCAAGATTAACAAAAGGTTCAGGACTTGGATTATCAATCTCCAAAGAATTATTGCGAGTAAATAATGCTAAAATAAGCGTAAGTAGTGTGCCAAATATAAAAACTGTTTTTACTGTAGAGTTTGCAATGTAAATAGCTGATTTAGAAAGCCTCTTTTGGGGCTTTTTTTATTGAAACAAGATAAAAACAAGAGTGCCGCAAGATTATGGCAAGGTTAATCATTTATAATATTTATTGTAAGGAGGTGCGATATGCTCTTAATAAAAGCTGAAATAAAAAAATGGAAGAGAAGCAGAATTTTGATAGGTATTCTTATACTAACTGTTATCTTGAACTTGTTTGCAATTGAAAGAGCATTTTCAATTTCAAGAGAAAGTCCTATCATGGATAGTTTTGGAGACTTATATTGTTTAGCGTTTAAGAATATAACTTTTGTCTTTTTACCAATCACAATTGGAATGATTTCTACAATGTTATTTTTTGACGAAAGGAAGAATGATACATTAAAGAATGTACTAATAACTTCGGTTAGTAGATTTGAAGTATTTTTTGCGAAATTCATTTTGGTAGAATTACTAACTATATTTTTGATGATATTAACATATATGTCATCAGTTTTGGGAGCAGTATTAAGTGTTGGATTCGTAGATTTTAATTTAATTACATTGAAAGAAGCTGCTATTTTATATGTAGTAGCAGCTTTGTTAATTCCGATTGCAATGCTTCCAGTGATTTACATTGCTACTTTTTCTAAGAGTTATGTTTTACCTATTTCTATGTGCTTGCTTTATTTAGGAATTGGAATATTTGGAGCATCAATATTAGTCCATATACATCCGCTTGCAAGTTTATTAGGAGTTTATCAAAATGTGTCATCGGCTGCTAAAGAAATGGTAGAAAATAGTATTGGTGGATATTCACTAAAGGCATCCTCGTTTAGTTGTTTAGTATCTATTTTATCAATCGGAATAGTATTTTTTATACTTTCAATAAAATCCATGAAAAGACAAAACTATTAGGCTAATTCATAAAAATTATTGTTTTTAGATAGAGGTGTGAGAAAATGAAAAAATATATGAAAATAACACTAATTATTATTTGCTTGTTAGCTTTAATGGCATGCGTAAATAAAAAAGAGATAATGTTGCCCGAAGTTGAAAATATAGCAGAAGTTGAAATTATGGAGAGTACTTCCGAAACATCTAAGATAATTAATACTAATGAAGAAATATCAAAATTGGTTAGTGATATAAAAGATAATTCAGAAAATACTAATAAAGAAAGTGCAAATGACCAACCTACGAATGTTGATAGCTATATCATAATAAAATTCTATCACAAAGATGAGGGAAAAAATCCAAGTGTAGCATATTTATATAAGGAGAAAGGCAACTGTTATATTGAACAGCCCTATACTGGTATTTGGAAATTAAAACAGGGAATTTTTAATAATATTAGTGATTTGATTAGCAAAAAATAATATGTAATAGAGTGCAGAAAATGATGTAACAAAATAAGGAGGAAAAGTGAAATGAAAAATTATATTATCGAAACAAAGAATTTGACAAAGGTTTATGGAGAACAAACGGTTGTCAATTCTGTAAATTTACACATTGAAAAAGGTTCTATATATGGGTTGTTAGGGAGAAATGGAGCAGGGAAAACAACCATTATGAAGATGATATTGGGTCTTACGGATATTTCAAATGGTGAAGTAAGTGTTTTCAATCAAAACATAAAAGGTAATGAGAAAAAGATTTATCCAAGAATTGGTGCAATTATTGAAACACCGGGATTTTATCCTAATCTTACAGGGACAGAAAATTTGGAAATATTTGCAATGTTAAGAGGAACGGCTTTTCCAAATGCAGTTAAAAATGCTTTAGAAGTAGTTGGTCTGCCATATAAAGATAAAAAACTCTTTGGGAATTATTCTTTAGGAATGAAACAAAGACTGGGAATAGCTAATGCAATTTTACATGATCCTGAAGTTTTAATTTTAGATGAACCGACAAATGGATTAGATCCAATAGGTATAGCAGAAGTTAGAGATTTTATAAAAGATTTAAGTGTAAAAAAAGGAAAAACAATTTTGATTTCCAGTCATATTCTATCTGAAATAACACTTCTTGCTGATACAGTGGGCATTATAGATAAAGGAGTTTTATTAGAAGAAAACAGTATGGAAGAATTAAATAAGAAAAATAGAAAGTACATTATTTTGGAAGTATCAGATGTATCAAAAGCTGCGACTATTCTGGAAAAAGAGTTTGTAATAACAAATTATTCTGTTGAAGATAATAATCATATAAGGATATATAGTCATGGATTAGATATGGCAAAAATTAACAAGTCGTTGGTTATGAATGAAATATCAGTGATTTCATCACAAATATGTAATGATTCTTTGGAAGATTACTTCAAAAAAATAACCGGAGGAGAGGGAATTGCTTAATTTAGTTAAAGTAGAGTTTCTTAAATTGAAAAGGAAAAAGATTGTTTGGATGATGTTTCTGGCAACACTCTTAATGCCATTGCTTGCCACTATATATTTTGGGAATATAGATCTTTCAGATAATGCAATGAAATATTTCAAATGGACAATCTTTAGTTATAATTTATGGCTGATTTTGCCAATTATACTAGGTATATTTTCCACAATGATTGTGTCAGCAGAGTATGAGAATGATACTTTTAAAGCATTATGGATTGTTCCGGTACAAAAGACGAAACTTTTGATTAGCAAATTTGTAATTGTGCTTATTTACACTTTAGTATTTATGAGTCTTTCAATTCTATTTACGCTTCTTTTTGGGAAAATCATTCATCATATAGAGATAGATTATTCTTTGTTTATTTTTCTTATTAGAAAGTGTTTTGAGATTAGTGGACTTTTAGCAGTTTCTATGCTTCCTATTTTATCTGTCGCATTTTTGACAAAAAAATATATTCTACCTATTTGCTTGACAATTGTTTATGCGTTTTCTGGATTTGTAATTTTAATGGTTAATATGTATGTGCATCCATTATCAAGCTCTACAGCAATTGTTTTGAGGGATGTTCCGGGAATAATATTAAATCAAGATATAAATATATTTTATTCTCTTCTTTGCATAGGGGTATGGGTAGTTGGATTTACAATAGTTACAAAATTATTATTGAAAAGGAGAGGATGGTAATGAAGACGCTTTTATTAGCTGAATATAAAAAACTTCACAGATCAAAATTGATATTTTTGCTTGTATTTGCACTCATGATGACTTTGGGAGTTGTATTTCTTCAAGGACAATTTTCATTTGGTGGGAAAAAGTATATAGACACATTTGGATGGTATATTTTACAAGTGCAGTCTTTAACAACATATTTTGTATTGCCAAGTTTGATAGCATTGTTTGGAGGATATATTATTTGTCGTGAAGAACAAGAAGATGTACTCAAATCATTAAAGTTAATACCAATAGATGAGAGTAATATGATTACTGCAAAAATGATAATTACTCTGTTGGGTAGCATTTTTGTTTATCTAATATTGTTTATGGTATCTTTAATTATAGAAGCGGTATTGCATTTAAATGCGGTAAACATGAGTGAGGTAGTTCATTATTTTGTTGTATATGTATTAACTGGAATAGGTGTTTTTATGGCAATATCTCCAATTATTGCATTTGTTGGACTTGTAAAAAGAAGCTACTGGATAGCTCTGATTATCGCTGAAATATACTCCTTTATAGGAATTTTCTTTGCCTCAAAGGAAGTTGTAAGAGCCATATATCCAATATCATCTGTATTCGTTTTATCGGGACTATATAAAACACCAGTTATGGAATTGCTGATTAGCATAATCGTAAATATTGGTTGCTGTTTTATTTCACATAGAATACTAAAGAAAATGAGAGTTCGTAAAAAATAGTTATGAAAACAAATTTAGGAATTTAAAAAGAGGAGAGAACACTATCTCTCCATCTCCTTGCCCATGTAAATTCCATAGTTCTTTCGTATTTGATAAAGCTCGTCCATAGTGGATTTTGAGGAAGAATACTCTTGCATAAGGGTATTCTTTTTTTCTTGTAATTTATCAAGCTCAGCTAAAATATCCTTTGAATTTGGGAGCTTGGAATAAGATTTTTTAAGCTCTGAGAGAGCATTTTCATATAGGGTAATCTGAGCTTTGTACTCTTCAAAAAATGCCTTGTCAGACGGATTAGCAGTATATTCCTTGTAGCACGCTCTGTATTTTTTAACGGTATGAACTTGCTCCATAGTGGTAGAAAGCTTCTGCATTTCCTTATCAATTTCTTTGATTTTCTCTTGTATATTTTGCCTTTCATCGGCTGCTTTTTGAATATACTCGTCAAGCTGTTTAACGGATTTAATGCCATGTTCTCTGATATAAATAACAGACTCAGCCATTGTATTAAGGTTATGTTTGGTTGCCCAATATTCATAGCCTTTGCTTTCTTTTACTTTAACATTTGTGTTCATGTCAATAACATTGCCGATGCGTTTTTTGACGGCAGGAGTCTTGATAAACTCTCTTTCTGCAATTCGTTCTTTTAATCTTTCTTCGGTATAATCTTCTCCGATTGTTTTAGTCCTTGTAAATCTCGCCTTATCTTTTGGCTTAAAAGCAATGTGCTTACCGTATTTGATTTCATAGCCAAGATCAGCCATCTTCTTTAAAAATTCGTCCCAATCCTTAGACTGTTTAATCATTCTGTCAATGTCAAATTGAAGTCTACTTTTCCAAGAAGTACCACGCTTTGCCTGTTCATTCTCATACCAAGATTTACCGTTAGTCTTATATTTTTTCTTATAGCTTTCGTAAAACTCGTCAATGACAGATAGGCTATTTTCTTTGCAGAGTTTATCACTCTGATAACGGATTTGGTGGTAGCTTTTCTTGTTAGACTGGTAGCACCTACCTGTTACCATATTTACATTATTGAAGATGATGTGATTGTGGATATGCCCCTTATCTACGTGAGTAGATAAGACAAATTCGTACTCATCTTTGAGTATCTTTTTACACAGCTCCATACCAATCTGGTGAGCCAATTCAGGGCTTGTTTCTCCCGGTAAAAATGATTGAATGAGATGTCTTGCAAGAACGGTTCCTTTTGTTCCTGCGTCATTTCGTGTCCTTAAAAACTGAGTGTGAGCAGTTGATTCGTGGCATTTATGAGTGCTTACTAAAAGCTGCTCGTCTGTTTTATCTCCATTTACAATGTAGTCGATAGCAAGATTAAGAGTCGATTTTATTGGGTGTATTTTTGTAATAGCCATTATTATTCACCTTCCGTTTCAGATGTTCTTTTCAGAAGTAGTGAATGAATTTGCCACAGCTCTTTTGAGAAATGTTCAATCTCTTTTTTTATATCACTGATGTCCTCTTTGTAGATTACACCTGTCGAATTTACTCGCTTTGCAATCTGATTGATGTTGTTTGTTGCATTAGAAAGTAAGCCTTGTAAATCTCTGAAAGGGTCTAAATCCACTTGATAAATTTCCTTTTCCAAAACGCATTTGCGGATGAAATGGCTCATGTTTCTACACTTCGCAAGTCTTTTTTTCTCTTCAAAAAGAGCCTTTTCGTCTTCAGTTAGTTTAATTTCAAGTCTTTCGTTTCTTATTCTATTTGCCATAGTTAGTTCCTCCTTTGAATGTATCTCGGGGTCTTAGGGTTCTCCCTAACAAGCTAAAAATTGATAAAAAAAGAAGCAGATCCCAAAGGGCTGCTTCGTCAATTTTCCGTAAGTGTCCGTACACTTACTGTGCTTGCTACAAAAGACTGATTATGGTAGCAAGCGTTAAGCACATATTGAATTCTAATATTAGTTTAAGTAATTGTACTTCTATATTTACTTGGTGTGATACCATAAGTTGATTTGAATATTTTAGCAAAATGTCCTGTGTGTGTATAGCCAACTTTTTCTGCTATCGTAGATATTTTATACTCAGGATTTTTCAGCAATAATAATGCCTTATTAAGCCTTAATTCTTTTAAGTACTCGTAGGGAGGAACACCGTAGTATTTGCGAAAAGCTAATTGAAATCGTGCAGGACTCATTAAAGCAATTTTAGAGAGTTCAAGTCCGTCAATATGAACCGATAAATCTTTTTTCATAGCCGATACAGCCCTTTTCAGATTTTGCTTATCTTTTTTAGTTAAGACAACGGATATATTTTTTCCCTTTTCTTCTAACTCTGTAATTATGATAGATAATAGTTCCATAACTTTGCTTTCCAAATATAAAGGCAAAATCTTTCCTTCAGCTTGGGATTCTCTTATCTGTTGAAATATAAAATTCAACTGCGGAGAATTTTGAGTTTTTAACAAATAAGAATTGAGAATCTTTGCTTTTTCATATTCAAAATCATCATATTTTAATTTTAAGAAAGTATCAAAGTATTCTTTGGTTAAGATTATTTTCGTAAACTTTACAGGCTTATTTGCCTCACAATAGGTATAAGTTTTCTTTTCTGTATTTAAGTAGCAATAGATACCTTTTTCTACATTATTTAACTTCCTTCCACCAACTTTAAATGAGCTGCTTTCTGTTTCAAATTGACTAATCTCTAAATACTTTTCAGATACTTCAGTTATTTTTTCAAGTGTTTTATTTGGAGTAAAGTTAGCGATTAAAATTAGAATTAAACTGCTGTCAAACTTTAGTATGCGAAAAGTACCTTTGCCAAAATGGGGATCTATTTGAAAGATTTGTTTGTTTTCAGTTGATAAAGTTGGAACAGGAATAAAAGGAGCGTCATGTACTAAGTTTGTTAAATAATCAATAACTGTTCTATCCATAAATTCTGCTCACCTCTTTTAATATCACAAATTTATTTAATTATATCACAAATTTATAAAATTGTAAATAGAAATACTGATGAAAAGCTTACAGATAAAGGGATTAAAAGGAATACCGAAATTCATGGTTAGATTTTGAGTTATAAAAAATTAGCTTTATAATAAGTGTAGTTAGTTAGATATAGCTAACGGTCAGGAAAGGAGATGGAATAACTAATGGAAAAAAAGAAGACAGGGATATCTTATGTATTCCAATTAGCAAAAGATGAGAGAAAAAAGCTACATTTAGGAATGTTTTTATCTGTCATTTCTGCGGCTTTATCATTAGTTCCTTATTTTGTAGTTTATAAGATATTACTAATGATATTCCAGAAGAATATTTCGTATACAGAAATTTTAATGTGGGCAGGTATAGGAATTATAAGTGCTGTTTTGCAAGCAATACTAATGTCCTTTGCGGGCATTTTATCTCATACAGCAGCTTTTAACACAATACACAGAATTAAGCTGAAAGTTGTAAATCATATTTCAAAATTTAATTTGGGATTCTTTCAAGAGCATGCCCCCGGAGAAATTAAAACATTGTTGTTTGATGATGTAGATAGAGTTGAAAATTTTTTGGCTCATAGCACTTTGGAATTAGCTCAGGCAGCAGTTGTTCCGGTTATTATGTTCATTTTCATGTTGAAATTAAATTGGATGATGGCACTTGTTATGCTTATTCCTATGATTTTGGGATTAGGAATTCCTATGATGCTAATGAAAAATTATCCGGATATGTCAACGGAGCTATCCGAAGATATTGCTGATTTAAATGCTTCGGCAAACGAATTTATAAAGGCTATGCCTGTAATAAAAATGTATCATTTAACAGCAGAAAAATTTGAACAATATAGAAGCTCATTGAATGCGTATATTACTTGTTGGAAAAAGATGTGTATGAGCTCTTGCTATCCTTTATCAATAACCTTAGTGGTTTTGGATTCAGCAATCTTATTTACATTGCCGTTCGGAGGATATTTCTTTTTGAGAAATTCTTTATCAGCAACATCCTATTTGCTATTTATTATGCTTACAATGTGCTTTTTTGTTTCGTTCTTAAATATGGTAACAATCTTTATGCAATCTATGGAGCTTGGAAGCGGATTGGATAACATAAAAAAAATAATGGATATGGATGAATTGAAAGACGGAACAAAAATCATAAACAAGAATGAGTGTATGAAAATAGATTTTAAAGACGTTACTTTCAGTTATGACGATGAAGAAACAAAAAATAAAGCATTACAACATATAAATTTATCCTTAAAACCGAATACAATAAATGCTTTTGTGGGACCTTCCGGTGCAGGCAAGACAACTGCTGCACAATTGATTGGGAGGTACTGGGATGTAACAAGTGGAGCAATTAAAATTAACGACATACCGATCAATGAATTAAAAATAGATAATTTGATGGACATTACATCATTTGTTTTTCAAGATGTATTTCTTTTGGAGGACACTCTCTATGAGAATATTCGTATGGGAACAGATACAGATGAAAATAAGATTATTGAGGCTGCAAAAGCAGCACAAATTCATGACTTTATTATGAGTTTACCGAATGGATATCAGACAAGAATCGGGGATCAAGGGGTGAAATTGTCAGGTGGACAGCAACAAAGAATCTCAATCGCAAGGGCAATACTCAAAGATTCTCCAATTATTATTTTTGATGAAGCAACTTCCTATTCAGATATAGAAAATGAGTACCAGATACAGTTAGCACTTCAAAACTTGTTGAAAAATAAAACAATCATTATGATTGCTCATCGTTTGCATACTATTAAGAATGCAGATCAAATTGTTGTATTTGATGAAGGGGAAGTCGTAGAGGTTGGAACACATAAAACTCTTTTAGAAAGAAAAGGGGTCTATGAAAGTATGTGGAATACATACACAAAAGATTACTTTGGAGAGGGGGTAAATGCAAATGCTTAAGATTATTAGAACACTTCTGAAAGATAAAAAAGAAAAATTGTATTTACCGATTTTTCTAATGGTTATTGATTCGATAGGAAGCATTGTTTTGTATTTAATGCTCTATTTTACCGTTGTTAATATATTGCAAAATACATTAACTAAAACCTTAATCATAGAATATACGGTAATATGTTTCATCAGTATGATTGCAAGGATACTGATTTATAGGCATGCATACTATTTGAGCTTTTCAAGAGGAGCTGAAATGTGTGGAGATATGCGTTTGGATTTAGCAAATCATTATAGGAGTTTGAGCCTTGGTCATTTCCAAAAAAATAGTAGTGGTTATCTATTATCAACTCTTACAAAGGATTTGAGTAGTTTTGAACTGATCATAACGCACACTTTACCATCGGTTATTAAAACGGCAGTTACAGCAATATTGATTTTATTAGGCACATTTTTTATCGATTGGAAGCTCGCATTATTAGAGTGTTTAGTATTGCTTATCGCATATCCTATGTTGATATGGGGCAACAAATTGATAGAAAAATACGGGGCAAGAAAAAGAAATTTAAATTCTAAGATGATTTCTATTATTTTAGAGTACATTCAAGGTATGAAAGCGTTTAAGTCAGCTAATATGACAAGTGAACATTTTGAAAGAATGATAAATACACTTGAAAATGTTAGAAAGACAAGCGTAAACGCAGAAAAGAAAATGGCGTTACCTACAAGTATGTACTTTATCACAGTTAACTTTTTGCTTCCGATAGTTCTTCTTATAGGAGGATATTTGCTTATAGATGGTAGTGTTAGAACTGAACAGTTTGTGGCTTTTATGCTTATGAGTTTAGCATTATCTGCACTTCTTATTGCCTTTCAACATTCCTATGGACTATTGAAAGATTTGAAATTAGCTGCAAGTAATCTTGAGAAAGCTTATGAAACGAAGCCATTGCCTTATTCTGAAAATGAAGTTGAATTAGAAAATTTTGATATTCAATTTAAGAATGTAAATTTTTCTTATGATAGAAATAAAACGATTCTGAACAATATTTCTTTTGAAGCAAAAGAAGGAACTTCTACAGCTTTAATTGGTCCTTCCGGTGGAGGAAAAACTACAATCGCTAATTTGATTGCAAGATTTTGGGATGTAAATAGTGGAGAAATTATAATTGGTGGAAAAAATATAAAATCCATAAAACCTGATGTGTTGCTTAAATATGTTAGTCAGGTTTTTCAAGATAATGTACTGTTAACCGATACTGTTTATAACAATATCAGGGTTGGAAAACCTAATGCAACAAAGGAAGAAGTTTATCAAGCTGCAAAATTAGCTTGTTGCCATGAATTTATTTTGAAAATGAAGGATGGATATGAAACGGAAATAAAAGATGGAGGAAGTACATTATCCGGCGGTGAACGACAAAGGATTGCTATTGCAAGAGCGATTCTGAAGGATGCACCAATTCTTTTGTTGGATGAATCTACAGCTTCTCTTGATCCTGATAATGAAGCTAAAATCAATAATGCTTTGGAGCATTTAATGCAAGGAAAGACAGTTTTTGTTATTGCTCACAGATTGAATACCATTAAAAACGCTAATCAAATTATTTTGATAAATAACGGAAGAATTGAAGAACAAGGAAATCATAATGAACTTTATGGAAAAAAAGGACATTACTATGAAATGGTAAATACACAGGAAAGAGCGAAAAAGTGGATGATAAAGGAGAATAGTTATGGAGAGGCTTAGTACTTTGAAAGAAAAGACAAAAGGTAAAGTTGTTGAAATTATTGGTGATACACATTTTCAAAGCAGAATAATATCTATCGGAATAACTGTCGGAAGCGATGTTGAAGTTATCCAGAATTATAAAAAGCAACCTATTCTCATTTATTGTAGAGATACGATGATAGCTGTCAATAAGATAGAGGCAGAGAAAATAATGATGGAGGTACTTTGAGATATGAAGAAAATAACGATTGCTTTGCTGGGGCAGCCTAATTCTGGAAAATCGACTTTGTTTAATGGGTTGACAGGCTCAAATCAACATGTTGGAAATTGGCCGGGTAAAACCGTTGAGAAAAAAGAAGGCGAATTTTCGTATAAAGATACCAATTATACGATTGTGGATTTACCAGGAACTTACGGATTATCAGCAAATTCAGAGGAAGAAGTTATAACAAGAGAATATATAGAAACCGGGAACGCAGACCTAATTGCTATTATGGCAGATGCTTCACAATTAAATCGAAGTCTATTTATGCTCTCTGACTACATTGGAATAAATATTCCGGTTGTCTTAATCATGAACATGATGGATGTTGCTACAAGTCAAGGGAAAAATATAAATATAAAGGGGTTACAAAAATCCTTGAATATACCTGTCATTCCTATCGTTGCGGCAGATAAAAAGGAATACAAAGAGTTTTATGCTTTTCTGGAGCATTCAGATAGAGGAAAAATTTTATCTGACGAAAATTTAGAAAGGGCATATGAAAATATTGTTGGAGATAACTATAAGCTATTAAAAAAACATATCCCTGATAAAGGTATAGGTGTATTTTCAAAGTCGTGGATTATCGGAAAATTATTAGATCAGGATGCAAAAGTAATTGCGTTAGTAAAAGATAATGTTGAAAAAGTCGAATTTGAAGAAATAGAGAACGTATTAAAAAGCATAAAAAATGGCAATTTAATAACCGGTAATTGTAAATTTGAATGGATAGATAAACTTATCAATGCAAATGTTATTCAGAAAAAGAGAGTATTTAAGAGAAGCAAATTTGATCGTATAGCCACAAGTAAAGCTTTCGGAAAACCTATGGCTATCGGAGTTATCATTTTAGGATTAGTTGCTTCTATGCTCATCGGATTTCCGCTAATGGGGTTATTTGGGTTTGTTATACCTAAAATATCAACATTGTTGGCAAAGGGGCTTGTCGCCATTGGAGTATCAAATTGGCTGATTTCACTTTTGTGTGGAGCCGTAATGACTGCAATTACTTTTGCATTGCAAATGGCAAGTTATGTATTGGGAATTAGCTTAGTATTTGGATTCTTGGAAGATGTAGGATATATGGCAAGAGTTTCCTATGTCTTTGACAACACTATGTCGAAATTAGGATTGCAAGGAAAAGCAATTATGCCGTTCTTGTTAAGTTTCGGCTGTAATATAGGTGGAATCACAGGAACGAGAGTAATTGATTCATGGGGACAGAGGGTTATGACGATTGCATTATCTTGGGTAGTCCCTTGCGGGTCAACATGGGGAGTAGTCGGGCTTGTTACAGGAACATTCTTCGGAAAACAGGCAGTATTTGTGATATTAAGCCTATTTGCAGTTGCTTTTCTACATTTACTAATCACATATAGGATTTTCAGAAAATCGCTTTATGAGGGAAGTGAACATTTTGGAATGATTATGGAACTTCCACCATATCACAAGCCACATTGGAAAAATTTACTTTCTTCTGTAATGAATAGGATGGGAAATGTACTGAAAAGGGCATTGAGTATCATTATCCTTATTTCTGTTATATTTTGGATTCTTGCCTATACGCCTGATGGAAATATAGCTAACAGCCTTATTTATAAAGTAGGAACATTTATAGAGCCTGTAACAAAATTGTTTGGGTTACCATGGCAATTATTTATGGCTTTTGTTGCTTCTGCAATGGGAAAAGAATCGGCATTAGGAGTAATGGCATCATTATTTACTTCTTCAGGAATATGGCATGCAGTTGAGGTTAAAGGGACAGTAGATACCGCTATTCTAAGCAATAATATGTTGACAATGATTTCAAAGCCGGAAGCCTTAGCATTTACTTTTGCCTTTTTCTTCAATATGCCTTGTTTGATGGCTCTTGCAGCTACCGCACAAGAAACACATTCAAAAAAATGGACGATAAAAATAGCACTGTATTATATATTATCGGCTCTAATTATATCTTGTGTTGCATATCATATTGGACTACTGATTTTTTAAGGTGTGATAAGTATGCTTATACAACTATTAGAAGTATTGAAAAAGAAAAAGACTTGCACTTTGCAAGAACTTGCTGAACTGACAGGTGAGGATTTAGATAGTGTAAAAATGAAAATTGAATATCTCGAAAATAATGGATATTTGGTAAAAACTAAAAGGTCTGCAACAAGTAAATGCCAAAGTCAATGTTCGGGATGCTCGAATTGTGTTGTTAATCAAGATGATATTTGGATTGTAAAAGATTGATAATAAACGGTAAATAAATGGAGGAATAAAATGGGAAAGTCTATATGTTTATTTCAAATAATAAGTCGCAATAAAAATAGCCCTTTTTCTATAAACTTTATATCTGTCAGTCTTTTCATATACTCACTCGTCTAAACAATTAAATACAATTAAGGAAAGAACGGGTTTCGTTCATTTTAGAGGACTTTTTATGCCTATGTGCAGAAGTCCTCCTTTTTTTGTCTAAAAACGCAGACAAAAAAAGAAATGGAGGAAACTTTATGGCAAAAGAGTATTACCTTTATGTCAGAGGGCAAAAGGTAAAAGTCAGTGAAGATATTTATAAAGTCTACTGGCGAGAAAAAGAACACGAAAAGTATTTAGAGCAGGTGGACAAGAAAAACCACTTGCTCTTTTTTTCATCATTGGATCATGACGGGAATTTTGTGGATAACCTTGCTGATGAAAGTGTGGATGTAGAAAAAATAATTGAAACAGTCAGAAAGGCTATGTCAAGGCTGAATGATGAAGAAAGGGACATCATAGAGCGTTTGTATTTTAATGATGAAACATTATCGAGTGTAGCAAGAAGTAAGAAAGTAAGCTATCAAGCTATACAATGGCGAAAAAACAATATTCTTAAAAAGCTAAAGGTGCTTTTGAAAGAATTTATAAAGTAAACGCCTTGTAGATGGGGGCAGATTTTCCTTTATAAATTGAAGGGAGATCTGTCCTTATATTTTTTTAAAGAAGTGATGAAAACAATAAAGTTGAAGAGAATCTCTCTTAAAGCCGTTAGGCTATTGTTCCTTGAAAACTGAATAGACCATGACGGGACTTTTAATTACTTAGTGAGCGTAAGGAATTTACGCCATGACTTTCCTGCTGAAGAAATTCGGTTTAAATGAATACTGTCAAAGACAAGGATAGAAGGAAACGAGCGATAAATAAATTTTCTTAAAGCAAAGAACGAGGATAACTTTGCGAGCGATGACCTAAGTAATGATAATGATACTTCTTTAGTGAAAGCCGGCTCATCTTAACAGGGGCGGTGGTGAGATTCCAATGTTGCTTATCCTAAGCACCCGTTAATGTCATAAAACTTTAGATAAAATTATATGAGGAGGATTTAGAATGAATAATGAACTATTAAGATATAGCCTCCAATTATCTATGCTGTCTATGTTACTTTCTAAGCACTTGCTCAGTGATATTGAATATAAAAAGATAAAACTAAAGCTGATGAAAAAGTATAATATCTCTACAGAATTATATTTATAATGTTTTGCAAGTGTGGTATAATAGAACTGCATAGAAAGATACAAAAAGGAGGCAGTGCAGTGAAAAAGGATGTTAAAGTTATTAAAGGTGATACCACACTGAAAAGAACTGCATCAGGGTGTGTTCAACGCTCAATAAAGAGAGTGGCAGCTTATTGCAGAGTTAGTACGGATACTGAAGATCAGATTAATAGCTATAATTCTCAGGTAGAACATTACACAGAATTTATACAGAAAAATAAAGAGTGGACTCTTGCCGGAATATATGCTGACGAGGCGATAACAGGAACACAGGTTGATCGAAGAATTGACTTTCAAAGATTAATAAACGACTGTATGAACGGCGATATAGATATGATAATTACAAAGTCTATATCAAGATTTGCAAGAAATACATTAGACACCTTAAAGTATGTAAGAAAGTTGAAAGAGTTTAATGTTGCGGTCTTTTTTGAAGAGGAAAACATAAACACCTTAACAATGGACGGAGAGTTGCTTTTAACAATTTTAAGTTCAGTTGCGCAACAGGAAGTAGAGAACATTTCAGCCAATGTCAAAAAAGGTTTGAGAATGAAGATGGAAAGAGGAGAAATGGTAGGCTTTCAAGGGTGTTTAGGCTATGACTATGATCCGGAAACTAAAAGCATTTCTATCAATGAAAAAGAAGCTGAGATTGTAAGATATATTTTCAGAAGATATATTGAAGGTGTTGGCGGTATGGTAATCTCCAGAGAACTTGAAGAACAAGGATATTTATCGCCAAGAGGAAATAAAAGATGGACGGAAACAACAGTTTTAGGAATCATAAAAAATGAGAAATATAAAGGGGATCTTATGATGGGAAAGACCTATACGGTTGATCCTATTTCAAAGAGAAGATTGGATAATTTCGGAGAACAGGATAAGTTTTATATAGAGAACCATCACGAGCCAATCATTTCGGAAGAAGATTTTGAAAAAGCTCAAGGTATTAGATTAAGAAGGTCAAAAAACAGAAATACCGTTGCTAATAATGGCGGTAAGAGAGAAAAGTATTCAAGAAAATATGCTTTTAGCAGTATGCTTGAATGTGGATTTTGTGGTCATAATCTTTCAAGAAGAAATTGGCATTCGAGTTCAGAGTATACAAAAGTTATATGGCAGTGTGTCAATGCTACTAAAAACGGAAAGAAGTATTGTCCGCATAGTAAAGGGATTGAAGAAGAAGCCATAGAAAAAGCATTCATGGAAAGTTATCGTCAGGTATGCCACAATAATGTTGAAATTACTAATGAATTCCTTAAAACTGTGGAAGAAGAATTGAAAGACAACAGTTTAGCTAAAGACCTGAAGAAGATAACAAATCAACTTGATAAGATACTAAAGAAAGAAAAGGATCTTGTTGAGTTAAGGCTGAATGAGTCAATCAGCATGGATATATATCAGGATAAGTATAATGAAATAGCTATTAGTAAAGAGAAATTACTTGCAGAAAAAAGGACTTTAGAAGTAACACTCACTGATGAAAAAGCGTTGAAGAAAAGGCTCGAGGGGTTTAAAAAATTACTTGAGTCCAATAAATATCTTGAGGAATTTGATAGGGCAGTATTTGAAAGTATAGTAGATAAAATCATCATTGGGGGAACTAACGATGAAGGTGAAATTGATCCTGCAATGATTACTATCATATATAAGACTGGAAAAAAAGATTCTCAGGACGGAAGATTATTCAAGAGCAGAAGAAAAAATGCCAAGGAAGTTAATGAGGAAACTGACAACAAATTGTATCCTCATTCAAGCGACGAGGTTAATAATTTGTATTCCTATCCTATTGACAACACATGTTGAGACTATAGCATTGATACAAAAGATGTAAATTTAGAAATCCTGCATTTTAAGCAGTTTTACAAGCATTTTGTATTTGATAAAGACGAAGAAGGATACGTAAAAAAGACTCAAAAAAACTACATGGACGTAAGAGTAGTTTTAAGATTAGTATGAGGAAACAAAAAAAATATATTTAACTCATTTTGTACTTTATACAAGAGTAGCTTAAAAAGCTGCTCTTTTTTTATTGAAGGGAGTAAGGATTCGTTACATATGTTATATAAAATGTAAAAACATTTAATGATGACAATGTATTGACAAAGCACGAACTTTGACATATAATAAGGTCAAAGGAGATGAGGATATGGCTACAACAAATTTGAATATAAGAACAGATAAAGAAATAAAAGAAGCAGCAGAAAAAATCTACTCCAGTTTAGGTTTAAATATGACCACTGCAATTAACATGTTTTTAAGGGCAAGTATTAGAGAAAGTGGCATTCCTTTTGATTTAAAACTTGATATTCCAGATGATGAAACTATAAAAGCGATTGAAGAAGGAAGAATGATAGCTAAAGATACGAATGTGAAATCCTATGATAATATGGATGACTTGAGGAAAGCCCTTGAAGTATAAAATAAAGTTTACAAGTAGATTTAAAAAAGACCTAAAGCAGGCTAAAAAGCAAGGAAAAGATATTAAAAAGCTCTTTGATGTTATTGAAAAAATAGCAAAGGATGAAACTCTTGATGAAAAATATGGAGACCATTCATTAGCTGGAAATTACAAAGGGACTCGAGAATGTCATATAGAGCCCGATTTTTTATTAATATATGAAAAAATAGAAGAGTTTTTAATATTATCATTAGTAAGAACAGGCTCACACTCAGGTTTGTTTAAGTAAAACAATATGAATGAGAGACTTCTATGACCTATACCTTGAAAATAAGTATATTGGTGATTTGACCTCTAATAAGGTTTTGAAGTAGTGATAATTATTTCAAATAGAATTAATGAGATGTAATTTAACGAACGCTGTCTGGCAAATTATAGACAAGAAAATATTAATTAGTAGAGAATATGGGTTAATATACTACTGTTTATAAATTTAAATGTTCTTTTAAAGAGAACGTTTTATATTAAACCGATATTTAATGGTATAATATAATAAATATAAGTCTTCGTTATAGTGTATATTGAGAACTTTTAGGTATAAAAGATTATTTAAAAAACTAATAGATTTAGATATGACAAATAGCGAATTGATAAAAAAGCAAGGATTGGTAAAAAATACATTTTATAAAATTAATAATGGGCAAATCGTAACCACAGATATTTTGCTTAGAATTTGAGAATTTTTTAGATTATGAAATTGAAGAAATATTAAAAAATGAAATTAAGGAGGATATATAAGTGAAAAAATATGGAAGTATAGATGAAATAGCTAAGGAATATGCACTTACAAATGAACAATTAAGGAACTATTTACTATTAAATGACATTTATTCACTAAGTGATTTAGATACGATTGATCTAAGTGATAAAGATATAATAGATGTTTTAAATAAGATAAATATTAATAAAAAATTGAATAATCATATTAATTTAACATCTCTTGAAAGTATAAAAATAGAAGGACTATTTGGAAAGTATAATTATTTGATAAATTTTAAAGATGATATTTCTATATGGGTATCTGAAAATGGCGTTGGTAAAACAACTATACTGAATATAATAGTTGCAATTTTGACTAGCGATAAAAACATATTAATGGATATTAATTTTAAAAAAGTGACTGTTAGTATTTCGGGAGAAAAATATGAAATAGATCGAGAACAATATTTTCAAGTTAATAGTAAAGATAATAAATATTCTAGAAGAATAGAAAATTTACTTGAAGAAATATCAATGTATTTGCCAAGAAGTTATTCCATAAAATTAAGGAAGGATTTTGAATATAAACAATATATTGATTTAGATCTAATTGAGGAATTAACTTATAGATATTTTGATAATGGGATTGACTTAATTAAAAATAAGAAGTTTATGTATATATTGCAAGAATTAAAAGAGTTACAATATGAAGATCTTTCTAGAATTTTGTACAAAATAAAAGATGCACTAGAAGAAGACATTCTTTTTTATCCAACGTATAGAAGAGTGGAAGTCGGTTTGGATAAAGTTTTTCTAAATCGTAGAGATGAGTACAATAGATATGAGTTATCACCAAAATACATGGGATTTGGAATGAATGATGTTAAAAATAGAATAAGCAATGTGCTGAATAAAATGAGAAAAGATGCAAATACAGCATATATAGAAATGAATGCAAATATCATTAGTGAGTTACTGAAGAAAAATGTAAGAGAATATCTTGGTGAATATAAGAGAATCGATATGCATAAAGTAGATGTAATAATAAAAAGAATTGGCGAGGAAAGAATCGATAATATTGATAGTTTAAAAAATTTCATCAATAATTCAGCAAAAGGCGAACTAATGCCTAATATAGAATTTTTATTATATTATTTACAAAAATTAGTAAAAATATATGATGAACAAAAACCATTAGATTCAAAACTTAGAAAATTTTCTGATGTTTGTACAAAGTATTTATCTGGTAAAAAAATAGTATATGATGAATCGCTTTTAACAATGAATGTTTATGATTTTAATAATAGGAAAATTGATTTTGAAGATTTATCTTCAGGAGAAAAACAGGTGATTTCTATTTTCTCTAAAGTTTATTTGGATGTAGTAACACCTTGTATATTTATAATTGATGAACCAGAGATATCATTATCAATAGAGTGGCAGAAAGAATTCTTGAAAGATATTTTTGACTCTCAAAAAATTGGATTAATGATTGCAACGACACATTCTCCTTTTATATTCAAAAATGAATATAGAAAATTCGTTATTGAACTTGATAAGTATAAGGAGGTGTAGACCTGTGGGTTTATTGAATTTTATGGAGAATGAATCTGACTGTATAGAGTCTATTTTTCAAAGTTATATAACCTCAAAGAGTAAGAAAGACATATTTTTATTTTTTGAAGGCAAGGATGATTTTAAGTATTATATTAGTAGAATATCTTCGTATATTTTGGACAAAGAATATAGGGTTTTTCATTGTAATTGTAAAAATAATGTTATAGCAGTTCATAATATGATTTCAAATCAAACCGCGATTGAAGATTTAAAAAAGAATATGTATTTTATAGATCGTGATTATGACAATAATGATAATATACCTGATAGTATATATGTAACATCGTCCTATTCAATAGAGAATAATTATTTTACGAATTCTGCAATAAAGAGAATATTAATAGGAATAATTGGGATTTCTGAAGAAAATGAAGATGATAATTCAGACTTTAAAGTTGTTTATAATCATATAATAAGTATAAGAGATAAAATTATTGAAGAAATTATTTATGCGAATGCCTGGTATTCATTACAAATTAAAAAATCTAAACATTGTGTTGAGTATACACAAATGTCAAATTTAAAAGAATATAGTAACATTAAGAATATTTGTAAAATACAAGTCCTTGAGAAATTAGTTAAAGATTCGCTTAAAATTAAAGAGTCTGAAATCAATAAAGAGATAGAAAATTTAAGATTAAATCCAGTAAGTAAAATAAGAGGGAAGTATTTTACTCAAGCACTAACACCTGTTTTTAGAGATGTATTTCAAGATGCAGGTAAAAATATAATAGAAAATATTTTTCAAAAAAAGAAAAATACATGCTAATTTATCTGACATAATTTCAGAATTGTCTGCATATGCAGATACACCACCAGAATTGATTTCTTATATTAGAGAAAGATTATCCGTTTAATAACATCTATAATATTTCTGCAATATTAAAATAGTAAGAAAAATATTTTTAAATAAGCAATGTATATTGTTAAGTTTTTTATGATAATAGTTTGCTGAACCTAAAACAGAAAATTTTAATTATTGAATTTTGTAATTTATATAACAATTCTATCTAATTTATACTGTTTGTTGCATTTGAAAGTAGCCATTGTAGGTTTCTAAATGGTTCTAAATCTACTACATAAATTTCTTTTTCTAATACACATTTCCTAAGAAAGTGAGACATTGTTTTGCAATTAGCAAGTTTCATTTTCTTTTCAAAAACTTCTTTTTCTTCCTTAGTTAATTTTATTTCTATTCTTTCATTTCTAAATCTATTTGCCATTTTATTCTCCTTTATAAAATATATTTCGGGGTCTTAGGGTTCTCCCTAACAAGGTAAAAATTAAAAAAATGGAGCATTCCGTAAAGGGCTGCTCCATTAATTTTTTCGTAAGTGTCCGTACACTTACTGTGCTTGCTACATAAGAATAAATTAGATATCAAGCGTTAAGCAAGTTTTGAATTTATAGCTATATTATACCAAATTATAATGATGTATTCAATTCGAAGCCATCTGTGAATATAAAAAATAATATTCATTGACATATACAGGAAGAAGAGTTATAATATCTATGAATAAAAAATGTAAAATTCATAGACAAAAAAAACCACTCTCGGAGGATAAAAATATGGGAAAGGCATTTACAGAAGAAGAAAAGATAAAAATCAAAGAAAGTATTATGGAAACAGCTCTTGATTTATTTCATGATAAAGGGACAAAATCACTTAGCATTTCGGAATTGACAAAAAGAGTCGGAATAGCTCAAGGGAGTTTCTATAATTTTTGGAAAGATAAAGAATCTCTTGTCATTGATTTAATGGCATATAGATCAATACAAAAATTGGAGAACATTGAAAAAGAATTTTCAAATTCACTTACGAATCCTAAAAAATTCCTTTCAGAGGTAATTTTTAAGTATTCAATAGACATGACTGAGAAAATTAGAAATCAGCAAATTTATCAAGAGGCATTTAGAATATTTGCGAGTCAAGATTCAAAGAAAGTGAATAGAGTAGAAAATCTATATGGGGATTTTTTGGATAGGTTAATCGATTATTGGTACAAAAACAATGTAGTAAAAAGCGTAGATAAGCAAGGTTTATCAAATGCCTTTGTTGGAAGCTTTGTTCTATGTTCAAATTATTTCCATTTTAATGAAGATACATTTGAGGAAGTGCTTAATATTTATATACAAAGCATTGTTTTTAAATATATAGAAATTTAATTGTAAAAAGGAAGGTGATAGAAATGATTCTGGATTTTAATGAGATAAAAAAGGAAGATGTATTAATTGTTGGAGGTAAGGGAGCTAATCTTGGAGAAATGACTTCGGCTAAAATAAATGTTCCAAGTGGTTTTGTTATAACAGCAGACGCATATAGAGATTTTTTAAAAGTAAATGCTATTGATAGCCTCATTGAAAATGGAATTAAAAAATCAGCAGATGATGAAAAAATACTTCTAAATGAAGCTGAGCATTTTAGAGAAAAGATAAAGGCTGGGAAATTTCCTGAGCAATTGGAAAATGCAATAAGAGAAAAATATTTTAATCTTGGAAATAATACAAGAGTTGCAGTGCGTTCTTCAGCAACGGCAGAAGATTTACCGGATGCCAGTTTTGCAGGGCAACAAGAAACTTATTTAAATGTTCAAGGTATTGAAAGTGTATTAAATGGGGTGCGTAATTGTTATGCTTCACTTTGGGGGAATAGAGCTGTAAGCTATAGATTTCATCAAGGTTATGATCAAACTTCAGTTTCTATTGCAGTTGTTATTCAAGAAATGATAGAGAGTGAAAAATCAGGAGTTTTATTTACTGTAAACCCAGTAAACAAAAAAGAAAATGAGATGCAAATAAATGCAAGCTTTGGCTTAGGAGAAAGCGTTGTAAGCGGAAGAGTTACAGCGGATAGCTACATTATTGACAAATCAGGAAATATAATCGAAGTAAATATTGGAAGCAAGGAAACTCAGATTATATACGGGGATAAGGAAACTGTTGAAGTATCGGTAAATCCAGATAAAAGAAAAATTCGTGCATTAAATGATAGAGAAATACTTGAACTTATGAAGTGCGGTTTAGAGATTGAAAAACACTATGGTATGCCTATGGATATTGAATGGGCTATCAAAAATGATATTGTCTATATTTTACAAGCGAGAGCGATTACCACATTAAAAAATTCCAAGAATGATATAACTGGCAATGATTTAATAGAGAAGTATATAAATGGTAAAAAAATCAAAAAGGATACAAAAGAAGTAATGTCATTCTTTTTAGAAAAAATGCCTTTTGCACATAGAGTCCTTGATTTCGATTATTTGATGGCAATTAATGATCAGAAAGTAAACATTTTGTCAGAAGGTGGAATTATTTTACCAAGAAATCCAATTATAGATGATGATGGTATACAAACTTTTTCTGATGACGGAAAGCGAATTGGAAAGAATATTTTTAAATTTTTTAATATTTTAAAGAACATGAAGGATTTTGAGTTCTGTTATAAGAAGTGCAAAGATTTTATGAATATATATGAAGTTGAAATAGAAGAAATCAAGCACTTAAATTTTGAAAATATGACATTAACGGAGTGTGGAAATTTCTTAGAAGAAAGTTATGTTCTTTTGCAAAAGCTTGCTTATGATAGATTCAAATATGCATTATTTCCATCAGTTTTAAATAGCAAGAAATTTACCAAAATAATAAAAAAAGTAAATAGCAATTATTCATCATTTGATTTTTATTGGGACTTAGATAATAAAACATCAGTGGTTACAAATGATGTCTATAAAATGGCTCGTGAGATAAGAAAAAATGAAGCTTTAAAAAAAGCAATAATTTCCGGAGATAATTTTAAGGAATTATATAAAAAGTATAATGATTTTAAGAATATATCAGATGAGTTTATGAAAGATAATGGCTTTAAATCTGATTATAACTGTTATTGTTTATCTGCAAAAACATTTCTTGAGGATCCTGATAGGCTTATAAATATATTACGACCTATATTAAATGAAAATAGTAATGGAAGTAACGATGTAAAGGATTTTTCTAAGCTTATGGAGAGCGTAAAGGAAATCTATGGTAGAAAGTATCAGGATGTAGAAAAACAGATAAAATATTTTAGATATTTTCATGTGGTTCGTGAAGAAAGTCAATATTTGTGGGAAACACTATTTTATTATGTGAGGAAGTGTGTTAGAAGAATTAACTTTATACTCTTGGGTGATGAAAACATAGAAACTGGAGTGGCTAATCTTTTTCATAAAGAATTGTTGGAAGTAATTAACAGAGGTAATTTAAATGAATCAGATAAGGAAAAAATAAATAGGAGAAACGAAAAATTTCCTTTAGCAGTAAAAGTTTGGGAAGCTTCAAAGTTATTGATTTTTAAAACAGATGGTGATGTCTTAAAAGGAGTAAGCGGAAGCACTGGCATTGCAGTTGGAAAGGTGTGTCTAATAAATAGTCCCAAAGAATTTTATAAAATGAAAAAAGGAGATATATTAGTTTGTCATCTTACAGATCCTGAATGGACTCCATTATTTAAGCTGGCAAGTGCTGTTGTGGCAGATACAGGTTCTGCTTTGAGCCATGCTGCAATTGTTGCAAGAGAATATAATATACCGGCAGTTCTTGGAGTTGGTTTTGCAACTACCAAATTCAAGGATGGAGATACCATACAAGTAGATGGTAATACCGGCGAGGTCAAAGGTTGCTGATATGAAATCAAAAAATCAAATAGATCAAAAAGAATTGAGAAGGCAAAAGATTTTAAGTGAACCACTTTTACCTTTGATAGTAAAAATGTCTGTTCCAACAATTGTTGGTATGCTAATTATGGTTATTTATAATTTGACAGACACATTTTTTGTCGGACTTTTAAATGATAAATCGATGACAGCCGCTATTGGTGTTGTTTTTAGCTTCGTGAGTATTATTCAGGCTATTGGTTTTTGGTTTGGATATGGTAGCGGTAATATTATGTCTAAAAAACTTGGAGAACAAGATGAAGAAGAGGCGACAATTATTTCTTCCATAGGAATGGCATTTTCTATTATAAGTGGATTTTTGATAGCTATAATGTCATGGATTTTTATATCAGACTTGACAAAGTTCATTGGTGGGAATGCTTCTGTTAACTTATTTGAATTTACTACTCAGTATTTAAAGGTGATTATAATAAGCGTTCCATTTAGTCTGTATTCTATTACTATTTATAATCAATTGAGGCTTTGTGGAAATGTAAAAGATGGAATGATAGGTTTACTTTAGGAATGTTCAGCAATATGGTTCTTGATCCTGTATTTATGTTTATATTCAAGTTCGGGTTTGTTGGAGCTGGAATTGCAACTTTGACAGGGCAAATAATTGCTTGTATTTCACTTACTATGTTGGCGAAAAGAAATGGCAATATTCCTGTTTCTTTGAAAAATGTCAAATGTAGTAAAGAACGCATATACCATATTCTTGTAGGAGGAATGCCTAACTTTTCAAGGCAAGCAATTACAAGTGTTTCCCTCATTTTATTGAATAGAGTTGCAGCAAGCTTTGGGGACAGTATTATTGCAGCATTAACCGTAAGTTCAAGAACAGTTGCCATAGCTTATATGATTATGATTGGATGGGGGCAAGGGTTTCAACCTATTTGTGCAATGAATTATGGTGCAAAAAAATATGGCAGAGTTAGATCAGCATTTAATTTGACAGTTGTTGTTGGAACTATATTTTTGATTATATCAGCAGTGGTGCTATATATTTTTTCGGAACATTTTATTATTGCAATGTCTAAAGATAGTGAAGTTATTTCTATAGGAGTGCAAATACTTAGAATGCAATGTATAACAATTCCATTGTTAGCCTATTATGCGATAAGTAGTATGTTAATGCAAAACATAGGTAAATATTTTTGGTCGTTGATAATTTCGATTTCAAGGCAAGGTATTTTCTACATACCTTTATTATATTTACTTACTAATTTATATGGGAAATTTGGGATATATTTGCTCCAACCCGTTTCTGACATATTGTCTTTTTTCTTAGCAATTATCGTTGTTAGAGGTATGAATACAATTAGTAGAAAAGAGCAAAAATGTGCCTAAGAAAGCAAGAAATTAAATAGTGGAGGTAATTGCTATGTATTATTTAGGGTCTGTTATACATATAGAAAAAAACAATAGACCTTTTTGATACTGGTAATTATCATAAAAAATCAAATTTAAAATATAGATAAAGAACAAATTCATTTCATTTTAGAGGATTTATGTTTAATAGCATAAGTCCTTATTTTTTATATTCAATTAATCAATAAAACTCAAAAATACTATAAAAAATAAAAATTCAGGTTACCAAAGAGGGCAAATTTCCCTTTATAAAGTGAGGAGTATTTTGTCATCTTTCTATAAAAATCAAAATACTTTGAAGTGTAAATATTTTTGAAGTTGCTTATTTGAGATTTATATATTTCAAATTTAGTCCATTTACCAAGGTAAAAAATTCATCTTACATAGGAGGTTAAAATGCAAGCAATAAAGATTTTAGTATGAGAGTTGCTATGTTATGTAGACTTTATGATCTTAAATTAATTAATGATAAGGAATATACAAGAATAAAAAATAGAATAGAAAATGATTATAAGAAAATAGATATAAAGTAATTAATCTTGTGATATAATAACACTATAGAAAGATATAAAATGGGAAGGAGGTAAAATGAATACTAAAGTAAAATTAATAAAGTCTTCAAATACAGGAGCAAGAAATAGAAATGCACTAGATTTAGAATTAAAACATGTTGCAGCATATTGTCGAGTTAGCACTAATAGTAAAGCCCAACTTGAATCATATAAATCGAAAGTTGATTATTATACAAATCTAATAAAAAATAATAAGAACTGGACTTTGGCTGGTATATATGCAGATGAAGCAACAACAGGAACAACTGCAACCAAAAAGCAGATTTCATGAGACTAATTAGCGATTGCCAAAATGGAGATATAGACATGATAATTACTAAATATATATCAAAATTTGCTAGAAACACATTAGATACTTTAAAGTATGTAAGACTATTAAAGGAAAACAATGTTAGTGTAGTATTTGAAGAAGAAAATATAGATACTTTGACAATGGATGGAGAGCTATTACTAACAATATTAAGTTCAGTAGCTCAACAAAAAGTAGAAAATACCTCAGCCCATGTAAAAAAGGACTAAAAATGAAAATGGAAAAGGGGGAGCTTATTGGTTTTCAAGGTTGTCTTGGATACGATTATGACTCTACAACAAAAAGTATCTCTATAAATGAAGAAGAAGCCAAAATTGTCAGATACATCTTTAAAAGATATTTAGAGGGCAATGGTGGCTCAGTCATTGGTAGGGAACTAGAAGAGCAAGGATATATAACCCCGAGAGGTAAAACAAAATGGTCTGATACTACAGTGTTGGAAATAATTAAAAATTGTAGAAGAAGAAATAAATGATGAATCTTTAGTCAAAGATTTGAAAAAGATAGAAAATTAATTAAATAGAATCAATAGTCAAGAAAGAAAGTTAGTTGATCTTCATTTAGAAGATAGTATAGATGAAAAAGTTTATGCTAAAAAGTATAAAAAACTTACAAAACAAAAAGAAGAATTACTTGATGAAAAGAAAACACCAGAGCTAACTATCAAAGATGAAAACTCTATTAAAGAAAGACTAAAGCAATTTAAAAAGATCTTAGAAAATAGAGAAATTATAGAGGAATTTAATAGAACAGTATTTGAAAGCATAGTTGATAAAGTCGTGGTGGGTAGAATTGACAAAGACGGAACAGTCCATCCATATGACCTGACATTCTACTTCAAAACAGGAAATAAAGATAGTCAAAATTCTAATAATTTCAAAGATAAAAGAAAAAATGCCAAAGATAATGATATTGATAAATTGTGCTCTCGCAAGATTGACGAGGATAGAAAATTATGTTCCCAAGCAAAAGACAATGCATGTGGAAGCTATAGCGTTATTAGTAAGAGAGTAAATGTTTTATAAAGATAGGAGCAGATATGATACTATATTTTTCAGGAACAGGTAACAGTGAATACATAGCGAAGAAATTGGCTGAGGACCTAGTTGACGAAGTGCTTGATCTATTCACTTACATAAAGAATGGCAAGTCTGAGACTTTTCACTCAGAAAAGCCCTTCGTCTTAGTTGCGCCAACATATAGCTGGCGCGTACCAAGATTTTTGTCGGAGTATTTATTGGGTTGCTCTTTTACTGGATCGAAAGAGATCTATGTAATTTTAAACTATGGCGACTCCTGCGGCAATGCAGAGAAATACATTAGAGCAAACACGAAAAAGCTTGGATTAAATTTCAAAGGCCTTTATGGGATAAAGATGCCAGAAAATTATTTGATGCTATTCAATTTAGATTCAGATGAGCACAATAGAAAGCTTATCGATGAAGCAAATGATAAAATTACTAAAGCGGCTGCTATTATCAAAGATGGTAAGAATTTCCCAGAAGTAAATAGCGGCCTTGCTGGTAAACTAGAGTCAAGTCTTGTCAATAAAATTTTCTTTAAGTTTATAGTGAGCGACAAAAAATTTTATTATGCAGATAAGTGCATCAAGTGCGGTATATGCGCCAAGAATTGCGTTTTAAATAACATTACTTACAAGGACGGCTACCCAGTTTGGAACGGCAATTGTACGCACTGCGCATCATGCATCGCGAAGTGCCCGACAGGCGCGATTGAGTATGGCAAAAAGACTGTTGGCAAGGAGAGATATCTTTTATCTAGAGTATATAAAGAAAAAATTAATAATTAAATAAAATTAATTCGAGAGCTGTGATTTATTTCGCAGCTCTTTTTATATGCAAAAACAATTTCATATAAATAAAAAATTCATTAAAAGCACTTATCTTAAAGAACTTCGCACGCTTAAATCCATTGACTAAAAGGCATATATATGATAAAATAACTATATTAATATATAAGGAGGCAATTATGATTAAATTACACAACACATTATCAGGATTAGTAGAAGAATTCAAACCGATAAATGATACTAAGGTGAATTTTTATTGTTGTGGTCCTACTGTTTATAATGACATACATGTAGGCAATGCCAGACCTTTAGTTGTATTTGATACAGTTAGAAGATTTTTGATATTCATGGGCTACGACGTAAAGTATGTTTTTAACTTCACTGACGTAGACGATAAGATAATTAATAAAGCGAATGAAAGCGGTATCACTTCAAATGAAGTGGCTGAAAAATATATCGAGCGATTCAAAGATGTTGCTACTAAACTTGGCATTTATGATTATGACAATATCAATCCAAGAGCGACTGAACACATGGATGAGATTATAGATTTTATAAAAGGACTTATTGAGAAGGGCGCTGCTTATGAGTCGGATGGCGATGTTTATTTCGACACTACTAAGGCAAAAGACTACGGAAAACTTTCAAAGAAGAACATTGATGACCTTATCTCAGGTCTAAGAGTCGATATAAATGAAAAAAAGAAAAATCCACTAGATTTTGCTCTTTGGAAAAAGGCTAAACCAAATGAACCGCACTGGGCATCACCTTGGTCAGATGGTAGACCTGGCTGGCACATCGAGTGCTCGGCTATGAGTAGAGCAATCTTAGGAGATACGCTTGATATACACGCTGGCGGCAGCGACCTAGAGTTTCCTCATCATGAGAATGAAATTCAACAAAGTGAGGCTCTAACAGGAAAGCCATTCGCAAAATATTGGCTACACAATGGTATGGTCAATGTCGATGGCAAAAAGATGAGTAAATCATTAGGCAATTTCATTTTGCTTAAGGATTTGCTTGACGATTATGATAAGGATACAGTAAGATTCTTCATCTTGTCAACTCACTATAGAAAGCCTATGAACTTCACTAAAGAAGGCATGGATGGTGCAAAAAATTCTGTTAAGAGGATACACAATGCTCTTAAGAGGCTTGAAGCAATCAAAGATACAGGGAAAAAAGCTTCAGACGAGATCATCAAAGATGTTGATAAGGAAGTAGCTGGCTTTATCGCGGCTATGAGCGATGATTTCAACACAGCCGATGCACTAACATGCATTTTCAATATAGTTAAGGTAATTAATAAACTTGAAGATGATGATTATGAAAGCGCAAAATATATCGAAGATAAATTAAATGATTTATTAAAAGTTCTTGGACTTGATGATAGTGAAGCGGTGATGAAAGAAGATGAGTCAGATGCATCACTTGGAGAAGACGAAGACAAGATTAAAAAGATGATAGACGAGAGAAATGAAGCAAGAATGAATAAAGATTATGCCAAGGCTGATAAAATCAGAGATGATTTACTTGCTATGGGCATAAAGATTATAGATAGCAAAGACGGACAAAGATGGGAAAAGATTTAGATATAACTGAGCTTTTTGGCATTGAGTACAGCGACGCCGAAATAAATGAGATGAGCCCAATAAGGCTTGCCTACATCGGCGATGCTGTCTACGAGCTCTTTGTGCGCTACTACATCGCGAAAGAACCGTTAAAGGCATACGAGCTGCAAAAGCTATCGACAAAATATGTCAGCGCTTATGCGCAAAGAGATGCCTTTGAGAAAATCAAGGAGCATCTCACAGAAGACGAGCTTTATGTATTTAAAAGAGCCAGAAACCACAAGTCACATAAGGCACCAAAGAACACAGACAACAGTGCATATAAGGTGTCAACAGGCTTTGAAGCTCTTATTGCATATCTATTTTTGAAAAAGGAATACACTAGACTTTTTGAGCTAGTTAAATTATGTTTGGAGGATTAAATTGGAAGAACAATATATATACGGAAGAAATCCGGTTATGGAACTTTTGAAGAATGGCAGAGCCATCGACAAATTATATGTGCAAAAAGGAGAGCTAAAGGGCTCAATCGGCAGAATTTTAAGCCTTGCAAGTCAAAATGGTGTCATCGTACAAAGAGTTGAGAGAGAAAAACTTGATTCATTATCAAAAGGTGAGGTGCATCAAGGCGTTGTCGCGTTCACAGCAGGTTTTGAATACAAAAGTATTGAAGACGGATTTAAGCTAGCCGAAGAAAAAGGCGAAGATCCATTCTTTGTAATTTTAGATGGTATTGAAGATACTCACAACTTAGGCGCAATCATCAGAACAGCAGAGTGCGCTGGTGTTCACGCGGTTATCATACCAAAGAGAAGATCAGCTATGGTTAACGAAACAGTTTATAAAGCTTCAGCAGGAGCCGTTGATAACATGATAGTTGTGAGCGTTACTAACCTTAATCAAGAGATAAAAGAGCTTAAAGAAAGAAACGTATGGATATACGGACTTGACATGGATGGCCAAAAATACACAAAGGCAAACCTATTAGGACCAGTAGCTCTAGTAGTTGGCTCAGAAGGCAAGGGCTTATCAGAACTAGTTAAGAAAAACTGTGATGCTATAATTAGTCTACCAATGTTTGGCAAGACAAACTCATTAAACGCATCAAATGCAGCAGCCATTGCCATGTATGAAATTTTAAGACAAAAGGATGAAAAAGAAAAAGCTTAGGCATATACTCTTTGTTGATGGATACAACGTCATCAATTCATGGGAGCATTTGAGAGAAAGAAAGGAAGAGTCGCTAGAGGCCGCTCGTGATGAGCTAGAGAATATCTTAGAAGAGTACATGCGCTACAATAAAGAACGCATCGTACTTGTATACGATGGACACCTCATCAAAGGCAATCAAGGCGAAAAGAAAATAATAAAGGGTCTTGAGATAGTTTTCACCAAAGAAAATATCACAGCCGACTCATATATCGAAAGAGAAGTGGCCAATATGCCTTATGGCTATAAGATAAGAGTCGCTACAAGTGACCTTGCAGAGCAAAGCCTTATCTTTCAAAGAGGCGCCTCTAGACTTAGCTCAAGAGAGCTCGCTATAGAGATAGAAAATTCTAAACGAACACAAAAAAGAATTTCCAAAAAAAATAATATGATAAATAACATGAAATTATCTGGCATCGACGAAGCAGAACTTGAAAAATTAAAGGATTTAAATTTATAAAATAAATAAAAAATAATAATATATATAAAAAATATTTCAAAATATTATAAAAAACCTAAATTATAAATCATTATATATAATTTAGTATATATAATAGGAAAGAAAATAAATTTTATATAAAAATAATTTAAAAAACGACTTGACAAATTGGTAAAATTAAGATAATATATATAGGTAGTTGTATAATACTTTTTAGAGTATTATATGAGTAGGAGGTGTTTATAAATGAGAGAAAAGGTCGTATTAGCTTGTACAGAATGCAATCAAAGAAATTACACAACAAAGAAGAATAAGAAGAACACTACTGAAAGAATTGAGCTTCAAAAGTACTGCAAGTTCTGCAAGAAGCACACAGCACATAAGGAAACAAAATAATTTTTAGGAGTTGATAGCATGGAAAACAAAGGTAAAGCAGGCAATTTCTTCAAAGGCGTAAAAGCTGAAATGAGAAAAGTAATTTGGCCTAGCAAAAAAGACTTAGTTAATTACACATTAGTTGTAATTGGAATTAGTGTGGCTGTAGCTGCATTAGTATACCTTATCGACGTGGGAATCGGCGCTGTAGTTAAACAATTTATTAAATAGCAATGAGCGATTTAGATTTAAATGAAAACAAGGCTAATTCTATCGATTTATCAGATAGAGAAGCAGACGCCAAATGGTATGTAATCCATACGTATTCAGGATATGAAAATAAGGTAAAAGCTACAATTGAAAAGATGATAGTTAATCGTGGCACAGCTGACGGTATTTTTAAAGTAGAAGTGCCCACAGAAGAATACGTAGAAAAAAAGGATGGCGCCAAAAAAATCAAATCTAGAAAGATATTCCCAAGCTACGTGCTAGTCAAGATGATTATCAACGATAAATCATGGTATCTAGTAAGAAATACCAGAGGAGTAACAGGTTTTGTTGGACCACAATCAAAACCAATACCATTAACAGAAAAAGAACTTTATAACCTAGGCGTTCATACAAAATCCATTGTAGACGATACAAGAAAAGATGTAAACTACAAGCACGGAGACCACCTAGCCGTTACAGACGGACCATTCAAGGGATTCGAAGCTATAGTTGATTCAGTCAATGAAGACTCAGGAACAATAAAGTGTTCTGTTAATATGTTCGGTAGGGACACACTTGTAGAGTTTGAATACTATCAAGTAAGCCCTATCACAAAATAGCTATTATCATTAAAGATAATATATAAAAGTGCATTAAGCACAAAAATCGAGGAGGTGCGAATATGGCAAAAAAAGTTAGCGCAATTGTCAAACTTCAAATACCGGCTGGAAAAGCTACACCTGCACCACCGGTAGGAACTGCACTTGGACCACACGGCGTAAATATTATGCAATTTACAAAGGAGTTCAATGCTAAGACTCAAGATAAAGTAGGTCTAATCATACCAGTTGTTTTAACAGTATATCAAGACAGATCATTTACTTTTATCACAAAGACACCACCAGCTCCAGTATTGATCAAAAAAGCTCTTAACATTCAAAGCGGTTCAGGCGAACCAAACAAGAAGAAAGTAGCAAAACTTACAAAAGATCAAGTTAAGGAGATCGCAGAAATGAAGATGCCAGACTTAAATGCAGCAAGTGTAGAAGCAGCTATGAGCATGGTTGCTGGAACTGCAAGAAGTATGGGCGTTGAAGTAGAAGAGTAATTCTACTTATTAGGTGGGAGAAAATTTCGTTATTACCACAAGGAGGTTAGAAAATGGCAAAAAGAGGTAAAAAATACCAAGACAGTTTAAAAGAATTCGATAGACAAGAATACTTCGAGTCAAAAGATGCCATCGGCCTAGTAGTAAAACTAGCAAAGGCAAAATTTGACGAAACTGTTGAATTACACTGCAGATTAGGTGTTGACTCAAGATATGCAGACCAACAAGTTAGAGGCGCAGTAGTACTACCACACGGTACAGGTAAAACTAAAAAAGTTTTAGTTATCGCAAAAGCAGACAAACAAGAAGAAGCTAAACAAGCAGGCGCAGACTATGTTGGAGCAGAAGACATGGTAGAAAAGATTCAAAAAGAAAACTGGTTTGACTTCGACGTAATCGTTGCAACACCAGATACAATGGGACTTATCGGTAGATTAGGTAAGGTTCTAGGACCAAAAGGTTTAATGCCAAACCCTAAGTCAGGAACAGTTACATTTGAACTAGAAAAAGCAATCAAAGACATCAAAGCCGGTAAAGTTGAATATCGTTTAGACAAAGCAAACATCATTCACTGCCCAATCGGTAAAGTATCATTCGGCCAAGAAAAGCTAGAAGAAAACTTTAACGCAATCATGTCAGCTATAATCAAAGCAAAACCAGCTGCAGCAAAAGGAAAGTATTTAAGATCTGTTACACTTACATCGACTATGGGTCCTGGAGTAAGAGTAAATAGCTCAAAAATTACTGAATAAAATACTTAATAAAGTATTGACAACTCAGAAAGTTTTTGATATAATAAACTAGTTAACAGAATTTAATTTAATAGGAATATATAAACCGTAGACAGTAGGTGCGTTAAGCTTAATTTCCTACCGAGGATAGATAGCCAGTATCAACCCCCTTATGTCTATAAGAGGGTTTTTTATTGATATATATTAAACGGGATTAGCAAAAAAGCTAAAGTTCCTATTTTTCCAGCGGAGGTGAAATAGTGAAAGAACATGTTTTAGAACAAAAGAAACAAGTTGTTCAAGAAATTAAAGAAAAACTTGAAAAATCAGAATCCATAGTTCTTATGGACTATCAAGGATTAAACGTTGCAGACGTTACTGATCTTAGAAAACAATGCAGAGAAAACAATGTTGAGTACAAAGTTTACAAAAACACAATGCTTAGATTTGCCTTACACGAATTTGGTGTAGAAGGCTTAGATGAGTACTTAGAGGGAACAAATGCAGTAGCATTTGCATATGAAGACCCAAGCTCAGCAGCAAAAGTAGCATACAAGTTTGCTAAAGGAAACGACAAACTTGAAATCAAAGTTGGTTTAGTATCAAAAGATATATTCGACGTAAACCAATTAAAACAATTATCAGAACTACCATCGAAGGAAGTTCTTATCGCACAAGTACTTGGCGGCTTAAACGGACCTATCCAAGGCTTTGCAAATGTATTAAATGGAACTATGAAGGGCTTAGTTGTAGCTCTTAACCAAATTGCTGAACAAAAAGCAAAAGAAGCATAAATAAAAATTTTGGAGGTATTTATAATGTCAGAAAAAGTTACAAATTTAATTGAAGAAGTAAAATCACTTACAGTTTTAGAATTATCAGAACTAGTTAAAGCACTAGAAGAAGAATTTGGCGTATCAGCAGCAGCTCCAGTAGCAGTTGCAGCAGCTCCAGCAGCAGGCGGAGCAGCACCAGCAGCAGAAGAAAAATCAGAATTCGACGTAGTTCTTGAAGACGCTGGCGCAGAAAAGATCAAAGTTATCAAAGTAGTTAGAGAAATCACAGGCCTAGGCTTAAAGGATGCTAAAGACTTAGTAGACGGAGCTCCTAAGACAATCAAAGAAGCAGCACCAAAGGCAGAAGCTGACGAAATGAAGAAGAAACTAGAAGAAGTTGGAGCAAAGATTACATTAAAGTAATTTAATCAAAAACTTATATTAAAAGCAGCCATGAGGCTGCTTTTTTGTACATAGAGGTGTTTTAATGATTAGAAGAGCAAATAAGGAAGATATTAAATTTATCATGCGCATATATGAGGCGGCGAAGAAAAAGATGCGCGCCGATGGCAACTTGCATCAGTGGAGTGATAAGTACCCTGACGAAGAAACTCTTTTGAATGACATCACAAGGAATGAATTATATATAGCTTATGATTACGAAGGCATATATGGAGTTTTTATGCTAAGCTATTCGGGCGAAGGGACTTATAAGGAGATTCAAGGTGCGTGGCTCAATGACGAACCTTATGCTGTTATTCATAGAATTGCAAGTTTTGGAAAGGGGAAAAATTTACTCATGGACGCTATAGATTTTGCTTTTGAAAAAACGAATAACATTCGCATAGATACTCATGAAGATAACAATATTATGCGCACTCTTCTAAAAAAATTAGGCTTTATTTATACGGGTATCATTCATCTAAAGAATGGTGACGAGAGAAGGGCGTATCAATTAATAAAAAGTGAATAAAAATAAAATACCTTATCGTGCTTGATAAGGTATTTTTATTAATAAGATGTAATATACATTGCCTTGGCTAAGTAAGGAGAAATTTCATCAAAATAGTACCAACCGGAGCTTCTGTAATCGTTTTCTCCGCCGTTGGGGTTTGAGATATATATTTTGCCATCATCTGTTGCAGCTAAGAGAACCATGTAGTGAGACTTGCTTGTGAAGCGATTTTCTTCTGGTTTATTCCATAGGCAAATAATTATCGGCCTATTGGTCTTAAGATGATTTATTATGCTCTCTTCTGATAAAGATTTTGAATCAAAATAAAAGTCTGTGTTGTCTATGCCGTAGCTTTTTAGTTCTTTTGAAAGATTGGCGTAATCAAGGCGCGGGTAGTACTTTGTTCTTAGGTTTTCTGGATTTATTTCTGAGCCGTAGCCTGATAAAACTATGGACATGGCGGTGATGCCGCAGCCGTAGTCTTCCATGTTTCCGTTCCAATATTCGTTATCTTTCCATGGCTCTAAATTTTGTTTATACTCTATATATGTTTTTTTATTAGCATCGACTGTTGTGAACTTTGTGAAATATCCTTCGCCAGAAATTTTTTCTTGACCGATACCGTCATAATTTTCATTGGTATCCATCTTGATAGTTGTATATGGACTAGGAATTATAAGTCTAGCAATGGAGCTTCTCTCTACGAAAGAGTAAATTCTTCCATAGACTCTTCTAAATATATTCCTTCCAAAAAATATGCAAATTAGTAAAATTATTATAAGGAAGAATGTTTTTCTTCTTTTTCTTTTGTGTTTCCTTTTTTTATTTATATAAGAGCTATTTTTTATTCTTTCATTATACATAAGATCATCCTCACTTAAGACCATTATAATAGATAAATCTTAATTTTTTCTTAATTAAATCTTAAGAATTTCTTAAATTTACGTAAAGGGTATAAGAAAAGCACTTCACCAATGATGAAGTGCTTAATTTTATTATCTAGTATTAATTTCAAGATCGTTTGCTTCATTACCCACTACTTTGATATCGAATGGTCCATCGCCTGTTTCTTCTGCATTTAGTGCAAGTGTCACTGTTTTGTATGCAATGACTTGTAGTGTGATTGTTGTTGGCCCTGGCGCTACGACTTGTGGGTAGATGATTATGTCTTTATTGTTTTTAAGAAGTACTTTTTCTACTCCGACTGTGTATCCTGGATTAGGAAATGCCATGGTGAATGTGATTAAAATTTGATCGGCTACTTTTTTATAATAGATCGAATCGCCGTTATTACTTAGGCCTTCTGAAATGTTTTGCACATCAAAGGATAGGTTCTTGGCGTTCTTTTCGCCTTCATTATCTTTAAAAATTTCGTATATTCTTTGCACAACTAAAACTCCTTCAACTTGTGATAATTTCTTTTGTGGAGCATATTTTTTGTCTTTGTTGCCATAAACAATACCTTTATTAAGAAGATATTTTAGTTTTTCTTTTCTAATCTTGTCCATCTTTTCTATATCTGTGAAATCAAAGACTTTTTCTTCGTTGCGCGCAAATTTTATGTTTTTCACCCCGTCAAATATATAATCAATCATCGATTCTCTTGTTAGATAGTCGGAGTTAGCAAATATATTGACTTTGAAATCACCGTACTCGTTTGATAGCTTTTCAAGTGCTTTTGCAAAAACTTTTGCGGGTAGTGGTGCGTTTGGATTAAATTTTGCAAAATTATTTTCAGAAAGCTCTGTAAAATATTTCGTCATAAAATCTTCTTCAATCTTTTTTTCTGCCCAGTGACCTTTTAATTTATCTACACTCATCGCCATGACTGTGTTTGATAAGAGCATACAGATCATGAGTAGGGCGCTTATTATTCTTTTTTTCATATATTTTCCTCCTTTACTATGATTACTGTATTTATTATATCATAGAAAAGTCATAATATAGGTTACAAATGTATTAAATTACTTTAGATCAAGAAGCGAGCCGGTATAAAGCTTGTAGTAAAGACCTTCCTTTGACATAAGTTCGTCGTGTGTGCCGCTTTCTTTTATGCCGTCATCTGTAAGAACTATAATTTTCTTAGCATTTTTGATAGTTGTCAATCTATGGGCAATTGTTAGTGTTGTTCTGCCTTGTGAAAGTTTTTCAAGTGATTCTTGTATAAGTCTTTCACTTGTGTTGTCAAGGGCTGATGTTGCCTCATCAAGTATAAGAACTTTTGGATTTTTCAAAAATACTCTCGCTATGGCAATTCTTTGCTTTTGTCCGCCAGATAGTTTTACGCCACGCTCGCCAACATAAGTATTGAAGCCGTCTTTAAGCTCCATTATGAAATCATAAGCTCCAGCAAGTTTAGCGGCACTTATAACTTCTTCTTTACTTGCGTCAATCTTGCCGTACTTGATATTCTCAAGTATGGTACCGCTAAATAGATAAACCTCTTGTTGAACGGAGCCGATATTTTGTCTTAAAGACTTTAGTGTGAAATCTTTAATATTCTTGCCATCGATAAGTATCTCGCCTTTAGTAACATCGTAGAAACGAGGTATTAGGTTAACTAGAGTAGTTTTACCTGAACCCGATGGGCCAACTATAGCAACTGAGTCGCCTTCATTAACACTTAGATTAATATTAGAAAGAACTTTGTTTTTATCGTCAGGGTAGGCGAAGCTCACGTCTTTAAACTCGATATGGCCCTTAACATCTTTTAGCTCGATGGCATCTTCTTTGTCAAATATATCGACATCTGTATCCATAATCTCTATAAAACGCTCGATACCAGTCATGCCCGCATTGAAATTCTCCATAAAATCGACGATTCTTTTTATTGTTGTAAGTAAGCTTGAGGCGAATAAAACGTAGGCAATCATGTCACCGGCAGAAATTTTGCCTGCCTTTATCAAGAAGCCACCGATACCTATAATCATAGTATACATGATGGCATCGAAAATTCTGTTTACTGTGCCGAAACCTGCCATGTATGTGTATCTTTTCTTTTTGATCTCAAGGAATTTATCGTTATCTTTTTCAAATTTCTCTACTTCGACATCTTCATTCGCAAAGGATTTGACTACTTTTGAGCCAAGCAGCGAATCTTCAAGACCTGAGTTTAAATCACCTATGTGGTCTCTTTGCTCTTTAAAGGCGCGGCGCATCTTGCGATTGTATGAGCTTGATGCATATATCATTATAGGTATCATGGTAAACATCAAGACTGTTAGTAAAACATTGATCCTTACTAAAATTGCGAATGATACGACTATCTTAAATGCTGCGATTAAGAACTCTTCTGGGCAATGATGAGCAAATTCAGTTACATCGAAGAGGTCATTAGTGATTCTCGCCATAATCTGTCCGACTTTAGTATTATTATAAAAACTATCGGATAAGTGCTGCAAATGGCTGAAGGCATCGCTACGCATGTCTTTTTCAATGTAGGCGCCCATGATGTGACCAACTTTAGTCATATAAAATTGAGCAATTATTTCAACGATACGTAAAGTGAAATACACGCCGACTACTTTTAAGATGTATTGATTTGTTAAAAGTGCCATGTCCCTAGAAGCAGTATTAGTTATACTTCTTAATAATAAAGGAAAGACTAGTTCACACACTGTAGTTAATACAGCGCAGAACAAGTCTAGGAACAATACTTTTCTATATTTTTTAAAGTAGGGCAAAAATCTTTTTAGTAATTCTTTGTTATTCATTAGTCCTCCTTCTAAAATTTAGTACAGCGTCTAAGGCATGAACCTTTAGCGCCTTAAGTGATATAACATAGATGACTAGAGAGATTACTCCTGATATAGCCATCATTAAAAATTTGATTATTTTTTTCTCGCCTAAAATTTTTACACCAAGTGTAAATAGTAAATACATAGAAAGTGCCATGATGATGGAGGCTGCTAGTATTTTTATAAGTGAGATGAGATTGTCTTTGATCTCGATATCTGGATAAACTTTTTTTAAAGAAATATATAGTGTCACCGCAGAAACCAAGGATGAGATCGATGTAGCAAGGGCAAGGCCTTTGTGTTGCATGAATCTAACTAAGATGATGTCGAAGCCGACGTTGACAGCAACAGCTATAAGTCCATTGATCATCGGGATTTTAGTTTTTTGCATAGAATAAAATACTTTTTCAAATATCATTCTTAGAGATGCAAAGAAAAGTCCTAGGATATAGAACGTTAGTGCACCTGAAGTCATTAGTGTGGCTGTTTCGTTAAACATATTCCTTTGGAAAAGTATCTCAACTATTGGGTAGCTTAAAAAAACTATGGCGAAGGTAGCTGGAAGCGTGATAAGTGCGACTGTATCAACACTTTCGCTAATTATGCTTCTAATCTCTTGACTTTCGTTTCTAATCATGGATGAAGAAAGTTTTGGGAAAATTACAGTTGTTAGCGCCATTACAAAGACAGATATTATCATAAGATATATTTTTGATGAATAGTTTAGTACCGAGATCGATCCACTAACTAGCTCTGAAGCAAGCGTTTTATCTACAACTAAGTTGATTTGATATGCGCTTGAGCCTATAAGTATAGGAAGGATTAGTTTAAACATCTTTGTTACATATGGATCTTTAAAATCAAGATCGGGCGTAAATCTGTATCTTTTGTGCTTAACAGCAGGTAATTGAATTAAAAATTGCATTGACGCCGCTATAACGCTGATAAACATCAAAAGGTCAATGTTGCCTCTTCTTGCGAAAGACATCAAAAATATGATATAGATTAAATTATATGGTATACCCATGATGGCATAAGGGCCAAAAACATTTTCTGATTGCAAAAAGCTTGAGAAAATGTATGTAATTGATAAGAATAAAATTATTGGTATACCAATTTTCATTAGATAGGCTGTGTAGGCAAGTGTCTCGCCTGTAAAGCCTTTAGCGATAGCCTTTGTGATTAAAGGAGCGAAGATATAGGCTAAAACGCACAAAACGATGGCGATAAGGCCGATGATGTTCATGATTTTGTTCATGAATTTTATTTTACCGCGCTTGCCTTCTTTTTCTTCAACTTCTGAAAATATTGGCACAAGAGTAGTGTTTAAGCCACTACCAAGTGCTCCAATCAAAAATATAACTGCAGTTGTAGCAGCAGTATACATATCAGTCTCGAGATTGGCGCCATATTTCGACGCTATCATGGTTTCTCTGAAGAAGCCCATGATCTTGCTAATCAGCGTAAACACCGATATCATCGCGAGTGATTTAATAACAGTTTTTTTATTTGACATATATAAACCTCATTTTTTTAAATTCTTGTTAAATTTTATCACAAAGCATATAAAAAATCAAGTTTATAAGATGTAGTTTTCAATAAAATAAGCCGCTCCTGACTCATCGCAGTCCTTAGTAATATATGTCGCAGCATTTTTAATAACTGGCATTGCATTTGCCATGGCAACGGATACGCCAGTACCCTTAATCATCTCAAGATCATTTTCACTGTCACCAAAACTGATGGTATCTTTTATATCAATACCAAGTTTTTCTATTATTTTATTTATTCCTTTTAGCTTAGAAGTTTTTTTGCTATTGATATCTGCAAAATCATCGTTCCATCTCTTAAAGACAGAATTGTTCATGTATGGCACTAAATTTTCTTCGTCAAAAGCTCTAGTAGTATATGAGTTCATTTGAAAAACTTTAGATAAATCCAAATCATCGAGCGAAGCAATTTTAGGTATAGGCACTTCAACGTGGTCATGAACAGCGTGAACCTTGTCATCAGCCATGTTAAGCACAACACCTTCGCGAGTAAAAAGCGATAGGGCAAAGTTAAGCCTTTTTGATGCATCTACAATGAAGCGAACGTCATCTTCATCCATAAAATGCTCAGAAATAATTTCATCACCAATCACATTAAGATTACCGTTCATGCCTACAAAGCCATCGACCTTAAGAGTATTGTCTAAAACCTTCATTATATTATTCTTGTCACGGCCAGATGAGATAAAGACAAGTACGCCATTTTCTCTAAGTTTATTAATAGCTTTGATATCTCTATCACTAATCTTATGAGTAGTGAAGCTGACTATCGTTCCATCCATATCAAAGAAAGCCGCTTTTATATTATTTAATTTCATTTTGCACCTCCGAATAAATATTATACCCAAAAATATGAATTAATATATAAATAATATATCAATGGCTATGCTTAAAAAAGCGGGGACTTAGTTAGACAATGATAAATTTATCACTATAGGCAAAAAAAGTGTTGCATAAGTACTGGAGATGTAGTATAATTATTATAAGGATAGTAAACAATCATTAAGGAGGTAAAATGATGGAAAAAACAAAAAAGAAACGTTCATTAAGTGCTTATAGTATTCTTATCCTAATTATACTATTTGTTGCAATCTTATCATGGATTTTTAATGGAGCACAATTTGCCCCTGTAATTCCTAAGGGAGCTGAAGAAGCTGTTACTGAAGTATCAGCAGCAGGATTACCAGAAATAGCAATGAGTTTTTACAACGGCTTTGTTGACGCCATAGACATAGCAATCTTCGTATTAGTTATCGGCGGTTTCCTAGCAGTTGTTAACAAAACAGGAGCTCTTGAAGCTGGTATCCACAGATTAGTTAAGAACATGAAGGGTAGAGAAATGGCTCTTATCGCTGTACTAATGATCCTATTCTCAATCGGTGGATCAACTTACGGTATGGCAGAAGAAACTGTTGCCCTATATCCTTTAATCATCACTGCGATGGTAGCTGCAGGCTTTGATACACTAGTTGCTGTAGCAACTGTTCTTCTTGGAGCAGGTGCCGGCGTACTTGGTTCAACTGTTAACCCATTCGCTACAGGTGTAGCTATGGACGCACTTAACGGTGCAGGAGTTGAATGTAACAAAGGTACTGTTATATTACTAGGTGCTATTCTTTGGGCAGTAGCTTTAGGTACTGCAATGTACTTCGTATTAAAATACGCTAGCAAAGTACACAAAGACAAAGGATCAACAATACTATCACTTCAAGAAAGAGAAGTTATGGACAAAGAGTTCAAAACTACAAAGACTGATGATGAGTTAGTATTCACAGGAAGACACAAATTTATCCTTGTTGTATTCGCAATTACTTTTATTATTATGATTATTTCTTTAATACCTTGGCCAGATTTTGGCGTAACAGCATTTGAAGGCTGGTCAGCAGTATTAACTGGCACACCACTTGGTGAATGGTACTTCCCAGAAATTTCAGTATTATTCTTCCTAGTATCAATCATTATTGGTTGGATTGGAAGACTATCTGAAAAAGAAATTGTTAACGCATTCGTAGCTGGAGCTGCAGACATATTGTCAGTAGTTTTAGTTATCGTTGTAGCAAGAGCTGCATCAGTACTAATGGCTCAAACTCACATTGATGCTCTTATACTAGATAGATCAGCAACAGCATTATCAGGTCTACCAGTATTCTTATTCGTACCATTTGCATACATCGTTTACATTGCACTATCATTCTTCATCCCATCAACATCAGGTCTTGCAACACTATCTATCCCAGTTATGGGCGGATTAGCTGCTAAACTTGGTTATTCACCAGAAGTTATGATATTAATATTCTGCGCTGCAGAAGGTGTTGTAAACTATGTAACACCAACATCAGGCGTTGTTATGGGCGCAATACAAATTTCTAAGATGGAATTAGGTACTTGGTATAAATGGGTTAAGAAACCTCTTATATTCACAGTAATATTCTCAATAATTGTATTAACTGTAGCAATGATGATTTTCTAAAATTGTTTACTATCAGAGAAGTCCCTTAGGGGACTTCTTTTTTTGTATTTTATAATAATTTATTTATAAATATTGGTCAAAGTGTAAAAAACTTTGACCATTTTTATATAGATATAGAAAATATTCTTCACTTATGGTATAATTATATTGGAGGAATGTATGAAGAAAATACTCGAAGAATTAAAAAAATTAAATATAAAAAATATTTTAGAAGACGAAAGTTTATCTAAGTACACTACTTTTAAGATAGGTGGACCTGCCAAAATTTTGATTGAAGCGGTGAGCGATGAAGAAATTTTGAAAATTATCAAACTTTTTGACGAGAAGAATGAAAATTATCTTATCATTGGCAATGGCAGTAATCTTCTTATTAGTGATAAAGTTTTTGAAAGACCAGTTATAGTTCTTGATAAAAATTTTGCAAAGATTGAGAGAATAGATGAAGTGACTTTATATGCTGAATCTGGTGCATCACTAAAGGGTCTAGCAAACAAGGCACTTGATTTAGGGCTTGGTGGTCTTGAAGCTATCTCAGGAATACCTGGCACTGTAGGGGGAGCGGTCTATATGAACGCCGGTGCTTATGGAAGTGAGATAAAAGATGTAGTGACTAAGGTAAGATGCATTAAAGATGAGAAGATAGTTGAATTAGACGCGAGCGAAGCAAATTTTGCTCACAGAAGAAGCATTTTTCAAGAAAAAGGCTACGTAATATTAGGCGCTTATTTTAAATTAGAGAAAAAAGCGAGAGAAGAGATAGAGGCTGAGCAAAAAGATTACACGCAAAGAAGAGTTGACAAGCAGCCGCTTGAGTATCCGTCTGCTGGATCCGTATTTAAAAGACCCGAAGGGCATTACGCATCGAAACTTATTGAAGACGCTGGACTAAAAGGACTCTCTGTCGGCGGTGCCATGGTTAGCAAAAAGCACTCTGGCTTTATTATTAACACTGGCGGAGCAAGTTTTGACGACGTAGTCACACTTATTGAAAAAGTAAAAGCTATAGTAAAAGAAAAGTTCGCTGTCGATCTTGAAGAGGAGATAAGGATTATAAATGAATAAAATTAGATTATATGGCGATTATCATACGCATACGATATTCTCGTCAGGAACTAAGGGCAATCTTGGCAGACACGCTACACAAACTCCTGAGGAGAGCGCAAAAAAAGCGTATCTGATGGGCCTTAAGGAGCTAGCAATTACTGATCATGGCCTTGCTCATTATATGTTTGGTATAAAGAGAAGCAATTTGCCAGTTCTTAGAGCGAGGATTGACAAGTTAAACGAGGAATATAATGACAAGGGACTAAAGATACTTATGGGTGTCGAAGCGAATTTGCTTGATTTTAACGGCACTGTAGATCTTGACGCAGACATAATGAATTATCTAGACATAGTTCTTATGGGCTTTCATTATGGAATAAAAACGAAAAATTTTAAGGAGCAGATGAAATTATCGATACTGCCTCAAATTTCAAAACCGTTCAAGAAATGGCACGAAGAGGTGACAGAGAGGGTTACAGACTCATACATCAAGGCGATAGAGAAGTACCCAATAAAGATAATTACTCATCCGGGTGACAAGATAGATGTAAACATTGTTAGACTCGCCAAGGCATGTAAAGAACATGGAGTGGCACTAGAAATAAATTCATCGCACAAGAATCTTTCGGTTGAAGATTTGATTAAGATTAAGGATATAGATGTCGATCTATATTTAGGATCAGACGCTCACAGACTAGAGCGTGTAGGCGATGTAAAAGAAGCATTAAGAAGAGCTGACGAAGCTCAAATTGATATTAAGAGAATTAAGAATATTTATATAGAATAGGAGGATATTATGGACATATATGTAGTAACAGGCATGAGTGGTGCCGGAAAAAGTTCTTTATTGAATTTCATGGAAGATAATGGATTTTACTGCATTGACAATATGCCTCCTGTTTTATTGCCAAAATTTTTCGAGCTAATTGATAATGACAATGAAGACATAAACAAGGTTGCCTTTGGTATGGACATAAGAGGCAAGGAATTTTTTAATGATATGCTAACTGTTATCGATGGGCTTGAAAAAAAGAATTTAGATTTTAAATTAATATTTTTAGACGCTAGAGATAGTGAGCTAATTAAGCGCTTCAACGAAAGAAGAAGGCCGCATCCATTAAGCAAGGATGGCTCCTTAAAAGATGGTATACAAAAGGAAAGAGAGACGCTTAAGGAGCTTAAGGACAAGTCTGACTACATCATAGATACAAGCTCTATGAAGAGCAGCGACTTAAAAGATAAGCTTTATGAAATACTTTCAAATACCATTACAAGAAAGAAACTTACCATAGTCGTGGAAAGCTTTGGTTTTAAGTACGGAATTTTGGAGGAGGCAGATCTTGTCTTTGATGTGAGATTCTTACCAAATCCATATTATCTTGAAGATTTAAGGCCGTTGTCAGGACTTAATAAAGAAATAAAGGAATTTTTAGAAAAATATGACGCAACAGAAGAATTTTTCCAAAAACTTATAGATATGCTTGATTTTTTATTACCAAATTATATAAAGGAAGGAAAAAATCAATTAACCATAGGCATGGGATGCACAGGTGGTAGACACAGAAGCGTTTACATGGCTGAAAGGCTTTATGAATATTTAAAGGAAAAGAAAAATTTAACTGTTTTGAAAAATAGAGACATGGATAAAGAGGCGCGCAATGTTTAGTTATAGAAGCCTAAACCCTAGGATAGTGACTATAGGCGGAGGAACAGGCTTATCGACGCTACTAAAGGGTATAAAAAATTATTCTTCAGAGATAACTGCGCTTGTGACTATGGCTGACGATGGTGGCGGAAGCGGCATTTTAAGAAGAAGCTTCGGCATGCTGCCACCAGGCGATGTGCGTAACTGTCTTTTAGCACTTTCTGATATAGAGCCTGAGATGAATACACTTCTTTCACATCGTTTTGAGAAGGGCGAGTTAAAGGGCCAATCCTTTGGCAATTTATTTTTGCTTGCCATGAATGAAATATACGGCTCCTTTGAAGAAGCTGTCAAGATGGCCTCAAGCATACTAAGAGTCAAGGGAACTGTTATGCCCATCACCGTAAACGATGTCAATATCGAGGCGACTTATGACGACAAGAGCAAGGCCTTTGGCGAGAGCATATTGCCAGCCGAGGCGATAAAAGACAATAAAAAGATTAAAAGAGTTGAGCTTTGTCCGAAGGATGTTGAGCCGCTTGATGGCGTAATCACAGCCATTAACAAGGCGGATATCATACTTATAGGACCAGGTAGCTTATATACATCGGTTATACCAAATTTGCTCGTGAAAGGCGTTAAAGAAGCGATTCTTTCTTCATCAGCAAAAAAGATTTATGTGCAAAACGTAATGACTCAGCACGGAGAGACTGATGAGATGTCTGTAAAAGATCACATCGAGGCGATTTTTGAACACTCAGATAAAATTTTTGACTCGATTATTATAAATAATAAGGTTTTAAGCGAAGAGCTTAAGAAAAAATATCAAGAAAAATATCAAGAGCAAATATTTTTGACAGATGAAGACAAGAAATTTTTAAAAGAAGAGGCGATTGATTATATCGATGGCGATTGCTTGGATGATGGCGACTATGCTAGACACGACAGCGAAAAGCTTGCGAATATGATCATCGATTACTATATAAAGACTAGAAGGGTAAAGACTTATGAGAAATAAATTATTCGTGATAGGTAGTCCGATTGAGCAGTCAAAGTCACCTGAAGTGATGAAAGACTTTATTAATAGAGATGGACTTGAACTTACTTACGAAAAAAAAGAAATAAATAAAGATGGACTTGAAAGCTTTGTAAATGAAGCAAAGACTGGTGAAGTGCTTGGTTTTAACATAACTACACCGCTTAAGGAAGAAATTCTTAAATATGCTGATGAAGTGAGTGAAGCGGTTAAAATTTTAGGCGCAGCTAATACGGCAAGCCTTGCAAATGGCAAGATAAGCCTTCACAATACTGATTACATCGGCTTTATGAAGGACATCACAAGCCTAATACCAAAATATGAGAGATATTCTTACGCTGTTTTAGGTACTGGTGGAGCGGCTCGCAGCATTATTTATGCTCTTCTTAAGCTAAACATCTTTCAAATAACTGTTTATACGCGCGATGAGGTTGAGGCGCATTATAAATTAAAGAATTTTGAAGACGATATAGAGATATATCCTTACGGCTACGGCATGGATCAAGATGTAATCATTAACGCGACTGGACTTGGCATGGCAGGAAAGCTTGATGAGAGTCCATTGTCAAAAGAAGACTTTGAGATGAGCAGAGCTGGCTTTGCTTATGATTTAACATATAATCCAGAAGAGACAAAATTTTTGAAACTTGCTAAAGAAGCAGGCCTCATCACTATGAATGGCTGGGGCATGTTCCTGGGCCAAGCAGAAGAATCCTTTAAAATTTGGACTGGAGCTGATAGAAATGAACTTTGAACAAGAAAAATCATCAAAAACATATAAAGAAAAAACAATTATTAATATAGGCAGCGAAAAGATTGGTGATGGCTTTACACTTATTGCCGGTCCTTGCGCGTGTGAATCTTATGAGTCACTTCTTGATGAGGTAAAATTTTTATCATCTCGCGGAATAAAATTTATAAGAGCAGGCGCATTCAAGCCGAGAACATCACCATATAGCTTCCAAGGCTTAGGACGCGAAGCACTTGAATATTTTAAAGAAATAAAAAAGGCTTATGACGTGAAATTTGTTTCTGAGCTGATGGATTTGCGTGAGCTTGATTATTTTATGGACTCAGTTGACATAATTCAAGTTGGCGCAAGAAATATGCAAAACTTTTCACTACTCACAGAGCTTGGCAAAATAAATAAACCAGTATTATTGAAAAGAGGCTTTGCAAATAAAATAAAAGAATTTATTGCGGCGGCTGAATATATTTTGAAGGGCGGCAATGAAGACGTTATTTTATGCGAAAGAGGTATAAGGACTTTCGAGACAGCTACTAGAAATACGCTTGATATCTCGAGTGTGCCTATAATTAAGAAATATACAAATCTACCAATCATAGTCGATCCATCACATGCAGGTGGCATTGACTACTTAGTTAAGCCGCTAAGTCTCGCGAGTGCAGCTGTTGGCGCAGACGGGATCATTGTCGAAGTAAACGACAAGAAAAGAGAGGCACTTTCAGATGGCGAGCAAGCCATAAATTATGCTGAGTTTGATGAGTTATTATTAGATTTAAAGAAAATACTTAAGGCGATGGGCAAATCTTATGAATAAAGATGAACTTTCTTATGAAATAAAAATTATTCACAAGGCGAATGAAATTATTTTAGATAAAAAATTTACGAAGCATCTTGTATTAACAGATAGAAATCTTTATAGAGAGCAAAGAGCTTTTATCGATGAGATAGTGAAGAAATATGATGCCTTTCTATATGTGATAGATGCAGGTGAAGAGTCAAAGAGCCTTAGCGTTTTAGAAAATCTCTTAGAGTACGCAGCTGATAAACTTGATAGGCACTCACTTATAATCAATGTTGGCGGCGGCGTAGTAACGGACATAGGCGGCTTTGCAGCGTCGATTCTTTATAGAGGCATAAAGCACGTAAACGTTGCAACAAGCTTACTTGCTATGACAGACGCAGCCATCGGATCAAAGACTGGAATTGATTTTTGTGATAAGAAAAATATTTTAGGAACTTTTTATGATCCATACAAAGTTTTTATAGCCATAGATGCACTCAAGACGCTTCCTAAAGATGAGTATATATCAGGTTTTGCAGAAGTAATTAAGCATGCGCTTATCTGTGATGGCGAATTATATGATTTAATCAAAAATGATGCAAATATTGAAGAAATTTTAGAAAAATCCATTTGGGCGAAAGTTCATTTTGTTTGTGAAGACAAAAATGAGAAGGGTGCTCGCATGTCGCTAAATTTTGGCCACACCTTTGGTCACGTGATTGAAGCAGCAAGCGGATTTGCTCTATCACATGGCCATAGCGTTGCCATTGGGATGAAGATTGCGCTTGAGCTTGGCAAAATTTTAAATATTACAGATGAAGAAACTTATATGAGGAGTTTTGAATTAATTCATAAATATTATCCAATCGAAGAAATAAATTATGAGATAAAATCACTTAAAAGTGATAAAAAGATGATGGGTGACGAAATAAACTTTGTTTTTTTGAAAAATAAAGATGCACTTATACAAAAAATGGACGAGAGAAAGGTAGTAGAGCTTTATAATGAGCATATTAAGAATAAAAAATTCTAAATTAAAGGGTGAAGTTTATGTAAATCACTCAAAAAGTTACTTGCACAGATATATCTTTGCAAGTTCTTTTGCTGGCGAAAATACCATAATCAAAGGATTTGACTTATCTGACGACATTAAGGACACTATGCTTAGTCTAATAAGTTTTGCTGATTTTGATCTTTTGGATAATGGTGACGTCCTTGTCAAGCCGCGTGAAAATAAAAAAAGTCCAGATAGAATCCGCATCGAAGCCTCTGGTACAACACTTCGCTTTATGCTGTTAAATATTTTGGATGGCAATTTACACGAGATATACATGGGCGATAAGCTTTATGAAAGACCAAATGATACTATTTTTAAAATTTTTAATGACAATGGTATAAAATTTCATAGAAATGATAAAAATAAATCCATCACCATAAAAGGCGACTTGGTCAAAGATGAATATATAATTACGGAAGACATCTCAAGCCAATTCGTCTCAGCGCTATTATTTAAGCTTGCGCGCATGAATTTTGATTCACGCATAATTCTTGACTGTGATATATCTTCACGCTCATACATTGACATGAGTATCAAGTGTCTTAAAGATTTTGGTATTGAAATTGATACAAGTGAAAATGAATTTAAAATAAAAGGCGGACAAGAATTTAAATCAGCTGGTGAATATGTGATTGAAAGAGATTATTCAAACGCAGCTAATTACTACGCAGCAAATTATTTGGGCTCTGATATAAATATCATGGACATGGATGAGTCAAGCATACAAGGCGATAAAAAGGGGATCGATATCTTATCTAAATATGATCAGACGCAAAATCTTAGCTTTGATATGAAGGACTCGCCAGACATAGTGCCAATACTTGCTATGGCGGCACTATTTAGAAAGCATAAAACTACATTCACTTCTATAAATAGATTGATTTTTAAGGAATCAAACAGGGTTCAAGCAATTATCAATGAACTTAAAAAGATTGGAGCGAAAATTATTTTCACAAATGACAGCTTAATCGTGAATCCGCTTGAGGACATCATCATGTATACCAATATGTTTGATGCATATAATGACCACAGGATAGCCATGATGATAGCGATGCTTGCGACAAAGCTTGATCAAGATATATTCTTAAGTGGCTACGAGTGCGTGAATAAGTCATATCCGAAATTTTTCGAGGATTATATAAGTTTGGGAGGCGAGGTCAATGTCATCGACAATTGGAAATAGAATAAGGCTCACTCTTTCAGGTGAATCGCATGGAAAATTTATGATGGCGACGCTTGATGGCTTAGCTAGCGGCATAGAAGTCGATAGAGACTACATTGATAAAATCCTTTTAGAGAGAAGACCAAAATCAATTGCTTCGAGTGCGCGAAGAGAGGCTGATGAATATGAGATCATATCCGGTGTTTTTAATGGTTTCACAACAGGAGCCGCACTTACCATACTTATGAAAAATTCTGACGTAGACAGCTCTTCGTATGAAAAAATAAAAGATTTAGCAAGGCCGTCGCAGGCTGATTATCCTGCCTTTATTAAGTACAAGGGCTTTAATGACTATCGCGGCTCGGGCATATTCTCAGCTCGTTTAACAGCGCCAGTTTGTGCGGCTGCTGCAATTGTTTTAAAAGAGCTAGAAAAGAAAGGAATTACTTTTGAAACGCATTTAAAAAGAGTGGGTAAAATCATTGACGAAGCGCGCGGCGAAGAATTTTTATCAAAAACATATCACATGTATAAGTACAGTGACGACGAGATTGAAAAATATTTAGACGATATAAAAAATGAAAACGATAGCGTTGGAACAGAGGCCGAATTAATTATAAAAGGCGTCAAGGCAGGCCTTGGCGAGCCGCCATTTGCTCCGCTTGATGGGGAGCTAGCAAGATACATGTATTTGATACCATCTGTCAAGTCAGTCTCCTTTGGAGATGGATATGATTTTGCTCAAAGCCTTGGCAGCGAAGTGGCTGACGAGATGAGAGTAGAAGACGATAAAGTAAAATTTTTTAAAAATACTAACGGAGGCATAATTGGCGGCATATCAAATGGTACTGACATTGCCTTGAATCTTGTTTTTAAGCCAATCGCTTCGATATCTCGTGAGTTTAAGACCATAAACATGAAGACTATGGAAAACGCTGAGATAAAGATAAGTGGCAGGCATGACGCTTCAGTCGTTCCACGCGTTTACCCAATTATGAAGTGCTACGCAGCTCTTGCCATCTACGATATGCTGGTGAGCGCATGAATATAATTATCATAGGCATGCCAAACAGTGGAAAGACGACCATCGCCTACGAACTTGCTCGCAAAATTGGCTACAAGGCCATTGACATAGATAGACTGATAGAAAAAGAGGCTGGGATGAGCATAAATGAAATTTTTCGAAAATTTGGCGAGGAAGATTTTAGGCACAGAGAGACACTTGCTTGCGAAAGAGTAGCTAGGCTCGATAAAAGAGTTATAGCGACTGGCGGCGGAACAGTTATGCGCGAGGAAAATATGAATTTTTTAAAAAATCGCGGCTATGTCATTTATCTAAAAAGGCCGCTTGAGTTTTTGAAAACAAATCTTGATACATCGAGAAGACCCTTACTAAGAGCTGAGGGAGATCCGATGACGAAGCTTTATAATCAAAGAGCGCCTTTATTCGAAAAGTATTGTGACATGACGATGAAAACAGACAAATCAGTTTTTTTGATGTGTAAAGAAATAAAAAGGCGTTTAAAAGTACAAGGAGTGATTAAATGAAAAAAATAATTGTAATCAACGGACCGAATATTAATATACTTGGCAAGAGAGAGCTTGAAATTTATGGCAATTTATCTTATAATGATTTAGTAAATGAATTAAAGTCTTATGCGAAGGATAAAGGAGCTAATTTAGATGAGTTTCAATCAAATTCTGAAGGAGCCATCATTGATAAGCTTCAAGAACTAATTGATGGAGAATATGATGCTGTTATCATCAATCCAGCTGCTTACTCGCATTACAGCTATGCCATATATGATGCGCTAAAGGCTATAAAGATAAAAAAAGTCGAAGTGCACTTAACAAATATATTGGCACGCGATGAGTTTAGAAAAAATTCTGTCACAGCAGCAGCTTGTGATGGAGTTATCTCAGGCTTTGGCTTTGATTCATACAAATTAGCAATAGATTATTTATTAAGGGAGGAATAATAATGGACGTAAAATACGATTTAGACTACATGGTTGAATTTATGGTAAAGCTATTAAAAACACCATCACCAACAGGAGATACTATCAAGGCACTTAACTTAGTTGAAGAAGAACTTGCTAAATACGGCTTAAAGGCTCATAAAAATGCGAAGAACGGCTTCTATGTAACAGTTGAAGGCGAAGACGACGAAGAACAAGTGACTTTATCAGCTCACGTTGATACGCTTGGTTGCATGGTTAAAGACATAACAGGAAATGGTAGACTTAAACTTACTAAATTAGGCGGATATCCATGGAATGTAATTGAAGGCTGTGAATGTGTTATCTCAACTATTGATGATGGCGAATACACAGGCACTATACTTACTAATGTTTCTTCAACTCATGTTTATGGCGCAAAAGCTGACGAAACAAAGAGAGACGAAGACTCAATGGAAATTAGAATTGATGAAAAAGTTTCATCAAGAGAAGATGTTGAAAAGCTTGGTATCAATGTTGGTGACTACGTTTATCTATATCCAGGCACATGGGTTACACCATCAGGCTTTATTAAGTCAAGACACCTTGATGACAAGGCTTGCGTTGCAGTTCTTGTAGGACTTGTAAAATATTTAAAAGAAAATAATATTAAGCTAAAACACACAACAAACTTCTTTATCTCAAACTATGAAGAGCTTGGCCACGGATCAAGCGCTGGTCTACCTGAAAAAACAGTTGAGTTTATAGCTGTAGACATGGCAGCGCCAGGCACAGGACAAACATCATCAGAATTCAAGTGCACTGTTTGTGTAAAAGATTCTTCAGGACCTTATGATAAGATGATGAGCGAAAAACTTATAAAATTAGCTAGAAAGAATGATATTCCATACGCAATAGACATATATCCATACTACGGATCAGACGCATCAGCAGTTTTAAGAGCAGGCTGGAACGTAAGAGCCGCACTTATTGGACCAGGTGTTGACGCATCACATAGCTTTGAAAGAACACACAAAGAAGCAGTTGATGCAACATTTAGACTAGCACTAGCTTATTTATTAGAAGACTAATAATAGCTTATATATAAAAAATGCTTACAGCGATTGCTGTAAGCATTTTCTTTTTGCACTTTTATTTAAAAACGTAATTATAAACTATATTTATAAACTCATCTCTATTAACTTTTGCGTTCTTATCAATTGTCTTGCCACTAATATATCCTAAAGCATTCGCTAGGCTTAGATAAGCATTTTCTTCCTTTGTAAGCTTTACCTTTGTGTTAATATTTTTGAATATATCTTTGCCAACAAGCTCTTCCATACCTTTTAGCCTTATCATAAATTTTGCTAAATCCATATTTGTGATTTCTTTTTCTCTGCTTACTTCATTTGCTTTAATTACGCCTTCCCTTAGAGCCCTTTGGTAAGCATTGTCAATGATTTCGTCACTATCTCTTGAGCCAAATATATAAACAAAAGTTATAAAGTCTTTTTGCTTCAAGTTTTTCTCAGGCATTATCTCATCTTCGATATAAGCGTAGCCCATTTGTTTAAGAAGAATTGCCTTGTCTTTATATTTTGATTTGTCAATGTCAGAGTAATTTTTTAATTCTTCATTTGATTTTGCAAGCTTACCACTTATTGCATCAATCTCAATCTTAGTATTCTTTGGCATATAAGTTAAAACTACACTTGACTTAGCAGGATCAGATTTATCCCTTATATATTGATAAGCTTCTTCATAATTAATTTCTTTTTTAATTACATCATAAGCTTCATCAATAGATTTTTTAGCTTTTTCGTATTTTATCGGCTTTCTATACCAAGCTCTTGAGTACTCATTTATTTCTTTCGTATCCTTAGAAACGCCTATGCTTATAGAGTTTTCTGGAATGTAGTAGCCGTCCATCACTCTTACAAAGTAAACGGTATTATTTTCAGTTGCCATCAATTCTAAATTCTTTTCATCGATGTCAGATGCATTTTTCTTGATATAATCCAATGCAATTTTCTTTAATTCATCAGAGCTTAAATCTTTTTTGTTATTATCACCACTATCAAAATTATTATATACAGAAAATCTTAAAAGAGTTAAATCCTTCGCATCGAAAGAGATGTTATAGTAAGTCTTTTTCTCATCTTTGCCACTTTCCATATTGATGTTATAAACGTAGTCCTTAGAGATATAGTCTTGATTTAAATTAGATAAAGTCACTTTTGCTTTGCTAGCGTCTTTCACAAAAGTTTTTGCCTTTTTAACAGCTTCGTCCTTAGTCTTTATGCCCTTAATCTTATCTATGCCTTTAACTTCGTACTCGCTAAGGCCGTCCATAGCCCCTTCTGCAGCAGCATCCTTAGTCATGAAATTATTTAAAAAGACAGGGTAGTCGTAGCGCTCATATTTTTTATTAGTCGAATTAACAAAGTAATTTGCATTTAGCTCGTTGCTATATATAGTTTTAAAAGTAATTCTTGGATCCTTCTTTTCGTCAATTACAAATTTAATCATAGGCTTTATATATTTATTTTTTTTAAATATATTTATAGCCTCATCCATAGTTAAATTACTCTTAAGAGCATCAAATTCAGTTGTTTTTGAAAAATCAAAGCCATGATTATAGTTTAAGGAGTACCTTTGTACGCTCTTGTCAACGTAATTAATGGTGATGGATGCGCCGTCACCTATAACGCGTCTATCGCCTACATATCTATCAAAGTTAAAAATATATGCGTTATCGTCTATATAGTTTTGATAAGAGCTTTCATTTAGCTTAAGGCTCTTAGCGTTTACTGGGTCAATCTTTTTGATCGTGTCAATGGCATATTTTTTCAAAGCTTCATACGAGTAATTTGGTTTAAGCGTTTCATATTTTTTGTTCTCATATTTATTATAGTTAGTGATGTGCATGTCCTTTGATATGCTTACATTAAGATCACTTGAGCCATCCTTCTTCGACCATGATAAATTGTATATAGTGCCGTAATCGTTGTCACTTGAGCTATTTACCTCAAAATTATCATAGACATCTTTGATATTAAATATTTCTTTTGCTTTTAAAACTAATTTCTCCATCGTCTTGTCGTCCACCTTGTTTAGATTTTTTTCTTGAGCTAATGAATTTACTGGCAATGCGCACAAAAGCATAAACATAGCGAGCATCGCAGCAATAACATTTATCTTTTTAAGCATAATATCATCTCCTTTGTATATATTATACCACTTTAGCAGAGGTGGATAACAATTTTAACAAAATTGTAACTATTTTGATAAAGTCTTTAAAATTTATAGCTTTAAAAATAAACTTGTGATATAATTATTACAAGAGGTGATTAAATGAAACACGATTTAGTCTTAGTAATAGATTTCGGCGGACAGTATAAGCAATTAATCGCAAGACGCGTCAGAGAAAACAATATTTACTCAGAAATAATTCCTTATACTAAAAGCATCGAAGAAATAAAAGCGAAGGACCCTAAGGCAATTATCTTTACAGGCGGACCGAACTCAGCCTACCTTGATGATTCACCATCGATATCAAAGGAAATATTTGAACTAGGCATACCTATCTTAGGTATTTGTTATGGCGACCAATTAACAGCGCATTTATTAGGCGGCGAGGTAAAGAAGGGCTCTGAGAAGAATAGGGAATATGGCAAGACCATCTGCCACTATAAAGAGTCAAAATTATTTAAGGGCGTTGAAAGCGGTCAAGTTTGGATGAGTCACACTGACTACATATCCAAATTGCCAGAAGGCTTTAAGTGCATCGCATCAACTGACAATTGCCCTATCGCAGCGATGGAAAATGAAGAAAAAAAGATTTACGCAGTACAATTCCACCCAGAAGTAAAACACTCAATCGATGGCGACAAGATGATTAGAAACTTCCTTTATGACATAGCGGGTCTTAAGGGAGATTGGACGAGCGAAAATTTCATTGAAAATAAAGTTAAAGAGATTAGAGAAAAAGTTGGCGATAAAAAAGCACTACTAGCACTATCAGGCGGAGTTGACTCATCAGTAGCCGCAGTCCTTATGCACAAGGCAATAGGCGATAAACTTACATGTATCTTCGTTGACCATGGTCTACTTAGAAAAGATGAGGGTGACCAAGTCGAAGAGATATTTAAGAATAGGTTTAAGATCAACTTCATAAGAGTTAACGCTCAAAAGAGATACTTAGATAAATTAGCTGGCGTATCAGAACCAGAAAAGAAGAGAAAAATCATCGGCGAAGAATTTATCAGAGTTTTTGAAGAAGAAGCAAAGAAACTTGGTAAAATCGATTACCTTGTTCAAGGAACCATATATCCAGACGTAGTTGAATCAGGTACAAACGGTTCAGCAGTTATCAAGAGTCATCACAACGTAGGCGGTCTACCAGATGACATAGGTTTCGAAGGACTTATTGAGCCACTAAGAGAGTTATTCAAAGACGAAGTAAGAGCCATAGGACTTGAGCTTGGCCTAGATGAAGACCTTATCTATAGACATCCGTTCCCAGGACCAGGCCTTGCAATCAGAGTTATAGGTGAAATAACAGAGCAAAAACTAAACATACTTCGTGAAGCAGACGCCATCTATATAGACGAATTAAAGAAAAACGGCCTATATAGAAAGATTTGGCAAGCCTTTGCCGCACTACCAGACATCAAGACAGTTGGCGTTATGGGCGACGAAAGAACATACGACTACGTATGCGCCCTAAGAGCCGTAACAAGCACAGACGGTATGACAGCAGAATTTTATCCGATAGATATGGATATACTTGCGAAAATTTCGAATAGAATAATTAATGAAGTAAAAGGAATTAATAGAGTGGTGTATGATATTACTTCTAAGCCACCAGGAACAATCGAGTGGGAGTAATCGCAAAATTTTCTAAAATGGCTTGATTACAAGCTATATAGAGAATGAAAAATGGCTACTGGTACTCAAATGGTACTGGAAGTAAAAAAGAATAAATTGAATAATAGTTCCAAGTGGTTTACATTTGGACAAAAAATTGAGACTTTGAATTAGTTTGTGTATATAAACTCCTCCTGATTAGATAATCATAATCAGGAGGAATTTTTATGGCAAGAAAAAGACCAGAAATAAGACTAAACAAAATATCAAAAATTTATATTAAACCAACACCATAAATAAAATTTATCATCACAAAAAATGGAAAGTTTACTTGACATTTACTCTAAAAAGAATTATAATATATGTAAAGTTAACTTGTCATTTGATGGGAGGTAATTAAATGTGAAAAATAGACTTGAAGAAATTAGAAAAAGTCAAGGAATTACTCAAGAAGAACTGGCAAATATCCTTGAAGTGTCAAGGCAGACCATCGGTTCTCTAGAGAATGGAAGGTATAATCCTTCAATTATTTTAGCTTTTAAAATTGCTAAATTTTTTAAATTGACAATTGAAGATATTTTTATTTATGAGGAGGAAGAAAATGAATAGAAACAAAAGCATCTTAAAAGATTGGATTTTAGTATTTTTTGGAGTAGCACTGGTTTTAACGGGATTCTATCTTCACAAAAGCATCGATAGTGTAAATAAGACAGTCCTCGCTATTCCGTATTTATTTATCGGTATTGGATGTGGAGTTTTCGGACATTTCATGGGAAATATAATTAAATATTTCTCTACAAAAAATAACAAAGAGTTAATAAGACAGCTTGAAATTGATAAGAAGGACGAAAGAAACGTATTGATTGCAGAAAAATCAAAGGCAAAGGCCTACGACTTAATGACCTATCTCTTTGCAGCCATGCTTATTATGTTTTCATTGATGGGTGTTGATGAGTTACAAATAATAATACTAGTTGCAATCTATCTTTCTATACAAATATATGCAGTATTTTGGCATTCTAAATTTGAAAAAGAAATGTAAAAAAATTAGACCGTAGCTTCAAGCTGCGGTCTTTTTGCGTACATATTTTTATTTTAAAAATCTTGATTTTTTTGGATATGATAATTTCCATTCTTCAAACTCTTCATCTGTTATTTCATCATTATAATGTTTTTTCCTCATTTCATCCCATTCTATTAGAAAATTATTAAAATCAATATCATTGGATAACAGACTTGTTGTTTCTCCGCCTCCTGTTATAGGCCTAAATTTCATGTCATTTTCATAGTCAAAAATTATTTGCATTATTTCAAAAGGCGAGTTAGCTTCGTGGTCAATTAATGCTGATATATCACAATTAAGAGCTTCTGCAACTTTTCTTAGTTGTTCTTTGTTAGGAGATCTATTCCCTAACTCATAGTTTCTTATTGCTGCATCGGTTATGCCAGATTTAATGGCTAATTGATTTTGTGTTAAACCCCGTAATAGTCTAAGTTTTTTTAATTTTTTTCCAGAAATCATAATTACACCACCCAAATTATATTTTATAAATATATTTTATCATAATAAAAATAAAATAGCAACAAAAATGTTCTAATAATATTATTTGAAATATGAATAATATTTTCTAATAATTATTTAAAAAATACTATTGACAGAACATAAAAGAACTGATATAATATATTTAAACAGTTCGAATATGAACTAAAAAAGTAAGTTATTTAAATTAGTGCTCGTCCTAATTATCTTAGGAATGTAGAATCTTACAATAAAATTGAAAGGAGGACTATATGAACAGTATTTTTATGAATGCAAAAGAAGTACAAGAATTCCTAGATATTAGTAGAACAACAGCATATCAAATTATTAATGATATGAATCGAGATCTTATAGAACTAGGATATAGAGTACAAAGAGGAAAAGTTAATAGAAGATATTTTATGGAAAAATATTGTTATGGATCTAAAGAAGTAAAGGAGGCATAAAATGCCAGCGTTTAGAGATGAAAGCGGAAACAAAACTTGGTTTTGCAAATTTAATTACACAAATTGGAGGGGCGAAAAACTAGTAAAGAAAAAAAGGGGGTTTAAAACAAAAAAAGAAGCTAATAATTGGGAAAAAGAATTCTTAAATCAGTACGCTGATTCTATTGATATGACATTTAGAGAGTTTTTCGAGCTATATAAAAGAGATAAAAAGCCACGTGTTAAAGAAAATACATGGCGAACTAAGGAATACATTGTAGATAATAAAATAATGCCATATTTTGCAAATTTATCAATGAAAGATATAAATAAAGTAACAATTATACAGTGGCAAAATGAGTTAATGAAAATTAAAGATGACAGAGGTAATAAATATTCTAATACTTATCTTAGAACAATTCATGCTCAATTTAGTAGTATACTAAATCATGCTTGCAGATACTATAACTTAAAAACTAATGTTGCTAGAGATGTAGGATCAATAGGAGAAAAAGATTCAGGAGAAATGCTTTTTTGGACACAGGATGAGTATGAATTATTTGCTAATGTGATTAAAGATAAACCAGAATCATTTGTGGCTTTTGAGATATTGTATTGGTGTGGACTAAGATTAGGGGAACTTTTAGCTTTAACAGAAGAAAAATTTGATTTCGACACAAACTCTTTAACAATTAATGAGTCTTTGCAAAGAATTGATGGACAGAATATTATTACAGAACCTAAGACTAAGAAAAGCATAAGAACAATTGTTATGCCGGATTTTTTATCGGATGAAATTAAATCTTACTTGAAAGGGTTTTACAAATTAAAACCCAAAGATTTGATATTTAACTTTTCAAGAAGTTTTTTGCACCATGAAATGGATAGAGGTTCAAAAAAAGCAGACGTGAAAAGGATTAGAATACACGATTTGAGGCACTCTCATGTATCATTATTGATAGAGCTTGGTTTTTCTGCAACGGCAATAGCAAATAGAGTTGGGCATGAATCAATCGATATAACTTACCGATATGCACATTTATTCCCAAGCAAACAAAAAGAAATGGCTATTTCTTTAACACATCTTAGAGAGAAGACACAAAATAACTGGAATGAATTATTGGAGGATGATACCTATGTTTAGAAATAAGTATATGCAAAATTTAAAAGCTAAAAAGAAAGAAAAAGAGCCTAATATAAACAGAAAAAGAAATAAGATTTTAAATTTTAGAGTTTCAGAAGAAGAATATGATGTAATATGTAAAAAAATTGAACTTAGTGGGCTTAAAAAACAAGATTATTTTATCAGTATGCTATCTAATACCATGATTAATATTGTGCCTGACTATAGACTTGCTGATAGCATATCTAAAGAAATATTTCAATTAGCAAAAGTTATCAAAAAGTATGGGAAATTAGATGGAGAAGATAGCGACATTTTATTATATGTATTAGAAATTTATGAACAACTTAAAAAAGAAAAGAGCCTTTACTATAGCGAGTAAAGGCCCACACTCCTGTGAAGTGTTCTGTAGCAAGCTCATTATACCACAGGAGCTATATTTATACAAGCTAGGAGGTAAAAAAATGTTAAATAAGTGTAAATATTTGCTGGTGGAAATGAAAAAAAAGAAAAGGAAAGTAACTTGTAAAAAAGATGATGTAAATTATATTAAGTGTTTTAAAAATGTTATTAAGAATACTATAAAATTTATGAAATATACTCCTTGCGAATGCTCTAATTATAGGTTATTTAAAAAGTGGAGGTTTTATCATGAGTTATAGCAATTTAATATTTCCTGAAGCTGATAAAACATATTTAAATTCAGACCTTAAGATTAATGGAAATGGCACTGTAAATCAAAATGTAAATAATGTTATAACAACGATTTTAAATCCTAAATACTGTATTGAAAACAACATAATTGAAGGCAAAATTTTTCGTGATAGCTTTACAAAGGAGATTAAATTCCAAGGAAAAATTATAGGTGAAAAAAATATTAAACCAAATGAAATTCGTCTTTGGGATGATTCATTAAATAATAGGCTAGGCATTGAAATAGAAAAACAGTTTGGAATAAATTACAATTCTAATAAAATGTTAGAGGCAGTTAAATACGTTGCTAATAAGAATGAAATTAGTCCACCAGTACAGTATATTGAAAGTCTTGTTTGGAATGGAGATAAAAACGCCATAAGAAAATTGCTGCCAACTTATTTAGGGTCGGAGGATACAGACTTAAATAACTGGATTATGGAACATATGATTTTAGGTATAATAAAAAGAATATTTGAACCAGGATCTAAGTTTGATGAAATGATGGTACTTGTAGGTGGACAAGGTATAGGCAAATCTACATTCGCAAGATACCTTGCTCTAAAAGACGATTGGTTTTGCACTTTAGATACAATACAAGGAAAAGATTCTATAATGAATATGATGGGCAAAACAGTTGTAGAAATCGAAGAATTTGTTGCATTAAGAAATGCAAAATCTGCTAATGAGGCGAAATCTTTTTTATCAAAACTAAATGATAGAATTAGAATCCCTTATGAAAAATTTTCAAAAGATGTTCCAAGAACTTGTATATTTATAGGCACATTAAATGAAATAACTTTTCTTAATGATCATACAGGCGAGAGGAGATATCTTCCAGTTGCATGCAACAAAGATAAACGATTAAAACCAATTTATTTAGATAAAGATTTTCTAGGAGGAGCGTCCGAAGAAGATTATCTCAATACAATAAAAAAAGATTTTAGCCAGGCATTTGCGTTAGGGTATGAAATATATAAAAACAAATCTCACTCATGGACTTTGCCAGATGATTTTTTAAAAGACTTAAAAGAAGAACAAGAAAAATTTAAATACCTGAATCCAGATGTAGAAGAAATTCGATCTTTCTTAGAAGAATATAAAAGAAGTAGTGTAGAACCAAACATTACATGTTTTAAGGAATTACTTATGCAAGGATATCAAATTAAGTCAAAATCATTTTCAGAAATCATGTATAACTATTTTCCAGAATGGAATCCGATTCGTCTATCTAAAACTAAAAGAATATCGCCAAGTGGTGTATCAATCCCTGTAACTATGTATTATGAAAAGAAAATAAATTCTAATTTTGATTTTATAGAAATAGATAAAAAAAGCATACCTGAAGAATGGAAAAAAGATAATTAAAAAATAATAGGAGATTTAAATTTAAGTAAATTGTAATTTTGTAATTTGTAATTGTACTTTAAAAACTTTTCAAATAGAATTAATAAAAATAAAAGCTAGATAATATAAACATCTTAATAGGTAAAAAATAATTTATCAGATTTTAATAGTTTTAATTTTGCAAATTACAATTACAATTACATTTTCTGTTGAACAATTTATTGGTGTTTATTGTAAATATGTTAGTAGCAAGCACAGCAAGTGTCCGTACACTTGCGAAAAATTTGATTAAAAAACTTTCAAACTATGTTTATTTTTTAATAATTTTATGCATGTTAGGGAGAGCCCTAAGACCCCAATTAAGTAGGTAGTGAAAGGAGAATTTTATGAAAAACAGAGTTAGAAATGAACGATTAGAAATCAGATTGACAGAAAAAGAGCGAGACCTTTTTGAAGAGAAAATGAGAAAAGCTAAGTGCAAAACTATGAGCCATTTTATAAGAGAATGTGTTTTAGAAAAAGAAATTAATGTAGTTGATCTTAATCCGTTTAGAGATTTGCAATGGGAAATTTCTAAAGTGGGGAATAATATAAATCAGATTGCAAAAGTTGCAAATACAAACGCAGTTATTTATAAAAATGATGTAAAAAAGATGCAAGAAGATTTGAATAATTTATCAAAGAATTTATGTAAATTGTATTCACAGTTATTAAAAAACCCTAAGAAATTTGAAGGTAATAGTAAATAAATTTATAATGTAATATAAAAAGAGGTGGTAAGTTTAAATATAGAAATAAAAACTTTACCTATGCAATTAAAAGTATCAGCCTATGATTTTTTAAAGTTAAAGAAAATAAAGATGATATATTAGAAGCAATGAATTATGGAGAAATTTACGGTTCAATAAATTTTGCAGAAGTGATAGAAAAATATCCATCGAAACTGCTTGGGATTAAGAAGAAAATATTTAAGAATGGGAAAAGAAAAGCTTGGTTTTAAATTATAAAGCAAGTTTTATGCTCACTCTATTTTTAATCATATTTTAAGCGTAGCACGGCTTTTAAGAGTCTTTCCATATACTTAGCAGGCTAAGTATATAAAATCGAGATATGAGCGTTTTAGATAGCTTAAAATTAAAATGAGTAAAAAGGAGGTATGTTATGAATAAATTAGAGAGAATTCTTGACAAAATTGAGAAAGAAAATAAGAAAAAAGAGGATTCGGCTGAAAAAATTAAAGAGCTTAAGTTACAAGCTAAAGAACTTGAAAAAGAATTTGAAAGATTAAGCTAAATGTGCTATAATATATTCACAATTAACAGAGGATTGGGGGTTAATGTTTATCCTTTAGCTTAACCAGGAGCGTCGGAAATACCCGAGATAGCTAAAAACATCACCGTTACAATTTATCGGTGGACTCAAGGGCTAGTGAGGTTGTATTGCTAAAAAGCCAATAAAATTGACTAAGGAGTGATGAATCAGCATTACTCCTTTTTGATTTTTGCATTAGAAGTGTTTAGTTTATGTGAAACACAATTTTATTTGTTTGTTTGTAGTTGAAAGACTATCTTAGATGTGCTATAATATACTTACAATTAAAAGAGAATTGGGGGTTAATGTTTTATCCTTTAGCTTAACCGGGAGCGTCGGAAATACCCGAGATAGCGAAAAACATTACAGTTTAGATTTATCTGTAGACCCTAGCGTGGGAGATGGAGGTATCTTCGGAAACATGTTAAAAATCATATAGAGGAGCTATAATTATTTATAGTTCCTTTTTTATTTTGCTTAATAAGAAAAAAGAAGAAAAGGCTTGACAAATGTTAATAGTATATTGTACAATAGCACTAAAGTAAAAGAGAAGATATAGGAGGTATAGAAAATGAGCTTCGAGGAGAGTCTGAAAGAATACGAGGAGATTGGGATAGAGAGTCCGTTCGATCAATGCGAGGACACGGAGGAGATAGCGTACAAGATGAACGAGATAGTGGAGGACGAGCTACTAGCGGACGAGGAATTCCAAAAAAATCATGGAGTGAATTGGGCGATAATGAGGCTGGATTATCTGTCACTGGAACAAACGGACGAGAACTGGATGAAACTTCAAGAACTATATTGGGACAAGACCTTGATAGACCACTTGAAAGAGACGCAAGTGAGAGCAGAGAACTTCATCAAGACGGAAAAGCCGAGAATGATGAAAGCGTGGAAGATAGAGAGCGAGGACAGTCCTCAATATCCAGTGATGATGTCAGCACTGAGAGAGATGCTAATAAAGGAAATAATAGAAGAATAGATTTGGAGAAAGAAGCTAAAAGGCTTCTTTTTTTGTTGATCAAAACTTAAAAAACTTTCAAATCACGAATGAGGTTCTAGTTGAAAAACTAACTCCATCAGAAAGGCTCAAAAATAATATAGAGGCTATATCTACGTTAAATAAAATAAAATACTATCTGTGATATAGTAATCATCAAGAAGTGTAAAATATACATTTCTTGATGTGTACATCTTACATTTATAGAACTTTACAAATTAAATTTAAGGATAATGCGAAGTGCATAGAAAATTATTAATAACAATATAAAGCTAAATGTGATATAATGAAATAAATATATTTATAATAGTAATATAAAAATCAAGTTTTGATTTATTTTAAAATAAAGGAGTTGAGCAAATGTCAGTAGAGTGGGCAATGTTCTTTCTCACTTTAATAAACGTTGTTGCTTCTATAATTATATGCGTAGCTAATTTAAAATCGGCAAAGGCATCTATGAGACAAGTTAAAGAGATGAAAGTTCAGTTTGAAGAGAATACTAGACCATATATTGATGTTGAATTTGTGTTGATAAATAAGATATTTTTCGGGTTAAAATTCACAAATAATGGTAATAGAATTGCCAATAACATTAGTATAAATATATCAGATGAATTTATCAATGGATTAGAACCAGACTTTAAAAATCTTTTACAAAAAGAAAAAGGGAAAATATGCATTTTAGGAACACACCAAAGCTATTTATTATTTTTTGGAGCTAATAATTATATAAAGAAAGAACATAAAGAGCCTGCCAAAGGTGAAATAACTTATTGCTCAAATGGTAAAGTTTATAACAATAGTTTTAGTATAGATGTGCAAAATTATATGACTATATATACTGTAAATTCAATTGAAGATGATATAGTAAGTGCACTTAAAAAACAAAATGATCAATTAAAATCAATAAGTTGCTCTATTAACAATTTAGGTGTAAACATTAAAAAAATTATTGAAAAAGAATATCATTAATAAAAGTAAAACTGGAGGTATTAATATGGCGAAGTTACAATCCATTGAACCTAACATAGCTGATTTAGTAAATGGTTGGTTGAAGAGTTACGGTTTAGACTATAAACTAGAACAGGAAAGTTTGAATGATGAAATAGATAAAGCATTAAATGAGTATGCATCTAAAAGTGGAGGAGCTGGAGGAAATAGACCAGATGCTAAATTATTATTGCAAGATGAAGCCTTAAATTATTATCCTATTTTGATTGAATACAAGGGATATAAGGATAAATTAGTTAAACTAAATAAAGATGGAAATGTAGATAACACAACTAGCAAAAATGAACCAAACTATAAAAATATTAATTCTTATGCAGTTAACGGAGCTATTCATTATGCAAATGCAATACTACACTATACTTCTTATACAGATGTAATTTCTATAGGTGTTACTGGCTTCAAGAGATTAGATGGTTCAATAGAACATTCTATAGGGGTATATTATGTATCTAAAAATAATTTAGGCATAGGTCAAAAAGTTGATGATTACACAGATTTATCTTTCCTTAATAAAGATAACTTTAATGATTTTATAAAAAAGATTAATGAACTTAATTTATCTAATGATGAATTAGATAAATTAAGAGAGAAAAGAGAAAAAGAAATTGAGACATCTCTTACAAAGCTTAACAATGATATCTATAAAGAAGAAAAGGGCTTAAGTGAAAATGATAGGGTTTATCTAGTTTCTGCCTCTATTATGGCAACACTGGGCATAGCTGGAAAAGTTAGACCACTAGAAAAATCAGACCTTAAATCATCTACTGAAGAAGGAGATACAGATGGCGAAATTATCGTAAGAAAAATAGAAGCCTTCCTTAAAAATAAAAACTTAACAGAGAAAAAACAAAATCTTATTGTAAGAACACTAAAAAACACTTTATTATCAGAAAATATAAATAAACCATATAATGGAGAAAGTCAATTAAAGAGAATTTTTTGTAAAATTGTAGATGACTTAGGAATTTATTACAAAATTGGATTAACAACTGATTTTACAGGAAAGTTATTCAATGAAATGTATTCTTGGCTTGGTTTTAGCCAAGATAAATTAAATGATGTTGTTCTTACCCCATCCTATGTTGCACACCTGCTTGTTAAACTTGCAAGAGTTGACAAAGATTCTTATGTATGGGATTTTGCAACTGGTTCAGCAGGCCTATTAGTAGCAGCAATGAACGAAATGATGATTGATGCTAAAAACAAAATAAAATCGCCCCTAGAATTAGAGAGAAAAATCCTACAAATCAAGGCAGAACAATTGTTGGGTATAGAAATTTTGCCAAATATTTATATGCTTGCAATACTTAATATGATTCTTATGGGTGACGGTTCATCCAATATCATAAACCAAGACTCTCTTATAGATTTTGATGGGAGGTATGGCTTTGGCAAGGCTGATGAAGACTTTCCCGCTACAGCTTTTGTATTAAATCCACCTTATTCAGCTGATGGTTGTGGAATGATTTTTGTAAAAAAGGCCTTGTCTATGATGAATAAGGGATATGCTGCAATTATTATTCAAAGTTCTGCTGGAAGTGGAAAGGCTAAAGAATACAACAAAAAAATATTAGAAAACAATACACTAATAGCAAGTATAAGGATGCCTATTGATTTGTTTATGGGAAAATCAAGTGTACAGACCAATGTCTATGTGTTTAGGGTTGGAGAAGGTCATCAAAAAGATGATATAGTAAGGTTTATTGATTTTTCTAATGACGGATATACAAGGAGCAACAGGAAAAAAGCATCAAACAACCTAAGAGATACTGATAGAGCAAAGGAAAGATACCAAGAAGTGGTAGACCTAGTTAGGTTTGGCAAGTCAAAATTAAATATTTTTACTGAAGATGAATACTACGAAAGCAACATTGACCCAGAAAATGGAGCGGATTGGAATCAATCAGCACCAATTGATAAAAGGCCTACACTTGATGATTTTAAAAAAACAGTAGCAGACTTTCTGGTTTGGGAAGTATCAGCTGTTATGAAAAATGAAAGTGAGGCTCCATTCTTAAAAAAATAGATGCCTCACTAAACGAGAAACTCCAAAATGTTGAGTGGGGCGAATTTAGAGTTGGAGACTTATTTAATATTGAAAAAACATCAAGCTTTAATTCTGATAAATTAGTAGATGGTAAAGAATATGATTATATAACAAGAACATCCTACAATCAGGGAGTATTACAAACGACAGGATTTATAAATGAAGAGAATATCAATTTAGCTGGTAATTGGAGCTTGGGATTGTTACAAATGGACTTTTTTTAATTTAAAAATAGCATAAAAATCTAGTTATCCGCATAAAAACTGGACTTATCACACTTTATCAAGGTCAAAACCACTCAATTTACTACTAATTTACTACTTATGAATGAGCTTTGATACGACGATTTATCCTTGAAAAGTGAAGATATAAAGATACTTCCAATAAAATTTGAATATTTAATAGGTAGACACTTCAAAAAATGAGGTGTCTATTTTTTTACCCGATTTTGAAAGGAAGTGAACTTATGAAAACAAAAAATCAAGAATCAAAAGGTCGTTCCCCACTCTTTAAGACCATCAAACATTCATTCAGCCAATAAAAAAGAAAGGATAGGTAAAAATATGGAACTTAAATTTGTGATTCCCAACATGGAAAAAACATTCGGCAATTTAGAATTTGCTGGCGAGGATAAAGTCGTTCAGCGAAGAATCAACGGACGGCTAACTGTCTTATCAAGAAGCTATAATCTCTATTCTGATGTTCAAAGAGCAGATGATATTGTGGTGGTGCTTCCTGCTGAAGCTGGCGAAAAACATTTCGGCTTTGAGGAACGTGTGAAGTTAGTCAATCCACGTATTACCGCAGAGGGCTACAAAATCGGCACTCGTGGTTTTACAAATTACCTTTTACATGCTGACGACATGATAAAAGAATAAAGAAAGAGAGGAAAAATGATGAGATTAGCAAATGGCATTGTATTAGATAAAGACACGACTTTTGGAGAATTGAAATTCTCTGCTCTACGTCGTGAAGTGAGAATCCAAAATGAAGACGGGTCGGTTTCAGATGAAATCAAGGAACGTACCTATGACTTAAAATCCAAAGGACAAGGACGCATGATTCAAGTAAGTATTCCTGCCAGCGTGCCTTTGAAAGAGTTTGATTATAACGCACGGGTGGAACTTATCAATCCCATTGCGGACACCGTTGCTACTGCCACCTATCAAGGAGCAGATGTTGACTGGTATATCAAGGCAGACGATATTGTGCTGACAAAGGATTCTAGTTCATTCAAAGCTCAACCACAAGCAAAGAAAGAACCGACACAAGACAAATAGTCGCTAGGTAGAAAGGAGACTTTTTCGCATGAAACAGCGTGGTAAAAGGATTCGCCCATCTGGTAAAGATTTAGTCTTTCATTTTACGATAGCGTCACTCCTGCCTGTTTTCCTGCTGGTTGTCGGACTGTTTCATGTGAAGACAATCCAGCAGATCAACTGGCAGGATTTTAACCTATCACAAGCAGATAAGATTGACATTCCCTATTTAATTATCAGTTTCAGTGTCGCAATTCTTATCTGCTTGCTGGTAGCGTTTGTATTCAAACGGGTTCGCTATGATACGGTTAAACAACTTTACCACCGTCAAAAACTGGCAAAGATGATACTTGAAAACAAGTGGTATGAATCTGAACAGGTCAAAACAGAGGGTTTCTTTAAAGATAGTGCTGGTCGTACAAAGGAAAAGATAACCTACTTCCCTAAAATGTATTATCGACTTAAAAATGGCTTGATACAGATACGGGTGGAAATCACGCTGGGAAAATATCAAGACCAACTCTTACACTTGGAAAAGAAATTAGAGAGTGGCTTGTACTGTGAGCTGACGGATAAAGAGTTAAAGGATTCCTATGTGGAATATACTTTGCTCTATGACACCATAGCCAGTCGTATTTCTATTGATGAAGTAGAAGCTAAAGATGGTAAACTTCGCTTAATGAAAAACGTATGGTGGGAATATGATAAGCTCCCTCATATGTTGATTGCTGGTGGTACAGGTGGCGGTAAAACTTACTTTATACTGACACTGATTGAAGCCTTGCTTCATACAGATTCAAAACTGTATATTCTTGACCCGAAAAATGCTGATCTTGCGGACTTAGGTTCTGTGATGGCAAATGTCTACTATAGAAAAGAAGACTTGCTTTCTTGCATTGAAACATTCTATGAAGAAATGATGAAACGTAGTGAGGAAATGAAGCAGATGAAGAACTATAAGACTGGCAAAAATTATGCTTACTTAGGTCTCCCGGCACACTTCTTAATCTTTGATGAATACGTCGCTTTCATGGAAATGCTGGGAACAAAAGAAAACACCGCAGTTATGAATAAGCTGAAACAGATTGTCATGTTAGGTCGTCAAGCTGGCTTCTTTCTAATACTGGCTTGTCAACGTCCAGACGCAAAATATTTAGGCGACGGAATCCGTGATCAGTTTAATTTCAGAGTGGCTTTAGGTCGTATGTCTGAAATGGGCTATGGCATGATGTTTGGCAGTGACGTACAAAAGGATTTCTTCTTAAAGCGAATCAAAGGTCGTGGCTATGTTGATGTAGGAACAAGTGTCATATCAGAGTTTTATACTCCCCTTGTACCAAAAGGATATGATTTCTTGGAGGAAATTAAAAAGTTATCCAACAGCAGACAGTCCACGCAGGCGACGTGCGAAGCGGAAGTCGCAGGTGTGGACTGATCTTGCTGGCTGGTGTGGCAATAGCCACGCCAGCACTTAACCCCCCGTATCTAACAGGGGGGTACAAATCGACAGGAAACAGTCAAAAAAACATTAGAAAATCCTTTGGTTACAAGGGATTTACAAAATTTCAGCGTATGTCAAATGGGCTTTAAAAGTTGACATACGCCTTTTTGATTGGAGGGATTTTTACTGAATGAACAAACTTGGTTACAGCATTTAAAAGAAAAACGCTTGGCTTATGGACTATCTCAAAACCGTTTAGCTGTTGCGACTGGTATTACAAGGCAGTATCTAAGCGATATTGAAACAGGAAAAGTCAAGCCATCAGAGGATTTACAGCAGTCCCTTTGGGAAGCTCTGGAACGCTTCAATCCCGACGCTCCCCTTGAAATGCTGTTTGATTATGTAAGAATTCGCTTTCCGACAACAGACGTACAGCAGGTGGTCGAAAACATCTTACAACTGAAACTGTCCTATTTTCTTCATGAGGACTATGGTTTCTATTCTTATTCAGAGCATTATGCTTTAGGCGACATATTCGTCCTTTGCTCCCATGAACTGGACAAAGGAGTTCTGGTGGAATTGAAAGGTCGTGGGTGCAGACAATTTGAAAGCTATCTTCTGGCACAACAAAGAAGCTGGTATGAGTTCTTTATGGACGTTTTGGTGGCTGGCGGTGTGATGAAACGCCTTGACCTTGCCATTAACGATAAGACAGGGATTTTAAATATCCCTGTACTCACTGAAAAGTGCCAACAGGAAGAATGTATCTCCGTCTTCCGCAGTTTTAAAAGCTATCGCAGTGGCGAACTGGTACGCAAAGAGGAAAAGGAATGTATGGGAAACACCCTCTATATCGGTTCATTACAAAGTGAAGTTTATTTCTGTATCTATGAAAAGGACTACGAGCAGTACAAGAAAAATGATATTCCCATTGAAGACGCAGAAGTAAAAAACCGTTTTGAGATTCGATTGAAAAATGAGCGTGCCTATTATGCAGTCCGTGATTTACTCGTCTATGACAATCCAGAGCATACCGCCTTTAAAATTATCAATCGGTATATCCGTTTTGTAGATAAAGACGATTCCAAACCTCGTTCTGATTGGAAACTGAATGAAGAATGGGCTTGGTTTATTGGGAACAATCGTGAACGATTAAAACTAACCACAAAACCAGAGCCTTACTCCTTCCAAAGGACGCTGAACTGGCTATCTCATCAAGTTGCCCCGACCTTAAAGGTTGCGATTAAACTTGATGAAATCAACCAGACGCAGGTTGTAAAAGACATTCTCGACCATGCGAAACTGACAGACCGACACAAGCAGATTTTGAAGCAACAGTCAGTAAAAGAACAGGACGTGATAACAACAAAAAAATAACTCAAATACAAATTCATTGAATATAGAGAGGAGAACATTTTTATGAATTTTGGACAAAACCTTTATAACTGGTTTCTATCAAACGCTCAATCACTGGTGCTTTTAGCAATCGTTGTGATTGGCTTGTATCTTGGCTTCAAGCGTGAGTTTAGCAAACTGATTGGCTTTTTAATTATTGCGATTATTGCGGTTGGCTTAGTCTTCAACGCTGCTGGAGTAAAAGACATTTTACTAGAGCTATTCAATCGCATTATTGGTGCTTAAATAAAACCGTTCTTTTGTGGAATATAAGTGGTTTTCTTATGTTCCGCAAAGGAATGGTACACCAAACGAAGTGCGGTAGGGATTTTTGAATCTCTACAAAGAAAGGACGTGAATATATGGACGATATGCAAGTCTATATTGCGAATTTAGGCAAATACAATGAGGGCGAATTGGTCGGTGCGTGGTTTACCTTTCCCATTGACTTTGAGGAAGTCAAAGAGAAAATCGGCTTGAATGATGAATATGAGGAATACGCCATTCATGACTACGAGTTACCCTTTACGGTTGACGAATACACTTCCATTGGCGAACTCAATCGACTATGGGAAATGGTATCGGAATTACCCGAAGAATTACAATCGGAGCTATCTGCTCTGCTCACTCATTTTTCAAGCATTGAAGAACTAAGCGAACATCAAGAGGATATTATCATTCATTCCGATTGTGATGATATGTATGACGTGGCACGCTACTACATTGAAGAAACGGGTGCTTTAGGCGAAGTACCAGCTAGTCTTCAAAACTATATTGATTATCAAGCCTATGGTCGGGATTTAGACCTTTCAGGAACGTTTATCTCAACCAATCATGGGATTTTTGAAATCGTCTATTAAATCTGTCGGTACATTACTACTGGCAGATTTTCTATTTTACGGGGTGGCTCAATCAGCTACCCCTATTTTTTATGAAAGGATTGATTACATGAAGAAAATACGAAGCTATACCAGTATCTGGTCTGTGGAAAAGGTACTGTATTCTATCAATGATTTTAGACTTCCGTTTCCCATAACCTTTACGCAAATGACATGGTTTGTCGTGTCACTCTTTGCAGTGATGATACTTGGCAACTTGCCCCCTCTTTCCATGATAGAGGGAGCATTTCTCAAATACTTTGGGATTCCTGTGGCTTTCACATGGTTTATGTCTACAAAAACTTTTGATGGTAAAAAGCCTTATGGATTTTTGAAGTCTGTCATTGCTTATGCACTGCGACCAAAGCTGACCTATGCAGGAAAAAAGTAACGCTTGGCAGAAACCAGCCACAAGAAGCCATTACAGCAGTTAGGAGTGAATTTTATGGCATATCCAATTAAATACATTGAAAACAATCTCGTCTGGAATAAAGACGGGGAATGTTATGCTTACTATGAGCTTGTTCCTTACAATTACTCATTTCTAAGTCCAGAACAGAAAATACAAGTGCATGATTCTTTCAGACAGCTTATCGCACAAAATCGTGATGGCAAAATTCATGCTTTACAAATCAGTACAGAATCCAGCATACGTTCTGCACAAGAGCGTTCCAAAAATGAAGTCACTGGCAAGCTCAAAGCGGTTGCCTATGACAAAATCGACCAACAGACAGACGCTTTAATATCCATGATTGGCGAAAATCAAGTGAACTACCGTTTCTTTATCGGCTTTAAGTTGCTTCTCAACGATCAGGAGTTTTCTATGAAAAGTCTTACCGTTGAAGCAAAAAATGCTTTGTCTGATTTTGTCTATGATGTGAACCATAAGCTGATGGGCGATTTTGTTAGTATGAGTAATGATGAAATCCTGCGTTTTCAGAAGATGGAAAAGCTCTTAGAAAATAAAATCTCTCGTCGTTTCAAAATCCGCAGGTTAGATAAGGACGACTTCGGCTATCTGATTGAACACCTTTACGGACAGACAGGCACTGCCTATGAAGAGTATGAGTACCATCTATCAAAGAAAAAGCTGGATAATGAAACGCTGATTAAATACTATGACTTGATTAAGCCTACTCGCTGTTTGGTGGAAGAAAAACAGCGATATTTGAAAATCCAGCAGGAAGATGAAACCGTCTATGTAGCTTACTTTACCATTAACAGCATTGTCGGAGAACTGGACTTCCCGTCCTCTGAAATCTTCTACTACCAGCAACAGCAATTTACATTCCCGATTGATACGTCAATGAATGTGGAAATTGTAGCGAATCGTAAAGCCCTATCTACTGTCCGCAATAAAAAGAAAGAACTGAAAGACTTGGATAACCACGCTTGGCAAAGTGATAATGAAACCAGCTCCAATGTGGCGGAAGCTCTGGAAAGTGTGAATGAGCTGGAAACCAATTTAGACCAAAGCAAGGAATCTATGTACAAGCTGTCTTATGTGGTAAGGGTATCAGCAAATGATCTTGACGAACTCAAACGTCGTTGTAATGAAGTGAAAGATTTTTATGACGATTTAAGCGTAAAACTGGTACGACCATTTGGGGATATGCTCGGCTTACATGAAGAATTTTTACCTGCCAGCAAGCGTTATATGAATGATTATATTCAATACGTGACCTCTGATTTCCTCGCTGGTTTAGGTTTTGGTGCTACTCAAATGCTGGGGGAAAATGAGGGGATTTATGTTGGCTACAGCTTAGATACTGGACGCAATGTCTATCTGAAACCTGCTCTTGCCAGTCAAGGGGTTAAGGGTTCAGTAACCAATGCGTTAGCGTCGGCTTTTGTTGGTTCGCTGGGTGGTGGTAAATCCTTTGCGAATAACCTTATCGTCTATTATGCGGTGCTTTATGGGGCACAAGCAGTGATTGTAGACCCAAAAGCAGAACGTGGCAGATGGAAAGAAACCTTGCCAGAGATTTCCCATGAAATCAATATCGTCACTCTGACTTCTGATGAGAAAAACAAAGGCTTACTTGACCCTTATGTGATTATGAAAAATCCCAAAGATTCTGAATCACTGGCTATTGATATTCTGACATTCCTTACGGGGATTTCCTCTCGTGATGGGGAACGCTTCCCAATCCTTAGAAAAGCCATTCGTGCAGTAACCAATAGTGAAGTACGAGGGTTGATGAAAGTGATTGAGGAATTACGGGTTGAGAATACGCCACTAAGTACCAGTATAGCCGACCATATCGAAAGTTTTACAGACTATGACTTTGCACATTTATTATTCAGTAATGGTTATGTGGAGCAGTCTATCAGCTTAGAAAAACAACTGAACATTATACAGGTTGCGGACTTGGTACTTCCCGACAAGGAAACTTCCTTTGAGGAATATACCACTATGGAGCTTTTATCCGTTGCTATGCTGATTGTCATTAGTACCTTTGCTTTAGACTTTATCCATACAGACCGAAGCATTTTCAAGATTGTAGATTTAGACGAAGCATGGAGCTTTTTACAGGTAGCACAAGGAAAAACACTATCTATGAAGCTGGTTCGGGCTGGTCGTGCTATGAACGCTGGGGTATATTTCGTGACCCAAAATACAGACGACCTCTTAGATGAAAAACTGAAAAATAACCTCGGCTTAAAATTTGCATTTCGTTCCACTGACCTTAACGAGATTAAAAAGACCTTAGCCTTTTTTGGTGTAGACCCAGAGGACGAAAACAATCAGAAGCGATTGCGTGATTTGGAAAACGGGCAATGCCTTATCAGTGATTTATATGGTCGTGTCGGTGTGATACAGTTCCACCCTGTATTTGAAGAACTGCTCCATGCCTTTGATACCAGACCACCTGTGCGAAAAGAGGTGTAAATGTGAAACCATCAATAGTAAACAGAATAAAATCAAACTGGACGCTGAAACGTCTAGGTAAAGTGGCAATGACAGTGGCTTTCACACTTGTGATTGCCATTTTTCTTTTAGCCATGCTGGGAACGGTGGTTCAAGCTGCGGGCTTGGTAGATGATACGGTCAATGTGGCAAATGAATACAGCCGATACCCACTTGAAAACTATCAACTGGATTTTTATGTGGATAATAGCTGGGGCTGGCTTCCGTGGAACTGGTCGGACGGGATTGGAAAACAGGTCATGTATGGACTATATGCCATTACCAATTTTATTTGGACAATCAGTTTGTATGTTTCCAATGCGACAGGTTACTTAGTACAGGAAGCCTATTCCTTAGACTTCATTTCCGCTACAGCAGATTCCATTGGTAAGAATATGCAGACCTTAGCTGGTGTGAGTGCAAACGGATTTTCAACAGAGGGTTTCTATGTTGGATTCCTCTTACTCTTGATTTTGGTTCTTGGGGTTTATGTTGCCTATACGGGACTGATAAAGAGAGAAACCACAAAGGCAATTCATGCCATTATGAATTTTGTGCTGGTGTTTATCCTATCGGCTTCCTTTATTGCCTACGCTCCCGACTACATTAAAAAAATCAATGACTTTTCATCAGACATCAGTAATGCCAGTTTATCACTTGGCACGAAGATTGTCATGCCCCATTCCGATAGTCAAGGCAAGGACAGCGTGGACTTAATCAGAGATAGCCTGTTTTCCATACAGGTTCAGCAACCGTGGCTACTGCTTCAATACAACAGTTCAGACATTGAAAGTATCGGTATTGACCGTGTGGAAAGCCTGCTCTCCACCAGCCCAGATTCCAACAATGGCGAAGACAGAGAAAAAATTGTTGCGGAAGAAATTGAAGACAGAAGCAATACCAATCTAACCATTACAAAGACCATTAACCGTTTAGGTACAGTCTTCTTCCTATTTGTCTTCAATATTGGGATTTCCATATTTGTATTCCTATTAACAGGAATCATGATTTTCTCGCAGGTACTTTTTATCATCTATGCTATGTTTCTGCCTGTGAGCTTTATTTTAAGCATGATTCCATCATTTGATGGTATGTCAAAACGAGCCATAACAAAGCTCTTTAATACCATTTTGACACGAGCTGGAATCACATTGATTATTACGACAGCATTTAGTATTTCAACCATGCTCTATACCTTATCGGCTGGTTATCCGTTCTTTTTGATTGCTTTTCTACAGATTGTGACCTTTGCAGGAATCTACTTCAAGCTGGGCGATTTAATGAGTATGTTTTCTCTACAGAGTAACGATTCTCAAAGTGTGGGAAGTCGTGTGATGAGAAAACCTCGTATGCTTATGCACGCTCACATGCACCGTCTACAGCGGAAACTTGGACGTTCCATGACTACTCTAGGGGCTGGGTCTGCCATTGTTACAGGTAAAAAAGGACAGTCGGGTTCGGGGAGTTCTGCAAGGACACAAGCAGATCACTCCCGACCAGACGGAAAGGAAAAATCAACACTTGGAAAACGTATCGGTCAAACCATCGGTACAGTAGCTGATACCAAAGACAGAATGGTAGACACTGCTAGTGGTTTGAAAGAACAGGTTAAAGATTTGCCGACCAATGCAAGATATGCAGTATATCAAGGAAAATCCAAAGTAAAAGAGAATGTCCGTGATTTAACCAGTAGTATTTCTCAAACCAAAGCGGACAGAGCCAGTGGACGCAAGGAACAGCAGGAACAAAGGCGAAAAACCATTGCGAAGCGTCGCTCTGAAATGGAACAGGTCAAACAGAAAAAACAGCCTGCTTCTTCTGTTCATGAAAGACCGACTACAAGACAAGAACAATATCATGATGAACAGACCTCAAAACAGTCTAATATTCAGACTTCATATAAGGAATCTCAACAAGCCAAACAAGAGCGTCCAGCAGTTAAGTCCGATTTTTCAAGTCCAAAAGTGGAACGCCAAGGCAATACCGTTCAAGAAAAAACCGTTCAAAAGCCAGCAACTTCAACCACTACAGCAGATAGAACTTCACAACGTCCAATCACAAAAGAACGTCCGTCTACTGTTCAAAGAGTACCACTACAAAATACAAGAAGTAGACCACCAATCAAAACCGCCACCATTAAGAAAGTCGGTAAGAAACCATGAAGTTGAAAACTTTAGTGATTGGTGGTTCTGGATTATTCTTGATGGTCTTCTCACTGCTTCTGTTTGTTGCCATTTTATTTTCAGATGAACAGGACAGCGGAATTTCCAATATTCATTATGGAGGTGTGAATGTTTCCGCAGAAGTGCTGGCTCATAAGCCTATGGTAGAAAAATATGCCAAAGAATATGGCGTTGAAGAATATGTCAACATACTTCTTGCGATTATACAGGTGGAATCGGGCGGTACTGCGGAAGATGTTATGCAGTCCTCGGAATCCCTCGGTCTTCCACCTAATTCATTGAGTACAGAAGAATCCATTAAGCAAGTTGTGAAGTATTTCAGTGAATTATTAGCCAGTAGCGAAAGGCTCAGTGTAGATTTAGAATCGGTTATCCAGTCCTACAATTATGGTGGTGGTTTCTTAGGGTATGTGGCTAATCGTGGAAATAAATATACCTTTGAACTGGCTCAAAGTTTCTCAAAAGAGTATTCAGGTGGCGAAAAAGTGTCTTACCCCAATCCCATAGCCATACCTATCAATGGGGGCTGGCGATACAACTATGGCAATATGTTTTATGTGCAACTGGTAACGCAGTATCTTGTCACAACAGAGTTTGATGATGATACGGTACAAGCCATCATGGACGAAGCACTGAAATATGAGGGCTGGCGATACGTTTACGGTGGAGCTTCCCCGACTACTTCTTTTGATTGTAGCGGACTGACACAATGGACGTATGGAAAAGCTGGAATTAACTTACCACGAACCGCACAACAGCAATATGATGTGACCCAGCATATCCCACTATCGGAAGCACAAGCTGGCGATTTGGTTTTCTTTCATTCTACCTATAACGCTGGCTCTTATATTACTCATGTTGGGATATACCTTGGCAATAACCGTATGTTTCATGCAGGCGACCCAATCGGTTATGCCGACTTAACAAGCCCCTACTGGCAACAGCATTTAGTGGGAGCAGGACGAATCAAACAATGAGAAAGGAAGATTTAATGATGAAATTTAGAAAAAATCAGAATAAAGAAAAACAGATACCAAAGGAAAAGAAACCTCGTGTCTACTATAAGGTCAATCCTCATAAAAAGGTTGTGATTGCCTTGTGGGTACTTTTAGGGCTTAGTTTCAGCTTTGCGATATTCAAGCACTTTACAGCTATAGATACTCATACTATTCACGAAACAACTATCATAGAAAAGGAATACGTTGATACTCATCATGTAGAAAATTTTGTAGAGAACTTTGCGAAAGTCTACTATTCATGGGAGCAATCCGATAAGTCCATTGATAATCGAATGGAAAGTCTAAAAGGCTATCTGACAGATGAACTTCAAGCTCTCAATGTTGATACAGTACGCAAAGATATTCCTGTATCGTCTTCTGTAAGAGGATTTCAGATATGGACGGTAGAGCCAACTGGCGACAATGAGTTTAATGTAACCTACAGTGTAGACCAGCTCATTACAGAGGGAGAAAATACAAAGACCGTCCACTCTGCTTATATAGTGAGTGTCTATGTAGATGGTTCTGGAAATATGGTACTGGTTAAGAATCCGACCATTACCAACATACCTAAGAAATCAAGTTATAAACCAAAAGCCATTGAAAGTGAGGGGACGGTTGATTCCATTACAACCAATGAAATCAATGAGTTTTTAACGACGTTCTTCAAGCTCTATCCTACAGCGACAGCCAGTGAACTTTCCTACTATGTGAATGACGGGATATTAAAACCAATCGGAAAAGAGTACATCTTTCAAGAACTGGTAAATCCTATTCACAATCGTAAGGATAATCAAGTCACGGTATCGCTGACAGTGGAGTATATCGACCAGCAGACCAAAGCAACGCAGGTATCTCAATTTGATTTGGTACTTGAAAAGAACGGGAGTAATTGGAAGATTATAGAATAACAAATATTGGTACATTATTACAGCTATTTTGTAATCACGTACTCTCTTTGATAAAAAATTGGAGATTCCTTGACAAATATGCTCTTACGTGCTATTATTTAAGTATCTATTTAAAAGGAGTTAATAAATATGCGGCAAGGTATTCTTAAATAAACTGTCAATTTGATAGTGGGAACAAATAATTGGATGTCCTTTTTTAGGAGGGCTTAGTTTTTTGTACCCAGTTTAAGAATACCTTTATCATGTGATTCTAAAGTATCCAGAGAATATCTGTATGCTTTGTATACCTATGGTTATGCATAAAAATCCCACGTGAGTAAAGTAATTAATTACTACTACGGTAGTTTTAGTTTAGTTCCGTTTTCGGGTT
>NZ_HG326225.1:0-76226 GCF_000312505.2 Fenollaria massiliensis | reverse complement strand
TACGTACGTTACGTTAGTACGTATACTAACGTAACTAACGTACGTATATAGTATATGTGTGATTTTTTATGCCCTTTTGGGTTTTTGAATGGAGGAAAATCACATGAAAATTATTAATATTGGAGTTTTAGCTCATGTTGATGCAGGAAAAACTACCTTAACAGAAAGCTTATTATATAACAGTGGAGCGATTACAGAATTAGGAAGCGTGGACAAAGGTACAACGAGGACGGATAATACGCTTTTAGAACGTCAGAGAGGAATTACAATTCAGACAGGAATAACCTCTTTTCAGTGGGAAAATACGAAGGTGAACATCATAGACACGCCAGGACATATGGATTTCTTAGCAGAAGTATATCGTTCATTATCAGTTTTAGATGGGGCAATTCTACTGATTTCTGCAAAAGATGGCGTACAAGCACAAACTCGTATATTATTTCATGCACTTAGGAAAATGGGGATTCCCACAATCTTTTTTATCAATAAGATTGACCAAAATGGAATTGATTTATCAACGGTTTATCAGGATATTAAAGAGAAACTTTCTGCCGAAATTGTAATCAAACAGAAGGTAGAACTGTATCCTAATATGTGGTTGACGAACTTTACCGAATCTGAACAATGGGATACGGTAATAGAGGGAAACGATGACCTTTTAGAGAAATATATGTCCGGTAAATCATTAGAAGCATTGGAACTCGAACAAGAGGAAAGCATAAGATTTCATAATTGTTCCCTGTTCCCTGTTTATCACGGAAGTGCAAAAAACAATATAGGGATTGATAACCTTATAGAAGTGATTACGAATAAATTTTATTCATCAACACATCGAGGTCCGTCTGAACTTTGCGGAAATGTTTTCAAAATTGAATATACAAAAAAAAGACAACGTCTTGCATATATACGCCTTTATAGTGGAGTACTACATTTACGAGATTCGGTTAGAGTATCAGAAAAAGAAAAAATAAAAGTTACAGAAATGTATACTTCAATAAATGGTGAATTATGTAAGATTGATAGAGCTTATTCTGGAGAAATTGTTATTTTGCAAAATGAGTTTTTGAAGTTAAATAGTGTTCTTGGAGATACAAAACTATTGCCACAGAGAAAAAAGATTGAAAATCCGCACCCTCTACTACAAACAACTGTTGAACCGAGTAAACCTGAACAGAGAGAAATGTTGCTTGATGCCCTTTTGGAAATCTCAGATAGTGATCCGCTTCTACGATATTACGTGGATTCTACGACACATGAAATTATACTTTCTTTCTTAGGGAAAGTACAAATGGAAGTGATTAGTGCACTGTTGCAAGAAAAGTATCATGTGGAGATAGAACTAAAAGAGCCTACAGTCATTTATATGGAGAGACCGTTAAAAAATGCAGAATATACCATTCACATCGAAGTGCCGCCAAATCCTTTCTGGGCTTCCATTGGTTTATCTGTATCACCGCTTCCGTTGGGAAGTGGAATGCAGTATGAGAGCTCGGTTTCTCTTGGATACTTAAATCAATCATTTCAAAATGCAGTTATGGAAGGGATACGCTATGGTTGCGAACAAGGATTATATGGTTGGAATGTGACGGATTGTAAAATCTGTTTTAAGTATGGCTTATACTATAGCCCTGTTAGTACCCCAGCAGATTTTCGGATGCTTGCTCCTATTGTATTGGAACAAGTCTTAAAAAAAGCTGGAACAGAATTGTTAGAGCCATATCTTAGTTTTAAAATTTATGCGCCACAGGAATATCTTTCACGAGCATACAACGATGCTCCTAAATATTGTGCGAACATCGTAGACACTCAATTGAAAAATAATGAGGTCATTCTTAGTGGAGAAATCCCTGCTCGGTGTATTCAAGAATATCGTAGTGATTTAACTTTCTTTACAAATGGACGTAGTGTTTGTTTAACAGAGTTAAAAGGGTACCATGTTACTACCGGTGAACCTGTTTGCCAGCCCCGTCGTCCAAATAGTCGGATAGATAAAGTACGATATATGTTCAATAAAATAACTTAGTGTATTTTATGTTGTTATATAAATATGGTTTCTTGTTAAATAAGATGAAATATTTTTTAATAAAGATTTGAATTAAAGTGTAAAGGAGGAGATAGTTATTATAAACTACAAGTGGATATTGTGTCCTGTATGTGGAAATAAAACACGATTAAAGATAAGGGAAGATACTGAATTAAAAAAATTCCCCCTCTATTGTCCGAAATGCAGACAAGAAAATTTAATTGAAATAAAGCAGTTCAAAGTAACTGTGATTACAGAGCCAGACGCAAAGACGCAGAGCCGATAAAATGAGATTAATACAATCTCATTTTATCGGCTCTTTCCGTTATGTATGGATTCTTTTAATTAGTCTTCGATGTTTCTTGCTTCGTTGATACCGCTGGCTAAAGATTCCATTAAGGATAGTTCTTTGTCTGTAAAGCTATCCATGTATTTCTCTATCTGTAATCGTCGGGTGCTTTTTACCAAGTTATTAGCAGGTAAGAAAAATTCATCAACGGAAACATGAAGTAACGATACAAGGTCATAAAGAACTTGTATGCTGGGGTGTTGCCCTTTATTTTCAATATTAGTTAAGTACCGTGGGTCAATTTCAATCAATGCTCCCACTTGTTCACGAGTTAAACCTCGTTTCAATCGAGCTTCTTTAATGGCTAAACCAAAGGCTCTAAAATCATATTTATCTTCTTTTTTACGCATAGTAGACCACCTCTATACATTTTATTGTTCCTACTGAATTAAAAACAGGTATAGAAAAACGTGTTATATGGTTTATAGGTTTATATTTAATAAAAAGCACTACTAAACGCCAATAAAAAAAACCGTTATATGGTAGTGCTATTTACGCTGTTAAAATATTGTATATTACTTCCAAATGGCGGTTTGTTGGAGGTCAACGTCGCCATGAAGTACATCATATACAATAAATTTCCTTACATTGGGTTCTTGTCAAAAAAAGTCGTCTATCTGCAATAGATAAGTACGTCCACCAATGTGGTTTTATAAATCATATAGATAGAATAACAGAAGCATGTAAACAGAGAAATAAATCTGTTTATATGCTTTTTTGGCTATTCAGAACTTTTTTACAAAGTTTATTTATCAGTAATGCAACAAATCCCCCTTTCACATTGGGACTAAGAGTGAAAGGAGATAAACGAGCAAGGCTCACTTCCTTTCCTAGACAGAAAGGGGGTGAGAAACATGAAACCATCTTCTTTTCAGACCACAATAGAAAATCAGTTTGACTATATCTGTAAACGTGCTATGGAAGACGAGCGAAAGAATTATATGCTTTATCTTTCAAGGATTGCAAAGCGTGAGGTGTCCTTTTCGGATGTTGGCGATTATCTTGTTAGCCAGTTTGCGACAACAGATAACTATTCAACTGACTTTCAGATTTTTACACTCAATGGGTTATCAGTAGGCGTTGAAAATGATTTGTTGAGTGAAGCATTACGTGAGTTGCCAGACAAGAAACGTGAAATTCTACTGCTGTTTTACTTTATGGACATGAGCGATTCAGAAATTGCAGACCTGTTGAAATTGAACCGTTCTACTGTCTATCGGCATAGAACCAGTGGACTAGCCTTAATTAAAAAGTTTATGGAGGAATTTGAAGAATGAAAACACAATATCCTATGATTCCCTTTCCTCTCATTGTAAAGGCAACAGATGGCGATACCGAAGCGATTAACCAGATTCTACATCATTACAGAGGGTACATAACGAAGCGTTCCCTACGACTTATGAAAGATGAATATGGCAATCAAAGTATGGTCGTTGATGAAGTCTTACGTGGAAGAATGGAAACCAGACTGATTACAAAGATTTTGTCATTTGAAATTAAGTAATATCCTCTCTCCTTTCGTGGAAGCGTGCTAAACCATTCCACGCTTCCCGAACAGGGAGGTTTGTTATTCCACCAAAGCATATTGAGCTTTCAATGTGTTTTGATAGGCTAACGAGCCATTGTTCTTTGAAAACTGAATAAAAGTAATCGAATACGTTTCGATAAGAAAAGAGCCAACGGAACTAACCGCCATGACCTATCTTATAAAGATAGCGAGCGATTCATGTTAGTGATCCGAGAAGCAATCTTTAGCAGGATTGCCTGCAACGACATTCTTATCGTGATAATGATACTCCCATACAGTCAATAGTCCGAGCGTGATAAAACCGTCGCAGGCAATGAGTATGGCTACATGAGAACCATGCAGGGGTGGAACTCCCGTGAGCTTTGCTAAAGCTGTTCGATTGCTGGTAAAACAACTTTTATGAAATCCAAATAAGTGATTTGGAAAGGAGGATTTTATGAAGCAGACTGACATTCCTATTTGGGAACGTTATACCCTAACCATTGAAGAAGCGTCAAAATATTTTCGTATTGGCGAAAACAAGCTACGACGCTTGGCAGAGGAAAATAAAAATGCAAATTGGCTGATTATGAATGGCAATCGTATTCAGATTAAACGAAAACAATTTGAAAAAATTATAGATACATTGGACGCAATCTAGCGTCGCCAAAGGGTCTTGTATATGATAAAATAGTATTAAGTCGTATCAAGGCTCTTTCCATAAAGGAAAGGAGCAAATGCCATGTCAGAAAAAAGACGTGACAATAAAGGTCGAATCTTAAAGACTGGAGAGAGCCAACGAAAAGACGGAAGATACTTATACAAATATATAGATTCATTTGGAGAACCGCAATTTGTTTACTCGTGGAAACTTGTGGCTACAGACCGAGTACCAGCAGGAAAGCGTGATTGTATCTCACTTAGAGAGAAAATCGCAGAGTTACAGAAAGACATTCATGATGGTATTGATGTTGTAGGAAAGAAAATGACACTCTGCCAGCTTTACGCAAAACAGAACGCTCAAAGACCAAAGGTTAGAAAAAACACTGAAACTGGACGCAAATATCTTATGGATATTTTGAAGAAAGACAAGTTAGGTGTAAGAAGTATTGACAGTATTAAGCCATCAGACGCTAAAGAATGGGCTATTAGAATGAGTGAAAATGGTTATGCTTATCAAACCATCAATAACTACAAACGTTCTTTAAAGGCTTCATTCTATATTGCTATACAAGATGATTGTGTTCGGAAGAATCCATTTGACTTTCAACTGAAAGCAGTTCTTGATGATGATACTGTCCCTAAGACCGTACTAACAGAAGAACAGGAAGAAAAACTGTTAGCCTTTGCAAAAGCTGATAAAACCTACAGCAAAAATTATGATGAAATTCTGATACTCTTAAAAACAGGTCTTCGTATTTCAGAGTTTGGTGGTTTGACACTTCCAGATTTAGATTTTGAGAATCGTCTTGTCAATATAGACCATCAGCTATTGAGAGATACTGAAATTGGGTACTACATTGAAACACCAAAGACCAAAAGTGGCGAACGTCAAGTTCCTATGGTTGAAGAAGCCTATCAAGCATTTAAGCGAGTGTTAGCGAATCGAAAGAATGATAAGCGTGTTGAGATTGATGGATATAGTGATTTCCTCTTTCTTAATAGAAAGAACTATCCAAAAGTGGCAAGTGATTACAACGGCATGATGAAAGGTCTTGTTAAGAAATACAATAAGTATAACGAGGATAAATTGCCACACATCACTCCACATAGTTTGCGACATACATTCTGTACCAACTATGCAAATGCAGGAATGAATCCAAAGGCATTACAGTACATTATGGGACATGCTAATATAGCCATGACGCTGAACTATTACGCACATGCAACATTCGATTCTGCAATGGCAGAAATGAAACGCTTGAATAAAGAGAAGCAACAGGAGCGTCTTGTTGCTTAGTAGTACAAATGAATTTACTACTTATTTACCACTTCTGACAGCTAAGACATGAGGAAATATGCAAAGAAACGTGAAGTATCTTCCTACAGTAAAAATACTCGAAAGCACATAGAATAAGGCTTTACGAGCATTTAAGAAAATATAAAAAGATAATTAGAAATTTATACTTTGTTTATAGAAAAAACAATGGTATGCTGGTCAATTTGTAAGAAAAATAATCCCGCTATTTAATGTAAAAAGTAGTACTGTACCATTTTTTACAACAGCTTTAAATTCATTAAAACCAATTTTATTAAATGTTTTAGTTAGAGATGTAAATGACACTTTTTTGAATTCACAAATTTTACTTCCTCAAAAAAACAATGAAATAGATTTTGAGTTTATAGAATCCTTTGTCGCCGAACTGGAAGCTCAGCGTTTCTCCGAGCTAGAAGCTTATCTAAATGTTACAGGATTAAAAGATTATAAACTAAAGGATGTAGAAATAAGTGCAATAGATAATTTAAAGAAAGTTAAGTGGCAAGAACTTAAAATAGGAGATTATTTTGAAAGAGTAAAAACAAAGAAATTACCATATAAAGCAAAGAAATTGCCTAAAGAACCTACAGGAGAGTATATTCTTCCCGTTTTAACTTCAAGCTTTATGAATCAAGGCTTAAATTATTTTGCACCTAAGACAGGTGCCACTATAATAAAAAATGTTATTTCTATCCCATCTAATAGCGATGTATATAGATCGTACTATCAGTCTAGAGAATTTTCAGTATTGTCAGATGCCTATGCTATTGAATGGAAAGATAAAAATAAAAATTTAAGCCCTAATGTTTATTTGTTTTTTGTATCTTGTATAAATAAAGTTACTGATTTGCCTATATATTCATATAAAAACAAATTAGGTGGTTGGGATGTAGTTAAAAATAAATATATCAAATTTCCAGTAGATAAAAATGGAGAAATTGACTTTACATTTATGGAAAATTTAATGCAAGCTCTAAAAAAACTATCTATGAAAGATATTATAATATATTTAGATCAAAAAATTAACGATATGAAATTAGATATAGCTAGGTGATAAATATGAAAAAAAATAAAGTGTTTAGTATTATACAAGCTGATATAGAAGTAATTGAACAACAATTAGAGCATAGAAACGGTTCTCAAGATTTGTGGAATAGTTTGAGTACGAAATATGTACTAATTTTACCAAAGATAATTTCAGTTATTAAAGTTGAAGGAAAAGCAGCATTACTTGGAGAAGAATATGATTACAGGCCAGAATTAAAAAAATTAAAAGCCGCATTATTAACATGGGTATTAATGAATGAGGATGAATTAGAAATTGAAGGAAATAACATTAGTAATGATTCAAAAGAATTGCTAAATTTATGTACAACATCTTCAGCAGAAGAAGAATTAAAAAATTTGATTCTTGAGTCTAAAATATATATTAGTAAAAAAGGATCTAGAGAAAAGAAAATAGGACTTGAAAAAATATGGGATGCGTTTGAACGACTTAAGACTTTAGAGTGTGCAAATAAAAAATCTTCCGTAGATAAAATTATAAAAAAGATTTCAAGTAATCAAGAAGAAATTGAAGAACTAATAAATAAAGAATTTATTGAATTAACAGAAATTGGTAATTCATACAATATAAGACATTCAGAAACAACACAAAAGAAATTACCAAATAGTTCTTTTATCGAATATTTATATTTTAGAATGCTATCGTTAGTATCACTTGTATTAGAATTGATTAAGTGTGAATAAATGTCTGGTACTGGTACTGGAATGGGTATAAAAATAATAAAATGTGGTATAATTAAGCGGATTTATTAATATTTATAAAAATAAAATGGCTTGATTTAAATGCTTTTAGATACAGCGTATGATTGATAATGAAGAGTGGGAATAAAATTTCGCGTTAAATTTGCGATAAAGGCTTGTTTCGAATTTTTGCTCGTTGCGACGTATTTTATATACGACTCACTCGCAAAAATTCTGCACAGCGCCTTTCTCATCAAATTTTCCAGCGAAATCTGGGCGCCTGCAAAATTTAAGTTACAAAAATCCACTAATTTTATCTCATAAATTTGGATAAAAAAATTTGAAACGGATAAAAATATTATCTCGATATTTAAATAAATTTTATAATTAATTTGGAGGGATATTATGGCTTATGCATCGTTATTAGCTGGGCTTACACTAGTAATTATTGGCGCAATGCTATGGAAGTTTAAATTAGTTGAGCTATTAGCTGGATATAAAGAAAATTCAAATGTGGATAAAGATCTTTTAGCTAAAGTAACTGGATTATCGATACTATTACTAGGCTTTTTACTATTGGCTGAATCGGTATTGATATTTAAAGACATAATAAAACAAGATGCAGCTATAATCATTGTTTTGGGAACAATTATTCTAGGAACTGTGGTAAATGCTTTAATTTGTTCTCATTATTCAAAATAAAATATTATTTATAATTTTTGATAAATTACTTTATTAGGCTCACAGTTTTTTAACTTGTGGGCCTTTTAATTTATTTAAAAGAGCGAAGGATATTTGATTAACGAAGGCGATTATCAAATTATATATTTTGTGTGAATAAAAAATTAAAATATGATATAATATAACAAAGAGGTGGTAAGTATGGATATAGAAATAAAAACTTTACCTATGCATTTGCAAGTATCGATTAATGGCTTTTTAAAAGCTAAAGAAGATAAAGATGATATATTAGAAGCAATGTATTGGGGAGAAATTTATGGCTCGATAAATTCTGCGGAGATTGATAGAGAAATATCCAGTGAACTTGCTTGGATCTTGAGAGAAGAATATTTAGGAATGGTGAAAGAACAATGATTGACTTTAGCAATTGTGATATAGATTTATCAGTAAACTATAACGGAGCCAATGGTAATAAAGCTTGTATTATTTATAATAATGAAAGATATATGATAAAAACAGCAGGCTTAGCAAAAGATAATCCTAATATAAAATATTCAAATAGCTGTATAAGTGAATACGTTAGCTGCAATATAATTGATGAGTTTGGATATGAAGTTCAAAAAACTATCTTAGGTGAATTTAACGGCAAAATGGTGGTAGCTTGTAAAGACTTTAGAGAAAACGGTAAGTATACATTCTATGATTTTGCTTCATTAAAAAATAATATTGTTTTTAGCTCAACAAACGGAACAGATGCAGAGCTATCAGAAGTTCTAACAACTATTGAAGAGCAAAACTTAATTCAAGTAGATAAACTTAAAACATTTTTCTGGGATCAGTTTATTATAGATGCTTTTCTAGGCAACTTTGATAGACATAATGGCAATTGGGGTTATCTTTATAATAATGAGACAGGACTATGTAAGCCAGCACCTATATTTGATTGTGGTTCTTGCCTATATCCACAATTAGCAGAAAATCAAATGAAGATTGTATTAAATGATGAAAATCAGATAAATGAAAAAATATATGTTTTTCCTAACTCTGCATTAAAAATAGGCGGAGAGAAATTAAATTATTACAATTACTTAAAAAATACAGACAATGTAGATTGTCATAATGCTTTAAAAAAGTTCGTAGAAAAATATGACAAAGATAAAATATTAAAAGTGATTAGTGATACACCTCAAATATCTGATATTCATAAAGAGTTTGTATATAAGATGTTAGATAGTAGATATAAGAAAATAATTATATTTTCTTTAGAGAACAATATTAATATAAATAAAAGTTTTTAACATTGAAACACTTTTACTTGAATAATGTATTTTAAATATTTTATGGAAAATATTCACAAATTAAATAAAATATATTGACAGAATCAGTAGTTTATTATATTATTAGTGTATAAATATTAATTGATGAGAGGCTTTATTATGTCAATATATAGTTTTAAAATCAATAATATATGTATCCACTCAAAAGTGGATTTATTTTAGTGCTAGTGCAATTATTTGCTTAGCGCTTTTTTTATGACTTATATTGTGGAGGGGACATGAAATGAAGGAATTTAAAAGAATAATTTCGCTTGCAATGGTTTTAATTTTGTGTGTGAGTTTATTACCAATAAATCAAAATTTACTTAAAGCGGAAGTGCAACTTGATGACAGCACTAAACTGAAAAATATCAAAGTAAGGGTATATGATGGCAAAAAATGGGAATATATAGATTATACTCCAGAATTTAAATCTGATACAATAAATTATGAAATAAACTCAGAATTAAAATACAAGAAAATACAATTTTATTTTGAAAAAGCAAGTGATGATCAAGTAATCGAAGCAACAGACCAGAATAAGTGTCCTTTAAGAGATAGTAATTATACTGAAGAATACAGTTTGAGACCAGGGCTTAATATATTTAAATTTTTTGTTACATCTTCAAGTTCAACAAAAGATCGTCAATATATATTTGCTTTTGAAAAGGGAAAAGAGATAAATTCCTATAAGGTAGAGGCTACTAATGGAAACTACAGAGACCTGCCTATGGCCTTTAAAGGTGATATTGTAAAGCTAAAAGGACAGACATTCTATGGAGGTAAAGTTTTTGATAGATGGATAGCTGATACACAAAATGTTGATTTAGAAAGTCCAGATAGAATATTAAATGAATTTATTATGCCAGACAGCAAAGTTAAATTTAGCGCTCAATTCAAAGATGGTTCAGATGATGGCAGCAAATTAAGATATATTATAGTTCATGCTATGAAGGATAATGCCTGGGAAACTTTTTACGATGCAGTAAAAATTAAAGATGATACTAAAGAATACGAACTTAATCTTAGCGAAGGATATACCGATTTTTATTTAACATTACAGACAGAAGATTATATACTTGGTTTAGATAAAAATAGCCTTGTGGAATCAAATGAGCATATAAATACACAAGTGAATGGAATAGCATTAAAAATTGTTAACTGTCAATATGGATTTAAAACTGAAGAATCTACTTTAAAAGATGGAGAAAATATTTTAACCATTAGTATTAAATCTAAAAATGAAAGAAGTAAAAGTAATTATACTTTAAAAATCAATAATGGCGAAGTAAAATATACAGTTACAATAGATCCAAATAATAATAGTATAGATGCACCTATCGTAGAAAAAATTAAAAAAGGAGAAGAAATCGAATTACCTAAATGTACATTTACAGCACCAGAAGGACAAGAGTTTAAAGCTTGGGAAGTAGATGGTCAAGAAAAATCTATTGGAGATAAAATAGTAATAGATAAAGAAACAACGGTAACAGCAATTTGGAGAGCTAAGCCGATAGAAAAATTCACAGTAACAATTAATCCGAATAATAATGGTAAAAACGAATCAAAAACAGAAGTAATTGAAAAAGGCAAAGAATTCGAATTACCTGATTGTAAATTTACAGCACCAGAAGGAAAAGAGTTTAAAGCATGGGAAGTTTATGGTCAAGAAAAATCTATTGGAGATAAACTAGTAATAGATAAAGAAACAACAGTAAAAGCGATTTGGAAGGACAAGCCAATAGCTCCAAACCCAGAAGATGAAAACAAAAAATATGAAATAAAATTGACTCAAGCATCAAACGGAAAAATTAATATTATTTCGGCTGAGGCAAAGGAGGGCGAGCTTGTCACAGTGCAAGCTGTGCCAGACTATGGCTATGAGCTTGAAAGCATACTTATTCTTGATGAAAATCAAAAATTAGTGCCAATGATTGCAAATCAATTCAAAATGCCAAAGGGCGCAGTAAGCATTTATGTCAAATTTAGAGAGCTAGCTCCTGCCATTTACCCTAAAACAGAAGAAGAAAAACCTTTAGAAAATAAAAGAAATAGAATTGATTGGTATTATAAAAACCATAACGAAGAAAAAAATCCAAATGAAGAAGAAAAATTTATAGAAGAAAAAGAAATAAAAGCTGATGAAACAAAAGCCATTATAACGATTGGTTCACAAACGCTTGAAAAAGTTATGAATGGCGTACGCACAGTTAAAAACATGGAATCAGCTCCATATATCAAGCGCGGCAGAACTATGCTCCCTCTAAGATACTTAGCTGAAGCTCTTGGATACAAAGTATTTTGGTTAAATGAGACAAGAACTGTTCTTATCACTGACATTGGTTTAAGAGTTGAAATACCTATAGATACTAATCTAATTATTGTTAATGGCATAAAATACACAAGTGATGTTAAGCCAGAAATCGTTCACCATAGAACCATGCTTCCTATAGCGAACATTGCAAGAGCGCTTGGACTTAAGGACGGCGAAGACATTCTTTGGGATGAGGTCAATAGGCAAGTGACTATAAATAAAAAATCAAACAAATAAAAAACTAAGGCTACTCATTAATTTGAGCAGCCTTATATTTTGCCTATAGATTTATTTTTAGTCTGTAATTTCTTTTTCTTCAGAAATTTCTTTTTCTTCCTCTTTTTCTTCCTCTTTCTCTTCCTCTTTTTCCTCTTTTGCTATCTCTTTTTCTTCTTTTGATCCAGTCATTATCTCTTGATATATCTCCATGAAGAGACTTAGGTCTGCCTCTCTCTTGAAATTATCTGCAACTGATTGATAAAAATCTTCTGCTAAATTCATAACGACTTCTTTATTTTTATCACTCGCAGTAAGTTTAATTATTAAAAGTCCTTGGAAGATTGCTCTTACAACGCTTGCGTCGCTACTGCCATAAGTGAATAGTGGGTGCATAAACTCAATCAAGACATCTTTAAAAGATTTGCTTGTATAATAAATTCTTGCCTTGCCATCAGTTTTGATATAGTGATGATTCGAGTCGACCTTGGCTAGATGCGAAAGAAGTATAGAAAGCTTTCTTGTGCAGTGTATAGCTGTGTTTGGGTCGTTAATGCCAGGTGATAAAGCACGAGCAGCGATCTCGGCTATCTTTCTTAAACCAACTTTATAATCTTCATCAGAAATTCTTGTTTCGGTGAAAAGAAATTGTTTTTGAATTTTTTCAATTGTCTCATCGTCAAGTGAGTCTTTGCTCAAGTAGCCAAGCGTTTGTTTTTGAGTAATGAATTCGCCTTTAGAGACTTCTATGGTAAATACTATGTCTTCATCTTGAATTATTTTTTTAATTTTTTCTATATCAATAATTTCAAGGTAGCCTGATTCGGGCGCAGAAATTCTTTTTTCTTTTTTAGTCCACTCAGCCTTTTCTAGCAGTTCAAAATCACGGTCTTCAAGCTCTTTATCTATCATCTTATCAGTTTTATCTGCAATATTTTCCAAAAGCTTGCTATAATTAACTCCTGATAAAACATTTTGCACGAAGATTACAAAGTATATCGCGCCCCATATAGCGTAGATGACACCTATGGTTCCGGCGATGACAAGTCTTTGATCCTCTCCAGACTTCATAAAGTTTAAGCTCACTAGACAATAAACGAAGCCGCCTATAAATATGCCTAAGACTTTCATAGTTATTTTTTTATCTAAAAAATTCTCAACGCTTCTTGGCGTGAAGGAGTTATGATAAAGCGTAAAAACTGTTAATATTGTTGAAAATGTAAAAGTAGTTATAGTTAGTAGAGCTGATACAAGTGACGAAAGAACTGTCATTGCAAGCTCAACGCTCGATAGCATTATGCGAGGCACATACTTAGTAAGTCCCGAGTAGCTGCTGTCAATGTAGGTTACAATTGCAAGCAGAATTATTGAATAAAAAATATATTCAAGGCAATAAATCCACCTTCTGTTATTATAGAAAAATAATTTAATTTTGTTTTTCATCTCATCACCATCCTTATATTTATTATATCACATATTATGTTAATAAAAAATATATAATGGGGTATAAATAGTTAGCAAACGCTAAGTGAAAATTTATTATTAGTGAAAGAGGTGTATTATGGAAAAAATAATTGATTTGGATATGACTGTTGCTGATTTAGTAAGTAAGTATCCAGAAATTAAAGATGTATTAATAGAAATTGGCTTTAAAGAGTTACAAAATAAACTTATGCTAAACAGCGTAGGTAAGTTTATGACTTTAAAGAGAGGTTCTGTTGTTAAAAACATTAGCATGGATCATATAAAAGAAAAACTTATTGAACATGGATATACTATTAAAGAGAGCGAAATAAGTAACGATGACAAAGCTAGACTTGATAAGCTTAAAACGTTTATCGAAAGACTTAGTCAAGGAGAAGATATTGACAGCGTTAGGGCAGATTTTGCTAAAGAATTTTCTGACGTTGACAGTAAAGAGATAATGAAGGCGGAAGAAGAAATTATTGCCTCTGGTGTACCAATAAAAGAAGTGCAAAAGCTTTGTGACGTGCATAGCGCTCTATTTCATGGAGCGACTGAGACGGAACAAGGAAAAAAACTTAAAGCTATTGACGAAGTGGGACATCCTATATATAATTTGCATAAAGAGAATGATGTAATCGCGGATTTAATTGATAAAACGCTTTCACTATTAGAAAAAAAAGATTATAAAAGTGTTGATATTGAAAATCTTAGAAAAATTCGTGTGCATTACACAAAGAAGGGCGATTTAATTTATCCACTACTTAAGGTTAAATACAATATTCCTGGACCATCAGATGTTATGTGGTCTGTTGATGACGAAATAAGAGATGCATTTAAAAAACTTGATACAAATAATAGGGATGAGGCTTGGGCTGAAGCTCTTAAGAAAAATCTTCAAAGAGCGAAAGAAATGATTTATAAGGAAGAAAACATTTTGTTCCCGACTATTGAAGATAAATTTACTGATGAAGAGTGGCACAATATATATGAAGATTTCAAAGCATACAGCGGAGGCCTTAGAACTGATGATGAGTGGAAGAGAGAGACTTTAGATACTGACGAAGTGAAGTCATCTTATCAAAGTTCTATGATTGAACTAAAAGGTGGACACTTTAGACTTGATGAGCTTGAAGCGCTTTTAAATACGATGCCTTACGAGATTACCTTTGTTGATGCGAACGATATAAACGCTTTCTTTAATGACAATGGCAGAGAAAAATTATTCAAAAGACCTATGACAGCTATCGGCCGTGATGTATACAGCTGTCATCCGCCAAAGATTGAAGCCATGGTTAGAGAAATAATAGGCATGTTTAAGAGCGGAGCAAAAGATCAGCTTGGTATATGGATGAATAAGGAAGGCCATGACTGTTATGTTTTATACATGGCAGTAAGAGATGAGGCTGGTAAATATCTTGGCACTATGGAATTAGTTCAAGAAATGGATTTTGCTAAAGAACATTTTAAAGATAATAAATAAAAATTATTTTGATTAAAGGACTTGAGGCAATTGCATTAAGTCCTTTTTTGTACATAATGTTTCTTTGATAATTGATTTTTGCACTTGATTGTGATAAAATGTATACATAATGGAGGGGATGATATGAAGAACAAATACGAGGACGCTATCAAAGTTCTTGAGGACAACGGTATTAAATACGAAGCTGTTGAGCATCCGCCAGCATTTACGACTGAAGACGCTGACAAGTATATCGAGGGTAAAATCGGATGCAGAACAAAAACTATGTTTATGACTGATCAAAAGAAGAGACGCTTTTACATGCTTGTTATGGACGACAAGGACAGGCTTGATATGAAGGAGTTCGCTGAAATTGTAGGTGAAAAAAGAATAAAGATGGCTTCGGAAGAGACTTTATTCAATAAACTTGGCAATGAAGCGGGATGCGTCTCACCATTTGGACTAATTAATGACACAGAAAAAGAAGTTCAATTTTATTTTGACAACGCTATATTAAAAGAAGAGATAATGACTTTTCACCCAAATATTAACACACAGACATTATTCTTCAAGACTGAAGATTTATTTAAAATGCTTAAGAATATGGGTTACGAAGTTCATTTTGTAGATTTAAATAAATAATGAAGAAGAAAATATTTGCTCTAGCGATTGTAATATTGCTAGCGCTTCTAGCTCTTTCACGCATAGAGACTACTGAAAAATACAAGGTTATAGATGAAAAACTTGGCGAAGTAGAGATGACTTTATCTAAACCAATATTTGCAAGATTTTATAATAAAGTTACTTTTACAAAAGATAATTTATCTAAAACAAAAAATTTTGATGGCAAGTACAAGCTAAACATATACAAAGTCGACCTAGGCAGAGTCAATGACGAGAACAAATTTGATATCGCTTTTGGTGTTTTCTCGATAGCCCCTTGGCACAGGACGCCGTCGAAGCGAGTATTTTTATATAAAGTAGTGGATTTGGATTTAAAACCAAAATTTCGCTGCTCGAGGCTAATCAATCCAATGTATGATTTTATCTTGTATGATATTGATGGCGACGCATTTGATGAAGTAGTTTCGATTGAAAAATATAAAGGCGTTTACTCAATCGGTATATATAAGCAGTATAATATGCTTATAGAGAGAATCGCGACTAAAAAAATAAATTTTCGACCAACTAAATTAGTGAAAGATAAAAAATTATATATAGAGGGTATAAATATTAAAAGGGAAATTAAATTTTCTAAGGAGGGTATTGATTTAAAATGAAAAAAAGATTATTAGCAGTGATTTTAATATTGGTGATGAGCTTAAGCGCATGCTCTTTGCCACTTAATAAGCTGGGTAAAGACGAAAATAATGAGAATAGTAAAGATGATGGCAAAAATGAAAATATTGAAGTGGGTGAAGCAGACTTAAATGCTTTGCTTGGATACGATGCGGAAAAATTATTAAACACAGAAGAAGCAAAGGATTTTGAAGACATTGACATCGAAGCAAATGTGAAGCCATATGATGTTCCGAAGGATTCTAAGAGTATTGGTGGTTTTGATCAAGGTGAATATACTGGAGAATATAACGCTAAAATTATGAAAAATCTTGAAGACAATGGATTTTTTATAGATTACGAAAAATCTCAACAGCCATTTAGCATTTATGAAACTAATCAATATATTGGTCATAACAATTTTATCACTACTGACTCCATCGTTCACTTGTACCATATTATTTATCTTGGCATGATGGAGGATATGGAGCAAAATTCATTGAAGCAAAAACTTATAGCTCTATCAAAAAATTGCTTGGACAATACTTTAAGTGATTACAAAGAAGCAAAGGGCGAAGAAAAAGATTTGACTTTGAGAAACGCAGCATTATTCTTATGCGCGGTAGACTTACTTGAAGCAAAGTACGATGGAGAAGTGCCAAGCGAAGTAAGAGACTTAGCTGACAAAGAGCTTGAGAACATCAAGGCAGAAGGAAATGCTGTATCAAACATAACAGGCAACGAAATTGATTACTCTCAATTTAAGGTTCGTGGCAATTACACTAAGAACGAAAACTTAAAGAAATATTTTAAAGTTAATATGCTTTATTCACAAGAGCTAGTGCATTTAGAAAATTCTGACAAGTCTATAAACCTAGAAGCAGTTAAACAAGCTATGCTTATATCGAGAAGCATGCTTAAGGATGAGGAAAGCTTTAAATTATGGCAAGACATATATAAACCAATTAGCTTTTTAGTTGAAAATACTGAAGACACTACTCCTATAGACATATACAAGAGCATTAGTAAACTTACTAAAGATAATTCAGTAGAGGCAATACTTGAGAAAAATGTTGTAAATGCTGTTGCTGATGATATCGCAAATAAAGAAGATCCAAAGATTAAACCAGATTCAGGAAAAGTTTTTGCCTTCTTGCCACAAAGAGCTGTTGTTGACAATACTTGGCTACAAAAATTAGTGGACACTGATCAACAAAGCAAAAGACCAGTTGTTTCAGGCGTAGATCTTATGGCGCTTTTAGGCAATAGCCTTGCTGAGAGACTTACTCTTACTAATGAAGACAATTTGAAGTGGGATAAGTTTAAAGAAAAATACGACGAAACAAAGGCTATGGTTGACGCAAGAACAGATAAAGAAGAAAAAGCAAATATTTACAGAACATGGCTATGGGTTTTAAAAGCATTTAATAACGAGTACGGCGAAGGCTATCCAGACTTTATGAGAAGCGAAAAATGGCAGTATAAGGATTTAAACACAGCACTTGCATCTTGTGCACAATTAAAACATGATACTATTTTGTATGCAAAACAATTTGGCGCTGAGATGGGTGGCTCCGACCCAATAGATTTAAGACACTATGTTGAGCCAAATGTTAATCTATATAGAAGAGTTAAGTATTTAGTAGGTTTAACTATGGATGCGGATGAAAAATATTCTTTATTAAATACTGATCAAAAGGCAAGACTAAAAGATTTTGATGATATGCTTGAATTCTTAATCAAGGTTAGCATTGAAGAGTTAAAGGACGAAACAATTAGCGATGAAGATAATGAAAGACTTACAGTAATTGGCGGAGAGATGGAAAACATCTTCATAGCTTTTAATAAGGATGAGGGCACAGAGGAGTTTGAGATAGCACCTAAAGATAGAGATACAGCCAATGTTGCCGACATTCAAAGAATTGGCTCAAACGTAGTTAATAAACCAGAAGGATCCTTCTTAGAAGTAGGTTCTGGAAGATTCTCGACTATATATGTTGTTTATAGACTTAATGGTAAGTATTATCTAGGCAGCGGCTCTATCATGAACTATTATGAATTTTATTCTGAAAATAGACTTGACAACAACGAGTTCAAAGAAATGCTTCCACTTTATAACATGGATGGCGAAAAAGACAAGGTAGAACCATTCTTTAAGAAAGAATTATTTACAAATAAGGTAGAAAGTTTATATTAATATAAATTTCATATTAATATAAAGGAAGGAAAATTATGAAATACATTAAAGACGGCAAATCATATATCGTTAGAATCGATAGAGGCGAAGAAGTTTTAGATAAATTAAACGAATTTGTTAAAGAAACAGATTTAAAGGCAGGAAGCATCACAGGTATAGGCGCTTGCTCGGAAGTAGAGCTTGGTGTTTATAGCGTAAAAAAGAGAAAGTATAGCAAATACAAATACGATGGCGAATTTGAAATTCTTTCTTTAAATGGCAATATCACTAGAGACGGCGAGGAGCCATATATACACCTACACATCATGATTTCAGATGGAGTGGTGCTTGCTGGAGGCTTAACTTTTGGTATGGGTATCACTGTTGGTGGTCACCTTAATAAGTGCATAATAAGCGGCACATGCGAGCTTCGCATTGATGAGTGCGAAAACGCTTATCAAAGAAAAATCGATGATGAGACAGGAATTAAAATTTTAGATATCTAGTTAGAGATACCTCCTCTTTGGGTACAATAGACTCGTAGAGGAGGTATTTATATGAAAGAAAATATTAAGAGAGTATTAGAGATACTAGGAAGTGAAGATGAATTTTATTTAGCAACAGCTGTTGAAGGCAAGGCAAATGTAAGACCATTTGACGTGCACTGCGAGTTTGAGGACAAGATATACATTGTTACAAAGAAGCACAAGAATGTATATAAGGAGATCAAAGCTAATCCACATGTAGCTATAGCAAGATCTATTGGCAAGGACTACTACAGAGTATTTGCGGAGCTTGTTGAAGATGATAGAAGAGAAGCAAGAGAAAAACTTGTTAATGATAACGTAGAAGCATGTAAGGGCAAGTACGCTGCAGACGATGATGATACAGCTGTTTTCTATTTAAAAGATGCTGTGATGAACCTTATGAGTCATGGTAAAGATCCAGAAGTAATTAAATTTTAATTAAATATTTATGCAAAGAAGTTTACGATTGTGAGCTTCTTTTTTATTTATCTAGACCTAGATATTGTTATAGAATTAATAAGAAATATTTCGTTTTTCTAAATAAAAACAGCTATTTCCTTGTATGAGTTAAAAATATATGTTATAATAAATTAAATGTTTTATAAAAAGATATAGATATGAGATATGGAAGTGATTAATTGATAGATAATGAATTTTTGAAAAGAGTTTTTAAAGTAGCGTGGCCATCGGTACTTGAGAGTGTATTTATAGCACTAGCAGGCATCATCGACACTTACATGGTATCAAGCTTAGGTACATACGCCATCTCAGCGGTTGGTCTTACAACGCAGCCAAAATTTATTGGGCTTGCGATATTCTTCTCGATAAGCATAGCTGTTTCGGCGCTCGTAGCGAGAAGAAAAGGCGAAGAGGACAGAAGATCTGCGAATGAAGTTTTAGTAACAGCATTTATACTTGCTATGCTGCTTTGTTTAATAATAACGACTGTCATGGTGACATTCTCCGACCCAATACTAAAATTAGCAGGAAGCAAGAGTGATACACATGAGTACGCGATAGAATATTTTAATATAATTATGGGCTTTAGCGTATTTAATATTATTAGCATAGTTATAAACGCAGCTCAAAGAGGTAGTGGCAACACTAAAATTGCCTTCACTACTAATTTAGTTTCAAGCGTAGTAAATATTTCTTTTAACTACATACTAATCAATGGTAAATTTGGTTTTCCAGCCATGGGCGTAAGAGGTGCAGCGATAGCGACCATCTTAGGCACTTTTGTTGCGAGTATCATGAGTATCAGATCATTATTCAAGAAAGATTCTTATGTAAGTTTACCATTTATAATAAAATATAAGATAAAACCAGCTTTTGAAGCACTTATAAAAATAATTAAGCTTGGATTAAATATGTTTGCTGAAAATCTTGCGATGAGAGTCGGATTCTTATCAACAGCTCTTATGGCAGCATCACTTGGTACAGATCAGTTTGCTGCACACAATGTCGGCATGAACGTACTAAGCATCGGCTTTGCCTTTGCAGATGGAATGCAGGTCGCAGCCGTTGCCTTATCAGGTGAAGCACTTGGAGCGAAAAAATATGACGACGCAGTAACTTATGGCAAAACTTGTCAAAAAGTTGGTTTCGTTATATCACTCGTTTTATCGGCAGTTTTATTATTGTTCGGTAAATACATTTTCGGAGCATTCTTCCAAGATGAAGCAGTTATTAACTACGGTGTAATGATTGGCCGCTTCATAACAGTCATAGTTATTTGCCAAATATCGCAAATTATTTATGGCGGCTGCTTAAGAGCGGCAGGCGATGTAAAATACACACTTATCGCATCCATCATCAGCGTAAGTATAATTCGTAGCGTATCAACATATATACTTGTAAATGTATTCCACTTAGGATTAATGGGTATATGGATGGGCGTTTTATCAGATCAATTCTCAAGATACATCTTTATGAGCACAAGATTTAAACAAGGTAAATGGGTTGAGAAGAAGATTTAATTAAAATTTAAGAATTTATATAAAAATAATGATGTAGACAAAAAATCTACATCATTATTTTTACTCAAAATTAATTTTAATAATTTTCTACAAATATTTCGAAGTGAGCTTGTGGGTGATCACATGCAGGGCACTTTTTAGGAGCTTCCTTGCCTTCATACAAGAAGCCGCAGTTTAAGCACTTCCATATGTAAACGTCGCCTCTTTTGAATACCTTGCCAGCTTCGATATTTTCGATAAGCTTTTTGTATCTGTTGTAGTGAGCTTTTTCAACCTCACCTATGTGTGTAAATACAGCGGCTATTTCATTAAAGCCTTCTTCTTTTGCAATTTTGGCAAATTCAGGGTAAATATTAGTCCACTCTTCATTTTCGCCTTCAGCAGCAGCCTTCAAGTTAGCTAAAGTATCTTGAAGCGCTACTGGATAAGTACCAGATACTTGGATAGTTTCGCCATCTAGCTCGTCCTTTAAGAACTTGTAGAATCTTTTAGCGTGTTGTTCCTCATTTTGAGATGTTTCTAAAAAGATGTTTTGTATTTGTACATAGCCATCTTTTTTTGCTTGAGATGCGTAATAACCATATCTTATAGAAGCTTGTGATTCGTTAACGAATGACTTCATAAGGTTTTCGCATGTCTTAGTTCCTTTTAATTTCATAAAAATACCCCCTCTTTTTTTATGATAAATTTATTATATATCAAATAAAATTTTTTGTAAAGCGGTGTTTGCGGTTGAGCACAAATAAATATTATCAAAATCAAATTAAAAATGCTTGAAGAACTACCTATATTGTGATATAATTAATTTTATGTTTAATAAATATATATAAGAAATATCTATAGAAAAGAGGAAAAATATGAACATAGTCAATGAAGTGCAAAATTTAAAGAAAGACAAAATCAAACACAAATACAACTGGAAAGAGATAGTACTCATCATCATAGGCATAATACTAGTTGCCTCAGCGATACATTTCTTCCTAGTGCCATCGAACCTAACATCAGGAGGCGCATCAGGTATCGCCATAGTTTTAAGTCACTACATACCACTTGGAGTTGGACCCTTATTTATCTTAGTAAACATAGTTTTATTCATCATGGGATTCATCTTCATCGGTAAAGACTTTGGTACAAGAACCATCATAGTTACACTTGCCTTGTCAGGACTAGTTTGGCTATTTGAAATAATATTTCCAAATCCAAAGCCGCTATCAGATGATTTGTTCCTATTAATTACTCTAGGCATGATTATTCAAGGTATAGGCGTGGGCATGGTACTTAATCAATACACATCAACAGGCGGCACAGACATCATTGCCAAGATTATGCAAAAGTTTTTAGGACTTGACTTAGGCATAGGTTGTGTTGTTGCGGACCTTGTCGTTAGTATCTTCGCTGGCTCTGCCTTTGGTATGAATATATTTTTATATTCAGTTATGGGCGTTATAATCAACGGAGCAGTAGTTAGCATCACAATTAGCGGTCTTAACACAAGTAAGCTTTGTTACATCAATACAAAAGAAGTCGAACTCGTATCAAAGTTTATTATAGAAGACCTAGATAGATCCGCAAACCTTATCCCATATAAGGGCGCTTATTCAAAGAAGGACAACGTTTTGATACAAACAGCAGTTTCAACACGCGAGTACATCAGACTAAAAGAGTTCGTTAACGACGCGGACCCAACAGCCTTCGTCGTAACAAGCAGCGCAAACGAGATACTTGGAGAAAAGTGGAGAAGATTTATATAAGTTAATATTGTATATAGGCTGAGCTATTTACTAGCTCAGTTTTTTTATGCTATAATATAGATAAATTTAATCTATACAAGACCCACTATGTATAGATTAATCTTTAAGTGTAAAACAGATATTATATGATATAATATTAATGATGGTATAAGGAGAGTTATATGCAGACGAAGGATTGTATTGAAAAATATAAAAAAGAATTTGAAGAAGAAATAAAATCTCTTTTTTGGACAAGTGATGGTGCTTTGAAGAAAAAGATTTATGGCAAGGTTAAGGAAGAAGCTCTTAATGAGATTGTAAATGATGTTTTTGTTTATGATGATGATTTGTTTAAGTCATTAAATTTAAGTGCGGCTAAGATAAGTGTTTATTTGGAGACGAAGTACAAGGCGGTTGATTTTAGAAGCTTTGTTGCGCCACTATCGAGGATACTTTTACCGGTTGCCATATCTTTCATGACTTTCTTTTTAAGTGCTAAGTCGTTAAAGTACTTCAAGATTGAAGAGATTTTTGGCGTCACATTAAAAACATTTTTTGCTTTTGCTTTGAGCGCCATAGTCATCGGCATGCTCTTTAGTATTTATTATACAAAGGTTAATGAGAAGAAGCTCTATGCTATATACATAAGGGATAGGATTAATTTCGAGATTGAAAGACTTCTTATCCAAGTGAAGAAAGAGGTGTAAGATGGCTTTATTTGTAATTGTCTTCGCCATAGTTATTTCGCTTATCAATGGCGGAAGGATAAATAATTTATTTAAAATGAATTTAAGGTATACATGGTTTTTATTGCTAACAGCTATTATAAATATCGCTGTTCTTGTTTATATCACGAGATTTAATTTTATTTTTAGACGCGAATTGATCATGACATATCCATATATCAATATTTTTACATTTTTTGTAATGATATTTTTTGCGATTGCTAATAACAAGTACTTTGCCTTTAACATAGTGGCGATCGGTCTTGCGCTTAATTTGATAGCGATGATTAACTATGGAGGTTTTATGCCGGTGGTGAAGGATGCTCTTGTATATAACGGTTCTGCTGGCGAGCTTGGCTTTTTAGAAAAATCTTTATCGATGACGCATACGCTTTCTGTTAGCGGAAAAACTTTTAACGCGCTTGCTGACACTATTCCACTTGGTAAGTTCACTAGCTTTAGGACTATAATTAGCATTGGCGATATATTTCTATCGCTTGGACTGTTTATGCTTGTTGAAGATGTTATGAAGAGGAGATCTTAGATGTTATTTAGAAAATTTACAATTTTTCTTCTTTGTTTCATAAATATGCTTTTAGGGCCAGTCGCTTGCAAGCAAAAAGCAAAAGAAATTAACAAGGACAAGTCTTTAACTTATGTTTATGATGTAAAAGAAATTCCGATTATTATTCAGAAAAAAGAAGAGCCCATAAAGACAAGCAAAGTGCAAATATTTGCAGCTGGCGATTTTATGCTTCACGGCCCACAACTTTCGGGCGCTGAGCAAGGCGATGGCACTTATAATTTTGATGAATATTTTAAATATTTACCAAATTTTAAAAATGCCGACATGGCTATGATTAATTATGAGACAACTGTTTCGGCCAATGGCAAATACACTACTTATCCAATGTTTTCATCGCCTGAAGATAGTATTAAAGCTCTTAAAAATCAAGGTTTTGATGTGATTTGTACTGCTAATAACCACGCTTTTGACAAGGGCTTCGCAGGTGTTAACAAAACCATTGACACGATTAAAAAATATGAGATGGACAATATTGGCACATACAAAGACAATAATAACATGCCTCTAATAAAAGAGGTCAATGGCATTAAATTTGGTATATCGGCTTATACTTATTCAATTAATGGCTTTGAGAAAAAAGTTCAAGGAACTGACAAGGCTTATGCGATAAATTTCATCGACATGGATAAGATTAAAAAAGATATTGCTTATATGAATGAGAATGATGTTGATGTAAAACTTGTTTATATGCACTGGGGCAACGAGTATCAGCACAAACCGCATCAAAGTCAGATCAAGGTCGCAAACGAGTTAAATGCTTTGGGAGTGGATTTGATTTTAGGTTCGCACCCACATGTTATACAAAAATCAGATATTATCGAAGCGCATGGCAAAAAAACTTATGTTTGCTACTCTATGGGTAATTTTGTATCGAATCAAAGAAGAGAGGGCATGGGTCAGCGCTTTAGTGAGAGCGAGCTTATGATGGAAGTGATAGTAAAGAAGGACAAAGACGGCGTAAGCATAGAAAAATTCGAAGCGCATCCACTTTGGGTTGACAAGTACCGTGCGAATGGTAAGAGCCACTACAATGTTATTCCGGTGAAGGATGCTCTTGACGGAAAGATTAAAGTAGACAGATTTAATCAAATAAAAGCAAAATTATTAGAAAGCCTAAACGATTTTAATGAATTATATAAATAGGAGATGGTTTAATGTATTTTGAAGATGAAATGACACCAAAAGAAAGGATGATTGCCTTTTCAAAGGGCGAAGCAATTGACAGATTACCTGTAGTGCCAGATATGGGGGTTACTATGGCATGGTACATAGGTAAGAAGACTAATGATTATTATACATCATCTGATGTAATCACAGAGACTGAAATTGCTTTATTCAATCGCTTTCATCATGACAACATCTGTGTGTCAACAACACTTAGGGGCATGGCTGAAGCCATGGGCTCGGTAATGAATTATCCTGATGACAATATCTCTAATTTAAGAGAGCCAGTTGTTAAAACAGAAGAAGACATCGATAAACTCGAGCTTATCGATCCATGGAAGGATGGTCACCTACATGTACTACTAGAGGCGCTTGAAAAAATTAGAGACGCTCTTGGCGATGTAGCTGATATAGGCGCATCAATGACTGCACCGTTCACAGTAGCCGCATCAGTACTTGGCACTGAGAATATGCTTAGATGGATTGTTAAGAAAAAAGAAGCTTTTCATAGACTTATGGATATAATCACAAGAAATAACGCTGAATATATCAAAGCTCTTGGCAAAATTGGTTTCGGAACAGGTTTTTGTGATCCAGTATCATCAACATCTATGATTAGACCTGCTCAATACAGAGAATTTTCTCTGCCATATTTTAAGAGAAATGTTGAAGATGTTAAAAAATATTGCGGTGGCGCCCCTACAATTCATATCTGCGGCAAATCAAAAGATATCTGGGAAGATGTTGTTAGCGCTGGTGTTGGTAACTTCTCTATAGATAACTGCGAAGACCTTGCCGAAGCAAAAAGAATTATGGGTGACAAAGTAGTTATCACAGGTAATGTTCCGCCGGTTGATGCGATTTATCTAGGCAACGACGATATTATTAAAGAAGAAGTTAAAAAATGCGTTGCAAAGGCTTGGGACTCGCCAAAAGGATACATTTTGTGCACTGGCTGCCAAATTCCAAAGAACAGTCCTATTGAAAACATTGATTCATTTATGAAGTGGGGCAGATATTACGGTAAAATGCCTATGGATACATCAAAATTAGTATAATATTTTTTTTATAGACTTTCGATAACAGAAATATTTTTTATAAACAATGTGCGTGTAGCTAAGCTATATGCACATTTTTATTGTATAAATTTCATGAATACCCCTTAATTACATGGATTTGATTAAGTTTTCTAGCTGTTGTATAATATTTAACGGTGAGAGCGTGAAAAAGATAGGAGATATTAGAGTGTACTCATGCACTGCAACAAATGAAAAAGAGTATACTGATTTAAATTTGGATATAAACGAAGAAGACTTATTCAATGATGCAAATCTTTATAAAGATGTGGCTCAAAGAATGAGCCTTGGTTTTGATGTAATTTTTTATCCAATTGTAGGCACTATGGAAGGCGAATTAGCTGGCATGATGCTTGATAAAAACGCTAATCTTAGAAGATTCATAGAGCTTGACAGTATTGATGAATTATATAATTTAAAAGATTTTGATTTTAATTTGGAGCATTTTATCACCATGGAAAAAGCCATGGCGAGTGAAGAGGCTCCTATTTGTTTTAAATTAAACGGTCTTTTGTCATTTATTTCTCAAGTGATAGATATATCAAAATTTCTTCTTGCATTTAGAAAAAAATTAGACAAAGAAAAAATTTATGCTTATTATAGAAGAAATGTTTTAGATTTATTATTAAAGCTTGATGAAATTAAGGTCAAAATCATTTGTCTAGCTGATCCTATACTAAGCGTTGAAACTGTTGGACCAAAGATAGTTAAAGAACTAGTGAATGATTTTTATTACCCTCTTATTAATGATATATTAAATTTTACAAATTTTAAATTACATATCTGTCCTAAATTAGGCTTTGCCTTGTCAGATTTAGGACTATATAATGAAATGAAGTTAGAATGTGACGAGATGAGTTACCAAGAAGCGCTTATAAACTCGTCTTATAGAATTTTTACTAATAGATGCTTTAAAATTTTAGGAAAAGTTAAAGCGATTACAGTTTTAGGGGGAAATTATGAATAAAAAGGAAAGATTATTAAAGATACTTCATGGCGAAAAGGCTGATAGACCAGCTGTTATCTGCCCAGGAGGTATGATGAATCCATGTGTAACAGAGCTTATTGAAAAGTATGGCATTGATTTTGCAAAAGCAAATTCAAACGCTGAAGAGATGGCTAAGCTATCCAAATTTGTAGTGGAAGAGAATCTTTTTGAAAATTATGCTGTTCCATTCTGCATGAGTGTTGAATCAGAGATGCTTGGCGCAAAATGCGTCTATGGCACTAATGAAGAGGAAGCTCACATCATTGAATATGCTATGGATAAGATAGATATAAATAAATTAAAGAATATTAAGGTCGAATTTAGCAGGGAAGATGCTTTAATCGGCGCGATAAAACTTCTTAAGAATGACGATATCCCTGTTATTGGCAATATTACTGGACCATTCTCGGTCGCAACTAGTGTAGTTGAAGCAAGAGAGGTTTATGTTGGACTTAAGAAGAATAAAGAAGCTTTTGAAGCCTTTATGAATTATATTTCTGATGTGATAGCAGATCTTGCTATAAAAGAAGTAGATGCAGGAGCAGATTTAATCGCAATCGCTGATCCAAGCGGTACAGCTGAGATACTTGGACCAAAATATTTCGAAGAGTATCTAATTCATTATGTTAACTACATCATTGACAAGATTAAAGCACATAAGGACGTGCCAATAATTATTCATATCTGTGGCGATATGAAGAGCGTTATCGACATAGTTGAAAAAATTCATGCTGATGCTTACTCATTCGATGCGATAGTTAATCTAAAAAAAGCAAAAGAACATATACACAAGCCTGTTATGGGTAATGTGTCAACATATTTAATCGAAAATCAAAAACCAGAACAAATTTCAAAAGTTGCTAAAAACAGAGTAAAAGATGGCGTGGACATCATTGCACCAGCCTGCGGACTGGGCATGGGCTCGCCACTTGAAAATGTTAAAGCAATATTAAAGGGAGTAGAAGATGCCTAAAATTCACATACTAAGTGATGACAATGTAATTACAACGAATGGAGAAAAAACTTTATTAGATGTATTGAGGGATAATGGTTACTTTATTGAAGCGCCGTGCAATGGCATGGGCACTTGTAAAAAATGCAAAGTGAAAATAATAGATGGTTTAAGTGAAGAGACAGTTCTTTCATGTGAGTACAAAGTAGATAAGGATATAGACCTAGCTTTTTTTGATGAGGGCAAGGCAGAAAATTTACTTACATCCGATATAGATAATTTTGATACAAGTGATTCAGTACTTAATATGAAGACTCATTTTTTTGAGGATAATAGAGACACTGACAGCTCTTGGGAAGATGAGTACGAAAAAGTCTTTGGACATATCTCGTTTAATGTTTTGAAAAACACAAATTTTTCAAAAGGCGAGAAGCATGCGATATATCTAAATGATGAATTGATAGCCATTCGCGATAAAAGTGATGACAAGATATATGCGGCTGCAGTTGACATAGGAACTACAAGTGTTGCAATATCTGTTCTTGACCTAAGTCACGGAAAAGTTATTGAAAGAGCGTCCTTTGTCAATCCACAGATAAGTTTCGGACTAGATGTTTTGTCAAGAATGAGCGCCGCCATCGATTTAAAAGAAAATCTTTATAAGATGCAAGAGCAAATCACCAAGGCCATCGAAGAAGCAATAATAAAAATATTTAAAAAATATAAACTTGATATAGATAGTTTATATGAAATTGTTTTTTCAGCTAATTCAGTTATGATGCATATACTTATGGGAGTCGATCCAACTAGTCTTGGCATAGCACCTTATAAAATTGTAAGTTATTTTAATTTTGAGATAGATGCAAAAGAGATTGGCATGAAGCTTGGTAAGTACACAAAAGCATTTACAATACCATCGATCTCGTCTTATGTTGGAGCCGACATACTTAGCGGCGTTAATCACATAGATATAGAGCACATTGATAAAAATATCATGTTTATAGATATAGGTACAAATACAGAGCTAGTACTTAAGTATGAAGATCATTACTACGCTAGTAGCTGTGCGGCTGGACCAGCACTTGAGGGCATGAATATTGAATTCGGTTCGAGAGCTGAGCTTGGCGCGATTGAAAATGTTTTCTTTGATCTTGATAGCGGAAATAAAAATATCGTCGTCATTGGCAAAGAAAAAGCTAAATCCATTTGCGGCTCAGGTGTTTTAGCTGCGATACGTGAAGCTTTAAAGATAGGTTTAATTGATTACAGGGGAAGATTAATTAAACTAGAAGACCTTGATGAAGATGACAAGAGAAGACCATTCTTAAAGGAAGTGGATGGAAAAACTGTTATCGATTTAGGCGATATCTACATGACTAAGAAAGATATAAGAAATATTCAGTTATCAAAAAGTGCGATTATGTCCGGAATTGTTTTATTATTTAATAAGCTTGGCATGAGCGCTGATGAAGTTGATGATTTATTCATCGCAGGTCAATTTGGTTATCACTTATCAAAGGACATGCTATTAGATACTTATTTTATACCGAAGATATCAGAAGAAAAGATTTCTTATCTTAAAAATACTTCGCTTGATGGCGCGATCAGCGTAGTATTATCAAAGAAAAAGAGGGAAAATCTTTTAAGTTTAAGCAAGAAGATAAAGTTTTTGGAGCTAAGTTATGATGAAAACTACCAAAAAGCTTTTATTGACTGTTCATATTTTAAATAGGAGGTAAATATGACAAAAGAAGAGTATTACAAAATTCTAGACGATTATGTTTATGAGTATGAAGACGAAAAAATTGCCGAAGTCGCTCAGAACTATCTTGATGAAGGTTATGATGCACTCGATGCGATTTTACATGGATTAGTTCCTGGAATGAAGAGGGCGGGGGACGCTTTTCAAGAAGAGGAATACTTTGTAACAGATTTACTACTTTGTTCAGATGCGATGAACAATGCACTTGATGTATTAAAACCACACTTAGAAAAAAATGAGCTAGAGCACAATCATACTGTAGTTATAGGTGTAGTTGAAGGAGATACGCATGACATTGGCAAGAACTTAGTTAAAACTATGTTTCAAACACAAGGCTTTGAAGTTATAGACTTAGGAAGAGACGTCGAAGTTCATAAATTTGTTGATGCTGCTGAAGAGCATGGCGCAGAGATCATCTGTTTGTCAACACTTATGACAACAACTATGAGAAATATGAGAAGAGTTGTTGAAATTCTTGAAGAAAGAGGCATAAGAGATAAATATAAAGTTATGATAGGCGGAGGACCTATTTCACAATCGTTCGCGGACAAGATTGGTGCCGATAAATATACTATCGATGCGATTGAAGCCGTTAAAGCTGCTAAGGAGTTATTAAAAATAAATTAAAAAGTAGGAGGAATTTTTGATGGACGAACAAACATCAATCAAACCTAATGAATTGGCACTGATACCATTCATTGTATTTATAGGTTTTTTCTTATTATCAGGAATCATTTTAGACAAGATGGGTGTAGAAATGGCATTCTACCAAATACCATCACCTATCGCTGTACTTATTGGAACTATCGTTGCGTTCTTAATGTTTAAGGGATCGATAGACTCAAAATTTGACGTATTCGTTAAAGGATGCGGTGATGACAACATCATCATCATGTGTTTAATCTACATCTTAGCTGGTGCTTTCGCAACACTATCTAAGGCATCTGGAGCTGTTGACTCAGTTGTTAACTTAGGTCTAAGCATAATACCAGTTCAATTCATAACAGCAGGTTTATTCGTAATCGCTTGCTTCTTATCAATTGCAACAGGTACTTCAGTTGGAACTATAGTTACAGTTGGTCCAATCGCTGTAGGTATCGCGCAAAAAGCAGGTCTACCAATAGCTTTAGTTTTAGGAGCACTAGTTGGTGGATCCATGTTTGGTGATAACTTATCAGTTATTTCCGATACAACTATCGCTGCGACTAGAACACAAAATGTTAATATGAAAGATAAGTTTAGAGCAAACTTCAAAGTAGCACTACCAGCTGCAATAGTTACACTAATTATCTTATTAATAGTAGGTAGATCATCAGGTCCTGTTGATCTAGGAGATTTAAAATACAATTTTGTATTAATCTTACCTTATCTATTCGTACTTATAGCTGCTCTATGTGGCGTTAACGTATTCGTAGTACTTACACTTGGTATAGTTTTCGCTGGCGCTGTTGGTATTGGAACTGGTTCATACAATGGACTTGAACTTTGCCAAAATATTTTCCAAGGTTTTTCAGGACAATTTGAAATATTTTTACTTTCAATGTTAACTGGCGGTCTTGCTAACATGGTTAGAGCTAACGGCGGTATTGAATGGCTAGTATTAAAGATAGCTAAGATGGCTAAAGACAAAAATTCAGCAGAACTTTCTACAGCACTATTAACAATGATTTCAAACGCTGCTCTTGCTAATAACACTGTATCAATCATCATCTGCGGTCCTATCGCTAAGAGAATTTCTAATAAATTCAAAGTTGACCCAAGAAGAACAGCATCACTTCTTGATATGTTCAGCTGTATAACACAAGGACTTATCCCTTATGGAGCACAAATCCTTATCGCTTCAGGCTTTACTGAAGGAGCTGTATCACCAGTTGAATTAGTTCCATATATTTGGTATCCAATGATACTTTTAGTATTTGCAGTTCTATCAATCTTTGTTAGATATGCTGATCTTAAGACTAAATGGAACTTCGAGCTTGACAAAGTAGAAGAAGCATAGTAATATATTAAAAAACCTAAAGAGAGGAAGACAATCGTGATTAACATTAGAAAAGATTTACCCGAGATTTTTGATGAATTTAAAGATAAGAGAAGAGAATCATTTTTAAAAGTAAAAGAGATTAAGGATAAAAATATACCAGTCATAGGTATATTCTGCACATTTTTCCCTCAAGAGATAGCTCTTGCAGCAGGAGCAACATCTGTTTCATTATGCTCGACATCTGATGAAACAATTAAAGATGCTGAAAGAGATTTACCGACAAATCTTTGTCCGCTTATAAAAGCAAGCTATGGTTTTGCCATAACAGATAAGTGCCCCTTCTTCTATTTCTCAGACCTTATAGTCGGAGAAACTACTTGCGACGGCAAGAAGAAGATGTATGAGTACTTAGGCGAGATCAAAAACGTTTACGTCATGGAATTGCCACAAAAAAGATCCGCTGAGAGCCTTCAATTGTGGACGGCTGAGATAAAAAAACTTGCTAAATTTGTATCAAAAGAGTTTGGCGTAGAGATTACAGAAGAAAAACTTAGAGAAGCAACTGTAATTAAAAATGCTGAGAGAAGTGCAGTTAAAGACTTTTATGGAATAATGAAGGCCGATGAACTTCCTATCATGGGTTTAGATTTGTGGCACGTCTTAAATGGAGTGCAATTTGAATTTGATAAGAAGGCTGTACCTGATGAGCTTAAAAAACTTAAAGAAAAGATATTTAGTGAGAATAAACATATCACAGGCAAAAAAAGAATACTTATCACAGGCTGCCCAATAGGTGGAGCGACTGAAAAAGTTATCGAAGCTGTTGAAAATAACGGCGGAATTGTAGTTGCTTATGAAAATTGCGGGGGAGCTAAGGCAATTGATGAAAATGTTGATTTAGACAATCCGGATATATATGATGCACTTGCTAAAAAGTATCTAAATATTGGCTGCGCATGTATTAGCCCTAATACACCGAGATTAAATTTATTATCTAGAATGATAGATGATTATAAGGTAGATGGTGTTATTGATATGCACTTGCAAGCGTGTACCCCATTTCAAGTAGAAACAAAGACAATTAGAGACTTTGTCACAAAAGAAAAAGAAACTCCTTATATCCAAGTAGAAACTGATTATTCAGATTCAGACTTGGGCCAATTAAACACAAGAATCGAAGCGTTTATAGAAATGCTATAGATAGTAAAGGGCTCTTATAATTGAGGGCCTTTTCAAATGAAAATATTACATTGGCAAAATATTTATAACAAAATTTATAAAAAATATTATTTATATTAAAAAATTTTACGTCAAGAATAGTTTAGTAAAAATAATAAAGAAAAATATTAGAAAAACTATTAAAAAAATATTATACACGTAAAAAAGGTCAAGCAATATCGCTTGACTCTTTTGATATGTAATCCCATTATGTGCCGTTTTTCATAAGTAATTTATCCCCGCATATACGAGGTGGGTTCGTTATTCACAACGTCTAATGTCCACTTAAGGCATATTATCGATTGCAAAAAAATCACGGTCCCATATTATTATTGTCGGTTAAATTAATATGAAAAGCGCGCACTACAGGATATCTTAAATATATTATATCTCAAATATTTTTAAAATGCAAGTGATTTACACAAAATTTTTAGAAAATTTTATTATATCAGCGTGGTCAATTACTTCATAGTATCTTTCCTCATTAGTTCTTGGATCATTAAAACTTATTTCAAAGGAATGAAGCAGCTGCCTATCCACGCCATCATAAGTTTTGCTGTTATAAAGCGTATCGCCAACTATTGGGAACCCTAAGTAAGCTAGATGCAATCTTATCTGATGCGTCCTTCCTGTGATGAGCTCAGCCTCGACTATAGAAAATTTTTCACCCACTTTTACTTTTTTGAATATGGTTTTTGCATAATCACCTTCATCGTCAGCGCAAATCATCTTTTTTATATGATCAGCTTCATCTGTTTTAATATTTTTCTCTACTGTAATCTCATCATAAGGAAAAGAGCCGTCAACCACAGCGTGATACTTCTTTTTAAAGCTGCCATCTTCCATCTGCTGCATTAAATTGTAGTGGGCAAATGGATTTTTAGCGACAACCATAAGTCCAGTTGTATTCATGTCAAGCCTATTGACAAGGCGAACACGCCTTTTTAGGCCGCGTGACTGAAATAAATTTATCAGTGCATTATAAAGAGTGTTGCCTTGATTATTTTTTGTTTCGTGAACAAGAATATTTTTCTCTTTATTTATGACCATGTAGTCAATTGTTTCGTCAATTATATCTATATCACATTTAAAATTATCGGGTTCAGTCTCTTCTTCGGGCATGTATATTCTTAAAATTTCACCTTTTACAATTGGAAGGTCCTTGCGCCTAAATTTTTCATTCACAAAAATATCTTTATTTAAGTAGCAACGCCTAAAAAATCTTTTTGAAATTTTAAGTTCATCAATCATATCACTTATCTTATCATAAGATTTGTTCGCGACAAAGCTAATATTGTATTCATCGTTAATCATTGTATCACCAAAATAATTATATTATATTTTCACAAGTTTTACAAGTAAAGGCCTATATGCATTGAAAAAATACTAATTTTGTTGTATAATTAATTATTATAGAGGTGACGAAATGAGTGAGAGAATTATAAATATACTTGCAAAAGACGATGAACTTAGCAAAAAAATATTATTAGATCTTGAAGATAAACTTCATGCGAATAATTTTATTTGCTCAAGAGATTTTAATAAAGATGCTGAACTTTCTATTGTAATAGGGGGAGACGGCTCTTTTTTAAGAAATGTTCATCAAAATGATTTTCCTGAAGTGCCTTTTCTTGGCTTTAATACTGGCCACTTAGGTTTTTTTCAAGAGCTTTCTATTGACGATGTCGATAAATTTGTAGAAAGTTATATCGCGGGAGATTTTAAGCAAGAGTCATTACACTTAATCGAGACAAACGTTACTTATGAAGGTGGCTCAGAAAGATTGTTTTCTGTTAATGAAATGGTTGTCAAGGCAAATTATTCAAAGGCGGTTGAGCTTGATGTATTTATAAATTCTGATCATTTAGAAAGATTTTTTGGCGATGGACTTATTGTATCAACGCCAGCTGGCAGCACTGCGTATAACTACTCAGTTCGTGGAAGCGTAGTGCATCCGAAGCTTGAGTGTCTTCAAATGACACCACTTGCGCCGATAAACTCGAAGGCTTTTAGATCACTACAAAACTCATTAGTCATACCACCAAATTTTATAGTTAGACTTGAGCCAAAGAAGAGATATGAAGGCGAGATAGTACTTCTTAACGATGGTGAAGAAGTCATTTTCAAAGATGTTAAGACTATTGAGATAGATATGAGCTATAAGAAAATATATAGAATAGTATTTTCAAAGAATAATTATTGGAATAATTTAAAAGATAAATTTTTATAGGAGGCATAGATGTACGATTTTCATTTGCATTCAAATTTTTCAGTTGACTGCAAGGTTCCGCCGGAGGACATGGTCAAAGAAGCTATAAAGATGGGTATGAAAGCGATTTGCTTTACTGATCACATAGACCTATCGTTTGACCAAGATAAAAGTAAAAACGTTCTTTTTAATATTGAGGACTATATTAAAGAGATAAACAAATTAAAATACACATACATAAATGAGATAGAAGTTTTAAAAGGAGTTGAGTTTGGTCTTCAGCTTGGCTTGATTGATAAGTATAATGAATTAAGCAAAAATCCTTTTGATTTCATTTTATGTTCAATTCACAGCATAGATGGCGAGAGAATTTTCTCCAGGGAAAAGAGCTTTGATAAAGATTATGAAGCTGGTCAAGTACGCTACTACACAGAGATGCTAGAGGTTTTGAAAAATTTTGATAGCTTCGACTCACTTGCTCACATAGATTTCATAGACAGGTACTACAAATACAATGACATTGAATATAAGTTTACAGATGCAGCTAAGGAAATTGTTTATGAGATATTAAAGGTGCTTATTGACAAGGAAAAAGCCTTGGAGATAAATACTGCTGCGCTTCGCTTTAATATGAAGAGCTTTCATCCACAAGATGATATACTTGATATGTATAAATCATTGGGAGGAGAGCTGATCACAGTTGGCTCAGATGCTCATTATAAAGAAGATCTTGCTTATGGTATAAAAGATGCGGAAAAGTATCTAAAAGAAAAAGGTTTTAAATATTTGTATATATATAAGAAGAGAAGACCTTATCCAATACATTTATAAAATTGATAAAATAAAATTGATATCACTCCTTGACAAAAAATCAAGGAGTGATATAATATATTTAGGGATACGAAATATTTAAAATATTTATGAAAAAACATTTGCAAAGGGGGCGCACTATGTTTAAATCACTAAAACCTCTTTTAAAATATTTCAAAAAGTACAAGTGGGGTTACATATTAGGAATATTCTTCCTACTGTTCATCGACGTTGTTCAGCTGTACATACCTCAAATACTAAAGTACTTCGCAAACGACTATCAAAGGGGAGTTTTGACTATGGCCTCGGCGACTAAGTATGCCATATTAACCATAGTAACAGGACTGATGGTTGCTGTAGCGAGATATTTTTGGAGAAATTTCATTATTGGTAACTCAATGAGAGTTGACTATGATTTGAGAAAAGATTTTTTTTGGAAATTAACCAGTCTTTCTCAAAATTTTTTTAATACGCACAAAACAGGAGACCTAATGAGTCTTGCGACAAACGATATAAATGCTGTTAGGATGACTCTTGGTCAAGGTATCATCATGTTTATCGACTCAACTTTTTTACTTATACTAAACCTTATTATGATGATAGTGACTACAAATGTTTTGTTTGCATCAAAAGTTTTATTCACAATACCATTAATTATATTATTAGTAACAAGATTTGGCGGAGTCATTCACTCACATTTCAAAGCAGTTCAAGCTCAATACGGCAAGATAACTGATAGAGCTCAAGAAAATTTTTCTGGAATTAGAATTATTAAAGCCTTTGGACAAGAAGAAGAGAATGAAAAATTATTTAGAGAAGAAAATCAAAAGTATTATGACAAAAACATTGAACTAGCAAAATTACAAAGCTTTTTCAACCCATTTATACAAGTTTTAAGCAATTTAAGCTATCTTTTCTTATTGTTCTTCGGAGCAAAAGAAGTTATGGCTGGCACTATGCTTTTAGGCGAGTTTATTGCTTTTAACGCTTATCTAGGACTAATGATGTGGCCAGCTAGAGCTCTTGGCATGGTTATAGTTTTCATGCAAAAGGGCGCTGCATCCATGGATAGACTTACAAATATTTTCAAAACTCAGCCAGAAATAGTTGATAGAGCCGATGCTATTGAACTTGATAATATCAAAGGCGAGATTGAATTTAAAAATGTTTCATTCAAATACGCTAAAGATCTTCCTTATGCACTTAAAGATATAAGCTTTAAGATTGAGCCGGGAAAAACACTTGCCATACTCGGAAGAACTGGTAGCGGCAAGTCAAGTATTGTGAACGTTTTACTAAGGCTATATGATCTTGATCAGGGAGAAATTCTTGTTGATGGTCACAATATTAAGGACCTTACGCTTAATTCTTTAAGGGAAAATATTTCTTATGTGCCTCAAGATGACTTTTTATTCTCAAAAACTGTTAAGGAAAATATTGAATTTCATTACGAAGAAGAGCTTGATATGGCAATGATTGAGAAATATGCAAAGATAGCTGGCGTTTATGACGATGTTATGGACTTTAAAGATGGTTTCGACACTATCTTAGGCGAAAGAGGAGTAACTTTATCTGGAGGTCAAAAACAAAGGGTTTCAATTGCGAGAGCCTTGGCAAAAGAAAAGAACGTTTTAATCATGGACGACTCTTTATCTGCGGTTGATACACAAACTGAAGAAGAAATATTAGAAAATTTAAGTAAAGATGAAGGACATGTATCAAAGATCATTATTTCACATAGGGTTTCAACTATACAAGATGCTGATGAAATACTATTTATTGAAGATGGAGCCATAGTTGAGAGAGGCACACACGATGAGCTAGTTAAGCTTGGCGGCAGATATGAAAAATTATACGAAGATCAATTACTTGAGCAAAAGATAAATAGAGGTGATGAATAATGGAAAGAAACATAGACGATATCGCTTATCAAGGCAAAAATTCCAAACACACCTTTAGAAGGATGCTCTCATACGCAAAGCCATATACATTTCAATTAGTAATAACATTCTTGATGATAGTTGCGCTAACTGGTTTAGCTCTAGTAAGCCCATATTTAATCAAAGTTGCCATCGATGAGCACATACAGATCGAAAAAATTAAGATGTATGAGTACCCCGAGGCGACTGAAAAAACTATCAAGATTGAAAATACTAAAGAAAATATGTCAAATGATCTTCATTATTTCATTAGAGAGACAGATTTAAACAATGAAGAAAAAGCTCAATATGAAAAGAAAGAAGCTTTTCATCTAAGACAAGATGATAAAGGGGCATATCTTTATAAATCAGGTGATGAGAATAAAAAAGCAATATATGAAGTATCAAGCGCTGAGTTTAAGGCTTATAGAGATAAAGATTTCAAAGCTATTAACAAATTAAGCTTAATATTTTTATTAGCAGTGATATTAACTTTTGTTCTTGATTATTTGCAAACAATGTCAATCACCATAGCATCGCAAAAAATGATATATAGCATGAGAACAGAAGTATTTGATCATGTTTTATCAAGGTCACTAAGCTTTTTTGATAGAAACGCAATCGGCAGATTGACAACAAGACTAACCAATGACATCGAAGCTGTGGCGGAGATGTATACAGATGTTATGATAACTCTCTTTAAAGATATATTTATGCTTGCGGGCATCATGATCTTTATGATGTCTATGGATTTAAAACTAAGTATACTAAGTTTTATATCGCTTCCATTTATATTTGCAATATCAATATATTTTAGAGGAAAAATTAGAAAGATACTTGCCTTATCTAGAAAAAAATTATCACTAATCAATTCAAAACTAAGTGAGAATATTTCTGGTATGAGACTAATCCATATTTTTGGTAAAGAAAATAAGATCAATAGAGAGTTTGATGAAGCAAACGCTGACTACAGAGACACTATGCTTAGAAGGGTCAAGATATTCTCAATATATAGACCGGCGATTGATATCATCAGAAACATAGCCATAGCAAGCCTTATATACTTCGGCGCAAAAGAAGTTTTGAACGAGACAATGTATTTTGGTATGTTATATTTATTTATTGACTACTTAAAGAAATTCTTTATGCCTATCATGGACTTAACCGAAAAATATAATATCACTCAATCGGCAATGGTTTCAGCTGAAAGAGTTTTCGCAATACTTGATGATGAGAGCGAAATTAAAAATCCTGAAAATCCAGTGCCATTTGATAATGTTCAAGGCGAGATTGAGTTTAAAAATGTTAGTTTTAGTTACATCAAAGGCGAGCCAGTACTTAAAAATATTTCATTTAAGATCAAAAAAGGTGAATCAGTTGCTTTTGTTGGGCCAACTGGTTCAGGTAAAACGTCCATCATATCATTATTAACAAGATTTTATGATATAGATGAGGGCGAGATATTAATCGATGGCATAAACATAAACGAGGTAAGAAAAGAAGATTTAAGAAAGAACATTGGAGTCGTTTTGCAAGATGTTTTCTTGTTCTCAGGAACTATCAGAGACAATATCAAGCTCAATAAAGATATATCAGACGAAGAAATTATTAAAATTTCAAAATATGTAAACGCTGATTCATTTATACAAAAACTACCTGGCAAATACGATGAAGCTGTTATGGAGAGAGCGTCGACACTATCGTCAGGTCAAAGACAGCTTTTAAGTTTTGCGAGAACTTTGGTTTATGAACCAAAGATACTTGTGCTTGATGAGGCAACAGCCAACATCGATACAGAGACAGAGCTATTAATTCAAGACGCGGTTAAAAAACTAATCGAAGGAAGAACATGCATCGCTATAGCGCATAGACTCTCAACAATACAGCACGTTGACAAGATAATCGTCATCAAGAACGGTACAATCAGAGAAGAGGGTACACATCAAGAGCTTCTTGACAAGAAGGGACTTTATTACGATTTATATAGACTACAATATAATAAGTAAAAATTTTAGAGAAGCTAATTTTTTATTAGTTTCTCTTTTTGTTTATCTTTTAATATTATTGGGTATATAAATAATAGCAAAATATTAAAAAGGAGTGATATTATGGGATTATTTGATTTCATATCAGCAAAAGCAAGAGAAGAAGAAAGAAAAGAAAGAATGAAGAACGCTGGCAACATTGCCATGGGTACTTTATTAGGATTAGCAGCAGGTGCTGTAGCTAGTTATTTATTTGCACCAAGAAGCGGTGAAGAAACTAGAGAGATGATTGCTAAGAAGAGCAAAGAAACATATTGTGATATGAGAGATGGTATCGCAAATGCAACTCAAAGAGCAAAAGAACTAGGCCAAAGTGCTTTAGAAAAAGCTAAAGAATTTAAGGATGAAGCAGCACAAAGAGCTGAAGAACTTAAAGACGAAGCTGTTGACAAAGCAAAAGAACTAAAAGACAAAGCTGAAGATAAGGCTATCGATGCTAAGAAAGAAGTAGAAAAGAAAGCTAATGACGTTAAAAAGGACGTAGAAAAAGAAGTAGAAAAGGCTAAGAAATAGGTGATAATATGGGCATAGATTTTGACAAAATTAAAGATGAAGCAGCTAAAAAAGCTGAAGAATTAAAGAACGAAGCGGCTAAAAAGGCTGACGAACTAAAGAACGAAGCTGAAAAAAAGATTGATGAAGCTAAAGATGCTGCTGAAAATGTAAAAGATGAAGCAGTAGACAAAGCTAAAGAAATTAAAGAGGATGTAGAAAACGCATTTAAGAATATTGTGAAATAGGTGATATAATGGACGCAATGTATATATTAAAATGTGTGCTAATAGTTTTTGGCATAGCAGCACTAGGTTCATTAGCTTATCTATTCATTAAAATTGCTTCATCAGTTAGCACTATGAAGAATATGATGGAAGAAAACAGACTTAACATCGGACAAACAGTAGCTAAACTTCCTGAAGTGATGAACAATGTAAACGGCATTACTAGTAATGTCAATGGACTTGTTGATGACATAAGACCAGATATAAAAGATATAACACTTGAAACAAAGGATCTTGTTAGAGATCTTGGACCAAACATCAAGAGCGTTACTGATGATGTAAGTAGATTAGTTAACGACGTAAGACCAAATATCGCTGGCATCATGAACAACATAAACGGTGTTACATCAGATGTTTCTAGATTAACAAATACAGCTATGGGTATTACTGATAGCGCGATTAGTACTGTTAATAGAATTACATCGCAAGTTTCAAACACAGCAAACAACGCTTATTCAGCTGTCAACGGCATACTAGGCAATGTAAAAGATTCTATCTACGACAAGAAGATGAAATCAAAAAGCTTTGCTGAAAATGTTATATCTAAGGTAATGGACATCTTTAAAAGAAACTAATAAATATTAGAAGGACTCGTAAGAGTCCTTTTTTTATGTGCATTATTATCAAAATCTAATTTAATATTGATAATTTTATAAAAAAGCATAAAAAACTATAAAATATTTCAATGCAAAATCATCTGAATTAGTGTTATAATAATTGTTGTGTTAATTTTAGAAAGCCTATATAAAAGGAGAGAAAAAGAAATGAAAAAAATTAAATTTTTAGCAATGCTATTGATGGTTTCATTATTATTAGTAGCTTGCGGACCAAAAACAGACACTAAACCAGAAGAAACTAAGACAGCTGAATCAACTGAAACAACTGATACAACTGATACAGAAGAAAAAACAGAAGAAAAAACAGATGATAAAGATGCTGATTGCTGCGACGATGCAACATTAAATGGTGTTACAGAAGAAAATCCACTAAAGGTGGATAAAGATGCTAAGAGCGTAACAATCTACACTAAGTACAACGGAAAATTTGAAACAGAAGCTACAAGACACTTAGTTATCTGCAAAGATGGTAAATTAAGCGACAAATCAATCTTCTCATCATACGTATCACCAACAGACTTTTACAACGCATTAGTAGAAGTAGGCGCAGAACCTGGTAATAACATGACAGCTGATAACGCATCTACTACTAAATCAGAAGGTTCTAAGCTTGAAGTAAGTTTATGTTGGGCAGGACATGAAGGTTCAGTAGGCATTGATGATGTGGTTAAAGATTCTAACGGAAAAGCTATTGACATGAGATTCTCAGGAAACATTGATCCATCAAAAGAATTCAACACTGGCTGTATCTCTTGTCTTGACTCTTGCTTCGTAGGTATCACAAGTAACGGCGAATACCCTCTAGGTGCTATCGAAGAAACAAAAGAAGTTTCTTTTTCTGTAGATGCTGACAAAGCACCAGAAGATGGAACTCCAGTAGCAATCACATACACAGTAAAATAGTTGAAAAAATTTTTAATTTACTCCTTGCAATTGTAGTGGGGATTTTAGCCGCATCGATTGTGTCAAGCCTTATTAGTTTAAGCCTTTGGCTAGATATGAGGGTGCATTCAAGGCACATATACTACGCTTTTATCGCACTTGCGGCTATAGCTTCACTATTTATGGACAGAGCAAATGAAAAAGTCTTTTTAATTATAGAATTTATATCTATAGCATTGATTTTATTTTTTGGCAAGTTTATGAGAACTATGTACGAACTAAGAGATGCGATGCATATAGATATGAACATAGAGCTATTTAAAAATATTATAATAATAATTTTTATAGTAATTAATTTAATGGTATTTCTAAAATTTTTAATAAAGAAAAAGAAGTCTGCGTAATTTAAACGTAGACTTCTTTTTTGATCTAGTATTTTAATTCTTTTAATATTTCTCCAGTATAAATATCTATGAGCATAATTTTTTTGTCGTCCATCATGGCAACAGATGCTTTGCCATCTTTTGGTATAGTTGTTGAGCCAGGATTTAATAAGATTATTCCGTCTTTTTCTTCAAGCACCTTTATATGTGTGTGACCAGTAACTATCATCTTGATGCCAGATTCTTTGGCGTATTCTATTCTAGCAAATTCTGTCTCTTCATAGCCATGAATAAGAAGCGTCTTAAGTCCATTGATATCTGTAATACGAGCTTTTTGTGTGAGATCTTTATCGGTAACCATCTGATCGACGTCGCTGTCACAGTTACCGCGCACGTAAATAATATTATCACGTTCTTTTAAATACGCTGCTAAATCCTTTGGATTGTAATCACTTGGAAGAGCATTTCTTGGTCCGTGATATAAAACGTCGCCTAAGTGATATATAATTTCACAGTCTTTAAGCACCTCAAGTGCTCTAAGTGTCTCGTCTATGCCGCCATGTGTGTCACTAATGAAGCCAATTTTCTTTCTCATTATAAATAAACTACCTTTTCTGTTCTTTCTTTTGCTTTAGGAACTTCATCAGCGTAGCCTATAGCCATCATACCATAAGAAATGTGATTTTCTGGTATTTTGAACGATGACAAAACTTCTCTTACGCCTTCATCTTTATTGCCTCTTAATTGATTGATCCAAACAGAAGCAAGTCCAAGCGCGTGAGATGCTAAGTAAATATTTTGCATAGCAGTTGATGTGTCTGCGTCGCCTAATTTTAAATCTTCAGGCACAGTCACTATGATCAAGGCCTTTGCATAATATATATGATAATCATCTCTATCAAGTGATTTTGCAATGGCTGCTGCTAGTCTTTGTATATCATCTTCTTTAGTCACAACAGTAAAAAGTCTTTCTTGTCTATTCATTCCTGTTGGCGAAGCCTTTGCGCACTCGATTATCTTTTCAAGCAAATCCTTTGGCACTTCATCAGTTTTAAATTTTCTTATACTTCTTCTTGTCAATAGCATTTCTATTGCGTCCATATCATCACGTCCTTTCATATTGATATTATACCACAAAATTGGGTATAATAATTATGGTGATTATATGAAAGACAATTTTTTAATTCAAGGAATGAGCTGTGCTGCTTGTTCAGCAAGGCTTGAAAAAGTTTTATCAAGACAAGATGGCGTATCAAGAGCCAATGTTAATCTATCATCAAATAGAGCGAGAGTAATTTATGACGAAAATGTAATTTCTCGTGATGATATATTGGATGTCATCTCAAGAGCGGGTTTTACTGGCTACTATCAAGAAAGCCGCGATATAGAAAAGGAGAGAGAGCTTAGAGAAAAAGAGATAAAAACACTTAAACGCGATTTTTTAATCTCATTAATTTTCGCACTGCCATTATTTTCAGTAATGTTTTTACACATGGCACATATACAAGTGTTTTACGCAGATGCCAGATGGCAATTTGCTTTTGCAACGCTTGTTCAAATTTTTGGTGGGCACAGATTTTATAAAGGCGCAATAAGTTCATTAAGAAGCAAAACTTTTAATATGGACGTACTTGTTTCTATGGGAACGACAGCTGCGTATCTATATAGCATTTACAATATGTTTATAGATAATCCTCATCTATACTTTGAGTCATCGGCTGTAATTATTACTTTAGTTTTATTAGGTAAACTTATGGAAGCAAAGGCAAAAGCCAAGACTAATGAAGCTGTTGATAAATTACAAAGTTTAAAAGTTGACGAAGTGACTGTAATTAGAGAGGGAGAAGAAAAAACCATTAGCATAGATGAGCTTGAGATAGATGACGTCGTCTTAGTTAGACCGGGCGAGAGACTTGCTTCAGATGGCGTAATCACTGAAGGCGAGGCATCAATCAACGAAGCGATGATAACTGGTGAGAGCCTTCCTGTGAATAAAACGATTGGCGAGGCAGTTATAGGATCAACTGTCAATGGACCAAGCACTTTTAAGTTTAAGGTCACTAAAGTTGGCGAAGATACAACGCTTGCCAATATCATAAGGATGGTTGACGACGCGGCTAGTTCGAAAGCACCGGTACAAAGGATGGCAGACAAGATTGCCAACATCTTTGTTCCGTCGGTAATGGCTATTGCATTTTTGACATTTTTGATTTATACTATATTTAAGGACGCTAACACAGGCATAATTAATGCGATAAGTGTTTTGGTTATCGCTTGCCCATGTAGCTTGGGTCTTGCAACACCTACAGCCATCATGGTTGCGACAGGCAGAGCAGCTCAATCGGGCGTACTAATCAAGTCAGGCGAAGTTTTGGAAGCAAATGCAAAAGTTGATGCAGTTTGTTTTGACAAGACAGGTACATTAACTGAGGGAAAATTATCTCTTACAAAATTTATCAATACTTCAAATATTAGCGATAAAGATATTTTAAGATATGCTTATAGCGCCGAAAATCAATCAGAGCACTTAATAAGCGAGGCGATATCATCATTTGCTAAAGATAAGGGCATTGAATATCATGAAGCTGATGAATTTGAAGCGATTCACTCAAAGGGCGTTTGCGCAAAACTTGATAACAAAGAAATAATTTTATCAAACGAAAGATATTTTGATGAGCTTGGCATAAATTATGACAATGCTTTAATGAAAGAACTTTTGGACGAGGGCGCTACTGTCATAGTCATGGCAATAGATGGAAAAGCTGTAAGCTATTTTGCGATTGAAGATAGTTTAAGAAGTGACAGTAAAGAAGCCATTGCTAAAATTAAGTCCATGGGCATAAAAACTTATATGCTTACAGGGGATAATGATATTGTAGCTAAGAACGTAGCTCAAAAACTTGGTATAGATGAGTTTAGAGCAGAACTTCTTCCAGAAGATAAATTAAAAGCAATTGAAGAGATTAAAAAATCGTGTGCAAAACTTGCCATGGTTGGCGATGGTGTCAATGACGCACCAAGCTTAGCAAGCTCAGATGTTGGCTATTCAATCGCTTCAGGCACAGATGTTGCTTTAGAAGCGAGTGATATAAGTCTTTTGAATAACTCCATCGGCGGCGTTCAAAGAGCACTTGAACTTTCACGAGCAGCCATGAAAATTATTAAAGAAAATTTATTCTGGGCCTTCTTTTATAATGTGGTTGGCATACCATTTGCCATCTTAGGCCTATTAACACCGATGCTTGCGGGAACTGCGATGGCATTCTCATCAGTATGCGTTGTAACGAACTCACTAAGATTAAGATACAAATAGAAATATAATTGAGGAGGAAATTTATGGATAGTAAAAAACTAGACATCGCTAGAAACAGAAAGGGTTTCATAGCTGCCTTAGACCAAAGTGGTGGTTCAACACCAAAGGCTTTGAGACTATATGGTATTGATGAGGACAAATATTCATCAGAAGATGAAATGTTTAAACTTGTTCATGAAATGAGAACAAGAATCATCAAAGCACCAAGCTTTAACAAGGACCATATACTTGGAGCGATACTTTTTGAACAAACTATTGACAGAGAAATTGATGGCATGAAGACAGCTGATTACTTATGGAATAAATTAGAAATACTTCCATTCGTTAAGGTTGACCAAGGCCTAGCAGATCTTGAAAATGGCGTTCAAGTTATGAAAGAGATGACTAAACTTGACTCGCTTCTTGAAAGAGCGAAGGAAAGAGGCATCTTTGGTACTAAGATGAGATCAGTTATAAAAGAATTTGATTGCGTAGGCATAAAAGAAGTAGTAAAACAACAGTTTGATTATGCTAAGAAAATCATCGCAAAAGGCTTTGTTCCTATCATAGAACCAGAAGTTGACATACACGCTGAATATAAGGGCGAAATCGAAAAAATATTATTAAACGAATTAAAAGAAAATATAGAAAAATTAGCTAAAGATGACTTCATCATGTTAAAGCTAACATTACCTGAAGAAGATAATCTATATTTGCCACTATATGATTATGAAAATGTTCTAAGGATAGTAGCACTTTCAGGTGGATACTCAAGAGAGGAGTCTAACGAAAGACTTGGTAGAAATCACAGAGTTATCGCATCCTTCTCAAGAGCACTAACTGAAGGAGCTAAAGCTAGCATGACAGATGAAGAATTCAATAAACATATGGAAGAATCCATAGAATCAATTTATAAGGAGTCGATTAAGTAATGAAAAGAATTTTAAAAGTACACGGAATGAAATGTGAAGGATGTAGCGAAGCTATTGAAAAGGCATTAGAAAAATTTGATGAGATTGATGTAGTAACAGCTAATTTTGCATCAGGTCATGTTGATATTGAAAGCAAAGAAGAATTCGATTTAGCAAAAGTTAAAAAGGCTATCGAAGACCTTGGCTACGAAGTAGAAGACTATGAAGGAGTCGAATAAAAGAATTCTCGATATAGCAGAAAAATTATTAAAAATAGATTCACCATCGGGCATGTGTCAGATGGTGAATACTTATATAGAAGAGCATTTTAAGGGAAAATTGAGCTTAGAAAAAACAAATAAGAATGCTCTTTATGCTATATTGAAGGGAAAAGATTCATCTAAGCTTAGAATAGTAACTGCTCACATTGATACACTTGGCGGAATCGTTTCAAGAATCAAGGACAACGGCAGGGCAGAATTTGAAAATATTGGCGGATTTATGTACGCATCGCTTGAGGGAGAACTAGTTAGAACTTATACTAAGAAGGGCGTAGTTACTGGAACAGTTTTACCAAACAAGGCTAGCGTTCACACCATGGAAGACGAAAGAGAAAAAACTCTTCCAAGAGAAAGACACTCAACTGAAATAAGATTTGATATTGAAAGTTCTTCAAAGGAAGAAACTTTAGCAATCGGTGTTAATGTTGGAGATTTCGTTGCTTTTGAGCCGCGCACAAGAGTGACAGAAAACTTTTTAGTATCACGCTTCATCGATAACAAGATACACGCTGCCATCATGATATATGTGATGGAAGAAGTTCTTAAGAAAAATATTGAATTGGCATGTGATACAATGTTTTATTTCACAAACTTTGAAGAGCTTGGTCACGGCATAAGCTATGTGCCAGAGCATGCATACGAAGTACTTGCTCTTGATATAGGTATAGTTAGTTATGAAAATAATTCAGCCGAAGACAAGGTAACAATAGTTGCAAAAGATTCAAGAACACCTTATCCAATCGATTTTAGAGATAGACTTGAAGACTTAGCGATAAAAAATAAAATTGATTACGTTATAGATGTTCATCAAAGATATGGTTCAGACGGTTCACTAGGAGCAGTCGCTGGACTTAATCTAAACTTTGCTTGCATAGGTGTTGGCACAGATGCATCACATCATATCGAAAGAACAAATATAAAAGCGATTGACAATACTGAAAAATTATTAAAAGCTTATTTAGAAAAATAAATAAACTTATAAACGTAAGAAGACGGGTGAGTGTGCCCGTCTTTTTTATGCGTTTAAACAAGAATCTTCATATAAAAAAAGACTCCGAAATTAATCGGAGTCCATATAGTAATTATTTTAAATTATTTACCAATATTTTCGTGAATCTTATCATAAACGAATTGAACTTGTGGTCCAATAATGATTTGGATTGAATCCTTATCAGGTTTGATAAGACCTAAAACTTTTGCTTCTTTAATCTTTGCTTCGTTAACTTTTGCTCCATCAACAAGGCTAGTTCTTAGTCTAGTTGAGCAGTAGTCAATGTCTTCGATGTTTTCTTTTCCGCCAAGACCTTCGATAATGATGGCAGCTACTTCATCAAAGTCATTCTTAGCTGAAGCTGTATCAGCTGTTGCTTCAATGTCGTCATCTTCTCTACCAGGAGTCTTTAGATTGAATGTTCTAATGAAGAATCTAAATACTAGGTAATAGATTACGAAGAATATTAGTCCAAGTGGGATTAACATCCAAGGATTGTTAGCAACTGGGTTTCTTAATGATAAGAAGTAGTCAACAAAACCTGCTGAGAAACCAAAGCCTGCTGTCCAATGGAAAGCTGCTGCGATAGCAACTGAAATACCAGTTAATAATGCATGAACTACATATAGAGCTGGTGCTAAGAACATGAATGCAAATTCAAGAGGTTCAGTAACGCCTGTGAAGAATGATGCGAATGCTGCTGCAACTAATAATGATTTAGCAACATTTTTCTTTTCAGGTTTAGCTTCTTGATACATAGCAAGAGCTGCGCCTGGTAGACCAAACATCATTACAGGGAAGAAACCTGCTTGATACATACCTGTTACACCTTTAACAGCTGTACCTGCTTCTAGAGAAGCTGCTCCGCCTAAGAAGTTAGGGATATCATTGATACCAGCGATATCAAACCAGAATACTGAGTTTAGTGCGTGATGAAGTCCAGTTGGTATTAATAATCTGTTGAAGAATGCATAAATACCTGCACCTATTGCGCCTAAACTTTGAATACCTTCACCAAAAGCTACTAGAGCGCTAAATAGTATTGGCCATACATAGTAAAGTATTGCTGATACTATAATCATGAATAATGATGTCATGATAGGAGTAAGTCTTCTACCACTGAAGAATGCAAATGCATCTGGCAATTGTACTTGATAGAACTTGTTGTATGCAAATGCAGCTACAAGACCTGAGATGATACCAACGAATACGTTTCCGTTGTTCATTTTTTGCCAGCCGTCAGTTAAAGCTAGTTCAGATGCATCAACACCTTTGAATATAGCAACTGTTCCTGCTGATAGAAGTGTAGTTGCTATTAAGAATGCTACTAGACCAGAAAGTCCTGCTGCACCGTTCCTATCCTTTGATAGACCATAAGCAACACCTACTGCGAAAATAATTCCCAAGTTGTCAAGTATGGCTGCACCAGTCTTGATTAAGAATGCTGCGATAATGCTATTAGAGCCCCAACCTGTTGGGTCAATCCAATAACCAATACCCATTAGTAGAGCAGCAACTGGAAGTATAGCTACTGGTTGCATCAAAGCCTTACCTAGGTTTTGAAGTTTTTTCATCATAATAATGACCTCCTTAATAAAAATTAAATAATAATTACTATTATTATTTATATTATACCACATTCTTACGAAATTAAAAATACTTATTAAAAAATAGTTTGCAAAAATACTATATTTATTGTAAAATGAATATAAGCATACTTATAATTAAGTATAAAATATCAGGGGGTGTTACTATGCTTATAAAAGGAGCTAATGTTTACTGCGACGGTAAATTTATTAGAAAGGATATTGCTGTGAATGGAGAGATATTCACTGTTTATAGCAATGACGATATCGTTAAAGATTATTCAGATGCTTACATCATTCCAGGTTTAACAGATATTCATTTCCATGGCGCGATGGGCAAGGACCTATGCGATGGAACAAAAGAGTCTATAGAAGCAATATGCGAGTATGAGGCGCAAAATGGCGTTACTCAAGTCATTCCAGCTACTATGACCTTGGCAGATGAAGAGCTAGAAAGAATATTCAAAGCGATTGGCGAATACGATGGAACTAAGGGAGCTGAGTTTATTGGCGTGCACATGGAAGGACCATATATATCCAAGGACAAGATTGGTGCGCAAAACCCTAAGTACTTAGCTATGCCAAGTCTTGAGCATTTTGACAAATATCAAAAACTTTCTAATAATAGAATAAAAAAGATCACTATAGCGCCTGAGGTTGATGGAGCAAAAGAATTCATCAAAGAAAGAGCTGATGAGGTCGTTATATCAGTTGGCCATACTGATTGTGACTATGACACTGCACTTGAAGCCTTTGATTTAGGAGCAAGATCGGTAACACATTTATTTAACGCGCTTAATGATATCAAGCACAGAAACCCTGGTGTGTGCGGAGCAGCCTTTGACAGCCCTGAGGTCATGGTTGAGCTCATAACAGATGGCGTTCATATACATCCATCAGTAATAAGGATGATATATGCGATGTTTGGTGACGACAGAGTAATCTTAATATCTGATTCTATGATGGCAACTGGCCTTTCGGACGGCAAATACAGCTTAGGCGGTCAAGACGTTTATGTAAAAGGCAAGAAGGCTACACTTGAGTCGGGAACTATAGCTGGCAGCGCAAGTAATTTATTTGACTGCATTAGATACGCTTACTCAATTGGCGTTCCATTCGAATCGCTTGTTAAATCAGCTGCTGTTAACTCAGCCAAAGAAGCTGGTATTTATGATAAATATGGCAGCATAAGAGTAGGCAAATATGCTAACTTTGTTGTAGTTGATAAAGATTTAAACATAATCGATGTATATATAAGAGGCAAAAAAATAGGTGGAGTTAATGAAAACAATTAAAGGAACTATAGCTAATAAAGGTCTTGTTTTAGGCAAGATAAAAGTTTTCTCTGATGAAAAAATAAATATTAGCAAAGAAAAAATTAATGATACAGCTAGTGAAATCAATAAATTAGATGCAGCAGTAAAAAAATCAATAGATGAGCTAGATAAATTATTTGAAAAAGCAAAAGTGGATGCAGGCGAAGAAGAAGCACAAATCTTTGAAGTACACAAGATGATGATCGATGATATTGAGTACCAAGATGAAATTAGACGAAATATTAACGAAGAAAAAGATAGTGCCGCTTATGCAGTAAGTCTTGCTGAAGAAAAATTTTATGAAATTTTTAATAGCATGGACGATGAATACTTTAGCCAAAGAGCAAAGGACATAAAAGATATTTCTCAAAGACTTATTAAAAATATCTTAGGCATCAAAAATTCATTTAACGAGGGACTTGAAGAAAAAGTTATTTTGTACGCAGAAGATTTATTGCCAAGTCAAACGCTAAATATTGATAAGGACAAGCTTCTTGCGATAGTCACAGTGAAAGGCTCGACGCAATCACACACAGCAATACTTGCTAAGTCCATGAATATAGCTTCGCTTGTGAATCTTGATAGCGCTTTTGATAAATCAATTGATGGCAAAACTGCCATACTTGATGCTTATGAAGGCGCTCTAATCATTGATCCAGATGAAAAATTACTCGCAGATGTCAAAGATAGAATAGAAAAAGAAGAAAAAAGAAAATTAGAGCTTGAAAAATTAAAAACAGCCAAAGCCATTAGCAAGGACGGAACACATATAAGTGTTTACGCAAACATTGGCAATTCAAAGGACTTGCCGCTTGCTTTAAAGAATGGCGCAGAGGGCATAGGTTTATTCAGAACAGAATTTTTATATCTTGGCAGAGACTCGCTTCCAACAGAAGAAGAGCAATTTAAGGAATATAAATACGTGGCTGAAGCGTTGGAAGGCAAAGAAGTAATCGTGAGGACCTTTGATATAGGTGCGGATAAAAAAGTTGATTACCTAAATCTACCAGAGGAAGAAAATCCAGCTCTTGGCTATAGAGCGATAAGGATATGCCTTGATGATACGGATTTATTCAAAGCTCAGCTAAGAGCAATAATTAGAGCATCTCATTATGGCAATATCAAGATTATGCTTCCTATGATAAATGACGTTTGGGAAGTGAAAAAAGCAAAAGAGCTTATTAAAGAAATATTTAATGAGCTAAAAGAAAAAAATATCCCATTCAATGAAGATATTGAAGTAGGTATCATGATCGAGACACCGGCAGCAGCCATAATCAGTGATGATCTTGCAAAGGAAGTAAGCTTTTTCAGTATAGGCACAAACGATTTAACTCAATACACTCTTGCAGTTGATAGACAAAATGAAAAGATAGCAAGACACAGAGACATTCATCATAAAGCGATTTTAAGACTTATGGAGATGACTGCGGCTAACGCAAAGAAAAATGGCGTTAAGATCAGTGTTTGCGGCGAGCTTGGCAGCGACCCAGACTTAACTGAGTTTTATATAAAAAATAAATTTGACAAATTATCTGTTAATCCTGGACAAATACTTGAATTAAAGGATAGAATAATAAATTCGTAAGGAGGACAAAATGAAAGAATTCGAATACACAATCACAGACCCGATAGGTATACACGCAAGACCAGCAGGTTTACTTGTAAAATTACTAGCAGCTATCAAAAGCGATGTAAAAGTAGCTAAAGGAGAAAAAATTGTAAATGCTAAATCAATTTTAGGACTTATGGGCCTACAAGCAAAACAAGGCGAGGTAATCAAGTTCATAATTGAAGGCGCAGATGAAGAAGAAGCAATAAAAAAGGTAGAAGATTTCTTAAAAGAAAATTTATAATCTTGACTAAAGCCCTCTATGCTTGTATAATATAAGCGTAGGGGGTAAAATTATGGAAAAAGAAAATTTCAGCCCAAAAGAGGTACTGTCCATGACCTTGTCTAATGGGGTTAATAAAACTAAGCTTAAGACGAGAGCGCAGTTCTTTTTAGGTGTATTAGCAGGTATGTATATAGCATTTGGTGGCGTTTCATCAACTATAGTGAACAATCTTGGTAAAGGATTTAACCCGCAAATCACAAAAATACTTGTTGGATTAACCTTCACCATCGGTATAGTAGCTGTAGTTGTTGGCGGAGCAGAATTATTCACAGGCAATATACTCATGTTTGGTGCAACACTTGATAAAAGAACAAAACTTGGCAATCTATTATACAATTGGCTAAAAGTATATTTATATAATTTTATCGGAGCACTTTTAATTGTAGCTATAGTATTTTATTCAAATATTTTATCAGATGGAACAAAAGAGCTTTTTGTAAATATTTATAATGCAAAGACATCACAAGGATTTTTAGAGCTTTTCGTTAAAGGAATTGGCTGCAACATCCTAGTTTGCTTATCAGTTTGGCTTGCGACAGCTAGTAAAGAGATAACAGCAAAAGTTTTTGCATCAGCTTTTCCAGTTGCAATATTCATTATATGCGGCTTCGAGCACTGTGTTGCCAATATGTTTTATCTACCTATAGCTATGATGATTAGCGGCACATGTGATATGGCGGCAATGTTTCACAATTTAATTCCAGTTACACTTGGTAATATTGTTGGCGGCATGATACTAATAATATTTTATTATTACGCTTATAAAGAATAATATATATTTATATAGAAGAACAGCTTATAATTGTTCTTCTTTTTTTATGATATTTTATGTGATGAAAATTTTAAAAATATTTTGTAAATGAAAATTGTTAATAGATATATTTTATTGATGTAAGATTATTAAAAAATAAATTTATGAGAAAAATATTGTTATAAATTGATATAAAGTTTTTTTACTAAATAAAAAAGCCAAGCGATTATGCTTGACCAAAATTTTAAATTATTTTTTTAAGTTTAAAACTTTTAATAAATTTAGTGTCGAACCCTTTTTTGGAGTGTTTAGTGCGTTCGTAGTCATCAAAGCCATCTCACCACGATTTAGATAATCATCAGGCTTTAGATCAAGACCGTCCATAAGACCATAAGTCACTGCATAGTCAGAGACCATGTCCCACTTTTTCGCCTCAGATGAATAATCAAGTATCCTAAGTAGTATTGCTTGATACTGTTTAACAGTAACAAAAGTTCCATAACCAAACTTATCCTTAGTTATGCCGTGTATGTAGCCATTTGACACAGCCCAGTTGATGTAAGGCAAGTAGACTTTGCTCGCGCTCTTAAGATCAGTAAACTTTGTTTCAGAGCTAAACTTTTTTGCTCTTTCCTCATCGTTCATAAGCCTCGATAGTATAACTATGAGGTCTTCTCTCTTAAGATTCTTATCAAGCATCAAATCACCTGACGAATCACCTTGTATTATATTGTATGACTTAAGCTCTTCGGCACTTTTCTTAAATTTACTGTTTAAATTTTTTGCACATAGATTTGTGCTAGTAAATAAAATTAAGAAAAAGCATAAGAAGAGTATAAATTTTTTCTTCATACATACCACTCCACTTATATTATACTACATAAATTGCTTTTTATATGTTAAGTTCGTGTTACAAAATTTAAATTCGATTGATATATACATAATAAAAGCTAATTTTTAACTAGATTGTAATATTTAAAACATATATTATATGGTATAATAATTACATAAGAACTAGTAAAATAGTTATGAAAGGAGCAAAAACATGAAAAATAACTTAAAAAGAGTATTTAGTTTAGTGCTTGTATTTATGCTATGCATCACATTTATACCGATGAACACAGCAAGTGCGAAAACATTTAAAGACGTGCCTAAGAGTCATTGGGCATACAATTACATCAATGAGATGAGTAACAAAGGATATATACAAGGTTATCCTAATGGAACATTTAGACCAGGCAAAGACATTTCATTCTTAGAGGCAATGAGATTTGCAGCTATACTTACACAATACGATGAAAAAGCATTACAAGCTGCAAGACAAGTTTGGCTTAAGGACGTAGTAGCGCTAGGCGTACCAAAATGGGCACAAGATAACGTTGTTAAGTGCTTAGCAAAACAAGCTGTCAATATGACAACATTAAAAGCAGCTAAAAAGAATAAAATGTTTACTACAAATAAACCTGTAAGTAGAGTTAATCTTGCTGAATTTTTCGCAGGAGCAATGGGAGTTAAATCAACAGATCCAGTTATCGCTCTTCCATTTAAGGACGTAAACGATATCCCAGAAGGAACTAGAGCAGCTGTAGCTGGACTTATAGACGCTGGCGTTATATCTGAAAAAGGTACTGGAAAAGGCATGTTCTATCCAAAGAGAGCGGTTAGAAGAGATCAAGTAGCTAGAATGGTTTATTCAGCACTTGAGTATCAAGCAAAAAACACAAGCAATGTAAATCCAGTTAACCCAGTTAATCCAGTTAATCCAGTAAACCCTGTAACTCCAGTTAATCCAACACCAACAGTTGTTACAGGTACTATTAAAGAAATTGGTATCACAGGAGTTACGGCTATAATGCTAGTTAACGATAACACAGCTACTGGCAAGGTATTCTCTATAAATCCATCAACAGTTATAACAGTAGATGGAAGCATTGGTAATCTATCAAGCTTATTAGTTGGTCAAAACGTAACAGTTACTGCTGACTCATCTTTAGGTGCAATGCAAGCTAAGTCAATAAACGCAAAGGGCGTTCAATTCAGCCTTGAAGGTGAAGTAACAAACGTTGACAGCTCAAACAAAGAAATCAAAATTACTTATACAGATAGCAGCAAGAACAAAGTTTCAAGAGTATTTAAAGTTGATTCTGATTCATCAATCACAATTAACAATAGAACTAGAGATTTAATCGATGTTAAGAGAGGTTCTCAAGTTAAAGCAACTATCTACAATGAAAAGGTTAAAACACTTGAAGTAACAGCATCTTCAGACGATTACAAGGGATATATCAAGAAATTAAATTATAGAGAGATTACAATAGTTTCATTAAACGGTAGAGAAAACACTTACAAGCTTCCAAGAAGTGATAGAGACTATGATATTTATGACAGTAGAGACAACTCTAGAAGATCTTATAGAGAACGCAAATTGACATATGATGAACTAGCAAGACTTGGATCAGTATATGTTGAAATAGAAACAGATGTTAAATATGACGACGAAGTTGTATCAATAGACGTTGGCGATGGTTTTGACAATGAATACATCGTATATAGAAATAATGATAAAGGTAGAAACCGTGACCAATATCAAATAGAATTATATCCAAAGAATTCATCAAATAGCTATAGAGACAGAGAAACTTATTACTACGATTATGGCTTAACAGCAGATAGCTTTGATTCAAGAAGAGGAGTAAGAGTAAGAGATATAGGCGAAGGATCAAGAGTAGTTATTCTTGAAAAGGATAAAGATGTTATTAAGAGAATTATGGTTATTGATTCAAGATATAACAATGGATATGTATATAATAATAACTGGGTACAAGCTAGAGTAAATTACAAAAAGAGCGATGCTTTAGGTATTAAAGAATACAACACAGGCAGAGAATATGAAGTTAAAATCGATAAGGATTTAGAGATTAGAACATTAGATTATGTAACATACTATTACTTTGAAATAATTAATAATACAGTAAGAAGCTATTCAGAAAAGGAACCTAGTGGTTACAGAGCACAAAATGGTAGATATGATAGGACAATAAAGATAGTAAGAGCTTCATGGGGTGCAAATGAATCAGTTCTACTATTTGAAAGTGAGTATGATCATTATGGATATGTACTAGATAAAGATACTACAATTGATTCCAATTATACTTTTGATCAACTATATAGGGAACTTGGCTCTAGTTGGTATGAAGGAAGAACAATAGATATAAATATTGGTAAAAATTGGCACATAGATAGAATTAGCTTTAGATAATTAAACAAACTATACAAAAAATCTTAGGACTTTTGTCCTAGGATTTTTTTGTGTTAAAAGCATTTTAAAACATTTTTCGTTAAAAGTAAATCCATAAAAATTTTTTCATTATACGCAAAAAAATAATTGTAATAATTTTTCTCGTGTGTTATAATCTTAACGAGGTGAAAACATGAAACTAGGTTTTTCAAATGAACTATATATAAAGGAACAAAGTGACTATATTTTAAAGAGGGTTGGAAAGTTTGAGAAGCTTTATATGGAGTTTGGCGGTAAATTAATTGGCGATAAGCATGCGCAAAGAGTTTTGCCAGGTTATGATGAAGACGTAAAAACTGTTTTACTTGAAAAATTAAAAGACAGGATGGAAGTCATCATAACTATACACGCTCAAGACATCATATCAAATAAGCTTAATAACAATACTGGATTGACTTACGAGAGAGAAGCAATTAGACTTATCGAGAGATTAAAGGCAAAGGGTATTAAGATTAACAGCGTTGTTATCAATCGTTACAAGAAAGATGAAAATGTTGATAAATTTAAAGAGTACATGGAAGCAAGAGGCATGAGGGTTTATCTTCATGACAAAACTGAAGGCTTCCCTAATGATGTTGACAAAATTCTTTCTGAAGATGGCTTTGGTAAGCACCCATACATTGAGACTACTATGCCTATCATAGTTGTGACTGGCCCAGGCCCAGGCAGCGGTAAGATGACTACATGTTTATCTCAACTTTATCATGAATATAAACGCGGCGTTAAGGCTGGTTATGCAAAATTCGAAACTTTCCCAGTTTGGAATCTTCCACTAAAGCACGAACTAAATCTTGCTTATGAGGCTGCGACTGCTGATTTAAGTGATGTTAACCAAATCGATCCATACCATTTGCAAGCGTATGGCGAAATTTCTGTAAATTATAACAGAGACGTACAAGCCTTTCCTATATTAAAGAAGATTCTTGATAGAATTATGGGCGAAGAATTTTATAAATCTCCAACTGATATGGGTGTAAATAGAATTAAGTCCGGCATCATTGACGAAGAAGTTGTTAAAGAGGCATCAAGACAAGAAATTATCAGAAGATATCTAAAGGCGCTTCTTACTTATAAGATGACTAATCAAAAGAAGGACGAAGCTCAAAGAATCAAGACTCTTATGGAAGAATTAAATCTTAAGGTAGAGGACAGAAAATCTTTGGTTGCTGCTAGAAATAAAAAAGAGGATCTTCTTAAGAAGGGCATCACTAACTCAAATGTAACTGCCATCGAATATGAAGATACCATCATAACTGGTAGAGACGGCGAACTTATGGACTCAGCTGCGGCTGCTGTACTTAATCTTCTTAAGTATATATCAAAACTTCCTGATGAATTGCACTTAATTGATAAGGCTATACTTGAACCAATCATTGAAGTTAAGGGAATAATTGAAAAAGAAGAGAGCCCGCTACTAAATGTTGAAGAGGTTTTAATTTGCCTAGCAACATCAAAGATGTTTAATCCAAGCGCTAAGCTTTGTATAGACAATCTTTCTAATATAAGAAATTTAAGAGCTCACTCAACAGCTATGTTAAATTTAACTGATATAGAATTATTCAGAAAATTAAATATTGACTTAACAAGCGACTATATCGATATAAAATTTTAATAAAAATTAATTAATATAATCTTTTAAAAAACTCCTGATCATTTGATTAGGAGTTTTTCTATGTAAATAGTATTGAATTGCATAAAAAAGGTCAAACTTTTATAGCTTGACCTTAAAATATTATTTTGTTTCATCAATGTAGGCAATCGCTAAACAGCCCGGTCCAACGTGTGCGCCTATTGCAGTTCCTATCTCTCTTATAGCAATATCTTTCGCATCAAATTCTTCGTTAATCATTTCATAAAGCTTTTGAGCGTTTGCTAAGTTATCTGTATGACCAATGATGGTATGCTTAAGTATATCAGGATTGCGTCTTACATCGTCAAAGTAAAGATTTAGTATTTTCTTATAAACTTTTGCTTCGCCACGAACTTTATCTTTTAAGATCAAAGCGCCGTTCTCATCATTTGCAAGTAAAGGCTTGATATTTAAGACTTGACCAACAGCTTTGATTGCTTTTGAAATTCTTCCGCCCCTATAAAGATACTCAAGGTCTTCAACTGTAAATAAGTGGTTAACTTTGCCAGCTAAGAACTTTGCTCTTTCTTCAAGCTCTTCAATCGATTTACCTTCATTATTCATCTTGATAATCTCTCTAACGATAAGCTGCTCACCTATAGTCATGGATTTAGAATTTATAGACACCATCTTAATGTTTGGATACTTTTCTTTTAGCATTTGTATAGCCATGCAAGATGAGTCCCAAGCAGTAGTTAAGCCATATGAAAGACAGATGTATATGAAGTCTTCGCCTTCTTTGCATACTTTTTCAAAACACTCTAAGTACTGGTTAAGATTGATCTGACTAGTTTTGTAAATCTTGCCATTTCTCATGTTTTTATATATTTCCGACGTTTTTATATCAAGTCCGTCACGATAAATATTTTCTATATCATCAGTATCAATAACACTTACATAAAGGGGTTCTAGATTAAATTCTTTAATTTCTTCTTGAGTGAAATCACTCGCACTATCAATTATAATTCTTGTCATTTTTTACCTCTCTCATTTGTTAATTATATCATATAAAATAATTAAAGACAAGCTAAAATATTATCATTTTCGTAATAATTAGCTAAGACTAATACAAAGAGTACAAAAAAATATATTTTTGTGGTATAATACATTCATAAGGGAGGTTTTATTATGTCAATTGACGATAGAGTTAAAAGTTTAAGAGAATTAATGAAGAAAAATGGTATAACTATGTATATAGTTGCCACAGCTGATCCACACATGAACGAGTACTTATCCGATCATTACAAGGATAGAGTCTTCATATCAGGTTTTACTGGCTCACAAGGCAATGTCATAATCACTATGGATAAGGCAATGCTTTGGGCAGACGGAAGATATCACGTTCAAGCTGAAAATCAATTAAAAGGCACTTCTTATGAATTATATAAATGGGGCAAACCAGGTGTTCCAACATTTATGGAATACTTAAGAGATAACGTTAAAGAAGGGGAAGTGATTGGTTTTAACGGAAAAACTTTCTCTGAAGCAATGTTTGAAAGGATAGAGGACCTTGTTGATGACAGGGACGTTAAATTTGTTGACGATGTTGATCTAATCTCAGAAATTTGGACTGATAGACCTGCACTTAAAAAGGACAAAGCCTTTATATTATCTAGTGAAGAAGCAGGCGAGAGCACTAAGGATAAATTATCAAGAGTAAGAGCCAAATTAAAAGAGGAAGGCGCTGACCTAAGCATCATAGCTTCACTTGATGACATTTGCTGGCTATATAACATAAGAGCAAATGATATACAAGATTCACCAGTATTAATTTCATACGCTTACGTTGATTTTGATAAGGCAGCCATCTATACAGATCTTGATAAGCTTGATGATGCCATAATCAAGGCGCTTAATGCACAAGGCGTTGAAGTTAAAAAATATGAAGCATTTGAAGATGATTTAAGAAAGATTAAAGACAAAACTATTTATCTAGATGAAAACAAGATTAATAGATACATGTTCAAGCTTATTGAAGATGATAACTATGTTATAGGTGATATAAATATCACTACTAAGTTTAAAGCAGTTAAAAATGATACTGAAATTAAAAATGTAAAGAAAGCGCACATCACTGATGGTGTGGCACTTGCAAGATTTATGAAGTGGCTTAAAGAGTCTGACAAAAAATCACTTGACGAACTTACTGTTCAAAATAAACTTCATGATTTTAGAGCAATGTCAGAAGATTTCTTGGAAGAAAGCTTTGAGACTATCTGCGGTTATGCTGATAATGCTGCCATCGTTCACTATATGTCAAGTGAAGAAACTAACAAAAAGCTTGATAATAAAGGACTTTTATTAGTTGACAGCGGCGGACAATATCGCTTTGGAACAACTGACGTTACTAGAACCATGGCTATGGGTGCATTAACTGATGAAGAGAAAAAAGGATTTACTCTTGTATTAAAGGGCTTTATTAGACTTATGAGCGTTGTATTTAAGAGAGGCACTAAGGGTTCATCCTTAGACCTTTTAGCAAGACTTGACCTTTACAAGCACCAAATGGATTATCTTCATGGAACTGGTCACGGTGTTGGATATTTACTAAATGTTCACGAAGGACCACACAATATTTCATCAAGATACAATGACATAGACCTAGTTAAGAATATGATTTTCAGTGTTGAGCCAGGCGTTTATGAAGACGGTAAATATGGCGTTAGAACTGAAGTTTTGGTTTATGTTGAAGACGCAGGAACAAGTAAATACGGCGAATTCTTTAGACTTGAGCCACTAACATACGCTCCTATCGATAAGGATGCTATAGATAAAGACATGCTTACAGCTGAAGAAATATTATGGCTAAACGATTATCATAAAGCTGTTTATGAAAAAATATGCCCACTTTTAAATGAAGATGAAAAAGCTTGGCTAAAAAAGGCAACAAGTGAAATTTAATGTTTAACTTTGAAGAAGAGATAAAAAAGCTGCCTAAAAACCCTGGCATTTACATTATGAAAAATGACAAGGGCGAGATAATTTATGTAGGCAAGGCGAAAAATTTATCTAATAGAGTGAGAAGCTACTTTAGAAGCTCTACTAATCACTCTGAAAAAGTTAAGGCTATGGTAAAAAACATTGCCGAATTTGAATATATAATTGTTGATAATGAGGTTGAGGCTCTAATTTTAGAGTCCAACCTTATTAAACGTTACGTGCCTAAGTACAATATAGTACTGCGTGATGATAAAAGTTATCCATATATAAAGGTAACGACTAATGAAAAATATCCGCGCATATTAAAAACTCGTTTACTTAGAAAAGATGGAGCAAAGTACTTTGGCCAGTATCCAAACGCAGCTAGCGTCAACATCGGCATTGATATTATTAATAGAGAGCTTAAATTAAGAGATTGCAATTTAAATATTGAAAAAGTCAAAGGAAAGATAAGGCCTTGTCTAAATTATTTTATCGGCAAGTGCATTGCGCCTTGCAAAGCAGATGTCACTGAGGAAGAGTACGCTGAACTTGTTGATAGAGCGATGAAAATTTTGCAAAATAAAGATAAATCTATTTTGGAAAAATATAAGTCAAAGCTTGACGAAGCGGTTAAAAATCTTGAGTTTGAGAAGGCAGCCGAATACTTAAACGTGGTCAATGCTTTTAATGACATACATAAGGAGCAAAAAATTACTTCGCCCGATGCCATCAATAGAGACGTCCTTGCTTATGCGGAAGGAATTTCAGATGTTATACTAGAATTATTTATCATTCGTGACGGTAAAATCGTTGAGCGAAACTATTATTTATTCGAAAATGAAAAGAAGACCGAGATCAAAGACATATTCAAAGCCTTTATCTCGCAGCATTACTCAGCCAACATCGATATGCCAAATGAAATCATTTCGGAGATAGATTTTCCAGACAGAGAGGAAATGATAGAAGCACTATCAAAGATAGCAAATCATAAGGTTGATATACATGTGCCGCAAAGAGGCGAGAAGAGAGCTTTGGTGCTTATGACGAAGAAAAATGCCATCGACATGGTTGAGAAACATGCAGATAGATATATAAGGAAGAAAGCTTTAAAAGATATGGCGATGCAGCGCTTTAAGGATCTTTTGTGGCTTGAAGACGTTCCAAATAGGCTTGAGTGCTACGACATATCCAACACCATGGGACAAAATTCAGTAGCATCCATGGTTGTCTACGAAAACGGCGATATGCAAAGAAATGAGTACAGACGCTTTAGGATCAAGACCATAATTGGTCCAGACGATTACGGCTCGTTAAGAGAAGTACTAGAGAGAAGATTTTTAAGAAGTATGAAGGACAAAGAAGGTTCATTCGCAGCGCTGCCAGACATAATTCTTATGGATGGCGGACTTGGTCAAGCATCAAGCGCGCAGACGGTTTTGGATAACTTAGGTATAGAGATACCAGTCGTTGGTCTAAAAAAGGACGACCATCACAGAACCGACTCACTCGCTTACATGGGCGAGATTATAAAAATTGATAAAAGCTCAGAACTTTTTAAAATACTCACAAGGATACAAGATGAGGCACACAGATTTGCCATCACATATCATAGGTCCTTAAGAGAGAAAAACATCAATCAATCGATACTTGATGAGATAGTTGGCATCGGTCCAAAAAAGAAGAAGATATTATACGAAGCCTTCGACGATATTGATGCAATCAGAAGAGCAAGTCTTGAAAAATTAGAATCAATCAAGGGTATATCAAAGACAAACGCAAAAGATATATACGAATTTTTCAGAAAAGATACTTAGTTAATTTAAGTATCTTTTTTTATTGAATTATTGCTTGAAGTAAAAAAGAAGAGTTTAAAATTAAAATCTTAGCAAGAGTCTTATTGGATTAGCATTTTTTATACAAATTCAAGGTTTATTTAATTATTTATATAAAGTGCTTGACAAATTAATTAGCTAGTGCTAACATATATTTATAATAATATTATAAAGCTGTGAATTAAATTATTATATTAGAAGATAAAGGAAAATTTTATTAAATTATTTATCATGAGGAGAAAATCTTATGAAACAATTTGATTTTAATGATGACAAGAAAATAAAAGCTGACTACAAAAACTGGATGCCTAAAAGACTCTTGGTCGCTAAGATTTGTGAAAGTCTAGTAAGTCTTGTTTTGTTTGGTATATTTGGTGCAAGTGACCTAGTTCTTCAAGGAAGGCCAAGGATTATCTGCGGATTTATCCTAGGGGCATTGTGCCTAATACTTATATTACTTACTTTCTGGCTTAGCATCTTATATAAGAGCTTTGATTACAAGGGCAAAAGAAAGCTCGCTAAAGTCATTATAGAAGGGACTGCTGACTATTTAAAAATCCAAGATGGTGGAGTGGGCTTAGATGTGGGCTGCGGCAGTGGCGCACTTACTATAGCCTGTGCAAAGAAAAATCCAGGAGCAATCATGGTGGGTTGTGATATATGGAGTGGTCCATACAAGAGTGAATTCTCAAAGAAGCTCTGCCAGGACAATGCTAGGGCTGAGGGAGTAGCAAATGTGAGATTTGAAGAAGGAAATGCAGTGAATCTTCCATTTGAAGATGAAAGTTTTGATGCAGTGACAAGCAACTATGTTTATCACAACATTGTAGGAAAAAACAAACAAAAACTTTTACTGGAAACATTTCGTGTACTTAAAAAAGGTGGAGTTTTTGTTATTCATGATTTGATGAGCAAGTCAAGATATGGAGATATGAATAAATTTATTGAAAAGCTGAAAAAAGATGGCTACGAAGATGTGAAATTAATTGATACAACAAAGGGTCTTTTTATGAATCACAAAGAAGCTATTTTGCTGGGACTTTCCGGTTCGACGCTTCTTATTGGGAGAAAATAAATTTGTATATAAATTACTAAAACAAAATTTATGGGTCATGGACAATTTCTCCACGATCATCCCAAAGAATACGCGGAGAAACTAAAAATCTTTTTGGAAAATAAATAAGGAGAATATTATGGATATAACAAGAGCAATATTAGATGGAATTGCAATGGCTGCTATTTTTAACGGTGCAGTGGCAGCTTTTGTACTGATTAACCCGAGATTTTTCTTTGATTCCTATCCAAAGAAAATACAAAATTCGGCTCCAGAAAAGATGACAAAAGAAGAAAAAAGAATAAATTTAATACTTACATTTATAATTTTAGGAATCGTATTTATATATGGAGTGACCTCTCTTTTACATACGGGAATAAGAGGACTTAGAGATCTTTTCTGGATGAGCTATATTCAGTGGACAATATTAAACTTGGGAGATTTCTTTCTATTGGATGTAATTTTGTTCCAAGGAAAGTACAAGGATAAGATAGTGATACCAGGTACAGAAGGACATGAAGACTACGAATTTGGAAATTGGATGAAACATTTGGCTATTAAAGAACATTTTATCTTAACGCCATTTTTGATAATTCCAATCGCATCTATAGTCCAAGCGTGGCTAGTGATTCTACTTGGATTATAAAATAAAATTTTAAATGTATGACGAAACTTGTTACACAAAGAAGTTCGAGAAATAACACTTTAAAAAATGAGACTGATATACGATAATAATAAATAAAATAAATTTAAGTAAAGAATCACAAGGAGAACAATTTGGAAATTAGAAAAATATCAAAATCAGATTTAGAAGAATTAGCAAAGTTAATGGTAGATGTCTACAATGCTCCACCTTGGAATAATAAATGGACAAAAGAAACAGCCCTAGAATCCTTAAGCGATATTTTAGGCTTCCCTAAATTTTTTGGCAATGTAATTGTCGATGGAAATAAAATAATTGGTGCAATAATTGGTCATATAAGAAGATATGCTACTGAATCAACTTTTTATATTGATGAGTTTTTTGTTTCTGAAGAATATAGAGGGACTGGTCTATCAAAAGAACTTTACCAAACGAGTATAAAACAATTGAAGCAAAAAGGTATAAGTGGTGCGTTTTTTACTACTTTAAAAAATTCGCGAGCCTACTATTTTTACGTAAAACAAGGTGCTTGGGATTTGGAAGATTCCTCATGCTTCTACCATAAATTTTAGCAGCTTTCTATCAAGTTGATACTTATGAGATAGTTGGCATTGCTCCAAAAAGAAAAGATATATATGAATTTTCAGAAAAGATACTTAGTTAATTTAAGTATCTTTTTTTAATTGCTTATGACTACTTAATATGAATAAAAATATTATCATTAAAATTTATAATAATATTAAATCCAAGAACATAAAAATAAAAAAATATATAAAATTTTTTAATATAAGAAAATCTTATAGGTGATCTAAATCACATTTATAAAATTTTCTTGCAAAACTTTTGCCTTTGATATATAATTGAACATGTAAAAGATAATAATTTTAATAGGAGGAATAAAAATGGCAAAACAATTTAAAACCATGGATGGTAACACAGCCGCTGCTTATGTATCATATGCATTTACAGAAGTTGCTGCCATCTACCCAATAACTCCTTCATCAAATATGGCTGAAGCTGTTGACAGTTGGTCTGCTCATGGCAAGACAAACATATTTGGCGAAAGAGTTTTAGTTCAAGAAATGCAATCTGAAGCTGGTGCAGCAGGTGCTGTACACGGATCATTACAAGCAGGTGCATTGACTACTACATATACAGCTTCACAAGGTCTTCTACTTATGATACCTAATATGTATAAGATCGCTGGCGAATTACTTCCAGGTGTATTCCACGTATCAGCTAGAGCTTTAGCATCACACGCTCTAAGCATATTTGGTGACCACCAAGACGTTATGGCATGCCGTCAAACTGGATTTGCTATGTTAGCATCTGGTTCAGTACAAGAAGTTATGGACCTAGCAAGTGTTGCTCACCTTTCAGCAATCAAGGGAAGAGTACCATTCTTACACTTCTTCGACGGATTTAGAACTTCTCACGAAATTCAAAAAATTGAAGTAATCGACTATGAAGATCTAAAGAAACTTCTTGACAAGGACGCTCTAAGAAAGTTCAGAGAAAACGCTTTGAACCCTGAACATCCAGTAACAAGAGGTACTGCTCAAAACCCTGATATCTATTTCCAAGCTGCAGAAGCATCTAACAAACACTATGAAGATATCGTAGAAATAGCTGCTGACTACATGAAGGAACTTTCAAAGATTACAGGAAGAGAATACAAACCATTCAACTACTACGGAGCTGAAGATGCTGAAGACATCATCGTTGCTATGGGTTCTGTAACTGATACAGTTGAAGAAACTGTTGATTATTTAAACAGCAACGGCAAAAAAGTTGGTCTTATCAAGGTTAGACTATATAGACCATTCTCTAAGAAATACTTCTTCGATGTATATCCAAAGACAGTTAAGAGAATCGCTGTTCTAGATAGAACTAAGGAAAAGGGCGCTCTAGGCGAACCACTATATCTTGACGTTAAGTCAATGTTCTACGATGCAGATACTAAGCCACTTATCGTTGGTGGTAGATACGGTTTAGGTTCAAAGGATACTACTCCTTCACAAATCTTATCTGTATATGAAAACTTAGAATCATCAAACCCTATCAATGGCTTCACTATTGGTATCAATGATGACGTTACTCATAAATCACTAGAAATTAAGAAAATTATAAATACAGAACCAGAAGGAACTATCAAGTGTAAATTCTGGGGCTTCGGTTCAGACGGTACAGTAGGTGCTAACAAATCAGCTATCAAGATTATCGGTGATAACACTGATTTATACGCACAAGGCTACTTTGCTTATGACTCTAAAAAATCAGGTGGTGTAACTGTTTCTCACTTAAGATTCGGTAAATCACCTATCAAATCAACATACCTAATCAGTCACGCAGACTTCATAAGCTGTTCAAAACAATCTTACATCAATCTATATGATTTATTAGATGGACTTAAAGATGGCGGAACATTCTTATTAAACTGCATTTGGGACGAAAAGGAACTAGAAGAAAACTTACCTAACAGCTTAAAACGCTCTATTGCTGAGCACAATGCTAAGTTCTACACAATAAACGCAACTAGAATAGCTGAAGAAATCGGTCTAGGCGGAAGAACTAACATGATTATGCAAGCTGCATTCTTCAAGTTATCTGAAGTACTTCCTCTTGACGAAGCAATTGCTCACTTAAAAGACTCTATCGTTAAATCTTATGGACGTAAGGGTGAAAAAGTAGTTAACATGAACTACCAAGCAGTTGATAAGGGTATTGAAGAATTAAAAGAAATTAAATATCCACAAAGCTGGAAAGACTTAAAAGACGAAAAAGAAGAAAAGAAAGAAACTACTAAATTCTTTGAAGAAGTTGCTGAAGTAATGAACGCTCAAAAGGGTGACACTCTTCCAGTATCTAAGTTTATAGGTATTGAAGACGGTACTTTTGAAAATGGTACAGCTAAGTTCGAAAAGAGAGCTATCGCTGTTAACCTACCACATTGGAAGAAAGAAAATTGTATCCAATGTAACCAATGTTCATACATCTGCCCACACGCTGTAATTAGACCAATACTTTTAAACGCAGATGAAGCTGCTAAGGCTCCTGAAACATTTGAAACAATCGAAGCTAAAGGCAAGGGACTAGAAGGATTACAATACAGAATGCAAGTATCTTCACTTGACTGTACAGGTTGCGGTAACTGCGCTGACATTTGTCCAGCTAAGGATAAAGCACTAGAAATGGTTCATTTCGAAGACATTGCAGAAGTAGAAAATGAAAATTGGGATTTCGCTATGGACGAAGTTGAAGTTAAAGACGACGTTATGGATAAATTTAGTGTTAAGGGATCTCAATTCCAACAACCACTTCTTGAATTCTCAGGCGCTTGCGCTGGTTGCGGTGAAACTGCTTATGCTAAGTTAATCACTCAATTATATGGCGACAGAATGATCATTGCCAATGCAACTGGTTGTTCATCAATTTGGGGAGGTTCAGCTCCATCAACTCCATACTGCGTAAACAAATGCGGCAAGGGACCTGCTTGGGCTAACTCACTATTTGAAGATAACGCTGAATATGGCTATGGTTTTGCTTTAGCTGATGAAGTTAATAGAAACAGAATTAAATCTCTAATGGAAAGCTACAACGCTCTAGACAATAAGGATTCTGAACTAGAAGAAGCATTCAAACTTTGGTTATCAGATATGAGAGACGAAAGAGTAAGCAAAGAAGCTTATGCTAAGATGGCTAAGAAATTAGATAAGAAAACTGGAGACGCAGCTCAAGACGAAATACTAGAACAACTTGATGAATTAAGAGATTACATGATTAGAAAATCTGTTTGGGTATTCGGTGGAGACGGCTGGGCTTATGATATAGGCTTTGGCGGACTTGATCACGTACTAGCATCTGGTAAAGACATCAACGTATTTGTATTCGATACAGAAGTTTATTCAAATACAGGTGGACAATCATCAAAAGCTACTCCAACAGCAGCTGTTGCAAAATTTGCAGCATCTGGTAAGAAGATCAGAAAGAAAGACCTTGGTCTAATGATGACAAGCTATGGCTACGTATACGTTGCTCAAATCGCTCTAGGCGCTAACATGAACCAAGCATTAAAAGCAATTAAAGAAGCAGAAGAATACGATGGACCATCAATCATCATCGCTTACGCTCCATGTATCAACCACGGATTAAAATGCGGTATGGGCAAGAGCGTTAACAGAGAAAAACAAGCCGTTGCTGCTGGTTACTGGCACCTATACAGATTCGACCCAAGACTTGAAAAAGAAGGCAAGAATCCATTTGTACTAGATTCAAAAGATCCTACAGAATCATTCCAAGACTTCATAGGCTCTGAAGTAAGATACACATCACTTCAAAAGGATTTCCCTGAAGAAGCAGAAATTTTATTCAAAGCAGCTGAAGAATCTGCAAAAGACAGACTTGCAAACTACAAGAGAATGGCTGGCTTAGATAAATAATTTAAATAAATATATTTAATTAGATGCGAGGAGAGATTTTCGCATCTTTTTTATTGCAATTCACACTTCAATAAATTATAATATATAAAAGGAAGTGAAGAGATGAAACTTATTAAAGCAAATAAAAATCATAAAGATATAGTTTTAGAATTTAAAGAGAAAATAATAGAAGCAGGAGAAAGATTTTGTGGAGTTAGTGGACTTGAAAGACTTGATTTTGATGAGTGGCTTGAAAGGAATAAGTCAATAGAAAATAAAAGCACCTGCCCAGATGGAATAGTCCCTGCGATGCAATATATTTATACTGATGACGATGAGAGCAAAGTTATTGGCATGATAAATTTAAGATTTGAACTAAATGACTTTTTAATGAAGTTTGGTGGACACATAGGCTACTCAATAGTACCAGATGAAAGACGCAAAGGTTTTGCAAAAGCTATGCTTAAAGAGGGACTTAAGTTTTATAAAAATCATGACTATGAAAAAGTGCTTATTACATGCGACATTAATAATATAGCGTCAGCAAAGACCATAGAAGCGTGTGGAGGAGTACTTGAAAATATATTAAAAGAAGATGAATTTCACTCAACAAAAAGATACTGGATTAAATTATAATTGGGTATATATATTTTAAGGAGTTGATTATATGTATTTACTAAGACTATACAGAGACTTTGACCTTGTCTACTCGATAGGCATGTTCAAAGAAGAAAAAGATTACAAAGAGTTTTTAAAAGGCATTCCAAGCTGCAAACCTGAAGAAGATGGCTACAACTATAGAATATATTTAGATGGTTTTCCAGCACTTTTAAAGCTAAAATTTAACGATGCCGATTTTATTCTATCAAGAGACATATTTTTAAATAGAGAATATCTTTATGTTGATGTCGAAGAGTATCCCGTGCTTAATGAATATAAGGGCATGTACGATAAATATCAAGTGATTGGCGCTTATGCCATCGGCACAGATGAGCTTGAAGACTATGTTACAAGACGCAATAAAAAGCTAGAACTTGTATTTAAGATACTTGATGACATGGGTATCGAAGCTTTTAGAGACTATTCTGACTCTGAAGATGGCGAGTGCATCATTCTTAAAAAAGACTCAAGTATATTATTTGTGCTTGATCCATCATTTAATGAAGACCTTCCAGACGATGAGGCTGGCTTAAGAAAGGCTATCGAAGAAGAGCTTAAGAACAGATAAATAAAATTATAAAGATCTAAGTTTTATTTAGATCTTTTTTAGTCTATATACATTGCTAATGTGATAACAATTGTGATTAAAATGCTTGACAATTATGATTAAATCTAATATAATAACAATGTTAATATATATGTAAGGGGAGAGATGTATGGCCAAAGAACAATACTTAACAGAAGAGGGTTTAAAACAAAAGGAAGAAGAGCTTGAGTATCTTAAGACGGTCGCAAGAAGAGAAGTTGCCGAAAAGATCAAGATAGCTCTAGGATACGGAGACTTAAGTGAAAACGCTGAATATGATCAAGCTAAAAATGATCAAGCGGCACTTGAAGAAAAAATTGCTAAACTAGAAAACATACTTAGAAATGCAGTACTTATAGACGAAGCAGGAGATACAGATAATAAATCGGTAAAGGTTGGCTCGAATGTTAGGTTCAAGGACTTGGATACAGACGAGTTTTTAGAATACCAAATCGTTGGTGTTGTAGAAGCGGATCCATTTAATGGCAAGATCTCAAATGAAAGCCCTGTTGGCAGAGCCATGATAGGCAGAAAAAGAAATCAAGTTGTTGAAGTAGAAGCACCATCGGGTATTAAGAAATATAAAATAACAAAGATATCATAGGAGTTGAAAGATGCAAAACACAGATTTAAATGAAATGCTTCAAATTCGTAGACAAAAGTTAAAAGACTTACAAGATCAAGGCAAGAACCCATTCAAGATTGAAAAGTTCAATCCTGATCATCACACAACAGATATTACTGATAACTTTGAAGAATTTGAAGGCAAAGAAGTTACCTTAGCTGGTAGAGTTATGTCAAAGAGAGGCCACGGCAAGATCTCATTTATGGACATACAAGATATGAAAGGCAGAATACAAATCCTTTCAAAAATTGACGAATTAGGCGAAGAAGCCTACAAGATTATCTCATACTTAGATATGGGCGACATCGTTGGCGTTGAAGGCGAAGTTTTTAAAACACAATCAGGAGAAATCAGTATAAAAGCTAAAAAGCTTACATTACTTTCCAAATCCTTACAAATACTACCTGAAAAGTGGCACGGATTAAAAGACCCAGACCTTAGATACAGACAAAGATACGTTGATTTAATCGTAAATCCAGAAGTAAAAGAAACATTCTTATTAAGAAATAAAATCATAAAAAAGATTAGAGAATTCTTAGACAATTTAGGCTACTTAGAAGTAGAAACACCTATACTTGGCAATATTGCTGGTGGCGCAAACGCAAGACCATTCTTAACACATCATAACGCACTAAACATCGATATGTCACTTAGAATAGCGAACGAGCTTTATCTAAAGAGACTTATAGTTGGTGGTTTTGACAAAGTTTATGAAATGGGTAAGATGTTCAGAAACGAAGGTATGGACACAAGACACAATCCAGAGTTTACTAATATCGAGCTATACGAAGCATATGCTGACTATAACGATATGATGGAAATAACTGAAAATCTTGTTGCTTATGTAGCTAAAGAAGTTTTGGGAACTACAAAAGTTGAGTATCAAGGCAAAACTATTGATTTTACTCCACCATGGAAAAGAATCAAGATGCAAGATGCAGTTAAAGAGCACACAGGTGTTGACTTTGATAAGATAAATACAGATGAAGAAGCTATCGAAGTAGCTAAAGAACATAAATTAGAGATAAAACCTGGCATGACTAGAGGACACGTTATTAGCGAAATGTTCGAAGAATTCTGCGAACAATATATGGATCAGCCAACATTTATCATTGGCCACCCAGTAGAAATTTCTCCATTAGCAAAGAGAAATCCAGATGACCCAAGAATTACTAACAGATTCGAAGCCTTTGCTAATTGCTGGGAAATTGCAAACGCATTCTCAGAATTAAACGATCCAATCGATCAAAGAGAAAGATTTGAAGAGCAATTAAGACAAAAAGAATATGGCGACGACGAAGCTCATCCAATGGACGAAGACTTCTTAAACGCTATAGAAGTTGGTCTTCCACCAACAGGCGGACTTGGTATAGGTGTAGATAGATTAATCATACTATTAACAAATCAGGCATCTATAAGAGACGTAATCTTCTTCCCAACAATGAAGCCAATAGGCGCTGATCCTAATGCAGATGCAGCACCAAAGGCAAGCGTTAAAGCGGATGAAAAGATTGACTTTTCAAAAGTTGAGATAGAACCATTATTTAAAGATATGGTAGACTTTGAAACATTTTCTAAATCAGACTTTAGAGCAGTTAAGGTAAAAGAGTGCTCAGCAGTACCTAAGTCAAAGAAATTATTAAAATTTGTTCTTGACGACGGAACAGGAGAAGACAGAGTGATATTAAGCGGTATACATGAATACTACGAGCCAGAAGAGCTAGTAGGCAAAACACTTATCGCAATAGTCAACCTTCCACCAAGAGCCATGATGGGCATAGACTCATGCGGCATGCTTTTATCAGCAATACACGAAGAAGAAGGCAAAGAAAAGCTTCATTTATTAATGGTAGATAATCATATACCAGCAGGAGCAAAATTATACTAAAAGAATACGCTAATTATGAAACTGGGGTTTGTTATGAATCCCAGTTTAATTTTTATATTAAGCATGATACTACGTTATTAAACGTAGTTTCTACTTTAGATCTATATAACACATCAGAAACAAGATCAAATCAAAAATATTTTGGTCTAAATTACCAAAAAACGGCAAAGAACTTATGAGCCAAGATTAAATAACTGTAATGGATGGTGGCAAGTGTATATACCAGCTAAGAGGAGTAATACCTTTTCTATCTGATAAATTCGATATTACAAAGCATAAGAATTACAAGTTATTGGAAGATTATGATGAGAGAAATGTTTTTGATGTAGAGAAATATTTACAAAAAAAGATGGAGTTAGGTTAAATGAAAAATAAAAACAGGAAAAATTTAATAATAGTGACTTTAATGATAGGGTTGATATTTATAACTTCTTGTTCTAAAGAAAAAAATGTTAAAAGTGAAGAATTTCATTTGTTTAAAGAAGAGATGTCATCAAATAAAAAAATAGGTGAGATTCAAATAAAATTTTTAAGACCATCCTTATATATTAATTTTGTTACATCTGAAAATTTTAAAATTAATGATGTAAAAAAAGTAATAGATAAATTAAAACCACTCATAAATACCAATCACATGGATGAAATTGCAAGCAAATATTGGGAAAAAGATACAAAAGTATCTACTGTATATATATCTTTTTATAATGGGAAAATAGATAAGAATGACACAAGAAAGAATCTCGTGTATAGTATATATACAGAGTATTATAAAACTCATGTTGTTGATGATAATCCTTTAAATATAGATGCTTATAGCACATGGTTTATAGAAGTTGATGGGAAAGAATATCAACTTGAGGATTACTTAGACGGAGATTATTAAAATTGGTATATTTTTATCTAAGAGTAGTAAGACATTTCTTGTCTGATAAATTCGATATTACAAAGCATAAGAATTACAAGTTATTGGAAGATTATGATGAGAGAAATGTTTTTGATATTGAAAAGTATATTACACGAAAGGGTAAAGCTAAGATAAATGGTAATACAGTGATAACCAGATTGTAATATTTACTGTAAGAGTCTACACATGCGAGGGACTATATTATATAATAGAACTAGATAAATTAGAATTTGTGGAGGAGAAAATGATGGATAAATTAAGAAAAGAAATTGCAATTCAGCAGAAAAAAGGATTACCATTTATCATGGCATCGGTGATTATATGGCTTCTGATAGTACTTGTGTCAATTTTAGATATCAATATGAATATGAAAAATTTATTGGTGTTTTGCTGTTCATGCCCATTATTACCGCTGTCTTGGCTCATTGGTAAACTTATAAAGGTGGATATCTTTTCAAAACAAAATCCACTTGGACAATTAGGCTTCATTTTCACCTTAAATCAAATGGTTTATTTATTAATCGTTATGTGGGTGTTTAGTGCGGTTCCGGAAAAGATGATTATGGTATACGCTATGGTGTTTGGAGCACATTTATTTCCCTATTCATGGTTGTATCAATCAAAGGGATATACAGTTGCTGCAATTTCCATTCCGATGATTTCTTTGATTTTAGGATGTGCATTAAACGGCACAACGGTTGCTGTTGCGGCATGTATTATTGAGATAGTATTTGCTTGTGTATTACATATGGAATTAAAGAAAATGGGAGATAACTAAAACAAATCCCAGTTTGTCGAGCCAAATAATTAAATAGAAACGCAAGAGATGATAGATAATTAAACTCTATCGTCTTTTTTTATACGATAATTTATCTTTTATAACGCATCATGTAATCATACAAAATTATTGATGTCGCAATCGAAACATTTAAGCTATCACAATCACCATGCATCGGTATCTTAATCATCTCATAGCGCTTTTCATACCAAGGAAGCGATATACCATATTTTTCGCTGCCAATCACAAAGCAAACTTTGTCCTTATATTCAGTATCCATGTATATGGCTTTGGCATCAGTATCAGTTAAGTAAATGGTATAGCCATTATCCATTAGATAAGAATAAAGTTCATCGAAATTTGTATCAATAATATTCATATTAAGAAAGCTTCCAAGAGAGGAGCGAACAAGTTTCGGGTGATTGATTCTGACCTTTCTATTGATAAAGACAACATCATAGATGGCAAGCGCATCAAGCGTTCTAAGTATAGTGCCAATATTGCCATGAATTTCAAGACCGTCAAGCACAACTAGAGGCTTAGTGGGATCAATGGACTTGAAGCTGCCTTCATTCATAAAGAAGACCGTGATGATGCCTTGAGGGTTCTTCTCCTCACTTAAGTAGTCAAAAGTTTTCTTCGAGACGAAATAAAGCTTGGCATCTCTATCAAACGCTTCAGCAACAAGGCTTTGCGCCTCAGCAGTTTTTATGTACTCAGGACAGATGACCAAGTAATTAAGTTTCTTATTGTACTTAAGAATCAAATTCAGCCCCCAAACACCTTCAAGAGCAATCTCATTTAATGGATTTGGCCTTGAATTGTTATTTAATTTAATAAGACTAAGGATATCAGGATGCTTTTTTGATGCCTCAGTATATTTACCAGAAAAGACTTCCTTTATATAAGGGATTCTTTCTTCATCACTCATAGAGTTTAAATCAATAAATTTCATATAATCACCAAGAAAATTATAGCACATGAAAAAAGAAAAAGCAATTGAAGTATATAGACGAATAAAAAATTTGTGTAAAGCAATTTACTTGACAACTACATGGAGCGGAGTGTAAATAAAAAGTAAAAATATTTACAAAAAACTTTAAAATTTTTTAAAAAACTT
>NZ_HG326224.1 GCF_000312505.2 Fenollaria massiliensis | reverse complement strand
GGTGGATTTTTTTATCTAGATATTTTATTTATTTTTGTTTTTGTAAAATACTTTTAGCTTTCTTAGTTCTTTTTGTGCTCTTATATTTCTAAATATTTTGCTTACTGAAGATGCTATCATTAGTCCAACAGCTATTGCTATAGCCATGAAGAGTGATTGCACTGCTTCTGTTGCTCCGCTTTTTAAATTATCTGTTATAAAATAGTTCATCGATTGATATATCTTAAGTCCGGGAACTAGTGGTATTACGCCGATTATGAAGTAGCAGTTAACTGGTGTTTTTTGGCACCTTGCAAAAAATTCTCCAAGTATGCCGCATAACAATGAGCATAATAATGAAGAGAATATATAGCTGAAATTATTTTTTGTTAGGAACATATATAAAGTCCAGCAAATTGCACCATTGATTGCGCACAAGAATATATTTTTCTTTTGTATATTGAATAAGACGGATATGGTTGCGCATGAAACTGTTGCTAGTAAAAATTGTTTGATGATGTAGTTCATTATATACCTCCCATTAGTGAAACAAGCATTAATACACTACCAACGCCGAAGGCTATGGCTACCGCTACAAAGATTGCCTCGAAGCTTCTTGCTGTACCTGAGATTAAGTCGCCACTTAAAAAGTCTCTAATTCCTGATGTAAAGGCAACTCCCGGTACTAGTGGAAGTATGGATCCAACAACTATCATGTTTAAATTGTGTCCCAGATGTAGCTTAACAAGCAAAACTGCCGCAAGTGTTGCTACCAAAGAAGATATAAAGTTACCTAAGAAAGGTGTCTTTGAAAGTTTTAGTATATACTCGTTCACTACAAAACCAAGCGCTGATGTAAATATTGAGCAAACAAAGTCACTTAGGCTGCCTCCAAGCATTAGGGTAAATACAGCGCAGCCTATGCATGCCATAACTAGTATCATGGTAAAACTGTATTCGCTGCTTTTTTCTATTTCTTCAAGCTTTTTCATAGCATCATCTACTTCTATATTCTTTGCGCAAAAATCTCTTGAAAATGCATTAATCATATTGACCCTGCCAATGTTATTGCCTCTAGTCTCTATATTTTTTACAAGATAGAAGGAGGAATTATCACTGTTGTCGCCTATAATGATGACTGTAGGCGAAAGGAATAAAGGTATATCGAAGTAGCCATGACTTGAAAGTATCCTCTTAACTGTGTCGTTTGCCCTTGAAACTTCCGAGCCATTTCTAATAAGTAGCTCAGCCGTTTTCAGTGCTATATTATAAATTTTTCTGCGTTCAATATAAGTATCTGTAATATTTTCCATATAATCACCAAGTATATTATAATATATTTTTGTAAAAAAGTCACTTATTTTGAGTAAATTCTTTTAATAATTAGATATAAGTGATATAATTCTATTGAGGAACTATGAGAAGAAAATATTCGTTTTTTGCGTGTATTATGGTTCTCGCAGCCATTTACACTTATTATTTTAATATCAATAGCTATATTTTAATAAGCCTTGGTATAATTTTTGGCCTAAGCATATTTGCAAAAAATCGTACAAGGCTTTATTTACTTTTGTCTGTGATTGTATTTTTCCTAACAGCTATTTACACTAATTATAGGGGACAGAGCATTTTTAAAAAATATAAGAATGAGCGTGAAGAATACATAATTAGAGTGCAAAATCTTAAGGAATATGATGGATACTCTACTTTTTTTGGTACTGTGAAAAATATTGATGGCAATATTTTTAATGAAAGGCTTAAGTGCTACTACTCAGGAAAAGAAGCACTGGCTAATTTTGACACTATTAAAGTGAATTCTAAACTTGAAGATATCAGGATAAACGCGAATCCAAATCTTTTCAATGAAAAGATGTATTATTTAACAAAAAATATTAAGTACAAGGCAAAGTTTAAGGATTTTGAAAAAATCTTTTGGAAAATGTCTTTGGCAGAAAAATTGAATCTTGCTTTTGAAAATAAGCTTGATGCGCTAACTAAAAACAAGATGAATACAAGTAACTCGAACTTTCTCAAGGCGATATTTATGTCAAATACAAATTATCTTGATGAAGATGAGCTTGGAACTTATAGATCGGTTGGTCTCGGACACTTACTTGCAGTTTCTGGTCTTCACGTATCCTTAATAAGTTTTGCCATCATTTTTATACTCGTGGGTCTTGGAGTTTCTAAAAGAAAGGCGAGCAGCATTTGCATAATATTTTTAATCATTTATGGCGCTGTAATCAATTATCCAGTATCATTTTTAAGAGCCATGATATTATTTATCGCGCTTGATCTAGCCTTTGCTTACGATATAAACATAGAACGCGTTGAAATCATATCAATTGCGCTAATCATAACGCTTTTAATAAATCCATACTATGTATTTTCGGTTTCGCTACATCTTTCTTATGGAGCAGCTTATGCGATAGAAATAATTTTTAGAAGACTTAAAAAACTTGGAGATAAGAAGAATAAGCTTCAAGAAGGGGTACTCTTTGTTCTTGCGATTAACCTAGTTTTAGCACCAATTCAGCTATATACATTTCACGAGTTTAATTTTATTTCACTAATCACAAATTTAATTTTACTTCCGATTTACTCAGCCGTAATCACAGCAAGCTTTATAATACTTGTGATTTCAATAATTATAAGCCCATTATCTATCTTATTTGTACTCATTGACTATATACTAAGCGGTCTATACAAAATTTTATTATTTATCGCAAGAGTAGATATTTTAAAAGTTTCGCTATATAATCAGGATGCGCTTATCTTAGGATATTTCGTCTTGCTTATAGCTTTTTATTTTGCAAATAATTTTAGCTACATGAAGACAAAGCTAGTGAAGTTCATGCTTATGATGATGGCTATAATCACATTCACAGGTAGCTTCATATATATGAAAAATCAAAAGCATTATGACACGCTCAATATGATTAGCATAGGTCAAGAAGAGGCAATGCTTTTAGATATAAATAATAAGAAAATTATGGTCGATGTGGCAGGAGACATCATGGGCACATCATTTTCATACGATAGAACGCTTAGAGAAGTCCTTAAGAATGCGGGCGTAAGTACTATTGACATAATTTTCATTTCTCACTTTGACAGCGACCACTATGGTAACCTCATCTATTTACTAGATGATTTTAAGGTAAAGAACATCTGTTTTTACAAGGAATTAGCTCCAGAATTTATTAAAAAAGAGATAATTTCTAGAGGAATTAATTATATAAATCCAAATAATATTAATGGTATTGACATTGGTAATGATAATTATATCAAGATTGTACACAGAGACAGAGATTTTGATAGCAATAATAGCTCACTTTTATTCGTACTAAAGGTGAATGGTACAAAAACTCTATTTACTGGCGATATTGAGAGAGAAGCTGAAGATTATTATATTGATAAACTATCTAAAATTGACATATTAAAAGTCCCTCATCATGGATCAAAAACTAGTTCATCAATTAATTTTCTTAAAAAAACTATGCCAAAAGATGCAATTAGCTCGCAAGGGCTGAATAACTCTTATGGACATCCACATGAAGAAACGCTTGAAAACTTCAAAAGCATTGGCGCAAATTTTTACAGAACCGACAGGCAAGGCATGATTAGCGTTGTCTTCAAAGATAACGGATATGTGATAGAAACTTTCTATAAAGAATATTACAATTATCTTGATTATATGAAAAAATACATTTTCTTATTGACCTTGATATCTATAATATTTTCTTATATAATAAGTATAATAATTGATGAGTATAAAAAATATGGAGACATGATTTATGAACTATAGAAATTTTTTAAATGAAGTAAAAATGAATAATGTCAGCGGCGCTTATCTTTTCAAGGGAATAGAGTGCTATCTCATGGACAAGACTTTGGATGCGCTGATAAATAATTATCTTGACAGCAATCAAAGGCTTATGAACCTAGCGGATCTCAAGTACTCAGAGAATTTGATTAAAGATATCAAGGCTAATATCACTATGCTTCCTCTTATGGCTGAGAAAAAAATCACAGTTGTGAGAAAGGCAAATGAGAGCATCAAAGCGCTTAACGATGACGATTTACTTGGGGAGCTTGAGAAAATGCCTGATGCTAGCATAATCATATTTATGGACGAGGACGATAGCATAAAAAAGACACTTAAATTTTATAAATATTTCAAGAAAAACGACCACATAGTAAATTTTGACAAGGAAAAGATAGAGGACCTTGTTAAGTGGACGGCGCGTAAATTTAACGAGCTGGGCGTAGAAGCAGGTTTTGCCGAATCAAGATTCTTGATCGATAGACTTGGCTTTTACAGCGATGAGAGCGTTAATATGTATAGCCTTGAATCAGAAGTGGATAAACTTGCGAGCTACATAGGCAAGGGCAGACTCACTCGAGGCACAATTGAAAATGTAGTTAAGGAAAATACCATTGACAATATCTTTGCCATGATAGACGCAATCAATAATAAAAAGACAGCTGCGGCACTTAATGAATATGAGAAGCTATTAAGAAATGACGAAGCAGACATAAAGACCTCATATATGATTTTTAGAAACGTAAGACTCCTTTTAGAATTAAAAATTTGTGATATAGAGAAAAAAAGCGAAGTTGAGAAAAAAGATTTATTAAAAATATCGCCATACGAGTACAAAAAGCTATCAAGCCTAGCGCACTCATATAATTATAAGTTTTTACTAAAGTTTATGAATGAGCTAAAAGATTTAGACATAAGTTTAAAAAATACAAGCAAAGATAGTACTATGATGATAAAAAATTTAATATATAAGATGACAGAATAAACTGTTTTATAAAGAGGGCTTAGGCTCTCTTTTTTTATAAGCCTTCTCTATAGTAAAGGCATTATATATAGAATTTTATAAATTTACTATAAAAAAGTGCAAAATCACTTGACAAAGATAAAGTTAAGAGGTATACTCAAATTGAGTATAGAGATATTTGCAAGGAGGTATAGTATGAAATTTTCAGAAGGTGAATTTAAAGTCATGGAAGTCATGTGGGAAGGCACATGCTTAAATGAAAAAGGAGAGATAGAGGCACTAGAGCTTTGGAAACTGCTCAAAGAAAAGCATGATATGGCTAAGACATCTGCCTATACATTTTTTAGTAGACTAGTTGATAAGGGAGCGCTTATTAGAATCGATCCAAAATATAAACTAAAAGTAGGCATTAGTAGAGAAGACGCTTTAGAAGAAAAACAAGATGAAGCTATCGAACAATTGTTTCAAGGCTCTTTCCTAAATGTTTGTAGAGCATTTTTAAAAAATAAAAAAGTAAGCAAAGAAGAACTAGATGAAATAAAAAGCCTAATTGATGATTTAGATAAAAATAATTAAGATGGTGAATATAGTTAAAATAACAGGGGCTTATCGCGGCATAAAAAGTATACTGCTCATAGCTATAATACTTTTATTTCGAAATATTTTGAACAGAAGCAGTATAAAGAGAGCAAATAAAGTGCTTTGGACCATATTACTAATATTTTTATTGCTTCCTTTTTCAATAGTCTTTGAAGTATCTAAAACGGCGGATTATGGTTTATTTAATCTACCAATCAAGGTTTTACTGTCTAATAGTGATTTTACACGTCAATTAACAAATTGCGTTGCAGATGTATTATCACGACTTAATATATATATAATAGCTACACTTTTTGTTATTTATTTAATCGCAAAGATTGTTGAGAGAAATAAAGCAATGCAAGGTTCAAAATTATTAGAGAATAACAATTTTGTCAATGAACTCATAGATGATTTTCACATAAGACGAAAAGTTACAGTACTTTTAAATGACAATCTGTCAACGCCAGTAACGTATGGCGTTTTTAAACCAAAGATAGTTCTTCAAAGCTATATACTTGAGGACGAAGAACTTTTAGAACATGTTTTAGTGCATGAGCTGACACATATAAAGTACTTTGATATAGCCTTTACACATATAAAGAACTTAGCTCTTTGTTTGTATTGGTACAATATAGCGATGTGGATATCTAGCAAATTTTTTGAAGATGATTTAGAGATACTTTGTGATAAGAAAGTTTTAGAAAGACTTGGTAATACACAAGAAAATAAAAAGGCTTATGCGATGAGCATGTTTAAGATTATGGAAAGGAAAAATAGGAACGAAAACCTTGTATTGAGCTTAAATCCACAAAAAGAAAGAATTGTACTTATGAAAGTATATAGGAGGAGGTTTAGCGGTTTATTAACTCTTTTAGCAGCGCTAATATTTGTTTTTTGCACATTTGTTGAGGTTTTGCCTAGTGATACAACAAGGGTTATCGAAATAAGTGATTTTGAAGAATACGAAGTAGTAAGAAACGATAGAGTTAATATACTTTGTGAAGAAGAAAATAAAAAGTCAAATTCACTTAAAGAATATATTTTGATAGATGCACTTGATGAAGAAGTAAGTGGCCATATAGATGACTTTGATCATAGATCGTATGAAGTGAACATGAGCTCATTTTATGGAAAAACATTTGATGATATGATTATTGACATAAGCGATATAGAATGTGAAAGCGAAGCTAAGTTCTTATTAGAAATAGAAGAAAATGGAGACTTGATTTTTAGTGATATCTTAAACAAAGATACAAGACTAAAAATTGAAGGTTGCAGTATGAATAAATATAAAATAATAATAGATAACTTTTCAGAGGGCTATTTCAAAGTTATAGAATAAAAGTCAAAAGCTGCAAAAAATACCAAATAAATTTAACATCGGAGGTGTTATTATGAAAAATTTAAAAAAAGTTTATTGATAGCTTCAATCGTACCAATCATTATTAGTGCAATATCGGTGTTCTTCTTAGAGGATTCAATTCCTATGCATTATAATTCAGACGGAGTAGTTAATAGAATGGGAAGTAAATATGAGATTTTTATATATCCAGTATTGATATTACTTCTTGGTATAATCGGATACTTTACAATTAAGAATTATGAAAGCAAATTATATGATTCTAAAAATGATAAAACAAAAGAAAAGAATCTATATAATATTAATTTAATGAGTAAATTATTCTTTTTTATATTGACTATAAATATAATTAGCTTCTTATATTATCTTATCTTAAGTTTTGGTATTATTAAGAAAACTATAAATAATTTACCATTGGGATTAATACTTGGCATATTAATGATTATTTGTGGGCTTTTTATAAAAATATCAAAAAGAAATCCTTTCTTTGGAATGAGAACAAAGTGGAGCATGGCAAATGATGAAGCTTGGAAAAAATCAAATAATTTCGGAGGAACATCATTAATGATTGCAGGTATATTAAGTATTTTAATTTTTAATCAAAGCACATTTAATAAATTTATATCATTTTCAATCTTAATGATTATAATTATAGTATCCAATATAGTATATTCTATAAAAGCATATAGAGAGAGTAGCGTAATTTGATTATAATAAAATATAGTTAGGAGGTGCTTTTATATGAAAGTTTTAGACAAAATAAAGTCTATGAGAATTAGTTCAAAGGTATACAATTACAGTGCTTTAATTATTTACGCAGTAGTCTTAATAGCATATATCATTCATAAAATCTCTGGCAATATCTATAAAGCTAATGAAATATATATAACTACATTATTCTTAAGTATTATCATATCAGCTATTGGATTAATATTTGCAAAAAAGAATTGGATAGTCTGGATAAATATATGTTTACCTATACTAATTAATATACCATATTATTTGGCGTTAGTTGCGGTTATGCGTGGCGATGTAGCAGTAGTTACAGAATATTACTTGAAGTGTATTATATATTCGCCAATAAAACTATTACAAATCTTGTTTTAATTAAGAATATTTTTTATATGTTTACAGATTAACTAGTAAGGAGTGATAATTAAATGAAAGAAAAGAACAATGCGGCTTGGGAAAGTCACGAAAAAAGAACTAACAATAAGATTTTATTGATTTTATTAATCATACTTTTATTAGCATTTGCATATAAAGTTTTTGTCTATGATCAATACTTTAATCCAGAAACATTATTTGTAAAAGCTGATAAACTTATGTCTAGTGCTGATGCTATTAAGATTGATGATAAGATAATTAAGTTTAATATAGTATCAAGTACAATAAAAACGGAAAGAGCTGAAGATGAGTACACTGACACAAAAGAAGTTTTACTGCTTAATGATGCCAGCAAAGAGATTGGCAAAGCAAAACTTTCTAAACTTGATGGCGAGTATGTAATTAGAGTGTATAAAAACGAATTTAAAGTTGAATTATTAAATGAAAGTACTAAGAAGTGAAATAAAAATGAAGGTGTGTAAAAACTAGGTGATAAGTATGAAATTAAATAAAAAATTTTTATTAATTTGTTTTGTGATTATATTTTCAATATTATTAAATAACATTCATTATGAAAACGCATATAGTTTAATCAAAATATTGCTTGCATGTGTGGCAATTTCGCTTATAAGTTCAATTATAGTGAATGTAATTGTTAATTTGTTTAAAAAACTTATTAATTATAAATAATTGAAAGATACAAAATTAACTTATAATATAATCTCTATATAAAAGTTAATAAGCCCATAGATATTAATGACTAGTGTAAAAGCTAGTCATTTTTTATTAAAAAATTTTTAAATACTATACAAAAAATACTACTTTAGTAGTATTTTTTGGACATTTGTGTAACATGATTGTAATATTACTAGTAAAATGTGTGAAAATGGTTTAAAATGGTTGTAAAGAAGCTAGAAATGGTTCGAAATGGTTATTAATGTTTAGAATAGCATTAAGAAGGTGTTATCAATGTTCATGGGTTTATTTAAACATAGTATTGATTCAAACGGGAGGGTTATCATACCCTCTAAAATGCGTGATGAACTTGGTAAAGACTTCATAATCACTAGGGGATACGACAGATGTATCTACGTTTATAACCGTGAAACTTATGAGAAAAAGCTTGAGCAATTCGATGATTTGCCTGATACTGTTCTAGAAAACAGAAAATTTGAACGTGAGATGTTCCTTTACATGAACGAAGCTAATATGGACAAAAACGGCCGTGTTATGCTACCTGAGATGCTTAGAGACATGATGGATATAAAGGGTGACGTTTACATAATTGGCGTTAGAAAGAGAATTGAAATTTGGGATACAGAAGTTTATAAGAACTATAAGGCAACTGTTGCACCTCTTGAAGAGCTTGCAAATAACATAAAGAGAGCGTAGTTATGGAGTTTAAACACATACCCATAATGCTTAATGAAGTGATAAATGGCCTTGACATAAAGCCAAACGGCATTTACTTAGACGGTACCATTGGTGGAGCGGGTCACTCACAAGAGATTCTTAAGAGACTTAATAAAGACGGCCTATTAATAGGTGTTGATAGAGACAGGGAAGCTCTTAATAAAGCAAACGAAGTATTATCAAGCGTTGGCGGCAATTTTAAATTAGTTCACGACAACTATAGAAATATTAAAGCTATTTGCCAAAACTTAGGAATTGATCACTTAGACGGAATACTTCTTGATATAGGCGTATCGTCTTATCAGCTAGACAACAAGGACAGAGGCTTTTCTTACAGACTGGACGCGAAACTTGATATGCGTATGGATCAAGAGAGCGGCAAATCTGCTTACGATATCGTTAATACATATACTAAAGAAGAATTAGAAGAGATAATTTTTAAGTATTCACAAGAAAGATGGGCTAGAAGGATAGCTGAATTCATCTGCGAATACAGAGAAGAAAAGCCGATAGAGACTACATTTGAACTGACTGATGTAATTAAAAGGGCAATACCAAAAAAGGCGAGGGAGAATAAACATCCATCTAAAAAGACATTTCAAGCCTTGAGGATAGAGGTAAATGATGAGCTTGGCGCATTAAACGCTGCCTTGCAAGACGCTATCGACATTTTAAATATCGGTGGAAGGATAGCGATAATAACATTTCATTCGATGGAAGATAAAATTGTTAAAGATATATTCAAATTTAACACGCTTGATTGCATTTGCCCGCCAGAGAGCATTATCTGCACATGCAATCACAAGAGAAAGTTAAAACTTGTTAACAATAAGCCACTTGTGGCAAGTAAAGAAGAATTAGAAGCTAACCCAAGAAGTGAAAGCGCTAAACTTAGGATAGCTCAAAGAGTATAGGGAGGTATATTATGTCATCTGCAGCGAGAAAATTATATGATAGTCCAGTTTATTCGCAAGAAAGAACAATAAGTAAGCCACTAGTTAAAAAGAATGTAAAGCGTAGAGCAAAAGCAAAGGAGAGAGTTATCAATGTATCTTTTGTAAGAACTGTTTTATGTGCTATAGCTCTTGGAATTGTCTTTACTATGCTTGTTTTTTGCGCAGATAGAGTGACTAGAGTACAAAACTCCATAAATCATAGTAACGCTGAGATCAATAGGCTAAAAACTACTCTTATAGACGAGACAGCAAAGCTTGAAAGCCTTAAAAATGCAGGTGCAATCGAATTCGAAGCTAGGACTAAGCTTGGAATGATATACCCTAACGAAGCCCAAATTTTAAACATAAATACTAATAGTAAAGAAGAAAAAGAGATTGATGATAAAGTTATTGTTAGTCTTGATTCAGATATCGATAAAAATATAGAAGAAAGTGAAAGAAAATGAAAACGCCGACAAGCGATAGACATAGAAGACCGAAAAAGACAGGCAAGTCTAAAATTCCTAACAAGTATAATAGGATTTTGACTGTTCTGGCTTTTTTTGGATTAATAATTACATTATTTTTAATAAAGCTATTTAAAGTGCAAATATCTGACGCAAAAGGATATAAGGAGTACGCTGTAGGCCAATGGACTAAGGCGGTGAGCCTTGGTAATCAAAGAGGTTTTATATATGATAGAAACAATAAACCCCTAGCTGTTAACAAAAATATAGTTACTTTTTGGAGCGTTCCATTCAAAGAAGATGAGAATGAAAAAGAAGAGGCTAAATTAAAAAGAGAAAAAACTTATAAAGAGATAGCTGAAGAAGTCGCATCTAAGATAGCTGAAATGACTGGAGAAGACTCAAGAGATGTATATGACAAAATTACATACGAGAGCAGGATTAGAGTCGTTCCTGAGATGGAGCTAGATGATTATAAAAAATTCAAGGAAAGCATGGGCAAAGTAAAGTTCAGAACAGTCCTTGAAGTAGAAGAAAAGGCGAAGAGATATTATCCGTTCAATGATTTAGCATCACAGCTTATAGGTTTTAACAACATTGACAACGTGGGTATCAACGGCCTTGAAGTAAAACTTAACGATGCTTTGGAGGGAAGAGCTGCTAGAAAGGTTCAGCAGCTTGAAGCCAACATGGTTAACGCACTTCCAAATCAAGAGGCAAGAATAATCGAAGGCAAAAAAAGTGTCAACGTAGTTTTAACTATAGACGAAAAACTTCAAAGAGAAGTAGAAAAGATTGCCGATGAGGCAAGGGAAAAACAAAGTGCTGAGTCGGTATCCATTATAGTTATGGACCCAAGAGATTCATCCATACTTGCTCTGGCAAATACTGGTAGATACAATCTAAATGAGCCAAGAAAAAAACCGGACGATGTTGAAGAAGAAGTTTGGGACGAAGCTAAAGATGAAGAGAGAAACCAAATTCTATTTGATAAATGGCGTAATAACGCGATAAGTGACTCGTACGAGCCAGGATCTGTATATAAGGTTATAAATTTAGCGGCTGGACTTGAAGAAGGAAAGCTTAATGACAAGATGACTTTTTCATGTACGGGCTCAATAGATGTTTTTGGAAGAACATTGTCATGCGCTGAACACATGGCTCACGGCACTCAAAACATATCACAGGCACTAAACAATTCATGTAACGTTGCCTTTGTCCAAATTGGTAATATTTTAGGCAAAAATGATATATTAAGATATGCTAAAGCCTTTGGTTTTGGCGAAAAAAGTGGAGTTGACCTACCAGGAGAAAGTTTAGGTATACTTCCAACAAATCCAAATTTTATAGGTCCAGTTGAGCTTGCGACTATGTCTTATGGCCATGGACTTGCGGTTACACCAATACAAATGGCGAATGCAATTTGCGCTGTTGTTAATGGCGGAACACTTTATAAGCCAAAATTAGTTTTAAAAACAGTTGATGACTTTGGAAATGTTATAGACACACCAAAGAGCGTTGTTAGAAGAAAAGTTATTTCTAAAGAAACAAGCGAGCACATGAAAAAGCTACTTGAAAGCGTTGTTAGAGACGGTCACATCAAAAGATCTAGAATAGAAGGCTACAGAATTGGCGGTAAGACTGGTACAGCGCAAAAAATTGTTGACGGAAAATACAAGAAGAACGCCTATATATCATCCTTCGTTGGCGCATTTCCGATTGATAATCCAGAATTTGTTGTATTAGCAATTGTTGATGAGCCAAGAAGCGGTATTGCTTATGGTTCTTTAGTAGCGGCACCTATTTTTCAAGATGTAGCTAAATTTATTATTGATTACTATAAAATACCGCCAGCAAGTGAAGTAAGTGAAGTTCAAAATGAAAAAGTACAAGTGCCAGACCTTAAAGATAAGACTATGGGTGAGGCAGGACTTGAGCTTGCAGACCTATCTTTAAGCTTTGATACTAAGTACAAAGAATATACAGATGAATCACTAATCATTTCACAAAGCATCAAGCCGGGCATTTTCGTAGACAAGGGAACAGTTATAACGCTTGATGTTGAAGTGAAAAAAGATGATACTATATTGACGCCTGATTTTAAAGGCATGACGAGAGACGAAGCTTTTGGACTTGCCGAAAAAGTTGGACTTAAGCTAAAAATTGAGGGCGATGGTCTTGTTAAAGAGCAAAGACCTGAGGCAGATAAAGAAGTGAAGAAGAATTCTATAGTAGAATTAAAATTGGGGGACTAAGATGATTAAAAATATAAGTGTATATAGTGTAATCATAGCAATACTAAGCTTTGCTTTGGTATGCATACTTGCGAAAATTATCATACCTGAGCTAAGAAAGTACAAGCTTGGACAAAATATAAGACAAGAAGGACCTAAGTCTCACTTAAAAAAGGCAGGCACACCAACTATGGGAGGCATATTATTTGTACTAAGCTCCTTAATCAGCGTGCTTGTATCTAAAATTTTAGGCTTTGTTTTTACAAAAGAAATTATCTTACTGGCTTTAGGCAGCACTGCCTATGGCCTTGTAGGCTTTTTAGACGACTATATAAAATTCTTTATGCATAGAAATTTAGGTTTGAGAGCATATCAAAAATTATTATTGCAAATGATTTTTTCGGCTCTTATAGCTTATTTTGCATATAAACTTGTTGGCACAAAGGTATTTATACCGTTTTATAAAGAAGTCGATTTAGGCAAGTGGGTAATTTTACTAAACTTCTTTATATTAGTTGCTAGCACAAATGCAGTCAACTTAACTGATGGATTAGATGGACTTGCAACAGGACTTATGTCAATCATATTATTAACACTTGCGATATTTTCATTAAAGATTTCAAATATGACTACTTATGCCTACTCAATAATTATGTTTGCATCACTTTTAGGCTTTTTAATCTTTAATAAATATCCAGCACAAATATTTATGGGCGACACAGGCTCATTATTCTTAGGAGGCGTACTAGCGATACTCACAATATTACTAGGCTTGCACTTCTATATGATTATTTATGCGCTTGTATTAATTTTTGAAACACTTTCAGTAATAATACAAGTATTAGTATTTAAAAAGACAGGCAAAAGAGTTTTTCTTATGAGCCCGCTTCACCATCACTTTGAGATGAAAGGCATGAAAGAGACTAAAGTTGTTATGATGTTCTGCGCATGGACACTAGTTTTATGCGTAGCATCGCTAATAATATTTTTGAGGTGATATTATGGACTACAAAGGTAAAAATATTCTGATTTTAGGATATGGAATATCTGGTTATGGAGCTTCTTTATACTTTATAAGTAAAGGAGCTAATGTTTATGTTTACGATGACAACATGGATCAAATTTTAAAAGACAGAGCAAATGAAAATCTAGACGATGTTAAATTTTTAACAAGAACTGAGCTTGACTCGATTGATTTTAGCTTTGTATTAAAGAGCCCTGGAATAAAGCCGTCATCAGATATAATTCGCTACCTTGTAGACAAAAACGTTGAGATAGTCTCTGATATAGAAATTTTATACAGAGATTTTAAAAATCATAAGTTTATAGTTATTACTGGAACCAATGGCAAGACAACTACAACGACCTTTATTGGAAAAGTTTTAAAAGACCTTGGATACAATGTCAATGTTATAGGCAACATCGGCGTTTCACCTTTACTTGAGGCAGCTAATTATGATACACATGTCATAGAAGCATCAAGTTTCCAACTAGAGTACACAAAAGATTTTAAGCCAAATATCGCCATCATACTAAATATCACACCAGATCACTTGGATTGGCACGGCTCATTCAAGGCTTATGAAGAAGCAAAAAAGAAAATTTATCAAAATATGGACAAATCTTCATATTTGATACTTAATTATGACGATATCGCCTTAAATAAGGTAGAGCAAGATACAAATATACTATATTTCTCATCAAAAGAAAAAGATATAGTGGATATGAATTATATCGCACCAAACATTGTAGATAAAGATAAAAACATTGTTATAAACAAGGACGATATATTTATAAAGGGACGCCATAACTATGAGAATCTCATGGCAGCGACACTTGCGCTAGAAGTTTTTGGAGTAAAAAGAGAAGATATTGTTAAAGAGATAAAAGATTTTAAAGGCGTTGAACATAGAATTGAATTTGTTAGGGAACTTGATGGAATAAGTTATTACAATGACTCCAAGGGAACTAATCCTGATGCTTCGCTTAAGGCGGTTGAAGCCTTTGATAAAAGCATAGTTTTAATCGCAGGCGGTTATGACAAAAACATACCGTTTGAAGATTTTGCCTTTAAAACAAAAAATAAACTTAGAAGCCTAATTTTATTTGGACAAACTAAGGACAAAATTAAAGAAGCCTTCACAAATGTAGGCTATGACAATATAACTATGGTTAAAAATATGAGTGAAGCTGTAGAAGTAGCTAGATCACACGCACAAAAAGGAGATATAGTTTTACTATCACCTTTATGCGCTAGCTGGGGAATATATAAAAATTATAAAGAACGTGGAATAGAATTTAAAAAATTAGTAAATGAGTTGAAATAAATGAAAAAAAGTAATGCACCTGATTATCACATTTTAATATCTGTAGTATGCCTAATAATTTTAGGTATCATACTTGTGTATACAAGCTCATACCCTTACAGCTACAAGCTTGAAGGCGGTAAATATGGCGGCGTATACTTCCTTACAAGGCACTTAGTCTTTGTTTTGGCAGGGGCAATACTATCTTTAATTGCTTATAGGATTGACTACAAAAAGTATGATACAAGATTTTTTGTTAGTTTTATGATTATATCGAGTATAGTCTTAGTATTACTACTAAAGTTTACACCACTAGGTACAGACTTTGGTAAAGGATCAAGAAGATGGATTAATTTAGGCGGTTTTTCATTTATGCCATCCGATATAATCAAAGTAGCGGCAGTATTTTGCATGGCATCATACATGAGCAAAATTAATTTACGCAGAAGAAATTTACAAAACATCGTCGTAGTACCAGTAGCTATCATATTATTCTTTACTTTATTAATATACATACAAAAAGATTTGGGCACGGCTGTTACAGTTGCTGGAGCCTTATCAATTATGTACTTCATAGGCGGAGCGCCACTAGGAATAATACCACCAGCACTTGGACTTGCTGGTATTGGTATATATTTAGCGATATATAGAAATGAATTTAGAAGAAATAGATTTTTTGCTTATCTAGATCCAATTAAAAACATCAAAGATACTGGTTGGCAGCCAGCGCAAAGTTTATTTGCTTATGCCAATGGCGGTCTATCGGGTGTTGGCATCGGTCATAGCACACAAAAATTCTTTTATATACCAGAAGTTTATAATGACTATATCTTGGCTGTTTGCGGCGAAGAATTAGGATTTTTAGGAATGATTTGCATTGTTGCCCTATTTTCTGTTATAATTATTAAAGGATATTTAACAGCTGCTAGAACAAAAGATAGATATGGCTTAATGCTAGCAAGTGGTATCAGCTCTTTGATAGCGATACAATTTTGGATCAATGCAGCAGTATCAGTAAATTTAGTTCCTTCAAAAGGAATAACACTTCCGTTCATAAGCTATGGAGGCACATCACTAATCATTTACATGGTATTAACAGCGGTACTGTTAAATATTTCTAAGAATGCAAATTCAGAGGTGAAATAATGCGATTTATCGTAACTGGTGGTGGCACTGGTGGACACATATACCCAGCCATGACCATAGCAAAGAAATTAATTGAAAATAATCATGATGTTATATACGTTGGCAGAAAGGGAAGTCTTGAGGAAAGACTTGTAGCTAAAGAGAATATTGAGTTTAAAGGCATTGACATAGTTAAAATACCTAAGAAAAATCCAAAGGATGCTTTTAGGTTTTTGAGACTGCTTTTCAAATCTCTTGGCGAATGTAAAAAGATAATCAAAGATTTTAAGCCCGACCTTGTAATAGGAACAGGTGGATACGTTTCAGGTCCGCTTGTTTATGCTGCACAAAAGAAAAAGATAAAATCAATGATATTTGAACTAAACGTTCATGCAGGTATAACTACAAGGCTTTTAAAGAAGAGAGCGAGTAGAATACTTGTTACTAACGAAAATACAAAAAAGCTTCTTAATAAAGAAGATATTACAAATATAGTTGGCATACCGATTAGAGAAGAATTTGATGACATTCATAGTAAAGCTAGTCATGAGTCTTATTATGATTTTGACAATGATAAAAAAGTAGTTTTATCCTTCGGCGGAAGCGGTGGACAAAAATCCATTAATGAAAATGTTCTTGATATGATCAAGAAGCATTACAAAGATATGGATTTCAACATTTTCCACGTGAGCGGAACATATTCGTACAGCTGGTTTAAGGAAGAACTAGAAAAGGACGGGATTGATTATACAAAATCAAATGTTCGTGTTGGCGAGTATTTATATGACATGCCTAAGGCTTTAATCGACGCTGATATGGTTATCACAAGCGCTGGAGCACTTACTCTTAATGAAGTTTCATGCGTAGCTAAACCAGTCATAATCATTCCAAAGGCTTATGTTGTTGAAAATCACCAAGAGTACAATGCACGCTATTTTGAAGATATGGGCGCTGCGAAGATGATTTTAGAAAAAGATCTTAACGAAGAAGTGCTTTTTGATGAGGTCAATAAAATACTTCATAACGACGATATTTACAAATCAATGCAAGAAGGACTTAAAAAGATATTTCACAAAAACGCAATTGATGAAATATATGATATAATTATAAAAACTGTTTAAAGGTGAAATTATGGAACCAATGAGTAAAAAGGATATAAGGAGAAACAGAATAAGAAGACAAAGACAAAGAAGGAGAAGTCTGATGAGATTTTTCGTAATAAGTGTTATTGTTTTTGCGTTTATTCTATTTATATTCAATACAAAACTCTTTGGGCTAAAGCATATAAAAGTTGTTGGCAATAAAAACTTATCTGCTGATAACATTATTAAGGCGAGTGAACTTGAAATTGGCGAGAACATTCTTAAGCAAAGCTTAACTGAAGCAAAAGCTAAAATCAAGACAAATCCTTATGTAGATGATGTTCATCTATCTAGATCTTCAAAGGATACTGTAACGATTGAGGTTAAGGAAAGATTGATAGCGGCAGAATTTTTTAGCGATTTAAAATATATCTATATTGACGATAAAGGCACAGTTCTTGAGAATAGCACATCTTATAAGGAAGGCTATCCGCTTATAAAGAATTTTGACAAGACTCATCTTGAACAAGGCGAAAACTTTTATAATACTGAGGTTGGCGCTACACTTGAAGAGCTCATAACTGAGATAAGCGCGAATAATTTAGTTAAAGATATCAAGACTATAGAAAAGAATGCTGATTTAGAAGTTTCTATGAACTATAGGAGTGGGCTTGTTGTTCAGCTAGGCGAATTAAAGGATATTAGATACAAGATGAAGGTCTTAAATGAGCTTATGATCAAGCTTCAAGACAAAGGAATAGTACCTAAGATGATTATGTTTAACAAGGGCAAGGCGCCTGTTGTAGTGGGTGAATAGATGAAAATTGATAAGAAAAAGATATTATTATTTGTTTCTTGTATACTTATAGGTCTTGCAATAACTATGCAGCTTAAAACAGTGAAAAAAACTGTTGGTAATCCTCTCAATGTAAAGAGGGTTCAAGAGCTTGCTCAAAGAGTAAAATCGCTTGAAGAGGAAAGAGACGGCCTAATGCAAAAGCTTGACAATGCAGAGGATAAGCTTAGAGAGTATGAAAAACCTGGATCGAGTAATAACGAGGTAGCAAAAAAATTATACGAAGAAACTGAAAAATATAAAATGATAGCTGGCTACACTGATTTAAAAGGCAAGGGCATAATACTAACTATTGATGAACCAAAACTTGCCGATGGAGAAGTGAGCTTTGGTATACAAAACGATATAGATTTGCTTTTAAGTGCAATAAGCATTTTAAATAGTGCTGGAGCTGAGGCTATATCTATAAACGAAGTGAGATACACATCATTTACTGAGATAGTTAGCGCAGGTAAACACATAGAAGTTGGCGGAGTTAGCACATCTGCACCTATTGTTATAAAGGCTATAGGAGACGCAGGCACAATGCAATCAGCTATTGAGTTTAAAGGCGGAATTAAGGATGAATTGCAAAACTATAATTATCAAGTCGTTTTAACTGTTAGAGATGACATAGTTATACCAAGATATAAGAAGAGCATAGATTTTCTATATGCAAAACCTGTTTATGAAGTGCAAGAATGATGCATAAGATTAAAAAAGTAGTGCTTGTCATTATTTACTTGATTATAGGTGTGTTTCTAGGCTTATACTTAAAGACAGACAAAGAATTTTTCGAGCCTCTAAGTATAAATAAAATGAAAGAGACGAGCATAAAGATAAAAAATTTAAAGGCTGAGATAAAAAGCATAAACGATGAGCTTGATAAACAAAATAAAAAGCTTGAAACTTTGGATAAACTTGTTAAAAATGACAGCGATTTTCTAGAATTTTTAAAAGGCGAAATGCTTTTTTATAAGATGATATCGGGTGACGTTGATCTTGAAGGACCAGGCATAGTAGTGACAATCACTGAAGATATTGTAGATAGACCAGTTAAGAGGACTGATGTTATTCATGATAGTGACCTATTAAGGATAATCAACGATCTAAGAGCATCTGGTGCTGAGGCTATATCTATAAACGATTTGAGAGTTTATTCGAGGACTGGTGTTAAGTGCAACGGACCAGTTGTTAGGCTCAATGGCAGAACAAAGGGAGCGCCTTTTGTTATCAACGCTATAGGTAATGGCGATAAGCTTTATTCAGCACTTAAGTCGCCAGGCACTTTTGCTAGCATCCTAGAGACCATAAATCCTATTACGCTAGATATAAAGCAAAGCGAAAAAGTTTTAGTGAAGAAAAAGATAGACGACGATAAAATTATATACTCACAGAACATAACAGGAGATGATAAAAAATGATTATTGCAATCATAGGTATAATAATTGGGATAATTATTGGCTATGTTGTTCCATATAGCTACAATCCATATTATTCATTATATATATCCATGGCACTGCTTGCTGCAATTGACTCAGTCTTTGGCGGACTAAATGCTTATATGGATAACAATTTTAACAATAAACTATTTTTATCAGGCCTTATAGGTAACTCAATTATAGCTGCATTATTAACCTGGCTTGGAGATATTCTTAGTATACCTATATATTATGCAGCGATTTTCGTCTTCGGAGGAAGAATTTTTAACAATTTTGCAACAATTAGAAGAAAAATACTAAACAAAATGTAATTTTTGTGGTAGAATATAAATAATAGAGTAAATAATTAAATACTTAGTATAAAAGGAGGATTCGTAAATGATTGATTTTGATGTAGAAATTGACCAATTTGCCAAAATTAAAGTTATAGGTGTTGGTGGAGCAGGAAACAACGCTGTTAACAGAATGGTTGATGCAGGCGTAAAAGGCGTTGAGTTTATAGCTGTTAACACAGATAGACAAGCTTTAGCATCATCAAAGGCACAAAATAAGATTCAAATAGGAGATAAGGTTACAAAGGGCTTAGGCGCTGGAGCAAATCCAGAAGTTGGTTCACAAGCAGCTCTTGAAGATAAAGAAGGCATTACTGAAATGCTTAAAGGCACAGACATGGTATTTATCACAGCTGGTATGGGCGGTGGAACAGGTACTGGTGCTGCACCTATCATTGCGCAATTAGCTAAGGAACAAGGCATATTAACTGTAGGCGTTGTTACAAGACCATTTGGTTTTGAAGGTATGAAGAGAGCTAAAAACGCATCTCAAGGTATTAGCCAATTACTAGAAGTAGTTGATACACTAGTAACTATACCAAACGATAGACTTCTTCAAATAGCTGACAAGAAAACATCATTAAAAGATGCATTCATCATGGCTGACGAAGTATTAAAACAAGGTATACAAGGTATATCTGATTTAATTAGTGTACCAAACCTAATTAACCTTGACTTTGCTGACGTTAAGACTATCATGGAACAAAAGGGTATTGCTCACATGGGTATAGGTTTTGCTCAAGGAGACAACAGAGCAACAGATGCAGCTAAGCTTGCAATCAAGTCACCATTACTAGAAACATCTATAGAAGGATCTAAGTCTGTTCTATTAAATATCACTGGTGGTACTGACCTTGGTATGTTCGAAGTAAATGAAGCTGCAGACTTAATCAGACAATCGGTTGCTGACGATGCAAACATCATCTTCGGTGCTGGTATCGATGAAAGCCTTGGCGATTCTATTAAGATAACTGTTATCGCTACAGAATTTGAAGATGGATCTAAACCTGCTAAAAAAGATTCAAACAAGGATTCTGAAGAAGTAGAAGAAAAGCACGAAGAAAAGAGAAGTGAAAATACTTCAAGCTTCGACGATTCTTTATTAGTACCTGATTTTTTAAAGAATAATTAATTATGAAGTGTCCTTTTTGTTCTTACGAAGATTCAAAAGTACTAGATTCAAGACCTACTAATGAGGGTACTGCGATTAGGAGACGTAGAGAGTGTCTTCGCTGTAAAAAAAGATTTACAACATACGAAAAAATTGAAGAAACACCTTTAATAGTTGTCAAGAAAAACGGAGACAGAGAGACATTTGACAGAAGTAAGATATTAAAGGGCGTAATCAAATCTTGCGAAAAAAGACCTGTTAGCTTAAGCCAAATTGAAGGCTTGGCAGATAGTGTTGAAGAAAAGCTTATGAGTACTATGAAAAAAGAAGTTTCATCTAACGAAGTAGGCGAGCTTATTATGCAAGGCCTTAAAGAGATAGACCAAGTAGCTTATGTAAGATTTGCTTCAGTATATAGAGAGTTTAAAGATACTCAATCATTTATGAAAGAGCTCCAAAAGATAATAGACGAACAAAATAATTAAATAATAAATGCCTTTCTTGGGTTTCCAGGAAAGGCATTTTCTATTTATAATAATATTTATTTAATTTATTTATTTTTTAGATATACATTGTCGTACCATTTTTGTTTTGAATTTATCAGTTTTTCGAAAACTGCATTTTTGCACTTATAAAGATTTTCATGAAGTGCTTGACAGTCCTTTAAATCATTTAGAGTTAAATCTGGATAATCTTTAAGTCCATAAGTACCATCAACAAATCTTGCATATTCAAGATTGCCATCTTTTTTAATCCACATATCGCAAGTTGCCTCAACACCTTTTATCATCTTTTTAATAAATGCGCTGTTATTATTTTCTTTTTTAAGAATATCTTCATACATTAAAGCCTTTAGACCCATTAAGTGATGGTTTAGTGATGAGTGCGTCATGCCGATGTAATATTCAGCGCCGTAGTCCATAACTAGAAATGCATCATCGATATATGGGACTTTAATCGCATTTTGTTCAGCATATTTCTTATAATACGTTAAAACTTTGTCCGCGATATTTATATATTTTTCATCCTTAAACATACTATACATTCTTAAGCAAATGTAAGCGTAATCAAGGTTCCATCTCGTGTCGAAGTAGCCTTTGCCGATGTTGTAGTCAGCCTTTAGCCACTCGCTTCTATAAGGGATAGGATAGTAGCCGTCTTCATTTAGCTTTTTTGCTGTGTCGTCAACAAGTTTTGCTGTTATCACTTGAGCAAATTTACTATCAATAACATCTAAAAGAGTGTTTGCAATGTATATAGCGCCTTGCATAAAGAAATAGCTTTCTTTGTATGGCACTGAGCGCGGATTCATTTGGTAGAAGTATCCATCAGGTGTTATACAGTGCTTAGAAATTCTAAATTTCGAATCAACAAGCTTAAATGCTTCAGGCGTTTGAAAAGCTTTTTCATCCATGCTAGAGTAACAAATGCTATATTTAATATTTTTTTGTTCATCTTTTATATCTTTTAGCTTTAATTTTATTTGTAGCTTTGATTTGTCATATAAAATTTCACTATCAATATTTACTTTATCAATAATATTGTCTTGAACATCTTTATATGCGTTGATGGCTGTGATTACATAGTATTTTTCGCCGTTATTTAAAACAAGTATGTTTGGATTTTTAAGAGTAAAAGCTTTTTTTTCTGTATTGATTATTTTTGCTTTTTCATCGATATATTCAGCGTTTGCATCTTTTATTTCAATTGGAAAATCAATATCTAAACTGTCTTTGCCATCAAAAGTGCCTGTGATAAATTTAAGTTTGGCACCATTAAATTCAAAGCCATCGTCTTTAGTCTCTTTAGTTTCCTCGGATTTTTTAGTTTCCTCAGTTTCCTTAGTTTCCTCTGCATAAGCTGTATTTTTAAAGCTTAAAACAAGTGTTAGCACGCTTAAGACTAGTAAAAGCACAAATATATTAATTTTTGTTATTCTTTTTATCTTCATCATTTTACTCCTATATATTTTATATCTTTTTAATTTTAACATTATAATTATACATTAAAAGATTTAGATTTACAAGAGATTTAACAGATTTGAAATGATTTATAAAGAAAAATCCTGACCAATTTATGGCCAGGATAATGATGGGAATATTTGACCTACTCTATAATGATAGGTCCGTTACTTGTTTTTATATCACCAAATAGAGTAAGTTCTGAATCGTTATTTAGTGAGGCAGTTGTAAGCTCGTCATTGTCTTTGTCAAGCTTGAATCTGTCGTCATCAAAGATGACTGGACATGTGTATTTATTAAGGCCTCTTAAATTTAATTTAACATTTTTACTTACGCTTTCTAATTCAAGTGTAACAGGTCCATTGCTATTAGTAACTATGATATTTTCAGCAGAGTTAAAAATGTCTTTAACATCGACATAAGCGTTTGTTGTATGCGCTTCTAAATTAACGAATGGAGTGTTATTTAAAGTTATTTCAGCATTTGTTGTATTTATAAGCAAGTCACTAAACTTTGAGTCTTTAATTTTTACTGAATCATTAGTAGTTTTTAGCTCTGATTTTCCAATGATGGAGTCTTCAATTTTGATATAGTCGTTACTTGTTGTTAAATAAAGCTCATCGCAGATAATTGAGTCAAGTTTAATTTTATCGTTGCTTGTGCTTGCTTTTACAGTGGCAAAGTCTTGTGCAGGCACTAAAACTTTTAGACTAACAGCAAAATCTTTTTTTGTTAGCTCTGAGTAGTTTGGTTCGATAAGTATTTCTTTATCATCGATAAAGCAGTTAATAAACTCATAATTTTCTGGAATATCTTTTTTATTTGTATAATAAATTTTGCCATAGACTTCAATTTGATCAGAGCTTGATGGAAGTATCTCTATCTTTTCATTTGTATTATTTATAATTAAATTGTATTTTTTATTTTTATCTAAGTCTAGCTTAAGTGTAGCAAATTTTTTATTTTTAAAGCTCTTGCTATCATCAAAGCTAAAGTTTGCGTATACACGGCCATTTCTCATACCTTCTTCAGCAGTTTGTAAAGATTTACTTACTATCTTATTAACAAAGTTTGAGATTTTGCTAGCAAATTTATCCGATGCATCGAAGACATCGTAGTCATCTGCTTCGATATGAATTTCATTTCTTTTTTTATTTGGCTTATAAGCTTTTTCGCCTTTCTTTTCACCAACAGCGTTAAGAAGTTTTAGCGCCTCTTCTTCACTAATCTTGCCGTCCTTTAACATCTTAAGGATCATAATTTTTTCTTCAGACATTTTAAACCTCCTTTAAATCTAGAAGCATCTTTTCAGCTTCACTACTTGTAATTGTACCGCTATTTAAGAGCTCAAGAATTTCTTTCTCGCTAGTAGAACTCTTTTGATCAGAGATAATCTCGTTGATTTGATCGAGTTTTTTAATTACAGTAGGGTAGGAAATACCCAAGGCTCTTTCAATCTCTTTAATATTGCCTCTCTTTAATAAGAAAGTTTTGATAAAGTCAATTTGCTCGCTGCTGAGCTTGTAAAATGAATTATTTTCAAATCTTCCTTCTATAGTCGTGTTGCAATTGTCACAAACTAGCCTTTCTATGTATAGTTTTGAACCGCAAACAGGACATTCATTTAATGCTTTATTAATCATAAGGTCCTCCTTTATTAAGATTATACATCTATAAATTAATTATGTCAATATATTTTTTAAAATATTTTAAAAATATTTATATTTTACTTAAAATTATTAAGTTTAAAATTAAATAATTTAAGAGTGGACATATTGAAGCTTATTTGATATAATAAAAAAGGTGAGAAAATGAATTTGTTTGACATGGAAAGAGAAAAAAATTTAAAACTGGGTCAAAATTTAGCTGAAAGATTTAGGCCGAAGAGTCTTGATGACTATATTGGTCAGGAGAAGGTACTTAATAAAAACTCTTTTCTATACAAAGCTATCAAGGCCGATAGACTTCCATCGCTTATACTATATGGACCGGCAGGCACTGGTAAAACTTCACTTGCGAACGTTATTGCTAACACGAGCAAATCGAATTTTATCAAAATTAGTGCTGTGGGTAGTGGGGTGAGCGATTTAAAGAAGGCAGTTGAAGAAGCCAAGAGACTTTTAGAGGAGAATAAAAAAACCATACTCTTTGTTGATGAAATACACAGGTTTAACAAGGCTCAGCAGGATTTTTTGCTTCCATACATTGAAGATTCGACCGTGACTCTCATAGGTGCAACGACTGAAAATCCATATTTTGAGGTCAATAGCGCACTTATATCAAGATGCTTCATAATTAGACTAGAAAAAATGAGCGAAGAAAATTTAATTAAGCTTGCTAAGAAAGCTCTAGGAGATGAGCTGAGTGGACTTGCTTCATTAAAGGCAAGCATAGATGACGACGCACTTGAGTATTTAGTTAGAATTTCTAATGGTGATGCGAGAAACATGCTAAATTTTTTAGAGATAGCTGTTTTAAGCCAAGATCCAGAGGCTGATTTAACTCGTCATATAATGTACGAGGACGTCAAGGGCTTAGTTTTTGAAAGAGCTCACTCGTATGATAAAAGCTCGACCATGCATTACGACACAATCTCAGCCTTTATCAAGAGCATGAGAGGCTCAGATCCAGATGCGACAGTTTTTTATTTAGCTCACATGTTAAACAATGGCGAAGATCCTTTATTCATAGCAAGACGCATAGTGATATTTGCTTCAGAAGACATTGGTCTTGCAGATCCAAATGCACAAACGCTAGCGACGTCAGCATTTTATGCGGTTAAAGCCATTGGCATGCCAGAAGCGCGCATCATTTTGAGTAACGCAGCCATATACATGGCACTGGCCAAAAAGAATAACTCGACCTATGTCGCCATTAACAAGGCTATGGCGGACGTCGATAAGATCAAAGAATTCCAAATTCCTCTGCACATAAGAGATGCGCACAACAACGACAAGAAGGTTTTTGGCGATCACGCGGACTACAAATATCCGCACAATTATAAGGATAAAAAGCCTGAGCAAAATTATTTGCCTGAAGGTTTAGAAGATAAAAAATATTTTAATAATAATTAAGGAGGTCAACAAATGAAAGTTGGTATTAATGGTTTTGGTAGGATTGGTAGAGATGTAGCTAGAATTCTTGTTGAAGAGAACAACGGCTTAGAATTAGTTCACATCAATGCCTCAGGTGATTTAAAAACACATGCTCATCTATTTAGAAATGATTCTCTATATGGTAGACTATCAGTTTCTTGTGAAGCTTGTGAAGATGGTTTCATGATAGACGGCAAGAAGGTTACAAACACTCAATTTAGAGATCCGGCAGAAATTCCTTGGAAGGACTATGGTGTAGACATAGTTATCGACTCTACTGGAGCATTTAAAAACAACGAAACTCTTTACAAACACATCGAAAAGGGCGGAGCAAAGAAAGTTATTTTAACTGCACCTGCAAAGGGCGAAATCGATAAAACTATCGTTATGGGTGTAAACGAAAAAGAATATGACAAGACTAAACACAATGTTATCAGTAATGCATCTTGTACAACTAACTGTCTTGCACCATTAACAAAGGTTATAGAAGATAATTTTGGTATTAAGAGAGGTCTTATGACAACTATCCACGCTTATACTTCTGACCAAGTTTTACTTGACCACAAGCACAAAGACATCAGAAGAGCAAGAGCAGCAGCTATGTCTATGGTTCCTACAACAACAGGGGCAGCAAAGGCAGTTGCATTAGTTATCCCTTCACTAAAGGATAAATTAACAGGATACGCTGTTAGAGTGCCAGTTCCAACAGTTTCTCTTACAGACGTTGTTTTCGAATTAAACAAAAACGTTACTAAGGAAGAAATCAACGAAGCTGTTAAAAAAGCGAGCGAAAACGAATTAAAGGGCATACTTGAATACGCCGAAGAAGAACTTGTTTCTGTTGACTACGTTGGCGACAGACACTCATCAATCTTTGATCCATTCTTAACTTTAGTTATAGATGGCAACTTAGTTAAGGTAGTTTCATGGTATGACAATGAATATGGTTACAGCCACAGAGTAGTTGACCTAGCAAAATACATTGCTGATCAAGAATAATTATTATAAAAGGATAAAATAATGAAAAAAACATTAAAAGATTATAATTTTGATGATAAAACAGTTTTATTGAGATGTGATTTTAACGTACCAATGAAGGATGGCGTTATCACTGACAATAAACGTATATTTGAGTCTCTTCCTACAATCAAGCACCTTCTTGATCATGGCGCAAAAGTAATTATGATGAGCCACTTGGGTAGACCAAAGGGCGAATATAATTTAAAATATACTTTAGAGCCAGTTAGGGACGAGATTGAAAAACTTCTTGGAAGAGATGTAAAATTCATCTCTTGCCCTGAAGTAGTTAATGACGAAGTTAGAGAAGCAGCTAAAAATCTTAAAAAAGGAGAGCTTCTTTTACTAGAAAATACTAGATTTAGAAAAGAAGAAGAAAAATGCGACGAAGCTTTTTCTAAAGAGCTAGCAGACCTTGCGGATATCTATGTTAATGATGCTTTCGGCACTTCACACAGAGCTCACGCATCAAACGTTGGTGTAAGTAAATTTTTACCATCAGCACTAGGCTTTTTAGTTGAAAAAGAAATGAATATCATGGCGAAAGAGCTTGACGAGCCTAAGCATCCATTTATCGCTATACTTGGCGGATCAAAGGTATCTGATAAGATTGGCGTAATAGAAAATTTATTAAATAAGGCTGATAAGATACTTATTGGCGGCGCTATGGCATTTACATTCTTAAAGGCAAAGGGCATGAACGTTGGCAAGAGCTTAGTTGAAGACGACAAGTTAGATCTTGCACTTGAACTATTAGAAAAGGCTGATGCAAAGAAAGTTGATTTGGTTTTACCAGTTGATGCTTTATGCGCTAAAGAGATAAAAGAAGATGCTGAAGCTGAATGCTATGAAGTAAATCATATACCAGATGATATGATGGGCCTTGACATAGGACCAGAAACTATCGATGTTTTTACTAAAAAATTATTGGGAGCAAAAACTATAGTTTGGAATGGACCTATGGGCGTATTTGAAATGGATAAATTTAAAAACGGCACTAATGCTATCGCTAAGGCACTTGCAAACTCTGATGCTACTACCATAGTCGGCGGAGGAGATAGTGCGAGCGCTGTTCAAAAAGCTGGCTACGAAGAAAAAATTACACATGTTTCAACTGGCGGAGGCGCTTCACTTGAGCTAATGGAAGGAAAAGTGCTTCCTGGCATAGCTGCTATTAATGATAAATAAGGAGACAAATTTGAAAAAATTTTTACTTGCTGCAAACTGGAAGATGAATATGGACGTAAAAGAGACAGAAAGCTTTTTCAAGGATTTGAGCCTAAAGCCAAATGACTCTTATGACGTTTATGTCGCAGTTCCATTTACAGATATTTATTTAGCAAATAAAACAAAAAAATTTAATGAAATAAAGATAGGTGCTCAAAACATCTACTTTGAAGACAAGGGAGCTTTTACTGGCGAAATTAGTACTTCTATGATTAAATCATGCGGAGCGGATTTTGTCATCATCGGTCACTCTGAAAGAAGAGAAATTTTTGCAGAGTGCGATGAGATGATTATAAAAAAGTTCTTAAGGCGATTGAAGATGGTGTAGAAGTGATTCTATGCGTTGGAGAGACTTTGTCTGAAAGAGAAGACGGAAAGCACTTTGAAAAGATTGAAAAACAATTAAAGGCTGATCTTGTTGGTGTGGACGCAGCTAAATTAGATAACTTCGCCATCGCCTACGAGCCAATCTGGGCAATAGGCACAGGCAAGAGCGCTTCTAAGGAAGATGCTGAGGAAATGTGCCGCTTCGTTAGAGAAAAAGTTAAGGAAATGAATCCAAATCTTGAAGCAAAGCTTAGAGTGCTTTATGGCGGCAGCGTAAAAGAGGCAAACGCAGCCGATTTATCTAAAGAAGAAAATATCGATGGATTCTTAATCGGTGGCGCTTCACTAAAGACTGAGTCTTTTGAAGCCATTGCTAAGGAGATATAAGATGTCAAAGGCTATATTAATAATATTAGATGGTTTCGGAATCGGTAAAGATAACGACGCAAACGCTGTATATAGAGCCAATACGCCGACAATCGATAAATTATTTAAAGATTGTCCTCATGCAAAATTACAAGCGAGCGGCGAATATGTAGGCCTACCCGCTGGACAGATGGGTAACTCCGAGGTTGGTCACTTAAACATAGGTTCAGGAAGAGTTGTTTATCAAGATCTTTCTATGATCAATAGAGACATTAAGAACGGAGATTTCTTTAAAAAAGAAGAATTTCTTAAGGCGATTGAGCACGCAAAGAAAAATAATACAAATCTTCATTTGATGGGTCTACTAAGCTATGGGGGAGTTCACTCGCACATCGATCATATAAAGGCGCTTCTTGATTTATGCAAAAAAGAGGGCGTGGGCGATAGAACTTATCTACACGCGATCTTAGATGGAAGAGATGTAGGCATACACTCAGGTGAGAACGATGTGAGCGAAATTATTGCTTACATGAAAAATAATTCATGCGCTCACCTTGCATCAATCAGCGGCAGATACTATGCTATGGACAGAGATAAGCGCTATGACAGAACAGAAAAATATTACAAAGCTGTCACATCTAAGACGCCTGAACTTGTTTCGGATGATGCTATAGATACGATTAAAAAATCTTACGAAAAAGATGTCACAGATGAATTCATTTTGCCATGCGCAATTAAAAATGCTGGTGAAGTGAATGAAATAAAATCAGGAGACAGCATTATCTTTATTAATTTTAGACCGGATAGAGCAAGACAGATTACAGATGCTTTCACTAATAAAGATTTTTCTGGATTTGAAAGAAAGTTTTTGGATGACATTTATTATGTGTGCATGACAAATTATGACTCAAGCTTTAAAAATGTTCATATCGCTTATAAAGATGAAGAGATAGTGAACACACTTGGAGAAGTTGTTTCAAAACATGGCTTAAAACAGCTTCGTATAGCCGAAACAGAGAAATACGCTCATGTAACATACTTTTTCAATGGCGGCCGCGAAGAAAAATTTGCTGATGAAGACAGAATTTTGATAAATTCACCAAAGGTAGCGACATACGATTTAAAACCTGAGATGAGCGCTTATGAGCTTACAGATAAATTAGTGAGCGTTATGGCAGATTATGATTTAATTATATTAAACTATGCAAACACAGACATGGTCGGACACACAGGAGTTGTTCCAGCCATAATCAAAGCGGTAGAAACAGTTGATACATGCCTTGCAAAACTGTTAGCAAAGGCAAAGGAATGTGGTTTTACAGCCATAATCACAGCTGATCACGGCAACTGCGAGGCAATGTTTGATGAAGATGGTAAACCAATCACATCACATACGACAAATCCTGTCCCTGTAATACTTTTTAACGACGGAAAGCATAAGCTTAAAGATGGCGTACTAGCTGACCTAGCACCATCACTATTAGATATATTAAATATAGAAAAGCCAAAAGAAATGACAGGCGAGAGCCTATTGGTATCGGAGGAATAAAATGAGTAGAATTATTGATGTATTTGCTATGGAAGTCTTAGATTCAAGATCTAACCCAACTGTAGAAGTAACAGTTTTAGCTGAATCAGGAGCAATCGGATCAGCTATAGTCCCATCAGGAGCATCTACTGGCGAACACGAAGCCGTAGAACTTAGAGATGGAGACCCAAAGAGATACGCCAAAAAAGGCGTATTGAAGGCAGTTGACAACGTAAACAACGTTATCGCACCTGAAATTTTTGATATGGAAGTAACAGATCAAGTATCAATAGATAAATTGATGATAAATCTTGACGGAACAGAAAATAAAGGCAAACTTGGTGCAAACGCTATGCTTGGCGTATCACTAGCAGTTGCTAAGTGCGCTGCAAATGAACTAAATATGCCGCTTTATAGATATATCGGCGGAACTAACGCAAAAGTTTTACCAGTACCTATGATGAACATTTTAAACGGCGGTCAACACGCTGATAATAACGTAGACATACAAGAGTTTATGATTATGCCAATAGGCGCAGAAACATTTAGAGATGCGCTTAGAATGGGATCAGAAGTTTATCACAGCTTAAAGAATGTTCTTAAAGAAAGAAAATTAGCTACAGGCGTTGGTGATGAAGGTGGTTATGCACCAGACTTATCAAGCAATGAAGAAGCAATCGAAACTATAATCGAAGCTATTGAAAAAGCTGGTTATGAAGCAGGCAAGGACATCTATCTAGCTCTTGACGTTGCTGCGAGCGAATTATATAACGCAGATACTAAAAAATATTATCTAAAGAGCGATAACGCAGAGCTAACAGACGAAGAAATGATTAATTACTACGAAAAATTAGTTAATAAGTATCCACTTTACTCAATCGAAGACGGCTTAGATGAAAATGACTGGGACGGCTGGAAGAAATTAACTGAAAGATTAGGAGATAAGATTCAATTAGTTGGTGACGACCTTTATGTTACAAACACAAAGAGAATCAAAAAAGGTATTGAAACACACACAGCAAATTCAGTTTTGATCAAGCTTAACCAAATCGGCACATTAACTGAAACTATCGAAGCAATCGAAATGGCTCACAGAAATCATTACACAGCAGTTATTTCACACAGATCAGGCGAAACAGAAGACACAACAATCGCAGACCTTTCAGTTGCACTAAACACAGGACAAATCAAAACAGGTGCACCAGCTAGATCAGAAAGAGTTGCTAAATACAATCAACTTCTAAGAATTGAGTATATGCTTGATGATACAGCAGTTTACGCTGGCAAGAGCATACTAAAAAAATAATTTAATAAAATATTTTACATGGGATGGGCACTTTATGCTCATCCTATTTTTTATTTAAAATAGCTAGAAAATTATACAAATATATTGTATAATTAAGATAAAGAACAATATCAAAGGGGGATGTAGTAGTATGAAACTTAAAAAAGTACTTTTAGGAGCTTTAATTGCTTCACAAATATTAACAGCAACAGCTCTTGCAGCGACAGATGAAGCGATAGAAGAGTTTAAAAAAGCACCATCACTTAAACAAGAAGTAAAAAAATTTAAAGATGAAGTTAAAATATTCATAATGAAAGATGGAGAAAAACAAAGAGTCGATCAAAAGATGACAGACGGCTTAAGAGTTGTGGGTGGAAGAACATGCGTAGGAGTAAGAGACCTTGTAAACGCAATCGAAGAAGCAAAAGTTGAGTGGGACGGCACTAACCACATAGTCGACATCACATATGCTGGCAAGACAATATCATACCCAGTTGGCAAACCACTTATGTGGGCAGATGGCAAAGCAGTAACGATAGATGTTCCAGCACAAATCGACCCAGCAATATCAAAAACGTTCTTACCTATAAGAAACATAGCAGAGACATTGGGTTTCAAAGTTGATTGGGACAATAAGGCAAAGGAAGTAGTTTTAACAGCAGGAACTCTTAATGAAGAAAAAGCTGAACAAAGTAATTTAGCATGGGTAACAGCAAGTGGACAAAAAATACCAAAACCAGAAGAGCTACCAAAAACTAAGTATGGAAAAGATAAAACACTTGACCCTAATAGTTTGTATAAAATATTTCCGAAAGCAGCAGATTTAACACACAATCCGGATGGCTCTTTAACATATTTTAAAGGAACTGTACTTGAGTATACAACGCAAGCGCCTTTTAAAAAAGTTGATAATATAGGACCAAGACCATCTAATTGGAGTATATTTACCTCAAATAAAAACGATACCAGAGTTGGAACTGCTATTGTAACTAAAGGACATCCTGAATATGATAAAGAAATGGAAAAAATGGAAAGACTGTGCTTAAATGGAGATTATTCTAGTATATTTTCTTTAAATGATAATATTATTAATGAATATAAAAATCAATATACTGAAATAAGTAAAGAAGAGTATAAAAAACAACATAAGAATTTAAATAGAAAAAAATCAAGTAAAAATGGCTTATATGAGGCAGACTTTTTATGTAAGTCTATGGATAAGATATATGATGCAACTGGATCACTAAACATATCTGTAATAGGATACTTTAATCATGAGACTGGTAAAAATCTAATTTTTTCCTATGACCCTGCATACTATATAACTAAGGATGGAGCTATTATAGATTGGCTAGATGCAAAGGAATATACAAAAAAATATGGGGACTTTATAATAGATAAAGTTATGATTTCAAAAGCTAGTGGAGTATACTTTATAGATATACCTGATATATCAATTAAAGAAAAGTCAAATAGTGTAAAGTATAATTGCAAAACGTTATCAATTGGAAATTATTATAGTGCATCATTAGCAAATTAAAAAGGAGTGAATTTAATATAGAGTCATATAACGGCATTCGTGATTTTCACGATGCCGTTTTTTAGCGCGATAAATACCGTAATAGCAGATTACATTGAAATTCCAGGAGATATTGCAGAAAGTGATGAATGCTAATGCCATTTTTTATAAATTTTACAAAAGTCGTTTTACGCGTAATACGATATTCACTTCAGCATAAAATAATAAAAAATGAATTCATTATAAATCATATTAAATAAGAAAAAAGCATTGCAAAATAAATGCTCTTGTGGTAAAATAAATATGTTATAAGAGAGAATGGAGGTGTGTGTATGAATTACGTATTGTATGCACTAGTTGCAATTTCAGCTTTAGTATTAACTATATCAGTAGCAGCTACTGAAGGGGATGATCAAGGCTTACAAGCATTAGGCGGTTCTGAAAGTATTTGGGGCTCTAAAAATCCTACAAGAAATGTTGTTTTAAAAAGAATAACAACAGTTTCATCAGTTGTGTTCATGGTAACAACTTTGATATTAGCAGCTTTATAATAATAAAATAGGAGGAAGAAATGGACAAAATTTTAATCATAGCTCCTATAGTCGGAGCTATAGCACTATTATTTGCTTTAGTTAAAGCTCTATTTGTTACTAAGCAAGAAGCTGGTAACGAAAGAATGAAAGAGATTGCTGGTTACATTCAAGAAGGCGCTCTTGCATTTTTAACAAGAGAATACAAATATTTAGCAATATTTATCGTTGTATTATTTGTAATTCTAGCTCTATTAATCAACATCGGTACAGCTGTATGTTATTTAATAGGTGCTGTATTCTCAATCTGTGCTGGATACATCGGCATGACAGTAGCTACTAAAGCTAACGTAAGAACTGCAAACGCAGCTAAGGAAAGCGGTATGGGCAAGGCTCTAAACGTTGCTTTCTCAGGCGGTACTGTTATGGGTATGTGCGTTGTAGGTTTAGGTTTACTAGGTACTAGCATTGTTTGGATGATATTCAAAGATGCAAACATCGTTACAGGTTTTGGTTTAGGTGCTTCATCAATCGCATTATTCGCAAGAGTTGGTGGCGGTATCTATACAAAGGCTGCAGACGTTGGTGCTGACTTAGTTGGTAAGGTTGAAGCTGGTATACCAGAAGACGACCCAAGAAACCCAGCTGTTATCGCTGATAACGTTGGTGATAACGTTGGTGACGTTGCTGGTATGGGCGCTGACTTATTTGAATCATATGTTGGAGCAATTATTTCAGCTATTACTTTAGGTGCACTAGCATTTAGCGACAATGGTATTTCATTCGCATTAGCACTATGCTCAGTTGGTATCGTTGCATCAATCATCGGTACATTATTTGTAAAAGGCGATAAGAACCCTCAAAAAGCTCTTGATATGGCAACTTGGGGAAGTTCATTAATCACTATAATCGCTTCTTACTTCTTATCTACAAAGATATTAGGCTCAATCCAACCATTCTATGCTATAGTAGCAGGTGTTGTTGTTGGATTAATCATAGCAAAAGTAACAGAATATTATACAGCTGCTGAATATAAGCCAGTTCAAAAAGTTGCTGAAGAATCAGAAACAGGTGCTTCAACAAACATTATCGCTGGTTTATCAGTAGGTATGATGTCAACAGCTATCCCTATGATAGTTATTTCAATAGGTATACTAGTTGCATTCTTCCTAGCAGGCGGCGCAGCAAGCCCAGTAAATGGTCTTTACGGAATTTCACTAGCAGCTATAGGTCTATTAGCAACAGCTGCTACAACTATCGCAGTTGACGCTTACGGCCCAGTTGCTGACAACGCTGGTGGTATCGCTGAAATGTGCGGTCTTCCAGAAAGCGTAAGAGATATCACAGATAAGCTAGACTCAGTTGGTAACACAACAGCAGCAGTTGGTAAAGGTTTTGCTATCGCTTCAGCTGCACTTACAGCTCTAGCATTATTCGCTTCATATACACAAGCAGTTGGACTTGAAAAGATTGACTTAACAAATCCATTAACAATAGCAGGTGTATTCATCGGTGGTATGCTACCATTCTTATTCTCATCATTAACTATGGATGCAGTTGGTAAAGCTGCTAACCAAATGATTGAAGAAGTTAGAAGACAATTTAAATCAATTCCTGGTATCATGGAAGGAACTGCAAAACCTGATTATGGCAAGTGCGTAGACATTTCTACTAAGGCAGCTCTTAGAGAAATGGTTATCCCTGGTCTTCTAGCTGTTGTATGTCCAGTACTTGTTGGTGTACTTCTAGGAACAGAAGCTCTAGGCGGTCTACTTGCTGGTTCATTAGTAACAGGCGTTCTAATGGCAATCTTCATGTCAAACGCAGGCGGAGCTTGGGACAATGCTAAAAAGTATATTGAATCAGGAGTTCATGGTGGAAAAGGATCAGATGCTCACAAGGCAGCAGTAACAGGAGACACTGTTGGTGACCCATTCAAAGATACATCAGGACCATCTCTAAATATACTAATTAAATTAATGACAATAGTAGCATTAGTATTTGCACAAGTATTTGTTAGCTACGGTGGACTTATTATAAAATAAGATAAAATTGTAATTGGACTCCCCTTGATTTTAATGAGCGATGCTATTAAATAAGGGGAGCTTCATTTATAATATGGGTGATTTTATGGAAATAACAATTGACAATATTAAAATAAATTACATAATAGAAGGTGAATCAGAAAAGCCTGTAATTATACTTCATGGCTGGGGCGCTTCAATCGAAGCAGTCATGGGCATAGTGAACGCTTTGAAGGACACAAGAAGAGTTATCGCCATAGATTTACCAGGTCATGGCAAGTCATCTGAACCAGATAGAGTTTTTGGCGGAGAAGACTATGCAAACATTGTTAAGGCCTTTGTTGAGAAGCTTGGTATTAAAAAATTTGACGCCATCGGTCACAGCTTTGGCGGCAAAACTTTGATACAAATCGCTTCTGAAGGCTATGAAAGACTTGATAAGATGGTTCTTATAGACGCTTCAGGGATACTTCCTAAGAGAAGTCTTTCATATTATTTAAAAGTTTATACATATAAATTCTTTAAAAAGCTTTATAGGCTAATCTTTTTTTACAAGAGTGAAGAAGAGCTTATGAAAAAGCTTTCAAAGAAATTTGGCTCTGACGATTACAAAAATACAAGTGGCATCATGAGGAAGACTTTTGTCAAGGTCGTTAACGAGTCTCTTCTTGATAGGCTGGATTCTATCAAGAATGATACCCTTATATTGTGGGGCAAAGATGATGATACAACTCCATTATATATGGGTAAAATTATGAATGAGAAGATAAAAAATTCTGCTCTGGTTGAACTTGAGGGTGGACACTTCTCTTATGCAGATGATTATCAAATATTTTCACGAGTAATTAGATCTTATCTTAGTAAGGAGGAACTATGATAGCTATATTTATATTCTTGCCAATTTTATTAACAGTTTTAATATATATACACTCTTTAGCATTTTTCCAAATAATGCAATTAAATATGTATATTTCAAGCGAATACGAAGCTTGGCTTAAAAATTTTGGCTGGCTAAAGAACGCTTTAAAAAAATTAAAACCTGGCGATAAAAAGCCTTTAGTCTTTACTGATAGGATGAAGAGGATGATGAAGATATTTGCTTTATTTAATGTAATTATCATGTATACATCAATCATCGCTTATCTAATATTTGGAGAAAAAATAGCGTTAGCATATTTACTAGTACTTGCCTTTCTTTTATATATCATAAGAGCAAGAAGCGTTAAATGTGCAAATATACTAGCACTTCCAATTGAAAATAAAATTAATCACGGTTTTTACGTCGAGGCACAAAATAAAATTAAAAAAGAAAAAGAAAATAAATTAAAAGTTGTTGGAATAACTGGCAGCTATGGCAAGACATCGACAAAACTTGTTTTAAATGACATAGTGAAGAATAGTTTAAAGACATATGCAACACCAAGTTCTTTCAATACACCTATGGGTATTTCAAAAGTAATTAACAATGAGCTTGAGAGCGGAACTGAAGTTTTTATATCTGAGCTTGGAGCAAGATATGTGGGTGAGATTAAGGAAGTAGCTGATCTTGTTATGCCAGACATCGCCATCATCACAAACATCGGTCCATGTCATATAGAAACTTTTGGCTCTATGGAAAACATTGTCAAGACTAAGTTTGAGCTTATCGATTCGCTTAAAGAAGGCGGTCTAGCGATATTTAACTACGATAATCCATATATTAAAGAAAAAGCGGCTGAGGTCAAGACTAGAAAGGTTTACATCTCACTTGAAGACGACGCTTGTGATTATTTTGCTAAAGATATAAGCGTAGGCGAATTTGGTACTGAATTTACTCTTATTTACAAAAATAATGATTATAAATTAAAGACAAAATTACTTGGTAAGCACAATATTTACAATGTACTTTTATCCGTGGCTGCAGCTCACGAATTAGGTATGTCCATGGAAGAGATAGTTAAGGCGGTTCTTGATGTTAATCAAGTTGAGCATAGACTATCTTTAGTAGAAAATCCAAATAATCTCATAATCATTGACGATGCGTTTAACAGTAACCCAAGCGGTGCCCAAGCGGCTCTCGATGTACTTAGTGAGTTTAAAGAGGGTAAAAAGATTGTTATATCGCCTGGCATGGTTGAGCTAGGAGATTTACAATATGAAGAGAATAAAAAATTTGGAAATAATGCAGCAGCTGTTGTAGATCACTTCATCATAGTTGCAGAAGTAAATAAAAAAGCAATTAAAGACGGCCTTATAGATGGTGGCCTCGATGAAAGATTTATACATGAGGCAGCAAGTTTAAGTGATGCACAATTAATTTTACAAAAAATATGTCAAGCAGGCGACGTGATTTTATTCGAAAACGATTTGCCTGATAATTATTAGGAGTTGATAGAATGCTAAAAGTAGGCGTTATATTTGGCGGGAGAAGCGTAGAACATGAAGTCTCAGTAATTACAGGAATGCAAGTTATTGAGAACATGGATAAAGAAAAATTTCTTCCAATTCCAATTTATATTACAAAAGAAGGTAAGTGGCTAAGCTCCGAATCCTTCAAAAATTTTAAAACTTTTAAAGATGGAGACTTTTCTTCAGCTAAGAACGTTATGCTTGGCTGTGACTATGGCGATTTTAATCTTTATATAAATCCAGAATCAAAGTCTATGTTTGATAAAAAAGTTTATGAAACATTAGATATGGTTTTCTTTGCTCTTCATGGAACCAATGGTGAGGACGGATCATGCCAAGGACTTATTGAAACAGTTGGACTTCCATATACAGGAACAAATGTTTTAAGCTCATCAGTTGGCATGGATAAGGTTATAATGAAGGACGTTTATAGAGCCAATGGCCTTCCTGTAGTTAATTACAAATACTACTATAGAAGCAAGTGGAGAAGCTCAAAAGAAGAAGTTATGGCAGATATTGAAAAGAATTTAAATTATCCATTATTTATAAAGCCATCAAACCTTGGCTCTTCAATCGGTATATCGAAGGTTAAGAACAAGGACAATCTTGAAGAAGCTTTGATGATAGCCTTTAGCTATGACAAAAAAGTTATAGTTGAAGAATCAGTTGAAAACGCAAGAGAAATTAACTGTGCTGTAATGGGCTACGAAGAAAATGTAGAAACATCAGAATTGGAAGAGCCATTAGATTTTAAAGAACTATTAACATTTGATGATAAATATGTATCAAATAAAAAGACTCCTGGCACAAAGGTAAACAGAAATTTACTTAAAAAGGATGAACCGCTAAGAGAAGAGCTAGAAAGACTAGCTACTAAGGCATTTACTTCCATTGATGCATCAGGTAATGCAAGAGTTGATTTACTTGTATCTAAGGATACTGGAAAAGTTTATATCAATGAAATAAACACAATACCTGGTTCAGTTGCCTTTTATCTATGGGAGCCAAAAGGATATTCGTTTAAGGATCTTATAACAAAGATGCTAGAGATAGCTCAAGCAGTTGACACTATGAAGAAGGAAACTGTTTACTCTTACGATGCAGAGCTCTTTAAACGTATCCAATATGGAAAGAAATTATAGGTGATAAAATGAAAATTAGGGAACTTGTAATGAATTATTTTAGCAGAGAGGACTACGTTCCACAAAGCAAGAAGGATTTATTAAGAACTTTTAAGATTACGAAGAAAGATAAAAAAATATTTGAAAAATTACTTAAATCATTAGAAAAAGATAAAAAAATTATTTGCAGCAACAATAAATATTACACTTACAATAGTTCCCGTATTATTACAGGAAAGTATGAGGCTAATAAGCGTGGATTTGGTTTTGTTATTGGCGATGAATTTGATGTATTTATTAGATTTGAAAATTCAATGTACGCCATGGACTCTGATGAGGTATGCGCGATAATTACGGATAAAAAGCCAGATGGCAATTTCGAAGGCAAAATCATTAAGATACTTAATAGAGCAACTAAGAGAGTTGTCGGTACTTATCAAGATAATGATAGCTTTGGTTTTATTAGATGTGACGATGTAAAGATAATTTATGATGTCTTTATCAATAAAAGCGCATCGAAAAACGCCAAGAATGGCGATAAAGTAGTTGCCGAGATTATTAAGTATCCAGACAAAAATAAAAATCCAGAAGGAAGAGTCGTTGAAATCATCGGCAAAGAAGATGATCCAGGCATTGACATAACTTCGATAATTAAGTCTTATGACCTTAGAGAATATTTTCCAAATAGAGTAAAAGATGAATTAGATGAAATAAATTATGAGATAAATTCAGATGAGATAGCCCGCAGAGTCGATTACAGAGACTTATTAACTATTACTATAGACGGCGTTGACTCAAAAGATTTAGATGATGCCATCAGCTTAGTGAAAAATGATGATAAATATACTTTGTATGTGCATATCGCTGACGTAGCAAACTATGTCAAAGAGCGCACTTATTTAGACAAGGAAGCTTACTTAAGAGGCAATTCCTACTACTTGCTTGATAGGGTCTTACCAATGCTACCAAAAGAGCTTTCGAACGGAATTTGCTCACTTAATCCAAATGAAGATAGATTAACTCTTTCAGTTAGGATAGACTTTGATGAAAACGGTGAAGTCCTTAGCCATAAGATTACGGAAGCAATAATTAATTCTGATCATAGGCTTAATTACCCACAAGTTTCTGACTTTTTAGAAGGCAAGAAGAAGGCTGAGGAGCTTGGACTTGAAGGTTTAGAAGAGACTCTTAAGAATATGCAAGAGCTAATGAATATTCTCAATGAAAAAAGAAATAAAAGAGGCAACATTGATTTTGATATAGTTGAGACAAAAGTTATTTTAGATGAAAAAGGCAAAGTTATTGATATAAAACCAGAAGAAAGACGTGTTGCTAACAAGATTATCGAAGAGTTTATGATAGCTGCTAATGAAACTGTGGCTAAAGAATATTTTATGAAAGATTTGCCATTCGTATACAGAGTGCATGAAAAGCCAAAGAGAGAGAAGATGTTCTACTTAGCTGAGTTTTTGAAGCGCTTCGATTTATACATTAATCCAGATAATGTTAGTCCAGCTGATATAGCAAACGTATTAAATCAGCTTAAGGGAAAAAAAGAGTCGGCACTTATATCAAATATCGTTCTAAGAACTATGCAAAAGGCAAGATACACTTATGAAGAGCTTGGACACTTTGGTCTTGCATCAAAATATTACTCGCATTTTACATCGCCTATCAGAAGATACTCAGACCTTATTATTCATAGAATTATCAAAGATTTTATCAATGGTAGACTTAAGGAAAGTAAAATCGTTTATTACGAGAAAAATCTTGATCAAATGACAAAACATATATCTGAGACTGAATTAGTTCAAGAAAAGGCAGAGCGCGATATAGTTCAAATGAAGTGCGCTGAGTATATGCAAGATAAAATTGGCAATGTATATGTCGGAGAAATATCTTCACTAACATCATTTGGCGTCTATGTAATGCTTGAAAACACTATAGAAGGACTTTGTCACTTTTCAAATATGGACGATGATTTTTATTATTTTGATGAAACAGAATACAAAGTTATCGGCAAGGACTCTTTAAATGAATACAAGATAGGCATGAAAGTTAGGGTGGCAGTCGTTGACGCATCAAAAGAGACAAGAACTATTGATTTTAAAATTCTTGGAGTGGTTGAATGAAAGACGAAGATTTAAAAGTTGTAGCTAATAATAAAAAAGCAAGACACGATTATTTTATTGAAAAGATATATGAGGCAGGCTTAGTTCTTAAGGGAACAGAGGTTAAATCCATAAGACAAGGCAGAGTGAATTTAAAAGAAAGCTATGTCATAGTGAAAGATGGCGAAATCTTTGTATTTGGTATGCATGTGAGTCCTTATAAAGAAGGAAACATATTTAACGAAGACCCATTAAGAACGAGAAAGCTATTGTTAAATAAAAGTGAAATTAGAAGAATCTCTCAAGAGGTGAAACTAGCTGGAGCTACGGTAGTTCCGCTTAGACTATATTTTAAGAATGGCAGAGCCAAGCTTGAGATAGCACTTGCTAAAGGTAAAAAACTTTATGACAAAAGAGAGAGCCAAAGAGAAAAAGACATTAAAAGAAGTATTGATAGAAAGTATAAAATCTAGGAGGTAAGCAAATGGAAATCGGCGAATCAAGAGAAAATTATTTAGAGATGATACTAATGCTACAAAACAAAGGCATTAAGGTTAGAAGTACAGACGTTGCGAAGGCCCTTGATTTTTCTAAGCCAAGCGTTAGTAGAGCAGTTGGTATATTAAAAGAAGATGGTTATATCGAAGTTCAAGACGATGGCGAACTAACATTTACAAAGGAAGGCGAAAAGCTAGCAAAACTTGTTTATGATAGGCACTGTACACTTAGAACTTTCTTTGAAAATATTGGCGTTGACCATGAGACTGCAAATGATGATGCTTGTAGGGTTGAGCACGTTATAAGCCAAGTTACATTTGATAAAATAAAGGAATTAGTTAATAAAGGTAATGAATAATATTTTAGACAGACTAAACGCGAGCCAAAGGGAAGCTGTTTTATATAACAGTGGTCCCTTATTAATCATGGCTGGAGCTGGATCGGGAAAAACAAGAGTTGTAACATATAAGATAGCTTATCTTATTGAGAATGGTTTTGCGAGTGAAAATGAAATACTTGCGATAACATTTACGAACAAAGCGGCAAAAGAGATGAAAGATAGAGTGGCATCATTTTTAAATAAGGATGTAAGCCCAATGTGGATAGGTACTTTTCACTCGATAGCGCTAAGACTACTTAGACGCCACGCAAACCTTGTTGGATACACAAACAGCTTCACTATTTATGATAGAGACAATCAAATAACACTTATTAAGGACATACTAAAGGAGCTTGAATTAGATCCTAAGACTTATGTCCCATCATATTTCATAGCGCTTATATCTAATTTAAAGATGCAAAATATGGATGCTGACGAATATGAAAGCGTTTCTGATAGCTATAGAAAGAAAACTGATGCAGAAGTTTATAGACGTTATCAAAAGAAGATGCTTGAATACGATGCGATGGACTTTGACGATATGATAGTAAATTGTGTAAGACTTTTAGAAGAAAATGAAGACGTAAGACAAATCTATCAAGAAAGATTTAAATACGTTTTTGTCGATGAGTATCAAGATACAAATTTTATGCAATATAAGATGGCAAAGTTATTTTCAGATATGTACAAAAACATCTGCGTGGTTGGCGATGCTGACCAAAGTATATATGGCTGGAGAGGCGCTGACATAAGAAACATCTTAAATTTTGAAAAAGATTATAAGAATGTCAAGACCATACTACTTGAACAAAATTATAGATCTACTAAGAATATTTTAAAGGCAGCAAACAAGATTATCAAGAACAATGACGAGAGAAAAGAGAAGAATCTTTGGACTGACAATCAAGACGGAGACGATGTTTACTGCTACATAACACAAAGCAATGTTGAAGAGAGTTACTTTGTAGCACAAAAAATAAAAGAGCTATTGGATGAGGGATACAAAGAGAGCGATTTTGCCATTCTTTATAGAACAAACGCTCAGTCAAGATCCTTTGAAGATATGTTCTTAAAATTTGGAATAAAATATAATATTGTTGGCGGAGTAAAGTTCTATGACAGAAAAGAAATTAAGGACATACTTGCCTATTTTAAATTTTTAGATAATACAAATGATTTTATCTCTCTTAAAAGAATTATCAATACACCAAAGAGAGGTATTGGTGATAAAAGCATTGAGAGCATCACGGGTGATATGATTAGTAAAAATATCAGCCTTTATGATGCACTATCGATTAGCACGAATAAAAAGATAAAAGAATTCTTTGAAGTGATTGAGTCAATCAAAAAGCTTAAGGACAATGTTACTCTGTCGGAGCTATATGATTTAGTTCTTGATAGGACTGATTATTTAAACGCACTAGAGAGAGAAAATACTGTTGAAGCAAGAACTAGGATAGAAAACTTAGATGAGTTTAGAAGCCTATTACTTGATTATGAAGATAATTATGATAATATCACTCTTAAGGACTTTTTAGGAGAGATATCACTTTTAACTGACCTTGACAAGACTGAGGACAAAGGCGGCGATGCAGTAACCATGATTACTATGCACAGCGCCAAGGGTCTTGAATATAATATAGTCTTCATAGTTGGCATGGAAGATGGCCTCTTCCCAAGCGAAAGAGCCATAGAAGAAGGTAGTCTAGAAGAAGAGAGAAGACTTTGCTACGTTGCTTTAACTAGAGCAATGAAAAAACTATTCTTAAGTTTAGCAAAGGAAAGAAGGGTTTATGGTCAAAGTATTATCTCAAAACCATCGAGGTTCATAGATGAGGCAGAGGACGCAATCAAAGTAGTGAGCTACAGATCAGATAAATTTGACGAAAGACCTATACTTGAAAATGCTAGCCTAAATAAGAGCGTTTATAAGGAAAGAGGCTTTGATAAAACTGTTTCACGCTTTAAATCATATGTAGGCACAGATAGTGCACCGAGCGATAAAAAAGACATCAAGGCAGGAGACAAGATTAAGCACAAAGCTTTTGGCGAAGGTATGGTTGTTTCTGTCAATGGCAAGAACTTAACTATAAGTTTTCCAAATAAGGGTATTAAAATTTTGAATATTGATTTTGCACCAATAAAAAGGATAGATTGATATGAATAGGATGGAAGAATTAATCAAGAAGCTTGAGGAATACAACTACCACTACTATGTACTTGATGACCCGATAGTTTCTGATAAAGAATATGACAAGTTATATGATGAGCTAGTGAAGCTTGAAAACGAGACAGGAACTCACTTACCATACTCTCCGACACAAAGAGTAGGGGGCGCTGTTCTTGATAAATTTGTTAAGCATACTCATCTTGGAAGGCTTTGGAGCCTTGATAAAGCACAAAGTTTTGATGCGCTCAGAGATTGGCACGAGAAGAATCTTCGTTTTATAGAAGGATACAACGAAACGCATAGCGATAAACTTCCAAAACCTGAGTATATACTTGAATATAAATTCGACGGTCTTACTATTAATCTAACTTATGATGAAGGCATTTTGAAGATGGGGGCAACGAGAGGCACTGGCGAAGTCGGCGAAGAGATTTATGAGCAAGTCCTTACAATTAAGTCAATACCACTAAGGGTTAAATACAAAGGCAAGTTTGAAGTTCAAGGCGAGGGCCTTATGCCATTATCAAAACTTAAAGAATATAACGAAAACAACGAAGTTCAGTTAAAAAATGCAAGAAATGCGGCGGCTGGTGCGCTTCGTAACCTTGATGTAAAAGAGACTGAAAAAAGGCACTTAATCACTTATCTTTACAATATTGCTTACATAGAAGGCAAAGAATTTAAAACGCAGGAAGAGATAGTCGCTTTTATAAAAGATAATGCACTGCCAGTTTCAAAATATCACAAAAAATTCTCTAATATGGAAGATTTATTAAAAGAGATAGAAGTGCAAAAAGAAGAAAGACTTAAACAAGATTTTCTTACTGACGGCATGGTAATCAAGATAAACGATGTTAAAACGCAAAAACTTATGGGCTACACTAATAAATTCCCAAGATTTGCGATTGCATATAAATTTGAGGCACTTGAAACATCTACTAGAATCATTGGTGTTGAGTGGAATGTTGGTAGAAGCGCGAAAGTTACGCCAACTGCGCTACTTGAGCCGGTTGATATAGGCGGCGTTACTATAAAGAGAGCGACACTTAATAATTTGGATGACATCAAGAGGAAAAAACTTCATTTAAACGAAAGAGTTTTGATTAGAAGATCAAATGACGTTATTCCTGAGATTATGGGTCCATTAAAGACAGACGAGGAAGTTTATGAGATAGAGCAGCCAAAATATTGCCCATATTGTCACAGCAAACTTTATAAAGAGGGCGTTCATTATTTCTGTCCGAATACTTTGGGATGCAAACCGCAACTAGTCAAGACCATCGTTCACTTTGCTTCGAAAGAGGCCATGAACATAGATGGCTTCAGTGAAAAAACTGCAGAATTGTTCTTAGAAAAGCTAAATATTGATCAGGTTTCAATGCTATATGACCTTAAAGTAGAAGATTTACTAAAGCTAGAAGGTTTTAAAGAGAAAAAAGCAAATAATATTATTAGTTCTATTCAAAATTCAAAGACAGTAGAGCTTAAAAATTTTATTTACGCTTTATCCATCGCCAATGTTGGTGTTAAGACGAGCCGTGATTTAGCAGAGCATTATAAAACTATAGATAATTTCTTAAATGCAAGCTTTGATGATTTAGTGGCTATCGAAGACGTGGGCGATATAACTGCTAATGAGATAGTTTCATTCTTAACAGACGAAACTAGTAAAAAATCTATACAAAGTCTATTTGACCACGGAATAAAAGTTTTAGACGTAGAAGATAGCGGCGATAAATCACTCGAAGGACTTAAATTTGTTTTGACAGGAACACTTGAAAATTACACTAGAGATGAATTAAAAAACATTCTTGAAAATAAAGGCGCCAAAGTGCAAGGCTCTGTCTCATCAAAGACAGACTATGTAGTTGTTGGAGAAAATCCTGGTTCAAAATTTGAAAAAGCAAAAACTTTAAATATAAAGATACTACATGAAAATGATTTGAAGGAGTTGATATGATGGAGAGAAAAGATATTGAAAATCTATGTTATACAGCAAGACTTGCTATAGACGAGTCAGACATGGATGCATTCACCAAAAAATTTAACGATATAATCAAGATGATATCCATTGTTAATGAGCTTGACGATAAGGACATAGACAAGACTTATCAAGTTAATGAGTACAAAGAGTGCTTATTAAGCGAGGATGAAGTTGACAGCGAATACTCATTATCAAAAGAGGATGCGCTAAAGAATGCGCCTGAAGAAAAATTTGGCTTCTTCAAGCTAAAAAGAGTAGTAGAAGCGTAGTATAGGAGATATTTATGGATATAACGAATTTAAAGGCATGGCAATTAAAAGAAAAAATTGCAAATAAAGAGCTAAAAGTATCTGAAATTGCAGAAAGTTTTATCAATAGAAGCAAAGAGATTGATAAAGACATCAACTCATTCGTATCGCATGATTATGAAGGAGCGCTTGAAAAAGCAAAATCTTTAGATGATAAAGATCCAAGCGGCAAATTATTTGGCCTTCCTATAGGTATTAAGGACAATATCTCTGTTAAAGGTATGAAAAACACTTGTGCATCGAAGATACTTGAAAATTACGAAGCTGTTTTTGATGCGAATTGCATTGAACATATCAATGAAGAGAATGGTATTATCATAGGTAAATTAAACATGGATCAATTTGCTATGGGAGGTTCAAACGAAACATCATACTTTGGTCCAGTTCATAATCCACTTGACTTAAAGAGAGTTCCAGGCGGCTCATCAGGCGGTTCAGCTGCAGCAGTTTCATCAAGACAAGTACCTCTAAGTTTAGGCACAGACACAGGTGGATCAGTTAGACAACCAGCTAGTTATTGCGCGTGTGTTGGATTTAAGCCAAGCTATGGAACAGTTTCAAGAAACGGGGTAGTATCTTTATCAAACACACTTGACCAAGTATCAACATTTGCAAACGATGTAAAAGACGTTTCTCTTATCACAAGTGCCATCGCTCATAAGGATCACAGAGACCTAACAAGTCTTTCCAATCCTATAAATGAGATTGATTACACTTATGATGATGCTATAAAATATTTAAAAACACTTAAAGTTGGCGTGCCAAAAGAAGTATTAGCAGATGAAAAAGATGATCAAGTTGAAAAAGCATATAGAGATAGTATCAATTTATTAAAGAATAATGGTGTAGAGATCGTTGAAATTGACTTAAAAGATCTTAAATATGCGGTTGCAACATACTATATAATCATGAATGCAGAAGCAAGTTCAAATCTTTCAAGATTTGATGGCGTTAAATATGGTCTTAGAGACTTTGATGCAGAAAGCCTTGAAGAGATGTATATTAAGACTAGAGCCGAAGGTTTTGGCCCTGAAGTTAAGAGAAGAATATTATTTGGAACATATATACTTAGCCAAGATAAGGACAGAGACTACTTCCAAAACGCATTAAAGGCAAGAACACTTCTTATAAATGATTTTAAACAAGCATTTAAAATGGTTGATACCATCTTGGTACCTACATCACCTGTAATGCCATTTGAAATTGGAACAAATATCAACGATCCAATCAAGATGTATAACGCAGACAAATACACAGTGCCAGTTAATATAGCAGGCAACTGCGGCATATCCGTTCCAAGCACTAAAGAACATATATTAAATTCAGGCATGGAATTTATATGCGATAACTTAGAAGACAACAAACTTATCAAGATTGCTTATGCTTATGAAGGGTTGGTGAAGTAGATGGCTTATAAAACTATAATCGGGCTTGAGATACACGTCGAGCTAAAGACAAAGACAAAGATGTTCTGTCATTGTAAGAATGAATTTGGTGAAGAAGCAAACACCAATGTTTGTCCTATATGTCTAGGACTTCCAGGAGCTTTGCCACAAGTTAATAAAGAGGCAATCAATTTCGCAATCAAGGCAGGACTTGCTATGAACTGCAAAATTCATCAGCACACTAGATTCGATAGAAAGAGCTATTTCTACGCAGACCTTGTTAAAGGCTACCAAATAACACAAGATGAGCTTCCTTTATGCTACGAAGGTAATATAAATATCGAGGATGAAGATGGCAATGACAAAAAGATTAGATTAATCAGAATACACGTCGAAGAAGATACAGGTAAGTCACTTCACACTGATAAAGGCGAAACACTTCTTGACTACAACAGAAGCGGCGTCCCTCTTATAGAGATAGTTACTTATCCAGACATGAACTCAGCTAAAGAAGCGAGAGAATTTTTGGAAAAACTTAAGGCAACAGTTATTTATCTAGGCGTTTCTGATGGTAAGATGGAAGAAGGTTCACTAAGATGCGATGTTAATGTCAATGTGGCCGACACAGAAACTGGAGTTAAGACAAATATTTCAGAAATTAAAAATATCGGTTCATTCAGAGGTGTTGAAAAAGCCATAGAATTTGAAGTATCAAGACATATCGCACTTCTTGAAAAAGGCGAAAACACTAAGAAAGAAACAAGGAGATGGGATGAACTTAAGGGCGAATCCATCTTGATGAGAGAAAAAATTAAGGCAAATGACTATAGATACGCACCAGATGGCGATATTCCGCCAATGGATATACCTGACGAAATGATAGACGCAGTTAGAAAAGAAATGCCAGAGCTTCCAGATGAAAAAATCACTAGACTAATGAAAGACTATGGCATTAGCAAAGACGATGCTAAGACACTTAGCCTTGATGTGAGCCTTGCAAATTATTACGAAGAGCTTGCAAAGAAAGTTGGCGACAACGCTATAGCGCTTAACTGGCTATTAGGCGATGTACTAAGAAGACTTAAAGAAGATAACAAGAGCATAGATCAAATGCCATTTGCAATAAATGACCTTGAAAAACTACTTACACTTGTTAAGACAAATAAGATTAATAATAACGCTGGAAAGAAAGTTTTACAAGAGATGTTCAAGGCGCCAGAAGATCCTGAAGCAATCGTAAAGAGACTTGGATTAGTTCAAGTAACAGACGAAGGAGCTATAGAAGCAGTAGTTGATAAAGTTCTTGAAGCAAACCCACAATCAATCGAAGACTTTAAGAATGGCAAGTCGAGAGCCTTTGGTTTCTTAGTTGGTCAAGTAATGAAAGAGATGAAGGGCAAGGGCAATCCACAAATCATAAACGAATTATTAAATAAAAAACTAAATTAATAGTATAACATGAAAGGCACATTGGAAGATGTGTCTTTTTTATGCCTTGTGATTGATAATTTTGAAAGAAAAATAATTGCAAGAGGATAATAATTTAAAATTATTTAATATAAGCAATTTAATTTATTAAATTTATGTAACAGTATACGTAAATGCTTGCAATTTACTCTCATTGATGTTAACATATTAATAGGAGGCATAGCTATGAAAAAAATTATTTTAGGACTGATTTTTATTTTTTGCGTTTTTACTACAAAAAGTGCTTATGCAAAAAACGTTAATATAAAGATATCAAATAAAAATTATAAGGCAACATTAATCAATGTAAAGGTAGATGGAGAAAACAAGGTAAGTAAGGAGATGCCAAGTTTTATCTATCAAAAGAGGACTCTTGTTCCAATCAGATTCTTATCTGAAACTTTTGGCGCGAGTGTTGATTGGAACAGCAAAAATCAAGCGGCTACTATATCTTTGGCTGATAAGAGCATAGTCTTGACTATAGACAAGGCTGTGGCGACTATTAACGGCGCTGAAAAAGCTATTGAAAAGGCTTATACACCAAGACTTGTTAGAGTTAGTGGTGGGAGTGCAAGAACTTATGTTCCTCTAAGACTTATATCTGAGCTTTTTGGCTATGATGTATCATGGAACAATAAATCTCAAACTGCCATAATCAATACAAATACGATTATAGAAGAGGATACAAATGATGTTATTATCTTACCGAGCGGCGAGGAAGAGCCTGATCAAATCAAGCCTGACAATGATGCGATAAAACCAAATCCTAATGCAAATGGCAATCCAAGCATAAAACCAAATCCGGATGGCTATGCTCATCTAACGAATGTAGTTTTAACTAGATATAATGACAAAGACGCGGTCTTATTCCAAGGCTTAAAGGGCAAGTACAAAGTGACTAAGCTTGATAATCCAGATAGGCTTGTACTTGATTTTGAAAAAGCAATCTTTGATGATCCAGAGCTTTATAGGGAATACAGTATTGTAATGAATGGCATCAAAGGCATTAGAGCGAGTCAATTCGCTGACAATGACACATCTAAGTCTGATAAGAATGTTAGGATAGTTATGGATCTTGAAGATAGCGCCATAGATTATCAAATTGATGAAACGAACGATGGACTTGTATTTTATATCAAAAAATCGATGAAGAGCTTTTATTCATACGATGGCAGAAATTTTGCTATAAAAAATACTGAGGGAAGGGTCTCTGAGCATACTTATGATGATTTAAGAAAAACTATTACCATGAGCGTTGAGACTAATAAAGATATAGAGACTGGCACTGAGAAATTTAAGGATCCATTTATAAGCTCGCTTGTGATTGAAAAAGCGGCCAATGGATATACATTCACCATAAATCTAGTGAGAAATGCACTTGTAGAAAAAAGTGATGACAGGGACGCTGACTATAGTCTAAGACTAAGTAGGATAGTTAATAGCAAGCCATCTGATTATCTAATCATGATTGACCCGGGTCATGGAGGAAAGGACCCAGGAGGAGTATCAAAGATTGATGGTTCTAGTGAAGTTGACTTTATTCCGATAGTTGCTAGAGCTTTGGAGGCAAAACTTAAGGCTGCAGGCTACAATGTCATGAAAACTAATGATACTATCGATGAATATGTTGATATTTTCGAAAGAGCCAAGATGGCTAATAGTGTTAACGCAGATGTATTTATAAGTATTCATGCGAATGTTGCTGATTCACCAGCTGCATCTGGCTTTGAGGTTCTTTACTCGAGTGAAGCAAAGCATAAGAACAAGACTAGAAAGCAAACTGAATTTGCAAATTGCATTTTAAATGCTGTTGGCGAACTTGTTGGCAACAAGGGACGCGGTCTTAAAGAAGGCGCCTACGTTGTTACAAGAAATACGAACATGCCGGCGGCTCTGCTTGAGATGGAATTCTTATCGAGTAAGAAGGGGCTAGCACTTTTAAAGAGCCAAGCCTACCTTGATAAGATGGTTGATGGTTTATTTAACGGCATCGTAGATTATTTGAACAATTATTATTAGAGGTTATTTATGAAAAAAGTTATTGTTTCAACAAACAATCAAAACAAATTAAAAGAGATTAAATTAATATTTCACGAGCTAGGTTACGAAGTTCTTTCTAAAAAAGAGGCTGGCATAGATGATTTCGATGTCGATGAGACAGGCACTACATTAGAGGAGAATGCCTACATCAAGGCGAAGGCTCTTCGTGATATGGTGGACTGCGCTGTTATTAGCGACGACTCAGGCCTTTTCTGCGATGGACTTTATGGCGAGCCAGGCATTTATTCGGCTCGTTACGCTGGCGAGCACGGTGATGACCATAAGAACAACGATCTTTTACTCAAAAATCTTGAGGGAAGAGACAGAACAGCTCACTTCAAGAGTGTCATCTGTTTTATAGATGAAGACAATAAAGTTTTTTATGGACATGGCAATGTCGATGGTGAGATACTTTATGAATACAGAGGCACAGGTGGTTTTGGCTACGATCCACTCTTTTTACCAAAGGGTCATGACAAGACTTATGCTGAGATAGGTACTGAAGAGAAAAATAAGTTTTCGCACAGAAAAAGAGCTTTAGAAGATATTAAGGAAAAGATCTTACTTGAAGAAAAACATAAGGAACTATATAAAAAAGTAGACTTTGCTTTGACGCTTGATGAGATGAAAAATATTTTCAGAGTAAATAAGATTGCTGATGGCTCACGAAGAGAGAATGATGCTGAACACAGTTTTCATGCGGCAGTTCTTGCGCCGGTTTTTAAGAACATGGGCAAGTTTGAGGTTGATGCAAATAAAACGGCGGTATTACTTTTGTATCATGATTTGATTGAGATATACGCTGGCGACACATATTGCTACGACACTAAGGGCAATGAGAGCAAGAAGCAAAGAGAGAGTGCTGCGGCTGATAAATTATATTCAAAGCTTGATTCATTAGGCGCTGAGCTTAGAAAATATTGGGAAGAGTTTGAGGCGGCTGAGACAAATGAAGCAAAATACGCGAATGCTCTTGATAGGTTTCAACCACTTTTGATGCATTTTGCATTTAACTCGCACTCTTGGCAAGATCACAAGATAACAAAGGAAGCCGTTCTTAAGAGGATGGCACCTATAAAGATATATTCAGACGAAATGTATGATTTTGTTTTGGATTATGTAGAAAGTCAATTTAAGAAAGAGGAGATGATTTAATGAAAATTACACTAAATGAAAAAAATGGTATCAAGGTATTACCAGTATTTGAAGATGAAAGAGATTTTTTTGAAAAATCAGTAGGGCTTGATGCTCTAGTAGAAAAAGAATACTTTACAGGTAAGGCTAGCGAAGTATTTGCAAAGCTTGGCGAAGATGAAATAATTTATCTTGGTCTTGGTAAAAAGAATGAGATCACTACAAAGAAAATTATAGTAGCTTTCTTTGAATTAGCTAAGGCACTTAGAAAGTACAAGATTAAAGACGCAAACATCATTTTCAATAAAAAGCTTGATGGTCTTTGCTACAAGACTACTATGAAAGCTATAGTTGATGGCCTTGCATGCTTTGACTATGATTTTGATAAATATTTATCTGATGATAATAAGCCAACAAAGCTTGGAACTATAAATATAGAAGTTATTGAGAACAAGAAAGATAAGGCTAAGGAAGCTGTTGAAGAGGCTCTTAACATTGCCGAAGGATATTCACTAACAAAGGATTTAGTCAATACACCAGCAATTGACATGTATCCAGAAGTTTTAGCTAATAGAGCTAAGGAAGACCTTGAGCCGCTTGGAGTTACTGTTGAAATTTATGGCAAAAAAGAGATAGAAGAACTTGGTATGAAGGCATTCTTAGCAGTTGCAGTTGGTTCAGACAAAGAGCCTAAGCTAATTGTTATGAAATATATGAATGGTGAAGCAGGCGATAAACTTACTGCACTTGTTGGTAAGGGCTTAACATATGACTCAGGCGGATATTGCATCAAGCATCCACAAGGCATGGCTACAATGCACATGGACATGGGCGGAGCAGGTGCAGTTATAGGCGCAATGCACGCTATTGCAAAGAACAAAGTTAAGAAGAACGTTGTAGCAGTCGTTGCTTCATGCGAAAACTTAATTTCTGGCAAAGCTTATAAGACTGGCGACTTAATCGGATCAATGTCTGGCAAGACTATAGAAGTAGCTAATACTGACGCTGAGGGTAGACTTACTCTTGCTGATGCTATCTACTATGCATGTGACAAGCTTAAAGCTGACAGAGTAGTTGATTTAGCTACACTTACAGGCGCTTGTGTAGTTGCACTTGGTTCATATAGAACTGGAGTTGTAACAAATAACGATGAGTTTATGAATGAAATGAACGAAGCATCTAAAAAAGCTGATGAAAAGCTATGGGTAATGCCTAATGACGATGAGTACAAAGACATGGTTAAGGGAACTATGACTGATTTACTTAATTCAGTACCTGGCGGCGCTGGTATGATCACAGCTGGTATGTTCCTTGAAAACTTTGTTAAGGAAGGAACTCCATGGATACACATGGACATAGCGGGAACTTCAGATACTTCAAAGGACTTTGCTCAATACAAAAAAGGCTCAACTGGCGTTCCAGTTAAGACACTTTATTATTTAATAAATTCTGAACATACTTGCTAAAATATTTGTTTAGATAAAAATAAAGCTCTTCTCATGTTGATGTGAGAAGAGCTTTTTAATGAAAAAATTATTTTTCTAAATATTTTTTATATGCTTCTTCATCTAAAACTAAGTCAAACTCACCTATAAACTCGGTAAAGTCTTCTTCGTTTAAGAAACCTCTTTTGAATCTATATAGACCATCTTCATCGTCAAGCTTAAAAATGCCGCCGAAATCATATTTCTTAGCGCCATGCTCCTTCGCATACTTAATCATTTCCCACTGCATTTGATAGTTTGGCATAAAATTTCTGTGAAGATTGTTTGAAGCGCCATACATATACCAAGCGTATTCCTTATACATAATGAGTATTGCGCTCGATAGAGGAGTTCCTTCATAGTCTGATAAAAATATCTTAGCGTCGTAATTATCTATAAGTCTCTTGAAATAATCCTTTGGTCTGTATGTGATGCCGTTACGCTCAGCCATAACCTTAGTTTCTTCGAAGAAGGTATTTAGGTCCTCATCACTTTGTGAAATCCTTGTAGTAACGCCTTTTCTGTAGCTTAGGCGTATGTTGTAGCGCGTTTTTGAGTGGAAGCCTGCTAAAACATCGTCCTCACTTTTACTTATATCTATGATGGCATTCCTTCTTGGCTGAATAAAGCTGTGTTCATCAGCGCCTCTCGTTCTTATTTTTAATTCTGTATCCTTATATAAACGGGTAAGTTTATCATCATAGGCAATGGCTGGGTCAAATCTTAATAAAAATGTGTCTTTAAACTTATCTAATTTTTTCGCTTCATCTACTAAGGCTAATACAGTATCTTTATCATATATATCGCAGACAGGTCCGCGATTGGCATAAAGAAGCCACTTTCCATCTATTGCCTTGATAGATAGTATGCTCATAGCAGCAACTATCTCACCATTATTTTCTAAATAAACATAGTCTTCAGACCAATTATTTTTAATTTTCGCCCACGCTCTGTCTTGAGTCAAAAAACTATATTTAGAGTTTTTAAGGAACTCATCGTATCTTTTTATTTCATTTGCATCGTTTAAATTTAATATTGACATCTAATTTATCAACTTCTTTCTATAATTACTAATCTATAAATATTATAACATAAACTGAGACTACTTGCATAATAATAAAAATTTTCATCATTCTTTGTAATTCATGGTCAAAATATGTTATAATTATAAAGGAGGTTTTTTTATGGAGAACAATTTTAATGATAATAATATAAATGAAAATATTGATATAAATGAAAATATTGATATAAATGAAAAAGCAAAAGCAGCTAGTGAAAATGAAGTATTAGAAGCTGCAGAGGCGATGGCTAAGGCAAAACAAGATGACATCAAGTCGTGGATATTCTCAATAGTAGTGACAGTCGCCATCACTTTATTTTTAGTAAACTTTGTTTTTGCTCTAACAAGGGTTGAGGGCATATCGATGGAGCCGACTCTACATACAGGCGATAGGGTCTTCGAATGGAAGCTATTTAAGTACTTCAAGGAGCCAAAGAGACAAGAAATTGTTGTTATTAGGGGCGAAAAAACTAACGGTGACCACTATATCAAGAGATTAATCGGTCTTCCAGGTGATGTTATAGACATAATTGATGGAGATGTTTATGTCAATGGCGATAAGCTCGACGAACCGTATTTAGACAGAAAAACTAGTGAGCAAAATGGCAATCATTGGGTTGTACCGGATGACTCATACTTTGTTATGGGGGACAATAGAGAGGGAGGTAACTCCTACGACTCAAGAAGCTTCGGACCGATAAAGAAGTCATATTTACAAGGTAAGGCCTTATTTAGATTTTGGCCTTTGAATAAATTAAAATTATTTAGATAGGATGATAAGATGGATCAAAAATATATACGTAACTTTTCAATCATAGCGCACATCGACCACGGTAAATCTACTTTGGCAGATAGAATCATTGAAAAGACTGGATTACTTACTCAAAGAGAGATGCAATCACAAGTTTTGGATAGCATGGATCTTGAAAGAGAAAGAGGAATAACAATTAAATTAAAGGCGATACGCTTGATTTATAAGGCGAAAGATGGACAGGACTATATTTTTAACTTGATAGACACTCCTGGCCACGTCGATTTTAACTACGAAGTAAGTAGGTCACTTAAGGCTTGTGAAGGCGCAGTACTTGTTGTTGACGCAACTCAAGGCGTTGAAGCGCAAACGTTATCAAACGTGTACTTAGCTATAGACCAAGATTTGGAGATACTTCCTGTTATTAATAAGATGGATTTACCAAGCGCAAGACCAGATGAAGTTAAGGAAGAGATTGAAGACATCATAGGCCTTGACACGACTGAAGCGCCTCTAATCAGCGCAAAGAGCGGACTTAACATAGAAGATGTTTTAGAGGACATCGTTAAAAATGTTCCACCACCAAATGGTGACAAGAACAAGCCACTTAAGGCGCTTATATTTGACTCAATATATGATGCTTACAGAGGTGTTATCTGCTACATCAGAGTTTTCGATGGCGTTATTAAAAAAGGCACAAAGATTAAGATGATGCAGACAGGCTCTGTATTTGAAGTTGATGAAGTTGGCGTAAATAACACATCTTTATTAAAGAAAGAAACTCTTGAAGCAGGCGAAGTAGGTTATTTCACTGCACAGATTAAAAATGTGAAGGACGCAAGAGTTGGTGATACTATCACTTATCTTGATAATCCAACTGCTGAGCCACTTAGCGGATACAAAAAAGTTGTGCCAATGGTTTACTGCGGTATATATCCAGCAGAGGGCGAAGATTTTAACAGCGTTAGAGAGGCTCTTGAAAAACTTCAAGTTAATGATGCATCACTTGTTTTTGAAGCAGAAAATTCAGTTGCCTTAGGCTTTGGCTTTAGATGCGGCTTCTTAGGATTACTTCACATGGAGATAATTACTGAAAGACTTGAAAGAGAATTTAATTTAAATATAATCACAACTGCACCATCAGTTATTTATGAAGTTCATAAAAAAGATGGTTCGACGATATTTATACAAAATCCATCCAATCTTCCTGACCCAAGTGAAATTGATTACATGGAAGAGCCAGTTGTTAACGCTGAGATCATGACTCCAAAGGAATATGTCGGCGCCATCATGGATATTTGTCAAAATAGGCGTGGTGAATTTATAAATATGGAATATCTTGATCAAACAAGGGTTACACTTCACTATAAAATGCCACTAAATGAGGTTATATATGACTTCTTTGATGCACTTAAATCTAATACAAAGGGCTATGCATCGCTTGACTACGAAATCTCAGGCTATCAAAGAAGTGAGCTTGTTAAGGTCGATATACTTATCAACGGAGACCTTATCGACGCTTTCAGCTTGATACTTCACGAGTCAAACGCTTATGAAAGAAGTAGATCAATTGTTGAGGGACTAAAGGACGTTATACCAAGACATCAATTCCAAATACCTTTACAAGCAGCCATCGGCTCAAAGATTATAGCGAGAGAAACTATCAAAGCGCTTAGAAAAGACGTTCTTGCGAAGTGCTACGGCGGCGATATTTCAAGAAAGAAAAAATTACTTGAAAAGCAAAAAGAAGGTAAGAAGAGGATGCGCCAAATTGGCTCAGTAGAACTACCACAAGAGGCCTTCCTATCAGTATTGAAGTACAAGGAAAAGAAATAATGAATAAATTAGGAATATATATACATATTCCTTTCTGTGAAAGAAGATGTAAATATTGCGATTTTACATCTTCTATTTTTAATCAAGACAGAATGAAGGATTATGTAGAAAATTTATTATTAGAGATAAAAAATAATAAAGAGCTATTAAAAAATTATACTGTCGATACTATATTTATAGGTGGAGGCACGCCATCTTTATTAAGCGCAAGTGAAATTACTCGTCTTGTTTATAGTTTACGTGAGGCTATAAACCTAGATGAAAATTATGAATTTACCATAGAAACAAATCCAAACTCAATAAGCGAAGAAAAATTAATAGCTTATAAAAATTTAGGAATAAACAGAATTTCTATAGGGGTGCAAAGCTTTAACGATAGACTACTTAGAATTATTGGTAGGCTTCATACAGGTGAAGAAGCGAGAGAAAAAATTAAATTAGCAAAAAAATATTTTGACAATCTTAGTCTTGATTTTATTTTTTCACTGCCAACAGAAACTTTATCAGATGTAATCGATTCCATTGACATAGCAAAGGAACTAGGCGCCTCGCACATATCGCTTTATTCACTTATACTTGAGGAAGGGACTAAACTTAGTGCTTTGGTCGACAGAGGCGTTTATAGAGTGAATGATCAAGTGACTGATAGGCTCATATATAGAAAAGCAAGCGAGCACTTGGAAAAACTTGGCTACAAGCAATATGAGATCTCAAACTTTGCTAAGGACAATCGCTACTCAAGGCATAATTACAAGTACTGGTCTATGGATGAGTACCTAGGCCTTGGCATGGCGGCGCACTCATTTATTAAAAACAAAAGATTTTTTAATGCGAGCACATTTAACGAGTACTTTGACTATGTGAAGAAAAATATTTATCACGATGAAGAAATTTTAAGTAAAGAAGATAAAATAGCTGAGTATATAATTTTTAAATTAAGGACAAATGAAGGCATAATTATAGACGAGATCAATAAAAAATACGATATAGATTTTGAAGATATATATAAGGAAGAATTAAAAAAAGCCACAGATGAAAAACTATTAAAAAAAGATGGCGGAAGATATTTTTACACAGAGCTTGGCAGGGACCTTGCTAACCAAGTAGAAATACTTTTTGTATAAGGAGAGGCTATGATTGATATAAATAAAAAAGCGATTGAGTACCTAGAAAATATTTTTAATGGCAACTCAGACGGTCACGGCGCAGATCACAGCCTGAGAGTTTATAATAATGCATCTTTAATAAGAAAAGCTTATGAATGCAATGAGCTATATGTAGATCTTGGCGCTTTGCTTCATGACGTCGACGATCATAAGTTATTTAATAATAAAAATAATGAAAACGCAAGAAAATTTTTAGTTGAAAATGATTTTGATAGTGAAGCAATTGAAGATATTGTTGAGATAATCAATTCAGTTTCATTTACAAAGAACAAGGGAACTAAGCCAAAAACACTTGAAGCATGCATAGTTCAAGATGCTGATAGGCTTGATGCGATAGGAGCTATAGGCATCGCTAGAACCTTTATGTATAGCGGTAAACATGAACGTGGTATAGAAGACTCATTAAAGCATTTCGATGAAAAGCTATTATTATTAAAAGACATGATGAACACTGACGAAGCAAAAAGACTCGCCCAAAAAAGAGATAGCTTTATGAAAGAATTTTTATCAGAAATAAATGATGAGCTTGGCTATAAAAATAAATATCTATAGAAAAGGCGATTTTATCGTTCTTTTTTTATGCTTTTAGGAAAAATTTTGCAAAAATTTTAAAAAAAAGTAAATATTTTTGAAAAAAGCTTGATTTTTTTATTATTTTGGGTATAATAGAAATAGAGTTAGCACTCACCGAGTAAGAGTGCTAACAAAAACGATGGAAGGTGATCAATTGGATGAGAGAAAATTAAAGATTTTAAAAGCTATAATTAGCTCATACAATGAAACTGGTGAACCGGTTGGCTCAAGACTTGTTGCCAAAGATGACTCCATTGGCCTTAGCTCAGCAACTATTAGAAATGAGATGCAAGACCTTGAAGAAGCGGGCTACTTAATCAAAACTCATCTTTCTAGCGGAAGAGTGCCATCGCAAAAGGCATATCGCTTGTATGTTGACATGGTACTTCAAAAAGACTTCGAAAAATTATCTTCATCAGAAAAGAAATTTTTCTTAGATGATATAAAGGACAAGTCAAAGAACTTAGATAGTATGATAGGAAAGATGTCAAAAGTTTTGTCAAGCTTAACTGATTTTACATCACTTGCTTATATAAGGAAGAGCGGCGATACAAAGTTAAAGAGCTTGGAGCTTTTAAAAGTTGATGAAAATAAAATTCTTGCCATCTTTGTATATGAAGACTTTGCCATTGACAAGACGTTGATAACGCTTAAGGAAGATATAAATGAAGAAGAACTTAATTATTTTAAAGAGATTTTAAATAAGAATTTAGCAGGCAAGTCCATAAATTCGGTTGATTTCAACACACTTAAATATGAAAAGGACAGCCTTCTTAAATACAGAAGCATTTTAGATAGCGTTTTAGAAAAGTTTTCACAAAAAGACGAAAAGAATAATGCGAATAGCATATTCCTAGAAGGAATAAATAAGATTTTAAATTATCCAGAGTATTCAAATTTTGATAAGGCAAAAGAATTAATCGAGCTTCTCGAAGACAAAAAGGGCTTACTAAATTTACTTGAGAGCGAAAATTTGGATAAAGATCTTGTTATTAAGATAGGTAATGAGAATGATATCGACATATTTGATAATATTGCCTTAGTTCTTAAGAATGTAAACATCTTGGATAATGAAGTTACTTTTGGTTTAATCGCACCAATGAGAATTGATTACAAAAAAGTTCTTTCTATATTTGATGATTTTTATATGGATGATTTATTTTAGGAGGGATTAGATGAAAAAAGATAAAACAATAGATATGGATGAAGAAAAGCTTATAAATGAAGAAGCTGAAGAAAGTCAAGAAAAAGCTGTAAGTGAAGAGCAAGATGGCGTAGCATCTGAAATAGATGATCTTCAAACAAAGCTTTTAAGACTTCAAGCAGACTTTCAAAATTACAAGAAGAGAGTAGAAAAAGAAAAGGACGACCTAGTATCGATAGGCGTTGTAAGTATTGCAAATGAAATACTTCCTGTCGTAGATAACTTTGAAAGAGCCTTGGAGCATGAAGGTGACAGCGCTTCGTTTAAGGAAGGCATGGAGCTTATTTACGAAGGATTAAAAAAATGCTCTCAAAGCAAAGGGCATAGTTGAGTTAAAAGCACTAGGCGAGGACTTCAATCCAGATTTTCATCAAGCGGTATCTATGGGCCACAACGATGAATACAAAGAAAATCAAGTCATAGAAGTTTTATTAAAAGGTTATGAATACAATGGCAAGGTTATTCGCCATGCCATGGTTATTGTAAATAAATAAGAAAATTATTAAGGAGGAAATATATTATGGGAAAAATAATTGGTATTGACTTAGGTACAACAAACTCTTGTGTATCAGTAATGGAAGGTGGAGAAGCTATAATCATTCCTAACGTTGAAGGTAACAGAACTACTCCATCAGTAGTTGCTTTCACAAAAGACGGAGAAAGATTAGTAGGAGAAACAGCTAAAAGACAAGCTATAACAAATCCAGACAGAACTATATCATCAATTAAAAGAGAGATGGGCAGTAACTACAAGATTGACATAGACGGAAAAGACTATACACCACAAGATATATCAGCAATGATATTACAAAAATTAAAATCAGACGCAGAAAGCTATTTGGGAGAAAAAATTACAGAAGCAGTTATCACTGTTCCTGCATATTTCACAGACGCTCAAAGACAAGCTACAAAGGACGCTGGTAAGATCGCTGGCCTTGAAGTAAAGAGAATCATAAACGAGCCAACAGCAGCAGCACTTGCTTATGGTATGGATAAGGAACATGGTCAACACAAGATTATGGTATATGACCTAGGCGGAGGTACATTCGACGTTTCAATACTAGAAGTAGGTGACGGCGTTTTCGAAGTACTAGCAACTAGGGGTAATAACAAGCTTGGTGGAGACGACTTTGACCAAAGAATTATAAATTATATAGCAGAAAACTTTAAAAAGGAAAATGGCGTAGACTTAACTCAAGACAAGATGAGTTTGCAAAGATTAAAAGAAGCAGCAGAAAAGGCTAAGAAAGAGCTTTCTACTACAATGACAACAAACATCAACTTACCATTCATCTCTGCTACAGCAGCTGGTCCACTTCACTTGAACATGGACTTAAGTAGAGCAAAGTTCAATGAACTAACTCATGACTTAGTTGAAAAAACTACTGAACCAGTTAGAATGGCTATAAAAGACGCTGGTATTGAAGCAAAAGACATCGACAAAGTATTATTAGTTGGTGGTTCAACAAGAATCCCAGCTGTTCAAGAAGCAGTTAAACAAATCATCGGCAAGGATCCTCAAAAGGACATCAACCCAGATGAATGCGTTGCCATCGGTGCATCAATCCAAGGCGGTGTATTAACAGGCGAAGTTAAAGACTTATTATTACTAGACGTAACACCACTATCACTTGGTCTAGAAACACTTGGCGGAGTAACTACAAGACTTATCGAAAGAAACACAACTATTCCAACAAAGAAATCACAAATATTCACAACAGCTTCTGACTCACAAACATCAGTTGATATACATGTACTTCAAGGTGAAAGAGAGATGGCAGCCGACAATACAACACTTGGCCGCTTCCAACTAGAAGGTATAGCACCAGCACCAAGAGGAATCCCTCAAATCGAAGTAACATTTGATATCGATGCTAATGGTATTGTTAATGTATCAGCAAAGGATTTAGGTACAGGTAAGGAACAAAAGATTACTATCACAGCTTCATCTAACTTATCAAAAGAAGATATTGATAAAAAAGTTAAAGAAGCAGAAGAATTTGCTCAACAAGATAAGAAGAAAAAAGAAAATATTGAAGTAAAGAATAACGCAGATCAAATGATATATCAAACAGAAAAACTTATGAAGGACCTAGAAGGCAAAATTTCTGAAGATGAAAAGAAAGACATCGAAGCAAAACTTGCTGATCTTAAGAAAGCTAGCGAAGGCTCAGACTATGACGATATGAAGAAGAAGACAGAAGATTTAACACAAGCCTTCTATAAAGTTTCTGAAAAGCTTTATAAACAAAATGCAGAAGCAGGTGCAGCTGGAGCTGAAGCAGGCGCACAAGGCTCTGAAGAACACAAAGGTGACGATGACGTAGTTGATGGTGACTACGAAGTAGTTGACGACGATAAATAAATTTATTAGATTTTGATTAAGAAGAATGGAGAAAAGCTTCATTCTTCTTTTTTTACATAAAATAAAAGAATTTCATTAGGCTTTTATTTTTCTCACATTTTTGGTATAATATAATGTATATGAAAAATATTTTACATTTTAGAAAGGGTGTAAGTTTTGAAAGATTTATACGAAGTTTTAGAGATAGAATCAACTGCGACTGAAGCTGAGATAAAAACTCAATATAGGAAGCTTGCTAAAAAATATCATCCAGACCTAAATCCAGGAGATGCAGAGGCTGAAGCAAGATTTAAGGAGATATCTGCCGCTTATGAAGTTTTAGGCAACGCTGAGAAGAGAAAGCAATATGATACATACGGCGAATCGATGTTTCAAAATGGAGGCACAGGAGCTGGTGGCTACGGCGGTTTTTCTGAGGATATATTTAGTGATATCTTTGATATTTTTGGAGGCGGTTTTGGCGGCTTTTCATCAGGTGCTGCGCAAAGCAAACGTCCAATGTATGGCGAGGACGTAAGATATAATCTTACTATAGATCTAGAAGATGTTTTAAATGGAACTCAAAGAGAGATTGAGATAGAGAGAGTCGAAGAGTGCTCACATTGCCACGGAAGCGGAGCAAAAGATAAGGATAGCAAAAAGACTTGCAAGACTTGTTTTGGCAGAGGAAGCGTTAGAAGAGAGAGAAGAACAGCTTTTGGCGTATTCGTTCAAACTGAAGTTTGCCCTGACTGTCACGGTACAGGCGAGATAATTACTGAAGAATGCCCACATTGCCATGGCAATGGAACTGAAAAGAAAAAGAAAAAAATACTTGTTAAGGTGCCAAAGGGCGTTCGTGAAGATAGCGTCATCAGCATAAGAGGCGAAGGAAGTGTTGGTAAGAATGGCGGACCAAACGGTGATTTAAACGTTTACGTAGACATTAGAGAGAATAATAAATTCAAAAGAAGCGGCGATAATTTATACACAAGCGTTAGCATAAATTATTTACAAGCGGTTTTAGGTGACCAAATTGAAGTTGATACGCTTGATGGCAAGGTTAAATTAACTATACCTGAGGGAACTCAGAGTCATACGAAGTTTAAAATTGCAGGCAAGGGACTATATCCACTACACAAGAATTATAGATGCGATTTATACGTTGTAGTCAAGGTTGATGTGCCAAAGAATTTGAATGAAGAGCAAAAAGACTCATTAATAAAGCACTTTAAAGACATGAATTTTGATTACGAACCAAAGAAGAAAAATATTTTTGAAAAAATAAAAGAAAAATTTTAGGAGTTAATATGAATTTTAGAGAAATTAAATTAAAATTTAAAAAAGAAAATGAAGAAAGAGTCGAAATTTTCTTATCAGACTTAGGCATTGACAATATGGCGATTGAAGATCCAGAAGATTTAAAGATTTTCCAAGAAAGACAAAATGCTTGGGACCTATACGATGATGACCTTATAAAATTAGAAAAAGGTTTTATTAGATTTACCATATACCTAGACGATATCTCTGACAATGATGAAAGAGAAGCCAAAATTAAGTCTTACATTGAAGAAATTGGCGGAGAATTTTCTAAGGAAATAATTGACGATAGCGATTGGAAGAATAATTGGAAGAAATTCTTCAAGGTTTTAAAACCAAACAAAACTATAGTCATAGTGCCAACTTGGGAAGAGTATGAAAAGAAAGATGGAGAAGAAATCATAAAGCTAGAGCCTGGCATGGCATTTGGAACTGGCTCACACGAGACAACATCACTTTGCATAAAGAAGCTTGAAGAGCACATGAAGCCAGGAATGAAAGTTCTAGACATAGGTACAGGTAGCGGCATACTATCGATTGCAGCGTCAAAGCTAGGCGCTAGCGAAGTTTTAGGCGTTGATATAGATCCGATGAGCGTATACATCGCCAATGAAAACAAAAAATTAAATGAAGTTAAAAACGCTGAATTCATAGTCGGAGACCTTCTTTCAAAGGTTAAAGACAAGTATGATATAGTCGTTTCAAATATACTTGCAGAAGTTATAGTTACAATGACAGGTGATTTACACAAATTTTTGAACAAGAACGGAATTTTCATTTCTTCAGGAATTTTAAAAGTTAAGTCCGCCATGGTTATCGATTCACTTGAAGCCAATGGATTTGAGATATTAAACGTCGAAGACCTAAACGAATGGACTTCAATCGTAGCTAAACATGCATAGATTTTTCGCAGAAAAAAGAGCTGAAAATCTTTTATATTTAGCAAAGGAAGATATAAAGCACTTTAAAGACGTCTTGAGAATAAAAGATGACGAAGAAGTTGAAGTTTATATTGATGCCGCTGGCTATATCGCTGTTCTTAACTCATATTCAAAGAATGAACTGAGTCTTAAGATAATTTCTGTAATAAAAGAAAAATATGAGTCTGAGCTAAAAATAAGCTTATTCCAAAGTCTGGTAAAGTCTGATAAGATGGACTTTATCATACAAAAAGCTATAGAAATGGGTGTTTATAGCATAGTTCCTATAGAGACTAAGAGGTCAATTGTAAAGAAAAAAGATATAAAAGATAAAAAACTGGAAAGATATAAAAATATTGCAAAGGCAGCGGCGATGCAGTCAAAGCGCGAGTTTATACCATCTGTATCTGATGCGATGAAGCTTAGCGAAGCAAAAGAAATTTTAGATGGCTTTGATCTAGTTTTAATTGCTTATGAATATGAACTTGATAATAGCATAAAAAATTATGATATCAAAGACAAAAAGAATATCGCCATCGTCGTAGGACCTGAGGGCGGCTTCGATATAGGTGAAATAGATGAGCTTAAGAAATTTGGCTACAAATCCATTAGCCTGGGAAAGAGAATACTTAGAGCAGAAACAGCGCCAATTGCGCTGCTTACTATGCTTTACTACGAATTTAACGGAAGTGGTCTTTTATGATGAAGGTTTATGTACAAAATTTGGGCTGCAAAGTAAATTTATATGAAGCTCAAGCGATAAAAAATTCTTTCGAGCAAAGAGGCTATGAGGTCAAGGAAGATTTTGACGATATCGATGTCTATGTGATAAATACTTGTACTGTGACAAATAAGTCGGATTCAAAGTCAAGGCAGATGATATCTAAAGTCAAGAAGAAAAATCCAGATGCTATAATAATTATTTGTGGCTGCTATAGTCAGATTAATTCTAAAGAGATAGAAGAGATGGATATAGCGGACATCATAGTCGGCACACAAGGTAGAAACAAGATAGCTGACTACTTAGAAGAATATTTAAACCTTGGCGAAAAGAAAAATTATGTTGAGGATAATATTGACAAAAATTATGAAGAGCTTCTTTTTGATAAAAATTTCGATAGCACTAGAGCCTTTATTAAAATAGAAGATGGATGTAATAATTTTTGCTCATATTGCATAATTCCATATGCAAGAGGAAGAGTGCGCTCGAGAAAGGCGGATAGCATCATTAAAGAGATAGAAACGCTTGCTAAAGATGGCTACAAAGAATTTGTTATCACAGGCATACAGATAACTGATTATGAAGATAATGACATCGACCTAATAAAATTATTAGAAATGATAGATGAAGTGCCAGGCGTTGAAAGAGTGAGACTTGGTTCGATTCAGCCAAAATTATTAAAAGATGAAACAGTAGAAAGATTAGCCAAACTAAAGCACTTGCAGCACCAGTTCCATTTATCCTTACAAAGCGGCTCAAATAAAGTGCTTAAGCTAATGAACAGAAAATACACGAGAGAAGATTATATTGAAAATACAAGTAAGATATATAAGGCAATGCCGGACTCTGCCATAACTACAGACATTATCGTTGGTTTCCCACAGGAAGATGATGAAGATTTTAAAGAGTCCATTGACATAGTGAAAAAAGTTAATTTCTTAAAGGTTCATGTTTTTAGATATTCAAGGCGTAAAGGCACAAAAGCTTACGATATGAAAGGACAAATTGCTGAGAGCGTAAAAAAAGACAGAGCAGAAATTTTAGAAGAGTATCAAGAAGCCTCGAGACATATATTTATAAATAAATTTATTGGCGATGAATTTGAAGTTTTGTTTGAAGAGAAAAAAGATGAATACTTTGAAGGCTACACATCAAATTACATCAGAGCTTATCTTAAGACAGATGAAAATCTTCATAACCAAATAATGAAAGTAAAGGCAGTAGAAAAATTTAGAGACGGAATATTAGTAGAAAGGATTTGATTTTATGGATTGTTTATTTTGTAAGATCATAGAAGGAAGCATTCCTTCTGAAAAAATTTACGAAGACGACATGATGCTTTGCTTTAAAGATATCAACCCAACATGCCCAGTTCATGTGCTTATGATACCCAAAAAGCATATCTCATCCCTTGATGATTTAAAAGAAGGCGATGAAGAAGTAATTTCTCACATGATGCTAAAAGTTAAGGATATAGCTAAGACTATGGGCCTTGACAATGGTTATAGACTAGTCATCAATACAGGTGAAGACGGTCAACAAAGCGTAAAACATTTACACATGCATTTAATTGGCGGCAGAAAGCTTAATTGGCCAGCAGGTTAAAAACAAGAAAATTAGCAAAAAAGATTAAAAAAACCTTGAAAAAGCTTTAATTTTGTTGTATAATATTTGTAACTTAGTCATAAATGATAGTAACTGTTTTATGAGGGGAGGGATACTATGACAGAAATAAGAGTTAGAGAAGACGAATCACTTGATAATGCACTTAAGAGATTCAAAAGATCATGCGCAAGATCAGGCGTCTTAGGAGAAGTTAGAAAAAGAGAACACTATGAAAAACCAAGCGTAAGACGTAAACTAAAATCTGAAGCAGCAAGAAGGAAAAAACATCAAAAGTTTTAATTTAAATTTATTTGTAAAGATAGAAGGTGTATGATGTCCCTTAAAAACGAACTAAAAAGTAGATATATAGAATCTATGAAAAATAAAGATACAATCATTAAAAACACTATCATGATGGTTAATTCAGCTATAAAGCAAGTTGAAGTTGACCAAAGAAAAGAACTAAGTGACCAAGACATTATAGCAATAATACAAAAGCAAATAAAGGAAAAGAAAGGCGCTATAGCTGAGTTTGAACAAGGCCATAGAGCAGATTTAGTTGAACAAACTAAAAAAGAAATAGAAATTCTTATGGAGTACGTACCAAAGGAACTTTCTGAAGAAGAGATAAAAACTATGATTATAGATACTTGCGAAGAACTTGGAGACAATAAAACAAATTTTGGCTTAGTCATGAAGACTATGATGTCAAAAGTTAAGGGCAGGGCAGATGGATCATTAGTTACAAATCTTGTTAAAGAATATCTAGCCGGTGCAAAATAGCATCGGTTTTTTCTTGTGATGAGCCTTAGCTCACAGTATATTTTATATAAAAGGGAGGATATTATGAAATTTGTAAAAACTTTAAGCAAAAGAAACTTATTAAAAACAGCTAAGCACGGCGGATGCGGCGAATGCCAAACTTCATGTCAATCAGCTTGTAAGACATCTTGTACAGTTGGTAACCAAAAGTGCGAAAATAAGAAAAATCATAAATAGACTTTGATGTACGATACTAATTTAATACATAAGTTCTATCTAAATGATAAGTATGTAATCTTAGACATATATAGTGGTGCTGTACACGTAGTAGATGAGATTATATACGACTTAGTTGATTACATGTCTAAGGGCTTAGATGAAGCTGTTAAGGCATTATCTACTAAGTATGAAGCTTGTGATATTAAAACTGCTTTTAAGGAAGTAGAAGAATTACACAAAGAAGAGTTGTTATTTACTGAGCCTATAGAGGCAACTCAGTTGGACTTGAGTAAATACAACATAGTAAAGGCTCTTTGCCTACATGTTTCACATGACTGTAACCTAAGATGCAAGTATTGTTTTGCGTCACAAGGCGATTTTAAAGGCAAAAGAGAGCTTATGAGCGTAGAAGTAGGTAAGAAAGCTTTAGAGTTTTTAGTACAAAACTCTGGCAATAGAAGAAATTTAGAGGTTGACTTCTTTGGAGGAGAACCACTAATGAACTTTGATGTTGTTAAGGAGCTTGTTACTTACGGAAGAAGTTTAGAAAAAGAATACAATAAGAATTTTAGATTCACTTTAACTACAAACTGTGTTTTATTAAACGATGAAATTATTGATTATTTAAATGAAAATATGTCAAACGTAGTTCTAAGTATAGACGGTAGAAAATCTGTTAACGATGAGATGCGTCCAACTACTAATGGAAAAGGTTCTTATGATATAATCGTTCCAAAGATTAAACGCTTTATTAAAAAAAGAGGCGATAAGGACTATTACATTAGAGGTACGTTTACATCAGAAAACTTAGATTTTTCAGAAGACGTATTGGATTTCTACAGAAACGGTTTTAAAAAGACATCTATGGAACCGGTTGTAACAGACCAAAAAGAACCTTATGCCATAAGACCAGAACATGTAGAGAGAATTAAGAAAGAGTATGAAAAATTATCAAAAGAATACATCAAGATTAAGAAAAAAGATGATGATTTTCTATTCTTCCATTTTATGATAGACCTTGATCAAGGACCATGCTTAATCAAAAGAGCAATAGGATGCGGAGCAGGATGCGAATATCTTGCTGTAACGCCAAAGGGAGACCTTTATCCTTGTCATCAGTTTGTAGGCGAAGAACAATTTAAAGTTGGTAATGTTTTTGAAGGCGTTACCAAAACTGATTTAAGAGAAGAATTTAAAAAATCAAACGTATTTAATAAAAAAGACTGCCAAGAATGCTGGGCAAAATTCTATTGTTCAGGAGGCTGTCATGCTAATTCATACTACAATACAGGCGACATAAACGGTGTATTTGAGATAGGCTGTGAATTAGAAAGAAAAAGAATAGAATGTGCAATCTCAGTTATTGCAAATTTAGATTAGGAGGCCAAAATGAAAAAGTTAAGCACACTTAAGATTGTGATAACAGTCATTTTAATTGCCTGCTTCGGATTAGTAGCTGTATTCGGCTTTGATTTTGCTGGATATCAAATTAAGAGCGCTAAAGATTCTATCAACTTAGGTCTTGACTTAGCTGGTGGGGTATATGTACTTCTTGAAGCTGATACAGACAAAACAGGAGAAGAGCTTAGCAAGGCTATGGAACAATCCAAGGCAATTATTCAACAAAGAGTTGACGGTTTAGGAATTTCTGAACCAAACATATCTATCGAAGGTTCAAACAGAATCTCAATCGAACTAGCTGGTGCTAAAAATGCACAAGACGCTATCGAAACAATAGGTAAAACAGCTCAATTACAATTTATCGATCCAGATAACAATGTAATTTTAACAGGTAAAAACATTAAAGAATCAAAAGTTGTTTATACACAAGATAACTTAGGTAAGTCAACACCAGTTGTTTCAATGGAGTTTGACGAAGAAGGAACAAAGAAATTCGCTGAAGCAACAACAAAGCTTTATAATGAAACAGTTCCTGAAAAGAAAATCTTAAAGATAGTTCTAGACGGTGAAGTAATTTCTGCACCTATAGTACAAAATTCACCAATTACAGATGGTAAGCCAATCATCGAAGGCGGTTCAAAGGGATTTTCAGTAGAAGAAGCATCAAAATTAGCTACACTAATCAGAGCCGGTGCACTTCCTATCGAACTTAAAGAAGTAAGATCAGAAATCATCGGAGCTTCACTAGGTATCGACGCTTTCCATAACTCAATGATGGCTATACTTATATCAATACTTTTAATAAGTTTACTATTAATCGTAGTATATAAGATTCCAGGTCTAGTAGCATCAATTTCATTAATTGCGTATACACTATTAGTTTTACTAGCATTTATAGTATTCCATATCAAGTTATCATTACCAGGCATATGCGGTTTACTATTATCAATAGGTATGGCAGTAGATGCTAACTGTATTATATATGAAAGAATTAGAGAAGAATTAATCAATGGTAAGACAGTAAGATCAGCTGTTGATGCAGGCTTTAAGAAAGCCATCGCAACTATCATGGACTCAAACATCACAACTATCATAGCTGGTGTTGTACTTTATGTTTATGGTATCGGTTCAATCAGAGGTTTTGGTATTACACTTATCATAGGTATAGTAATTTCATTATTGACAGCAGTTGTATTGACAAAATTCTTACTAAAGAACTTTGCTCAAATAACATCTAATGAAAATAAAAAGGCATATGGAGCATAGGAGGTAAATATGATTAATTTTAACAAATTGAAAAAGTTTTTTGCTCCAATACCATTTATAGTTATCATCGCAGGTATCATAGGATTCTGCATTCATGGTTTTAACTACGGTATCGACTTCTCAGGTGGTACTATCATGAGAGTTAATGCTGGACAATTTATTGAAGAAGCAAAAGTTTATGACATAGTAGGTAAAGTTGATAAGGGCGCAAGCGTTGTTTATGCTGGTGCTAACAAAGAAACTATCGTTATCAAGTCTACACTTGCTTTAACAAACGAGCAAAAGAATCAAATCAGCCGTGCATTTGAAGAAGAATACAAGGTTGACAGAAACAATATCGAAGATACAACTACTGGTCCATCAATCAGTAGAGAAATTAGACAAAAAGCTGTTATATCCATCATTATCGCATCAATCTTAATGCTTATCTATATAACATTTAGATTTGAATGGAAATATGGTGTTGCAGCCGTATTTGCTCTAATCGTCGACGTTTTAGTTATAGTATCCGCATACGGAATCTTTAATCTACAAATCGATTCATCACTAATCGCAGCAGCACTAACTATCGTAGGTTATTCAATCAACGCAACTATAGTTATCTTTGATAGATTCAGAGAAAACAAGAGAATGCATCCAAGGATGGATAATGCTGAGCTTATTGAGTCATCACTTAACTCAACATTCAGAAGAACAGTATTAACAACAATTACAACACTTATCGCAGTTGTTGTTCTATACGTTCTAGGTGGTCACGTAATCGAGGCACTTTGTATTCCACTACTTGTTGGTATCATTGAAGGTATGTTATCATCTACATTCATCGCACCATACACATGGGGATTACTTGAAAAGAACTTTGGTCACGGCGCAAAAAACAAAAGAGCTTAATTAATTTATATAAGGGGAGATGAGATGTCTCCTCTTTTTTTATAAAAATATAATATGGTATTAAAATTATTGTGATTTGGGTATGAATGTATTAAGTAAATGAATAATAAATATTTTTAATATAAGAAAAATTTATATCATAAGGAGGTTAATATGACAGAAATATTAAAAGGTAAACCAGTTGCAGACATGATTAAGGCTGACATGACTAAGAAGATTGAGGCTTTTCGTGCGAAAGGCATTGCTCCAAAGATTGCCGTAGTTAGACTAGGCGAGGACCCAAGCGATATATCATACGAAAAAGCAATACTTAAGGTTAGTGCGAGCTTAAACATTGATTCAGAAGTATTTAATATACCTAGAGAATCAACAACTGAAGAGCTTCTTGCGCTTATGGATAAGCTAAATAATGATACTAAGATACATGGTATACTTGTGTTTAGACCACTTCCTAAACAAATTGATGCAGAAAGAGTTGTTAATTTTATCAATCCAGATAAGGATATTGACTGCATGAACCCAATTAATCTTGAAGCTATATTTGAAGGAAAGAAAGATAGCTTTGAACCAGCTACACCAAGAGCAGCTGTTGAAATTTTAGGAAGAACTGGATATGATTACCAAGGCAAGAATGTTGCCATAATCAACCGTTCCATGGTAGTTGGTAAGCCACTTGCTATGATGCTACTAAATGAAAATGCCACAGTTACTATCTGTCACTCAAAGACAAAGGATTTAAAAGCTGTTTGTAAGAGTGCTGATGTAGTATTCACAGCGCTTGGCAGAGCGAAGATGCTTGACAAATCATATTTCAATGAAGACTCTATAGTTATAGACGTTGGTGTAAGTATGGATAAGGAAGGCAAGATTAGTGGCGACGCTGATTACGATGCTCTAGTTGATTACGTAGCAAAGATAACTCCAGTACCAGGTGGAGTAGGTAGCATAACAACTACAATACTTTTAAACCAAGTATTAAGAGCAGTAGAAAAACTAAATAAAAAGTAGGATAAATAATAAGTGCTAAGCAAAATTTTATGCTTAGCACTTTTTCATATGCAGATTAAATTATTTAAACGAGAAAAGATATATTTCTTCGCTAGTCACATCTTGATTTACTGCCATAGTGACTGCATATACCTTGTTTAACCCATCTTCTTCTTTTGTTAATATTTCCTTTAAGGCTACTGGATTTGCATCATATATACTTATTCTATCTTTATTGTCTGTAGAAAATTCTTGCTTTGCAAGTTTATATTCGTCTCTGTTTTTCCAGTATATAGTGCCGTAGTAAGTACCGCTATCATCGACTCTTACAGTTTTTACATATACACTTGGTCCTCCAAGACTATTTCTAAGATCAATACCAGCATCATGTTCAAGCGGCTCAGTAATGTCTACGTAGCCATTCTTTATAAATTTCTCTATGCTTGGCTCTTCAAGTGAGGCAAAGTCTTTCATCTCCTTCGAAACTCTAGCATAATCTATTTTATTTGATTTTGATATAAAATATATAGCTATCGCAGCAACAATCAGCACTATTGCAAGTACTAGCCAATATTTTCTTAATGATTTCTCACTATTCATAAGCCCATCTCCTTTATAAAATTAATTCTTTCATACTAAATTATACCCAAAATTTTAATGTATTATCATTGTAACTTTTTATATAAAAAGGCAAAAGTATAGATTAAAAAAACAAGGCCTAAATTAAGCCTTGTTTATCTATTTTAATCTATGGTAATATTTTTACCTCATTATCATCATTTTTCTTTTCTTCTTTTTTATCATCTTTTTTCTCTGGATTAATCAAATCTGTTATGACATCGTTCCAGTTAGTGCCTTCTTCGTTAAGATCAATGCCATGTTCTTGATTATAATTATTCAAATCTTCTTGAGTATCTGATTGAACTGGAGGGTAGTAACTGTAGTCTTTTGGCAAAATACCGTTGTGTTCGGAAGGCTTATAAGCAGGATTTAGAGCAGTGAAGACCTTAGTAATTTTTAGCTCCTCTGGAGTAAATTCAGTTGCTAGCTTATTGTTTGATGAGTTAACTTCTAAGGCTACGTGCACATTACAAGTTTCAGTAGGCTCAGTTCCTTTAGCAAATATCTCCTCTCTGACGACGCCTCTTGGGTCAGATGAACAAAATTGATTTGGTTTTTTACCAGATTTAGTACATACATAAGCCTTTACTATGCCATCTGGCTGAGCAAATTGAGGTTTGCTTTCTTTGTCTTGATGAATTTTCGTCATTATGTGGCCCCAAAGTTTTGCTGCTAACCACGAGTTTTGAGTTATGGTAATCTTTGGTGAGTCATTACCCATCCAAGTGGCTGCTGCATAGTAATTAGTGAAGCCAACGAACCAGAAGTCAGCATTGTAGTCAGTTGTACCAGTTTTACCAGCACTTGCTTGACCTTTTATGATGGCGTTTTTGCCAGTGTGTTCATAAGCAGTCGATCTAAGTATATCCTTCATTACATAAGCAATTTGTGGGCTAACAACCCTTCTTTGCTTAGCTTCTTTTTCAAGAACAATGTTTCCGTCTTTGTCTAAAACTTTAGTGTAAATAATCGGTTCATTATAAACACCATCGTTTGCGATAGCGCTGTAGGCAGCAGTCATATCAAGAGGGCTAACACCCTTTGTCATACCACCAAGAGCTAAAGAAGCAAGGTTTTCATCGTTGTGAGTTTTATTTTCACTCGCTTGAACAAAATTATCCTTAGAAGGATTTTCTTCATTTATTATACCTAATTTTTTCAAATATTTTATTGATGTTGGTATACCAATCTTTTTCAAAGTTCTAGCAGAGCTTACGTTTATGGAGTAGATTAGTGATTCTCTAAGAGTTGTGATACCTTTAAAACCAGTATAAACGTTGTTTGGCCATACCTTTCCATCAGCTGTAATCATCGGTATATCAAGTATAGGTGAGGCAGCAGTAAAGCCATTGTCAAGAGCAGGTAAGTATACCGCAAGTGGTTTCATAGATGAGCCCGGCTGTCTAGCTGTGTCAGTTGCTCTATTTAAAATTCTTGAACCCTTTACATCACGTCCACCAATCATCGCAACGATGTGACCAGTTTTGTAATCCATAATCACAGTTGCTGATTGCGGCTGAACCAAACCAGTTTTATTATTATAGAAATATTCTGGATTTATAAATAAGTTTCCAGTTTCATTAACTTTGTAGAATTTATCGTTCTTTTCAAAAAATTCAGCTTTTATGATAAGGCTGTGTCTTGCTTGTCTTAAATAATATGCATCAGGAACTGCAAGACCACCGACTCTATGAGTTAGAAGGTTTTTCGAACCATCAATAGTATAGTAATCTTGTATGTCAGTTGATTTTTTATATGCCAATATTCTTGAGCTAGTAATCGCTAAGTCACCGTTGGCATTTATACTAAACTCACCCTTTGGAATAAATAGATAACCATCGTCAGTAAGTAGATTTTCTTTTTTGTAATAAACTAAATTGCCATCTTTATCAACGATATTACCGCCTTTATCTAAGTTTCTATCAACAAGTAGAGGAGCTTTGTATCTTTTAAGATCGCCTAAAAGTATCCCATTAAAATTCCTATTGACCTCGTCAAGATTCTTTTGTACTTTTGTATCAATGGTTGAGTATATTCTTAAACCGCCTGTAAATAATCTTTCTTGAGCCTTTTGCTTAGTGATTTGATACTTTTCCATGAGGTCTTCAACAACTTGATTCTTAACATAATCAGTCGCATAGCTTGTAATTTCGGCTTCTTTCTTTGCACTTGGCTTTAAGCTTGCTACAACATCAAAATTTATTGCTTCATCGTATTCAGCTTTATTAATCTTGCCAAGTTCAAGCATCTTTTTAAGTATAACTTTTTGTCTTTGAACAGATTTTGTGTTAAATACAAGAATATATTTTTCGCCTAAAATTTCAGTCTCACCAATCTTTCTCATAGTAGCCTCATCAAACTTAAGAGGACTAACCCTGTAGAACGGTTGATAGATGTTAGGACCCTTTACAATGCCAGCAAGTAGAGCAGCTTGAGCGATATTGATCTCGTCAACATTCTTAGAGAAATATGTTCTTGAAGCCTCTTGAACACCGTATGAGTTTTGTCCTAAAGAAATCATATTTAGATAAGACTCAAGAATTTGATCCTTGCTAAGTTTTGTCTCTAAGTTAAGAGCTAGATAAATTTCTTTAAGTTTTCTTGTAAGAGTTTGTTCATTAGATAAAAATGTGTTTTTAATTAGCTGCTGAGTTATAGTTGAAGCACCACGAACAACGCCACCAGCCTTAAAATTTTCATAAAGCGATGACAAAATACCCTTAGGGTCAACGCCAGGGTGCTCATAAAATCTTTCGTCTTCAATACTTATAAAGGCATCCTTCAAATATTGAGGTACCTTATTTAATTTAACAAAAGTTCTGTATTCAGCAGTCTCTACCTTTTCTAGTAAATTCTTATCCTTATCAAAGATAAGAGAAGTTTCTTCAAAACCGCTGTTAATTGAGTATGGATCAATCTCAGGGGCAGTAGTAAGTATATTAACAAAAGCAAGCCCCACGCTGCCAGCAAATAAAGTTAAGGATATAAGCACAGTCATCAGCGTGATGACCAAAAGCTTTTTCAGCGTAAACCTCGGCTTTCTTCTATATTTATTATTAGACATATTATCACTCCTAATATTAAGTATACTTGTATTATACCACATATAAGAGATTTTAGTATATATTTTAATAAAATATTAATATAATTATCGTCTTTATGATATAATATTTATTAATTTAGGAGGAAATATATGATAAACACATATAAAAATCATTTTCATAATCAAAATATATATCTAGAATTTGATCTTGAAGATATGAAAAATATTAATACAGATACATTTAAAACGATTAGCAAAGAAAATCATGCACCCTTGCAAATGATGATAGATGGTAGTGAGACAGAAAAGAGAAATTTTATTCAAGAACATGGTTTTAATAGGGTAAGAGTTTGCTATAGCATGACAGTAAGAAAAAGTGATATGCTTTTAAAAGATATCTCGGGGCTAAAACTTCTTCACGCAAAAGAAGGTGAGGCAATTTACGATGAATTAGCAAAGATATATTTTGATTATTATAAAAAAACACATGAGAGCATCAATCCACTAAGCGTTGATTTTGACGAATTTAAAGAAATTTTAACAAAAGAACTTTATTATAACGATGAAAGAAGCATGAGTCTCGCCTTTGTAGAAGATAATGAAATTGCCTATGTTTACACAAGCGATTTATATAAGGCGGATGAATTTTTTAAAAGCCTTTGCGAAAAACTTTTTAATGATTACGAAGAAATATTTTTCGAAGCAGATGATGTAGACCAAAGCGCCATGCATTTGAAAAATCTATTTAATGGCGGTGTAGATGAGATTACAGAGACGTGGATATATAGGCTTGATGATAAATAAAGATAATTTATTTATATATTATAATAAGAAAAGATTTATGATATAATAAACTTAATAATATTAATTACTTATAGAGGTGGATTATGTTAACACAAAGAGAGCAAAGGAAAAGAGCAAAAGAATTTGCAGAGAAATGGGCAGGAAAAGGATATGATTATTATGAGATACAGAAAAAGGCAAATGAAATAATTAAATAGTGAGCAAATGAGCCTAATGGAACTATGCATCTCATAAAAGGTCTGCTCCATTAATTTTTTTGTGAGTATCCCTACACTTACTGTGCTTGCTCATATACCAATAGTATAAGAACAGCATTAAGCATATATAAAATCACTAACAATTATATCATACTTAAGTATGATTTTCTACTATAACTCTTGACAAATATTGAATTTAGATTTATTATTAAATTGAAATTCAGTATTTCATTCGAAAGAGGTGTGATATGGCACAAGTATTAAAAGAAGAAGTTAGAAATAGAATACTCGAATCAGCAGAAAAAGTATTTTATAAAAAGGATTATAGAGGTGCCAAATTAACAGAAATTGCAAAAGAAGCGAATATACCTGTGGCACTCATCTATACCTATTTCAAAAATAAGGAGGTTTTGTTTGATGCAGTGGTAAGTTCTGTTTATATAAATTTTGAGTCAGCTTTTAATGAGGAAGAATCTTTGGAAAAAGGCTCTGCTTCTGAAAGGTTTGATGAAGTCGGCGAGAATTATATTCATGAACTTTTAAAAGAGCGTAAGAAGTTAATTATTTTAATGGATAAAAGCTCAGGTACAAAGCATACAGAAGCAAAACAAAAACTTATATCGCAAATGCAGATTCATATTGAAGTGAGCCTAAAAAGACAATCAGAAAAAGAATATGATCCAATGCTTGCCCATATTTTAGCCAGTAACTTTACAGAGGGGCTTCTTGAAATAGCAAGGCATTATCAAAGTGAAAAGTGGGCAAAAGATATGCTAAAACTTATTGCAAAGTGTTATTACAAGGGAGTGGAATCCCTATAATGAGCACTAAAGAATAGACTTTGCGTAATCAGCAAAGTCTTACTTTAAACCTTAATACTGAATTAAAATTCAATATTATTCAATTTTGAAAGGAGCGTTGTTCATGCCAGAAAAAGAATTAAGGAAAAAAGTGATAGGGAAAAATGGTTTATCCAATTCACTTCTTGCTTTAAAAATAGTATTTGATTTGATACCACAAATCTTACTTGTATATTTGATTAGTTCTTTAATCACAAACAATATTAACGAAGGCAATTTAAAGTATGTATTTTTTGGAATCTTTATATCATTTGTGTTAAAAGGTGTTTTTTACTATTTTGCAACAAAGGTTGCTCATGAGAAAGCATACGAAAAATTAACAGAACTTAGGTTAGATATTATTGATCATCTAAAAAAACTAAGTTTAGGATTTTTTAAAGAACATAATACAGGTGAGCTTACCAACATTGTTCAGCATGATGTGGAACAAGTGGAAGTATACCTTGCCCATGGTCTTCCTGAAATAATGTCAGTTACACTTCTACCTACCATTATTTTTGTAGCTATGATTTTTGTGGATTGGCGTCTTGCTCTTGGAATGATTGCCGGAGCTCCACTTATGTATTTGGTAAAAGTTCTTTCACAGAAAACAATGGATAAAAACTTTGCTATTTATTTTAACCACGAAAAAAAGATGAGAGAAGAGCTAATGGAATATGTAAAAAATATTTCTGTTATTAAGGCTTTTGCTAAAGAAGAGGAGATAAGTGAAAGAACATTAAAAACGGCAAGAGAATATGTTTACTGGGTTAAAAAGAGCATGGGGATGGTTACAATCCCAATGGGACTCATTGACATATTTATGGAAATTGGAGTGGTAATTGTCATGATTTTGGGAAGTATCTTTCTTTATCATGGGAATATTACAACACCTAATTTTATTCTTTCAATAATTTTATCATCTGCTTTTACTGCATCAATAAGTAAGACTGCAACATTGCAACATTTTTCTATTGTGTTTAAGGAAGCATTAAAGTCTATAGGAAAAGTTTTAACAGTTCCGCTTCCAAACAAAAATACAGAACAAGGTTTAGAATTTGGAAACATAGAATTTAAAGATGTGAATTTTGCATATGGAAAAGATGGCTTTCAGCTTAAAAATATCAATTTGACGTTTAAGAAAAATAGTTTGAATGCCTTTGTAGGAGCAAGTGGTTGCGGGAAAAGTACTGTATCTAATTTGCTTATGGGATTTTGGGATGCAGACGAAGGACAAATACTAATAAATGGAAAGGATATAAAAGAATATAGCGGGGAAAATATATCAATGCTGATTGGTAGTGTGCAACAGGAAGTTATCCTTTTTGATTTAAGCATTTTTGAAAATATAGCAATCGGAAAACTAAATGCAACAAAAGAAGAAGTCATAGAAGCAGCTAAAAAAGCAAGATGCCATGATTTTATTTCAGCGTTGCCAAATGGATATGAAACACGAGTAGGTGAAATGGGAGTTAAGTTATCCGGTGGAGAAAAACAAAGAATATCAATTGCGAGAATGATACTTAAAAATGCACCGATTTTAATATTAGATGAGGCAATGGCAGCTGTTGATAGTGAAAATGAAAGACTAATCGGTGAAGCGATTGATGATTTAAGTAAGGATAAAACTATCATTACAATTGCTCATCATCTAAATACGATTAGAGATTCAGACCAAATTATAGTTATGGATAAGGGCGTTGTTCTTGATGCAGGAAGCCATGAAGAGCTGATGAAAAGATGTGATTTTTATAAGGATATGGTTGAAGCACAGAACAAGGTAGATAGATGGAATTTGAAAGAGGTGGTAACAGAAAATGTTTAGAGAAATGTTAAAACTACTAACAAAAACCGGCAAGAGAGATTTGATTATATCAAGTGTATTCTTTGCCCTTTATGGACTCAGCTCCATAGCCATGATTGTTATCGTATTTTCTATACTGTTCCAAATCTTTGGAGGAACGAGCTTAGCAAGCCTATATAAATATTTTATTGCGATTGGATTACTTGTAGTGTTCAAAGGTATTTGTAATATGGTCGCAGATATGAAAAAGCATAGTGCAGGTTTTGATATTGTTCAGCAAATAAGAGAACGCATGATTATTAAATTGAAAAAATTCAGCTTAGGATTTTATACCAATGAACGACTTGGGGAAATAAATACAATTTTACACAAAGATGTTGATAATATGTCACTTGTTGTAGGACACATGTGGTCAAGAATGTTTGGCGATTTTTTGATAGGTGCAGTCGTATTTATTGGTCTTGCAAGTATTGATTTAAAACTTGCTATTCTAATGGCTGTATCTGTTCCGATTGCACTTATCTTTCTATATCTGACAATTAAGCAATCTGAAAAAATAGAGAATCAGAATAACTCAGCACTTCTTGATATGGTTAGCCTATTTGTTGAATATGTGAGAGGAATACCTGTATTAAAGAGTTTTTCAAACAATAAGAGCTTGGATTATGAGCTTATGAATAAAACAAAGAAGTTTGGAGAAACAAGTAAATCAGCTTCAAGATTCAAGGCAAAACAATTATCTATATTTGGGTTTTTACTGGATATTGGATATTTAGTTCTTTTAATTGCAGGAACAATATTTGTTGTAAAGGGAAATCTTGATGTACTTAATTTTATTATCTTTGCAGTAATTTCAAAAGAGTTTTATAAGCCATTCGCTTCTATGGAACAACACTATATGTACTATGTTTCGGCGGTAGATAGTTACGAAAGACTTTCAAGAATTTTATATGCAGATGTAATCCCGGACAAAGTGAATGGAATTGTTCCGAAAGATAATGATATAGCTTTTGAAAACATAGATTTTTCCTATGAAAAAGATGAATTTAAAATGGAAAAATTGAGCTTTTCTATTGCTGAAAAAACAATGACAGCCTTAGTTGGAGAATCAGGTAGTGGAAAGACTACTATAACCAACTTGCTTTTAAGATTTTATGATGTGCATAAAGGAAAAATTACACTCGGAGGAACTGATATAAGGGATATTCCTTATGATGAGCTTTTAGATCGTATTAGTATTGTCATGCAAAATGTTCAGTTGTTTGATAATACCATTGAAGAAAACATCAAGGTAGGTAAAAAAGGAGCAACGAAAGAAGAAATCATTGAAGCTGCAAAGAAAGCAAGGATACATGATTTCATTATGAGTTTACCAAAAGGTTATGAAACTGATATTGGAGAAAATGGTGGGATTTTATCAGGCGGACAAAGACAAAGAATATCTATTGCAAGAGCTTTTCTAAAGGACGCACCTATTTTAATTCTTGATGAAATGACAAGTAATGTTGATCCTGTAAATGAATCTTTGATACAAGATGCCATTACAGAACTCGCAAAGAATAGAACTGTACTTGTAGTGGCTCATCATTTAAAAACAATTCAAAAAGCTGACCAAATTCTCGTATTTCAAAAAGGAAATTTACTTGAAAAAGGAAAGCATGGGGAACTTCTTGAGAAAGATGGTTACTACACAAAATTATGGAAAGCTCAGTACGAGGTATAATCATGATTTTCTTAAAAGATGTTTCTTATGAATGGGAAGATGGGCGAACTGCTTTAAAAAATATCAATCTTGAAATTAAAAAAGGTGAATTTATTTTAATTTCAGGGAAAAGTGGAAGTGGTAAAAGCACTCTTGGAAGTGTAATGAATGGTCTTATTCCGCATTATTATAAAGGCAAAATGCAAGGAAAAGCCTTTGTGTCAGGAAAAGATATAAGCAAATTATTACTTCATGAAATAGGGCATATTGTAGGGACTGTATTTCAAGATCCAAGAAGTCAGTTTTTTACGACAACTACAGATGAAGAAATAGCTTTTGGTCTTCAAACGATTTGTAAATCAAGAGAGGAAATCAAACAGAGAGTAGAAGAGGTATATGCAGAGCTGGATATTGAGGAACTAAAAGGAAAATCTGTTTTTGAATTATCAAGCGGACAGAAACAAAAGATAGCTATTGCAAGCATCTATGCGATGAATCCGAAAGTTTTAATTTTAGATGAACCTTCAGCAAATTTGGATATGAAAGCAACATTTGACCTGTTTTTAATTTTGGAGAAATTAAAGAAAAAAGGAACAACAGTTGTTCTAATTGAGCATCGTTTGTACTATGTAAAATCTTTATTTGATCGTTTTCTTTTGGTGAAAGATGGAGAGATTGCACAGGACTTGAGTCGGGAAGAAGTTATCCGTCTTGAAGGGGAGTTTTGGGATGAAAATGGACTAAGAACTCTTGAATTAGAAGAATACAGGATAAGTGAGAAGAAAGATTCATATCAATTAAATGATGAAAGTATCAACGGAAAAGGCTTGAGATTTTGCTATCCGAATGTAGCTAAGGGTGGAAAGAAACAAAACAAGTACATCTTAAATCATCTTGATTTCAATATGGAGTGTGGAAAAGCCATTGGTCTTATAGGCTTAAATGGTACCGGGAAAACCACCTTTGCAAGAGTGATTTCAGGACTTGAGAAGATAAAAGAGGGAACAATATGGGCGGGAAAAGATAAGTCGCTTAATCATAAAGATTTAATGGATATGTCATATTTTGTCTTTCAAGATTCAGACTATCAGTTGTTTTCGGAAAGTGTACTTGATGAAATGCTACTTGGTATTTCAAGTAAAGATAAAAAAGAAAATACTCAAAAGGCAAAGTCTATTTTGAGTGTACTTGGCTTAGACAAATACATTGATAAGCATCCGTTTGCTTTATCAAGAGGAGAAAAACAAAGACTGACAATAGCTTGTGGAATGATGAAACAGGCAAAAGTTTTCATCTATGATGAACCAACATCAGGTTGTGATAAAGACTCAATGCTTTCGGTGGCAAAATTGATTGAAGAACAATTAAAAAATGGGACAACAGTTTTGGTAATAAGTCATGATTTTGAGTTTTTAGCAAACACGGTGAGCAAGCTATGGGTAATGGGAGATGGAAAAATAGAAACTGTTTTAGATATGAGTGAAAGTAATAAATTTCTCATATTAGACAAGATGAGAGGAGGTAGTAAGCTTGGCAGATAGAAAAACCATTGATCCGAGAATAAAGCTTACTCTACTTCCAATTGTTGGATTTACGAGCTTTTTTATAAGCGATACAATTCTACTTTTTTTCTAATTGTTTTTGCCTTTTTTTTGTATGTATATAGCAGTATGTGGAAAAGGGCGTTACGCTTTATCTTGTTTTTTGTGCTTTTATACTGCATAGAGTTAGGGATTAGCAAGTTTTCTGAAGCAAGCATCGTATTTGCAATATATATGTTTATTTACTTTGCATCAAGAATGACCTTAATTGCTATGTTTGGTGGATATATAACAAAGACTACAAGTGTAAGTGAAATGCTTGAAGCATTAAATAGAATGAAAGTACCAAGAAGCATTGGTATACCTTTTAGTGTTTTGCTTAGGTTTGTACCAACTATAAAAATAGAACTCAAGGCATTAAAAGAGAATATGAAGATTCGAGGAATTGTAACAAGTAGATTTTTTCCATTGCTACACCCAATTAAATACATTGAATATACACTTGTTCCGCTTTTAATGAGAATGATTAAGATTTCAGATGAATTGTCAGCTTCAGCACTCATTAGAGGACTTGATAGTGATGAGAACAGGGTAACATTAACAGAATTGCAGTTTAGATGTGCAGACTTAACTATTGGACTATTAGGAGCTTTTATGATTGCTCTAATGATAGTAATACAGAGAATTTATTAGGAGGAATTTTATGAAAAACAAATTAAATGGTCGTGATTTTATTACAATCGGAATTTTTAATGCAATTGGAATTGTCATATACATGGCAGTTGCATTTGCTATGGCAACAACAGTTGTTGGAGGATTTATTGCTTCAGGAGTTAGCTTTATGGTAGCTGCCACCGTTTATATTCTTATGGCTGTGAAAGTTAAAAAGAAGGGCGTATTTACAATATCAGGAACGCTTCTTGGTTTAATTGCGTTGTCAGGAGGACATTTGCCTCATGCAGTCTTTGCTGTAATCGGTGGAATTATATGTGATTTGATTATAGGAAATTATGAGAGCAAGGGACGAATGATTATTGGATATGGGACATTTGCATTAGCAGATTTTTTAGGAACAGTAATTCCTGTGATTTTATTCGGAACTGCTTCTTTTGTGGAAAGAGCAACAAAATGGAAAATGAGCGAAGCGCAAATAAATGAAGCATTATCTTATTTCAAAGTTTCGTGGGCAGTATGCTTTGGTTTGATAACTTTTATTCTTGCTTGCATAGGAGCTTTTATTGCAACAAGAATACTTAAAAAACATTTTGAAAAAGCCGGAGTGATTTAATCAATATTTATTTGTGAGGGAAAAATGGATTAAATAATGGAGTTAATTTACATCTGTTGTTTAATTTCTACTGGTGATTATCATAAAAAATCAAATTTAAGATATGTACAAAGAGCATGTTTCTTTCATTTTAGAGGACTTTAGCCAAGTGATGTGTACCAAAAAAAACTGGACACGTTAATACTTGGTTTACATTCGTGGATGCTAGCCTATATAAAGTAGGTGGCATCCATTTTGTTTTCTTCTAAATCCTTTCGTTGTTATATTAGTATATATTCATCAAGTCTATTTATATGGTATAATAAATGTAAACTTTGATATTAAAGGAGTGATTTTATGCCAAGCAATAAAAATTATACAAAAGAAATAATAGACAATTATTGTGTGATAGATACAGAAACAACAGGTTTATCATCTTATTATGATGAAATTATAGAAGTAGGTGTGTTAAGAGTTAGAAATAATGAAATAGTAGAAAAATATTCACAACTAATTAAACCAAAATATGAAGTTGATGATTTTATAACTTCTCTAACAGGCATTACTAATGATATGCTTATAGGCATGCCATCTATATTGGATATTAAAGATAAATTACTAAACTTTATTGGAGGCGATATAATTATTGGTCATAACACATCTTTTGATATTAGGTTTTTAAATTGTGGCCTTAAAACAGAGCTTGATAATAAATACATGGATACAATGCAATTCTCTAGAAAGTTGTATCCAGATTTGAAGCATCATAGACTTTCTGATATGACAAAATATTTAAATCTACACAATAATGAGCATCGCTCTATTTCAGATTGCGTTTCAACAAAGGAACTTTATGATTGTATTAAAATACACATGAGTGAAAACAACATTGCTATTAATGATCTATGGAAAACTAAAAGGACTAAATTTGATATAAACTCAATAACGCCAGATGTAGTTGAAATAGATGAAGACAACTTTTTTTACAATAGGCATGTTGTATTTACAGGAAAGCTAGAGAAGATGTTAAGAAAAGATGCTATGCAGATAATTGTTAATTTAGGAGGAATACTTGATAGTGGCGTGAATAATAAAACTAATTACTTAATACTTGGAGATAACGATTATAATGCAATACTTAAAGGTGAGAAGTCATCAAAACATAAGAAGGCTGAAAAATTAAAACTAGAAGGTAATGATATAGACATTATAGATGAATTGACATTTTATGATTTGATTAGCCAATAGTGCTAAAAGTTAAGATATAAAAGATGTTATTTAAGACAGTAGAAATGCCGTCTTTTTTTATTGGATACTTTTTAATGTTTTAAAACAAAAGGGTGCAAATAGCGTTATTTTTACTCTAATTTATAGGTATTAAATAATATCCATTCTGAATAGTTTAAGGCAAGGCAGTTATGGAAGCATACGGCTTTGACTGGAGGAAGATGAGTGAGTCGGAGTGTGTTGCTGAGCTTATGAAACTATATAAACAAATGATTGAAAAAAATAAAAAACTAAAACATTTAAAAACATTAGCGTAGATGAATTAATTATGTCTACGCTATTTTATATACAATAAATATTTTGACATTTAACACAGGCTTTGATATAATTACAAAGAGGTGCTATATGGAGAGAGCAATTATATATACAATTGAATTTGATTCAAAGACTGATGAGTATCTTGATGAGCTTGAGGCGCTTCTTGAAGCGTGCGATGCTGAGGCCATTGTCAGAGTGAAACAAAGTAAGGACGTTTTAAACCCTCGTTACTATATGGGCAAGGGTAAGCTTGACGAGATAAAAACGCTTATAGAAGCGAATGATATTGACTTACTTGTTGTTAATGACGAGCTAAGCGGCGTTCAAACAAGAAACTTAGAGGACGAACTCGATATAAAAGTGGTCGATAGGACTAATCTTATACTTGATATATTTGCTCTAAGGGCTGAAACTGTTGAAGCGAAACTACAAGTGGAGCTTGCTCAGCTATCATATAGACTGCCAAGACTTGTTGGTATGAATAATTATCTATCAAGAGAGGGAGGCGGCATCGGCACTAGAGGACCCGGTGAGCAAAAACTTGAAACTGACAGACGTCACATACAAGAGCAAATTGATAGAATTAAAAATAAATTAAAGGAAGCTCAAAAATCAAGGGACAATATTTCTAAAAAAAGAAATGAAAGCGATGTTCCTTATGTGAGCATCATCGGTTACACTAACTGCGGTAAATCTACTATATTAAACAGCATGATTAGGTTATCTGAGAGCGGTGCTAAGGAAGTTTTGGCAAAGGATATGTTATTTGCCACACTTCAAACTTTTGTTAGACAGATAAAATTTTCATCTGGCTCTGAATTTATTGCCTCAGACACTGTTGGCTTTGTATCAAATTTACCAACTAAGCTAGTTGAAGCATTTAAAGGCACTCTAGAAGAGTTAAAATATGCGGATTTAATTTTACACGTGGTAGATATATCTGATGAGAACATGCATCTACAAATTGAGACTACACTTGATTTAATGAAGTCTTTAGGACTTATGGACAAAAAAGTTTTAAGGGTATATAATAAGGTAGATAAACTTGATGAGCATAGAAGATCATCCTTAAAAGATGCTGAAGATACAATTTATATATCAGCAAAAAATGATGACGATGTAAAAAAACTTATTGATAAGATAGAGGCAATCATTAAAGAGGATTATAAAGAGGTAACTATGAGGCTTGCTTTTAAGGATAGTGCCATCATCGATAGGCTTAAAAAGAGCTATGCTGTAGAAGTTACAAAGTATGACGAAGCTTCGATGTACATAAAAGTGAAGCTTTCTCAAAAAGATTACAATAAATATAAAGAATATGTGTGCGAATAAAGAGTATAGATCGGTCCTGGAGCAAGTAAGCGCCGAGGATCTGATAAATAAATCAAAGTTCATAGCAAACACAAAGCATGTTCTGAGCGAGGAAGAGGCTATAGCCTTCATTAACGAGATGAAAGATAAATACAAGGACGCGACTCATAACGTTAGCGCTTATATTATTAATAGTAATATTCCTACAAAGCGCTACGATGAAGACGGCGAGCCACAAGGTTCATCTGCAAGACCCATACTTTCAGTTATGGAGATGGAGGGACTTTCAAATATCGTCTGCGTTGTGACTGGATACTTTGGAGGCATTAAGTTAGGCGTTGGAGGCCTTGTAAGAGCTTACTCAGGCGCGTTTAAGAAGAGCATTGAAGGCCAAATTTATGACTATGGCAGCTTTCTTAAGTATAAACTGACTTTTCCATACGCAGAATTTGACAAAATTAAAAACTATTTATCACATACAGTTTATGATTTAGATAATTTAGAATACATGGAAAATATTAGTGCGGACATATACATAAAGGAAGAGGACAGCGAAGAACTTTTAGAAACGCTTAAAAATCTTTCTAATCGCGAGCTTGATTATGAGTTTGCAGATGAATATATAAAGGCGCATATTGATAAAAGGATTGTGAAATAATTGAAAGATTATGAAAAAATAGTTCAAGACATGGTATCTTGGCTAAGAGATAAAAGGGATAAAACTGGTTTAAAAGGAGCGGTTTTCGGGCTTTCAGGTGGAGTCGATTCAGCAGTTGTCGCAGGCCTTGCAAAACTTGCTTTTGGCGATGATCACTTAGCTATAGTCATGCCGATACACTCACTTGAAGAAGACGAAGTAGATGCGAAATTAGTCGCAGATAAGCTTGGCATAAAAACTGCAAGGGTTGATCTAACAAGTACTTATGATGATTTTGTTAAAAGTGCTAAGGCAGATGACTTTTCTAAGATGAGTTTATCAAATATAAAACCAAGACTTAGGATGACAAATTTATATCTGTATGGACAAAATTTATCATACATGGTACTTGGCTCATCAAACAAAAGTGAGTACTTAGTCGGCTACTTCACTAAGTGGGCAGATAGCGCATGCGATATATATTTATTAAGAGATTTTTATAAAAGAGAAGTTTATGAAATCGCCAAAGTTTTAGGCGTGCCAGATGAGATAATAAACAAAAAACCATCGGCAGGACTTTGGAAAGGTCAGAGCGATGAGGACGAATTAGGCGTTTCTTACGATGATATTGAAAAATATTTCGAAGGCGAGGCCATTGCCAAAGAAAAAGAAGAAAGAATAAAAAAGCTATATAATTCAACCAAACATAAAAGATCGGATATAGATTATTTTAAAAACATATATTAGGAGGAATAAAATGTCAGGACATTCAAAATGGAAAACAATAAAGGCTAAGAAAGGTAAAGAAGACCAAAGAAGAGCCTCAGTATTTACAAAACTTGCTAGATACATCACTGTAGCGGTTAAAGAAGGAGGATCAAATCCGGAGTTTAACCCATCACTTAAATCAGCGATAGAAAAAGCTAAGGCTGAGAACATGCCAAACGACAACATTGAAAGAGCTATCAAAAAAGGTGAAGGCGGAGAAGGCGATGCAAACTATGAAAACGTTGTATATGAAGGATACGGTGTCGGCGGTGTTGCTGTTATCGTTGACTGCTTAACAGACAATAGAAACAGAACAGCTTCAGACGTAAGACACGCCTTTGATAAACACGGCGGAAACTTGGGAACAACAGGCTGCGTATCATATCTATTTGATAAAAAAGGCTTTATCGCTATAGAAAAAGATGATTCAGTTGATGAAGACACATTAACAATGGACGCAATCGACTTAGGTGCAGAAGATTTTAAAGCATTTGAAGAAGGCTATGAAATTTACACATCTGTTGAAGATTTTAACAAGGTAGTAGAAGGACTAAAAGACAGAGGCTACAAGCTAAGTGACTTTGACATAGCAAACATACCTCAAACAACAGTAAAACTTGACGAAGAACAAGCTATTAAGTTTGAGAAGATGGTTGACGACCTTGAAGAATCAGACGACGTTCAAAGCGTTTCACATAACTTAGAAGATTAAAATGAAGAATATTAAATTATCAGTTGCTATTATATTAACCCTTAATATAATAGCACTTATATTATGTCAAGCAATTCAAACAGTTTCCTATGACGAAAACGCTGTTTATATGAACGCAAAGCACTTAGATGATTTTGATTATATCGATAGATCAGAGGAAGAAGTCTTAGTCGCTTCAAAAGTTATAGCAGGCTACCTAAGAGGCCAAAATGCTGATGAGCACCTAAGCTTAATTGGCTTAAACGAAAAAGAAATAAGCCACATGAGAGACGTAAGACATATATATAAAGTACTAAACATTATTAAAATTATAGCTGCAGCAATAACTTTACTTATAATACTCTTATACGCATGGAAAAAGATTAACGTATTTAAGTTTAAAGAGCTAAGAAATACCTTGTTTATAGGATACTTAGTGCCAATAATTTTTGGAGCTCTATATTTAACAGACTTTTCTGGAGCCTTCGTAAAATTTCATGAGATATTCTTTAATAATCAACTATGGCAGCTCGACCCAAGCACAGACCTACTAATAAGACTAATGCCAGAAGAATTTTTTATAAGTGGCTTTATAAAAATCTTGGCTTATTATACAATATCGATATTCGTTATTCATATTTGTAGCTTTTACTATGTAGCGAGATGTAGTAGTAAAATGGAGAAGAAGGGAGTATAAAATTCATAAATGTTAGATATAGCTAAATTTTTAGATCAAACCAATTTAAAACAAGACGCAAGTGAGTCTGATATTATAAAGCTTGTAGAAGAGCAAAGAAAATATAATTTCAGATCACTATGCATAGCACCCTCATTTTTGCAAGTTGCTCGTAAAAACTTGCAAAATATTTACTTAAGTACAGTGATAGCATTTCCTAACGGTTATGCTACGACTGAATCAAAAATATTTGAAACAAAAGATGCGATTAAAAATGGAGCAAACGATTTGGATATTGTTTCGAATATCGGAAGAATCAAGATGAGAGACTATGAATATCTGAGTAAAGAGGTAAATTGTTTAAGAGAAGCTTGTAAAGACCATATAATCAAATTTATTATAGAAACATCCTTTCTTAACAAGGAAGATATATATTTTATAACAAATATTTTAGTAAAAGAAGGGGCTGACTTTGTGAAAACATCAACAGGTTTTACGAAGTCCGGAGCAAATTTAGAAGACATAAAATTTATAAAAGAAAATTTTGGAGAGAAAATAAAAATAAAAGCCTCCGGAGGAATTTCTGATTATAAAACTGCGATTGAATTCATTAGCGCAGGTGCTGATGTTATCGGCACTTCACACGGTTTAGACATAATAAATTATAAAGAAAATTAAAATTTTTTTATTTAAAACATAAATCTAAATATGAATTTTTAGAAATAAAGCTTGCATTTTTATAAAAAATAGTGTAATATATATGTAACATATAGCCGTTATTATATGAAAAAATTTTAAGGGGGAATATTAATGAAACTTAAAAAGACATTAGTGTTTTTATTAGTACTTTCTATGGTATTATCAGCTTTCGCATTCGCATGCGGTAAGAAGACTGATGAACCAGCAGAAAATGATACTGAAACAGAAGCACCAGCTGATGACGAAAATGCTGAAGAACCAGCAGATGACGAAACAGCTGAAAGACCAACTGAGCCAAGTGGCCAATTAATCATTGGTACTACTACTGAAATGAGTGGAGACTTCTCAGGAGTATGGCAAAACAACGCATCAGATGCTGACGTTAGACGTTTAGTTCAAGGCTACGGTACAGTTGATCAAACTGATGAAGGTGAATACGTAATTGACGACTCAATCGTTGAAAAGTATGACACTAAAGAAAACGAAGATAAGTCAAAAACTTACACATTCACAATCAAACAAGGTCTTAAATTTGCTGACGGTAAAGAAATCACAGCAAAGAACTATGTAGCAGCAACTATGCTATGGAGTTCAAAACTTATTGGACCAGACTTATGTAAAGGTAAAAACACAGCAGGTATCGACCTAGTTGGTTACGATGCATTTAGTAAGGGAGAAACTAAAGAATTTGCTGGTCTTCATCTAATTGATGATTACACTTTCTCAGCAACAATTAATCCTAATAACACACCATATTTCTATGAATTAAACTCTGTTGCATCAAGCCCAGAAGATCTAGAATTTTGGTTAGGCAAAGATGTAGACATTAAAGATGACGGCGATGGATGTTACTTTGTTGAAGATATTAATACTGAAGAGTTCAAAAACGCAGTTAAAGCTGCAAGAGATAAAAAGACTCTACCTTCAAGCGGTCCATATATGTTAGAAAAATACGACGAAGCACAACAATTAGCAACAATGGTTATCAACCCTAACTTCCAAGGAGATAGAGTTGGTAGAAAACCTCTAATTTCAAAAGTTATTCTTAAAAAGATAACTCAAGCTACTCAAATCGACGACTTAAAAACTGGTGGTGTTGATATAATCAATAAAATCGGTGATGGTAAGACAATCAACGCTGGTATGGACTTAACAGAAGGCGAAGGCTTTGCTTACACTGACTATCCAAGAGCTGGTTATGGTGAGATCGCATTCTCTTGCGACGTTGGACCAACTCAATTCCCAGAAGTAAGACAAGCACTTGCTTACTTACTAGACAGAAACGATTTCGCTAAACAATTTACAGGCGGATATGGTTCTGTTGTAAACGGACCTTATGGTACTGCTCAATGGTTCTATCAAGAAACAAAGAAAGAACTTGAAGAAAAGCTTAACTCTTATCCATACGACCCAGCTAAGGCTGTAGAATTACTAGAAAAAGCTGGATTCACTCTAAACGAATCAGGCGCTGAATTTAAAGAAGGCGACGGAATCAGATACAAGAAGATGGATGACGGTAAGTTAATGCCACTTGAAATCAAATGGGCATCTACTGAAAACAACGAAGTATCTGACCTACTAGTTGTTAAACTAGCTGAAAACCCTGACCTTGTAAAAGCAGGTATCAAGATTCAAAGAGACGCAATGAGCTTTGACGAATTACTAAACTGGTTATACAGAGACGCATCACAAGATGCTAAATATGGAGTTCCAACATATAACATGTTCAACCTAGCTTCAGGCTTTACTCCATGGTATGATAGAAAATATGATTACTCAACAAAAGAAGAAATGATTAAGATGGGTTACAACACTAACTTCATCTTCGATAAAGAGCTAGAAAAAACTGCTACAGACATGGTTATGGTTGCTCCAGATCAAAGAGACGCATTCAAGGACAACTTCGTTAAGTTCATAGTTAGATGGAACGAATTACTTCCTGACCTACCTCTATATTCTAACCAATACCATGACTTCTACAATGCTAAACTTAAACATTGGGTAACTTCAGAAATGAAGGGATTAACAGCAACTATACTAGATGCTTGGGTAACAGAATAGTAAACATTAGAATTAAAAAAACATTTTGTGGAAGGCAATAGAAATATTGCCTTCTATAAAAATACAGATAAGGTGGATGATGATGGGAAAATATGTTATAAAAAGAATACTTTACATGGTATTCGTATTCTTTGTTATGTCTATTTTACTTTTCTTCTTATATAATATGATACCTTCTGACCCGGCTAGAGCAGAGCTTGAACCAATGAAGGCACAATTAAAAGTTGAAGAGTACAATAAGAGATACAAAGACTTAAGAAAACAATATGGTCTTGATGATCCTATGATAGTTAGATACGGTAAATGGCTTGGTAGACTACTACAAGGTGACCTAGGAGACTCAAGAGTATATAAAGACAAGGTTGTAAACGTTGTACAAGAACCTTTAAAACTTACTATATTTATTAATATTTTTGCAATAATTATAGGTCTAGGCATTACTATACCTTTAGGTATAGCGTGTGCCGTTAAAAAGAACTCAGTTTTCGACCAAGTAACACAGGTATTAACTGTTATAGGTTATTCTATACCAGTATTTATCACAGCACTATTGTTTATATATGTCTTTAGTGTTAAGTTACAATGGTTCCCAGTAAGTGGTATGAGAACTGCAGGTAAGAATTATACAGGTATTAAGGATACACTTGATATCTTTAAGCACATTGCACTTCCTCTAATAATCATGACAGTTGGCTCACTTGGCGGTATGACAAGATATGTCAGAGCTGCTATGGATGACGCATTAAGCATGGATTATATTAAGACTGCAAGAGCAAAGGGCTTAAAGGAAAAAGCTGTAATTTATTCACACGCATGGAGAAATGCACTTTTACCAGTAGTTACACTAATTGTTGGCTGGTTTATGAGTATATTCTCTGGATCACTAATTATTGAGTCAATGTTTAATTTAAATGGTATGGGTAAGTTCTACATAGATGCTTTAAACAAAAAGGACTATGACTTAGCACTTGCAATTCAGTTATTCTATATAATAATAACTCTTATCGGAAACTTAGTTACTGACTTGACATACGGCTTAGTTGACCCTAGAGTTAGAGTAGAAAATTAGGAGGTTACAATGGAAAAAGATAAAAAAGACTTAAAAGAAACAAACCAAATACCTCCAAAGAAAAAAGGATTTAGTTTATTCAAGAAAAAGAAAAAAGACGTTATGGTTGAGGATGACATTCAAACTCCTTTTAGAACCATATTAAACGTATTCCTTTCAAATAAGGTAGCAATGACTGCATTTTTCATTTTCTTTGGTATATTCTTATTAGTATTGATAGGACCTTTATTTAATCCTTTAGACTTATCATATGTTGAAACAACACAAGCTAACATAGCTCCAGGTTTCGATATACTTCCGTTGCCAAATGGACTTAAGAATATCAAGACACTTAGTGTTGGATCTACATTTAGTGCTGCTGTTGATGAGAATGGTAAGATTTTTGTTTGGGGCAAAACTAATATCTCCAAAAAGGTTGATATTAGAAAAATACCTAAAGAAGTAAAGAAGGCTGGAAAAAACATCATTAAAGTAGCTTGTGGTACTGACCATGTAATAGCTCTTACTGATGATGGTAAAGTTCTTGGCTGGGGTAATAACAGACTACAACAAGCTAAGGCACCAGCAGAATTGCTTGGAACAAAAATTGTTGATATCGCTGCTTCAGACCAAGTTTCTTATGCTTTAGATGAAGATGGAGACACATACGCTTGGGGTAACATGGGCGTTAATGACTACAAAGAAGGTCATGAATATAAAGGAAATATTGCTAAGATAGTTCCAAACCCTAATACAGCATGCGCTATAACAAAAGACGGCAAAGTTGTTCACTTAGGTGCACAAGAGTCAGGTTTATCTAAGATACCTGAAATTAATGAAAAAGTTGTTGACCTTGCTTCTTCATACAATACATTTGTAGCTGTAGGAGAATCAGGCAAGATTTATATGTGGGGTAACCCAACTACAACTGGTGAGTGGGACGTTCCTGAAGATATACAAGGTAAGGTTAAGAATATATATGGACAAAGATATTCATATCTTGCTAAGTTAAAAGATGATACTATCATTGAATGGGGTTCTAACTCATTAGGACAACTTAATGTGCCTCAAGAACTTAGAGGTAAAAAGGTAGATAAAGTTTATACTGGTTTCTATCAAACACATGTTGTTGATCAATCTGGAAAGGTATATAGCTATGGTCACAAAGGTTACTTATTAGGTACTGATGACCTAGGCAGAGATATCTGGAACAGAATTCTTAACGGCGGTAGAAAATCTATGACTATAGGTGCTATCGCAGTTATAATCTCGACTATCATCGGCGTAATCGTTGGTGGTATTTCAGGCTTCGTTGGAGGCTGGGTTGATAACGTATTACAAAGGGTTGCTGAAATGATAGGTTCACTACCATTCCTACCATTTGCGATGATATTATCAGCACTTGTTGGCCAAACAATGACTGCAGACCAAAAGATCTTTATGATCATGATTATACTTGGTTTACTATCTTGGACTGGACTTCAAAGACTTGTTCGTGCTCAAGTACTTTCAATTAGAGAGCAAGAGTATGTTGTTGCTGCAAGATCACTAGGTATTAAAGAAAAGAATATTATATTTAAACATATATTACCAAACACTATATCTATAATTATAGTTAATGCTACACTATCATTCGCATCAAGTATGCTTACTGAAGCATCACTATCATTCCTTGGCTTTGGTGTTCCAGCACCATATCCAACTTGGGGTAATATGCTTAACGGTGCTAACAACTCTATAATTATTCAAAGATACTGGTGGAGATGGGTATTCCCTTCTATCATACTAGGTGTTTGTGTAATTTGTATTAACTTAATAGGTGATGGCCTAAGAGATGCTATCGACCCTAGATCAGCTGAAAGATAGGAGGTAAGATTAATGGCATTATTAGAATTAAAAGACTTGCATACCTTTTTTACAACAAAAAAGGGAATAATCAAAGCTGTTAATGGCGTTTCCTATTCAGTAGAACAAGGTAAAACATTAGGAGTAGTAGGAGAAAGTGGTAGTGGTAAGAGTGTTTCTGCCATGAGTATCATTAAACTACTTGATGGTAATGGATATATTGACAGTGGTGAAATTTGGTTTAACGGAGAAAATATTACTGATATACCTAAGAACAAAATGGGTCATATCAGAGGTAATGATGTTTCTGTTATATTCCAAGAGCCAATGACTTCACTAAACCCAGTATTTACTGTTGAAAGACAAGTTAGTGAACCGTTCATTATTCACCAAGGAATGAACAAGAAAGAAGCAGCTGAAAAAGTTGTTGAAATGCTTAGCATGGTTAAGATACCAAATCCAGAGACTGTTGCTAAACAATATCCTCACCAATTATCAGGTGGTATGAGACAAAGAGTTATGATTGCCATGGCACTTGCTTGTGTTCCTAAGCTTCTTATAGCTGACGAGCCAACAACTGCTCTTGACGTTACTATTCAAGCTCAAATACTTAGATTAATGAATGATCTTAAGAAGAGAATCGGTACTTCAATATTATTTATCACTCATGACCTTGGCGTTATTAACCAAATGGCAGATGACGTTGCTGTTATGTATTGTGGTCAAGTAGTTGAAAAAGCACCAAGAGATATTATCTTCGAAGGTAAGAGTAAATTCATGCATCCATATACAGAAGGACTTATGGTATCTATACCAAGATTGGATACTCCTCAAGGCATGAAGCTAGATGCAATACCTGGAGCTGTTCCACATCCACTAAATTTACCTAAGGGCTGTAAATTTGCTCCTAGATGTAAATATAGAACTGAAAAGTGTGATAACTATCAACCAGATTTAGTTAAAGTAGATGACAATCATGAAGTAAGATGTTTCTATCCTGAAAAGGGGGTAAGATCCGATGGAAAATAGAGAATTACTATTTAGAATACAAAACTTAAAACAATACTTCCCTGTACAAAAAGTAGGCAAGGAAGTTAAATATGTAAAGGCTAATGATGATATCTCATTGGATATTTACAAGGGAGAAACTATCGGCTTAGTTGGTGAATCTGGCTGCGGTAAATCTACTTTCGGAAGAACATTACTACAATTATACAAACAAACTGACGGTAGAACTATTTATTACGGAAGAACAAGATGGGAAGTTAACCCTAAGTATGTATATAAATTAATAAATGGTTTCGCTAGCCATAAGAATAAATTAAAAGAGCTTAAAGCTGAGATTGAAAAGGATACTTCTGCTTATGAAGCACTTGCTGAAGGCAAGGAAAAGGGCGAAGCTTTAAATAAGCTTAGAGAGGCTGAAAAGCAATATAAACTTCTTTACAAAGACCTTGCACAAATAGCTGGAGCTTTAATATATCATGACAATGAAAGTGAAGTTAAATCATTACTTTCAAAGGAACAAGAATTAAATAACAAAATATTTCTTGCTAAGAAAGATGGAAAAGAAGATTCAGCATCTGAGAGCGAATTAAAAAATGTTGAAGCAAAACTTGATTCTCTTAGAGAAGAAGTTAAGGGACATGCTGAATACGAAAAAGCTGAGGGATATAGAGATGCTGGTGTAAACCTAGCTGAACTTGAATATGAAGAGATGAGACACTTAAGAAAAGATATGCAACTTATCTTCCAAGACCCATATTCATCACTTAACCCTCGTATGACTGTAGGTCAAATTATATCTGAAGGTTTAGTAGCTCACGATATCTACAAACAAAAAGATAAGGCTCTACAAGATTACGTTGTAAAGGTTATGCAAGACTGCGGTCTAGCTCATTACTTTATTCACAGATATCCTCACCAATTCTCTGGCGGTCAAAGACAAAGAATTGGTATCGCTAGAAGTGTTGCTTTAAAGCCAGACTTCATCGTTTGCGACGAAGCAGTATCAGCTCTAGACGTATCTATTCAATCACAAATTATTAACTTGTTGATTGATTTAAAAGAAAAAGAAAACCTAACATATCTATTCATATCACATGACTTGTCAGTTATTAAATACATTTCTGATAAGGTAGGTGTAATGTACTTAGGAAATATAGTTGAATTTGCTGATTCTAAGGAGTTATACGCTAGACCAGTGCATCCATATACAGAAGCACTTTTAGGCGCAATACCAACTACTGATTCTAAGAAAGAAATTCAAATTCTAGAAGGAGATATACCAAGTCCTATCAATCCACCTAAGGGCTGTAAGTTCCATACTAGATGTAAATATGCTACTGAAGAGTGTAAAACTGTTGTTCCAGTATTTGAAGAAGTAAGACCTGGACACTTTGTTGCATGTCATCATAAGCTAAATTTGGATAAATAATGTTTTTTCAAAAGAAAATTGATCGTTCGTTCGAAGAACTAAAGAAAAAATCTGGCAAGTATGATGAAAAAGGTAATTTAATTCATACAGAGCAAGAAAAAACTGAAAAAGGTGATTTTGCTGCTATGTTTTTAGCGGCAGCCAAAGTATTCGGACCAATCTTTATAGTTTTGATTATAATTTTAATATTAACTAGACCAAGATAAAGAGTAAAGCTACGAGTAATCGTAGCTTTATTTTTGTATTAGAAAACCCCCAGTTAGACTGGGGGTTCAGTTTAGCTTTAGCGGTGATAAACAAACAAAAAAACCTCCCTATTGATATAATATAATTGTAATCTGTCAATTGCAATATAAAATCAAATAAGGGAGGAATTAAAAATGTCATTGAATGACACACATAGTTTATCACATACTAAATGGAATTGCAAATACCACATAGTGTTTGCACCCAAGTATAGAAGGAAAGAATTTTTTGGAGATAAAAGACTTGAAATAGGACAAATTTTAAGAGAATTATGTAGTTGGAAAGAAGTTAATATAATAGAAGCAGAAGTTTGCCCAGATCATGTACACATGTTGGTAGAAATACCACCCAAATTAGCAGTATCAAGCTTCATGGGGATTTCTTTAAAGGAAAAAGCAGTATAATGATTTATGAAAAATGGGGCAATTTAAAATATAAGTACAGAGGACGTCAATTTTGGTGTAGAGGTTATTATGTAGATACAGCAGGAAAAAATACAAAAATCATACAAGAGTATATACAAAATCAATTGAAACAAGACCAGCTTAGTGAACAGCTGACATTTTGATACAATTAGACCCTTTTAAAGGGTAGCTAGTATAATTTGCAAGTGACAGATTAACCAACGTCCTTGAGGCGTGGCTAGTAATACAGGCCCTTTGGGCCGCATGAGAAAAACCCCCGGCTAGGCCGGGGGATATTTATTTAAGAAAATATTTTATGAGATGTAGATAAAATTTTTAGTTCTTGTTTAGTTTAACGTGCTTAAGGGTAAATAAAGAATAAGAATAAAGGAGGTTTTCTTATGAAAAGGAAAGTATGTTTTTTATTAATATTATTACTTATGTTTACGAACGTAGCTTATGCTGCTGATCTTAAAGTTAGCGTGCCGAATGGCTATGTGCTAAATGATGCAGAAGTAGAAAGACTTAACTTAGTCATAAACAATAAGATGAAAGAAGAAAACAACGAAAGAGAAGACTTAGTTGGATATGTAATACCAGTTTATAATCTTTCTACAGAGTACTTATTTAATAATGCTAACAAGACTTTAGAAGATTCCTTTGTCAATAAAGGAAACGCCATTATGATAATAAAGGACAAGATTGGACCATTTATGCAAGTTGGACTAGTCAAATCAAATAAGGGACTTATAGTTGAGACATATTCAGACATCAGTGATGGACTGCTTGAAGCCATAACTTTAGTTAAATCAAAAAACATGAGTAATGTTAGATATCTAAGCATTGATCAAACAAGCAAACCAAGCATACTACTTGCAAGCGAAGGCAAGGTCAATAAGGCGATAGCAGTTGATTTATTAAATGATAGAATAAAAAATAATACAAAGGCCGAAGATGCAATACTTGAAACAAAAGATGTCTATGAGCAAATTAAGCAAAATAAGATAGCTGATATGGAATTAACTGTTGAAAATCTTAAGAAAGGCGAGCCATATAAGACTGATCAAGTGCCATTATTTAAGCCAGTAGAAGCTAAAAAATCTGATAAAAAGAGCCCAGTTAAGCTAATAATCATACTTATACTAGTAGTTTTATTAGTAGTAGCTGCTTACTTTGTTTTAATGAAGATGTCTTCAAAGAAAAGTACAATAAAGAAGAAAAAAGCAAAAAAGACAGATGATGATTATGATGATGGAGATTTTTAGCCTAAATTAGTCAAAGAATTTATAGGGGGTGGGTAAGTACATGTTTTTATACAAGTTAATTATGCTGATATCCACGGCTTTTATCCCACTTGTACTTATCGTAGCGGGAAAGATTTATAAAAAATTTCCGAGCAAAGAGCCAAACATAGCCATAGGCTTTAGAACTAAACTTTCTATGACGAACAAAGAGACTTGGGACTATGCACAAAAACTTTTTCCAATAGTTTGGATAAACTTAGGAAGAAGATTGCTTTCTCTTAGCCTTGTTATATTATTCCTGCTTTACAGTAATGACAAGGACTACACAGGAAACTTAGTCATAATACTTATGCTAGTACAAGTAGTTCTAATGCTAGGCTCGATACTTTATGTAAATCTAAAACTAAAAGCGACTTTCAACAGCGATGGAAGCCGTAAACAAATTAATTAAAAAAGAAAGGTCAAAGTTTTTGCTTTGACCTTTTCTTATGGCGTTAGCCCTTAATTTCATTTATAAATGGACTTATATCGTAGTCCGTGTTATTTCTCTCTTTAAAAGCAAAGATATTTAAGTTTTCTTTAGCCCTAGTCATTCCAACGTAGAAAATTCTTCTTTCTTCTTCAAACTCGGCATCGCTCGCATTATTTGAGCCAGGTATTTCATCATCAACTATATCAATCAAAAACACTGTGTCAAACTCAAGACCTTTAGCGCCATGTATAGTTGATAAAATCACATTCGATTCATTTTGGCTATAGATTTTATTTTTCAAAACATTGAGCCTTAATTTAAGCTCATCCATATTTTTAGTATAGAGAGCAATTTGCTTTAAAAAGTAGAGCATAGTAAGTAGTTTGTTGAAGGACTCACTGTTGTCACGGCCCTTAGTCCTTAAGTAGCCTCTATAATTCATATCATTTTCAATATAATCAATGATACTTGAAGGCTTCATCTTTTTTATGCTTTTGAAATCTTTCATAAGCTCAAGAATATAATCTTTTTTATAGCTTTGAATAGCCTCAGATTTATATAAGGTCTTTAGGACATCGACATCTGTTAAAGTGTATATCTCATTTATGTCTTGCTTAGATAAATAGCCTTTAATTTTATAATAAATTTTTCTAAATAGACTAGCGTCATTCATATTTTGAGAAAAATTATATATATCAAAGATGTCTTCAATAATCCAGTGACTAAAAAATCTATCTTTTTTATCATAAGAAGTAAAATTAATCATGTAGCGCTCTAAGTATTCAGCAAGCGGTATTTGAGAAATATTATTTCTATATAAAATAGCTACAGTGCCAGACGCATCCTTCAAGTACTTTGCTATATAGCGGTACTCGTCGAGGTCTTTGCCAAAGAGTTTCACATTGACAGGAGCACTTCCTTTTTTAGACGCATTTAATTCTTTTACATATCTTAGCTTATTATTTCTAATCAGTCTATTAGAAGCAGTGATTATGCTTGGCGTAGACCTATAATTTTCACTAAGCCTATAGATGTGGGCGCCTTTATAATGCTTTTCAAAATTTAGTATCCTCTCAGGGCAAGCGCCTCTAAACCTATATATAGATTGGTCATCATCAGCAACAACGAAAAAATTATTATCTTTATTAATAAGCTTATCAAGTACCATAAATTGTATGGACGAGGTATCTTGGCCCTCATCAAGAAGGATGTATTCGTATTTGTCCTTAAATTTTGAAATAATATGTCTATCTTTTTCAAGTAAATCATTTGCCATAACAAGCATATCATCAAAATCTATGAGACGCTTTTTCTTTTTATAAGCTTCAAAATCATCGACCACGACCTTGTATTCATAAGGACCATCGGCATCGATATAGTCTTCGTTGGTGTTTTTAATATAGCCAAGTATAGATTGTATTTGATCTAAATCTTCTTCGCTTGGATAATTTTTTAGCTTATCCACATATATCTTTCTAAGAATATTTCTCGATTTAGGTGCATTTTCAACATCAAGCAGGGTGTATTTAATTTTTTTATATCTCTCAAACTCTCTAATAATCTTGTATGACAGGGCATGAATGGTTAAAACGCCGACCTCTTTTGAATAATTTTCGTCAAGCGCTTCAAGTATTCTTCTTTGCATATCAAGCTGCTGGGACTTAGCAAAGGTTATAGCAAGAATCTTATATGGGCTAATGCCTTTATCTTCGATAAGATATTTAATACGATTCACTATAACAGTAGTTTTGCCAGAGCCAGGAACAGCTAGGACAAGGGCGGGGCCTTTATCATGTCTAGATGCTTCGAGCTGATTTGGATTTAATTTCATTTAATCACCATAGATATTATATAACAAATTTAAAGAAAAATAAAGGTTTGCTAAGTAAGTCCACATGTGGTATAATAAAACCGTAAGTCATAATTTTACATATTATTTTAAGGGGGAGATATATTTTGTTAATGAATAATTTTCTAAAAACTAGAAAATCAGTGAGAGATTTTAAACTTAAGCCGCTAAGCGATGATACACTTGTTAAAATCAAAGCTATATGCTCTGAAACATCTAAGGAAGATGGACAAAGCTCTGTAAGCTTTAACATTGTTAAGGACGGAAAGATGGTTTACGAAGCTTTAGATGGTCACGCTGGCTACTCAGGTGTTATGATTAAATCACCTCACTATATCGTTATCAATAGAAGCGATGACTCAGCAAAATCAATGATCTTGCAAAGTTATTACACAGAAAGTTTAATCACAAAGCTACATGGTCTTGACATTGCTACTTGCTGGGTTGATTTATTTGGCGTATCCGAAGATAAAAAGAGAGAAGTTTTTGATATGTATGCAAACAATTCAGACTTCGTTCTAGCTATTGGATATGAAAAACCATCAAACCCATTCGACCTTGATAAATATTCTGAAAGAAAACCAGTTGAAGAAATCGTTTTCGATGGCAGTTTTGCTAACAGCATGGATATAGAAATGCTTGAAAATTTAGGTTTAGACGATGTTTTCTATTATGCAAGATTTGCACCATCAACATCAAACCTTCAACCATGGAGATTTGTAATAAAAGGAAGCTATGTTTATCTATATATTGACGATAACAATGGAAAGCCATCATATGTAGACGCAGGTATCATGATGTACTACTTAAGAAGTATGCTGCTTATGAGAAATGACAAAAACATGTGGGAACTAGCTGAAGACGAAGAGATTGTTGACGGCTTTAGATTGATAGCAAAGATTAGGCTATAGGAGGAAATATGAAACTATTTATTGATACAGCTAATGTTAATGAAATTAGAGAGATCGCTAATTGGGGAGTAGTTGATGGAGTTACTACAAACCCAAGCCTTATCGCTAAAGAAAAAAGAGATTTTAAAGAAGTTGTTACTGAAATAACTGGCATTGTAGATGGACCTATATCTGCAGAAGTTGTTTCACTTAAACATGATGAGATGGTAGAAGAAGCAAAAGAACTTGCTAAGATACACAAAAACATCATTATAAAAGTACCTATGACTGAAGAAGGACTTATAGCTGTTAAAGAATTACACGCTATGGGCATAAAGACAAACGTAACACTTGTATTTACTTCAACACAAGCACTTCTAGCTGCAAAAGCTGGAGCTAGCTATGTAAGCCCATTCTTAGGTAGACTTGATGATATATCAACAGACGGACTTAATTTAATCGAAGAAATCATGGATATATTTGATAACTATGATTATGATACTGAAGTTATAGCAGCATCTGTAAGACATCCAATGCATGTAGTTGAATGCGCTAGACTAGGATGTGACATAGCTACAGTGCCATATAAGGTATTTAAACAAATGCTTCACCACCCATTAACAGATAGTGGTATAGAAAGATTTTTAAAAGATTGGGAAAGTGTTAAATAGGAGAGAATTATGGATAGAAATTTAGTAATGAATTTAGCCAGAGTTACTGAAGCAGCTGCATTAAGCTCTGCTCCATGGCTTGGAAGAGGCGAAAAGAACGCTGCTGACGGAGCTGCAGTTGAAGCTATGAGAAGAATGTTCGATACTGTTGACATAGACGGTACTGTAGTTATAGGCGAGGGCGAGATTGATGAAGCGCCTATGCTATATATAGGCGAAAAGATTGGTGATCGCAAGGACGGAGCAATTAAAGTTGACATAGCTGTAGACCCACTAGATGGAACAAACTCAATTGCCAATGGTATGCCAAACGCTATATCAGTTGTAGCCGTTGCACCAGCTGGCTGTCTTTTACATGCTCCTGACATGTATATGAATAAAATTGCTGTTGGACCTAAGGCTAAGGGCGTTGTTGATATAGAAAAGTCTGTTACAGAAAATTTAAAAGCAGTTGCTAAGGCACTTAACAAAGAAGTTTCTGAAACAACTGTAGTTATGCTAAACAGACCAAGACACGATGCTATAGTTAAAGAGCTTAGGGACAATGGAGCTAGAATTAAATTTATTAATGATGGCGACGTTATCGCTGCAATACAAACTTGCTTTGAAGATACTAACGTTGATATGCTTCTTGGTAGTGGTGGTGCACCTGAGGGCGTTTTAGCTGCAGCAGCACTTAAGTGCATGGGCGGCGAAATGCAAGGTAAACTTTTACCAAAAGATGAGAAAGAAAAAGAAAGATGTATCAAGATGGGCATAAATCCAGATAAAATACTTCATCTTGACGATCTTGTTAAAGGCGATGAAATTGCTTTCTCAGCAACAGGTGTATCACACGGCGAATTACTTGATGGAGTTAAATTTATCAAGAAAAACGTTTGTGAGACAGAAACACTAGTACTAAGAGCTGAAACAGGCACAATTAGATTTATCAAAGCAACTCATATACTAGATAAAAAGCCGGAGTACGCTAAATGATTGTAGATAATCACTTAGATGATTATAAATTAGTAGAGCTACAAAATTTTGCTAAAAACTATGGGCTAAAAAACTTTACTAAGTTAAAAAAACTTGAGCTTATTGAATATATTCTTAAGAGCATCCGCACAAATCATGATGAGGATGCTTTTAAGTCATGTAAGAATTTGGATGAATTTTTTGAAAAATTAATAATAATAGCGCAAACATTGAAAAAAATAAATCAAAAGAAGAAAAAACTGATTCAAAAACAACTAAAGATAACTCTATAGATGGTATTGAAACGGTTGAAGTAACAGGCATCTTAGAGATACTTCCAGATGGTTTTGGATTTTTAAGAAGAGAAAATTATTCACAAAGCGACAATGATTATTATGTTTCGCCAACTTATATAAAAAAGTTTTTATTAAGACAAGGCGACGAAATCACTGGCAAGGTCAGAAAAAAAGACGAATCAAATGAAGAAAATTCTAAGAATGCCGTAGTTTATATCAATAAGGTCAATGGAGATAGTCTTGATACTTGCTTTAAGAGAGCGGACTTTGATGATTTGGTTCCAGAGTATCCAGATGAGCTTATTAAGCTTGAAACGACTAAAGATGAACTATCTACAAGGTTTATTGATTTAATCTCACCTATAGGCAAGGGACAAAGAGGACTTATCGTTGCGCCGCCAAAGGCTGGTAAGACTACTTTAATCAAAAAGATTGCCAATGCCATTAACATAAATCATCCAGAGATAAAACTTATAGTTCTTTTAATTGATGAAAGACCAGAAGAAGTTACCGATCTTAAGAGAAGCATCAATGGCGATGTGATTTACTCGACTTTTGACGAAGATCTTGAAAATCATATAAAGGTATCACAAATGACGCTTGAGAGAGCAAAGAGACTTGTCGAGCATAAAAAGGATGTAGTTATACTTCTTGATAGCATCACAAGACTTGCCAGAGCATATAACATGATGATAACGCCAACAGGTAGATCGCTATCGGGAGGTTTGGATCCAGGCGCTTTATTTGGACCGAAGAAATTTTTTGGAGCGGCAAGAAACTTCAAGGATAAAGGCAGTCTAAGCATACTAGCAACTGCTTTGATTGATACTGGCTCGAGGATGGATCAAGTTATTTACGAAGAATTTAAAGGTACTGGCAACATGGAGCTCTATCTTGATAGAGACCTATCAAACATGAGGCTCTTTCCAGCCATTGACATATTAAATTCAGGCACAAGGAAGGATGAATTATTATTAGATGAAAAAACTTTAAAGATTCAAAGAAAGTTTAGAGCCTTGATGAATAAGAACGGAAATGAATACGCGGTTGAATATTTACGTAAATTCATGACGAATACATCATCTAATAAGGAACTTGTTAATAGTTTAGACAAAGCTTTAATTAAGAATGATTAATTTTATAAAAGACTTGTAAATAGTCTTATTATATGATATAATATATAAGGTAATATTTTGCATTGAAGAGTGGCTCGCCACTCTTTATTTTATAATGAGGGGTGAGAGATATGAATTACAAAAGTTTAAAAGAAAAACTTAGTCCAAGTGTAGCTAAGGCGCTTGAAGATTTAAAGGCAGAGCTAGTTGATATTGCTTTTACAAGACAAAAAGGCGAGATGACGGTAACTGTATTTGTATACAAGAAGGATGGTCTTGATATAGACCTACTTCAAGAGGCATCAGAAAAGCTAGATCCAATTTTTGAAGCAGAAAAAGAACTCAAGGACAAGTATTATTTAGAAATATCATCTCCGGGTATAGATAGACCTATAAAGACGGATGATGATTTTAGAAGAAACATGGACATAAAACTCGATGCAAAACTAAAAAATAACGAAAAGCACATAGGCATACTTAAAAAATACGATGAAGAATCATTCACACTTGATTGTGATGGAAAAATTATTGAAATCAAAAGAGCCGATGTAAAAAAACTTACGCAGGCTATAGAATTTTAGGAGGGTATGATGAACAAAGAGTTTATAGAAGCTTTAGACGAATTAGAAAAAAGCAAAGGTATATCTAAAGATGTTATTTTTGATGCTTTGGAGACTGCATTAGTATCAAGCTTTAGAAAGAATTTTCAAACCGAGCAAAATGTTGTAGTTGACATCAACAGAGAGACAGGAGATATAAAACTTTATTCGCAAAAAACTGTTGTTGATGAAGTTGAAGACGATGTCAATGAAATATCTTTAAAAGATGCTAAGAAAATTAGCTCCAAATATAAAGTTGGTGATACAGTTAATTTTGAAGAAGCTCCAAAGGAATATGGCAGAATAGCTGCTCAAACAGCTAAACAAGTTGTAATACAAAAGATAAAGGACGCCGAGAGAGAAAAAATTCACGATGAATTTATAGTAAGACAAGGCGAAATTATCACAGGACAAATCCAAAGAATCTCAAATAAAAACATCTTCATAGACATGGGCAAGGTCGAAGGCATAATTCCGCCAAGCGAACAAATCCCAAATGAAGTCTATAAGATGGGAGACAGATTAAAGCTAGTTATATCAGAGATTAGAAAGACTAGTAAAGGACCACAAATAGTTCTTTCAAGAGCAAAGGCTATCTTAGTTAGAAGACTTTTTGAACTAGAAGTGCCTGAAATAACAGAAGGACTTATCGATATCTACTCAATCGCTAGAGAAGCAGGATCTAGATCAAAGATTGCTGTTTACGCAAAAGATGATAGCATAGATCCACTAGGCGCTTGCGTTGGACAAAAGGGTCAAAGAGTTAACTCAATCGTTGAAGAGCTTAATGGAGAAAAGATAGATATAATTATCTATGATGAAAATCCAGAGATATTCATAAAGAACGCTCTATCACCAGCAGATGTAGTTAGCTGCGAAATAAACGAAGAAGAAAAATCAGCCATCGCCATAGTACCTAACTCACAAATCAGTTTAGCTATAGGCAAGCAAGGACAAAACGTAAGACTAGCTGCTAGACTTACTACTTGGAAGATAGATATTCATCCAGAAGATCCTAGCACATTTACAGGACCAACAAGTGAGCCGTACTATGATGCTGACAATCAAGAAATATTAAATGATTCATTAATTGATTTATTTAGAAATGACGAAGAATAAAACTTTCGAAAGAAAATGCGTCGCATGCAGGTCATTTCACAATAAATATGAAATGCTTAGACTAGCTAAGACTGAGAAGGGCGTATTTATTGACAAAGATCAAAAAATACAAGGCCGCGGAAGCTATGTGTGCAATAACGAAGAATGCATTAATCATGCAATTGAAAAGAATTTATTTAAAAAATCTTTAAAATGTAATATAGATAATGAAACCTTAGAGGAGCTAAGAAATGTAAAGAAGGAGTGATTATATGAAGACAAGAGTTTACGAATTAGCGAAAGAATTGAATATGGAAACAAAAGAACTACTAGATAAACTCCAAGAACTAAATCTACCGCCAATGACTCACTTAAGTGGTGTAGATGAAGAAACAGCTAATATGATAAGAGATCTTTTTATAGAAGAAGATAAAATAGCTGTCAAAGAAAAACCAAAGAAAAAGATACACAAAATTAAAGAAGAAAGTGAAACAATAGATAAAAAAGCAAGTGATAAAAAAGCTAATAAAACAAATAAGGGCGCAAAAAATGAGGCTAATAAGCCAGAATTAAAGAAAGAAACAAAACAAGAGGCAAAACATGAAGACAAGAAGGATAGTGCCGATAATAAGAATAAAAATAAGCATAAAAATAAAGAAGAAAAATATATAAATAAAGGTAATAAAGAAGAAAATCAATCAAATAAGAAAAATAAAAAGAACAAAAACAAGCAAAATAAAAACAACGTAGAAAAAGCTCAAGAAGTAAAAGAAGAAAAAGTAGAAGCTAAAAAAGCTAAAGATGAAGTGGTTTATATCACTGATCCTATCGTTGTTAAGGACCTTGCTGAAAAGCTTGGCGTTGGTGTAAATCAATTAATTACTAAGCTTATAATGCTTGGACTTATGCTTAATCAAAACCAAAGTATTGACTTCGATACAGCTTCACTTATGGCCGATGAATTTGGTGTAAAAGTTGAATTAGAAGTACCTCAATCAGAAGAAGAAGCACTAGAACTTGATTTTGAAGACAGTGAAGACACTTTAGTTACTAGACCACCAGTAGTTACAGTTATGGGACACGTTGATCATGGTAAGACATCACTTCTTGATGCGATTAGACAAACTAAGGTACAAGCTGGTGAAGCAGGTGGTATCACTCAAAGAATTGGTGCCTATAGCATCAATGTTAAAGGCAAAAAAATAGTTTTTCTAGACACACCAGGCCACGAAGCTTTTACACAAATGAGAGCTAGAGGAGCGCAAATCACTGATATATCAGTAATAGTTGTCGCAGCAGATGATGGTATCATGCCACAAACAAAGGAAGCCATCTCTCACAGTAAAGCAGCTGGCGTACCTATCATCGTAGCTATTAACAAGATAGATAGACCAGAAGCAAATATTGAAAGAATATATCAAGAGCTAGCAGATAATGATTTACTTCCAGAAAAATGGGGTGGATCAACTATTACAGTAGAAGTATCTGCAAAGAAGAGAATCAATATAGATGAACTACTTGAAATGATTATTCTAGTTGCTGAGATGGAAGACATCAAGGCAAATCCTAATAGAAGAGCAATGGGTACAGTAATTGAAGCTCAACTTGATAAAGGACAAGGACCTACAGCGACTGTTCTAGTACAAAAAGGAACTCTTAAGAAGGGCGACTATGTTGTATCAGGAACATCTTGCGGTAAAATTAGACTTATGGTTGATGATAACGGTAAGGGCATCATGAAGGCAACACCAAGTACACCAGTTAAGATTATGGGCTTAAGCGAAGTTCCTGAAGCAGGCGAATTTTTCTACGCAGTTGAATCTGAAAAGAAGGCTAGAGCCATTGCTGAGATGAGAAAAGAAAAGCAAAGAGAAGAAATGATTACAGCTACTCAAAAAGTTTCTTTGGACAATCTATTTGACAGAATCAAAGAAGGCGAGCTAAAAGACTTAAATGTAATCATCAAGGCGGACAACAAGGGTTCAATCGAAGCCATCGCCTCATCACTTACAAAGCTTTCAAACGAAGAAGTTAAGGTAAGCGTTATACACAGCGGTGTAGGCGGAATCAGTGAGTCTGACGTAATGCTTGCTAGCGCATCAAACGCCATTATCATAGGATTTAACGTAAGACCAAACAATGGTGCGATGGACTTAGCAAACGCTGAAAGCATTGAAGTTAAGACATATAGAGTTATTTACGACATCATAGATGATATCAAAAACGCTGTTAAGGGTATGCTTAAGCCAAAGACTAAGGAAACTGTTTTAGGTAGAGCAACTGTACGTGCTACATTTAGATTACCTAACGGACAAAGCATTGCTGGTATCTATGTTGACAACGGAAAGATTACAAGAAATTCAAGTATAAGACTTCTTAGAGACGATGTGGTTATTCATGACGGAGGCATTTCTTCATTAAAGAGATTTAAAGATGACGCTAAAGAAGTAGCTACTGGATATGAAGCTGGTCTAGGTCTTGAAAATTATAATGACATCAAGGAAGGCGACGAAATGGAAGCCTACATCATAGAAGAAGTTAAGGCTTAATAGGTGATATTATGGACAAGAGAAGATTATATAGAGTACAATCTGAAATACAAAGAATTATCTCTGAGTTACTAATCGAAGGACTTAAGGACCCTAGAATTGATCAAATGACTAGCGTATCTAAGGTTGAGCTATCTAATGATACTTCTGTGGCTACTATATATTTCTCAATTTATGGCAGCCAAAAAACTAAAGAAGATACCTTAAGCGCCTTAGAAAATGCTAAGGGCTATATCAGATCACGTCTTGCAAAAGTTTTAGAAATCAGACAAGTTCCTGAACTTAGATTTAAAATTGATGAAAGCGTTGAATATAGTATAGAAATTCAAAAGATTTTAAATAAATTAAACTTAGAGAGCGAAGAAAAAACAAACGAAGAGCAAAAAGAAGATGAAGAGTAATAACAGTATAAAAGATATTGGTCTAGCGGTTGAAAATGCATCTAGCATAAACATTATCTCTCACAAATCTCCAGACGGGGACAACATGGGGTCAACGCTTGGCCTTTATCTTTCACTTAAAGAAAAATATAAAAATAAAACTATAAATATAATTAAGCCTGATGATATTCCTAGTAAATACAAGTTTATCGAAGAAACAAAGTTTTATGATGATGACATGAGCGAGTGCGATGTGCTTTTAGTAATTGATTGCGCTGATGAGAGAAGACTTCTTAATGAAGATAATTTAAAATTTGCGAAAAAAATTATCAACATAGATCATCACAAGAGCAATAAGTATTTTGGAGATATAAATTATGTTCTAGAAGAGTATTCATCAAGCGCTGAGATAGTTTATGATATCATAAAAGAACTTGAGCTGCCTATGAATAAAGAAATTGCCACTATGCTCTACATCGGTATGGATACTGACACAGGAAGGTTTATGTACTCGTCGACAACAGATGAGACTATGCAAAAAGTTTCCAAGCTTATGAGCTATGGAATTGATATAAATGAGATAAATATAAAGCTTTATAGAAGCATGAGTAAAAATATTTTTGATTTATATAAACTTGCTATTAATAAAATAAATTTCTATAAAGATTTTGCTTATTTAGTTTTGGAGAATGATGATTTTCTTAAGACTAACACAAGTAGGGACGATACTGACGATATACTTGCATTTTTACAAGGACTTGAAGATTATGACATGATTGCCATAGTCAAAGAACTTAACGATATTTACAAAGTTTCTTTAAGAAGCAAGTACAAATACGACGTAGGTAGCATTGGAGAAGACTTTGATGGCGGCGGACATAAATACGCTGCTGGATTAACTTATAAGGGCAGTTTAGATGAGCTAGTTAAGAGATTGAAAGGATATGTTGACAATGCAAACTAGCGGAGTAGTCAATGTTTTTAAGGAAAAAGGCAAGTCTAGTAGATATTATACAAATAAGGTAAAGCATCTGAGCAAGATGAAGACCGGACATATAGGCACCTTAGATCCTATGGCTTTTGGCGTACTGCCCATAGCGGTCGGTGAAGCAACTAAGTTTATAGATTTTCTGGATTTTGATAAAAAAGCTTATATTTATAGAATAATTTTTGGCAAAACAACAGAGACTCTAGATGCTGAAGGAGAATTTACCGATAAAGAAGCATGGGACTTTGAAAAAAGTGATTTATTAAGAGTCTTGGATGAGATAGAAGGCGCTTACGAGCAAGTTCCGCCAAAATATTCCGCGAAAAAGATTAATGGAGTGCCTATGTATAAATTAGCCAGAGAAAACATCGACATAGACACAGCTTCAAGAGCAAAAACTGTTCAAATTTATAAAAACAGACTTTTGAAATTTAACAAAGAAAAATCTTATGCCATAGTCATGAGTGATGTCTCAACAGGAACTTATATTAGGACGCTAGCCTTTGATATAGCGCAAAGATTAGGAACTATATCATATATAGATTATCTTATGAGGTACTATAGCGGTCCATTAAATATTGATGAGGCTATATGCATAGATGATATGGAAGAGGATGACCTTATTCCAGTCGATACACTCATAGATTTGCCTGTACTAAAACTTCATGAAAAAAGGTTTAAAGCCGTTCAAAATGGTATGAATTCTTATGTGAATAATGCATACAATGAAGAATATTACAAGGTTTACTGCGCTGATAAATTTTGCGGCGTGGGCTATGTAAAAAAAGATGAGAGTGGCAGAAAGAATATTTATATGAAAAAGGTTTATAAATATGAGGATAATTAACTTAAAAGATGAGTTTACAAGTGAAAAATGCTATATAGCGCTTGGTTACTTTGATGGAATGCACTTAGGACACTTAAAAATAATCAAGACTTGCATAAGTGATGCCAAAAGAGATAAAGTTTTATCATCTGTTTTATTACTCGATTTTAAAAATGCAAAAAGCATAACGACTATAGATGATAAGATCAAGATACTTGAAGAGCTTGGTATAGATACAGTCTATGTAATTGATTTTACAGATGAACTGAAAAGAACAGAGCCAAAAGCCTTTGTTAAAGATATATTATTAGATAAGTTAAAAGCGATAAAAACTTATTCAGGCGAGGACTATACTTTTGGCCTTGACAAATTAGGAGACACAGCCCTTCTTAAAGAGATGATGAAAGAAGCAGGCGGCGAAGCCATAGTATTAAATTTTGAACTAGACGAAAAAATGCAAAAAATTTCATCTAGCAATATTAAAAAATTGATACTATCAGGCGAAGTGATGAGTGCAAACAAAGAATTATCAAGGTACTATTCGATAAAGTCAAAGGTTATCCATGGCAAGAAATATGGCTCAACAGTTGGTATACCAACAGCAAATCTAAATATAAACACAGGCTACATCATTCCATATCAAGGCGTATACGTAACAAAGATTAAGATTAAAGACCAAATATATAAATCAGTTACTAGCGTTGGCAAAAACTTAAGTTTTAATGAAGATTTTGTAAGCGTTGAGACAAACATTTTCGATTTTAAAGATGACATATACGATGATACTGTGAGATTATACTTTATTTATAGGATCAGAGATATGTTAAATTTTGAAGATAAAGATGATTTGATTAAGCAAATCAAGAGCGATATAGATTTTGCAAAAAATTTTGAAGATTATTTATAATTATGAGTATAAAATGCTTTACAAATGCTAAAGTTCATGATATACTAATATAGGTACCTTATGCTATGTATATCGTTCCCGTCGATACACTTGGCTGAGGCAAATATTATTAAGGGGGAAACAAAATGTTATCAAAAGAAGAAAAATCAAAAATCATTGATGATTTTAAAATGCACGAAGGGGACACTGGTTCTACAGAAGTACAAATAGCTATATTTACTAAGAGAATCAATGACCTTACAGAACACTTAAAGACACACAAGAAAGACCATCACTCAAGAAGAGGTTTATTTAAAATGATCGGTCAAAGAAAGGGTCTTTTAAAATATTTGTATAACACAGATATTGAAAAATATCGTGAATTGATAGACAGATTAAATATCAGAGGATAAAGAGGGCGGGGATATCCCGCTCTTTTATTAGATTAAAGGAGATGTGAGATGCAAGAAAATTTTAAAACTACCTTAGCAGGTAGACCTTTAGAAATTGAAACAGGAAAGATGTGCGAGCAAGCTGGTGGCTCTTGCTTAGTTAAGTATGGAGATACTTATGTTTTAGTTAATGCGACAAGCACAAAAGCACCAAGAGAAGGGGTAGACTTCTTCCCATTAAGTGTTGATTACGAAGAAAAATTTTATTCTGTTGGCAAGATACCAGGAGGATATATAAAAAGAGAGGGAAGACCTTCAGAGAAAGCAGTTTTAACTTCAAGGCTGATTGATAGACCAATTAGACCTTTATTTCCTGAGGGCTTTTTTAATGACGTACAAGTCATAGCAACAGTACTTTCAGTTGATCCAGACAATAGTCCAGAAATTGCTGCTATGATTGGTTCATCAGTTGCTTTATGTATTTCTGATATACCATTTAACGGACCAACAGCAGCTGTTTACGTTGGACTTATAGATGGTGAATACGTTATCAACCCAAAACAAGAAGAGATGGAAAAGTCTGATATAAACCTATGTATTTCAGGCACAAAGGACGCTATCATGATGGTAGAATCAGGATCAAATGAAGTTTCTGAAGATCAAATGATAAAGGCTATACTAAAGGGACACGAAGCTATCAAAGAAATTTGCGAATTTGAAGAAGAAATTATCAAAAAGATAGGTAAAGAAAAATATTCATTTGAAAAATTTGAAGCAAAAGAAGAAATTTTTAATGAAATCGATAAAGAGTTTAGAGAAGACATTAAAGACTCTATATTTGAAGCTGACAAGATCCAAAGAATTGAAAACAGCGAATCACTTAAGGATACTATACTAAATAAATATCTTGAAAAATATCCAGAAGATCAAAAGAGCATACTTAAAACTATTGATGATATCACTAGTGAAGAGTTCAGAAAAGGTATACTTGAAAGAAACTTAAGACCTGACGGAAGAAATACTGAACAAATCAGACCACTTTCTGCAGAAGTAGGCTTATTACCTAGAGCTCATGGATCAGGATTATTCAAAAGAGGTCAAACTCAAGTTTTAACTATAGCTACACTTGGCTCATTTGGCGACAGTCAATCACAAGACGGCTTGGTTGAAGAGGGCGAAAAACACTATATGCATCAATACAATTTCCCTCCATATTCAGTTGGAGACGTTAGACCGCTTAGAAGCCCAGGCAGAAGAGAGATAGGCCATGGAGCCCTTGCTGAAAGAGCTTTAGTTCCAGTTATACCAACACTTGAAGAGTTCCCATACACTATAAGACTTGTATCAGAAGTACTAAGCTCAAACGGTTCTTCATCACAAGCAAGTATATGCGGATCAACACTTGCTCTTATGGATGCTGGTGTACCAATTAAAAAACCAGTAGCAGGTATTGCTATGGGACTTATTAAATCAGATGCAAATACTAAGATATTAACAGATATTCAAGGACTTGAAGATCACCTTGGAGATATGGACTTTAAAGTAGCTGGTACTAAAGATGGTATCACAGCTATGCAAATGGATATCAAGGTTCAAGGTATAGACGAAGAGATCATGAAAGTGGCTCTAGAACAAGCTAAGAAAGCGAGATTCCAAATACTTGGTGTAATCACATCAGCTATTAGTGAACCAAGAAAAGAATTATCTGAATATGCACCAAAGATTGCAACAATCAAGATAGATCCAGATAAGATTAGAGATGTTATAGGCTCAGGCGGAAAGGTAATTAACAAGATTATCGAAGAAACTGGCGCTAAGATTGATATAACTGATGACGGTGACGTATACATCTCAGCTGATACTACTGAAGGACTTAACGGTGCTAAGAAGATGATAGAAGACATCGTCAAAGAAGTTGAAGTAGGCGAAGTTTACTTTGGTAAAGTTAATAGAATAACTAATTTTGGAGCTTTTGTTGAAGTGTTAAATGGCAAAGAAGGTTTATTACACATTTCACAAATTTCTAAAGACAGAGTTAATAAAGTTGAAGATGTATTAAAGCTTGGCGATGAAATTATGGTTAAGGTTACATCTATTGATGAACAAGGCAGAATCAATCTTTCAAGAAAAGCTTTAGTAGAAAATTCTGACGGGGAATCAAAATAATAGGATAAAATTATGGCAACTATTAAGATAATAAATAAGAGTAAAAATGAAATACCAAAATACCAAACAGAAAATTCAGCTGGCGTTGACATAAGAGCTTCACTTGATGAAGACCTTGTATTAAAAGCTGGCGAGTTTAGATTAGTAAGTACAGGTATCTATTTAGAGATACCTTCTTCTTACGAGGTTCAAATCAGAGCAAGATCAGGACTTAGCATTAAGCACGGCATTGGCCTTGTCAATGGTATCGGAACTATCGATAGTGACTATAGAGGCGAAATAAAGGTTCCTCTTATAAATTTTTCGAAAGAAGATTTTACTATTGAAAATGGTATGAGAATCGCTCAAATGGTTTTATCAAAATATGAAAAAATAAATTTTGAAGAAGTAGATGAGCTTTCAGACTCTGAAAGACAAGATGGCGGCTTTGGTTCAACAGGAGTTAAATAATGACATTAATTAAAGCAATAATACTCGCTATAATTCAAGGCATAACAGAGTTTTTGCCAATAAGCTCATCAGGTCACTTGGCAATAGTTCAAATTTTATTTAATATAAAAGAAGGTAATGTATTTTTCTCACAAGTTTTGCATTTTGGAACCTTACTTTCAATTTTGCTTGTTTATCATAAACAAGTTATAAACATGATAGTAGAGTTTTTTAAGATGCTTGCTTCATTAATCAAAAGAGAAAAAATAGAGCTAAACCATTATCAAAAACTAGCTCTATACATCATACTAGCGACTATACCTACAGTTTTCATCGCTTTATATATAGAAAAGTATCTAGATCAATTATATATGTCATTATCACTTATAGGTGTATTTTTCGTCATAACAGCAATATTGATATATTATATTGATATTAATTTGTATAGTAAAACAAGGAGAATCACTAAGGCTGGAGCACCAAGAGTGCTTGCAATTGGAGCAGTACAAGGCATTGCTGCACTGCCAGGCATATCAAGATCAGGCTCAACTATATTTATTTCTCATGCACTAGGAATAAATAAGAAGGATGCAGTCGATTTTTCATTTTTACTAGCAATACCTGCTATGTTTGGTGGCTTTATACTTGGATTAAAAGATATATATAAAGAGGGAGCGACTGTAAGTTTTGATTTAAACGCGATAGTCGGACTTATAGTAAGCTTTATAACAGGAGTACTAGCGATTAGATTAATAAAAGTACTTGCTAATAATAAGAAATTCCATGTATTTTCTTATTACTTAGTAGTATTAGGAATTGTTTGTATTGTAGCAAACTACTTATAAAAGAGATGTAAGCGAAGGGATTGTATGAAAACTACAAAAAAAAGAACAAATATAAAAAATAAGAGCAAAATAAATAAAAAGGTAGATAAGAACGAATCTTTATTGATATCAGGCCTAATAATACTTTTTGCGTCCATATTTTTGCTAATTTTTGCAAATAGTGATGCAACTGGTGTTTTTGGCAGATGGATAAAGAGTGGTCTTGTCTACCTTTTTTCACTTGGATACAATATATTTTTATTTTATCTATTGGCAATAGCTTTGGTTTTATTGATACCAAAGTCTAGACCATTTGCAAAAAAATTAATAATATCATTAAGCATTATATTTTTAAGTCTTTTAATTATTTTTGATTCATCTACATCACTTATGAGTTCATTCTCAGCACACGTTTCTCAAGCGACTGAATCAGCAGGAGAACTTGCTTCTGGCGGACTAATAGGCGGTGTATTTGGTTTCCTTTTTTATAGATTATTTGGTGGCGTTGGTACTGTTATCATTTTAGTTATTATTAATATAATTAACATTTATACGCTAACAAGCATTAAAAGAGCTGATATTATCCAAAAAACTGATGACACTATGAATAAAATTCAAGATGGAATTGAAACTAGTGTTGAAAAGATCAAGATTAAAAGACAAGAAATGAGAAATAAAAAGATACTTTCTTCAGATGATATCTTTAATGATGAAGATGATATCAAGACTATAAATAGTGAATCAGATACGAATACCGTTACAAACACAAATGATATCAATCTTGAAGGCTTTGACGATGATTTTATCGATATAAAGATTAATGATTCATCAAATACTAAAAATACAGAAGCAGTAGATAAAACAGAAGACGATCTTAAGGCTAAAGAAAATCCAAAAACTGATAAAAAGCCTAAGACTATTAAAAAAGAGATAGAAAAAACTCGAAAAACTGAAGAGACGGAAGATAATAACGAAGAAATTGATATTGAAAAAGAAATTCATAAAGAAGATATAGTTCATTATGAGTTTCCGTCACTTAATCTATTAAAAGAGGTTGAAGTTACTAACACAAGTTCAAAAGGTAAAGAGATTAAGGACAATATAAAGATTATTCAAGATACGCTTAACAATTTTGGCGTTGATGCTAAAGTTATTGGGGTTAACAGCGGCCCAACTATTACCTCATACGAGATAAGTTTAGCTGCTGGTGTTAAAGTTAGTAAGATTTTAAGTCTATCAGATAACTTAGCTCTAGCACTTGCAACGACTGACATAAGGATACTTGCGCCTATACCAGGCAAGAGCGCGGTAGGCATAGAAGTGCCTAATAAGAATAAGGATACGCTTTTATTAAAAGAAATTCTGGATAGCGACGAATTTAGAAATTTAAAATCAAAATTGCCGCTTGCTTTAGGAAAAGATGTTACAGGTAATACCATCATCAGCTCCATTGCTAATATGCCACACTTACTTATCGCTGGTGCAACAGGTTCAGGTAAAAGTGTTTGTATCAACACCATAATCATGAGTATACTTTATAAGGCAAGACCTGATGAAGTAAAATTAATTATGATTGACCCAAAAGTTGTTGAATTAAATGTTTATAATAATATTCCTCATCTTTTGATACCGGTTGTGACAAACGCTAAAAAAGCGCAATTCTCACTAAACTGGGCAGTTCAAGAGATGGAGAAGAGATACCAATTATTCGCAAAGAACAATGTCAAGGACATGCAAAGCTATAATGAACTTGATACTATCACAGAAAAAATGCCTCAGATAGTTATAATTATAGACGAGCTTGCTGATTTAATGATGGTTGCTGCAACAGAGGTCGAAGACGCTATCTGTAGACTTGCTCAAATGGCGAGAGCAGCTGGCATGCATTTAATTGTAGCGACTCAAAGACCATCGGTCGATGTTATTACAGGAACTATAAAAGCGAACATTCCTTCGAGAATTTCCTTCCAAGTTTCTTCGCAAATTGACTCAAGAACTATACTTGACATGAGCGGTGCTGAAAAATTATTAGGCAAGGGCGATATGCTTTACTATCCATCGAACCTTTCAAAGCCAATTAGAGTTCAAGGCGCCTTTGTCAGCGATAAAGAGGTTAAGAGAGTTTGCGATTTCATAAGAAATCAAGGTGAAGCAAATTATAATCAAGATGCTGTTGAATCCATAAGCACGAATAATACTAGCCAAACAATGCAAGATGATAAGGACGATCTATATGATGAGGCGGTTAAGCTGGTTGTAGCTGACGGACAAGCATCTATATCATATTTACAAAGAAAACTTAAGATAGGCTACTCACGTGCTGCAAGAATCGTTGACCAAATGGAAGAGATGGGCGTTGTTAGCGGCTACGATGGATCTAAGCCAAGAAAAGTTTTAATTGAAGAAGAAGATTTAGAAAATTTATACGGTGAAAGCGGTGAAGGACTTGAATAAAGTATTTATACTTACTATGGGCTGCTCAAAAAATGATGTAGACTCAGAGACAATGGCATACAAATTAAAGAATAACGACTATACTATAATAAATAATCCATCTGAAGCTGATTATATAATCATAAACACTTGTTCATTTATAAATGCAGCGAAAGAAGAGTCCATAGACGCTATATTTGATATGATTAATCAAAAGAAGGGTGGAGCTAAGATTATTGTTAGCGGATGCCTTGCTCAAAGATACTCAAAAGAGCTAAAAGAAGAGATTCCTGAGATAGATATCATAGTTGGTACAGGTAATTTTCAAAATATTTCCGAAATAATTAAAGAATATGAAGAAAATAATAAAGATGATGTTTATATCGATAACATAAACGCGGATATTGAATATATTGAAAAAGATGTTGCGGACATCACTGAATACGTTAAAATTGCTGAGGGCTGTAACAATAACTGCTCTTACTGCATAATACCAAAGCTGAGAGGCAGACTTAGATCAAGGTCCATTGACGATATAGTTAATGAGATTAATCATCTACATAAGCTTGGCACTAAAGAAGTTATTCTTATCGCGCAAAACACAACAGACTACGGCATGGACATATATTCTAGTCCATCACTTGATATGCTTTTAAAAGCAATACTAGAGAGGACTAAAATGCCTTGGATAAGAATTATGTATCTATATCCAGATAATATCACAGATGATTTAATCGAAACATTTAACTCATCAGATAGAATACTTAATTACATGGATATACCGCTTCAACACGCTTCGGACCACGTTCTTAAGATGATGAATAGACATATTGATAAAGACGAAATTCATGAATTAATCACAAAATTAAGAACTAAGATAGCTGATCTAGTTTTAAGAACTACATTTATAGTCGGCTTCCCAGGTGAGCGAGAAGAAGATTTTCAAGAGCTACTTAATTTTATTAAAAAAGAAAAATTTGATAAGCTTGGCGTTTTTGAATATAGCGACGAAGAGGGTACACGGAGCTACTCTTTCAATGAAAAACTTGATGAAAAGACAAAAGCTGAAAGAAGAGAAAAAATTATGGACGCGCAAATGAATATTTCAAGAGAAAGTCTTGAAAAAAGAGTAGGAACTGTGATGAAATGCTTAGTCGAAGATGGTGAAGCAGGCGAATACACTCTAAGAAGCTTTATGGATGCACCTGATGTAGATGGACAAATTTATGTGACGAGCGATAAAGACCTAGAGATAGGAAGCTTTGTAGATGTAAAAATTATTGAAGCACTTGAATATGATTTAAGAGGTGAAATTTATGAACCTAGCAAATAAAATAACAATGTTTAGAATATTGTTGCTGCCAATTTTTGTTTTAAGCTGTTACTATGATCAAAGCGGCATATCTAGTCTATTAATATTTTTACTAGGATCATTTAGCGATTTTCTGGATGGGTACGTAGCTAGAAAATACAATATGATTACAGATTTTGGCAAGTTTATAGACCCTATTGCTGATAAGATACTTGTTCTAAGTGCCTTCATTATGTTTATAGATAGGGGCTTCGTTGAGCCATGGGTAGTCATAGTAGTTTTATTTAGAGAATTACTTATATCAGGCTTTAGGATGCTTGCTGCAAAGAAAAATATATCTATAGCTGCCGATATCTTCGGTAAGCTTAAGACAACAACACAGTTTTTCTCGGTAATATTTTTCTTTTTAACAATTATATTGATAAATAGAAATATGTATATAATAGGAAAAGTATTATTATACGTCTCAGTAGCACTAACAATATTATCTATGATAAATTATCTATATAAAAATAGGGAAGTATTCAATGGAACAATGCAATAAAATTATTGAAATTTTAAAAAATAATAATCTAAGCATATCAGGAGCAGAGTCAATAACAGGTGGACTAATATCAAGCGAACTTGTTAAAGTCTCTGGCGCATCTGATGTTTTTCGCGGCACACTTGTTTCTTATCAATCATCAGTTAAGATAAATACACTGAAGGTTGATAAGCAATTGATTGATAAATACACACCAGTATCTATTGCGGTACTATCTTCTATGCTTGATGGAGCGAAGAATTTATTTGATACTGACATCGTTTACGCCATAACAGGAAGTGCTGGGCCAACGTCATATGATGGGATTCCGGTTGGACTTGTTTATTATGGTATAAGCTATAAAAATCATCAATATTTACATAAAAAGGTTTATACAGGCCCAAGATGTGATATAATAAAAGAAGCAAAGAACGATTTAATCGATTTAATTTTAGAAATAATAATTAAATAATAGAGGTGAAGAAATGGACATGAACGAAAGAGAAAAAGCTCTTGATGAAGCTTTGAAAAAGATTGAGAAAGATTTTGGTAAAGGTTCAATAATGAGACTTGGTGATCACGCTAAGCTAAATATTGAAAGCATTCCAACTGGCTGCTTATCGCTTGACATGGCTTTAGGTATAGGCGGTATACCTAAGGGAAGAATCATTGAAATCTACGGACCAGAATCAAGTGGTAAGACTACATTAACACTACACATTATTGCTGAATGTCAAAAAAGAGGTGGCACAGCAGCTTTTATAGATGCAGAACACGCTTTGGACCCACAATATGCAAGAAACTTGGGCGTTGACATCGATAAACTTATAGTATCTCAACCGGATAATGGCGAGCAAGGTCTTGACATAGCAGAAGCACTTGTTAGGAGCGGTGCCGTTGATTTAGTTATTGTTGACTCAGTTGCAGCACTTGTACCTAAGACTGAGATCGAAGGAGCTATGGGTGATGCAACAATCGGTTTACAAGCAAGACTTATGTCACAAGCGATGAGAAAATTATCAGGTGTTATATCAAAAACAAATTCAACAGTAGTATTCATTAACCAATTAAGAGAAAAAATTGGTATCATGTTTGGTAGCCCTGAGACAACTACTGGCGGTAAGGCATTGAAATTCTATTCATCAGTTAGACTTGATATAAGAAAATTTGATGTAATCAAGCAAAAAGAAGAGACAGCTGTTGGCAAAAAAGAAGATGTCATCGTAGGTAACAGAGTTCGTGTTAAAGTTGTTAAAAACAAAGTTGCTCCTCCATTTAAGGTAGTTGAATTTGATATTATGTATGGAACAGGCATCTCTAAGGAAGGCGACATCCTAGACGTTGCAGTTGATAGAGGCATAATTGAAAAAGCTGGCGCATGGTTCTCATACAACGGTGAAAAACTTGGCCAAGGAAGAGAAAATGTTAAACAATTATTCAAAGAAAAACCTGAGCTTATGGAAGAGATAGAATTAAAGGTCAGAGAAGCAAGTAAAAAAGAAGACGAAGCTTTAGAAGCAGAAGAAAATACAGAAGAATAAAGTTGATATAATGAAATTTGTATTTATAACAGATACACATATAAAAGAAAAAAATCCTATAAATAGACTTGATAATTATTTTGAAACGGTAATTAATAAGATTGACGAGGCTGCTCATTTTGTAGTTGAAAACAAAGCCAATTTTATAGTTCACGGTGGAGATCTTTTTGATACTCCAACCGTTTCAACTATTTGTCTTGTGAAATTTAATAGGATTCTTTTTTATTTAAAAGAGAATAATGTAAAATTTTATGTGGTTAGCGGCAATCACGACATATATGGACGTAATCCCGATACGCTTCCAAGAACGCACCTAGGACTACTAGAGTCATTTGGCGTTGTTAAGATGCTCGATAGAGAAAATACTATTGAAGAAAAATTTTCTAATGGCAATAGCGTTAAAATTATTGGTACACCATATATATACAAGATGGACGCTGAAGATAAAGAAGCCTATCTACTTAGCAAATATGATAAAAAAGATGGCGAGTTTCTGATAAATGTCGTTCATGGCATGCTATTAGAAAAACCATTTATAAAAGAGATAGAACACACCGTTGTAACCGATATAATCAACACTAAGGCGGATTTAACATTATCAGGTCACTACCACACAGGTTTTGGAATAATAAGCCTTAACGATAGAATATTTTTAAATCCTGGTTCGCTTACAAGGTGCTCAAACACGACTGAAGAGTACAAGAGGATGCCTCAGTACGCTTTAATCGAGATAAATGATGACCTAAAACCAGATATCAAGCTTATAGATGTGAAGTGCGCAAAACCTGGCTATGAAGTTTTAGATAGAGAGTACATCGAAAAGCACAAGAATGATAAATTAGAAGTTCTTAATTTTGAAAACACAATAAAAGAAGCGGCAGACTTTGATAAGTATGACTACTATAGCGTTTTAGAAGAGATTATTAAGTCGGAGGGTGTTGAGAAAGAAGTTATAGACGAGGCGAAAAAGCGCTTAGAGAAGGCGGAGGAAGATATTCATGGTCAAGATTAAAAAGATAGATCTAATTAATTTTCAATCGCATAAATTTACTTCGCTTGATTTTGCGGATGGACTAAACGTAATCGTCGGACCATCTGACAACGGCAAAACATCGATACTAAGAGCAATACGCTGGGTATTTTTCAATGAACCGCAAGGACTTGGTATGCTTAGAAATAACGAAGATTTTGTATCTGTCAGAATTTATTTTAATAATGATTACTCAGTTGAGAGAAAGCGTTCGAAAAAAGAAAATTTATATATCATATATAATGAGAGGACTGCCGAAGTTCAAGAGTTTAACAGCTTAAGAACAGGGCTTCCACCAGAAGTATCAAACGTGATGAAGATAAAAAAGATTACGCTTGATAAGGCGAGTGACATCAACTTCAATATACAGTTTCAGCACGATGGACCTTTCATGTTTAGCTATACAGCGACACAAAAGTCAGCTCTTATCGGTAAGATGTATAATTTAGATGTAGTTGACAAAGCTATTGATGATACAAATAAGGATATAAAATCTCAAAAGTCTGATATCAAGAGGATAAATGAAGAAATTAAAGAGCTTGATGAAAAAATTTTAATATATAAAGATATAGAAAAAGAAGAACAATTACTTAAAGATAGAGAGACACTTACAAAAAATATAGAAGAATCAGTAGAAAAGCTAAATTTAATAAATTCACTTAAAGACAGACTTGATGAGAACAAGAAAAATAAAGACTATTTAATTGAAAAGATAAATGATTTCGATAAAATTTTATCCAATGAAGCGCTTATAGAAAATATTTCTAAGTCTTATGAAATTTTAAATAAATATAAATCTTATCAAAATAAACTAGCTTTGATAAAATTAGATATCGATAAAACCGAAGCCATTTACAAGAAAAGTAAAAATATAACAGAAAAGCTTGATATAGACAATACCATAATCAAAAATTTAAATGCATTTAATAAGCTTAATGAATTAAAAAAACGTTTAAACGAATTAAATGTGTCAATTGAAAAAGGTAAGTATTTCATTAAGGAAAACGATGACAATTTAAATAAAGACTTAAAAGAATACACAGAACTACTTATCAAGCTAAAGAAGTGCCCATATTGCAACTCAGACGTTGACAAGGCACACATCGACTTGATTGTGAAAGAATATTTATAAAGGTGATATTATGGATTATACAAATAGACTTGAGGCCTTGAAAGACAGTTTAGACAAGGCAAAACTAAATAAGGTTAAGTATGAGGAGAGGCTAAACATTCTTCTTAATGATAGGGAGAACATCATTAAAGAGATAAAAGCGCTTGGCATAGAGCCTGAAAACCTTGAAGCAGAGATAAAAAATTTAGAAAATAAAATAGCTAGTGAAATTACAAAGGCAGAGGAGCTTTTAAAAGACAATGATTAATTACGCTTTAGAGATTGATAGAATTAAAAAATTTAATAAGTCTCTAGAAAATAAAATTTTGCAAGATAAAACCAAGAGGGAGATGCTTCTTGAGAAAAAAGCTTCGCTTATGAAAGAAGCAGAGCTATTGGACGAGAAGAACATGGTCTTCGAAAAAACAAAGCTGCTTTTAGAAAAAACTAGTGACTACGCAAGAAAACAAGCAATTAAGAGCATCGAGAGCATGGTTACAGGCGCACTTCATGAAATTTTTGCCTCGCAAAGCAAGTTCGTGATTGAAGAGAAGAGCATCAATGGTAAAGTCGCTGTTGACTTCTTTCTAGAAGATGAAGTAGATGGCGAAAAAGTTCTTACTGATCCACAAGAGCAAAGAGGCGGCGGATATGTTGACATCATCTCACTTGCGCTTCGTTTCGCGATGATAGAAGTATTTAATCCCAAGATTGAAGGGCCAATACTGCTTGACGAGCCAGCAAAATTCGTTTCAGAAGATTATATTTACAATGTTGCAGAATTTTTATCCAAGGTAAGCGAAAGCTTTAAGAGGCAGATAATTATGGTAACGCACTCAAAATATCTATCAAACATAGGCGACAAAACTTTTGAAGTTATCAAGCGTGATAATGTTTCAGAAGTAGTGGAGAAGTAGGCTTATGATTATTAAGATGCTAATTGGCTTAGTTAAAATAATTTTTATGATAGCTTTTTTCCCTATAATATTAATTTTATCATTGTTTAGTGATAAAAATTGTGTAAAGCAGAAGAAAAATAAAAAGCAAAAGAAAAAAGATGATCTAGCTTGGATAGATAGACTTGAAGAGCTAGACGCGCTTATAGATGATTAATTGAATACTAATAAATAAAGGCTATGAGTTATTTCATAGCCTTTTACATTGTAAAATTATTTAATTTTTTCTAAAAATATATTTTTAATTCTATCTAATTCTTTTTCTGCCTCATCTTCATTTTTTGTTCTTATCGAGAAATAGAATTTAATCTTAGGCTCTGTGCCAGATGGTCTTACCGCTATCCATGAATAATCATCGATGTAGTACTTAAGCACATTTGACTTATCAAGGCCAGTTTCATCATTTAAGTAGTCAATCCTTTTAATAAATTTAAGTCCATCTATCTCAGTTTTATAATTATTTCTAAAATTATCCATAATCTTATCCATCTTGTCCTTGCCATCAAGTCCTTCGAAGACTATAGACTCTTGCGCTTGAACAAAGTAGCCATATTTTTTGTATAGTTCATTTAAGTGATCCAAGATATTTATATTATGCTTTTTATAATAAGAAGTCATTTGAATAAGTATCATAAAAGCGTTTACAGCATCTTTGTCTCTAACAAAATCTTTATAAACATAGCCGATACTTTCTTCAAAGCCGAAGAAAAAGTGCTTCTCACTAGTATTTTCAAAGTCATTTGCAAGCTTACAAATGTTTTTAAAACCAGTCAAAACATCTTTAGACTCAAGACCATGATCCTCGGCAATGGCTTTTGCAAAATCTGATGTAACGATTGATTTAACAAGATATGAAGTTTTTTCGGCCTTTTTATGATTAAGAATGAAGTCAAGCATAAGCGCGCCAAGCCTGTTGCCATCCAAAATCACATATTCGTCATCATTTCTCACAGCCATATTGATTCTGTCACAGTCAGGGTCACTTGCAAATATCGCATCTGCATTTTTTTCTTTAGCCAGTTTTATCGCCTCGTTAAAAGCTTCTTTAAACTCAGGATTAGGGTAAGGGCAGCTAGTAAAGTCAGGGTCTGGATGCTCTTGAATTTTAGGTATATGATAATTTTTAAAGCCAAAATCCTTTATCACTTTGACAATTGGCTTAAGACCAGTACCATTGAGAGGTGTGTAGACAAAATTTAAATTTTTATCCATATCTACATCAAGTTTAATAGAGTAGAGATCCTTATAATAAGAGTCAAAAAACTCATCATCAATTATCTTAAGATATTTTTCATTATTATCTGTAATAGAAATATTATCAAAATTTACAGTCTTCATCTTATTTTGCACAAGCTCAGCCATATCTTCAAGAATTTGCGATCCGTGCTCATTGTAAACCTTGTAGCCGTTGTAATCCTTCGGATTGTGGCTCGCAGTTACCATGACCCCACAGGAGGCCTTGTAATGCCTTATGCCATAGCTCACGAAAGGCGTTGGCAACGCATCATCAAAAAGATAAACCTTAATGCCTTCTTTCGTGAAAATGTTTTTGCTAAGATGAGCAAATTCACGAGACATATGCCTTGTATCGTAGCCAATAACTACAGATGGCGCATCAAACTTTTCTTTTAATACTAGGGCGATGGCTTTGGCAGCAAGTTTAACTGTATATACGTTCATCATGTTTGTACCAAGACCAAGCTTACCTCTAAGACCAGCAGTTCCAAAGACTAGGTCAGTCGCAAAATTATTTTTAATTTCATCTTCACTCATCTTTTTAAGAAGAGCATCGTCATCGCTACTTAAACTTGAATACGAAAGCCAAGTTTTGTATTTGTCATTAGTACTATTAGTTCTAATTTTCTTTTTATTTGAGAGCAAATAATATTTCATATTAAAAATTCTTGTAAGATCATCCATTATCTTAAGAATCTTCTTGCTTGCATAGCTCGTTTCTATGTAGACATTCACAAGCTTGTAAGGCCTTTTAAAATCAGAGCTCTTAGTAGATGAAAGATTATTCTCAATAAAATACTTTTTTATGGCCTCACCATGATCACTAGAAAGAAGCTTAAGCATAGACTCATACGCCTCGTAATAGCTATTAACCTTATAAGCCTTTTCATTTATATATAGATAAGAAAGAATAAGCCCACTTTTATAATTAGCATAAGTGAAGCAGTAAGGCTTAGACGTTATGATTTGTGTATATGATTTATTCTTATTTATATCGTCATCGCTGTTTTTGAATTTCAAAATTTTGCTCATTAAATCACTCCTTTGTATATATTATAATACATATAGGGAAGATAAACAATAAAAAAAGATCAAACTACAATAGTTTGATCAATATATGGCGGGAGTATGTGCGAATCGAACACACCTATGAAGCTACAAACCCCACATGCACGGTTTTGAAGACCGGAGAGCCCACCAGGACTCATCTACCCCCAGACCTATATATTATAGCATAATTGATATGAATTTACAAGTTATTTATATTTATTATGAGAATTTTTATAAAAAATCAATAAAAATTAAAAAAAGTCTTGCTATTTCCAAAAATTTATGGTAAAATATCAATGTTATGAAATTTGGAGGTGAGATTATTGGCAAACATTAAATCTGCGAAGAAAAGAATATCAGTTATTAAGAATAAAACTTTAGTAAATAAATCTAGAAAAACTGAGCTTAAGAACCTTATAAAGAGATTTGAATTATTGGTTAGTGAAAGCAAAACAGACGAAGCTAGAGAAGTACTTAAAGTTATAGATAAAAAGTTAAAGAAAGCAGAACAAAGAAACTTATTCCACAAGAATAAAGTTGCTAGAAAGATGAGTAGATTAACTCACAAGTTAAATAAGGCTGTTTAGTTAAAAGAGACCTTATTGTCTCTTTTAACTAATTTAAAATTTTTTAAAAAAATTTTAAAAAACCCTTTACAAATCAAAAATCTTGTTGTATAATAGTAAAGTAGTTTTGGACCATTAGCTCAGGTGGTAGAGCAACTGACTCTTAATCAGTGGGTCTAGGGTTCGAGTCCCTAATGGTCCACCACGAAGAAACGTGTTATTGCACGTTTCTTTTTTTATGCTTATATTTATTAATAAGTATAATAATTGAGCGTATTTGTGATTCTAAGCAATTGACAAATACCCCATTTAATGTTAAGATATTAGCAGGTGATTATAATGGAAAATTTTGTAATTATAGATGGTTCGAGCCTACTTAACAGGGCTTTTTATGCAATTAGATTATTAAGTAACAAAAAAGGCATATTTACTAACGGTATCTATGGCTTTTTAAACATGCTCGACAAGATTAAGGCTGACTACGAGCCAAAATACATGTGTGTGGTCTTTGATAGAAAAGAAAAAACTTTCAGAAAAGATATTTATGATGATTACAAGGGCAATAGAATGAAGTTCCCTGATGAACTAAGCGTTCAATTCCCAATACTTAAGGATATACTTACTAAGATGGGTATTAAGGTTTTGGACAAGGCTGGCTTTGAGGCAGATGACCTTGCAGGCACATTAACTATGATTGATGATAAATATATTAAGAAGCTTTTAATAACTGGTGATAAGGACTATCTACAATTAATTAAAGATGATACAGACGTTATTATCACTAAGAAGGGCGTTAGTGAGTTTGATACATATAATATTGAAAAGATGAACGAGGTTTATGGACTAAGCCCTGATGAATTCATCGATCTAAAGGCTCTTATGGGTGATCAATCGGACAATATCCCTGGTATTTATGGTATTGGTGAAAAGACTGCTCTTAAAATTCTTAGCGAGTATAGGACTATAGAAAATCTTTATAATCACATTGACGAGCTTAAAATTAACAAGACTAATCAAAGGATAATTGATGGCAAGGACATGGCTTTCTTATCTAAAAAGCTTGCGACTATCGTTAAAGATGTTGATATATCAATGAATATCGATGATTACAAAATTAACGATGCTGATAATGATGCTCTTAGAGAAATTTTTGAAGAATTGGAACTAAATTCAAGATTAAATTCCTTAGAAGGCAGCAAAAAAATAGAGGTAGCGGAAAATAATTTAGATGTAGAAATTATTGATAGAGATAATTTAAATGCACTTGAAAATGTTAAAAATGAATTTATATTTAGCATCACTACTGATACTGATAAATATTTCACTTCAGATATTTTGTATATCACTTTTATACTAGATAAAATTTATATCATCAAAACTAACAATTTATCTTGTATAAAAAATATTTTAGAGGACGAAAATATTAAAAAAGTTTCGCATGACATAAAAAAAGCTTATGTTTTAGCGCAAAAAGAAGGCATCAAGATCAAAAATTTTGCTTTTGATACTGCCATCGCCTATTATTTAATTGATTCAAACAAGTCAAACTATAGTATACAAAACATGGCTATGGACTATTTGCAAAGACAAATTAATGCTTTTGATGACATTTATAAAAAGGAAAAAATTAGAGATAAAAAAGTCTCAGCTATTGACATGGGTGTGGCAAGTGAAGTTTTAAGTAACGAGATTAAAACTATAAAAGATTCTTATCCAATACTTAAGGAAAAGATTGATAGTTTAGACGAAAGAACTCTTTTCTACGACATAGAGCTTCCTCTTAGCGAGGCTTTGGCCGACATGGAATTTACTGGATTTAGGGTAGATAGGGACGAGCTTTTAAGGCTTGGAGACGAATACGATGAGCTTATTAAGGAAAAGGAAAGAATTATATTTAGCTTAGCAGGTGAAGAATTTAATATAAATTCGCCTAAAAAACTATCTGAAATATTATTTGATAAGCTTGGCATAAAGCCTATCAAAAAGACTAAGACTGGCTATTCAACTGATGCTGAGGTTTTGGAGAAGCTTTCAAACAAACATCCAATTGCTGACCAGATTGTTGAGTACAGAACTTATCAAAAACTTAAATCAACATACATTGACGGACTTAAGGACTTAATCGATGATACAGGAAGAATTCATTCTTATTTCAATCAAACAAATACAGCAACTGGAAGGATTTCATCGCAAGATCCAAATCTTCAAAACATCCCTATAAGGACTGAGGCTGGTAGAAAGATTAGAAAAGCTTTTGTGAGCAAGGATGGCTACACACTAGTTGACAGCGACTATTCACAAATCGAGCTAAGGATACTTGCTTACATCGCAAAAGATGAAAAGATGCTTCACGCTTTTGAAGAGGGCTTTGACATACACAGAAAAACTGCGTCAGAAGTATTTAACATACCATTTGATGAGGTTGATAGTGAGCACAGAAGCAGAGCAAAGGCAGTTAACTTCGGTATTGTTTATGGTATAAGCGATTATTCATTGTCACAAGACCTAAAGATTTCAAGAAAAGAAGCTAAAGAATATATCGACAACTATTTTGAAAAATTCTCAGGCGTTCATAAATATATGAATGATGTAGTTGAAAAAGCTAAAGAAGATGGCTATGTTAAGACACTTTTTAATAGAAGAAGAAATATACCAGAGCTTCAAAATTCAAACTACAATATAAGAGCTTTTGGCGAGAGAGTTGCGCTAAATATGCCTATACAAGGCACTAGCGCGGACATAATCAAGATTTCCATAGTTAAGATATTTAATAAATTTAGAGAATTAGGTATCGATGCGCACATCATAGTTACCGTTCACGACGAAATCGTTGTTGAAGCAAAGAATGAAGAAGTTGACAAGGTTAGAAAGATTATTAAGACTCTTATGGAAGATATCGATGGACTTGATATGAATCTAAAAGTTGATATTAATCAAGCGGATAATTGGTACGATGCAAAATAATTATATATTGACTGGATCTATTGCTTCAGGAAAATCATCAGTTTTAAAGATTATAGCTGAAGAAGGATACAATACCATCAGCGCAGATGATGTAGTGAAGGAACTTTACAAGGACGAAGAGTTTTTGAAGAGCTTTAAAAAAGAAATTGGCGAAAAATTTTTTACAATTGATAAAAAGCTTGACAAAGATAAATTAAGAGAGACTCTTTTTAAAGACATATCCTTAAAAAATAGAGTAGAAGCCTTCGTGCATCCACTTGTTTATGAAAAAATAAAAGAAATGCTTTTAGATGGATTTAATTTCATCGAAGTGCCAATGTTTTTTGAAGCACGTGAATATTTTCTTGATTCTAAAATTGAGATTAAAGGCATTATCTTTGTAAATATTGATAAAAAAATACAAGTTTCAAGACTTATGCATAGAAATAAAATTAGTGAAAAAGAGACTATAGCTATGATAGACACTCGCATTACGAGTGAAGAAAAGATTAAAGCGTCTAATTATATTATAAATAACAATGCCTCAGAAGACGATTTAAAGAGAGAAGTCTTGAAAACTTTGGAGAGAATAAATGAAAAAGCTAATTAAATTTATAATAAAGCTATTTATAATAATATTTTTGGTGGAGTTAGTTTATCTATACTTCATACCCAAAAAGTATGACGATATTATTGACAAATACTCAACTGAATACAATGTCGATAGATCCTTAGTTAAAGCGGTTATATTCAAGGAATCACGCTTTAAAGAGACTGCAGTTTCATCAAAAGGCGCTATAGGCCTTATGCAGCTAATGCCATCAACAGCGCTTTGGCTTATGAACAAACTAAAGATAGAAGATTATAAGATAGAGTCTGCTGATAATAATATTAGACTAGGAACATATTATTTGTCACATTTAATGAAAATTATGGACTCAGACGAAGAGCACGCGCTTCTTGCATATAACGCAGGACCAGAAAATGCTAAACGCTGGGTCAATTCTGAAGGATACAGTAAAGAAGATATGGACAACTATGTTGACTTTAACGAAACAAGAAAATATGTTAGAGAAATCAAATTAACAAAAAATATAATTAGTTTTATGGATAAATATGGTATTTTTCTTGGTGAGCTTTCAAATTTATTGGAGGATTACGTAAGATGAAAAAGAAAATATTTTTATTAATAATGATTTTTATTCTTTGCATCAATTTTGTAGCTTGTAATAAAATTGATGATAAAGAAGACGCAAATAAAGAGGATGGAGAAGCATATTTATTGTCACAAGGAGGCAATATCAATCTGCCGCTAACACCATTTAAAACATTTAATCCAATACTTAATGATAACTTGTATTATTTTTATTTCAAAGATTTGATATATTCAAGCCTTTTAGAAATTAATGATGATTCATCGCTAAATAATTTGTTAGCAAGTTCAGTCGAAAAAATTGACGACAGAACTTATAGAATAAAGTTAAGAGAAGGCGTTAAATTTCATAATGGCAAAATTTTAAGCGCAGATGATGTAATTTTTTCATATAATTATATATTGAATAATAAGGATAGATCATTTTATTATAACTTGATTAATGACGAGTCAAATAAAATTTTTAATGGTTCGCAAAACTTTGCTATGAATAGAGTTGATAATAACACTGTAGAAGTGAGATTTGCAAGCGCAAGTAAAAATAATTTATATAAATTAACTTTTCCTATAATATCATCGTCTGATGATTATAAAAATTATACGCCTAATGGCACAGGACCATTCAAGTTTAAGTCTTATGAAAATAACAAGACGCTTATTTTGGAGAAAAATAAATCTTATTTCAATGGTCAAGCATCAATTGATACAGTTACAGGCATTGTCATAGATAATCCTAGTAACTTTGAAGGCATTTTTGAAACAGGAAAGCTTGATATATACACGGCTTTTGATACAAATTACTCAGAGTTTTTAAACAGCTCTAAGTACACAGCACTTGAGTTTGCATCGAATAAGCTTTATTATATAGGATTTAATTATAAGAAGAATCCATCACTTGACTTAAGAAAAGTACTTGAGGCTAGTATAAATAAAGATATAATAAATAAGGAAGTTTTTTCTACTAATTTATCGCTATGTCAAGGATTTTACCCTGAAGAATCTATATTTGGTCTTCACGATATAAAAGAGAAAGAAGATTTATCTAAGCTCAGTGTGAAAAAGAATGAAAATCATCAGTATGTCGATGAAAACAATAAAATTATTAAATTAAATATACTTTATAATAAAAACGATGCCAAGAAAAGAGCTATAGCCAACATAATTTATACACAGCTTGATAACGCTGGATTTAAGGTTGAGATGCTCGGCAAAAATGCAAATGACATTAGCTTTACTGAAAACTACGACATATATGTAGGAGAGTACCTAGTAAATAATTCGTTTGATTTGAACTATAGGTTTTCAAACAGATCAGAAGCAAATTTTAGTGGCTACTCTGACGATAGATATGAAGAACTACTAAAAAATTTATATACTAACAAGATTGAATACAAAGAAATAAATAATTTTCTTCAAAACGAAAAGATATATATACCGCTTGGTTATGAGAAGAATGCTTTAGTTCTGAAAGAAAATATGATTTATGATGGCAAAATTAATTTTCAAAATGTTTATTCGAAGATAAAAGATTTAATTATTGTGAGCGCAAAGTCTTGATATTATTCGAATTTAATGTTATAATATTTATTTGTGAAATGGGGTGATTTTATGTCAATACTTAAGACCTTTGCTGGAGGCGTTCATATGCCCGAGTATAAGGAACTATCAGAAAAACAAGCAATTGAAGAGCAAAAAGAGCCAAGTAAAGTTGTTATTCCACTAAACCAACATGTAGGCGCTGAATGTACACCACTTGTTAAAAAAGGCGACTTCGTTAGAGAAGGCCAAAAGATTGGTGACAGTGATGCATCTTTATTTGCACCTGTTCATGCTAGTATTTCTGGTATAGTTAGAGATATTGGCAAAGTTTACACTACTGGAGGCTGGCTTGTAAATTCAATTACTATTGAAAAAGCAAGTGATGAAGAATTAGAGGCCTTAGGCAATCCAAATTGTAGTGAACTTTTAATGGAGGGTTACGGTGACTTTAGAAATCTATCTAAAGAAAAAATCATCGAACTAATTAAAGAAGCAGGAATTATAGGTATGGGTGGAGGAGCGTTCCCATCGTTTGCAAAAATACAATCGTCTGACGATGGCACCATAGACACTATAATCATTAATGCTGCTGAATGTGAGCCGTTCTTGACATGTGACCACAGAATGATGCTTGAATATTCAGACAGAATGATAGGCGGACTTAGGATAGTTATGAAATATCTTAACGTTAGCAGTGCTTACATAGGAATTGAAGATAATAAAAAAGACGCTATTGACCTACTAGAAGAAAAGCTTAAAGACGATAAGTTTATCAAAGTAGCAGTACTTAAGACAAAGTTCCCTCAAGGAGACGCTTACAGAATGGTTGACTCAATCTTAGGAAGAAAAGTTCCTCAAGGAGGAAGAACTAAGAATGTTAACACATTTGTAAGTAATGTTGGTACATTCGTTGCTATTTACGATGCAGTAACATTTGGTCACGCATCACATAAGAGGGTAGTTACAGTTACAGGTAACGGTGTTAAAGTGCCAAAGAACATCAACGCATACGTTGGAACATCTATTAGAGACCTAGTTGAAGAAGCTGGTGGATTTAATGGAGACGTTACAAAAGTTATAGTTGGTGGACCAATGACTGGTGTTGCACAATATTCATTAGATACACCTATATCTAAGAACACATCAGGCATAATCCTTTTAACTGATAACGACTATAAAGATCAAGAAGAAAGCCAATGCATTAAATGCGGTAAATGTGTTGACGCTTGTCCAGTACACTTAATGCCACTTTATATCTCAAGATATCAAGAATTAGGCAATTTAAAGATGTGTGACAAGTACAACGCTCAAAGCTGCATAGTATGTGGATCTTGTTCATTCGTTTGCCCTGCAAAGAGATTCTTAGCTGAAAGAATTTCAGTAGCAAAGAGAGAGATAAAACAGTCTCTAAGAAGATCTAGATAGGAGGGAAATATGGAAACAAATAAAAATGTTCAAAGTGAAAAGCTTTATAGAGTAAGCTTAGCTCCATATTTGCGTTCTAAGTCTACTACACAAAAGATGATGCTAGACGTTATCATAGCTATGCTACCAGCTCTAGCAGCAAGCATTTACTTCTTCGGCATGAACGCTTTGATGTTAACTGTTGTATCAGTTATTTCATGCGTTGTAGCAGAAGTATTTATGCAAAAATTATTCAAAAAGAAAGTTACAGTAAGCGATTTATCAGCTGTAATTACAGGAATTTTATTAGCATTTAACTTACCAGCAAGTGCACCTTGGTGGATGCCTGTATTTGGCGGATTCTTCGCAATATGCATAGTAAAGCAAATCTTCGGCGGAATTGGTTCTAACTTTATGAACCCAGCACTTGCCGCAAGAGCAGCTATCATGGCATCTTGGCCAGGACTAATTACTAATTACATTACACCTGATGGAGTAGCATCAGCTACACCACTTCAATTAATGAAAGCTGGAACAACAGGTGAATTGCCATCACTTATGGATATGGCAATTGGTAATATCGGTGGAGTTATAGGTGAAACTTGTTCAATACTATTAGTTTTAGGAGGAATCTATCTAATAGTAAAGAAAGTTATTGATTGGAAGATACCTTGCCTATACATTTTAACAACAACAGTATTATTAGCAGCATTTGGCGTTGACATAAGCTTATTGCCATACCATATACTTGGTGGAGGTCTTATTTTAGGAGCCTTCTTCATGGCAACAGACTTCGTTACTTGTCCAGTAACACCAAACGGAAGAATTATATTTGCTATAGGATGCGGTATAATCACAGCTATAATCAGAGTGTATGGCGGTATGGCAGAAGGTGTTTCATACGCAATCATACTTATGAACACAGCTACACCTCTAATCGAGTCATTAACTACACCTAAGGTATTTGGGGAGGTTAAGAGCAAATGAAAGAAACAATAAAACTTGGTTTAATATTATTTATCATTGCGGCTTTCTCAGGAGGAATACTATCTTATACAAACAGCTTAACTAAACCTATCATTGACGAAAGAGAATACGAAGAAACTCAAGCTGCATTTAAAGAGCTAATTCCAGATGCTGATAGTTTTGATGAGCTTGACGCAGCAAAATTAGAAAGCTTAAAGAGTGAAAATAAAAAAATACAAGATATATATGAAGCAAAGAAAGATGGTTCAGTAATTGGATATACATTCAAAACTGCTGGATCAGGTTATGGCGGAGACGTTGTTATATTAACAGGCATTGCAGAAGATAAAATTACAAAGATACTTGTTTTATCACACAAAGAAACACCATCACTAGGAGATAGAATCGAACATGATGAGTTTAAAGATCAATTTGTTGATATAGATGCAAGTCAAGATCTAGTTTTATCAAAGAGCGCTTCTGGAGAAGAGATACAAGCTATATCAGGCTCAACAATTTCTTCAAGAGCAACTGTAGAAGCTGTTAATCAAGCAATTGACACTTTGAGTAAGTTAAAGTAGAGGTGCGAGATGAAAATATCAAAAATATTTAAAAACGGTATGATTGATAATAATACAATATTATCACAATTAGTTGGTCTATGCTCAGTACTTGCCATCTCTAGTACTCTAAAAAACTCAGTTACAATGGCAGCTGCAGTTTTAATAGTTACAATTCTTTCGAACTTTTTCATATCCTTATTAAGAAAGGTAATACCTTCAAAGATAAGAATACCTATATATATAGTTATCATAGCAACATTTGTTACTATCATTGACTTAGTATTGCATGCATATTTACCAGATATGTACAAGCAATTGGGCTTGTTTATCCCACTTATAGTAGTAAACTGTATGATACTTGCTAGAGCTGAAAGCTTTGCATCAAAGAACAATGTTTTTTACTCGATAATTGACGGCTTAGCATCTGGCTTAGGTTATGCTATTGCAATATGTGCATTAGGTTTTGTTAGAGAGTTAATAGGCGCAGGTTCTATATGGGGTAACCAAATATTCCATGGAGCTTCTCTATTCGTACTACCTCCAGGAGCATTCATTGTTCTAGGTATATTTGTAGCAATCTTTAACATATACTTATTGAAAAAGAAGAAGGAGGAAAACTAGATGGGAACAATATTTAAGATTCTTATTTCTACAATTTTTGTAAACAACTATGTTTTCGCTCAATTCTTAGGAATTTGTCCGTTTCTTGGTGTTTCAAGTAAAGTAGAGACAGCAACAGGAATGAGTGTAGCCGTTACATTCGTAGTAACACTTGCTTCAATCATTACTTACTATGTTCAAATGCTTTTACTTAACCCATTTAACTTAGGATATTTACAAACAATTGTATTTATACTTATCATAGCATCCTTAGTACAATTCGTTGAAATGGTTATCAAGAAGATATCTCCAGCTCTTTATGGAGCAATGGGTGTTTTCCTACCATTAATCACAACTAACTGTATGGTACTAGGTGTTGCTATACTTAATATTCAAAGTGATTATAACATATTTGAAGTAATAACAAACGCCATTGGTGCGTCACTTGGTTTTGGTTTAGCACTAATACTACTTTCATCACTAAGAGAAAAGCTAGAGCTTGTTGATGTACCTGAGCCACTTAAGGGAATGCCTCTTGCATTGATCGCAGCTGGACTTATGTCTATAGCGTTCATGGGCTTCTCAGGACTAGTATAGGAGGTACACTATGGAAGTATATTTAATACCTATAGCAGTCTGTGGTATCATAGGCTTGATTTTTGCTGTTTTACTATCAATAGCTTCAAGAGTTTTTGAAGTAAAACTAGATCCAACAGTAGATAAGGTTTTATCTGCACTACCAGGAGCTAACTGCGGTGCCTGCGGTTTTCCAGGATGTGAAGGACTTGCCAATGCAATTGCAAAGGGAGAAGCACCTGTTAACACATGTCCAGTAGGTGGAGCAACATGCGCAGGTAAGATAGCTGCAATACTTGGTGTTGACGTAGGTAGCGCTGAAAAGATGGTTGCCAACGTATTATGTCAAGGCGACTGCGATAAAAACTAAAATAAAATATGATTACAAGGGCATAGAAAGCTGTTCATTTGCATCACAAATCTCAGGCGGACCAAAGTCTTGTGAATTTGGCTGCGTTGGATGCGCTTCATGCGTAAAAGCATGTCCATTCGATGCTATCGAGATGATAAATGGCGTTGCTCATGTATTAAAAGAAAAATGTAAATCATGTAAGATTTGCGTTGGAACTTGTCCAAAGAAAATTATTGAGATGGTTCCATATAAGAGCAAGGTATTTGTTAAGTGTAAAAACACTAACATGGGTAAAAAAGTTAAAGAAGCATGCGGTATAGGATGTATCGGATGTAAGATTTGTGTAAAGAACTGTCCAAAAGATACTATTGCTTTTGAAAATAACTTAGCTCACATTGTTTACGAAGGATGTATAAACTGTACTATATGTGCACAAAAATGTCCTACAAAGGCAATTCATGCTGAGAACTTAAAACCAAAGCCAGCAGCTCCAAAGGTAGAAACACCTAATGCTGAAGCACCTAAGGCTGAAGCGCCTAATGCTGAAGCGCCTAAGGCTGAGGCTCCAAAGGTAGAAGCTCCTGCAAAGGAAGCTGAAACTGCTAATAAAGAAGCATAATTAGATAATTATCTTTTAAGGGTATGGTAGAGCCATACCCTTAAAACGATAAAAAGAGGTTTATTAAATGAAAAAATTAGATGTCGTTTTAATAATTTTTTTAATATTATTTTCATTTATCTTTATCGTTAAAGATAAATTTTTCGCGTCTAATTCAAATGATAAGTACATAGCCATCTCTGTTGATGGCAAAGAATATAAAAATCTTGAATTTAAGGATAAAACATACATATATCCTTTAAAGACTAAGTATGGATTTAACAAGATAGAAATTGCTAAGGACTATGTAAGAGTCTTAGAGGCTGACTGTCCAAATAAACTTGATGTTTTACAAGGAAAGATACATTCAATTAGTCAAAGTATAGTTTGTATACCAAATAGAATGATCATTGAGATAAAGTCAAGGACAGATAAAAAAGATAGTGAAGAGTTGGATGCAGTGATTAAATGATGAAGACGAAAGATTTTATTTATATTGCTTTATTCACTGTATTTGCAGTGGTTTTAAGCATCATAGAAAACTTCATACCGCTATCATTTAGCATACCAGGATTAAGGATAGGTCTTGCAAACATCGCAGTTCTTGCAGTTTTGTATCTATACTCTTTTAAATACGGCTTATTTATAATAATCATAAAGAATATTTTAGTTTTTCTTCAATTTGGCAATATCATCGCCTTTTTGATGTCGATGAGTGGAGGTATATTAAGCGTTATATTTATGTATATATTTAAGCGATACTTAAATAAGTATTTTAGCATTTATGGTGTGAGCGCTGTTGGAGCTTTTTTTCACAATTTTGGACAAATATTATGCGCATCAATAATATTATCAAATAAGATTATTTTTGCATATTTACCAATACTAGTCATCATAGGAACATTTGCATCTATAGTAATTGCTAAAATTGCAGAGCTTTTTATCAATAGATTTAAAAATATAAGAGGGTTTATCAATGAATAATATAGAAGAGAAAAAAATAATGATGCAAGACATTAAGCTTGATGACAGACCAAGGGAAAAACTTATCAGCCGTGGTAGAGAAGCACTTGAACTAGCTGAAATCTTAGCTATAATCATAGGCACTGGCACAACAAACTATAGCGCAATTGATTTATCTAAAGAGATTTTAAAAAGGTTTAACAATTTAAATGGCTATGCATCTTTAAAGGTAGAGGACTTAACTGAAATTAGCGGTATTGGAAAGGCTAAGGCCTGCCAAATTATAGCTGCGCTTGAACTTGCTAGGAGACTGACTGGTCCATCAAGTTTATATGAAGCTGAAAGTCTAAACGATCCAAAAAAAGTTTATAGAGCATATAGAAATGAGTTTATGAACGAACCTCAAGAAAAATTTATAGTGCTTGCACTTGATACAAAACTTAAACTTATTAAAATAATTGAAGTTTCAAAAGGCACAGTAAACTCAACTCAAGTGCATCCAAGAGATGTATTTAGAGATTTAGTTAAGTGCAATGCAAGTAGCTGCATACTTATTCATAACCACCCAAGTGGTGATTCGAGCCCATCACACGAGGATAAACTGCTAACGAATAGACTAGTAGAGTGCTCGAAAATTATTGGCATATCTATTTTAGATCATTTAATTATTGGAGATACTTTCTTTAGTTTTAAAGAACATAATCTCATGGAGTGATATAATGAATTTTATTAAAAAACATAAAGTAATTTTAACAATTTTAGTTTTACTATTAGCCATAGTTCTTATTATTGCTATAAATAATAAGAAAAAATCTCTTAATAGCGTTGAGTCTGCGCCTAGTGATATTATGTCTAAGATATCATCGTTTTTTTATGGCGGCGCGAACAGAATTTCTAACGGTTTTAAAGGTTTATTTTCAAAAGATGATTCAAAGAGCAAGATAAAAGAGCTTGAAGAAAAAGTAAGTATACTTGAAGATAAGAACAGAGAGCTCGAAACTGTGATTATGAAGTCATCATATCTTAAAAAAGAATACAATTTATTGCAAAATACAAAATACGATTTAACAAAGGCCAAGATAGCGTCCATGGATCCTGATGAATGGTACAAGAGATTTACCATAAACAAAGGAAAAAAAGATGGTGTTAAAGACGGCGATATAGTTATAGGCGCTTCTGAAATACAAAACAACGTATACATCGAAGGACTTTTGGGCAAAATCACAGACGCATCAAAGGATTCATCAAGAGTTATTTCTCTTAATGATGATAAGTTTAAAGTAAGTTTTAATATACTTAGAAACAATGAGTCGGGCGTTATGGGCGGAACTTTTGATTCTAAGATCGAAGGCTATATGTTTGATTCAAATGCCGATGTTTTAGTTGGCGACAAGCTTATCACATCAAGTTCATCAGATGAGTACCCACCAAATATTTATTTAGGGGAAGTAGTTGAAGTTATAAACGATGAATCAAATTTAAAGAAGCTTATAAAGGTAAAGGCGGCAGTAGATATAAAAGATGTTTCAAATGTATTTATAATTAAAAGGTAATGAGATGAAAGTTTTAGCGTTTTTAATTTTTTTATTTATAAACTATATTTTAAAAGCAGCCATATTACCAAACTTTTTGCCAATTAATTTTATATTTAACATGACGCTTTGCTTAGTCGTGTCGCTTGCATTATTAGCAAAGAGCAGAGAAGGCTTAATTTGGACCATAGTTGTAGCAATTTTAAATGATTTACTTGCTCATGAGGTTTTGTTTTTAAATTTATTTTTATTTACAATAATTTATTTAATAATATATTTTATTAGAGATAACATTAATATGGAAAATTTATTAAGTATAGCTATAGTAAACATAGTAGTGTATTTATTTTATATAATATTCTCATACATACTATTAAGTTTTATGGGTGTAGACATTATTATTTCGCATCTTGCTAAAAATATCTTTTCTATAAAGATAGTTTTTGTAGCGCTATATGGAGTGCTAAGCTATTTAATATCAAAGAGGATATTTAGATATAAAAATTATGACATCTAGGTGATATCATGAATAATCTTGAAAAGAATAAGAGATATACATTTATAAATTTTGTGATTATAGTTATTTTGAGCATTTTAGTATTAAAGCTTGCTCATTTAACTTTAGTTGAAGGCGATCACTACAGGTATATTTCTGACAATTCTAAAATTAGAACGATAACTGTTACAGCTCCGAGAGGCGAGATTAGAGACAGGTACGGAAGGTTAATAGCTGGCAATCTTCCTTCTTTTACTGTGCAAATTTTTAAGGATGATATGCTAAACTTAGAGGCTGAAGATAGAAATAAAGCTCTTCTTGAGCTAGCAACAAGTCTTGAGGAGGATGGAGTCATATATCAAAACGACTTTCCTATAGATTTTAATTATTTTGCGTATAAGGATGATGCTGACTACATCAGCAAAGACAAGTCACCTATAAAAACTGTGATAGATTTTATAAAAAATAAAGATGTTTTAGATAGCTGCTTAGACATGTACATGACTTTTAATAATGATGAGAAGAGTTACGATGTAAGACTTGCTAATAGAGCTTTATATGCGATAAAATCAAAATTTGTTGACTTTCCAGTTGAATATAAAAATACTGGAGACAAATATGAATTCGTAGCAAATGATAAATTTCTTGATTTTAAGCAAAAGAACGAATTTAATGAAGGACTAAGCCCAAGAGGGCTAGTTACTGAGATCATAGTTAGTGATGACACAATTCTTAGCAGAATACTATCTCATCCTATGATTAGAAAGCTTGTTTATGAAAAATTTAAAGATAATGGTCTTGAAAAAATTGCGCTTAAGGACTGTGTAAACACATTTTATGAGTCATATCTTGAGCAAAAAAGAGCACTTATGAAGCAGTATCCAAATTTTATTACTTATGACACAAGTGCTAAAGACGATTTTATCAATATTTTCAAAAACACATCACTAAAGAATATGCTGGGAAAAGCATATAAGAACGAAGACGATGAAATTATTGCTCCAGGAAAGATTTTGATCGACCTAATCAGGTCTAAGAATATCGAAACAAAGGTTGAGGCTATAATTAATCCAGATAGCTTAGATGTTTTATATAGATATAAAGACGAAAAATTTGATTCAGATACACCAGCTATTGACGAACTTATTAAAGAAGCGGACAATAAGGAAATTATGGATCAGTTTATTAGTAATAATAAAATTAGGCCATATGCTCAAAAATGCTTACTCGAAGATGAAGTACAAACAAGGATTTCTATAGCAGGTGATTTTGAGTATGTGGATTTAATTCAGTACAGGACATTCTTGGAGAGAATTTTCAAGTTTAAAGACAAATTCGAAGACAAAACTCCAGAAGAAACACTTCGTAAAGCTATGGAAAAATACAGCATTGACGAGGATTATGCTCGCTATGAAGCAAAAACTCTTCTTAGCATATATGAGCTATTTTTAAAGCAAGGTCAACTTGCTTATCAACCGATAAAATTTGCTTATGGTATTAAACCACAAACAGTTGCTAAAATCGAAGAAAAATTATATTTAAATACAGGTATAAATATTTCTATCGAGCCAATTAGGTATTACCCGATGGGCTCAGTTATGTGCCACGTTATAGGCTCTTTAGGAAAGATATCAACCGATGCCGAAATTGAAAAATATATAAATCAAAAGAAATATTTACCTGACTCAATCATTGGTAAAACTGGTATTGAAGAATCTTATGAAGATGTACTCAAAGGTAAAGACGGCGAGATGGTTGTCGAGGTCGATAGAATTGGTAACAAAACTAGAGTTATTTCAGAGACAAAACCTGAAAGAGGCAATACCATCTATTTAAGCATTGACGCTGAATTACAAAAGAAATGCGAAAAACTTCTTGAAAGAACAATAAAGACTATACCAAGAAGCGGCACCTTTGCTAGTAAGTACGGTGATTTCAAGATGGAGTGGGATAGAAAGAGAAAGAGAACTTATGATAATACAAGCTCTGGATCCATCGTTTTAAATAATCCAAACACAGGTGAAGTATTGACTATGGCAAGCTATCCTGGATATAATCTAAATTTATTCGCAACAGGAATTAGTAAAAGTGATTGGGACAGCTTGGGCCCTATAGAAGTTAAAAACCCATTAGCAGCAAGACCGCTACTAAATGTAGCGACACAAACTGCGGTGCAACCGGGTTCTATATTTAAGATGTGTACTGGACTTGCGGCACTTGAGAAAGGTCTTAGCCCTCAGACAAAAATTAGGGACATGGGATACGCAGAGCTTGGTACAAAGAAATTTAGATGCCTTTTATGGACTGATTATCACAGGACGCATGGCGATGTCAATTTAAGTGATGCTTTAAAAGTTTCTTGTAACTACTTTTTCTATTCTTTAGCAATGGGAGAGAACCAAAGATTAGGAAAGAAACTTGAAATAAAGCTATCAATTGATGATATTGTTGATATGGCGAAAAGATTTGGCCTTAATGACAAAACAGGTATTGAGATTAACGTTCCAAACGAATTTTCTGGCGGCGTTCCAAATCCTGAAAAGAAATTACAAAACATGAGATTTTATTTAAGAAACTATTTGAATGAAAATCTTGCAAATTATGTGAAAAATGGCATTAGATACGATGAAGTTTTTAGAGACAAGGCGATAAATGAGATATTGTCTTGGCTTGAAGAGGGACCAAATATGACAAGAAATCAAGTTATTGAAGAGCTTGATAAGCTTGGTTTTGATACAGAAAAGAAGCTCCATGGCAAGCGTGAGGGCTTAGCTGATATAATTAAGTACACTTATTTAAATCAAGCTAAGTGGAATCTTGCTGATACACTTTATGTAACTATCGGTCAAGGTGATTCATCATATACACCAATACAGATGTCAAACTATGTTGCTACCATTGCCAATGGCGGTGAACGCAATAAATTAACATTGATTGACTCAATTAAGTCTTATGATGGACTTGAAGATGTATATAATTTTGAAAGAAAATTTGAGGATATTGGCTTAAAGAGTAAAAGTGAATTAGATGTTGTTAAAAATGGTATGTACAAGGTAAGTAAGTTTGGTTCGGCAAAACCACTTTTCCAAAATTTCCCTATCAATGTAGGATGTAAAACCGGTACAGCTGAAAAGAATGGTGTAAATCCATACACAAACAAGCCATACGATTCATTCTCATGGTTTGTGGCTTTTGCGCCTTATGAAAAACCAGAGATAGCTGTAAGCGCCTTAGTTTTCCAAGGCGGCATGGGTATAAATGCTGGACCTATGGTAAGAGAAGCCATAGCAGAGTACCTTGGCATGAATAAAGAAAATATTTCAAATGACCTACCACTTGTGACAAAGGTCTTAAAGTAAGGAGAATATATTGATTAATAGAAAGAAATTAGAAAAAATACTTAAGCTTGTGGAAAAACCCGCAAGATATATAGGTATGGAGAAAAACTCAATAGTTAAAGATTTTGAAAAAACTAAGGTGAAGTTTGCTTTTTGTTTTCCAGATAATTATGAGCTTGCAATGAGCTACTTAGGACTTCATATACTTTATTTTTTGATAAATCAAAATGAGGATTATCTATGTGAGAGAGCTTTTTTGCCTAGCTATGATATGGAAAAAATGATGAGAGAAGAAAATCTTGAGCTTTTCTCACTAGAAAATAAAGAAGAAATTAAAAATTTTGACGCAGTAGGATTTACTTTGCAATATGAGATGAGCTTTGCAAATATCCTTAGGATGCTTGATTTAGCTAATATAGAGTTTAAGAGCTCAGATAGAAAAGAAAGTGATCCAATCATAGTAGCGGGAGGGCCATGCGCTGTTAATCCTGAGCCAATAGCTGATATCATAGACGTATTTCAAATAGGCGAGGGCGAAGAGATGATGCCAAGATTCTTGGAGCTTTTAAAGATTAAAAAAGAAAAAAACAAAGCAAAGATGAATTTCTTGAAACGCTTGCTAAAGAAGATGGCTTTTATGTGCCAAAATTCTATAAACCTCATTACAATGAGGACGGAACTATAAAAAATTATGAAAAATTAAATCCAAATTGCAAAGACAGAGTGAAAAGAAATTATATCTCAAGCGTTGACAAGATGTTCCAAATCGATAGAATGATAGTTCCATACATCGACGTGGTTCATAAAAGAGCTGTAGTTGAGATATTTAGAGGATGCACAAAGGGATGCAGATTCTGCCAAGCAGGCATGCTTTATAGACCTATTAGAGAAAAATCTGAAGAAAATATTAAAAATATTGCAAAGACTATGATAGATAACACTGGATACGACGATGTTAGTTTATTTTCGCTAAGTACTTGTGATTACACTAATCTTAGAGAAGTAGCGGGTGAGATGAAAGAGTATTTTGTGAAAAATAATGTAAGTGTCTCGCTGCCATCCTTAAGACTGGATTCGCCGAGCATAGATGTTTTAAAAGACCTTTCAGACGTAAGAAAGTCTTCTTTAACATTTGCTCCTGAGGCAGGCAGTCAAAGGCTTAGAGACGTTATAAATAAAAATGTTACTGAAGAAAATTTAGTTGATGTAATGACTTATGTTTTTGGTGAAGGCTGGTCCAAGATAAAACTATATTTCATGATAGGTCTTCCAACTGAGACAGAAGAAGATATTAGAGGCATAAAAGAACTGGCTTATTTAGTTAGAGACCTATTCTTCAAGAGAGATAGGGAAGATATTAAGGGTGATTTTAGGCTTGTTGTGAGCACATCATGCTTTGTACCGAAGCCATTTACACCATTCCAATGGTTTAAGCAAGACAGCATAGATGAATTTTATGAAAAGATTGGCATACTTCGCTCAATTATTAAAGATAAAAAGGTCGAGTATAATTATCACGATCCAGAGCTTAGCTACATCGAAGCAGTTTTAGCAAGGGGCGATAGAAAATTATCAGATGCACTTATTTATGCATATAAAGAAGAGAAAAAAGCAGAAAAAGTAGACAACGAATTTATTTATGAAAATTATTTAAATGCATTTAAAAAATATAATCTTGATCCAGACTTTTATGCGAGACGTGAGAGATCATTTGATGAAGTTTTGCCTTGGGATATAATCGATGTTGGCGTTAGTAAAGAATTTTTGAAAAGAGAGTACGAAAAATCAATTAAGGCTGAAACTACAAAGGACTGTAGAATTTCTTGTAACGCTTGTGGTATAAAGAATTGTGAAATGAGGGGTAAGCATGAAAATTTTGTGTAAATTTACAAAACTCGGATACTTAAAATTCATCTCACACTTAGACCTTGTAGATTTATTTCAAAGAACACTTTTTCAAAATAAGGTTGACGTAAAATTCTCAGAAGGCTTCAATCCGCATCCAAGGATGTCTATAGCATATCCATTGCCACTTGGAATTGAGTCTAACAGCGAGTACATGGAGATTTATCTTAATTCAAGAATTGATTTAAAAGATTTTTTGATAAAGATGAATGAGAGACTACCAGCTGGAATCAAGATTATTGAAGCAATGTATGATGACGATGAGTCCATATCAAATAAAGTGAAATCAGTTGTATATGCTTTTAAATTATTAAATACATTTTTTGATAAAAATAAAGACGTCGATATAGCTAAAGAACTTGATAAAATCAACTCCATGGATATAGTTGAAATTGAGAGAAAGAGAAAAAAAGGTAAAAGAAGAATTTTTGTTAAAGAAAATGCAAAAGAGTATCTTAAGCGCTTAGAGCTTAAAGATGATGCTATATATGCATACATCAAAATTAGTGAGAATGGCTCATTAAAGCCAGCACTTATCTTTGATATACTAAATAATTATACAAATATAAATATGGATGAACTTGATATTGACCTTGAACGCATAGGTTTATACCAAGATGAAGATGGATTAAAGGAAATATTTCTTTAATTATAAAAAATATTTATAAAAGACTTGTAAATTATAAATAATAATGATATAATACGAATTACAGAGTAGAGGAAATGCGCTAGTGTTAAAAGATGGGATGTAGCTTTTAAACGAATGGCATTGAGCCGCGGTGTTTCTTCGCTTCCGCTGTATAAATATTATATTATTTAGAACAGCCTCTGGAATTTTATTTTAGGAGGATTTTTTTATGCAAAAAGGAAGATTTACGACTAAGAAATTAGTTCTAAGTGCATTGTTCGTTACATTAACAATTTTAATGTCTAAATTTTTGAAGATTAAAATTGCTACTGGATTAGTTTTCTCGTTTGGAGGATATCCACTAATGTTTGGTGGTATGGTTTTAGGACCTTATTACGGTTTCATGATGGGTATAGTTTCGGACGTTATTAAATTTATGCTATCACCAAGCCAATTTGGTTTTAACGTCTTCTTTACAATATTAGAAGGACTTTTAGGATGGTTCCCAGGATTTATTCTTTGGAAATTATCAAAAGGCGAAGGTTTCTCAGCTATGCTTAATGACAGAAAACTACAAAATAAAGTAATTATATCAACAAGTTTATTCAGAGCAATATTTATTAACATTATTTGTAATTCAGCGCTTTTACACATATATATGGGAAAAGCACTAGTAGCACTAATGACAGCAAGAATACTAAAGAACACTATCGAAATATTCTTAGTGTACTTTATTCTTACAGCTATAGTAGAAGCTTTCAGAGTTAGAAAGGTTAAATTTGAAGTTTAATTAAAATTTTAATAATTAAAAATGCCTCATAACATTCCTGTGAGGCATTTTACATAAGATAAGGCAGAGTACTAAGCTCTGCCTTTAATTTATTTATTTTCTCTATCTTTTAAAATAGACTGAACTGCTTCATCAATAACCTTTTCGTTAGTCTTTCTGAAATTACCATCAACAAGGTAGATATCATCTTTAAATCTAAATACAAGAGTAGATATGTGATGTACGCTCGCGATATATGATTCTACATATTCATCATCGAATTCATCAAAATTTAAATATTCGATCTCGCCTTGATTATTAAAAATGTTTCTATCTTTAATAACTTTGTAGATATAGTCAAGTATCTGAGTTTTTTTGCCGTGGTAGTGTTCGCTAGTCATGGTTAAAACCTCACCGATATTATTCTTATCGGTAGTGTAGCTATAGTTTTTTGTGTACTTGTCTATAAAAAAGTTTTTGCTAATGAATTTATTGTTATTGTAATAAGAGTGTTTGCTAATATTGCTATCAACTTCAAATATTTCTTGATCCATAGCGTTGTTTATGGGCATATCTAAAAGTTTTGTCTGTAAATTTGTTACCATAAACAAAGATATCGCAATGAATAAGAATCTTGGGAAAAATTTATCAAAAACTTTCTCAATAAGTAATTTATACAATAAAAATGTTAGGGCTGAGCCAATTAGGAAAAAATATGATGAGAATAACTTGATTAAAGTAATGTTTCCCACTGAATAATTGTAAATATCAAGTCCCACATAAGAAAGCCCCATAAGTATTATAAGCGTGATTAGGATAATCATCAAAACTCTACCGAATTTAAAAGCTTTATCGCTGTTAAATTTTTTACGTAAGGCTTTTGAGTAAAAATAGATGATTCTTCTTAAGTACATAATTGACAAAGTTAAGAATATTAGCGGTATGAAGACCATAAACATGAACTGTTTTAGATTTATAAACTTGTCAATGTTTGGCCAGAATAAAAATATGCTGCTCGCTAAAAATATCATGAATAATGATATAAAAACAGATATTGAGAAGAATCTTATGTTTGAGATGTTCTTCCAGCTACTCTCATCAGCGTCATTTATTGCTTTTTTGCTAGCATTGTGATTTTCAAATATGTTTATATCTTTAAAGCCGCAGACGAATTTAAATCCAGCGCTCTCCATATCATAAAGATGAGTGGAGAAGGCGCCAAATTTATTCTTTCTAGACTTTGTAAATGGATAGCTTTCACAAAAATATTCAAAATTATTAGCATCGACAGCTTTTTCTAAGCTAATCGATGCTTTTTTAATATCTTTAATCTTGTATCCTTCTTTTCTTAAATTATTAAGGTGCTCCTCAAGGCCTTTGTAGTCAATGTTTTGAAAGAGCATTATCTCTTTTATTTTTGCATTTTTTTGCATAAGTTTTCACCTTTTTTATATAGTATAAAGCCTAATGGAACGAGTATTATCGATATCCATTGTGATGTTGAGAAGAATAAGAAGTGTCCTCTTACGTCATCGTATCTTAAAAATTCAACTAAAAATCTTCCTATACCATATAGCATCATATAAAGACCTGTAACTTTACCCTTTGATCTGTCTTTTTTTGAGTAAATAAATAATATTATAAATATTATCACGTTGCCTAAAGAGCTTAATAATTGAACAGGGAAGAGCTTTACGCCGCTTAGCCCAACGCTTTCCTTTGGAAATATCACACAAAATTTACTATTGCATGGCATTCCGTAGCAGCAACCAGCCATAAAGCAGCCGATTCTGCCAAAAGCGTGAGCAAGTGGTACTTCTGGAGCCATCGAGTCTGTTATATCTAGATAATTAAGCTTATATTTTTTAGCGTAAATATATAAAGCTATGAGAGCCCCTATGATACCGCCATAAAAAACATAGCCGCCAGCTAGTATATTACTTAGCGTTGTAAATATATCTTTTGAATTCTTAAAACTTTCTATAACAAAGTTAAAGTCTGTAATTAAGTAGAGAAGCTTAGCTCCTATGAAGCCTCCTATCATACCATAGACAATTGAATAAAAAATAGTTTCTTTATCTGCTGGATATTCTTTTTTCTATACCAATAAACAAGGCTTGCCACAACGATGCCAAGAGCTATAAGCGAGCCGTAACTAGCAAGTCTTATTCCAAATATTGTGTAAAATGGTTTCATAGTCTACCACATATAATTCATTAGTGAGCAGCCAATGCATGATATACAAGCGATGCAAGCAACTGTAACTAATAAAGTAGCTGCAATACCTATAGTATTAAGTATTATGCCTGTCTTTGCATAAGTTCTGTCACCTTTGTTTCTTGCGTCAACACCCATAATCAAGCCAACTATGGCAAGTATAGTTCCTATAAAAGATGCTTGACCTAAGAAAATACAAAATAATGATATAACACCAAGAACTAAGGATGTCATGCCCTTGTTAGTGCCACTGTCATATCCAGCATTATTCTTATAGTCATAGTTATAGTCGTTTCTGTTGTAATCATAGTATTGACCTTTAGCTCTTTTTCTTTCTTGTCTTTGTTTTATTTCTTCTTCACTTAAAACTTCTTGTTCGTTGAAATTATTATCTTCATAATTATTATTCATATTATCCCTCCTATATTGTTATATACCCAATTAATAAATATTATACATAAAAGAAAGAAAAATTACAAGAATAAGAATATTAAATTTATAAAATATATGGTATAATAAATACTAGAGGTGATTTTATGAGTTTTACGCATTTACACTTACATACTGAATACTCATTGCTTGACGGCTCTAACAAGATAAGTGAGCTTATTGACAGAGTTAAAGAGCTTGGTATGGATGCATGTTCCATAACTGACCATGGTAATATGTATGGCGTAATCAAATTTTATAAAGAAGCAAAGGCAAAGGGCATCAAGCCAATCATTGGTTGCGAGGTCTATGTTTGTGATGATAAACTTGTTAAAGACAAGGAAACACCTTATTATCACTTGATACTTCTTTGTGAAAATGAAAAAGGATATAAAAATCTTATAAAGATAGTTTCAGACGCCTCTATCAATGGCTATTATTATAAGCCAAGAACTGATTTTAAATACCTTTATGAGCACAGCGAAGGACTTATTGCACTTTCAGCATGTTTAGGCGGAGAAGTACAAAAGATGATACTTGACCAAAACATGGATGGAGCAAAAAAAGCGGCTCTTAGGTATAAGGATATATTTGGAGAAAATAATTTTTTCTTAGAGCTTCAAGATCATGGCATAAAAGAGCAAGCTTATGTGAATAATTATTTGATTGAACTGTCAAAGGAATTAAATATTCGCTTAGTTGCAACAAACGATTGCCATTACTTACGCAAAGAGGATGCTAAGGTTCATGATGTGCTTTTATGTATACAAACTCTTTCTAAAATTGACGATGAGAACAGAATGCGCTTTCCAAGCGAAGAGTTTTATGTAAAAAGCCCTGAGGAGATGGAAAAATTATTCTCTTATGTGCCTGAGGCGATAAAAAATACAGAAATTATAAAAGATAGATGCAATATAGAAATTGAATTTCATCAAAAACATTTGCCAAATTTTGAGATAGATGAGGACATCACTCACGCTGAGTATTTACACAGACTTTGCGAAGAAGGTCTAGTAAAGAGATATGGTGAAGTAAGTAGCGATATAAAAGATAGGTTGGAGGAGGAATTTAACATAATTAACTCCATGGGCTATGTTGACTATTTTCTAGTTGTTAGAGACTTTATTACGTATGCTAAAGAAAATGGTATACCAGTTGGACCCGGAAGAGGTTCAGCTGCAGGAAGTGTTATTTCATACGCATTAGGCATTGTTGACGTTGATCCACTAAAGTATGATTTACTTTTTGAAAGATTTTTAAATCCAGAGAGGGTTTCAATGCCCGATATAGACGTTGACTTTGGATACGAAAGAAGATCTGAAGTAATTGATTATGTTATTAATAAATATGGTGAAGATAAAGTTAGCCAGATAATTACCTTTGGTACACTTGCCGCAAGAGCTGTTATTCGTGACGTTGCTAGAGCTTTAGATGTACCTTTAAACAAGGCAGATACGCTTGCTAAGATGGTTCCAAGAGACTTAGACATCACCATCGACAAAGCATTGGAGAGAAATCCAGAATTTAAAAAAGCTTATGATGAAGATGAGGAAGCGAAAAAGATAATCGATATATCAAGGCAATTAGAGGGACTGCCAAGAAACATCGGTACTCACGCAGCTGGTATTTTGATTACAGAAGAAACAATTACAAATCATTTGCCATTGGTTAAAAATAAAGAATCAATATCAACTCAATTCACAATGACGGAGCTTGAAGAATTAGGCTTTTTGAAGATGGACTTTCTTGGACTAAGAAACTTAACCGTGATTCAAGACGCTCTTGATATGATAGAGAAAAATTATGCTACTAAAGTTGATTTTGAACACATGGAATACGATGACAAAAATGTAATGAATTTATTTACAAATGCAGAAACTATTGGAGTATTTCAATTTGAATCGGTAGGCATGAGAAGGTTCTTAAAAGAGCTTAAAGCACAAAAGTTTGAGGATTTAATCGCTGCCAACTCATTATTCAGGCCAGGACCTATGCAATCTATACCAAAGTTTGTTGAGTCAAGGCATGATCCATCGAAGATAACATATCTTGATCCGCATCTTGAACCTATTTTGAAAGAGACATACGGATGCATAGTATATCAAGAGCAGGTTATGAGAATTTTTAGAAACCTTGCTGGTTACTCACTTGGCGGCGCTGACATAGTTAGAAGAGCCATGAGCAAGAAAAAGATGAAGGTCTTGGAGCAAGAGAGAAAAAACTTTATCTATGGTAAGGACGATGGAGATGAGGTTATAATCAAAGGCGCTGTGAGAAATGGAATTAAAGAAGATGTAGCTAATCAAATTTTTGATTATATGCTTGATTTTGCTAATTACGCTTTTAACAAATCTCACTCAGCTGCTTATTCAGTCGTTGCTTATAGAACTGCTTATCTAAAATATTATTATCCAAAAGAATATATGGCGAGCCTACTTAGCTCAGTTATGGGTAATACAACAGATGTTATAAAGTACCTTGAAGAGTGTAAAAGACTTGGCATAGAAGTTTTACGACCAGATATAAATAAATCATTTAGAAAATTCACAACAGAGGATGATAGCGTAAGATTTGGCCTTTCAGCAATTAAAAATGTTGGCACAAACGTTATAGACTCGATACTTAAGGCAAGAGGCAAAATTGATGGCTTCACATCATTTGAAGATTTTTTAACAAAGACAAACGCTGTAGACAAAACTGCCATGAATAAAAAGTCAGTTGAGTCATTGATTATGGCTGGAGCACTTGATTCTTTAGGACTCAATAGAAGCCAAATGCTTGGCTCATACGACTACATTTTAAAGAGTATACAGAAGGACGCTAAGAACAATGCTCAGGGACAGATGGGCTTATTCGGACTTGGTGAAGATACCTCTTCAAATGTCGGTTACAAAATACCTTATGCAACAGAGCTATCGAAATTTATGCTTCTCGATGGAGAAAAAGAGATGACGGGTATATATTTCTCAGGTCATCCACTTGAAGAATTTACAGAAGAGCTTAGGGCAAGTAGCGATTTTTCTTCTATTGAGATGAAAGAAAAGGTTCTTGATGAGACAGATACAGACCTTAGAGATAATATGCTAATTTCTTATGCAGGAATGATTTCATCTGTCACAAAGAAAGTTACTAAAAACAATCAAATGATGTCATTTATTGAGCTTGAAGACCTTTATGATAGCATAAGAGTAGTTATATTCCCAAGAATTTATGAAAATTATAGAAATCTTATTAAAGAAGGGGAAAACGTTGTAGTTAAGGGAAGACTACAAATAAGTGCCAATGATGAGATAAACATCATTGCAGATAGAGTTAAAAAACTTGAAAAAAGAAAAGAAACTCTTTATTTAAGAATAAAAAAAGAATTAGGCGAAGATGAAAAGAAAAATATTTTAGATATATTAAAGAAATATAAGGGAGACAATCCTGTTGTTGTCTACTTTGAAGAGACAAAATCAAGTATTGAATCGAACGATAGCACAGCCATTGACATAGACAATGAAAAGCTATACGAAGATTTAAAAATGTATTTAGATGAAGATGATATAGTTATAAAATAGGAGGAAGAATGAAGACTATTGCTATACTAACAAGTGGTGGCGATGCACCTGGCATGAATGCTGTAATAAGATCAGTTGTGAGAACTGCTATATATAACGATTTAAAGGTTCTAGCAATAAAAGAAGGATACAACGGTCTTATTAAGGGTGATATTGAAACGATGACGCTATCAAGCGTTGCGGACATCATACACAGAGGCGGAACTATACTTAGAACTGCTAGAAGCGAAGAATTTATGACTGAAGAAGGCATGACTCAGGCTCTTGATGTGATTAAAAAATTTAAAATAGATGCCATAGTGGTTCTTGGTGGCGACGGAACATTTAGAGGAGCTAGGGAGCTAGCTAAAAGAGGCATTAAAGTTATAGGCATTCCGTGCACTATAGATAACGATCTTGGCTATACTGACTACACTATTGGCTTTTTGACTGCGGTTGAGACGGCTGTTTCTGCTATAAGTAAATTAAGAGATACATCTGAATCACATGGCAGGGCAATAGTGCTTCAAGTAATGGGAAGAAATTGCGGCGATATCGCTCTATACTCAGGTATAGCGGGCGGTGCTGAATCAATCGTTGTACCAGAAGTTAAATTAGATATAGATGCTATTATTAATAAGATCAAAAATGGTAAGAAGAGAGGCAAAAAGCACCATATAATCGTTGCAGCTGAAGGAGCACTTGATGCTTACGAGCTTGAAAAGATTATCGAAGAAAAGGGAGGCATAGAGACTCGCGTTACTGTTCTTGGCTATGTTCAAAGAGGCGGTGTACCAACAGTTCAAGATAGGATACTAGCAAGTGACTTTGGTTATGACGCTGTGAATTTATTAATAAGTGGCAAGTCAGGACTAGTTTTAGGATATAAAAATGGCAAGATTATAGAATTAGATATAGATGAAGCACTTGAAGCAAAAAAAGAATTTAACAAAAATTTATTAAAGATGGTTGATATATTATCAATTTAGGAGAAAATATGAAAAAAACTAAGATAGTTTGCACAATTGGACCAAGCTCTGATACTTATGAAGTCTTAAAAGCACTTGTAAATGAGGGCATGAATGTGGCTAGACTAAATTTTTCACATGGTACTCATCAAGAGCATAAAAAAAGGATAGAGACTATAAAAAAGCTTAGAGATGACTTAGATGAACCTATTGGAATTATGCTTGACACAAAGGGCCCTGAGATAAGGATAAAAACTTTTAAAGATGGCATGATTAGGATAGAGCAAGGACAAGATTTTATTTTAACGAGCGAGGACATAGAGGGCGATGATACAAAGGTTTCTGTCACATACAAAGACATTGCCAAGGATTTGAAGGCAAATGACAGAGTCTTAATTGACGACGGCCTTGTTGAGTTCGCTGTAAAATCAGTCGATGAGAACAATGTTTATATGAGGGCTGTTAACTCGGGCGAGCTAAGCGATAGAAAAGGAGTTAATCTTCCTTCAGTTAAAGTAAATTTACCAACGCTTACAGAAAAAGATATAGAGGATTTAATCTTTGGTATTGAAAATGATGTAGACTTCATTGCTGCTTCATTTATTAGAAGCGCAAAAGATGTATTAGAGATAAGAAAAGTTCTTGAGAGCAATGGCGGAGAAGATATTAAAATAATTTCTAAGATAGAAAATCTTGAAGGCGTTCAAAATATTGACGAAATAATCGAAGTATCTGATGGCATAATGGTAGCTAGAGGCGATATGGGTGTTGAACTTGATGAAGAGGACATACCTTTAGTGCAAAAAGATATAATTAGAAAATGCAATCTTAAAGGCAAATTCGTTATCACAGCGACACAGATGCTTGACTCAATGATTAGAAACCCAAGACCAACAAGAGCAGAGGTAACTGATGTTGCTAACGCTATCTTAGATGGTTCGAGCGCGATAATGCTCTCAGGCGAGACGGCAGCAGGTGCTTATCCAGTTAAGGCATGTGAGATGATGAGAAAAATTGCGCTAAAGATTGAAGATAGCCTTGATTATAAAATTTTAGTAGATAGCACAAACGATGAACACGAGATCAATATCACAAACTCAATCGCTAAAGCGACTAGAGAAGCAGCTTATGATTTAAACGCAAAAGTGATTATAGCTGCAACATCATCAGGGCTTACGGCAAGAAATATTTCAAAATTTAAGCCCAAATCACCAATCATCGCAGCTACTACAAACGAAAAAGTCAGAAGACAATTATCAATCGAGTGGGGCGTCTACCCAATCAGAGCAAAACTTGCTTCAAGCATAGATGAATTATTTTATGAATCTGTAAATATATTAAAGAATATAAAATTTGTAAAGGAGGGAGAACTAGTCATATTGACGGCTGGTATGCCGCTTGGAAAGACTGGTTCAACAAACATTATGATGGTAAAGACAGTTGGAAAGATATTGTGTAAAGGCATGGGCATAGGCAAGCACAAGATAAGTGCAAGAGCTTGTGTTGCAAAAAATGCTAAAGACTTAGAAGAAAACTTTTCAGATGGCGATATTATAGTAACGATAGGGGTATATAAAGATATGCTACCATTTATACAAAAGTCATCAGGTATAATTACAGTCGAAGGCGGTTTAACAAGTCAAGGTGCAATAGTTGGCATAAATTACCATCTAGCAACAGTTGTTGGAGTGGGCGATGCGATGAACAGTATTAAAACTGGCGACATAATCAGCATTGACGCATCAACTGGAGAAATTTACGAAGGAAAAATTTTTAATGAAGAGGAAGTGATTTAATGGCGGACACAAGAAGTTCGTGGCAAGAGTATTTTATGTCAATCGCTCACATGATAGCTAAAAGATCTACCTGTGATAGGGCGTTCGTTGGCTGTTTATTAGTTAATAAGGATAACAGAATAGTCTCAAGCGGTTACAATGGCAGCATCAAGGGCAATCCGCATTGCTCTGAGATAGGCCACACAATGAGGGACGGTCACTGCATAGCGACTATACATGCTGAGATGAATGCACTTTTATATTGTGCAAAAGAAGGCATCAAGGTCGATGGATGTGTGTGCTATGTAACTCATTTCCCATGTCTAAATTGTACAAAAGCCTTGATACAAGCAGGAATAAGTAAGATTTATTATTCAAACGCATACAGAGTAGATGATTATGCACTAGAATTACTCGATAAAAATCATATTGAACACATTCAATTAGATGTGGATATAGATTAAAAAATTTTAAAACAGGGGGAGAAAAAAATGTTAAAAGAATTCAAAGAATTCATTTCAAAGGGTAATGTTATGGACCTAGCAGTAGGTGTTATCATTGGTGGAGCTTTCGGAAAGATTGTTAGCTCACTTGTTAATGACGTAATTATGCCACTTATAGGACTTATACTTGGTGGCACAGACATGAGCAATTATTTCCTTACACTAGATGGCGGCAAATACACAACACTTGCACAAGCACAAGAAGCTGGGGCAGCTACACTAAATTACGGTTTATTTATAACACAAGTAATAAACTTCTTAATTATAGCCTTTGTTATATTTATTATGGTCAAGGCTGTAAACAAAGCTAGATCACTTACTAAGAAGCCTGAACCAGAAGCAGCACCAACAACAAAGGAATGCCCTTATTGCAAATCAACTATAGACATAAGCGCAACAAGATGCCCTAACTGTACATCAGAATTAAAATAATAGGAGAGATTTATGACAATACTAAATAGAAACGAAGTTGATAAGAGCCTAACATGGGACACATCAGCTATATTTAAATCAAAGGAAGATGCTAAAAAAGAGGCGGATACTGTTTTAGAAGCATCATTAAAATTAAAAGAGAATTATGAAGGCAAATTAAATGAATTTGACACAATAGTTAAAGCTTTTAAAGAATATGAAAAACTAATAGAAAGATTTTCTTTAGTTATTGATTATGCATATCTTAATAAAGACGTTGACTTAACAAATTCATCTGAGCTAGCGTTCTTTTACGAGCTACTAAACATGTATAACAAGCTTGATGAAAACACATTATTCGTAGAACTTGAGATAGCAAAGCTTGATATTCCAATGCTTGAAAAGCTAGAGAAGGTAGATGGATTAAAAGCATATTTCCATAGCGTTATATTAAAGAAGAAAACTTATTTAAGCGATGCGGAAGAAAAAGTTATACAAGCTTTTACACCATTAACAATGGCTCCAGAGCAATTGTATAACACAATCAAGCTTCAAGACTTGACATTTGAACAATTTGAGGTCAATGGCAAAAAATATAATAACTCATACGCTTTATTTGAAGAAAAATATGAATACGATGAAGATAAGGACTTAAGAAGGGAATCATTCAATCATTTCTATAAAGATTTATCTAAAACTGTTAATAGCACAGCCGCAGCATTTAACTTAAACATGCAAAAAGATAAAATCATTTCAAAGCTAAGAGGCTACGAGAGCGTAACAGATTATTTACTTGCTAATCAAGAAGTTCCTAGAGATATTTATGAAAATCATCTTGATACAATTATGAAAGAGCTTTCACCAGTTATGAGAAAGTTTGCCAGAACTTTAAAAGAAGGACTAGGACTAGAAAAGATAAATTATTATGATTTAAAAGCAAATATAGATCCAGAATTTGATCCAGAGATAACACTTGATGGAGCAAAAGATTATATCTATAGCGCATTAAATGTATTGGGTGATGAATATCTAGAACAAATCAAAAAAGTTTTAGAAGGCAAAAATATCGACTATGTTGAAAACAAAGGTAAATACACTGGAGCGTACTGCGCAACACCAGCCGGTTTCCCATCATATATACTAATGACATGGACAGGCAAGATGGACAGCGTATTTACTATGATTCATGAGCTTGGTCATGCTGGAAACTTTATGTTATCACAAAAGTATCAATCATACTTTGATGCTAACACAGCTATGTTCTATGCAGAGTCACCATCGACAATGAATGAGATGATGCTTGCAAATTACCTTATGAAAAAGACAGAAGATCCAAGAATGCTTAGATGGATTTATTTCTCGATCATTGCCAAGACATATTATCATAACTTTGTTACACACTTCCTAGAAGCATATTTCCAAAGAAAGGCATATAACTTAGTTGATGAGGGACAAAATTTAGATGCAGATACACTAAATAGATTATTTAAGGAAACACTAGAAGAGTTTTGGCAAGGTGAAGTCGAATTAAACGATGGCTGTGAAATGACTTGGATGAGACAGCCACACTACTACTCAGGACTTTATTCATACACATACTCAGCTGGTTTATCAATAGCTACAAACGTTTCAAGAAAAATACTTGAAGGCGATGAGAAAGCTGTTAAAGACTGGCTAAACGCAATAAGACAAGGCGGTATATATAATCCAGTTGAGTGGGCAAAACTTTCAGGCGTAGATATAACAAATACAGACTCACTAAAGAAGACTATAGAATATATTTCATCAATAGTTGATAAAATTGAAGAATTAAGCAAAAATTTATAAAAAAATCAATGAAAATACTTGACAATTATATAAATTTGTATTAAAATATTTGTTAGTGTTTTAAAAAAGACCCGGAAACTTTTTTAAAAACAATGTTTTTAAAGGAGGAAGAAAATGAGTTCATTTATGGCCAATGCTCAAAATATTGAGAGAAAATGGTTACTTATAGACGCTGAAGGCAAAGTCCTAGGTAGACTAGCAAGCGAAGTTGCTAAGATCTTAAGAGGAAAACACAAAGCAACTTTTACACCACACGTAGACACAGGTGATTTCGTTATCATCGTAAACGCTGATAAGGTGAAATTAACAGGTAAGAAATTAATACAAAAGAAACACTATTATCACACAGGTTATCCTGGAGGACTTAGAGAAATCAGTTACCAAGATATGATGCAAAACAATCCAGAGATGGCTATCAGATTAGCTGTTAAAGGTATGCTTCCAAAGAACAGATTAGGAAGACAAATGTTTAGAAAATTAAAAGTATATGCTGGCCCAGAACATAACCACGAAGCTCAAAAGCCAGAAAAGTATGATTTTTAGGAAGGAGGACGAATAGATGGAAAAACTTATTCAAGGAACAGGCAGAAGAAAATCTTCAGTAGCAAGAGTAAGACTAGTGCCTGGAGATGGTAAATTTACTATCAACCACAGAGATATTGATCAATATTTAAAAGAAGAATTGTTAAAAAACATTGTTCGTGAACCTCTTAACTTAACAGATACACTTGGTAAATTTGATGTATACGTTTTAGTAAACGGTGGCGGATTTACAGGACAAGCTGGAGCTATAAGACACGGCTTATCAAGAGCTTTACTTGAAGTTGATCCTGAATACAGATCAATCTTAAAGAAAGCAGGATTCTTAACTAGAGATCCACGTATGAAAGAAAGAAAGAAATACGGATTCAAGAAAGCTAGAAAGAGTTCACAATTCTCAAAGAGATAGTTTTATTACTATATATTACGAAAGACCTTGCAAATGCAAGGCCTTTTTTTGTGCGTCTACTTAAATTTAAATAAAAAATTGAACTAGATACTATAAATATTTTATCTAAATTACTAATTATTTAATCAGAAACTTTTTAAAATTATAATATTTTTGTGTTTATTTAGAAATAATTAAAATTTTTTGAAATATAAATTGCAACAATAAGTTAGCCACCCAAACATCATACAAACAAAATGTATAGTATAGCTTAAAAGTATTTATTTTTATTACACTATATACTTTTAAGCTGCTTTACTTCATTTATAAACTCTTCTTTTGCAGTTTTGTAATTAAAGATTTTTCTTGGTAAATTATTCATCCACTCGTTTATTCTGTATATTTTTTCTTTTGATACTTCTTCTAGTGACGTGCCCTTTTGTATAAATCTTCTTATTAATTTGTGTTGGCACTCACTAGTTCCTCTCTCCCATGATGTATATGGATGGCAAAAATATATATCTACATATTCTGCTAGTTCTGATAAGCTTGAAAATTCAGAGCCATTATCTGATGTTATACTTTTAAATATTTCTTTGTTTAACTGTGTTTTATCTTTTAAGAACTTAAGTCCAAGGTCTACTGCATTGGGCGTTTTACCATGTATTTTTATCAGTTTTTCATATCTTGTTTTTCTTTCTACTAAAGTAAGTAGTACTGGATCTGTCTTTTTCTTTTTACCTATAACTGTATCTATTTCCCAGTGACCGAATTCTTCTCTTGTTTTTATTTTATCTGGTCTTTCTTCTATGGATATGCCAAGTTTTTTCTTGTTTTGCCTTGTTCTTCTTATGCTATTTTTGTTTCTTCTCTTTACTTTTTCTAATAGGTCTATATTTTTTGTTTTCATTAGTGACTTATTTATCCAGTTGTACAAGCTTTTCGTAGATGGTATCTCTGATGATGGAAAAAGTCTATTTGCTTTTGCATATCCAACACATGCATCTGGAGACCATTTATCTTTTAACATTTTATGGTCAGCCCATTTAAGAAATTCGCCTATATCTATATATTTTGGTCTTCTTCCGCAAGAAGATCTATTGCTTTTATATACTTCATAATTCGTTAAGGCAAAATATTTTTCATCGTAGTAAGTATATGTAGTATTATTACTTTTTACTATTCTATTTTGTTTTACTGTGCCTTTTTTTATTGCATTGTTAATCGTCTGTGGGGCTCTGTTTAGCCTTCTTGCTATCTCTCTGTTGCTATTTCCATCTAACTTCCATGCCTGTATTAATGACATTTCATGAAGTGACAGGTGTGAATTTTTCTTGCTTTCTGTAAATTTTATGGTATAATTTATATGAGTCATGTGTACCTCCGTATAGTTGTTTTTTTGTTTGTTACTAATACTATACCATATGTACACATGATTTTTTTATTTGGTGGCTAACTTAATTATACAATCTTCCAAATTTTTTGAAAATAAATAAAGAAAATTTGAAAATAATGGTAAAAATTAAATTTATATGGTATAATAATGATGAAGGTTTGTCTAGAGAACATAGTAAAGTGTTTTTTAGGAGATATCTTCATTAGTTTCAATAATTAACAATATTGTTTTACATGGAGGCCTTATATTATGTTCTTAGCTTTAGCATGAGACGTAATATTCCTTGTAATAATAAAAATATTGTATGTTATAATAGTAGATTAAGGAGGATAAAAAATGGAAGGCAAAAAAACTGCTTTATACGATGAACACGTAAGACTAGGTGGCAAAATCGTAAATTATGCTGGCTGGTTACTACCAGTTCAATACGCAGGTTTAATCGAAGAACACAATGCCGTAAGACAAAAACTTGGGGTATTTGATGTATCTCACATGGGTGAAGTTTGGGTTACAGGTAAGGATGCATTTGATTTTGTAAATCATCTAATTACTAATGACTTACACGCTATTGAAGATGGTCAAGTACAATACAACATTATGTGTTACGACAATGGTGGTGCTGTAGACGACTTACTAGTTTACAGATATAACCAAGAAAAGTTCTTCTTAGTAATCAACGCAGCAAACGTTGAAAAAGACTTTGAATGGATTACAAAACAAGCTAAAAACTTTGATGTTAAGGTTGAAAACGTTTCAGATCAAACATCTCAAATAGCTGTTCAAGGACCACTTGCGCAAAAAGCTGTACAAAAATTAACAGATGTAGATTTAGACACAATAAAGTTCTTCCACTTTGTTGATGGATTTGAGCTAGCTGGTAAAAAAGTATTAATTTCAAGAACAGGTTATACTGGCGAAGACGGATTTGAAATTTACACTGACAATGATTCAATAGTACATCTTTACAAGGAAGTATTAAAAGCTGGCGAAGAGTTCGGAATCGAACCATGCGGACTAGGATGTAGAGATACACTTAGATTCGAAGCAATGCTACCATTATACGGTCATGAAATATCACAAGATGTTTCACCAGTAGAAGGAGGATTAAACTTCTTTGTAAAACTTGATCAAGAAGCTGACTTTATTGGTAAAGAAGCTCTTAAGAAGATCAAAGCTGATAACAAGAGAATACTTGTTGGCTTTGAAATGATTGACAAAGCTATACCAAGAGAAGGATATGAAATTGAAAAAGATGGCAAGAAGATTGGCTACGTTACAACTGGATATCTATCACCAACACTTGGTAAAAAGATCGGTAACGCTTTAATCGATGCATCTTACAAGGAAATGGGCGCAGAATTTGATGTTATCATCAGAGGAAAAGCTCAAAAAGCTAAACAAATTAGCAGAAAATTCTTAAAAGAAGTTAAAAAATAAATATAAAATCACAGGAGGAAATTATTATGGAAATTAAAAAAGGATTACTTTACACAGAAGATCATGAATGGGTTAAGGTTGACGGAAACGTTGCTACTGTTGGTTTAGCTGACTATGCACAACACAACTTAGGCGACATAGTTTATGTTGAACTACCTGAAATTGATGATGAATTTTCAAAAGGCGACGCAGTAGCATCAGTTGAATCTGTTAAAGCGGCTTCAGAAGTTTTCACAGCAGCTAGCGGAAAGATCGTTGAAGTTAACGAAGCTCTTGATGATGAGCCAGCTCTAATCAACGAAGGACCTTATGATGCTTGGATATTCAAGATTGAAATGAGCGATCCATCTGAATTAGACGATTTAATGGACGACGAAAAATACGCTGAATTCGCTAAGGAGGACTAATATGTATCCATATCTTAGTCAAACTCCCGAAAATATAAAAGAGATGCTTGACAAGATAGGTGTAAAGTCTGAAGAAGATTTATTTGACTGTATTCCTGAAAGTGTTAGATTTAAAGGTGAATTAAACCTACCTAAACACAAATCAGAATTAGAAGTTAGAAAGATCATGACTGAACTTGCAGATATGAACTGCTCAACAAATAAGAAAGTTTGTTTCTTAGGAGCAGGAGCATATGACCATTACATTCCTTCAGTAATTGGAGCTATAGCTTCAAGAAGTGAATTCTACACTTCATATACACCATATCAACCAGAAGTATCTCAAGGAACTCTTCAAATGATATTTGAGTTCCAAACAATGATGAGTAATTTAGTAGGACTACCTATTACAAATGCTTCACTATATGACAATTCTAACGGCGTTGTTGAATCAGCTCTTATGTGCTGCAATACAACTCGTAAGAAACAAGTTATAGTATCAAAAGCATTAAGCCCATCAGCTAGAATGGTTTTAGACACATATACACACAGCCATAACATAGAAGTAGTTGAAGTTGATATCAAAGACGGAGCTACTGATTTAGATGATCTTAAGAATAAACTAAGTGATGATGCTGCATGTGTAATCATGCAAAATCCAAACTTCTTCGGTGTTATCGAAGATATGAAGGCTGCTTGCGACTTAACTCATGAGTACAAGAAAACATACTTCATCGCTGACGTTGACACTAACTCACTAGGTATACTTCAAAGACCTGGCGACTACGGCGCAGACATCGTTGTTGGTGAAGCTCAACCATTTGGTATACCACTATCTTATGGTGGACCATACTTAGGATTTATCTCATCAACTGATAAGTTTATGAGAAAATTACCAGGCAGAATCGCTGGTCAAACAGTAGATAGAAATGGTAAGAGATCTTGGGTACTAACATTAACAGCTAGAGAACAACATATCAGAAGAGATAAAGCTACTTCAAACATCTGCTCAAACCAAGGCTTAAACGTACTTTGCGCAACAATTTACATGGCGCTTATGGGCAAGAAGGGCTTAAGAGAAGTTTCTGAGCAATGCGCTAAAAAAGCTCATTATCTACAAAAAGAACTTTGCAAATCTGGTAAATTTAAATTATTATACAATAAACCATTCTACAAAGAATTCGTTATTACTAGCGATATTTGTGTAGATAAGATTAATGAAGCTCTTAAAGCTAACGGTTTCATGGATGCATTTAAGCTTTCTTGGTTCTACGGAGATGAATACAAGAACACATTTATGCTTGCTGTTACTGAAAAGAGAACAAAAGAAGAAATGGATAAATTAGTTAAGGTATTGGAGGGTGTTGAATGTTAGATAGATATGACAAAATAATATTTGAAATTTCAAGACCCGGTAGAACTGGATACAATTTACCAGATCTTGACGTTGATGATTTAAAATTAGATAGCGTAATTCCAAGTGATTATTTAAATAATGAAGAACTTGATTTACCTGAATTATCTGAGGTTGACGTAGTAAGACACTATACAAATCTTTCAATGAAAAACTACGGACTTGATACTGGCATGTACCCATTAGGATCATGTACAATGAAGTATAACCCTAAGATAAACGAAGAAATGGCTGGACTTGAAGGCTTTAGAGATCTTCATCCATACCAAGGAGACGGATGCACACAAGGCGCTTTAAAATTAATGTATGACCTTGCTAACGATTTAGCTGAAATCTCAGGCATGGACGGAGCAACTCTTCAACCAGCAGCTGGTGCTCACGGTGAGCTAACAGGCGTTCTTCTAATTAGAGCATATCATGAAGCAAGAGGAGATATGAACAGAAATAAGATGATTATTCCTGACTCTGCTCATGGTACAAACCCTGCAACTTGCTCTATGGGCGGATTTACTCCTATAGAAATTAAATCAGATGAAAATGGTTTAGTTGATCTTGAAGCACTAGAAGCAGCTATGACTGAAGAAGTTGCTGGTCTAATGCTTACAAATCCAAACACATTAGGTTTATTTGATAAAAATATTGAAAAGATAGCTGAGATAGTTCATAGAAAAGGCGGTCTATTGTACTACGATGGCGCTAACATGAACGCAGTTATGGGTCACTCAAGACCTGGAGACATGGGATTTGACGTTGTTCACTACAACGTTCACAAAACATTCTCTACACCACACGGCGGTGGAGGACCAGGCGGTGGACCAGTTGGTTGTAAGAAAGAATTACTTCCATTCTTACCTAAGCCAGTTATAGCTAAGAACGGTGATAAATACTTCTTAGATTATGACAGACCACAAAGTATAGGTAAGGTTAAGGACTTCTACGGACACTTTGCTATCCTAGTAAGAGCTTACACTTATATCTTAACAATGGGTTCAGATGGTTTAAGAAAAGCATCAACAAACGCTGTTTTAAACGCAAACTATCTATTAAGCCAATTAAAAGAAAACTACAATGTTCCATACGATACAATTTGTATGCATGAATTTGTTTTAGGCGGACTTAAGAATACTGAAACAGGTGTAACAACACTAGATGTTGCTAAGGGACTAATCGACAGAGGATTCCATCCACCAACAGTATACTTCCCACTTATAGTTCATGAAGCATTAATGATTGAACCTACTGAAACAGAAAGTAAAGAAACATTGGATGCTTACGCAGCTGCTCTTAACGATATTGCTAAAGTAGCTAAAGAAAATCCAGAAGACTTACTAAATGCACCATTAACAACAATGGTATCTAGACCAGATGAAACATTGGCAGCTAGAACACCAGTTTTAACATATACAAAAGAAGAAAAATAGTAAGTAATATATGGGGGCACGTGTAAGTGCCCCTAATACATAAAATTTTGTAGGAAGGTATAATATGAACGCAAAATTAAAGTCTAATTTATTAATAGTTTTGGGAGCCTTTATGGTTGCCATAGCCGTTTATTTCTTTTTAACTCCAACTAATATGACTATAGGAGGAGCAACAGGCATTGCCATAGTCTTATCGTATTTATTACATTTACCAATGAGTTATGTTTTATTTGCGACAAACATAGTTTTATTCGCGTTAGGATTTTTATTCATCGGTAATAAGTTTGGAGTAAAAACTGTGCTTACTTCACTAGGCATATCACTTATTATATTTATTTTAGAAAAAATTGTTCCACTAGATGGACCTATAATCGATGATTTATTACTTCAAATGATTATAGCGGTTATCGTGTCAGCTGTAGGCATGGCAATTATACTTAATCAATATGCTTCAATTGGTGGTACAGACATCTTATCAAAGATTATAAATAAGTTCACAGGACTTGATTTAGGTAAGGGTGTACTTTTATGTGACCTTGTAATTACATTGTTTGTAGGTATAGTTTTCGGACTAAAGATAGGACTATACTCCTTACTTGGCATTATAATGAATGGACTTATTATAGATTTTACTATAGATGGTTTGAATACATCTAAAAATATCATCATAAACACTGAAAAACCTGATTTAGTTAAGGACTACATCGTTAAAGAGCTTAATCACTCAGCAAATCTTTATAAAGCAGTAGGCGCATACACAGGCATTGAGCGCACTGTTATTATGACTGTTTGCTCAAGAAGAGATTATTTGCTTTTGAAAAGATTTATTGAAAAGAACGCTCCTAACTCTTTCTTGGTTGTTATGAACGCAAGTGAGGTTTATGGTTTTAGATGGAGGAATATTTCTGACTAATAAATTTTGGAGGTACTATGTTTAATTTTGATGAAGTAATCGACAGAAGAGGTTTGTCGTGTGCCAAGTATGAAACTTCACGCGAAGCAGGTAATGATGAAACTGTCATACCATTTACAATTGCTGATATGAATTTTGCAACAGCTCCTGAAGTTAAAGCTGCTTGTTTAAAAAGAGCTGACAGAGACTTCTATAGCTATACTGTTCCAAGCGACGATGTGTATGAAGCCATAATCAATTGGCAAAAGGATATGCATGAACTTGATATAAAGAAAGATTGGATCGTTTTTTCGCCAGGAACTGTTCCAGGACTAGATCTTGTAATTAGAAGTATAATTGAAGATGGCGAGAAAGTAATCATTCAGACACCAGCATATCCACCGTTTTTTAATTTCTCAAATTTAAAAAATATGGAGATACTTCAAAATAAGCTTATTTTTGAAGACGGTAAATATAAGATAGACTTTAAAGATTTAGAAGAAAAAGCAAAAGAAGCAAAAGCTATAGTTTTATGTAATCCTCATAATCCAGTTGGAAGGGTATGGACAAAGCCTGAACTAGAAAAAATTTCTGAAATTGCTTATAAATATAATTTATATGTGATAAGCGATGAAATGCATCAAGATTTTACTTTTAATGGCAATTATTATACACCTGTGATGAGAGTGTTTAAAAATTATGAAAAAGTAGTTTCATTTATGGCACCATCAAAAACATTTAATATAGCGGGACTTAATACTGCTTATGTAATAATACCTGATGACAAGCTTAGAGAAAAAATAAACGATGTTTCTAGTAGATCTTTAATGGGTGCGGTTAATCCCTTTGGTTTATGCGCACTAAAGGCTGCGTATAATGAGGGCAGAGCTTGGTATAAAGAGATGATTAAGTATCTTGAAGGAAATATAAATTATGTCTTTGAAGAATTTTCTAAGATAGATAAAATTAAATTTGAAAAGCCTGAAGGAACTTATTTAATCTGGATCGATTTATCAGATTTAAAATGCGAGCCGAAGAAAATGCATGAAATATTTGTAAAGAACAAGATATTCTTATCTGATGGGGCAATGTTTGGAGATGAAAAATCAGTTAGAATTAATCTGGCTTATCCAAGAGAGATTATTGATTTCTTAGTAAATAGTTTTAAGAAGTCGATTGAAGAGATAAAAGCATTAAATTAATATAAAAAGAAAAATATAGAGGTATGAGCCTCTATATTTTTTTGTATTCATTAGCTAAATTTTCTATATATTTAATTGTGATATCCTTTACATTATCATCAATGAATGGATTTTTAAGTCCGCTTAGTTTAATACTTGTCAAAAAGTCTTCTTTGCTTGCGTTATCCATAAGCGTGTTCATCTTTTTAAATGCATCTTTTTTGTCATCTAAGAAATTATTACAAAAATCAAGTCCACTAATATCGCCTATAGCATAGTTAATTGAAAGCATTGGCGTATTAAACAAGTTATTGTAGTTAAGCCACCACATACCAACATCAAACTCATTTTTATCAACCGAGATAAAAGGGAAGTACTCGGCATGAAGTTTTCTAAATATTTCATATCTCTCTTCAATATCAGTTTTTATATCAAGATAAAGGCTCTCTTCAAATTCACTAATTAAGCAATAGAAGAGAATATCATATAAAACTTTGATTTTATAAGCTGTAGCATATTTCTTTGCGTCATTAAGAAAAAGTTCATCAATAAAATTCATCACAATAAATGAAAAAGCTGTTGTATATGCACGAATGATGTCATCTTCAGGACTTGTATATTCTATAATTTCATTATAAGAACTTTGATAGTTTAGAAGGGCATAGCTTAGGCAAGTGATAAATTTATTGAATTCTGAGTGATTAGCCTCATAATTAGTAAATATAAAAGAAGTATCAAAGTTATGCAGATAAGAAGCAAAAGTAATTTTTGCCTTGTCCTTCCTCGGATTTAAATCAAGTGAATTATCATCAAACATTTTATCAATTACCTTTGATAAGAAAGGACTGTCATTTTTTAAATTTTCAGATATTTTCTTTAACAGTAGATATGGATCTTTTATTGGGATTGTATTGTGTTCTTTAAAGTAGACCCTCATATCATAAGTATATAAACTATCTACGCCAAGTTTTTTCTTTTGTATATCCGTAATTATATGCATATTACTTGCAAGATGCTTTTTAATCGAATTTCTAAAATTAATAATATCGTTATGGTCGTAATCAATCCTGCATCTGTCTTTATCTGAAAAGTCAAGATAGCCATCAAAACCTAGTCTTTTAGCTATCTTGTGTCTAATAACAACAAGGTCTCTATACTTTTCCGCATAAAAGTCTTTGCTTTTGACATTATTTTTATTCATAGCAAGGGCAACTTTTTTCCTTTTTTCTCTGTTTGGTGATGTAAGATGAGTAATTAAGTTTCTGCTAGTAACAATTTCATTATCAATAGGGATTGATATAGCGTTTCTACGATCGCTAATCTCTTTTAATATCTTATTTTCATTTATGTTTAAACCGATTACATCCTTATAATATAAGTTTTGCTTTATTTCAAGCTTATCAAAGAAATATTTGCCCCATCTTTTCTTAAGTTTATCTAAGTCATCGTCATCAAGCAAGGTTTGAGCAAATTTTACGCATGCTTTTTTAAATTCATCTTCATTGTCCTCAATGTATTTGAACTCACCATTAAAAAACTTATCGCTGCTATCCTGTGCGAACCTGATAAATACGTATTCATAAAAGCTATCGTATCGTCTTTTAATAATATCAACCTCTCTGATTATAGAGTTTTTTTCATCAAAACTTTTAGTTCTAGCGAGGCGATTGGCATAAAAATTAATTAGATTTGCTTCACTAATTATATCTATTCTTTTATAAAGTTTTTTAATTTCATCAAATTTCATATTTTTCATCCTTTTTATATGATATAAATAATTATATATCATTATTTGTACTTTTTCAATGAAATATGAATATTTACATAAAAAATTAAAAAAGTGGTTGACAAGCTAAAACATTTGTGATAAACTATGAATGTTAAAAATATACCGCGGCAAATATATTTTTAGAGGTGTTTTAATGTCAAGTTTAAACGGACCAAGAGTAAGAACGGTCAGAAGATTAGGCTTAAATGTCTATGGATTAGCGAAAGCTACAAAAGGTATGAAAAAAGGAGCTGCACGTTCAGATAAGAAATTATCTAACTACGGACTTCAATTACTAGAAAAACAAAGATTAAGAGCTTACTATGGAGTGCCAGAAGTTCAATTAAAGAAGGCATTCTTAAAGGCTAAGAAATCTAAGGATCAAACAGGTCACGCTCTTATCAAATTACTAGAAACAAGATTAGATGCATTTGTTCTTAGAGCAGGATTTGCTCAATCAATCAGACAAGCAAGACAAATGGTTGTTCACGGACACATCCTTGTTGATGGCAAGAGAGTTGACAAACCAGCTTATCAATTACAAGTTGGACAAAAGATCAGCTTAAAAGAAAAATCAAGATCAAATGAAATGTTCAAGGAAAACTTCCAAACAGTTGTTGGAAACTCATATCCTTACATTGAAAAAGATGTTGATAAATTCGAAGCAGTTTTATCTAGACTACCAGAAAGAGAAGATATTCCAATAGAAATCGAAGACGTTTACGTAGTAGAATATTATTCTCATTAATAAATTAGCTCTCAGTACATATGTTCTGAGAGCTTTTTCATTGTAAATACTTATTTTATTTTGAAAAGGCGGACTAATCCGTCTTTTTTAGTATGTGAAGACCTTATCGTTTTCTGTAATTATAGCCTCATGAGTTCCTTCACCCATATCTTGATTATATTTTTTCATTAAGTAGTCGTAAATTTCTTTTTTTGAGTTAAATTTTAATAGCTGATATGGTTCTTGAAAACTTAATTTTTCTAAGAAATAGTACTTGCCTTGATTTTCATACATTAAACCAGTGTGGCCAATAAAGAGTATATTGCCATCGATCTCGTCTTTTGAATTTAAGTAAACAGAAATAACTTTTACCTTATCATTATTAAATTTAATGCCTCTTTCACTAAATTCTTTAGTAATTAAATCTTCATAATTCGCTTTTTCATCCTTAACATTGATTGGAGCATAGTAAGTGATAAACTTTTTCATCTCATCTTCGCTTAATAGTGACTTATCACTAATTGCTTTTTTATCAAAATCTAAAACAGAGGATTTATCTTCAAGCTCTTTATTTACATCCATGCTATTTTTCATAAGTGAAAATGTTGTTATTCTGCAATTTATGCCTAAAAAATCAGGATTTTTTTCAGTAAATTTGTCTATGCTATTGTTATAAGCTACATCGTCACTATATTTAGTAAAGCTAGATGCTAGTTCGCTCGTGTCAGCACTTTCATTATAAGTATCAAGATTACTCATAAATGAATCTACATCGCCTTCATTAAGACCTTTATCAAGGAGCGCATTTTTTAATTCGTCCTTAGTCTCATCACTTGAAAGATTAGTATACATTATGGTATCGTCATCTTTATCGTTTGGAGTTTCATTTTGCTTATCAACCTGACTTGCCTCATTACCATGATCATTTGTCTTAGGAGCACATGAAACAAAAAGTAGTGCCATGGTCAAAGTTAATAGTATTTTTAATATATTTTTCATATAATCACCTCATGTAAAATTATAGTTCACTAAAATTTAATTGTCAATTAGCTAAGCTTTACAAAATGGTTACAGTTTTTATATTATTATATTTACATAAATATTTAAAAAGCTCTATTTTTCTTTTTCTTGACATAAAATATAGCATAGTTTATAATTATTATATAAAAGGGAGGAATCGATATGAATTCAAAAACTTTAGCAAAGGATTTAATCAAGTTTATTGATGCAAGTCCATGTGCTTTTTTTGCTGTTAAGGCGATGGAAGAAGAACTACATAAGAGTGACTATAAAGAATTAAAAGAAGAAGACAAGTGGGATTTAAGCTTAGGAGGAAAGTATTTTGTAAAGAAAAATGATTCAGCCATCTTAGCTTTTGAATTACCAAATACTAAAAAGGATCTTGCTTTTAAGATCATCGCTTCTCACTCTGATAGTCCATGCTTTAGAGTTAAACCAGAACCAGATATTTATCAAAACGGCTATCACAAGCTAAATACTGAAGTTTATGGTGGAGCTATCTTGCACACATGGTTCGATAGAGCTTTATCGCTAGCAGGTAGAGTATATACAAAGAATAAAGAAGATGCACTTCATCCTAAGATGCATTTAATTAATATTGACAAGGATCTTATGAGTATAGTAAGTCTTTGCATACATCAAAACAGAGAAGTAAACAAGGGTTTTGATATAAACGCTCAAAAGGATACTCTTCCAATTCTTGAGCTAATTAACGATACTGTGGAAAAACTTAAATTAGAAGATATCATAGCAAAGGAATTAAAAGTATCTAGAGAAGATATTCTTGATTTTGATTTATTCTTATATGACAGAGAAGGCGGCAAGATTGTCGGCTTAAACGATGAATTTGTTCAAGTTGGCAGACTTGATAACTTAGCGATGGCTCATCTATCATATAAGGCGCTTATTGCTAATAAGGCTTCAAATGCAATAAATTTAATTTATGTTTCTGATAATGAAGAAGTAGGCTCAATGACTAAACAAGGCGCAAACAGTCCATTCTTAAAAAATGTTATGAGAAGAATAATTTTAGCCCTTGGTTTAGATGATGAAGAATTTTATAGAGTAAAGGCAAAATCATTTATGATCTCATCTGACCTTGCTCACGCTTATCACCCTAATTATCCAGAAAAGTGCGATATAACAAACATGCCTAAGATGGGCGAAGGCGTTTGTATTAAGTACGCTGCAAATCAAAGCTATACATCGGACGCTGAGTCAGCTTCTGTATTTAAGCAATTTGCAGAAAATGCTGGAGCAAAGGTACAAGCCTTCTTAAATAGATCAGACGTTCGTGGCGGATCAACTATTGGACCTATCAGTTCAACTCAATTAGATATAAAATCAGTTGACATCGGTAACCCAATACTTGGCATGCACTCAGTTAGAGAATTTGGAAGCGTTGAAGATCATTATAACTTGTATAAGATATTCACAGAATTTTTCAAATAATGAAGGGTAAAAAGACTAAAATCTTTTCTTTAATCGTAATTGCTTTATCTATAGTAATAGTACTTTTAAGTGCATACTTTATTGACGGACCAGAGAAAATCATATCAACAGTGAGGCAAGCTAATGGATTTTACTTGCTATTAGCAGCCTTCTTGATATTTTTATTTTGGTTTTTTGGCTCACTTTCTCTTAATGCACTTTTAAAAGTGTTGGGCGCAAAACTTAGGCCAGTTGATGCATTTAAGGTAACTATGACGGGAGCCTTTTTTAACGCAATCACACCATCATCAACAGGTGGACAGCCAATGCAAGTATTAAGAATGAGAGATTTTGGCTTAGCTCCGGGTCTTTCATCGTCGGTAGTAATTTTATTACTTATAATAAACAATGTCGTTACACTTATCTTGGGATTGTTCTCGATATATTATTCCTATCACAGCTTAGGCAAGGCATGGTTCACTGGTCTTATGATGATTCTTGGCGTTGCTTTAAGCGTTTTAGTAACATTTTTAATAGCGAGCGTAATAATATTCCCAAGAAAGAGTAAAGAAATTATAGTTAAGATTGTAAGATTTTTTAACAAGAAGAATCCTAAAGAACAAATAGAAAGATTAGATAGACAGATAGATTCATTTTATGACTCATTTAGAGTATTTAAGATGGAAGGCTTATATAAACTTTTGCCGTGCGCAATATTTGTAGCATTTCAAAATATATCTTTGTGGTCAATACCTCACGTAGTTTTCTCAGCCTTTGGAGGAGTAACAGGTGATGTAGTGCTAAGTGTGTGCGCTGCATGCATGGTCGCACTGATTTCAGGTTATGTGCCTCTACCAGGAGCTGCACTAGGAGCTGAAGGAGCATTCTTGGGTATATTTGGGCCATTATATAAAAATATCTCGTCAATTGCCATAGTAGTGATACTTTGGAGAGTATTTACATTTTACGCACCAATCATAGTTGGAGCGTTCTTTACAGTTAATTTCAAATCAGATAAAGAGGTAGAGAGAAATGAATAACGAAGAGAAAAAATATATACCAAGTGTCGATACAGTTCTTAGAAGACATGTACAAAAAGTTCCTGAAGCAGTTTATAGATGCTCAGGCATAAACATCATGGGAAGAAGGATTAAGTCCTTAGTATTTTCAACTGATGTTGCCATCATCAGAAATACTAATGCAGATGGAGTTATAGCTGTATATCCATTTACACCAGAGTTATCAATAACAAAGGCGATACTTGATGTTTCACCAGGACCAGTCTTTGTTGGTGTTGGTGGAGGCTTGACTACTGGCCAAAGAAGTATACAGATAGCTTTTCAAGCAGAGCTTCACGGAGCTTTTGGCGTAGTTGTAAACGCTCCTATGAAAAATGAAGTTATTAAAGAGATGTCTGAGTATATAGATATACCTGTAATTGCTTCAATCGCTTCATTTAATGACGATATTGAAGGCAAGATCAATGCTGGAGCAAGAATACTTAATATAGCTGGCGGAAGAGAAACAGCAAATTTAATTAGACACGTAAGAAAGATTGTTGGAGAGAAATTTCCTATCATAGCAACAGGCGGTCACAGCGATGAGCATATACTTGAGACAATAAACGCAGGAGCAAACTGTCTTTCATACACACCAAAAACATCGCCAGAGATACTTGAAGACATAATGATTGCTTATAGAGATAAATAAGATGATTCACCTCTATTATTAGAGGTGTTTTTCATGTTAGATGTGATTTTATTAGCTCTATTATAGTTCTTATATTGACTAGACTTATATTGAAAAAAATTATTGTTTATGATATAATTATCATGAAATTTTATGAAGAGGTATTAAATGAACAATTTAGGAAAAACAATTGAAGCAAAAATAATTGCTAAGAATGGAAATGAATATACACTAGAAGACTTTGATCATAACAGATATCATGCCAAGTCCGATGAAAAGCATCATGATATAGGCGATACTGTTAAAATTTTTAATTATCCAGTAGATAATGAAATTGTATCATCTTTTAGACTTCCATATATTGAAGTAGGCGAGATTAAGGCATTAAAGGTAGTTAGCAAAACAAAAATTGGCTACTTTTTAAACATGGGACTTGAAAAAGATGTTTTATTGCCATTTTCAGAAGCAATTAGAGATCCAAAACTTAACTCCATGGTACTTGTTAAGCTATATATAGACAAGTCTGGCAGACTTGCGACTACTATGAAGATAAGAAAGACTTTAGAGAGGTCTGATAATATTAAAAAAGGCGATATTGTTGATGGTATCATTTACAATATCTCTAGAGAATTTGGCTTATTCATAGCAGTTGATGACAAATATGAAGCCATGGTTCAAAAGAAGGATGTCTTCGAAGACCATGAAGTAGGCGAGAGAATGAAGTTTAGGGTACAAACTGTTCGCGAGGACGGAAGGCTTTTATTAAGCACTAAACTTGAAAAGTCAGCTTATGACGAGCACAAGAGTGACTCGATTAAGGTATATGAAATTTTATTAAAGCATAAAGGTAAGATGAATTACGCAGATAAGAGCGATCCTGATGATATAAGGAAGGTCTTTAACATGAGTAAATCATCATTTAAAAGGGCAATCGCCATTTTGTATAGACAAAGAAAAATTATTATAAATGACGATTCCATCGAAATTAAGGAGGATTAATATGTCAGTAAAAATTAACACAGAAGTAATTGAGATGATGCTTTTCTTTTGGCAAAGCATTTCAGAGAGAGAAAAGGTTTCTGAAGACTATATCAGAAGCGTAGCAGAAAGAGATGAAATGAAATACACTTTCTGCGAAGGATTCAATGAAGAATCAGTTAGAAAAGTACTATCAGCTATATCAAATAATGAACTTTTAAGCGACGCTTCAAAAGAAGAAAAGAAGTTTTGGAACAACAATATGTGGATGACAGAGGATTTAGGCGTTGTAAACATGATGGTTGAGCCAATCAAAAAACTTAACTTAGACGGACTTAATGCTAACAAGACATTAATTTTCGTTCCAGGTCATTTAGAAGAAAAATATATCGATGGAGACACTATAGTAGTGAACTTCTTTAAAATAAATGTAGATATTTTCGGAGGAACAGGAGCAGTTACAGTTAACGGTAAAGACTTTAAAGACTATATCGTTGATTTAGTTCAAGGCAAATAATTAATAAAACATCAGGAGGCAGTATGGAGATATTAAAAGTAGAGCACTTATCAAATGCTTTTGATGGAAAAGAAATTTTAAAAGATGTAAATTTTACAGTTAATTCTGGAGAGATAATTGGCTATATAGGACCCAATGGTGCTGGTAAATCAACAACTATCAAGATAATCATGGGCCTTAATAGAGATTATTTTGGAGATGTAACTGTCTTTGGTAAAAATATTAAGGATTCGCTTGATTATAAGAAAAAGATAGGCTACGTGCCAGAAGCGAGTGAAGTTTATGAGAATTTGACAGCAATTGAAAATATTGAGCTAAACGCAGCTCTTTATGAAATTGATATTGAAAGCGCTGTTCAAAGAGCTAAGACTATGCTAGAAGTGCTTGAGATGAAAGATGTGATGGATTCACAAATATCATCATTCTCAAAGGGTATGAGACAAAAGTATCTATTTGTTTTATCCTTATTGCACGACCCAGACATAGTATTCTTAGATGAGCCACTAAGCGGTATTGACGCAAACTCAGTTTTAGTAATAAAAGAAATACTTGCCTCGCTTAAAAATAAAGGTAAAACTATATTTTATTCATCACATATCTTGGAAGTAGTTGAAAAACTATCAGATAAGATAATTTTATTGCAAAATGGAAAAGTTATATTAAATGACAGCATTGACAATATTAAAAAGACTCTTAATAACAATGAGGGCGCTGATGAATCGCTTGAAAATATATTCAATGAAGTAACTGGATTTACAAATCATAAAGAATTAGCGGAAGAATTCGTTAAAGCCATGGGTGAGAGTGATGTTTAAATTATTCTCACTAAAAGTGCTTGATTTATTCAAGCCGCTTTTTAAAGGACTAAAAGTTGACTACGACAAGCTTAGAGCAATACTTAAGGCTAAGCTTATCATGGAAAACAGAAGAACATCTGCTTTTTCCAATAGCTTTTCGGGTCAAGAAAGCAATAGTAAAATATCACAATTCTTTCAAAATAGCAATTTTTTCAAAAGAGGCTATATATTATTTTTAATTTATGGGCTAATACTAGCAGGACTTTGCGCTAGTATTGATGATATAAAAATAAGGTACACAGCGCTTTTCGCTGTAGGAATGTTTTTATTTTTCGCAGGAATCATTGTAGACTTTACTGAAGTTCTTATAGATACAAGAGATAGAGACATTTTACTTTATAAACCTGTTGGCGAAAAAGAAATAAATTTAGCAAGGTTAATATCACTAATCATATATGTAGTGAAATTAGCCTTAATTATGTTTGGTCCAGCACTTTTGCTTACATTAGTAAAAAGGCCGCAAGAAGTGCCTATACTACTAGTTGAAGTAGTTATGCTATCTGTAAGCCTTGTAATGTTTGAATATATATTTTATTATGTATTATTTAGAATATTTAAAAATCTTAATATCAAATCTATAATAACAACAGTACAAGTACTGATCTTTGTTGTACTTATGATAGGCTTTCAAGTTTTTGGACACATTGTTGATAAAGAAATGGCGATAAAAATATTTTCAAGTGAAGCTTTTAAATATTTATTCATACCAATGTGGTTCACAGGACCATTTGAGCTATTATATGGCAATTTTGAAACTATAAATATAATTTATACAGTACTTTTAATTGTATTTTTCATTGGATTTATAGCGATAAATACAGCTATATCCAAAGATTTTGAAGAAATTTTATCAAAGAAGGATAAAGTTATAATAAATAAAAAGTCAAGCTTTTTACAAAGACTAACAAATAAGTTTTTTGCCAAGAATGATATGGAAAGAGCTGGGGTGAACATGGTATTTTGGATGAAGGGCTCTGATGAAAAACTAAAATTTCAATTAGGCTCTATATCACTTATGATAATTGTTTATCCACTAATCTTTTTATTTGCTGCGTTCAAGAAGGGCAGCGACCCAATGGCTGATATGGTTTTAAGAGATCATGCGAGGTTCGTGACTTTAATTAATTACATGTCATCTATGATGGCTCTGGGCATTTGGCAAATTTTAAATTATGCTACAAATTATAAAGCATCAGTAATACATTTAATCACAGGCAATCTAAGACTTAAAGAATTTAGAAATGGCGTGAAAAAAGGAGGCTTATTTTCCTTTATATTTGTGCCAGTTTTGATAAATGCGATGCTTATGTCATTATTTGTAAAAAATGCTTGGTTTATTGACTATATCAATCCAATCATATTTATAATGCTATCAGGTATCATCGCTTCGGACCTTTTACTGAAGAATATACCATTCTCATTGGACATAACAAAGATTAAGAATGGACAAAAGGGATACTTTTGGGCTGGCATGGCGGCTATGTTTATAACAGCATTGCTTGCAGGATTAAATGCCTTACTTATATTTTTAAACACACCATTTATATATTTATATTCATTAATTGGTTTAGGAGCACTAATATATTTACTTAAAAAATAGGGGAAACAATGAAAGCAATAGATTTGGACGAAAGACGAGACTTAATTCTTCATGGCGACATGAAAAAGACAATAATAACGCTCGCAACACCCATAGTTTTAAACAACATAATACAAACGCTCTACAATCTAGTTGATTCTTATTGGGTATCAGGTATTGGCGAGATAAGTTTCGCATCGACTGGATTTATTTGGCCAGTTATGTTTTTGTTTATATCTATAGGTATCGGTTTATCAATAGCATCGACGAGTCTTATTTCTCAGCTCATTGGTAGAGGTGATGTTCAAAAAGTAAAAACATATAAAGAAAATGTTTATATATTAACCATTATACTGTCTATCATATTAGTAAGTATAGGGATAGTTTTTTCTTCGACCATACTTAAACTAATGGGCGCAGAAGGAAAATTATTCGAAGAGAGCAAGGCTTATCTGGATATTTTATATCTAGGAATACCTTTTGTATTTATATTTTTCTCAACGAATTCTATGTTCCAATCAGCTGGAGATACAAGAACTCCAACTACAGTCAGCGGTATATCAACAATAATCAATGCTATACTTGATCCTATATTTATATATGATAAAATTCCATTCATTGGTCTACAAGGACTTAACATGGGGATTAAGGGAGCGGGACTTGCGACTATATTGTCACAAGCTTTTATGGCAATAATTTTAATTATATGTGCAATAAAAAAAGGTTTAATTGATATAAACTTTTTTAAATATAAATTTGATAGTGCTGCCTGTAAAAAGATTATTTCTATAGGCGTTCCGTCATGTGTAGGTCAATCAGGTGAAGCACTAGGCTTTATCATACTTAATACTTTTGTTTTATCCTACGGTCAAGATACACTAACTGCTTTTGTAACAATAAACAGGGTCACATCAATCATATCGCAGCCACCAGGAGGTATAGGCCAATCAATAGTAAGCATAGTTGGTCAAAATAAGGGCGTTAAAAATTATGACAGAGTAAAACTCGCCTTTAGAACCGCTTGTAATATGTCAAACTTTATATGCATTCTAGGCTCAATAGTGGTTTGGATATTTAGAGATCAAGTTTTAGGAATATTTTTAAATAATGCAAGCGAAAATCTTATGTATCTTTCAAGAGAATATTTGTTTTTCATCTTGCTAACAAATTTTTGCATGGGTCTTTATAATGTTTATCAAGGACTTTTCCAAGGCTCAGGAAAAACTGATCTTGCGATGAAGATGCTTCTTGGAAGACTTTGGGTATTAAGAATACCTATGATACTGGTATTTAAACATGTATTTATGATGGGACCTATCGCAATATGGCTTGCGATGAGTTTATCAAATTTATGTACATCACTGTATGGCTACATACTATATAGAAAAGGTAATTGGAAAGGGGATATAATCTAATGAATCAAGCTATAATTCTAGCAGCTGGCGAAGGCTCTAGAATGAAATCATCTCTGATTAAGGTCTTGCACAAGATAAACGGAAAGGCAATGTTAAAGTATGTTTTAGATGCGACTGAAAGAGCTGGCTTTGACAAGAGATATTTAATTGTTGGCAACAACAAAGATAAGGTTATCGAAGAATTTTCTTCAGATAAAAGCATAGAGTTTATCGAACAAAAAATGGGGCCAGGTGAGCCTTATGGCACTGGTTATGCAGCATCACTTGCCAAGGGCCATATAAAAAATGATGATAACGTATTAGTTATTTTTGGAGACACACCACTGGTTGACGAAGAGATATTAAAAGATTTTCTTAAATTTCATAAAGACAACGATAATAACATGACTATATTAAGCGCCATCTTAGACAATTGTGATGGTTATGGCAGAATTGTCAGAGATAAAGATAATAATCTTACTAAGATAGTTGAGCAAAAAGATGCAAACGATGAGGAGCTTAAGATAAAAGAAGTTAATTCAGGAATTTATTGCTTCAAGGGCAAAGATTTTTTAGACGCAATAAATAATTTGAAGAATGATAACGTTAAAAAAGAATATTATCTAACCGATGCTGTTGCTTATCTATTGAGTAAAAATAAAAAGGTTGATGCATATATAAGCGATGATCAAAATATTGCTCTAGGTGTTAACAATCAATTAGATTTATCCAAAATTGAAGAAATTGTAAGAAAGAAAATTATTACAAAATGGATGATAGAAGGTGTTTACTTTAAAAATCCATCCAATGTATATATAGAAGAAAATGTTAAAATTGGCAGAGACGTAGAGATATATCCAGACGTTATACTTGAAGGAAATACGATTATTGAAGATAATGTAAAGATATATGGCTACACTAGGATAAATAATTCACATATAGCAAAAGGAGTTACTATAGAGAGCTCATTGATTGAAGACTCATTTATTGATGAGAGGACAAAGGTAGGACCAAACGCACACCTTAGACCAAATTCAAAAATTGGCAAAGATTGTAAAGTTGGTAACTTTGTTGAAATAAAAAATGCTAGCTTAGGCGATGGCACGAAAGCTGGTCATTTAGCGTATGTGGGCGACGCAGATGTTGGCAGCAATGTAAATATCGGCTGCGGCGTAATCTTTGCAAACTATGATGGAAAGAATAAATACAGATCAAAAGTAGAAGATAATGCCTTTATAGGCAGCAATTCTAATTTAGTTGCACCAGTTGCCATAGGTGAGAACGCCTATGTAGCTGCTGGCTCAACCATAATAACAGAAGTTAAAAAGGATTCTTTGTCAATAGCAAGAGCTAGACAAGTTGATAAGATAGATTGGGTAAAAAATAAAAAAATATGGAGGAAGAAAAATGAATTCATTTCTAGGACAACTAAAAGTTTTAACAGGAAACGCTAATAGACAATTAGCAAAAGATGTATGCAAGCACTTAGGTGCAGAGCTTATTGATTCTGAAGTTACACATTTCTCAGATGGAGAAATAGCTGTAAATATCAAAGAAACAGTAAGAGGCGCTGACGTATTTATCGTTCAACCAACTCATGAACCAGTTAACGATAACCTTATGGAGCTTTTAATCATGATAGACGCATGCAAGAGAGCTTCAGCTGGCAGAATCAACGCTGTTATTCCATACTATGGATACGCAAGACAAGACAGAAAGACTAAACCAAGAGAACCAATCACAGCTAAACTAGTTGCTAATCTAATTGAAAAAGCAGGAGCAGATAGAGCAGTTCTTATGGATCTTCATGCAGGACAAATCCAAGGCTACTTTGATATACCAGTAGACCATCTATCAGCTATCAAGCATTTAGCAGAATACTTCAAGACATTAAATCTAGAAGATGTAGTAGTAGTTTCACCAGACCTTGGTGGAGTTACTCGTGCAAGAAATTTTGCTAATGAATTAGACGCTCCTATCGCTATAATTGAAAAGAGAAGACCAAAGCCAAACGTATCAGAAGTTATGAACGTTATAGGTGACGTTGAAGGCAAAACTTGTATCTTAGTTGATGACATCATAGATACAGCAGGAACTATTTGCCATGCAGCTGAATATTTAACTGAAAAGGGTGGAGCAAAGAAGGTTTATGGCTGCGCAACTCACGGTGTACTATCTGGACCAGCTATTGAAAGACTTATCTCTAGTAAGCTTGAAGAGTTTATAATTACAGATACAATACCACTAAACATTGGTAACGTTACTGACAAGATTAAAGTTGTAAGCATAGCTGATCAACTAGCTAAGGCAATCGAAAGAATTCATAACAACGAATCAATAAGCTCGATATTTGATTAATGAAACTTATAGTAGGACTAGGCAATCCTGGAGATCGCTTTGATGGAACTAGGCATAATGCTGGCTTTGAGACTATAGATATATTAGCGGACGAACTAAATGTAAAGCTTAATAATGCTAAGTTTCATGCACAATTTGGCTACACGACATATAATGGAGATAAGCTTTATCTAATGAAGCCTATGACATATATGAACGAGAGTGGTATTGCTATAAGAGAGTTTATGGCATACTATAAACTTGATATCAAAGATTTAATTGTAATAGTTGATGATATCGATATAAATTTTGCTACGCTTAGGATAAAAAAGTCAGGAAGCGCTGGCACACATAATGGTTTGAAGTCTATAGTTTATCAGCTTAATAACGATAAATTTACTAGAGTAAAGATTGGTGTAGGCAAAAAGGCGGAACATTTTGATCTGGCAGACTTTGTTCTGTCTAGATACTCTAAAGAAGAAAAAGTAGATATAGAAAAAACATATAAAAACGCAGCAAAAGCGTGCCTTTGTATACTTGATAAGGGCGAAGATTATGCGATGAATATGTACAACGGAAAATAGGTGGAACATGGATATTTTACAAAAAGGCTTATTAGCTTTTCAATACAAAGATATAGTTAATGACGTTAAAAACGAATTAAGTCCCATTTTTATAAATGGTCTTGTAGAAGAAGCTATAGGCGTTAGCGTTAAAACTATCCAAGATGAAACTGATACTAGCTCCATCATCATCACGTATGATGAAGCAAGAGCAAGAAGAATTTATGAGGATTTAAAAAATTCTCATTCCAATGTATATTATTTAAAAAAGAGAGAGATGCTTTTTTATAATGTTAGCGACTCCTCTTTAGAAACTGAATATTCAAGGATACAGACACTTATGTCTGTACTTAAGGACAAAAACTCTATCTTGATAATGGATGTAAAAACTCTTGATGAAGAGCTTATCAGTCAAGATATCTATAAGAGCCTAAGCTTTAGTTTAAAAACTAGTCAAGTCGTTAATATAGATGACTTAACTAGTTCTTTAACTGAGCTTGGATACAAAAGAGCAAGTATCGCCTCTAATAAAGGCGAGTTTGCTCTTAGAGGCTCTATTGTGGATATCTTTGACTCGATTTCTGATATGCCATTTAGGATAGAGTTTTTTTCTGATGAAATTGATTCAATAAGAATTTTTGACAAAGATACACAAAAAACTATTGCAACGACTGAAGAAATTATTATTAATCCTGCAAGAGAAATTTTAATTCTTGATAAATACAAAAAAAATATTATTGATAATTTAAAAAAAGACTTTGACAAGACAAAAGAAGCTAACAAGAGCTCATACTCACTTATGAATGAGAAGTTTAAAGAATATTTTGAGATGCTTAAGGAAGATAGTTTTGATAAGAACAGATCTCTACTATTAAGATATATCCCTGATAAATTCAAGTGCAGCATCTTTGATTATTTTGATGAAAATACTTATATTTATTTAGATGAGAGTAAAAGACTTGAAGAAGAGTATGATAAGTACATAAATTTTCACTCTCAAGAGATGGAGTCCTTATATAAGAATGGCGAGATACTTCAAAAAGAGTTTAACGCCATCATGTCATATGGTGACGTTCTTAATAGGATTAAAAAGAATAATTTAGTTTTACTGTCAAATATTTTATTAAATACAAAAGATTTTAATCCAAAAGCTATTTACAATTTACATTTAAATTCTGTAACAAAATATAATTCTAAGTATGAAGCGCTTCTTGGTGATTTAAGACACTATAAGCTTAGAGGCTATAAGATACTTTTATCTATAAAAGATATTGAAAGATACGATAGAATTTATTCTCTATTAAAAGATAATGACATAGCTTTTATACAAGAGGATGAAGTAGATGACAAGATTTTATCAAATCAACTCTTATTAAGAAATGATTCATCTACTAGAGGTTTTGTATTTAGTGAAAATAAATTTATAGTTTTATCTGAAAATGATATTTATGGCTCGCAAAAAGAAAAACTTAGAAAGAAAAAATCTTCAAAGAAGCTTGATATTTCAGATATATCCGAAGGAACATATATAGTTCATGAAGACCATGGTGTAGGTATATATAAGGGCATAGTTAAGCTAGAAGTTCTTGGCGTAAAAAAAGACTTCTTATATATACAGTATAAGGGCGAGGACAAACTTTATGTACCAATCGCTCAGATGGATAGGATACAGAAGTTTTCTGATAAAGATAGCAAAGACGTTAAGATAAATAAATTATCTACAAATGACTGGATCAAGCAAAAATCAAAATCAAAGAAGGCTATTGAAAAGATGGCTGAAGATTTAGTTGAGCTATATGCAATAAGAAAAGAAAAAGAAGGCTATGCCTTTTCAAAAGATACTGCTTGGCAAAGAGACTTTGAAGAGTCCTTTCCTTATGAAGAGACAAAGGGACAGCTCGAAGCAATTATCGATATAAAAAGAGATATGGAGTCAAATAAGCCCATGGATAGGCTTTTATGCGGGGACGTTGGTTTTGGCAAAACTGAAGTAGCCCTTAGAGCAGCGTTCAAAGCCATCATGGATGGTAAGCAAGTTGCATTCTTATGTCCAACAACTATACTTTGTCAGCAGCATTATGAGACAATTATTGAGAGATTTAATAAATATCCAATCCGTTCGGCCATGATGTCTCGCTTTAGAACAAGTAAAGAGCAAAAGCAAACGGCCGAAGAACTTAAAACTCATAGCATAGACATAGTCGTTGGAACACATAGATTATTATCTGATGATGTTAGATTTAAAGATTTAGGCTTATTAATCATAGACGAAGAACAAAGATTTGGTGTTAGAGATAAAGAAAAAATTAAGAAACTTAAGGAAAATGTTGATGTTTTATCACTTTCAGCCACACCAATACCTAGAACCATGCACATGGCTTTGTCAGGCATAAGAAGTATGTCTGTTATAGAGGAAGCGCCTCAAGATAGATATCCTATACAAACTTATGTTTTGGAATATAATAAGAGTCTTGTTAGAGATGCGATACTTAAAGAGATGGATAGAGACGGTCAAGTGTTTTTTGTCTTTAATAATGTTGAGAACATTGAAAAAATGTATAATGAATTACAAAATTTAGTTCCTGAAGCAAGAATTGCCATCGGTCACGGACAAATGACTGAGTCAAAACTTGAAAAAGTTATGATGGATTTTATGTATCATAAATATGATGTTTTGCTATCGACAACTATAATCGAGACAGGACTTGACATACCAAATGCAAATACAATTATCGTTTATAACTCAGAAAATATGGGTCTAAGCCAGCTTTACCAGTTAAGAGGAAGAGTAGGCAGAATGAATAGAATTGCTTACGGCTATTTCACTTATAAAGAAAATAAAGTTCTTACTGAAACACAAGAAGAGAGACTAAAGGCGATAAAAGAGTTTACTGAGCTTGGAAGTGGATATAAAATTGCTATGCGTGATTTGCAAATTAGAGGTGCAGGTAATTTATTAGGAACGTCTCAACACGGCCACATCGCTGCGATCGGTTATGATTTATACATCAAATATTTAAATCTTGCTATAAAGAAGCTTAGAGGATATGAAGTTAAAGAAGATATTGATACAAGAGTTGACATCACCGTTGATGCTTATATACCAGATGATTTTGCTCCTGACGAATACATTAAGATGGATCTATATAAAAAGATAGCTGCAGTTGAAAACGAAGAGATGAAGAGCGAGCTTATAGATGAAATCGTTGACAGATTTGCCGATATACCTAAATCAATAGTTAATCTAATCGATATAAGCGAGATTAGATCCATGGCAAAAGAATTTTCAATAACATCAATTAATGAGGTAGGTGGCGATTTTAGGATAGAATTTTTAAACGATAAAGTTATCAATCCTCAGTGGATAGCTGATATATATAAGAAATATAAGAACAGACTTTATATAAACAAGAGATATATGAATGTTATAAGAATATCTATAGAGGGTGAAAACAAGATAAAACTCATAAAAGATATATTAATTTTATTTAAAATGAGTAAATAGATAAAAAAAGCTTGAAAATTTATTTAAAAAGATATATAATAATTCTATGAGTAAAAATTAAGGGGAGATATGATGAAGAAAAACATTAAAATTATTTTGCTTGTTTTAACTGTGATGTCAATCTTATTTGCTACATCTTGTAAAAAAGCAGATGAAGATGCAGTAGCAACAGTTAACGGAAAAGCAATAAGTGAAAAAGATTTCACAGAAAACTATAAAGTATATGAACGTATGTATAAGCAACAACTTGGAGAAGAAGCGCTAAAGAAAACTGATAAAGACGGTGTTTCTTTTAAGGATAAGCTTAAAGATAATATACTTGAAAAACTTATAGTTGATGAACTTATTAATCAAGAAATCGATAAGAAGAAGATTGCTATCGAAGATGAAGAAGTAAACAAGTTATATGAACAAACAATCAAGGATATGGGCGGTAAAGAACAATACGAACAATTCTTGAAACAACAAAATATAACAGATGATTTCATTAAAGATAGTATCAAAAAAGATTATAAGCAACAAAAACTAGAAGAATCTTTTTATAAGGACAATAAGATTACTGATGAAGAAATCAAAGAATTCTATGATTCTAACAAGGATAAGCTTATAAAGTATAGCTTAAGCCAAATCATGGCGGACAATGAAGATGACGCTAAAAAGCTTTACGATAGACTTCAAGCTGGTGAAGATTTTGCTGAACTAGCTAAGAAAGAATCAAGCGATACTTACTCAGCATCAAATGGCGGTAAGATGGGCGAAGTTCAAGCATCATCAATGCCAGAAGAGTTCTTAAATGCAGTTAGCTCAACTGAAATCGGTTCTTACTCAAAAGTATTTAAGAGTGATATGGGATATCACATAGTAAAAGTTGAAGATAAAAAAGATCAACTTGAAGATTTAAAAGCTGAGATAGAACAAACATTAAAAACTCAAAAATTTGTTGGATACATGAAAGAGCTTAGAGCAAATGCAGACGTTAAGAAGATGGATTTACCAGAAATTAAAGATGACGATGTAAAGGCAGATGATGAAGCAAAAGATGCTGATAACAAAGACGCTGATACTAAAGACGACAGCAAAGACACTGAAACAAAAGATGACAGTGAAGCTGAAGACAAATCAGATAATAAATAAGTAATAAATTTAAGGAGGATATTATGGCTGAATACAAATTAAAAGCACAAAAGCGTGAAGCTGTAGGAAAAAATAAAGTTGATAAAATTAGACAAAATGAACAATTACCAGCAGCAATTTTCCAAAAAGGAAAAGAATCAGAACACATTACTATCAATGATCTAGAATTCAAAATGTTATACCAAAAAGCAGGTATGACAAGTATCATAGATCTTGACATCGATGGAGCTGTTAGACCAGCTATCATTAAGGAAATTCAAAGACACCCATTCAAAAATCAAATTCTACATGTTGGTTTCCAAGGAATTAACATGGACGAAAAGATTAAGATCGAAGTTCCAGTTGAATTACTTAACAGAGATGAAATCAGAAAACAACCATCTGTATTAAATCAACAACTTGATACTATCGAAGTTCTTGTATTACCAAGCAACATTCCAGATAGCTTCTCAATTGATGTTCAAAACATGGAATATGATGACTCATTCACAGTTAAGGATATAGTTGGTGACAACAAAGATGTTGAAGTACTTATAGATCTAGATGAAGTTGTATGTTCATTATCAGCACCAAGAGAAGAAAAAGAAGAAGAAGCAGTTGAAACTTCAGCAGCTGATGTACCTGTAGTAGGTAAAGAAGAAAAAGAAGAAGACAACGAATAATATTGTTTATATGGCCTTGCCACTCGTTAAGAGTAGCGAGGCTTTTTTATTTTGCGTAAAATCATTTTATGCAAATTAAAAATTGAGTAAAATTATTTAATTAAAAATTAAATTATAATCAGTATACTTCTTGACTTAGAGAAATATTTATTTTATAATAAATATGTATGCAAAGGAGAAAAATATGATTAAAAAACCTAAGTTAAGAATAGATATAATTTTAGTAATGTCAATACTGGCGCTACTTGCTTTTGGCACCATCATGGTATATTCAACTACTCTATCATTTGCAAAGCCAGTACAAAACGGCTTAATGAAAACACATTTTTTGTCTTTAGCATTAGGGCTAGTTGTGATGTTTACTTTGATGATAATAGATTACAATATATGGGGCAAGCTATACCTATTCATATATGCGGGATGCATCTTATTATTAGTGGCAACACTTATATTTGGAAAAACTGTTCACGATGCGAAAAGCTGGATACAGATAGGATCAAGATTTTCATTTCAGCCATCAGAGTTTGTAAAGGTAGGTTTAATAATATCACTTGCAAAGTACATAGATAAAAATATAGAAAATTTAAATAATCCATTTGTTTTGCTTAAAATACTTGCATTTGCATTCTTACCAGTATTTTTGATTCTTTTACAACCAGATTTTGGTACAGCAATTGTATATGTATTTTTCATTTTCATAATGATATTTTCACAAGGAATTTCTTTAAAATATGTTATGTACGCTATAGGTTTAGGAATTTTATCGATACCAGCATTATGGTTTTCAATGAATCAATATCAAAAGAACAGAATATATGACTTTCTTGATCCAACAAGAGATGCTATGGGCTCGGGTAGACAAGTTATTCAAGGCAAAATCGCACTAGGCTCAGGTAAACTTTTTGGCAGAGGTTTATTTAAGGGTACACAAAATTTATATAAATACGTTCCAGAAAAACATACTGACTCAATCTTTGCTATAGTAGGTGAGGAAACTGGCTTTTTAGGCGGAGCGATAATGATATTTTTATATTACACCATGTTAAGAAGAATGCTTATTATAGCTAAGAGTTCTAACAATGTTTTTGGCTCCGCAATGGTATCAGGGTTTTTAGGTATGTTTCTATTTCATATAGTGCAAAACATAGGTATGATACTAGGAATTTTACCAGTTACAGGAATTCCTCTACCATTTATAAGCTATGCAGGAACTTTCCAATTAACAGGCCTTGCCTGCATAGGTCTAGTTCTTTCTGTTAATTATAATAGAGGAGCAAAAAGATTTACTGACGATAGCTTTGATTTATTAAAATGATTATAAAACACAGTGAACTTGATAAATTAATAAAAAAATACAGCGTTGATGCCTTTAGGATTACCGATGCATCAAGATTAGATTTGCTTGGAGATGCATCAAATGAATTTACTAAGTACAATAAGGAAGAAAGATTAAATCCAAAAACTCTTTTTCCGAATGCTAAAAGTATAATTGTTTTTGGCTTAAGTTATAATTATAAAAAAGCTAAGAGAAAAGAAGGATCTTATTTATTATCAAGGTCATCTTATGGATATGACTATCACAAAATTTTCAAGGAAAAGCTTGATAAAATTGATAAAGAATTATTTTTAGATGAGAAAAGTGAAAGTCATGTCTTTGTTGACACAGGTCCTTTGATTGAAAGACTTCTTGCAAAAAAATCGGGCTTAGGATTTTTAGGTAAAAACACCTGCATTATTAATCCAAATTTGGGTTCTTTTATCTTTATTGGGTATATAATAAGTAATGAGCCTAGTGATTTTTATGATGAAAGTCTAAAAATTGATTGCGGCTCATGTGATATATGTGAGAGGGCTTGTCCAAACAGAGCACTTTGCGGCTATAAGATGCAGATGACAAAGTGTCTATCGTACATCACTCAAAAAAAAGGCGACTTAAGTGAATTTGAAAAGAAAAATATAAAGACTTACATATATGGCTGTGACATTTGCCAGGAAGTCTGCCCTTATAATAAAAATGCCAAAAAAGTTTATCATGAAGAGTTTCATGAATTGGATGACTATGGACTTGTATATAAAGATGACTTTAACTTAAGCAATAGAGAATTTAAAGAAAAATATAAAGCCATGGCAGCCTTATGGCGAGGCAAAAAAATCCTCGAAAGAAATGCAAATATTATAGATAATAATAAAAATGATATAGTCAAATGAAAGGAAGGGTATTATGTCAAATGTACACGAATTAGGATTTTTAAAAGACAAAATCCAAGAGTTAAAAGATCAAGGAGTTTATAGAAAATTACCTATATTAAGCTCACCTGATGATGCTGAAATTATTTTAAATGGTAAGAAAGTAATAAACTTATCATCAAACAACTACTTAGGTTTTGCTAATAACCCTAGAATTAAAAAAGCTTCTATCGCAATGGTAGAAAAATACGGAGCAGGCTCAGGAGCTGTTAGAACCATAGTTGGTAACATGGATATCCATGAAGAACTTGAAAAAGTTTTAGCAGAGTTTAAAAGAGAAGAAAGAGCCTTCGTTTATCAATCAGGATTTAACTGCAACGCAGGTACTATCCAAGCAGTAACTGAAAAAGGCGACTTAATCATATCTGATGAGTTAAACCATGCTTCAATCATCGATGGTTCAAGACTTTCTAAAGCAGATAGAGCTATATTTAAGCACTCTGATATGGATAGCTTGGAAGATGTTTTAAAAGAAAAGAGAAAAAATTATAGAAACGTTCTTATCATAACTGACGGCGTTTTCTCAATGGATGGAGATATAGCTAAGCTTCCTGACATCGTTGATTTAGCTGAAAAATACGAATGCATGACTTATGTTGACGATGCTCACGGATCAGGAGTTCTTGGTGAAAATGGTAGAGGTACAGTTGACCACTTCCATTTACACGGAAGAGTTGATTTCTCAATCGGTACTTTATCAAAAGCTATTGGCTGTATCGGTGGATATGTAGCTGGATCAGAAACTATGTATGAATGGCTTATCCATAGAGCAAGACCAGTATTATTCTCAACAAGCTTAACACCAGCATCAGTTGGAGCTATAACTGAAGCTATCAAGATGCTAATGGAAAGCAGTGAATACACTGATAAACTTTGGGATAACGCTAGATATTTCAAGGAAAAACTAAGCAAGCTTGGCTTTAATACAGGTCACAGCGAAACACCTATCACTCCAGTTATTATTGGCGAAGAAGCAAAAGCTATGGAATTCTCAAGAAAATTACTTGAAAACGGAGTATTCGTTTCAGCTATAGTATTCCCAACAGTACCAAGAGGAACTGGTAGAGTAAGATGCATGGTTACAGCAGCTCATACAAAAGAACAACTTGATGAAGCATGCAGAATATTTGAAAAAGTAGGAAAGGAAATGAACATTTTACAATAATGTTCGTTACGAATATGCTTATCAGCATAACTATATATGATGCTTTGAGCTTAAAAGATAAACGCATGGTTGTTAAATCCATCGTAGAAAGAATAAGGTCAAGGTTTAATGTCTCTGTTTGCGAAGCTGCAGATAACGATAAGTGGCAGGTAAGTGATTTAGGATTTTCCTTCGTTTCAAATGAAAGTAAATATAACGAGAAAACTATCGAGAAAATTATAAACTTTATCGATAATGACGATAGGGTTGAAATTACAAACATAGATAAAGAGATGTATAGTTATGAAAAAAGTATTAAATAAAAAAGAAGTAAATACAGTTTTGGACATACTGCGTCAGGATTATCCCGACGCAGGTCCTGAGCTGCATTTTAGAAATGAATTTGAGCTTTTGATAGCAACGATATTATCAGCTCAAACAACAGATAAGCAAGTTAATAAGGTTACTGACGTGATGTTTCAAATCATGCCAGAACCAGTTGATTACATAGAAAGACCTCTTTCTGAAATTGAAGATATGGTTAAATCCATAGGCTTTTTCAGAAATAAGGCAAAAAACATACAAAAGACTTGCGATATATTAGTACATAAATACGATAGCCAGGTGCCAAAAACATTTGAAGAGCTAGTAGAATTATCAGGAGTAGGAAGAAAAACTGCCAATGTAGTATTATCAAATGCTTTTGGCGAACAAAGGATAGCTGTTGATACTCATGTATTTAGAGTTTCAAACAGAATTGGTTTAGTTCATGAAGACAATGTATTGGATACTGAAAAAGCACTTATGAAAAAGCTTCCAAAGGACACTTGGTCACTTGCCCATCATCTTTTGATATTTCATGGAAGAAGAGTATGCAAGGCACAAAGACCATTGTGCTTGGAATGCGATTTGAGCGAGATTTGTTTATATAGAAGGGGAATGGATAAATGAAAAAAGGATTAGCAATATTTATAGTCCTAATATTAATTTTAGGCGGAGGATATTTTGGATATACAAAATATAAAGAGCTTAAAAGGATAGAAGCTATGGAAGAAGCGCTACAAGGAGATAATATTTACTCAGGCATCACCATTGATGGAATTGATGTTGGAGGGCTTTCAAAAGAAAAGGCAAAAGAAAAAATTCTTACAGCAAAAGCGAGTGAATTAGAAGGAAAAAATATCAACGTAACTGTTGAAGACAAAAATTATAACTTTGAGTTAAAAAATCTAGATCATAAGATGGACGTTGATAAAGCAGTTAACGAAGCATACGATTATGCAAGAGAAGGAGAACTAGAAGAAAGATACAATAAATTTGAAGCACTTAAAAAAAATCCACTAAATATCAATATTGATAAAGAAATTGATTACTCACATGTTGATGAATTTGTATCCAAAATTGCTAGCGAAACTAATTCGGACGCAGTAAATGCAGAATTTAGCGTGAGTAATGGCAAAATAACTTCTACTGAGAGTAAAGAAGGAAAAAAATTAAATTCAGAAAAATTAAAAAATGATATAATTGATGCTATAAACAATAGTAAAGAAACAGTTACTGCAAGTGTTGAGACTATTGAACCAGAGAAAAAACATTCTGAGTTAGAGAAAATCAATGGACTTATAGGCTCATTTACAACAGACATCAGTACTAGCTCAAATGAGAGAAAGACAAATATAAGAGTATCGTCAGATACTGTTTCAAAGAAATTATTGCTTCCTGGAGAATCTTTCAATTTTAACAATGCTATAGGAGACGTAACTGCAGCAAAAGGTTATAAAAATGCTCATGTATTAAAGGGTGGAGAATATGAGGACGGCTTAGGAGGAGGCATGTGCCAAACTTCAACAACACTATATAATGCTCTTATAAGGGCAGGAGTTAAAATAATTGAAAGACATCCTCATTCAAGAGCAGCTGCTTATGTACCAAAGGGACAAGATTGTGCTGTTTGGAGAGGAACAAAAAATTTAAGATTTAAAAATGATTTTGATTTTCCTATATATATAGACTCAAATGTTACAAAAAATAAAGTAACATTTTATGTATACGGAGACAAAACTAAAAAAGATTACGATATAAGCTTCAAATCAGAGATAGTTGAAGTAATTAAATCTGAAACCATTGAAAAAGTTGATCCTAGTCTTAAACCAGGAGAGAGAGTAGTTGATTTCAAGGGTTATGATGGATATAGAGTAGTAACTAATAAAATTATTACTAAAGATGGAAAAGTTATTTCAAATAAACAATTTACAAAAAACTATTATCCAAAGAGAGATACAATAGTTAGAGTTTCTGAAAAATCTGCAGATATTGATAGCTCTGTCCAAGATAGTGGGAATAACGATGCGGTGATTTTGCCATGATAGATATAAAAATACTTGCCTTCGACATGGATGGCACCTTATTAAATAGTGAAAAAATGGTAAGTAGAGGCACATCACTGGAGCTTGAAAGATTAAGTGAAAATGGAGTTGAAATAGTTCTCTCAAGCGGTAGACTTCATAAATCAATCGAAGCTTATGCACACATATTGCCATTTAAAACTTCAATAGTAGCCACAAATGGAAGCGTGGTCACAGACTATGAAGGCAGAAGAGTTTATGAAAAACCAATTGATACAGATGCTTTTATAAAAGTTGTTGACTTATTATATGATTATAAGATGAACTTTCATTTTTACGGAGTGAATGAGTTTTATAGGCTTAAGGGAACTACATCACTAAACACATACTCAAGAGTACCTAAAAATATAAAAGATACTATAGATATAATTGAATATAATAACATAAAAGAAATTAAAGAGTCATGCGAGAACAATTCTTATTTTAAAGTATTACTAGTAGAAGAAGATAAAAAATATATTGAAGAAGTAAGACAAGAGCTAAGCAAAATTGATAAAATTAAAATATCGAGTTCTTGGACTAATAATATTGAGATTGTTCCAGAAGGGGTAAATAAAGCTAGATCGTTAAAATATCTATGTAAAAACTTAGGATTGGATCTAAATAATTTAATGTCCTTTGGAGACAACAATAATGACATAGAAATGATAGAAGAATCGAAAGTTGGTGTTGCCATGAGTAATGCTACTAACGAGTTAAAACAAAAAGCAGATTTCATAACTGATTATGACAATGATCATGACGGTATAATGAAATTCTTAAAACAATATTTCTAGGAGGAACTCATGGCAATCAATATAGTTTTACATGAACCAGAGATACCGCACAACACAGGAGCGATAGCGAGGTCTTGCGTCTTAACAAATTCAAGATTGCATCTAATTAAGCCATTTGGCTTTGATTTAGACGACAAACATTTAAAAAGAGCTGGTCTTGATTATTGGAAGTATCTAGATCTTACAATATATGAAGATTTAGACGATTTTTTCGAAAAGAATAAAGATATAAATTTTTATTTGGCAACTACAAAGACCAATAATATTTATTCTGATGTTAAATTTAAAGATGGCGATTTTATTTTCTTCGGCAAAGAAACAGCTGGTTTACCAGAGAATTTGATTAAAAAATATAGCGAAAGAGCAATAAGAATACCAATGATTAAAGATTTAAAAAGATCGTTAAACCTGGCAAACTCTTGTACGGTTATATTGTATGAAGCATTAAGACAGCTTGATTTTATGAATCTTATATAGGTGATGATATGGATTATTTATTAGGACTTATGGGCGGCCTTGGTTTATTCCTATATGGAATGAGCCTTATGGGAGACGGACTTCAAAAGGCAGCAGGAAACAAATTAAAAAATATTATTGGCGCTTTAACTAAAAATACCTTCATGGGTATATTAGTTGGTACTGTAGTAACAATGATTATACAAAGTTCATCAGCTACTACAGTTATGGTTGTCGGCTTTGTAAACGCAGGACTAATGAACCTATATCAAGCAGTTGGAATCATCTTTGGAGCAAATATTGGTACAACAATCACAGGCCAAATGCTAGCTCTAAATATTTCTAGATACGCACCAATAGCGATATTCATCGGTGTTTTATTATTTATGCTTGGTAAAAAGAAAAGAATAAAAAGTTATGCGGAAATTGTTTTAGGACTTGGTATACTATTCTTTGGTATGGCAGCTATGGGCGACGCGATGAGGCCATTAGGAGAAAGCGCATTTTATGCCAATTTAATGGCAAAATTAACTAATCCGTGGTTAGGACTTTTAGTCGGAATTGTAATGACAACTATACTTCAATCATCATCAGCAGCACAAGCCATAATACTTGCACTTGCGTCACAAAACATTATTAATATGCACATAGCTTTCCCAATATTATTTGGACAAAACATAGGAACGACAACAACAGCACTTATTTCAAGTATTGGAGCAAGTAGAACAGCAAAACAAGCAGCATTTATACATTTTATATTTAACGTTTTTGGCTCAATTGTATTTTTATTATTATTAAAGAATCCGATAGAAGCTTATGTTGTCAATACTTTTGCTTCGACAACAACACAAATTGCCATGGCACATACATTCTTTAATGTAATAAATGTACTTTGGATGATGCCATTTGCAAAATTATTAGTTAAGCTTGCCCAAAAAATCATTCCAGAAAGCGACAATAAAGAAGACAAGCACGCTATACACCTAGACTATCGTATATTAACTACACCAGGTTTAGCCATAGGAACAGTTGTGGATGAATTGACAAGAATGAATGATTTAGTTTTACAAAACATAGAAGATTCAAGAAATCTATTAATTAACAAAAAAATTGAGCTTATGGAAGTTATTTACGATAGAGAAGATCTTATAAACAGTCTTCAAAAAGAAATAATAGATTATTTAGTAAAGGTGTCAACATCAGGACTATCTAAAGAACAACACGAAACAGTCGATGATTTATTCTTTATAGTAAACGACATAGAAAGAGCTGGAGACCATGTTAAAAATATAACTCAACTAAGTGAAGAAAGAATAAACATGGATATACACTTTACTGGAGAAGGCAAAAAAGAACTTAATGAAATGTATGATTTAACAGTAAAAGTATTTACACTTACAATGAGTGCATATAGAGCAATGTCTGAAGATATGGCGTATGATATAGTTGAAGTAGAAAAGAAGATAGACGTATGCGAAAAAGAATTTAGAGAGAAACACTTTAGAAGACTTATGTCAAACGAATGCGAAGAAGAGCAAGGCATTATATTCTTAGACACAATATCGAATCTTGAAAGAATAGGTGACCATGCAGACAATATCGCAGGATATATATTAAAACATTTTGAATAAATTATAAAACTATAGGATAATAGCAAAGAATTTTTAATTCAGATATAAAAAAATAAAATACAGAAAAGCTTGCAATTTTATACTATTTGTAGTATAATATAGTTAGTAAAGAACTGGACGACAGATGCGGGAGAGAACGTATGTCACCGAAGGGTAAAGAATTTGAGCTCACTACTCTAATTCAAAAGTCTCAGGTAAAAGAACCGTATTTTGACAGTACTCTGGAAAGCTTTTAGCACCGATGGAGCAATCTTGTTTAAGAGAATCTCACAGGTTATAGACAGAGAACAAGAGTGGCTTGTTTTCTGTTTTTTAATTTACGGACAATTTGTTAATTAACAATATGTAGTATAAGGAGGAATATCATAATGTATGATGTAATTATTATTGGAGGAGGCCCTGCAGGACTTGCAGCTGGCTTATACGCTTCAAGAGCAAGACTTAAAACTCTTATCCTAGAAAAGGAAAAAGCAGGCGGACAAATAGTTATAACTGATGAAGTTGCTAACTATCCTGGTTCAGTTGAAGAAGCTTCAGGCCCAAGCCTAATTAAGAGAATGAAAGATCAAGTAGACAGCTTTGGCGCAGAATTCGTTATAGACACAGTTGAAAAACTAGAACTTAACGATAAAGTTAAAAAAGTTGTTTGCAAAGACAAAACTTATGAAGGCAAAACTGTTATAGTTGCTACAGGCGCTACACCAAGAAAGATTGGTTGCCCAGGCGAACAAGAATTCACAGGCAGAGGCGTAAGCTACTGTGCAACATGCGACGCTAACTTCTTTGAAGACATGGAAGTTTATGTTGTTGGTGGTGGAGACTCAGCTTTCGAAGAAGCAATGTATCTATCTAAATTTGCTAGAAAAGTTACACTTGTTTACAGAAAAGGTAAAGATGAAGCACGTGCAGCTGAAAGTATTAAGGAAAAAGCATACAAGAATCCAAAACTTGACTATATCTGGAACGCAACAGTTGTAGAAGTAAAAGGTGATGGTATTCTAACAAGCATAGTACTTGAAGATACTAAGACAAAAGAAAGAAGAGAAATATTTGCTGACGAAAACGACGGAACATTTGGTTTATTCGTATTCGTAGGATATACTCCAAAGAACGATATAGTTGAAGGCTTACTAGATATGCAAGGCGGATACATCGTAACAGATGAAAACATGCACACAAATATCCCTGGAGTATTTGCAGCTGGAGATAACAGAAAGAAAGAATTAAGACAAGTTGTTACAGCAACAGCAGACGGAGCTATAGCAGCTACACAAGCTGAAAAGTATATTAACGAGCACTTTGCAGACTAATAGTCTCAAGTATAAATTAAAGAATTTAAAGAAATTTTAAGGAGGAATCGTAATGTTAGAAGTAACAAAGGACAATTTCGAACAAGAAGTTAAACAAGCTGAAGGATATGTATTAGTGGATTTCTGGGGACCTACATGTGAACCATGCAAGGCTTTAATGCCACACATCCACGCTATGGAAGATGAATTCAAAAACGTTAAATTCACATCATTCGATATTTCAAAAGGAAGAAGATTAGCAATTGGCGAAAAAGTTATGGGTTTACCAGTAATTGCTATCTATAAAGATGGTTCTCAAGTTGATTCAAGAGTTAAAGAAGACGCTACTAAAGAATCAGTTAGAGAAATGTTAGAAAAATATAACTAAAGTTTATTTACTATTATATAGTTAAATATATTTAAAATTTTAAGGGAGGTGAGATTATGCGTCTAGAAATAGGCAACGTGCTTATTAAAGATGTTCAATTCGGCCAAGAGACAAAGGTAGAAAATGGAGTTCTATATGTAAATAAAGAAGACATCATCAACCTTTGCAAGGAAGATGAACACATTAAATCTGTAGACGTAGAAATCGCTAGACCGGGAGAAAGTGTTAGAATCACACCGGTTAAAGATGTTGTTGAACCAAGAGTTAAAGTTGAAGGACCTGGCGGAGTATTCCCTGGAATTCTTTCAAAAGTTGATGTAGTTGGTTCAGGTAAAACAAACGTTCTTAAAGGTTGTGCAGTAATGACAACAGGTAAAATTGTTGGTTTCCAAGAAGGTATTGTCGACATGACAGGCCCAGGTGCTCAATATACACCATTCTCAAAAACTAACAACATCGTTGTTATTGCTGAACCAGTTGATGGTTTAAAGCAACACGAACATGAAAAAGCTCTAAGATATTGTGGATTCAAGACTGCAGCTTACTTAGCAGAAGCAGCAAGAAACTTGACTCCAGATGAAACAGAAGTTTATGAAACATTACCTTTAATGGAAGGTGCTGAAAAGTTCAAAGGACTTCCAAGAGTCGCATATGTTCAAATGCTACAATCTCAAGGACTTCTACATGACACATACGTTTATGGTGTCGATGCAAAACAAATAGTTCCTACAATTTTATACCCAACTGAAGTTTTTGACGGAGCTATAATCAGTGGTAACTGCGTATCATCATGCGATAAGAACCCATCTTATGTACACATGAACAACCCAGTTGTTAAAGAATTGTACAAAGAACACGGTAAAACTATCAACTTTGTTGGTATGATTATCACTAACGAAAACGTTTATCTTGCAGATAAGGAAAGAAGCTCAAACTGGACTGCTAAATTAACTAGATATCTAGATCTTGATGGAGCTGTTGTTTCACAAGAAGGTTTTGGTAACCCAGATACAGACTTAATCATGAACTGCAAGAAGATCGAAGGCCAAGGCGTTAAGACTGTAATTATTACAGACGAATACGCTGGTAGAGACGGTGCTTCTCAATCATTAGCAGACGCTGACAAGGCTGCAGATGCAGTTATTACTGGCGGTAACGCAAATGAATTAATTGAACTACCTAAGATGGACAAAGTTATAGGTCACCCTGAATTTATCGATACAATCGCAGGTGGATTTGACGGTTCATTAAAGGCTGATGGTTCAGTAACAGTTGAAATCCAAGCTATAACAGGAGCTACTTCTGAAGTAGGTTTCGGATATTTAACAGCAAGAGGCAAATAATTAATTAAAAATTTTAAAATTAAAAAAGGAAAGGAGAGTTTTTGAATGTCAATATTTAATGAAAATTCAAAAGTTGTTATAATTGGCGACAGAGACGGTATTCCTGGTCCTGCTATGGAAGAGTGTGTAAAGACAACTCCAGCAGAAGTTGTATTCTCAGCTACTGAGTGTTTTGTCTGAACAGCTGCAGGCGCTATGGACCTAGAAAACCAAAACAGAGTAAAAGAAGCCGTAGATAAATACGGTGCAGAAAACATCATAGTTTTACTTGGTGGAGGAGAAGCTGAAACAGCAGGCTTAGCAGCTGAAACTGTTACAGCAGGTGACCCTACATGGGCTGGTCCTTTAGCCGGAGTCTCGTTGGGACTTAAGGTATACCATGCATTAGAACCTGAATTTAAGGAAAGTGTAGATGCAGGTGTTTATGACGAACAAATAGGCATGATGGAAATGGTATTAGACGTTGACGCTATTACTAGTGAAATCAAAAATATCAGAGATGAGTACACTCAATATAAATAGTGCCCAAAAATTTTAGTAAAAGGGGGGAAATATGATGAGTAAATTAAAAGTAGTTCATTATATTAACCAATTCTTTGCCGGTGTTGGTGGAGAAGAAAAAGCTGATATAAAACCTTATGTTGAAGAAAAGGTTATGGGTCCTGGAATGGCTTTAAATGGTCAATTCAAAGGAGAAGCTGAAATTGTTGCAACTATAGTATGTGGTGACTCATATTTCGGAGAAAACATAGAAGAAGCAAAAGCAGCTATACTAGAAATGGTTAAAAAATATGAACCGGATCTATTCATCGCAGGACCTGCATTTAACGCAGGAAGATACGGTGTAGCTTGTGCTACAATTACAGATGCAGTACAAAATGAACTTGGCATTCCTGCTGTAACTGGTATGTACATTGAAAACCCAGGCGCAGATATGTTCAAGAAATCAGTATATATAGTAAGCACAAAGAACAGTGCAGCTGGTATGGTTGACGCTGTTAAGAAGATGGCTCCATTAGCTCTAAAACTAGCTAAGAATGAAGAAATCGGTACTCCAGCTGAAGAAGGATACATCGAAAGAGGAGTAAGATACAATTTATTCGTAGAAGAAAGAGGAGCAAAGAGAGCTGTAGATATGATGATTAAGAAGTTAAAAGGTGAAGAATTTGTAACAGAATATCCAATGCCTAACTTCGATAGAGTTGATCCAAATCCAGCTGTTAAAGATATTTCTAAAGCTACTATAGCTTTAGTTACTTCAGGCGGTATTTGTGCTAAGGGTAACCCTGATCACATTGAATCTTCATCTGCTTCTAAATATGGTAGATATGACATCACAGGTATAGATGCATTTACAAGTGAAAATGCTGAAACTGCTCATGGTGGATATGACCCAGTATATGCTAACGATGATCCTAACAGAGTTCTTCCATTAGATATAATGAGAGAATTTGAAAAAGAAGGAAAAATTGGTAAGTTATACAATGCTTACTTCACAACAGTAGGTAACGGAACTGCCGTTGCAAACGCAAAGAAATTCGCAGCAGAGTTTTCTAAGGAATTAGTTGAAAACAAAGTTGACGCAGTTATATTAACTAGTACCTGAGGTACTTGTACACGTTGCGGTGCAACAATGGTAAAAGAAATTGAACGTGCAGGAATCCCTGTAGTTCACATGTGTACAGTAGTTCCAATTTCATTAACAGTTGGTGCTAACAGAATAGTTCCTACAATAGCTATTCCACATCCACTTGGAGATCCAAAACTTGATCATGATGAAGAAGTTTCTCTAAGAAGAAAACTAGTTGAAAAAGCATTACATGCTTTAGAAACTGAAGTTGACGGACAAACTGTTTTCGATAAATAATTATTGTAAATAATAAGTCGCCCTTTTAATTAAGGGCGATGTACATAATTATGTTTATGTCATAGTTATACTATGTTATAGATAATTCATAATAAAAAAATATTACGGAGGTGTATGGATGAATTATTCAGTATTAAAGGGTGCATCATTTGTATTATTACAAGCACCTGATATGGTAATCCACAATGGAACAACACAAACAACAGAAAGAACTCTACATCCAGATTCAGAGTATCTAAAGGCAGTTCCAAAACATTTAAGAAGTTTCGAAGACTGTGTTAACTATTTACCTAACCAAATTTATATAGGTAATGAAACTCCAGCTAAGTTAAGAGAAGTGCCTGAACCATGGCATGAACACTTATTATCTGGCGCAGATAGACACGGTGTTAAGGGTGAAATTCTTCCACAATCTGAACTAATCGGTATGATGAAAGTAGCTGACGTTTTCGAGTTAGTTTTCTTAACTCCAGAATTTACTGATCAAGTTAGAAAAGAATTCGAAGAACATCCATTAATCAATGACGATTTAATCGCTAGATTAGGAAAAGGCACTGAATTAGCAGAAATAGAAAGTTTAATCAATGATCACGGTGCTGAAGCAATCATGAACGAAGATAAAATTGTTGGTTGCGTAAAGAGAGCACATGATGTTGACCAAAACTTATCAGCTCACGTAATGTTTGAAAACCTTGTTGTTAAAGCATCAGGTATATTTGCTGCTTTAAACTGTATAGAAAAGAACAATATTGATCCTGCATCAATTGAATACGTTATTGAATGTTCAGAAGAAGCATGTGGCGATATGAATCAAAGGGGTGGCGGTAACTTTGCTAAATCTATAGCAGAATTAACTGGTTTAGTTAACGCATCAGGTTCAGACGTAAGAGGTTTCTGTGCTGCACCTACTCACTCACTTATCTCAGCAGCATCTCTTGTACAAGCAGGTACATTTAAGAATGTTATGGTTGTAGCTGGTGGTTCAAGTGCTAAACTTGGTATGAATGGTAGAGACCACGTTAAGAAGGAAATGCCAATTATCGAAGACTGCGTTGCAGGATTTGCTTTTGTTGTTTCTCAAAATGATGGAGAACATCCAATAATAAGAACTGATATTGTCGGCAGACATACAGTTGGCACTGGTTCATCACCACAAGCAGTTATCACTTCTTTAGTTACAAATCCACTAACAAAAGCTGGATTAAAAATCATAGATGTTGATAAATATTCAGTAGAAATGCAAAATCCAGATATAACAAGACCAGCTGGAGCAGGTGACGTTCCTGAAGCTAACTTTAAGATGATAGGAGCTTTAGCTGTAAAGAATGGCGAAATCGAAAGAACTGCACTTCCTGATTTTATCGTTGAACATGGTATGAAAGGTTGGGCTCCAACTCAAGGCCATATACCTTCAGGAGCACCTTATCTTGGATTTGTTATAGATGATATCAAGAGCGGAGCAGTAAAAAGAGCTATGATTGTTGGTAAGGGAAGCTTATTCTTAGGTAGAATGACAAACCTATTCGACGGTGTTTCTATAGTAATCGAAAAGAACCCAGGAAAGGTTAGCGAAGAAGGTGCAGCATCTGAAGAGACTATTAAGAAATATGTAGCAGATGCAATGAGAGATTTCGCTAAATCATTCACTGAAGAAAATTAGAGGTGACGATATGTCAGACAACATTAAGAAAATGATTGGACAAGTTTTTAATGACATCGCAGATGGATTAGAAACTGGTTCATTCGGTAAAAAAGTACGTGTTGGCCTAACAAGTTTTGGTAGCGAACATGGTACTGAAAACTTAGTTAAAGCTGCAGAACTTGCTCAATCTAGAGATTCTTCAATAGAAGTTGTTCTTATCGGTCCTAAAGCAGAAACAAATTTAACTCAATATGAAGTTTCTGATGAAGATCAAGGATATAAGAAGATGGAAGAACTACTAGATGCTGGAGAGATAGATGCATGCGTTACTATGCATTACAATTTCCCAATCGGAGTATCAACTGTTGGTAGAGCAGTAACTCCTGGATTTGGTAAAGAAATGCTTATAGCAACAACTACAGGAACATCTTCTGCACACAGAGTAGAAGCAATGGTTCTTAATGGTATCTATGGCTTAATAGTAGCTAAAGCATTAGGTAATCAAGATCCAAGTCTTGGTATACTAAATGTTGACGGAGCTAGACAAGTTGAAAGAGCTTTTAAACAATTAAACGATAACGGATTTAATATAAAATTTGCTGAGTCACACAGAGCTGACGGTGGAGATGTAATGAGAGGAAACGACTTATTACAAGCTTCGTGCGACGTTGTAGTTAATGACTCACTAACAGGTAACATCCTTATGAAGATGTTCTCATCATTCACAACAGGTGGATCATACGAAGCTAATGGTTTTGGATATGGACCTGGTATTGGTGAAGGATTTGACAGAACTATACTTATAGTTTCTAGAGCATCAGGAGTTCCTGTTGTAGCTAACGCTTTAACATATGCTGCAGGCCTTGTTAAAGGTAATTTACACAAGGTAGCTAAGAAGACTTTTGAAGCAGCTAATGCAGCTGGCTTAAAAGATGTTTTAGCATCATTAAATAAAGCAAATGAAAAGAAAGATGACGGACCAAAGGAAGCTGTTGCAGCTCCACCAAAGGAAGTTGTTGAAGAAGCTATTGCTGGTATCGATATACTAGAACTAGAAGATTCAGTACAAGCACTTTGGAAAGAAAGCATCTATGCTGAAAGCGGTATGGGTTGTACAGGACCAGTTATCATGGTAAGTGCAAAGAACCTTGATAAAGCTAAAGAAGTTTTAACAAAAGCTGGATATATAACAAGTGATGCAAATTGCTAATAAAATGAGGCGCAAGCCTCATTTTTTTATGCAAAAATATTATGGCAATTATGTGATTAATTTAGCTTCTTGAAAATATTGCAAAAAATGTATATGTTTTAGTATAAATATCTTATAAAAGGTATGAAAAACTTATGATTTAATGGTATAATATACTTGGTGATACTATGGAAAAAAATAAACAATACTTTAATGAATATATTATGGACCTAAGATCTATTATAGAATTATCAAGTTTTTCTTTAATGATACTTAATTTTATTTTACTACCTGTATCTAAGGTACATAGGCTTGATATAGCTTTAAGTGTATCATTGATTTTTTATTACTTAATCATAAGACCAAGAGTCAAAGATACACAAACGTTTTATGTCTTTAGAATTATAGCGAGTAACGCAACTAGAAGGGCTTTTTTACACTTTATCATAATTCGCTTACTAGTTAAAAGAAGTCTTGATGTTTATACTAATCATTATTTTATTAAATATACTATAATTATGACGATTATATTTATAATGTATATAATTATTCTTGCACATATCAGCAATGCTAAATTAGCTAAGAAAGAAAAGTTTTTTAAGAATTTCAAATACAATGATAAATTATTAATTGAAAATTATACGCTTGAAAATTTCGAGAGCTTTAAATATTATAATAATTTAAGTGCTCTTTATTCTGATGATAATACCAATAGTGAACTTATTGATATGAGGTATAATTATCTTATGTCAATACTTTCCAAGCAAGAAGATGATGAAGAACTAGAGAAAATTAGACTTGATATCATCAAAAAAATTGACGAAGCATACAAGTTTATAAAATTTGAAAAAAGTAAAAAAAGTTCTTGACTTTTAATTTTATTAGTAGTATGATTATAAAGATAAAAAAATATAGGGAGGATATTATGCTTAAGGGAAGAAATTATATTGATCCGGAAGATCTAAGCCTAGAGGAGCTAGATGAGCTATTTGATCTAGGTAAAGAAATTGTAAAAAATGAAAAGGATTTTATTCACGTTTGTGACGGTAAAATCCTAGCTACTCTATTCTATGAGCCCAGCACGAGAACCAGATTTTCATTTGAAGCCGCTATGTTAAGATTAGGCGGAGGTGTTATTGGTTTTTCGGAGCCGGGCTCTAGTTCTGTAGCAAAGGGTGAAACACTAGCAGATACATTAAGAACTGTTAGCTGCTACTCAGACATCATTGCTATGAGACATCCAAAGGAAGGTGCTCCTCAATATGGACACAACGCATGTACAGTACCACTAATTAATGCAGGCGATGGCGGACATCAACATCCAACTCAAACACTTACAGACCTATTTACAATACTAAGCGCTAAGGGCAAATTTGATGGCATGACTATAGGTTTATGCGGCGACTTAAAGTTTGGTAGAACAGTTCACTCACTAATCAAGGCAATGTCTAGATATAGTAATAACAAGTTTGTACTTATATCACCAGATGAATTAAAAGTTCCAAACTACATCAAAGAACAAGTTCTTGATAAAAAATCTATACCATATACAGAAGTAGAAAGACTTGAAGATGTAATTGATGACTTAGACGTATTATACATGACTCGTGTGCAAAAGGAAAGATTCTTCAATGAAGCTGACTATGTAAGATTAAAAGACAGCTATGTGCTTGATCTTGAAAAACTTAAAAATGCTAAGAAAGATTTAGCAATTCTTCATCCACTACCAAGAGTTAATGAGATAGCAGTTGAAGTTGACGACGATCCAAGAGCTTGGTATTTTAGACAAGTAAAGAACGGTATGTATATAAGAATGGCACTTATAGCAAAGTTATTGGGGGTTAAATAATGTTAAGTATTAATAGTATTTCAAAGGGAATAGTTATAGACCACATACAAGCTGGACATGGCATACAAATATTTGAATATCTTAATCTTAGAGAAGCTGATTACACTGTAGCTTTAATCATGAACGCTCACAGCGAAAAGATGGGCAGAAAAGATATGATTAAGATAGAAAACGAAATAGACCTAGATTTATCTGCACTAGGCTTTATAGATCCAAACATCACAGTAAATGTTATCAAAGATGAAAAGATTGAAAGAAAGATTAATTTAACTCTTCCAGAAATTGTTGAAGGCGTTATAAAATGCAAGAATCCTCGTTGTATAACATCTGTTGAAAGAAATATACCACATAAGTTTGTCTTAGTTGATAAAGAAAAAGGCAAATACAAATGTGCATACTGTGATCATGTTTATGGCGAATAATATGATTATAGATAGATTATTTGAAGAAGTTCAAAAATTGGGTCCAATCTGTGTCGGTTTAGACACAGATTTGTCCTATATTCCAGAACATTTAAATAGTATAGAAAGTATTGCAGATAGAGTATTTAAGTTTAATAAAGATATAATCGACTCAACAGAGGATTTAGTCGCTGTTTATAAACTTCAAATTGCATACTATGAGGCACTAGGTGTTGAAGGACTTATGGCATACAAAAAAACACTTGAATATCTAAGAAGAAAAAATAAATTAAGCATAGGTGACATCAAAAGATCGGACATTGCTAAGACTGCTGAAATGTATGCAAAAGCACACTTTGAAGGAGATTTTGAAGCAGATTTTATCACTCTTTCACCATTTATGGGATATGACAGTATAAAACCATATCTAAGTTATTTGGAAAGTGGAGAAAAAGGAATATTTGTTTTACTAAGAACTTCAAATCCTGGCGCTTTAGATATAGAATACCTTGAAAGTAAAGGCGAAACATTGTATAATATAATAGGAGACAATCTTGATAAGATTGCTGAAAAATACATTGGTGACTACGGATACTCATCTCTAGGTTTCGTTGTTGGTGATAATATCATGGACAGCGGCGAGCAAGATGATATAAGAAAGAGATTCCCAAGAACATTTTTCTTAATTCCAGGTTATGGCGCTCAAGGCGGAAAGGCTTCAACTGTTAGAAAATTACTAAATGAGCTTGACGGCGGAGTTGTAAACTCATCTAGAGGAATAATAACAAGCCATATTAAGCACAAAGATGAAGCTGATTATGATGATAAAAATTATACAAAATATATTAGAGAAGCTGTTTTAAAGATGAAGGAGGATATTTGTGGCTAGAAATGCATACAAAGAGGGTACGATATTAGAAAATAATCACATTATTGATAATATCTACGTTTTAAAAGTTAGTGGACCGTTTGAAGGTGCACCTGGACAATTTTATATGATTAAATCTTGGCAAGGAACAGACCCTCTTCTAGCTAGACCTATAAGCATCTATGATATAGATGAGGATGGCAATATCTATCTACTTATTGCAAATGTTGGCAGAGGAACAGATATCATGATGAAGCTTAAAAAAGGCGATAAATTATATCTTCTTGGACCACTTGGAAATAAGTTTCCTCTACCTAATAAAGATGAAAAAATAGCTTTAGTTGGTGGCTCTGTTGGCATAGCGCCTCTAAAATACCTTGCTAGATCTATACAAAATATTACTAAAAACATAGATTATTATGCTGGTTTTAGAGATAATCCATATCTTATTGAAGATTTCGAAGAATATGTTGAAAACACATACATATCTACTGAAAGCGGAAAAGTTGGCTATAAAGGCTACATCATAGACATAATTGAGAGTGAAAAATATGATAAGATTTATACATGCGGACCATTCCCAATGATGAAGGCTTTATTATTAAAGGCTCACAATAGAAATAAAGTCTTAGTTAGCATGGAATCAAGAATGGCGTGTGGTGTTGGCACATGTAGAGGATGCAGTATAAAGACTAAGGTTGGTATGAGACGCGTTTGTAAGGACGGTCCAATATTTGGAGGAGGTGTGTTTTTAATTGACTGATTTAAGAGTTAAAATAGCTGATATTGAATTTAAAAACCCACTTATAGCTGCTAGCGGTACCTTTGGTTTTGGTAAAGAGTATGAAGAATACTACGATATCTCAAAACTAGGCGGCGTCTCAACTAAAGGACTTACACTTAACCCAAAAGACGGCAATGAAGGCATTAGACTTTATGAAACATCAAGTGGCCTTATGAATAGCATCGGCTTAGAAAATCCAGGCATACAAGCTTTTATAGATAAGGAACTAGATTTTTTACTATCAAAAGATCTTATCACACTTGTAAACATTGGCGGCAATAACATAGAAGATTATCTAGAAGCAGTTAGATTAATATCTGAAACAGAGGCTCAAATGATAGAGCTTAATATTTCATGCCCAAATGTTAAAAGTGGTGGCATGGCTTTTGGTATAAAAACATGCGTTGCAAAAGATGTTGTTAAAAAAGTTAGAGACATAACAGATAAACCACTTATAGTAAAACTTTCACCAAATGCTAACGATATAGTCGAGATGGCTAAAGCTTGCGAAGAAGTCGGCGCAGATGCACTAAGCCTTGTTAACACATTTAACGCTATGGCTATAGACATAGACAGACGCAAAACTGTTTTTAATAACAAAACTGCAGGTTTATCGGGCCCAGCAATCAAGCCTATAGCTTTGAGAATGACATATGAAGTGGCAAAAGCCGTTAATATACCAGTTATTGGCATGGGAGGCATCAGAAATTACACAGATGTCATCGAATTCATCATGGCTGGTGCAAGTGCAGTTCAAGTAGGAACTATGAATTTTACAGAGCCTATGATTATGGCAAATATGGCAGAAGACTTAGAAAAATACATGAACGATAATAAGATAGAAAGTTTTGAAGAGATTAGAGGAATAATTTAATGAGTATAGGCGTAGATATACTTGAAATATCTAAAATTAGAAAATTAATGAAAAATGAAAAGTTTTTGAATCGCTTCTTTAGTGATGCAGAGATAAGCTATATAGAATCATCAGCCAAGGCTGATGAAACTTGTGCTGGAATTTTTGCGGCTAAAGAAGCTATTATTAAGGCTTTGAACGGCAATTTAGCTGGCTTACAATATAAAGATATCTCTATAGAGAGAAAAAACGATGTACCATTTGCTTATGTGAATGGTATAAATTTTTTTGTCTCAATCTCACACGACGGTGACTATGCCATAAGCGTTGCAAGTACTGACGAAAATACTTATAAAAGAAATATTGCTGATGAATTTAAAATATTTAAAAAGAGGAATGATTTTACACATAAAGGCGATTACGGCAAGCTTGCCATATTTGCTGGTTCTTTGTCTATGACTGGAGCGCCTTATTTTGCGTCGCTCGCTGCGATGAGGACTGGCTGCGGTCTATCTTATTTATACATTGATAAGGATATACAAGATATACTTAGTGTAAAGCTTTCTGAAACAATAATTAGAACTAATGATAATTATGATTTAGCTGATATGGACGCTGTGCTTTTTGGGCCAGCGTGGTCATTCTTTGACGATAGAGATAAAATTTATAAAGATATAGTCGCTTCAAATAAAAAACTTGTGATTGATGCAGACGGTCTTCATTATTTAAAGAAGTATGTAGATAAATTAGCCTATAGAGCTGTTATCACACCGCATTTTGCTGAGCTTGCAAGACTATTAGACGTTGACATAGAAAAAATTATAAAAGATCCTAAAAAATATGCGCGCATCGCTAGTGATAAATACGAAGTGGTGGTAGTTTTAAAAGGTCATAATACTATTGTCATGGATAAAGATATTGAATACATAAATAATACAGGAAACCCTGGCATGGCGACAGCAGGCTCTGGTGATGTACTATCTGGAATTATAGCATCGCTTATTGCTCAAGGCTTTAAAGTCTTTGACGCAGCAAAGTTCGGAGTATATCTACATGGCTTAGCAGGGGATCTTGCAAAAGAAAAATACACAGAATATTCTTTAATAGCAAGCGATATAATTGAGTTTATACCCAAGGCTATTAAGTTGATGGAGGTAAAATAAATGAATGGCAATAGAGCCGCTTGGCTTGAAATTAATTTAAACAATCTTGAGTACAATATCAATTCAATTAAAAAGGCTATCAGACCTGAAACGAAGATTATGCCAGTTATTAAGGCTGATGCTTATGGTCATGGAGCTGTAGCTCTTGCAAAATTTATGGAAGGCTTAGGTATTGACAGATTTGTTGTATCAGTTGCAAGCGAGGCTATGGAGCTTAGAAAAGCAGGCATTGAAGAGGATATACTTATGCTTAACTACTTGGAGGATAATTATTTAGAAGAAGTAGTTAAATATAATTTAACGAGCGCTATATTTAGCTATGAAAAGGCAAAAAAACTTAGTGATGAAGCTATAAGACAAAATAAATTAGCTAAGATACATATCGCTTTAGATACTGGTATGTCAAGGATTGGCTTTCAAGCAGATGAAGTCCACAGAGCAAAGTCTGTAGAAGATATTTTAAAGATTTCAAAACTTGAAAATATCGATATAGAAGGTATATTTACACATTTTGCTAATGCTGATATAAAAGACAAGACTTTAACAGAAAAGCAATATGATAACTATAAAAAAACTGTATCCATGCTCGAAGATTCTGGACTTAATATAAGGATAAAACACGTCTCTAACTCAGCATCCATCATGGATTTAAAGGAATTAAACCTTGATTATGTTAGAGCAGGCATAATTCTTTATGGCTACTTCCCATCGGATGAAGTTATAAAAGAAAATTTACCTTTAAAAAAATTAATGCAATTAAAAGCATGCATATCAAACGTTAAAGAGATAGAAGCAGGAGAAGGTGTTAGCTACACTTTTTCTTTCATTGCTGATAAAAAGACTAAAGTTGCTACTATTCCAGTAGGTTACGCAGATGGAGTAAGAAGACTTTTACAAAACAAGCTAAAGGTTTTATACAAAGATAAACTTTTAAACAGCATTGGAAACATTTGTATGGATCAATTTATGATTGATGCTACAGGAACAGATGCTCAAGTAGCTGATGTAGTAACTATCATAGGTGACGGCACTAACAAGGCTATGACTTATGATGATATTGCTAAAATTGAAGGCACTATTAATTATGAAGTGCTAACAGATATGAAAGATAGAATTTCTAGAAAATATTATTATAACGATAAAGAAATAAGCTCACATAATTATAAAGATATATAGCTTAAACTGGTAAAGTTATTGACTTATAAGCGATTTTAAATTATAATATAATTGTCTTACTTATCAGAAAGGATGTGAGAATATGATAAAAAGAGGTGATATTATATATGCAGATTTATCACCTGTCATAGGCTCTGAACAAGGTGGTGTGAGGCCAGTCATTGTTATTCAAAACGATGTAGGTAACAAGTATTCACCAACCATCATAGTAGCTGCAATTACAAGTCAACTTAACAAATCTAAACTACCGACCCATATAGAAATAGATGGACCGGAATTTGGCTTGCCTAAAGATAGTGTTATTTTACTTGAGCAGATCAGAACTATTGATAAGAAAAGATTGAGAGAAAAAATTGGAACCGTAACCGATAAGCTGATGGCTAAGGTTGATGCCGGTTTAAAGATAAGTTTAGCGTTAAATAAATAATTTTATTTTACATATTAATTATAGGAGGATAAAATGAGTATTAAAACCATTTCCGTATTAGGATTAGGATATATTGGCTTACCAACAGCCACAATATTAAGTGATCATTTCAAAGTATTTGGATATGATCCAATAAAAGAAAAAAATCGAAAAGATTAAGAATGGAACTTTGGAGATTGATGAACCAGGTCTTAAAGAAATTTTAGACAAAGCTATAGAAGAGGGTAAGATAGAGGTTTCAGATAGGATTCATGAAGCTGATATGTATATCATCTGTGTTGGAACACCTTTTAATGAAGACAAGAGTTGCGATTTAAAATATATTAAGGATGCATGTCACGATGTTTTAAAAGTTCTTAAGAAAGGCGATACAGTTGTCTTAGAATCAACATCTCCACCACGTACTACAGAAGATGTTGTTAAGCCTATACTTGAAAAGTCTGGCTTAAAAGTGTCTGAAGACATATATTTAGCCCACAGTCCTGAAAGAGTTATTCCAGGAAATATTTTATATGAGCTTAAAAATAACCATAGAGTAGTGGGCGGTGTTGACAAAAAATCTGCTGAAATCGTTAGAGATGTATATAAGACATTTGTTGACGCAGAAGTATTTACAACAGATGCAACTACAGCTGAAGTATGTAAATTACTTGAAAACACATTTAGAGATGTAAATATTGCTCTTGCAAATGAAATGCTTAAGATATGTGATACACTAGGTGTAAATGTATGGGAACTAATTGAATTAGCTAATAAACATCCAAGAGTAAATGTTCATACTCCTGGACCAGGAGTTGGCGGACATTGTATTTCAGTAGATCCATGGTTCTTGGTAACAGCGGATAAAGAAAATTCGAAACTAATTCATCAAGCAAGAGATATAAATGACTCTATGCCTAAATTTACAGCCGATAAGATAAAGAAGATAGTTGAAAAAGGCTCTAAGATAGCTATACTTGGCTCATCATTTAAGCCAAATATTGATGACTTTAGAGAAAGTCCAATAACTCATCTTATTGCTTTACTAAATGATGATTATAATGTAGCTGTTTATGATCCATTCAAAAACGATCAAATACTTGAATTTAATGAACTTTATGGTGATATTAGAGAAGTAATTACAGGTGCAGATTTATTGGTTTTAGGCGTAAATCATAGTCAATTCCAAGTTCTTGACTATAAAGAAATAAAGAAAGTTATGAATAAAAAGAATATTTTTGACACAAGAAACTTTATTGATAGAGAAAAAGTTGAAGAACTAGGATTTAATTATTATTTATTGGGTAGTGGAGAACTTGAGTAAGATATTATTTATTGCAAATCAATTCCCGCCAATAGGTGGAAGTGGTGTGCAAAGAAGTTTAAAATTTGTAAAGTATCTATCAAGGCTCGGCAATGAAGTCTTAGTCGTATCAAAAGATGCTAGCAAAGACTTAAAAGATGACAGCTTATTAAATGATGTTCCTGAAAATGTGAGAGTCATCAGACTTAAGGCACATGACATTAACAATAGCGGTCTTATTAAAAAAGTCTATGCTAAGTTTTTTGCGCTTCCAGATGCTGAAGTTTTTTGGTATAAATTTAATAAAAAAGAGATTGAAAAGATAGCTCTAGAATTTAATCCAGATGTTATATATACTACAAGTTATCCTTATTCAGCACATTTATTTGGATTGTATCTAAAAGAGAAATTTCCTAAGATGAAGTGGATAGTCGACTATAGAGATGAGTGGACGAATAATCCATTCCACCTAGATAGCTTTTCATCAAGAATAAAGATGAAATTATCAAAAAAGACTGAGCTTGAAATAAATTATAAATGCGATTATTTCATTACAAATACTAGATTTATGCTTGATAATTTTATTGCTGATTTGCCTGAGCTTAAGGGCAAGTCCACATATATACCCAATGGTTACGATGAAGAGGACTTTTTAGGCATATATCCAAAAGAAAAGAGCGATAAATTCACCTTTATTCACACAGGCGCTTTATATGGCAGAAGAAATTTGCATGAATTTTTATCAGCTTTGAAAGAGCTTATTGATGAAGGCAAAATTGATAAGGGCGATATTAGGATAAATATAGCTGGCAATGTAAAGGACTCTCAGATAGAAGAGTATAAAAAGACTTATAATTTAGAAAAAGAAATTAATTATTTATCTTATCTAGCTCATGAAGAATCAATAAGAAAACTTCTTGAGGCAGACGTACTTTTGCTTTTAATAGGTAAGGGCAAAGGTTCTGAGAATTTTTATACAGGAAAAGTTTTTGAATATCTAAGAGCTTATAAAAATATTTTAGCCATAGTTCCAAAGCACGGAGCAGCAGGAGAGCTTATAGAAGAGACAAAGACGGGTATAGTCGCTGAGCCGGGTGAGACTAGAGAGATTAAAAACGCCATAATGAAGCTATATGAAAACTATAAGAGCGAGAATAATTATTATGGCGATAAAGAGCTTATCAAAAAATATTCAAGAGAGGCACAAGCAGAAGAGCTTAATAACATTATAAACAAAATTTTGGAGGAATAAATGAAGAAGAAATTCAAGATAAATATATTTGATATATTTATTATATTAATATTGTTATTACTTGTATTTTTACTTATAAACAGAAAGAACATTAAGTCAAGCATAGGTAAAGAGGCAAAAAGAACAGTTATAATCACAGCAGAAGCTAAAGATAATATTACTAGAGATTCAATCAAAGATTTAAAGCCGGGAGATAAATTATTCGCTCAAGAAACATTTCAAGACGGAGAAATTATTAGCGTTGATATTCAAGCTAGAAAGAATGAATTGGTAAAGACTAATGGCGATATAATCGTTGTTGATGACGCAGAATTTGTTAACCCTATAGTTAGGATTAAGGCAAATGTTAACTATACAGGACCATACATGTCTTTAGGTGGACAAGAGATAAAAGCAGGCGTTGATATGTACGTTAAAACAAAAGACCACGCATATCTTGGCTATATAACAAATGTGGAGGAAGTAGATGAAAATAATAGATAATAAATTAAGATTATTTGGCAAAATAAGTTTATTAGATATATTAGCAGTATTGATTGTAATAGGCTTAGTTTTCTTTGCTTCACTTAAACTAATGAGAAAAGATGTAGCTGATATAACTTTAGGTAAAACTACTGAAAAGTATGAGGCAACACTTTATTTATATGAAAATAAAGGCAATACTGATTGCATAAGAATTGGCGATCAACTAGGAGAGATGAAAAATCACTTCGATATCTTTGTTAAAGATGTCAAGAGAGAAGACTACTACGTAAACACAGTTGATAACAATGGTGAGATTAAAAAAGTGATTGATCCACTTAAGGAAAAAACTGTAGTTACTATAGAAGGTAATTTTTCTAATGTAAGCAATTCACTTAAATTTGGCAAGCAAGAGCTAAGACTTGGCTCAACAATATTCTTAGAGTCTGATAACTACAGACTTAGCGCTCTTATAGCTGATAGAAAGAAAGTTGATTAAGATGGAAAAACTATTCAAAGAGAGTTTTTTATATAGATTATATGTCTATATACTTTCTCTACTTAGATCAAGCTTTCTATTTGACTATACTAAGCCTCAATACAAGCAAAGGACTTATAGTGACAGTCTAAAGGGAAGCTTTTTATATAAGTTATTAAATAAGATTGACATGAAGATGTCTATCTTTTATAAAAAGCTTAACAAGGTTTATAGAGATAGCTTTATTTATGTTTTAGTAGATAAATTTAATAATTCATTTCATGAGTCAATCATTTACAAGGGCTTTATTAAGCTAACAGGTGTAAAATACTTTGGCTTTATTTTTGTCTTAGTATTAGTTTTTTATATATTTACTGACTACATTATCAGAAAAATTCCTGGACTTAGCTCATTTGCAAACTATTGGGATGAATTTTATTTCTTATTTATGATTTTTTATCTAGCAATGAGAAGAATGAACTCAAATGGCAGCATTAAGTATAATTTCACTCCATTTGGTTTTGTTCTAGCTATATATTTTATTCTAGGAATAATACATGTACTTGTAGTTCAACCAAACACTAAGATAGCTATAGAAGGCTTTAGAGCAATGTTTCAACATGTTTTGTGGTACTACATTTTTGCGCAATTCTTCACAAGTGAAGATATTGTCAAGACTGTGTCAAAATTTATATCGCATGGCGGATTTTTACTTGGTCTTCATGCCATATATCAATTTATATTTAAAGTGAAAATGCCAGGCAATTGGATAGACTCAAGCGAATCGATAAAGGTAAGAGCCTTTTCTATAGTTGGTTCGCCTAATATACTTGGTGTTATATTTGTATTAATTTTACCATTGGTAATATCATTATTTTTAATTGAAAAGAATAAAAAGCTTAAAGCAGTATATTTTATCGAGACTATGGTAATGCTTTTAGGTTTGTTATTAACATACTCAAGAGGAGCGTGGATAGCTTTTGCATTAGCTATGCTTGTATTCATTTTATTTACAAACGTTAGAGTATTAACTCCATTTGTAATACTTGGCTCTTTATTTATAGTCTCAGGAAATTCATTATCAACAAGACTTTTATATATGCTTACACCAGAATATATGTTTAAATCAGCTAGTGGCGGAAGAATCTATAGATGGACTATAGGTTTAAAAGTTTGGTCAAAGCATAAATTTTGGGGCGTTGGCCTTGGTAGATATGGCGGAGCAGTTGCTATAAACAATGATTTATCACCATTCTACTTAGATAATTATTATTTAAAGACCTTGGTTGAAACAGGTTACTATGGCGTATGCGCGATTGGCTTTATGATACTTGGATTTTTAATATCTACATTAAAAGTTGTATTCACTCAAAAGAATTTAGATAACAAAATATTAGCATGCGGACTATTTTGCGGCGCATTAGGTGTTTTAATACAAAATTCTGTAGAAAATATTTTTGAGTTCCCAGCTATGATTATATATTTTGTTATGTATGCAGCACTAATCATGGGATTAAGAAACAAAGGAATTGATTATGAAAGTACTTCATCTAATTAGTGGCGGAGATACTGGCGGAGCCAAGACTCACATCATAAATTTGCTTTGCGGTTTAAAAGATAAAGTTGATGTAAAATTAGTTTGCTTTATCAAAGGGCCCTTTGCTGATGATCTAAAAAAATACGGCATAGATGTAGAAGTTATCGAACAAAGAAGCAGATTTGATTTTTCTGTAGTTAATAAGCTTAAAGATCTCATTGAGAGTGAAGGTTTTGAGATAGTTCACTCACATGGTGCAAGAGCTAATCTTATAAGCTACTTTTTAAAGAAAAAGTTAATGCCAAGTTCATAACTACTGTTCACAGCGATTATTTATTAGATTTTAAAGATAATTTTTATAAAAATATAGTTTTTACTAATCTTAATAAGTTTGCCTTAAAAAGATTTGATAATTACATAGCTGTTTCTGATAGTTTCAAGGACATGCTTGTAAGTAGAGGCTTTGATAAGGATAAGATATTTACTATATACAATGGTATATTTTTAGAAGATAAAATAATAAAAGATAAAGAAAGCTATTTAAAAGAGAAAAATATTGATTACAAGGATAAGTTTATAGTTGGCATACTAGCTAGACTTGACAAAGTTAAAGACCATGAAACATTTCTAAGAGCGGCAAAAGAAGTGATTGATAAAGATAAATCTGTCATATTTTTACTTGCAGGCGATGGTCAAGATAAAGAGCATTTATTAAGCTTAAGAAAAGATTTAGGCTTAGAGCAAAATGTTTATTTCTTAGGCAACGAGACTCATCCATATGATTTTCTGAATGCGATTGATATAAACGTTTTATGCAGCTTAAGTGAATCATTTCCTTATGTCATAATGGAGGGTGGCTCACTTAAAAAAGCTACTATAGCGTCAAGAGTTGGCGGCATACCTAAGATAATTTTAGATGGCGAAACAGGAAAGCTATTTGAAAAGCAAGATTATAAGGCTCTTGCTGCAGATATACTTAAGCTAAAAAATAATGCTGATGAGCGTAAAAAACTTGGTGAAAATTTATATACTAGAATCATTGATAATTTCACTCATATAAAGATGGCTGAGAAGCACGTAGAAATTTATAAGAAGATTCTAGCAAAGCATGTTATTATGTCAGGCTACTTTGGTTTTTCAAACTCAGGCGATGATGCTATACTAAAGTCAATACTTGAGTCTTTTAAAGCCTTGGATCCAAATCTAAATATAAAAGTACTGTCAAAGGATCCAAGTCTAACTGAGAAGGAATATGGTGTTTCAGCTGTTGATAGATTTAAGCTCTTTGATGTAATTAAGAGCATTAAAGCGTCTGACATGCTTATAAGCGGCGGCGGAAGCCTCTTACAAGACAAGACAAGTTCCAGATCAATTTGGTACTATTTATTAATAATGAAGCTTGCTAAGCACTATAAGAAAAAAGTTTTTGTTTATTCGAATGGTGTTGGACCGATAAATAAAAAATTCAACAGAAATTTCACAAGAAGAGTACTTAATAAAGTAGATTATATCACGCTCAGAGATATTGATTCATATAATTTCATTAAATCAATTGGGGTCAATAATCAAAATGTAAAAGTTTTATCAGATCCAGTCTTTAATCTAAAAGAGGCAAGTGATGAAAGTATTCGTGAGAAATTTGATATAAATAAAGATACAGTTTTAGTTTCGGTTAGGTCATGGATGAATGACGAAAAACTTATAGATGAGCTAGTTAAATTTTTAAATTATCTTATTGATCAAGGAAAAAATATTGTTTTCATGCCAATGCAGATGCCAAGAGATACGACTATATCAGAAAAAATTGCAGCAAATTTAAAATCAAGCAAGATAATCGATGAAAAATATCCAGTTGAAATACTTATGAATCTTATGAAAAACGCTGATTTTATCGTTGCTATGAGACTACACGCTATGATATATGCAATTCATCAAAACTTGCCATTTATTGGACTTTCTTATGATCCAAAGACCGAGACGCTTCTAAAAGATTTTGATGAGAGCATAAATATTGACGTAGATGGTATTAATTATTATGATTTAATCAAGGCATATGAATACATTAGCAATAATAGAATAGATTTTATAAATAAATTAAGTTCTATTAATGAAGAAAATAAGAAAAAAGCAATAGAAGCAAGCAAGCTTGCACTAGAACTTTTAAAGGATGATGCTTATGGACATTAAAATTTTAGGTGTAAGAATAAATAATATTGACATGTCAGAAACCATTGCGAAGATTAATGAATTTTTTGATAATGATAAACTTAATTATATTTACACACCAAATCCAGAGATAGTTATGAGAGCTGGAAGAGATGATGAATTTAAAGAAATAATTAACTCAGCATCACTAAATTTATGCGATGGAATTGGTCTAATGATAGCATCAAAATTAAAGAAAAAGCCGCTAAAATCAAGAGTTACAGGCTATGACACATCTATCAAGATTTTGGAGCTAATGAACGAAAAAGGTCTCTCACTGTTTTTGTTAGGAGCTAAGCCTGGCATAGCTGAGAAAGCTATAGAGAAGATTAATCATGATTATCCAAACATAGTCGTAGCAGGCTATAACAACGGATATTTTAAAGGCAGTCACAATGGCAATTCATCTTGCGATGAAGAAGAAGCTTTGATAAAAAAGATAAATGATTCAAAGGCGGACGCCATCTTTGTAGGTATGGGAGCGGGCTATCAAGAAAAATTTATCTATTATAATAAAGACAAAATTAATTCAAGGCTTGCAATTGCTAATGGCGGTGTCATAGATGTATTAGCTGGCAATGTCAAGATAGCGCCAGCTTTTATAAGAAAGATAGGTATGGAATGGCTGTATAGACTCATAAAGGAACCTAAACGATTTAAAAGACAACTGGACATACCAAGATTTTTAATGAAGATAATTTTTACAAAAAACGCAGTAGAGTATATAAATTGAAATAGGAGGTTAATATGGACGTTAAACAAAAGGCAATAAATACTATTAGGGTATTATCGGCGGAAGCTATTGAAAAAGCTAATTCAGGCCATCCTGGTTTGCCACTAGGAGCAGCGCCAATGGCATTTACATTATTTAATGAGCACTTAAAGCACAATCCAAAGAATCCTGATTGGATAAACAGAGACAGATTCATCTTATCTGCAGGACATGGATCAATGCTTCTATACTCATTACTAAATTTATATGGCTATGGACTAAAGATTGAAGACTTAGAAAATTTCAGACAATTTGACTCACTTACACCAGGTCACCCTGAGTATATGCATACAAAGGGCGTTGAAGCAAGTACAGGACCACTTGGTCAAGGCATTGCTATGGGCGTTGGTATGGCTATGGCCGAAAAGCATTTAGCAGCAATTTTTAATAAAGATGACAATAAACTTATTGACCACATGACTTATATACTTTGCGGCGATGGCTGCTTACAAGAAGGTATTTCAAATGAAGCATCATCTTTAGCTGGAACACTTAAGCTAAATAAATTAGTTGTTTTATATGATTCAAATAACATTACTATAGAAGGCGATACAAAATTTGCTTTCACTGAAAATGTTAGAGCAAGATATGAAGCACTTGGCTGGAACACTCTATACGTTGAAGATGGTAATGATATCGAGGCTATATCGAAGGCTATAGCTGAAGCAAAGAAAAGCACTGATAAACCAACATTAATTGAGATTAAGACTAAGATTGGTTATGGTGCTACTGGCAAAGAAGGAAGCGCTGACGCTCACGGAGCACCTTTAGGAGCTGAATCACTTGCTGCACTTAGAAAAAATCTTGGATATGAAGAAGAAGGCTTCAATGTGAGCAAAGACGTTCTTGATTATATGAAAGAAAAGAGCGTAGAGCTAGAAAAATATGAAGAAGATTGGTACAAAAAATTAGAAGCATACAAAGCTAAATACAAAGCAGATTATGACAAGCTTATGAGCTTCTACGATAAAGAAGTAAGTGAAGAAGTACTAAAGGCTTGCACTGATATAGAACTAAAAGATGATGCATCAAGAAGCTCATCAGGCAAGGTTCTTAACAAGGTAAGTCACGTATTAGAAAATCTTATGGGCGGATCAGCTGACCTAGGTCCATCAAATAAATCAGTTATGAATGATGAAAAATTCTTCTCAAGCGAATGTCCAGAAGGAAGAAACATACACTTCGGTATCAGAGAGCACGCAATGGGAGCCATTGTTAACGGAATTTTACTTCATGGCGGACTAAGATCTTATGCAGCAACATTCTTAGTTTTCTCAGATTATATGAAGCCATCAATAAGACTTGCATCACTAATGAATTTACCTGCAATATATATATTAACTCATGACAGCATAGGCGTTGGCGAAGATGGACCAACTCATCAACCTATAGAGCACTTAGCAATGCTTAGGAGCATACCAAACATCAATGTAATTAGACCTGCTGACTCAAGAGAAGTTTGCTACGCTTGGCAAGCAGCTTTAATTAGCAAAAAAACACCAACATGCTTGATACTTTCAAGACAAGGATTAAAACTTCTTGATAATTCATCAGAAGAAGCTTTAAAAGGTGCTTATATAGTTCATAAAGAAGCAAAAGATGCAATTGACGCTATAATCATAGCAACAGGATCAGAAGTAGCTTTGTCAATAGAAGCAGCTAAGGATTTAGAAGCAAAAGGTAAGTCAATAAGAGTTGTTAGTATGCCATCACAAGAAATATTCTTAAATCAAGACAAAGAATATATCGAAAAGATACTTCCATCAAATGTTAAGAGAAGAGTATCAGTTGAAGCACTTTCAACAATGCCTTGGGGCAGATTTGTTGGTCTAGAAGGTACTGCAATTGGTATCGATAGATTTGGTTCATCAGCACCAGGAAAAGTCTTATTTGAAAAATACGGAATTACTAAAGAACACGTTGAAGAAGAAGTAAGCAAACTTATAGAAAAATAGTTAAAATTATAAAACCCTCTTTACTCATTACGAGTAGAGAGGGTATTTTTATGCGTAAAAAAAGCTCATACTGAATATATGAGCAATTTTATATTTATTATTCTTCTGAGAAATTATCAAAGTAACCCTTTATATATACAATAGGCGTGCCTTTATCACCACTACCGCTTGTTAAATCACATAGTGAGCCAATAAGGTCTGTTAATTGTCTTGGTGTTGTTCCTTGTGATTCCATTGAACCAACTAAGTTATTTCCTTTATTATGAATTTTTTCTTTTATAGCTTCTTCTAGCTTTTCGCCTTTAAGTCCAGCAAAACTATTGTCAGCGATGTACTTAAGTTTTAATTCGTTTGGTGTACCTTTTAAGCCATCAGTAAAGGCAGGGGATACAACAGGGTCTGCCAGTTCCCAGATTTTGCCGATAGGATCTTTGAATGCACCATCGCCATAAACAAGAACTTCAATCTTTTTGCCAGTTTTTTCTTTAATTTTTTCTTGTATAGCATATACGACATTGTCACAATCCCTTGGAAACAGCTTTATTTTGTTTTCAGTAGATTTGTTTGAACCAAGTAGACCATATTTTTCATTATATCCAGATCCATTGACAGGAGCATTCAAAATTTCTGATAGACAGAAAATCTTTTCAGCACCAGCATTTTTAAGTTTTTCTTTAGTTCTAATGCGAGTGTGTATGCTACAAACTAAGATATTTTTAGTATATTTTAGTACATTTCTTTCATTATTTCCGAAGAGCATAACTGCTTCTGCACCAGCTTCTTCAATAAGTTCTTTGTAATATTCAATGTAGTCAACTTTTGTAAATATATGTCTAGTATCAGGAAAGCATTTTTTAAACTCTTTTTCTTCGATTATTTCTCCATAAGGATTGATGTCAAAGTTATCAAGCTCATCTGGGTCACAAAGGTGGTTACCAACCTCATCGTGAGGGTAGCTTAATAAAACATATACTTTTTTAAAAGCTCTAGCAATACCTTTTAGGCAAATTGCAAATCTATTTCTGCTCATAATAGGGTGAATTAGAGCAACTTCATCACAGTTAAATTTATTTTTAACATCATTAGTTATATCATCAATTGTGGCAAAGTTATTCATTGACTTAGCAACTATAGATTCAGTTAAACCAACAACATCTCTATCATCGATTTTAAAGTTTCCAGCCTCACTAGCTTTTAATATAGTATCTACAGCGATGTCTACAATATTATCTTCTGCTGTAATTATAGGGCATCTTAAACCCATTACATTTGTACCAATATATCTTTTCATAATACTCTCCTTTGGAAATTTCTAATTTTTCTATCTGTTATAAGAACAGGAACCTTCATATCGAATCTACTAATAACAACTCTATATACATAAAGCTCTTCAAAATTTATAGCAACGATCTTAGTTCTTTTATCAAGAGAAGCTAGGAATCTGTCGTAGTAACCGCCGCCATAGCCCATCCTAAAGCCTCTGTGATCAAAGGCAACACCAGGAACTATAACTAAGTCGAGTTTTTTTCTATCGAAATTTTCTTTCTTCTCCGGTTCTAGTATACCATAAGTCGATGGTTTTAATTCATCAAAATTTGTAATTTCTTGTAAAAAAAGGCTTCTATCTTCTTTTATTGAAATAGGTAAGATAATTCTCTTGCCGCTACTAAGCGCTGTCTTTATAAAGTCATGAGTATTAACTTCAGTGCCAAAGCTTGCGAAAGCCATGATATTAGTAGCGTTTTTATATTCATGAGTCGCCATCAATTTATCAATAATTATCTTTGATTTATTAATTCTATCTGTTTCGGAGATATTGTTTCTTATCTCTAAGAGCTGAGATCTTAGTGTTTTCTTATTCAAAGAAATTCCCCCTTTATTTTTTATCTGTTTTGTATTATAATATATATGTATATTTTACCACAAAATGAATATAAATGACAAGAGGTGTTATTTTTTTGATTAGATTAGAAAACGTTAGTAAAAAGTATGGTGAAGTCCTTGCTCTAAACGATATAAACTTACATATAAAACCGGGTGAGTTTGTATTTTTAATAGGACCATCTGGAGCAGGTAAGTCAACTTTAACTAAATTAATATTAAAAGAGATTAGGCCCACAAGCGGCAAGATATATTTAAATAACGAAGATATTACAGATGTTAGCAATAGAAAGATACCTTATATCAGAAGATATATAGGCGTTGTTTTTCAAGATTTTAGACTTTTGCCTAATAAAACTGTTTATGAGAACGTTTCATTTGCTATGGAAATCATTGGCAAGAAACCTAGAGAGATTAGAAGAAGTGTGCCAATTATACTAAGCATGGTTGGCTTAAGTGATAAAGCAAAATCTTACCCTCATCAGTTATCTGGTGGAGAGTGCCAAAGGACAGCCATTGCTAGAGCCTTGGTTAATAAACCTGATGTTATCATCGCAGATGAACCAACAGGTAACCTTGACTCAGATACTGCATGGGAGATAATGAATCTATTGCAAGACATTAACAATAGAGGCACACCCATAGTCATGGCGACACATGCTAAAAACATAGTTGACGAGATGAAGAAAAGAGTAATCACTTTAAACCACGGAAGCGTTGTTAGTGATATGTATGAAGGTGGGTATTACTGTGAAATCTAGAGAATTGATAAATATTATAAAAGATGGTTTTAAAGGGATAGCAAGACACTTTAGCATGGCTTTTGCATCGATAATATCAATATTGTCGGTTTTATTAATACTTTCAACTGTATTAATAATAGTTTTAAGTGTAAATAAAGTTGTTGGCGATACTAAAGAAAAGATAAATGAAGTTAAGGTATTCTTACTAGATGGCGTTGATGATGCGGGAATTAAGGAACTTGAAGGCAAGATTAAGGATATAGACGGGGTAAAAAACGTAAAATTTATATCAAAAGATGAAGGCCTTGAAAGTATGTTTGAACAATGGGAGAACAAAAGCTATTTATTGGAGGAATACAAAGAAGATAATCCGCTTCCAAATGCTTTTAAAGTTAACGTTGAAGATATAGAAAAGATAAACGATGTTGCAGCTAATATAAAGCTCATACCAGGTGTTGAGGATGTAAGATTCTTATCTGAGGAAGTAGTTCATCTACTTAAAATATCTAAGTATATGCAAATAGGTGGCTTTGGTTTGATTGTAGCTTTGATATTTATATCAATATTTTTAATATCAAATACTATAAAATTATCAATTAGTTCAAGAAAGAAAGAAATTGAGATAATGAAATATGTTGGGGCTACAAATAGCTACATTACAGGCCCTTATGTTTTTGAAGGTATATTGATTGGCCTTATTGCAGCTGTACTAGCTATAATGGTAGTGAAATTTGGCTACTCATACATCTACGAATACATTGTAGTTTCAAATAGCAGCCTACTTAACGAGGCAATTGTAAGTCCAGAGAGTATATTAGATGACTTCAGCATAATATTTATTACATTAGCTGTAGGTATTGGTATGCTTGGCAGCATTGGTTCATTGAAGAAGTTATTGAAAGTATAGGTGATTTTTTGTTTAATAGAAAGAGATTTATTATTGTTTTATTGATCATAATTCTAAGCTTTCAAAGTGTTTTTGCAGCAGGAAAGCTAAAGAACAAAAAGAAAAATATTGACAAGAAGATAAAAGATACTAAAACTGAGATTAATATAAAACAAAAAGAGTCTACAAGCGTATATAACACCATATTAAAATATGGTAACAATATATCAATACTTAATACTAGCATTGTTAATCTTAATACTGCCATAATTGATACCGACAAAAAGATAGCTCAAAAAAGTTCTGAGCTTGAAGATGCTAAAGAAAGATTAAAAGAAAATGATTCTTTATTCAGAAAAAGACTTAGAAGCATGTATATGAACAGTGACGATAACTATGTTACAGTACTTCTTTCATCAAAATCTTTAGATGATTATTTGTCCAAGAAAAACATGGTTCAAAAGATGGCTAAGAGGGATAAGAAGCTTATAGAGAGCATAGAAGGCGAAGTTGACAACATTGTCAAGATAAAAACTACATTAGAAAATCTAAAAACGACTCAAGTTCAAAATAAAAATAAACTATCAAGTCAAAAAGATGAAGTTTCAAAATTAAAGATAGAACAAGAAAAACAATTTACTATATTAAAAAAATGATATAGAAAAAGCCAAGAAGAGTCTTGCAAAATTAGAAAGAGATTCTAGAAATCTTAGTGCACAAATACTTAAACTTCAATCAAGTACTAAGAAATTTGTAGGAGGTAAACTTGGCTGGCCACTACCAGGTTATACAAGAATCAGTTCTGGCTATGGCTATAGAACACATCCTATACTTAATATAAGAAGATTACACTCGGGTATAGATATACCTGCACCTACTGGAACAAATATTGTTGCTGCAGCAAGCGGTACGGTTATCTTCGCTGGCAAGTATGGTGGATATGGTAACTTAATCTTAGTTGACCACGGTGGAAAGATAGTTACAGGTTATGCGCATTGCTCAAGACTTTTAAAAAGCAAAGGAGCAAAAGTTACTAAGGGTCAAGCGATAGCAAAAGTTGGATCAACTGGATTTTCAACAGGAGCGCACTTGCACTTTGAAGTAAGAAAGAACGGTAATTTCACAAACCCTATTAATTGGGTTAAATAATGGAGGATACAATGAAATTAAAAAAGATACTAATAACGATATTGGTCTTAGCATTATTTTTAACTAGCAATGTTATTTCATATAACCTTGGTAATTCTAGCCAAAAACTTGCTGATAAGAAGATTATTGCAAAAAAAGATGATAATGAGAAGTCAAGTAAAAAAATTAATGATGAATACGTATTAGAAAGAATAAATGAAGTAAAGCGTATGATAGATAAAAACTACTATAAGAAAGCTGATGATTACGACGTTCTTATAGGTATGCTAAAAGGAGCTGTAAATAGCTTAAAAGATCCATACTCATACTATATGACTGAAGATGAATACAAAAAATTCAACGAAGAGACTGATGGAGAGTTTGCTGGACTTGGCATATACGTCAGCGGATCCATAGATGACAACTTAATCACAGTTGTTGCTCCAATGAAAGGCACTCCAGCAGATAGAGCAGGATTAAAAACTGATGATAAGATTATAAAGATTAATGGAAAAGATTTTACTGCTGATAAGATGGATGATGCTGTTAAGATTATGAGAGGGAAACCTGGCGAAAAGGTTAAAATAACAGTACTTAGAAGAGATGAGAATGGCAAAGCTAAATTTATTGACTTTGAAATAGTCAGAGAGATTATAAAAGTACAAACTGTCTCATCAAAGCTTTTAAAAGATAATATTGGCTATATAAGTATATCAGGTTTTGATACACCAACATATAATGATTTTGACAAGCAATACAAAGAGCTTAAAAAACAAGGCATGAAAAAACTTATACTTGATTTAAGAAATAATCCAGGAGGACTATTAACAACATCAACACAAGTAGTTAACACTTTTCTTGATGGTGGACTAATAATGTACACACTTGATAAGCAAAACAACAAGGAAACAATAAACGCAACTAAGGGCGCAGATGATATCAAGATAGCTGTTCTTGTCAACAAAGGCTCTGCATCAGCTTCAGAAATAGTTGCTGGGGCACTTAAAGACAGAAAGAGAGCTACTATAATCGGTACGCAAACATTTGGTAAAGGCATAGTTCAAACAGTTTTCAATATGCCGGATGGAGAAGGCTTAAAGCTAACAACAAGTGCATATTACACACCAAGTGGAGTTAATATACATGGCAAGGGCATAGCCCCAGATATTAAAGTAGAATTAAATAAAGAAGTAAAAACTATATCTATAGATAATCTTGCAAAAGATAATCAAATACAAAAAGCTATAGAAATATTAAATAAATAGGAGAGTTAAAATGGCAAAAGATTTTGAATACGAAATACTAGAACAATTAGGAGAATTTTCTAATAATGGCAGAGGCATGGTTAAAGAAGTGAATGTTATTTCATGGAACGGTGCTGACGGCAAAGTTGACATAAGAAACTGGAAAGAAGATCACAGCAGGATGGGAAAGGGTATATCGCTAACACACGCTGAAGCAAGAAAATTAAGAGATTTATTAAATGATATAGACTTAGGCTCAGATGATGAGTCTAGCGAAGACGAAGAAATATAAATTAATTAGATGAGAAAAAATATATCTTTATTAATTATATTTATCTCAATAATTTTATTAAGCGCTTGTTCAAATGGTCCACTATTTATCAAGGACAACGACAAGAGCTATAGCTTTGATGACATTGATTCTCCTATAGAAGAAGGAGAAGAGATTGAATTAAGTGAAAATAAAGAGCTTGCTTTTGTACTTAGAAAAATCAATTATTTAAAAGAAATTGATGTGCAAAATGACAGGGTTGAAATTGATAAAAACGATACTTCATTATTAAGCATGGTAATTAAGCCATGCTTAACTGATGATATAGAGGTTTCCTCTCTTATTTACAAAAAAGGTAAGTTTCATATTACGCTTTCTTCTAAGAAAAGCTCTAAGAATGTTTGTGCGCCATATATAAGCATTAAACTTCTTAAAAAGCTTCCACAAGACATTGAAGCGGATGACTTTGTTATTGACAAAGAAAATATTAAAACTATAGATATAAAATACACTAAGGATAATGCAATAAATTTTGTTAAGCAAAAGTATAATTTAATTACGAACCTACCAGATTCAGCGGAATTAGTTTATATAGATAAACCTATTTGGCAAATAAAGTATAAGTTTGTCTATGATAAGAGTGATTATGAGCATCCAATAAAAAATATTAGCATAGATTTTGATGCCAATGAAGGTAAAGTACTAGCTATAAATGAAGACGATATATCAAAATTTATTGGCAATGGCAATATTTTCGCGCTTAACACAGAAAAGGCTATTTATTACAACAAAAAATCTAACGAGACAAATAATATATATATCTATAGCACTAAAAAGCAAAAATCTAAGAAAATTTTATCTTTTGATGGTTCAATCAAATCTATTTACAAAAATAATAAGAACGACGACATAATTATAAATTATAAAGATACTTCATCAGATTTACGTAGTGTAGTTTATTTTGCTAGCAAAGATGAATATAAGTTTATTGAATATAAAAACGATGTAAATGTTATAGATGCAAGCTTTAAGAGCGAGAGTTCTTTATTAGTTATTAGCAAAGCTGAAGCAAATATAACAAAGCTATATGACTTTGATATTAATGACGATAATTATCTAGAATTGTTTAGTGCTGAAGATAATATCATAAAAGCTTCGTACATCAACGGTTATTATGTATATTTATCAAAGTATGATGTAAATCAAATGCTATACATCACTAAAGATTTTGAGGATTATGACTTCATTGATGAGGTAGAAAATTATTATTACGCTGATGATAATTCTTTTGTTTATAGAAGTGATAATAAAGTTGAAGGCATAAGCCTATATACTTATAATTTAAGCGAAAGATTTTACAAGATGATAATTAAAGGTGATTATTCATACATTAAAAAAATTAATGATGACTATATTTTAGCAAAAAAAGATATAAATCACGAGTCTTATGATTTAATATTGCACAAATTGGATAATAATTTTAAAGAGGAAGTCCTTTTTGAAAACGTGGACAATTTAAATTTATATTTAACAAATGATTTAAAGAAATTATTTAAGAGCACTAAGGTTATAGACAAGAACTATACAAAGAGGATAATTTATGAGATAGATATTAGCAAGGGTGATATATAGTGAAATTCAATCTAAAATCAGAATATACTCCTACTGGTGATCAACCAAAAGCGATAGAGTCACTGTCTGATGGAATAAAAAAAGGATATAAGGATCAAGTTTTGCTGGGCGTAACAGGCTCTGGCAAAACTTTTACTATGGCAAATATAATTAAAGAAACACAAAGACCAGCTTTAGTCATTGCACATAATAAGACTCTTGCATATCAGTTATACAGTGAGTTTAAAGAGTTTTTTCCTGATAACTCAGTCGAGTTCTTTATAAGTTACTATGATTATTATCAACCAGAGGCTTATGTAGCAGCAACTGACACCTATATCGCTAAGGATAGTCAGATCAATGATGATATAGATGAGTTAAGACACTCTGCAACAGCCGCTTTATTTGAAAGAAAAGATGTAATCATTGTTGCGTCCGTTTCATGTATATATGGTCTTGGTGATCCTATTGATTATGAGAAGCTGATGGTATCACTCAGACCTGAGATGCAAATTTCTAGAGATGATGTAATTAAAAAATTAATTAGTATACAATACGTTAGAAATGACATAAATTTTATCAGAGGTACATTTAGAGTTAGGGGAGATATACTTGATATATTCCCAGCATCAGAAAAGACTAATGCATTTAGAATTGAGTTCTTTGGCGATGAGATTGACAAAATTCTTGAAATAGATTCATTAACTGGAGAAATTATTGGCACTAGAGTGCATGTATCAATATTCCCAGCGTCTCACTATGCGACAACAGATGATAAAGTTAAAAAAGCTATTGAAAGCATTAAGCTTGAGCTAGATGATAGACTTAAGTGGCTTCATGAGCACGGCAAATTGGTTGAGGAACAAAGGTTAAAAGAGAGAACTAATTATGATTTGGAAATGCTCAATGAAATTGGTTTTTGCTCAGGCATAGAAAATTATTCAAGACACTTATCACAAAGAAAGCCCGGATCAAGGCCATATACTTTGATAGACTACTTTCCAAAGGATTTTATAACTTTTATAGATGAGTCACATGTAAGTGTGCTGCAAATAAGAGCGATGTACGAGGGAGATAGATCAAGAAAAACTTCTCTAGTTGATTATGGATTTAGACTACCGAGCGCACTTGACAATAGACCTCTTAAATTCGCTGAGTTTGAATCTATGATGAATCAGGTTATATATGTCAGCGCAACGCCTGCTCAATATGAGCTAGAGAGGTCTAAAAATACAGTAGAACAAGTTATTAGGCCAACTGGATTACTTGATCCACTTATAGAAGTAAGGCCAACTAAGGGTCAAATTGATGATTTAATAAAAGAAATTAGAATTAGAGCTAAAAAAGATGAAAGAGTTTTAATCACAACACTTACTAAGAAGATGGCTGAGGACTTAACTAAGTATCTTGATCAATTAGGAATCAATGTTACTTATATGCACTCAGATGTCACAGCGATAGATAGAATGCAGATTATAAAGGATTTAAGGGAGAAAAAATTTGACTGCTTAGTCGGAATAAACCTTCTTAGAGAAGGACTGGATTTGCCAGAAGTATCTTTAGTAGCTATACTTGACGCTGACAAAGAAGGCTTCCTACGTAGTGAAACGTCTTTAGTTCAAACTGCAGGAAGAACTGCGAGAAACTCAAACGGATTAGTTATTATGTATGCTGATACTATAACTAAGTCTATGGAGAATGCTATTAATGAAACATCTAGAAGAAGAAAGATACAGATGAAATACAATGAAGATAATAATATAACGCCTATGACTATTAAAAAATCCATTAGAGATGTTATTGAAGTAACTAAAGCGATGGATGAGGGCGAAAAATATACTTATAGCGCCAAAGGCGTTCAAGATAAGATAAAGAAACTTAAGACGAAGATGAATAAGGCAGCTAAGGATTTAAATTTCGAAGAAGCTGCTAAATATAGAGATATGATTGAAGAATTGAAGAAGGAGGAGTTATTCATTGGAGAATAAAATAGTTATTAGAGGTGCCAATGAAAACAATTTAAAAAACTTAGATATTGATATACCAAGAAATAAATTTGTGGTTATAACTGGACTTTCTGGCTCAGGTAAGTCATCACTTGCCTTTGATACAATATACGCTGAAGGTCAAAGAAGATATGTAGAGAGCCTTTCTAGTTATGCTAGAATGTTTTTAGGCAATACTACAAAGCCAAATGTTGAGTTTATAAGCGGACTTAGTCCATCTATATCAATAGACCAAAAAACTACTAGTAACAATCCAAGATCAACTGTAGGAACAGTTACAGAAGTTTATGATTACCTAAGACTTTTATATGCTAGAATTGGCCAAATATATTGCCCAAGCTGTGGCAAAAAGATTACATCACAAACAATTGATCAAATTGCTGACATTATTATGAGCCATAAAGAAGGACAAAAGATTTATGTTTTAGCGCCAATCGTTAGAGGACAAAAGGGTCAGCACAAAAAAGTTCTTGAGCAAATTCAAAAAGATGGTTTTGTTAGATATATCTTAGATGGTGAAATGCATGAGATTGGCGATAAAGTTGAGATTGACAAGAATAAGAAACATGATATAGACATAGTTATAGACAGACTTGTAATTAAAGATGGTATTTTATCGAGACTTACAGGCTCGCTTGAGACTGCAGTACATTATTCTAATGGACTTGTTAAGATAAATTATTTAGATTTATATGAAAAATCTTATTCAACAAAGTATGCTTGTATTGACTGCGGCTTATCATTCGATGAGCTATCTACAAGATTATTTTCATTCAACAGTCCCTTTGGTATGTGCGAGAGATGTAACGGTCTAGGATATTTTAGAAGTATTGACAAGGACTTAGTTATACCAGACTATTCACTTTCACTTGAAGAAGGGGTTATAGAACCATTTAAAAATTCAAAGAAGGGCACTTATTATTATAAAATATTTAAATTTATTTTAGATAAATATGATTTTAAAGAGGACGAGCCATTTAATAAGGCACCTAAGAAGATGATAGACGATATACTAAATGGTACTGATTACAATGTAAGATTTAAATATAATTCACTATTTACTAAGACTTCTAAGGAATTTAACAAAAAATGGCCAGGAGTTTTATCTGTGATGATGGATAGACTTACAAATTCTATGTCTCAAGCAATTAGAGATAATACTGAGGAGTATGTAGAAGAGATTGAATGCCCTGAATGTCACGGTGCAAGACTTAAAAAAGAAGCACTTGCTGTTAGAGTGGGCGATTTAAATATTTATGAATTTACTCAATTAAGTATAAAAGATGAGCTTGAATATATAAATAATTTAAAACTAAATAAAACAGAAGAAAAAATTGCTGAACAAATTTTAATAGAGATAAAAAAGAGATTATCTTTCTTAATAACTGTAGGACTTGATTATTTAAATTTATCAAGAATGGCAAAAACGTTATCAGGTGGTGAGGCACAGAGAATTAGACTGGCTACACAGATAGGCTCAGCGCTAGTTGGCGTTATATACGTTTTAGATGAGCCATCCATAGGTTTACATCAAAGAGACAATTTAAAGCTGATACAAGCTCTTAGAGAGCTAACTGATGCAGGTAATACTTTACTTGTAGTAGAGCATGACGAAGAAATCATGCACCATTGTGACGAAATCATAGATATTGGTCCAGGAGCAGGTATACATGGTGGTCATCTCGTTGTTCAAGGTAATATCAATAAGGTAATGAAATGTAAAAAGTCTATCACAGGTGATTATTTGTCTGGAAGAAAGAAAATTCCTCTAAAGGATGAGTATAGAAAGACTGATAAAGATAATGTTTTGAAAGTAATAGGTGCAAGTGAGAATAATCTTAAAAACATAGATGTAGAAGTGCCTTTGAGCGAGTTTGTAACAGTAACAGGCGTTTCAGGATCGGGCAAATCAACACTTGTTAATGAAATTATTTATAAATCACTAGCACAAAAGATTAATAAATCAAAATACAAACCTGGCAAGAGAAAAGCTGTTGAAGGCATTGAAAATATTGATAAGGTCGTAGTTATTGACCAAAGCCCAATAGGCAGAACGCCAAGATCAAATCCGGCGACATATACTGGCACTTTTGATCTTATCAGAGATGTCTTTGCCATGACGCAAGAAGCAAAGATGAGAGGCTACCAAAAGGGAAGATTTTCTTTTAACGTTAAGGGTGGTCGCTGCGAGGCATGCAAAGGCGATGGTATATTAAAGGTTGAAATGCACTTCTTACCTGATGTTTATGTGCCATGCGAGGTATGTAAAGGTAAAAGATATAATAGAGAGACGCTTGAAGTTAAGTTTAAAGATAAAACTATAGCCGATGTACTTGATATGACAGTTGAGGAAGGATTAAAGTTTTTTGAGAATCAACCGCGTATAGCAAAAAAATTGCAAACGCTTTATGATGTGGGCCTTGGATATATAAAGATAGGTCAAAGCTCAACAGAATTATCAGGCGGTGAAGCACAAAGAGTTAAACTTGCAACTGAACTTTCTAAAAAATCAACTGGCAGAACTATATATATACTTGACGAACCAACTACAGGACTTCACTCACATGACGTTTCTAAACTTATAAAGGTATTAAATACACTTGTTGATCAAAATAATTCGGTTTTAGTAATTGAACATAATCTTGATGTTATAAAGCAATCAGACTACATCATAGACCTTGGACCAGAAGGCGGCGACATGGGTGGAACCATCGTTGCCACTGGAACACCAATTGAAGTAGCTAAAAATAAAAATTCTTACACAGGAAAATTTTTGAAAGAAATATTTGAAAAAGAAGGAAAGCTTTAATTAGATTAAAAGCAAGACGTTTCGGGTATATTTTATATACGGAGGTAAGTATGAAAAAGAGCTTTCTTAAAAAATTTATAATAATATTTATAGTTCAAATACTTTTCTTAGGAGTTTTCAATGCGAAAGCTATGTCTAAACCTGACAATGGCTTTGTCTTAGACGAAGCGAATGTTATTTCACAGGAAACTATTAGCTATATAAATGAAACTAATAGAAAGATGAAAGATTATGGCAGCCAGGTCGCTGTACTAACTGTTAAGGACTTAGGTGGCAAAGACATAGAATCATTTTCTAATAAAGTTTTTAGAGAATGGGGTGTAGGTGATAAGAAAAAGAACAACGGAGTACTTCTTGTAATTAGTTTAAATGATAGAAAAATAAGGATAGAAGTTGGTTATGGACTAGAAGGCGCGATTAATGATGCTAAAGCAGGAAGAATTATAAGAAATGTAATTAGACCAAATTTTCAAGCAAAAGAATATGACAAGGGCATCAGAGATGCTTTTGATAGTATTATTTATTACATTGGCGAAGAATATAACGTAAAGATTCAGGATATAGATCCTAATGAATTAGGTCTTGAAGATGATTTTTCAATAAGCCTACCTATGATAATACTAATAATTTTTATTTTTTTAATACTCTCATCTAGACTTAATAGATATAGATACTTACATGGCAGAAGAGGAAGAATGTATAGACGAGGACGCAGAAATATATTTTTCGATGATGATGATCCATTCGGCGGCTTCTTCGGAGGCTCTGGTGGTTCAGGCGGATTTGGTGGCTTCGGCGGATCAGGTGGTGGCAGCTTTGGCGGCGGATCATCTGGCGGTGGCGGAGCATCTGGATCTTGGTAAAATTTAGATAAAGGAGAATAATTATGGAAGAAAAAAGACAAAGAAGAGGTAGATTTTCACCACTTTTAATTATACTAGGAATAGTAATTGCATTAGGTGGTTTGGTAGCATCTAAGTACAATGGCTTAGTTAGAAAACAAGAAGATGTTAACAAAACTTGGGCAGAAGTTCAAACTCAATATCAAAGAAGAGCAGACCTTATACCAAACTTAGTTGAAACAGTAAAGGGTTATGCAAAGCATGAAGAAGAAACACTTGAAAACATTGCTAAGCTTAGAAGCGGATACACAGATGCAAAAACACCTGAAGATTATGAAAAGCTAGATACAGAACTTGCTAAAAACATTAACATAGTTGTAGAAAATTATCCAGATTTAAAAGCTAATGAAAATTTCTTAAGCTTACAAGATGAATTAGCAGGAACTGAAAACAGGATAGCAGTTGCAAGACGTGACTTTAATAACGAAGCAACTGAGTTTAATAAATCAGTTAGGACTTTCCCTAACAATATCTTTGCATCGATGCTAGGCTTTGATAAATTTAAAACATTTGAAGCTCAAGCAGGAGCAGAGAACGCACCAAGCGTTGATTTTGGTAAATAATTTAATTAAAAGTCAAACTTTAATCGCGTTTGGCTTTTTCTTGTGTATTATGTAAAATATTTATTTACTTATAGTGATTTTAGTGATATAATAACAACATAAGTAATTTTAAGGAGTGAATTAAGTGAAAGTTAATTTTGACAAAAAAGAAAAAAATAAAGTTTACTTCAATGTAGACGTAGATTGGAAAGAATTTGAGCCTAAGATAGACGAGGCTTATAAGAAGATGAGATCTAAATTCAATATTCCTGGATTTAGAAAAGGCAAAGTGCCTAAGATGATTATTGAACAAAACTATGGTGTTCAAGTATTTTATGATGAAGCTATAAACATTTGCTTGCAAGAAATCTATCCAAAGGCATTAGAAGAACTTGATTTAAAAGTTGTTGATCAACCAGATGTTGATGTAAAAGACTTTAAAGAAAATGAAAAAATCAACTTTACTTTTGAAGTAGAAGTAGTTCCTGAGTTTGAATTACCGAACTTTGAAGAAATGGAAGTTGAAGACGTTAAAGAAGAATTCGATAAAGAAGTAGTAACAAATGAAATCGAAAGATTAAGAAATGAAAATGCTAGATACACTATCGTTGAAGATAGAAAAACTAAAAAAGGCGATATTGTTAAACTTGATTTCAAAGGATATGTTAATAATGAAGCATTCCAAGGCGGAGAAGCTAAGGATTACGAACTAGAAATTGGTTCTAACTCATTTATTCCAGGATTTGAAGATCAATTAATTGATAGAGCTATAGGCGAAGAATTTGATGTAAATGTTAAATTCCCTGAAGAATACCATGCTGAAGATTTAAAAGGCAAAGACGCTAAGTTTATTTGCAAGATAAATGAAATCAAGGTTAAAGAATTACCTGAACTTGATGATAACTTTGCTTCAGACGTTTCTGAATTTGATACATTAAAAGAATTCAAAGCTGACCTTAGAAAGAAATTAAAAGCTCAATTCAATGAAATGGTTGATACTCAAAGAGAAAACAAGGTTCTAGATAAAGTTATCGAAGAAACAAAATTTGACGTTCCAAACAGAATGATTGAAGATGAAGTTGAAAATGAGCTTAGAAATTTCCAATACAGATTACAAGCTCAAGGACTTAACTACGATGATTACAAGAAATATACTGGCAAGACAGATGACGAGATTAAAGAAACATTCAAAGAGCCAGCTGAAAAGAGAGTTAAACTTGGTTTAATACTTGAAAAATATGCAAAAGACAATAAGATAAAAGCCACTAAGAGAGATTATGACAAAGAATTGGATAAATTAGCAGAAATGTACAAAGCTGAAGACAAAGAAGAATTTAAAAAATCAATGAGCGAAGGCTCTTTAGAATTTTTAGATAGAGGCATATTAAACTCAAAATCAATAGACGATATAAAGAAAAAAGTAAAATATATTTAATGAGGTGATAAAATGGCATTAATTCCTATGGTTGTAGAACAAAGTTCCAGAGGAGAAAGGTCATATGATATCTACTCAAGGCTTTTAAAAGAAAGAATTATTTTCTTGTCAGGCGAAATACACAATGAGATGGCTGACCTTATAGTTGCTCAGCTATTATTCCTTGAAGCAGAAGACCCTGATAAAGATATACAAATCTATATAAATTCACCAGGAGGCTCAGTATCAGCTGGCTTTGCCATATATGATACAATGCAATATATAAAACCCGATGTATCAACTATATGCGTTGGCTTAGCTGCGTCAATGGGTGCCTTCTTATTAGCAGCAGGCGCTAAAGGCAAGAGATATGCCTTACCAAACGCTGATATTATGATTCATCAGCCACTTGGTGGAACACAAGGACAAGCTGAAGATATTCGTATTCAAGCTGAAAAGATTCTTGAAATAAGAAAGAGAATTAATAAGATATTGTCAGAAAAAACTGGTCAAGATATTGATATTATCAACAGAGATACTGACAGAGACTATTACTTAAATGCTGAGGAAGCTGTTAAGTACGGTCTAATAGATAAAGTTATGGAGAAACATTAATAGATGTCTAAATATGATGAAATAAGATGTTCCTTTTGTGGTAAGACTCAAAATGAAGTCAAAAGATTAATTTCTGGACCAAATGTATATATCTGTGATGAATGTATAAACGTTTGCATGGATATTTTGGAAGAAGATCACTTATTAAATGAAGATACTTTTGATTTTGAAGATATGGTTTTACCAACACCAATGGAGATAAAAAAGTCTTTGGATGATTATGTTATTGGACAAGATGACGCTAAAAAGACTTTATCCGTTGCTGTTTATAATCATTACAAGAGAATCACAAAGGATACTGTAGATAAAGATGTAGAGATAAAGAAAAGTAATATACTACTACTTGGTCCAACAGGAAGCGGTAAAACACTTCTTGCTGAGACATTAGCAAGAATACTTAACGTTCCATTCGCTATATGTGATGCAACTACTCTTACTGAAGCAGGATACGTTGGAGAAGATGTTGAAAACATCATACTTAAGCTTATTCAAAACGCAAATTATGATATAGATAGAGCTGAAAGAGGTATTATCTATGTTGATGAGATTGATAAGATTGCTAAGAAAAGCGAAAACGTTTCCATTACAAGAGATGTTAGTGGTGAAGGCGTTCAACAAGCACTTCTAAAAATTTTAGAGGGAACTATTGCCAATGTTCCACCACAAGGCGGAAGAAAGCATCCTCAAGAAGAGTTTATTCAAGTTGATACAAGCAATATACTATTTATAGTTGGAGGAGCCTTCCAAGGTCTTGACGATATCATAGCCAAGAGAACCAATAAAAAATCTTACGGTTTTGGATCAGAAATTTTTGACAAATCAAAACAAAAATCTGAAGCTTTAAAACATGTTGAAAGCGAAGATTTAATGAAATTTGGTCTAATTCCAGAGCTTATTGGTAGACTTCCTGTAACTGTCTCACTTAATGAGCTTAAAGAAGATGATTTGGTTAAGATACTTAGGGAGCCAAAGAACGCTCTTATCAAGCAATATCAAGAGCTTATAAGGATGGACGGCGCTGAGCTTGAATTCACTGACGATGCAGTTAGAAGGATAGCTCAAAAAGCTATTGAAATGAAGACTGGTGCAAGAGGACTAAGGAGCATTATCGAAAAAGTAATGCTTGATATAATGTATGAACTTCCATCTAAAAAGTACAATGGAACTTTAAAAATTGATGCTTCTATTATAGATGGAAAGAAAAAATTAACTTATCCAAGCGAGGGTAAAGGAAAAGAAGAAAAAATTGTTTCATAGATAAAGCAGACTGCTTATTTAGAAGCTTAATAAGGCCGGACATAATTGTTTCGGCCTTTTATTAAAGGAGAAAGATATGGATAATTATGAAGAAATAATCGATAATTTTTCATTTGATGATGACTATGGAGAAGATGGAATCAAGGCTCCAATCGTTTCTATAGAGAACTTAAATCTAGTTAGTAATAACTTTTACAGTGTAAATTTAGATAATGAAGACTTGGTAAATTCTATTGCTAAAGCATCAAAGACTAATGGCATCTTTGCTGTATATCAGCTAAAAGCAAACAGAAAGACTATATCTAGTACTAAGTCTGTATATGAAATTGGTGTACTTGCTGAGATTGAATCCATAGTTCCAAATAATAAATATATGAAGATGAACTTTAGAACTCTTTCTAAGGTTTATTTAAGTGATGTTTTTAAGAGCGATGGCATTGTTTATGGCCATCTTATAAAATTAAATGATGAGAATGACTATTCATTTGACAATCCTGAAAATATTACATATTCTGGAGTTGTTAAAAGTGCTCTTGACAAGTTAAATGCCTTGATTATGGAGAATCAATCAAGTAAAGACAGGATAGAGCCAAATACTGTAGATTATAATGTATTTTTGGATAGTATATTTTCAAGACTTGATATTGACAAAAAAATTACTCAAGAATATATCAATGCAAACGATAAAAAAGAAAGAACTAAGATAGTTATTGATACTATAAATAAATCCATAGTTACTATAGAAGTATTAAAAACACTGCAAGATAAAACTAAAGATGCTATGGACAAAAATCAAAAAGATTACATCCTTCATGAACAATTAAAAATTATTAAAAATGAACTAAATGCTGATAAATCAGGAGCTAAAAATATTTTCGATGTTTATAGAAACGATATCAAAAAGCTAAAAGCTCCAAAAGAAGTTGAGGAAAAGGCTTTCAAGGAGATAGAAAAGCTCGAGCAAACACCACTTACATCGCCCGATTATCCTTCAACGCTTCAATATATTGAGCTAATTAAGGATCTTCCTTGGAACAATAGAACTAAGGATACAAAAGATTTAAAACTAGCTAAGGAAATCCTTGACAGAGATCACTATGGCTTAAAAGATGTTAAGGACAGGATACTTGAGTACCTTGCAATACTTAATAATAAGAAGGCTATAAAGGGATCAATTATATGTTTTGTTGGTCCTCCAGGAGTAGGAAAGACTTCTATTGCTAATTCAATAGCAAATGCTACGAATAGAAATTTTGTTAGAATGTCGCTTGGCGGTATTAAAGATGAAGCAGATATAAGAGGTCATATGAGAACTTATGTTGGATCTATGCCAGGAAGAATAATTTCTTTAATGAAGAAGGCTAAGTCAAAGAACCCAGTATTTTTATTTGATGAAATTGATAAGATTGGTCAAGATTTTAGAGGAGATCCATCAAGCGCCTTACTAGAAGTGCTTGACAGCTCGCAAAATAGTGATTTTACTGATAGATACTTAGAGCTTCCTTATGACTTATCAGAAGTTTTATTCATTACAACAGCAAATTCATTAGATACTATACCAGAAGCCTTATTAGATAGACTTGAAATTATAAGGATAGAAGGCTATACTGACGAAGAAAAACTTAATATAGCTAAAAAATATCTAGTACCAAAATCTTTAGAAAATGCTGGACTAAATAAAGATGCGATAAAATTTGAAGATGAAGCACTTTATAGACTTATTGATAATTACACAAGAGAGTCTGGTGTGAGAGAGCTTGAAAGAAAAGTTCAATCTATAATTAGAAAATTAGTTTATAAAAAATATATGGAAGATGATTTAATCAAAAAAGTTGATGTAAAAACTGTTGATAAATTATTAGAAGGACCAATATTTGAATATAACTTAGTTGACAAACAAGATAGTGTTGGTAAAGCTGTGGGTCTTGCTTGGACTAGGGTAGGTGGCGATACCATAAACGTAGAGGCGCAATTAATGCCGGGCGATGGTAAATTAAATATTACAGGTAATCTTGGAAAAGTTATGCAAGAATCTTGTCAATTAGCCATTAGCTACTTAAAGGCAAATTATGAATATTATAATATTGATAAGAAAAAGTTTAAAGACTTTGATATACATGTTCACGTTCCGGAAGGAGCCATACCAAAGGATGGCCCAAGCGCTGGTATTACAATAACTACAGCGATATTATCTGCACTTACAGATCAAAAGATTAACAGATATTTTGCAATGACAGGCGAAATTACACTTTTAGGAAACGTACTTGCAATTGGCGGGCTAAAAGAAAAGGCTCTTGCAGCTAAGAGAATGAAGATCAAAGACCTTATACTTCCAATGGAAAATAAAAAGGACTTTGAAAAACTTCCAAAAAATATTAAAGAAAGCTTAAATGTACACTACGTTAATAACTTTAAAGAACTTAGTAAAATTATATTTATAGATGGTGATAAAGATGCTTAAGATTAATGAACCATTCCTAGAGAGGATGGCTGTTGATGAGAAAAGTTATCCAAAAGATGGACTTAAAGAAATCGTTTTAGTTGGCAGAAGTAATGTTGGAAAGAGCTCATTTATAAATGCTCTTACTAACAGAAAAAAACTTGCATATACATCATCTTCACCAGGAAAGACTAGAACAATAAACTTTTATAATATTGATAATATGTTTAGAATTGTTGACCTTCCAGGCTATGGTTATGCTAAGATATCGATGAGCGAAAGAGAAAAGTGGAAGAAAATTATCGAAGAGTACCTTGTTAAATCACAAAATATTGCTTTAATCTGTCAAATAATTGATGTTAGGCATGAGCCAACAAAATTAGATTTGATGATGTATGATTATATTCAATCAACAGGTACTGATTATCTCATCATTGCTAATAAGCTTGATAAACTAAAATCATCACAGATATTAAAACAAATTAGCATTATTAAGAAATCTTTAATTAATCTTGAAAAGGATAGCTTAATACCATTCTCCTCGCAAGATAAAAGGGGAGTAAAAGAAGTTTTAAATAAATTTGAGGAAATAATCTAATAATTAAGGCGATCGTATTGATCGTCTTTTTTATAACGCAAAAAGGTCAAGCAATAATGCCTGACCTTTTTATGTACTAGGTACATATTGATAAAAACCGAATCGTTTCAGCTTTTAAATTTTAGTTACATTTTAGTAAACATGTCTTTACCAACACCGCAAACTGGGCATACCCAATCATCAGGGATGTCTTCGAAAGCTGTTCCTGGAGCTATACCTCCGTCTGGATCACCTATTTCAGGATCATAAACGTAACCGCATGCATCGCATTCGTATTTGTCCATAATGCTACCTCCTTCCTTTCGAGATATTTATACCCAAAAGATATTATTTCTAACAATATGTTATTAATTTATTTTAGCGGGTATAAATAGACTAGTAGAGGAATGATATAATGTATAAATTTTATGGAACGGTATCTTCAAACATTGAGAGTGTTGAAGTATTTGTTGATAGGATAGTAGAAAATCTATATGAGTATCTGCCTAATGAAATGATTTTTAACATTAGGCTTGTTCTTAATGAGCTTTTGTTAAATTCAGCATCACATGGCAATCAATACAGCAAGGATAAGAAGGTTAAACTATACATATCAATAGATAATGAGACTATCAAATTAAGAGTAGAGGATGAAGGCGCTGGCACTTTAAGTATTTGTTCAAACAAAGAAGTTTGTAATCTAGGAGGAAGAGGTCTTAAGATAGTTGAGGCTTTGACGGATAAAGTGGCTAGACTCGACCATGGAATAAAGTGCACTATTTTTTCAAGCTTTATTGATCATAGGAGCTAAAATACTTGTAATTATTATAAAAAAGTATTATAATAAAAGGTAGTGTTTAGGAGGAATAATATGTTAAGAGAAGATTTAAGAAATATAGCAATCATAGCTCACGTTGACCATGGCAAAACAACCCTAGTTGACCAAATGCTTAGACAATCAGGTACATTTAGAGAAAATCAAGTCGTACAAGACAGAGTTATGGACTCTGGCGACCTTGAAAAAGAGCGTGGAATTACTATACTTTCAAAAAATACAGCCGTTATACATAACGGTAAAAAGATAAATATCATAGATACACCAGGCCATGCTGACTTCGGAGGAGAAGTAGAGAGAGTTTTAAAGATGGTTAATGGTGTTGTTTTAGTTGTTGATGCTTTTGAAGGACCTATGCCACAAACAAAATTTGTATTAAAGAAGGCATTCGAACTTAATCTACCTGTTATAGTTTGTATAAACAAAATAGATAGACCAGAAGCTAGACCAGTTGAAGTTGTTGATGAGGTTTTAGATTTATTTATAGAATTAGGCGCTGAAGACGAAGCACTTGAAGCACCATTTATCTTTGCATCAGCTAAAAAAGGGTATGCTACAAATCAAGTTACTATAGAAAAAGATAATATGGATGATTTATTCGATGCAATTATTGAGCATATACCAGCTCCTGAATCAAATGAAGAAGAGCCACTACAATTACTTATATCTACTATCGATTACAATGACTATGTAGGTAGAATCGGTATAGGTAAAATTGAAAGAGGTACTATTAAAAATGGTGCTGAGGCTGTCTTAGTCAATAAGCTTCATCCAGAAATGAAAAGAAAAGTTAAGATAGGTAAATTATATGAGTTCATTGGTCTTGATAAGGTTGAAACAAATGAGCAAAAAGGCGGGGCAATAGTTGCAGTTACTGGTATTGAAGACATATCTATAGGCGACACTATAGCTGATCCTGAATGCCCAGAAGCCCTTGACTTTGTTAAAATCTCTGAACCAACTATCTCTATGAACTTCATAGTAAATGATTCACCATTTGCAGGAAGAGAAGGCAAATACGTAACATCAAGACAAATAAAGGCAAGACTTGAAAAAGAATTACAATCAAATGTATCCTTAAGAGTTGAGGAAACTGATTCAACTGATGCATTTAAAGTGTCAGGAAGAGGGGAGCTTCACTTATCAGTTTTAGTTGAAACAATGAGAAGAGAAGATTACGAGCTTCAATTATCAAAGCCACAAGTATTATTTAAAACTGATGAGAACGGCAAAAAACTTGAGCCAATGGAAAAAGTTACTGTAGACGTATCTGAAGAATTTGTTGGAGCAGTTATTGATAAATTATCAAGAAGAAAAGCTGAATTACAAGAGATGAAAGAAAATTCAGCTGGATATTCAAGACTTATATTCAAAATGCCTGCAAGAGGCTTAATTGGATACAGAAGCGAGTTTATGACTGATACACACGGAGAAGGTATTATTAACTCAATCTTTTTAGGATATGAGCCATACAAGGGAGAGATACCTACAAGAACAACTGGCTCACTTATTGCTTTTGAAACTGGTGTAGCATCAAGCTATGGACTAAATATAGCTCAAGGAAGAGGCATACTATTTATTGGACCACAAACTGAAGTTTATGAAGGCATGGTAGTTGGAGAAAATCCAAAGGGCCTTGATATAGAAGTTAACGTTACTAAGAAAAAACAAATGACAAATACAAGAGCTGCAGGTTCTGATGATGCAATCAGACTTAGCCCTCCAAGAGTACTATCACTTGAAGAAGCGCTTGAATTTATCGAAGATGACGAACTAATCGAAGTAACTCCAAAGTCTATAAGAATAAGAAAGAAAATACTAGATACTAATAAGAGGTACAAATCAAAGAATACTAAGAAATAGGAGATAATGCGATGGATATCTCATTACAAGTTTTGATAGGTTATATATTAAACTTGCTTTTAGGATTGTTTATTGTTTTTAAGGAAAGAAAGAATATAAAGTCGACATGGCTATGGTTAATGATACTACTGTATTTGCCATTCGTTGGCTTTATACTTTATATGTTCTTTGGCCTTGATTACAGAAAAATGAAAACTTTTGATGAAAAGATGATGCTTGATCAGAAAGAGAAAAGAATTGTTGAAAATCAAAAGAAATTTTTTGCGCTTACAAAGTCTGAGGATTTAAATTCAGATCAAAAAGAGCTTATAAATTTGTGCCTATCAACATGCGATGCTACTTTTACTGATTATAATGATGTAAAATTTTATTTTGACGGAAAAGATAAATTTAAAGATTTATTCGAAGATGTAATAAAGGCTCAAGAGTATATTTATATAGAATATTACATTTTTAAGACAGATAAATTAGGAAGAAAGTTTATCAATCTTCTAAATCAAAAGCTTAAAGAAGGGGTAGAAGTTAGAATCTTAGTTGATGCTGTTGGATCAAGAAGCATTAGAAAGAAGTATTTTAGAGAATTTAAGAAGCTTGGAGGACAGATTGACTCATTCTTTCCATTGTTCTTCTCTAAATTTACAACAAGATTTAACTATAGAAATCATAGAAAGATAGTTATAATAGATGGTAAAATCGCATATAGTGGCGGTTTTAACGTTGGCAATGAATATATAAGCAAAAGTAAAAAATTTGGTTTCTGGAGAGATACTCATTTTAGGCTAACAGGGGATATAGTTGAAGAGTATTTAAGAAGGTTTAACTTTGATTATAGATTTGCAACTGGAATTAAAGCTGACGGAGAATATTATAAAGACCATGATGAGAAGACTTTAAACAGTATGCAGCTTGTAACGTCAGGACCAGACTCAATGTTTGAAAACATAAAGAACGTTTATCTAAAAATGATAAGTACAGCAAAAACTAGACTTTGGATACAAAGTCCATATTTTATTCCAGATGATTCAATATTTGAGGCGATAAGGATAGCTGCTTTATCAGGCGTTGATGTTAGAATAATGATACCAAATAAACCTGATCACATCTTTGTTTATTGGTCAACACTAAGTCATGTAGGACAGCTATTAGAAGATAACATCAAGGTATATCAATATGAAAACGGTTTTTTACATTCTAAGCAAGTTATAAAAGATGATGATATATGTACAGTTGGAACAGCTAATTTTGATATTAGAAGTTTTTCACTAAATTTTGAAGCTAATCTAGTATTCTATGATCAAAATACAAATAAACTACTTAGCGAACAGTTTTTGAAAGATATTGAAAAATCATCTGTATTAACACTTGAAAAGTATAATAAGAGAAGTAGAATCGTTAGAATAAAGGAATCAATATCAAGATTATTATCACCAGGACTATAATTTATAGTCCTTTTTTATTGTATAAATACTAACTAAACTATAAAAAATATCTATGTTTATCATATAAAACCTTGCTTAAATAAAGAATATGTGGTATAATAACTTTAAGCGTGATGCTTAAAACCAATAAAATTTAATAGGAGGTGTTTTAAGTTTGGATAAGTTTTTATCAGGCGAAGTATTGATTGCAGCTCTTCTTGCAATAGTAATCGGAGCTATCATAGGATATATACTTAGAAAGATTATAGGCGAAAAGAAGATTAAAAGCGCTGAAATTGAATCAAGTAGAATTATCGAAGAAGCAAAGACTAAGGCAAGTCAAGAAGCAAAAGAAAAGATACTATCCGCTAAAGAAGAAATTCACAAACTAAGAAATGACCTCGACAAAGAAGCAAAAGAAAAAGAAATCGAACTGAAAAAATCGGAAAAAAGATTGATCAACAAAGAAGAAAATCTTGATAAGAGAACACAATCTTATGAAAAGAAAGAAGAACAACTTAAAAACAAGATGAACTCATTAAGCAAGAAGGAAGAAGAAGTTGAACAATTAATTGAAGAAAGAAGAAAAGAAGTTGAGCGCGTTTCTAAAATGACTACTCAAGAGGCTAAAGACATAATCTTGGATGAAGTTAAGAAAGAAATGACTCACGAGTGTGCTGCTTATATTAGGCAAGCAACTTACGATGCAAAAGAAGAAGCACAAAAGAATGCTAGAGAAATCATAGCAGATGCTATTCAAAAGAATGCATCTGACTATGTAACTGAAGTTAGTGTTAATGTTGTTAACCTACCAAATGACGAGATGAAGGGAAGAATCATCGGTAGAGAAGGTAGAAATATAAGAACACTAGAAACTTTAACCGGAGTAGATCTAATTATAGACGATACACCGGAAGCAGTAGTATTATCAAGTTTTGACCCAATTAGAAGAGAGATTTGCAAAATTGCTTTGGAAAAACTTATAGCTGACGGAAGAATTCATCCAGCTAGGATTGAAGAGATGGTCAACAAAGCTAAGGTCGAGGTAGAGACAGTTATAAAAGAAGAAGGAGAAAGAGCCGTTATCGAAGCTGGTGTACGTAACTTACATCCTGAGCTAGTAAAACTATTAGGTAGACTTAAATTTAGAACAAGTTATGGTCAGAATGTTCTAGAACATTCTATAGAAGTTGCTAAAATATCAGCAACTATTGCAGAAGAGCTAGGAGCAGACATAAGACTTGCTAGAAGAGGAGGTTTACTTCATGACATAGGTAAATCCATTGACCAACAAATGGAAGGAAGTCATGTTGAAATAGGTGTAAATGCTTGCAAGAGATATAAGGAAAACAAAGAAGTTCTAAACATTATCGGTTCACACCATGGTGATGAAGAACCTACAACAGTCGAAGCTGTTATAGTTCAAGCCGCAGATGCAATATCCGCTGCAAGACCAGGTGCTAGAAGAGAAACCTTAGAATCATACATCAAGAGACTAGAAACACTAGAAGGTATAGCAAACTCATTCGAAGGTATCGAAAAATCTTATGCTATACAAGCTGGTAGAGAAATTAGGATAATGGTTAAACCTGAAGTTATAGATGAAGATAAAATGCTTTTAATGAGCCGCGATATTGCTAAACAAATTGAAGAAAATTTGGAATATCCAGGTCAAATAAAAGTTACTGTCATTAGAGAAACAAGAAGTACTGATTACGCTAAATAGTATTTAAATAAAATGTGTAGATGAAATGTCTACACATTTTTTGTTTGTCTAAATAATAAATTATAAATTTATACTAAAAGTAAATATCTATAATTATAAAATTTGATAAAAAAGCGTTGACATTTATAAGAAAGGGTGGTATAATAGAAATGGATAAAATGTCGCTAAATATAAATTTAGTGACATAAACACATAATAACGAAAGGGGCCTCTAATATATGGCAATTACACAAAAAAATGATCCTAACTATATTAAAGACTTTTTAGGATATTTAAAATCAGTTAAAGGTTTGTCCGTTAACACTATCCAAAGTTATTACTACGACTTAAAATCTTTTCTTAACTTTGTCGCTATTCGTCTAGAAATTTTAGATCAAAACGATGAATATTATTATACATCTGTCACTATTGATGATATTAAAAGGCTTCAAATTAATGACCTATATGCTTTTATATCCTATGCTGATGAAGATCTTGATAATACTAATTATGGTAAATATAGAAAAGCTGCTGTAGTTCATGCTCTATACGCTTATCTAATGAAGGTTAATCTAATTGATAATAATGTTGCAAATGAATTAGAAATGCCTAAGATTGATCAGCGTCTACCTATATATTTAACTCTAAATCAATGCGAAACGCTATTAAATACTATAATGAAGAATGAAAATAATGAAATGCGTAATCGTGACTATGCCATAATCATGCTGTTTTTAAACTGCGGCTTGCGTATATCTGAGCTTACTAGCCTTAATTTAGACTCTATTAATGAGAATAGATACATCAATGTCGTTGGTAAAGGCAATAAAGAAAGACAATTATATTTAAATGATGCTACCTTTAGTGCAATAAAGGATTACATTGAATTGAGACCAAAAGATGTGAAAGAAAGCGATAAACATGCCCTTTTCATCTCTCAAAAGAAGGTTCGTATGTCAAATCGCGCTGTTCAGTACATGTTTGATAAGTATTTACTAGAGGCTGGTCTTGATAAAAATAAGTTCACTGTACACAAATTAAGACATACTGCCGCTACCCTTATGTATAAGTATGGCTCGGTTGATATAAGGTCCCTTCAAGAGATTCTTGGCCACACATCAGTTGCTACAACACAGATATATACACATCTTGACAATAGCACTCTTAAGAAATCAATTGAAAACAATCCACTAGCCAATAGAAAAAAGTATTAGATTTGCTCTAATACTTTTATTTTTTTCGTATTTTTTTATTATAATGATATCTTCCCTGCATCTACTAGGTCTTGTAAGGCTATCATTAATCCAAGCTTACCTTGCTCTAATGACATTGATCCTTGAAAATAAGCGATATATGGTTCTCTTATCGGGCCATCAGCAGATATCTCTATGGATGAGCCATCTATAAAGCTACCTGATGCCATAATTATTTTGTTCTCATAGCCTGGCATATCCCAAGGCTCTGGTGTTAAGAATGAGTCAACGCAAGCTGCTTTTTGTATTGATTTACAGAACTTTATAAGTATATCTGGGTCTTTGAATTTTATTGCGCAAACTATATCTGATTTGTGCTCGTTAAACTCAGGAGTGCACTCAAAGCCAAGCTTTGTAAACACATAAGAGAATAAACTTTGTGTCTTAAGAGCCTCACAAACTACTCTTGGCGACATATATAAGCCTTGTAGTGTTGTTCTAAGCGTGCCGTAAGATAAGCCAAGCTCTTTACCAAGTCCTGGTGCATATAAGCGGTCTGCAGCTAGCTCAATAAGGTCCTTTCTTCCAACCAGATATCCGCCGCCTAAACTTATGCCAGCGCCAAGATTTTTAAGAAGTGATCCCGCTATGATGTCCGCACCCATATCTGTTGGTTCAATACTATCTGTAAATTCACCATAACAATTATCATACATGATGACAATGTCTGGATGCTTCTCTTTAAACTTAAGCATATCATTCTTTATTGCGTGAAGATTGATTGCCTTTCTAAATTCATATCCAATTGACCTTTGCACAACAATTGCTTTGGTATTTTTTGTGATTTTCAATTCTAAGGCCTCAAAATCGATCGTAGCGCCTTTTAGTTCCACTTGGCTATACATTATACCTTTTTTCATTAAAGAGTCCCTTAAATCTCCAACTAAGCCTATACTTTTTTGTATAGTGTCATAAGGAGCTCCAGTAACGTATATAAATTCATCTCCATGGTTAAGAACCGAAGAAAGCATTATATATATAGCGTGAGTACCAGAAACTATAGAAGTTCTTACTAAAGCATCTTCAGCATTAAAGATATCTTTAAAAATTTCTTCAATTTTATCTCTACCGATGTCACCATAACCGTAACCAGTAGCAAAATAAAAGTCTGATGCAGCCAGATTATTTTTTTGCATAGCATGTATAACTTTTATTTGATTGATCTCTTTATTTTTTTCATATTCTTTATATGTTTCATTTAAATTATCAGAAGCATCATTAACTAAATTTATGACAGCATCAGATAAGTCGTAATTTTTGTAAATATTATTCATTCTTCCACCTTTTTTTAATATCTTTATATATTGTTTTGACTGTTTGCTCTATATCATCAAAGTTCATATCAATGAAATTAGCTTCGCTTTCACGTCTAAACCATGTTAATTGTCTTTTTGCGTAATTTCTTGATTTTTGTTTAATCAGTTCAACAGCTCTTTCATAAGTGATTTCACCTTGCAAATAGCTTATAAGTTCTTTATATCCAATAGCTAAAAGAGCTCTATTTGAAGCGATTTCATCCGGGCTCATGTCCTTTATAATATTTTTAATTTCATTTAAAAGTCCGGCTTCAAGCATTTTGTCGACTCTTTTATTTATTCTGTCGTATAAAAGCTCTCTATCTGTTTGAAGTATATAGATAAGCTTATCGTATTCATCATTGTGCTCTCTGAAATTTTTATTTTCTTCGCTGTATTTATTGCCGCTCTTATATATAACTTCCAAAGCTCTAATTATTCTAAAAGTATCGTTTATACTAAGCTTTTCAGCGCATTCTGGATCTAGCTCTTTTAATTTATTATATAAATATTCCTTGCCATATTTATTTGCATCATTATTTAATTTTTCTCTAAGTTCTTTATCTTCAGCTTCACTGCTAAAATCAAGCTTATATAATAAAGAATTAATATATAGACCAGTTCCACCTATAATTATAGGGATAGTGCTTCGTTTATTCATATCACTAATAAGCTTTTTTGCCTTTTTTTGATAGTCGTAGACTGAGAAATCATCATGAATGCTGACTTCATCTATCATGTGATGTTTTACACCGGACATCTCATCATCAGTTACTTTTGCAGTACCTATGCTCATTTCTTTATATATCTGCATAGAGTCAGATGAAATTATCTCAGCATTTTCAAGTTTTTTAGCAAGCTCAACAGCTACCTTTGATTTACCAATACCAGTTGGTCCTGAAATAACTATAATTTTTTCTTTCATCCTTGTATCCTAAAAAACATCTTTTCAATCATATTCTTCTTTAGTATAACCATACTTGGTCTTCCGTGTGGACAAGTTGTTGGATACTTACATTTTTTAAGGTCTTCAATAAGCTTGTCTATCTCAATATTTGATATCTTATCTCCAGCTTTGATAGCGTTTTTACAAGCATACTTCATAATTTTTTCAACTTTGTAATCATAAATATTAGTTTTTTCGTTATCAAGTATACCGATGATATCTTTAATTAAGTCTAAGCTATAATTACCACCAAATATTATAGGCATACTTCTGACAACTACATTATGATCAGGATATATATCTATAGTAAAGCCAAACTTATTAAGTAGAGCCATATTTTCTTTTATTGTTTCTTCTTCATTAACAGTTAGCTTTACAGGAGATACGCCTTCTATGAACTGTGAATTTACTTTGGAATTCTTAAATTTTTCAGTGAATTCTTCATATAGTATTCTCTCGTGAGCAGCATGTTGATCAATCATAACAACGAAGTCGTTGTTGTAGTCATAAAGCAGTATAAAAGTATTGAACAAAACGCCTTCTATCTTATACGCGTCAAGTATATTGATATCGTCCATAAGTATTTTATTATTATCTTCTTTAGTTTCGTCATCAAATATTAAAAACTCTTCATAATTTTGTTTAGATTCTTTAATATTATTATTTCTATCTTGCAATAAATTTATGTCATTTATGAACTCTTCATCATCAAAAACTGGTATATCTGCATTATTTTCATCTAAATCATTAATTTCATCCTCAGTAAATTCATCGTCATATATTTTATCATTAGATTTAGCATAATTTGTATTATCTATATCATTAATATCCTCTTCATAAGTAATTCTTACTGCATCATCACTTTTTTCTTCATCTTTTTCTACTATATTTAGCTTAGTCTCCTCTTCCCTTTCATCTTTTTTATCTGAAAAGGCAATTTTAAGCTCAACATCATTATTTATTATGCGTTTTAGATTTGAGTTTAATAAGACTAGTAGCTCATCCATATCTTGTATCTTAACTTCGGTCTTAGCTGGATGTATGTTAACATCAAGCATACTTGGGTCTATATCTATAAATAAGAAAAAGACTGGAAATCTATTTAGTGGTATAGTAGATTTATACGCTTCGTTTATTACTTTATTGATAGTTTCATTCCTAACAGTTCTATTATTTATATATAAAAGCTGATTCCTTTTATTGCTTCTATATAGAAGATTATTTGAAATATATCCTCTAATTTTAAATTTATCGCTATTAATATTAACTTCTTTCATATTAATAGCTGTATCATAGCCATAAAGACTGTTAATCCTTTCGTATAAGCTTTGATTACTAAATAAATCAAATATGACCTTATCATTATTCATATATTTAAAGCCAATAGCTGGATTTGCTATAGCAAGTTTATAAAGAAGATCATTTATAAGATTTGATTCATAAGTATCTTTCTTCAAAAACTTCTTTCTTGCAGGAATATTATAGAAGATATCTTCGACAATGATTGATGTGCCTTTATTGGTGGATATATTTTCTATTCTTTTATTCCCATTAAAAAAGCTTATTTTAGAGCCAATCTCTTCTTCTTCAGTCTTACTTATCAAGCTAACATTGCTTATGGCCTTGATGCTCGCTAAAGCTTCGCCTCTAAAGCCCATAGTGTGTATCCTATACAAATCATCAACATTTTCGATTTTGCTTGTAGAGTGCTTAATAAAGGCTAGATTAACATCTTCTCTGTTTATACCGCTGCCATTGTCAGATATTGATATTTTTCTTTTTCCACCATCATATATCTTGATAATTATATTTGTAGCGCCAGCATCTATTGAATTTTCAACAAGTTCTTTGACAACTGAGACTGGTCTTTCTATAACCTCGCCAGCAGCTATCTTATCAACAGTTTCTTTTGATAATACTTTTATCATCTAATCACCTATTTTTTTTGCTTTTTCAATTATCTTATTTAACTCGTTTAGAGCATCCATTGGAGTCATTGAATTTATGTTTATAGCTTTGATTGAATCTACATAAGATCTGTATTTGTATTCATCTAAGCTAATATTTGTACTTTCTTTCTCTTTTTTTCTAACACTTAGGTCTTGGTATTCAAGTCTATCCATCATCTCTTGAGCGCTTGAAATAACGTCATTATTGATACCGCTAAGCTTTGCTACATATATACCGTAGCTTTTATCTTGCGCTTCATTCTTTATCTTTCTTAAGAATATTAAATCTTCACCATCTTCTAATATATCCATAGATATTTGCTCTACATTTTTAAAGCCTTCAGTTAAATGAGGTATTTCGTGGTAATGAGTACTGAAAATTGTTTTAGCCTTGATTTTCTTAGATATATACTCAAGTATTGCAAAGGCTATGGATAAACCATCGTTAGTGCTAGTACCTCTACCAACTTCGTCTAGAACAATGAAACTATCTTTTGTAGCAAATTTTAATATTTCATTTACTTCTTTCATCTCAACCATAAAAGTTGAGTTACCTCTTGATATATCATCTGAAGCACCTATCCTAGTAAATATCCTATCTACAATAGGTAGTTTCGCTTCACTCGCTGGAACGAAGCTTCCTATTTGATTTAGATATAAAGATATTGCAATCTGCCTCATATAAGTCGATTTACCGCTCATATTTGGCCCTGTGATGACTTTTATATACTTATTGGTATCAAAGTATGCATCGTTCTCTATAAAGGCTGTATCTTTGAGATTCTTTTCAATTACAGGATGTCTTGAATTTTTTAGTACAAGATTGTCATCAGATATACTTGCTCTTACATATTTATTTTTTCTTGCAATATATGCAAGATTAACTATAAAATCAAGATAAGCAATTTTTTCACTTAAATTTTTTATTCTAGATAAGCTATCTAATAATTTATTCTTTATATCATTAAATAACTCTTTTTCAAGCGATTCAAATTTATCTTTCGCTGTAAGTATCTCTGTTTCAAGCGCCTTAAGCTCTTCGGTAATAAATCTTTCACTATTAACAAGAGTAGCTCTCTTAATAAAGTAGTCTGGAACCATATTTAAATTTGATTTAGTTACTTCGTAAAAATATCCAAGAATTTTATTGTATTTTATCTTAAGATTTTTAATTTTAGTATTTTTTCTATCTTTATCCTCAAGTAAAAGTATTTCCTTTAAAGAATCATTTTGAAGGCTTCTGTATTTATCAAGCTCTTGATTGTAATTAAGCTTAATTATATAGTCACTATCCATAGAATCTATAGCGATATCTATAAGCTTAACTATGTCATCTAAGGCAAAAAATTTAAAATTATTTCGAATATTTTCATCTTTTATAAGCGCTACAGCATTTTCAGAATATATAATGTAGTCTTTAAGCCTTAGCATATCCTGTTTTGTAACAGTCATCTCATTGATTCTGTTAGAAATTCTGTCTACGTCACGAATATTTTTAAGATAATTTCTAATACCAGTCATTTCTATTTCATTTTTATAAAAATACTCTACTAAATCAAGTCTTTCGTTTATATCACTAGCGTTAATAAGTGGCTTAAGCATAGCATTTTTGAGATATCTAAGACCCATAGCCGTTTTGGTATCATTAAGTATATCAAATAAAGTTTTTGACTTAGTATTGTACGATGAATCTATCTCAAGATTTAGTCTAGTTTGATCATCTAGAATCATGGTTTTAACATCATCATTGATATTTTCAAATTTAAAGTGCTTCAAATCATTTTTTTGAGTATATTCAAGATAAGATATAAGATAATATATAGCAATTATCTTTCTATAATCATTTTTCTTAAGATTTATATTGTGATTTTCTTTTAAGATAGATATGATATCATCAAGATTATTATCAATCTTATAAGTCTTTACATATTCTAGTGACTTTTTACCGAAATACTTAATAAGGTTTTCAAGTTCTGGATAATCATCATTAATAAAAACTTCGGCAACATTATACTTGAATATGCTGTCAACTATGTCATAAACGCTGCTCTTGAGCTTATAATCATGAGCATCGATATCACCTGTTAAATAATCACATTTAACGATGGATGCTCCCATGTCGTCAATATAAAGGTAAATTATATACTTATTAAGCTCTTCTCCGCTTGATGAAGTGCCTGGCGTAACTATCTTAACAATATCTCTTTTGACAAGACCTTGAGCTAGTCTTGGGTCCTCAACTTGATCAACTATAACAACTTTTTTACTCATTTGACCAAGTTTATTGATATAAAAATCAACTGCTTTAGCTGGCACACCGCACATAGGAGCTCTCTCATCTAGTCCGCAGTCGCGTCCTGTTAAGACTAAATCAAGCATTTCACTCGCTTCAATTGCGTCGTCAAAAAACATTTCAAAAAAATCACCAATCCTATACATAACTATAGCATCTTGGTTCTTTTCCTTAAGTTCTACATACTCCTTCATCATAGGAGATAATTTGTCTTTATCTATCTTCAACTTTCTCACCATTTAAAGAAAATGATTTAACATCATTTATTTTTACTTTAACAATATTGCCAATGTCTTTCTCATTAGCTTTAAAGTTAACTAATTTAAACTCTTCAGATCTACCTGAGTAGAAATTGTCATCTTTTGAAGAAGTTCCTTCTACTAATACATTAAGTGTTTTACCTAAATATTTTTTATTTTTTTCTAAGCTAATATCGTTTTGCACTTCAATAAGTCTTTGTAGTCTTGCATTTTTAATATCATCAGGAACTTGATTTTTCATCTTAGCAGCAAGAGTACCAGGTCTAGTTGAGTATATAAAAGTAAATGCTTGATCATAGCCTACCCTTTTAATTAAATCAATGGTATCATCAAAATCAGTATCACTTTCATCAGGAAATCCAACGATGATGTCTGTCGATAAAGCTATATCTCTTTTTAGAGACTTTATCATATCAATTTTTTCTAAATAATCTTCTCTAGTATACTTCCTGTTCATAAGCTTAAGTATTCTATCAGAGCCTGATTGCACAGGTATATGCAAAAATGGCATTAACTTATCTATCTCATCAAAAGCATATATAAGTTCTTTAGATATATCCTTAGGATGTGATGTCATGAATCTGATTCTTTCAAGTCCATCTATATCAGCAATTTTATATATAAGTTCAGCAAAAGAAATTTGAGGGTCTAAAGTTTTTCCATAAGAGTTAACATTTTGTCCAAGTAGAGTCACTTCTTTAACGCCACTATTAACAAGATGCTTGACTTCAGCGATTATATCTTTTGCGTCTCTTGATACTTCCCTGCCTCTTGTGTATGGTACAATGCAATATGTACAAAAATTATCGCAACCATACATAATATTGACATAAGATTTGAAATTATATTTTCTATTTTGGCCAATTGTTTCTCTTGTCTTTAGATTAATGGAATCAATGTTAACAACTTGTTTTTTAGTAGATAGATGCTCTTCAAGCAAATCTTCTAATATGGCAATGGAATTAGTTCCAAATATGATATCTACATGCTTGAACTTATCTTCTAAGAATTGTCTCGATGAGTCGATTTCCATAACACAGCCGCAAACCATGATAATCTTTTCTAAATTTTTAGCTTCCATTGTATGCTTTAAATCGCCAAGATTACCTATAAGTTTATTTTCAGCGTTTTGTCTGACAGCACAGGTATTGAATATGACTATATCAGCATCCTCCATATTGTTAGTCTCTACAAAACCTTCTTTAGATAAAATCCAGCTTATAGATTCGCTGTCGCGTTCATTCATTTGGCAGCCATAAGTTCTAATCATAAAACTTGGTGATTTATTGTATTTATTTTGATAATCATTTATATATTTTGATATACTTTTCAATATTTGTCTAACTCCTAACTAATTAAAGGCACGCCTAGGCGTGCCTTTAAAAATCAATTATTATTGTTCTTCAGATTCAGAATTTTCTATTGCATTTTTAAATAACGCACCCATATCTTCAGATAAATCATCTTCTTGTACAGGTAATTCTTTTGCTTCAGCTTCCTTTACTTCGTGTTTTTCTTCAACTTCGTGTTTTTCTTCTTCATGAACTTCTTCAGCTACTGGAGCTTCTTCTTCATGTTCTTCTTGAACTGGTTCTTCAAGTCTTCTCTTAGATACACTTACCTTTTTGTCGTCATGAATTTCTGTAATCATAACATCGAAGCGATCGCCAACTTTTAATACATCCTTTGGATCATTAACTCTCTTGTGAGAAATTTGTGAAACGTGTAGTAAAGCGTCTACGCCTTCCATGATTCTAACGAAAGCACCATATGATTCAATATTAACAACTTCAACTTCAACAACATCACCTACATGGTATTTTTCAGTAAATACTGACCATGGTTCAGGTACTGTTTGTTTTAATCCAAGTGAAATTCTGTTCTTTTCCTTATCTACTGATAAAACTTTAACTTCAATTTCTTGGCCTTGTTTTAAAACATCCTTAGGATTTCTAATTCTGCCCCAAGTAAGGTCTGTGATGTGAACTAAGCCATCAACTCCGCCTAGGTCTATGAAAGCACCATAATCAACGATTCTTGCTACAGTTCCTTTAATTATTTCGCCTTCTTTAATATTTTCCCAAGCTTCTTCTCTTTTCTTGTCAAGCTCTTGTTTTTCAACAGCTTTTCTTGAGAATACTAATCTTCTCTTATTTATATCAACGTCAATAATTACAACGTCTAAAGTTTGTCCAACAAATTCTTCAAGATTTTCTTTATATCTAACTGATACTAGTGAAGCTGGTATAAATCCTTGAATTCCTTCATAGCTAACAATCAAACCACCCTTAGTAAGTGATTTAACTTTTACGGAAACTATTTCGTTTCTGTCTTTAACTTCTTCGATCTTGTCCCAAACTTCCATTTCTTTCAATTTCTTAGTTGATAGAACAACATTGCCTTCACCGTCGTCAATCTTAACTACATAAACTTTGATCTTATCACCTTGTTTATATAGATCCTTTGGATTAACGTCTTCTTCAGCTAGGTCTTCTTTTTTAATAATACCGTCGCTTCTGAAGTTGATGTTTACACTAACATCGTTGTCAGTTACATAAAGAACTTCGCCTTCAATGATTTCGCCTCTTGATATTCTTTTGAAAGAATCATCAATTGCCTTTATCATTTCATCTTTTTTTGTTTCTTTAGCATCCTCCTTTTTCATTGTTTCTTCGTGGTTTAAATTTTCCATTACTTTAATTGCCTCCTTAATTATATCATCAGGCGCCGAAGCACCTGCTGTAATACCAATTTTATAATCTGGTTTAATTAAACTCATGTCCAGCTCATGAATATTTTCAAGTAAATATGTTTTTGGATTTATATTCTTTGAGATTTCATATAGCTTTTTTGTATTTGAGCTAAAATTTGATCCAAAGACCAAAACTACATCTACTTTCTTTGCAAGCTCTCTAACTGCATTTTGCCTGTTTTCAGTAGCATTGCATATAGTGTTAAATACAAGTACATCCTCATTATGCTCCTTTATGTATTTTGACATCTGATCAAATTTATCATAAATAAATGTTGATTGAGCAAAAACTGCAAGATGCTTTAAGCCAATAATATCTTTTGCTTCATCAAAATCTTTAAGTACTATTGCCTTTGATTTTGAATGAGATACTATAGCTTTTACTTCTGGATGTTCTTTATCACCAGCTATAATAATATTATAACCTATATTTGAATATTTTTCCACTAATTCGTGAATTTTTTTTACTTTTATACAAGTTGTATCACAAATATTTTTATGGTTTTTTTCTAAAAACTTAGTATTTTCAACTGTTTCACCATGTGCGCGTATGATAATATTATTTGAAAAAATTTTTTTATAATCATCAATTTGTTTAAGTCCTAGACGATTAAACTCATCAATCACAGTTTTATTGTGTACTAAATCGCCAACAATTTCTGCTTCTTTATGCTTTTCCAAGAAATCATTCGCTTTTTTTACAGCCAAACGAACTCCAGAACAAAAACCATAATATTTTGCTAAATATATCTTCATTATAATGACAATATCCTTTTCATTAAGTTTTCAGAGAAATCTCCTTCCAATTGTTCAAATTCATCTACATTAATTATTTCTCCAAAAGTAATTTTTACTTTAGAAAAAAGTTTATAGTTTGTTTCAATATGGCATGGAATTATATTTGTGCCAGTTCTTTTAGCAATTAAGTGTATTCCCTCTTTTGCTTTTGCAGTGCCATCGACATTTCTTGTGCCTTCTGGAAAGAAAATTAAATTATTACCATTCTTAAGTGTTCTCATAACATCTTTTATTGCTTTGATATCCGCTTTTTCTCTGTCAACTTTTATTGCGTTTGATTTATTAAGCACAAATCTCATAAATGGATTTTCATAAAGCTCTTTTTTTGCAAAGAAAGCCACATTGGTTCCAAGATTCATAGCTAAAAATATTGGGTCCCAATTTGATCTATGATTACCAGCCAATATAAAATTATTTTCTTGATTTAAATTTTCTTTACCTTTAATATCAAATCTAAAACATAAGTGTCCGATTATTATACCGATAAATCTAATTATTTTATACATTATTTATCTCCATTAATATACGATAGCATCAATTCTACTGTTTCTTCAATATTCTTATCATCTGTGTTAACCTCAATAGCGTCACTCGCTTTTACTAATGGATCTACTTCTCTATGTGAGTCATAGTCATCCCTACGAATTAAATCGTTCTTTATATCTTCAAAATTAACTTCTAAGCCTTTTTCTAGATATTCTTTATATCTTCTTTTTGCTCTAACATCAGCTGAGGCAGTTAAAAAGAATTTATAATTAGCATCTTTCAAAACAACTGTACCAATGTCACGTCCATCCATGATTACAGATGATTTTGAAGCAATTTCTTTTTGAAGGCTAACTAATCTTTTTCTTACGTCTCTATATTGACAAACATAAGAAACATTTTTATCAATTAGCTCATTTCTAATTTTATCGTCAACACAAAGTCCATCGAGAAAGATGTGATTTTCAAAATAATCTATCTTTGTCTTATCAGCTATAGACGTAACATCTTCTTCTGATTTAGGATCAATATTATTATTTAGAACCTTCAATGTTAAAGCTCTATACATTGAACCTGTGTCTACATAGTTTATTTTAAGTTTTTGTGCTAATAACTTTGCTATAGTGCTCTTGCCAGCACTAGTTGGTCCGTCTATTGAGATTTTAATATTATTGTCCATGTATTTATCCTTTCTTAAAGATTTTGTTTTGCCTAAATAAATATCGATTTTATTTATATCATCGTTATAAAATATAGTAGTTCTTATAACGCCTTGCATTTGGCCTTCTACAAGCATTTCATTTAAACATATAAGTGCTGTATCATTAAGACCAATGTATCTCGCTGCGAGTGCTGGATATGCCTTATCTATATCTTGGGTCGCTGTAAATAAAATACATTTTATTTCTTTTTTATCTAATCTATTTACTCTTATTATTTCCTCTAATAAAATTTTGCTTTGATTAATTATTGAACTCGCTGTATTTTGAGCATCTACTGCTCCCCTAATCGCTATCATACTCTCACCTACTCAATGTTCATGGCTGCTTGATATGCTGTTGAAAACGCTATCTGTAAATTATATCCACCTGTTAAAGCGTCTATGTCTAAGACTTCTCCTACTATGTAGAGATTTTTTACTAATTTTGATTCCATAGTCTTTGGGTCAATCTCTTTTACATTTACCCCGCCAGCTGTAATTATTGCTTCATCTATATCTCTTAAAGAATCATATTTTAAATCAAAGTGCTTTAAATTATTGATAATAGCTGTTCTCTCAAACTTAGTTATATCACATGCTTTTTTATAGTAATCTATATTTATTGATTTTAAAAACATATTAATTAATTTTTTTGGCAATAGATTTTCTAAAACCTTTCCAATGGATTTTAAATGTTCTTCTTCAAAAAGTAAAATTAATTTATTATCTAATTGATCATCACTCAATGCAGGTTTTAAATCTAAGATGAGTTTATACGCTTCATTTGCACTCATATAAGATGAAGCACTAAGAATTATTGGACCAGATATGCCAAAGTGTGTGAAAAGCATTTCTCCAAACTCTTTAAAAATTTTTTTCTTTTTTGATTTATAACACTTACTTCTACATTCCGAAGAGATAGTCCCATAAGTTCAAGTCTGTCATCTTTATCTAGACTTGTATTCATCGCAACTAAAGATGCCCTAATAGGCTTTATGCTATGTCCAAATTTTTGAGCTAAATTATATCCATCTCCACTAGAGCCAGTTATTTTGTAGCTCATACCACCACAAGCTATTACAAGATTTCTTGCGTAATCCGCTCCAGAGCTAGTAATAATTTTAAAAATATCTTCGTTTTTATCTATATCTTTAACTACTATTTCATTTTTAAATTTTATATTTAAATCTTTTATGAGCTTTTTAAACATTTCTATGATTTCCATAGCATCATCAGACTGAGGAAAAACACGATTGCCTCTTTCAACTTTAGTCTTTATGCCATTGTCATTAAAAAATTTAATTAGATCAATTGCTGAATAATTATTTAAAGAACTATACATAAATTTTGAATTGTGAACAATATTTTTAAGTATATTCTCATTATCAGAGTAATTGCAGATATTGCATCTACCTTTTCCTGTTATTCTTAGCTTTCTACCGGGATATTTATTCTTGTCGTATAAAATAACTTTTTTACCTCTCTTAGCGCAATGAACAGCAGTAAAAAGACCTGCAGCTCCTGCACCGATAACAGCTACATCATATACATTGTTCATTTATTTATCTTCATAAGGATCAAAATCATATATGTCATAAGACTTATAAATCCTTTCCATTTCTGTTAAATAATCTTGAGTTGACTCTAAGTTTTTAAAGCTTAATCCAGCTATGATTATGTTTATAAGCGATAGTGGAGCAACGAATGAATCTATGAATAGAATTATATCGTTTTTTGCAACCAAAACTAAATCGCTATTTTTAGCAATAGTTGTATTTGTATTATCTGTAAGAGAAATAACCTTACTTCCCTTTGATTTAGCGTATTTAAGTATGCTTACTGATTTTTTTGAGTATCTTGGATAGCTTATGCAGAAGAATGTATCTTCTTCGTTCATGTGTAACATATTCTCATAAACTATATCGTCATCTGAATTAATTATGATAGCGTCTTTACCCATTAATTTTAAGTAGAAGCAGAAATAATTTGCCAAGAAAGATGATGTTCTTAAGCCAAGAACGAAAATTTTTCTGCTTTTATTTAAAATATTTATGCCTTCATAAAGTTTTTCTTTATCAAGATCAGTTTTTAATCTTTTTACGTCGTGTGCATCAGTTGTTAAGCATGATTCAACGAGTTCATCCATGGTTTTTATTTGTCTTAGCTTTATTCTGTCTATATTAGATAGACTTATTTTAGCCAGTTCATGAATATCGTCTTTAAGCTCTTTGTATCCGTCATAACCAAGTAATGTAGCAAATCTTACTACGGTTGATTCACTTAAACCAAGCTCTACAGCAAGTTTTTGAGCAGTTTGAAAGGTTGATTTATGAAAATTGTTAAGAATGTAGTCGGCAATTAACCTCTGCCCTTTACTAAATTGCTTTTTATTTTGTTCAATTCTATAGATTAAATTTTTCTCCATCATCCTCACTCCTCTTCTCTAAAATATATGTTTTACATGGTTTATTCTTTTGATTGATAAACTCTAGCTTAATAACATTAAAAATTTTTTGATCTAAACTATTTAAAAAATCATAAATCTTAATATCTTCTACATTTCCTTCTTCATGACCTGGATATGTAGTTATCACAACAATTGCTCCAAAACTTAGCTTTTCTAATAGTAATTCTATTGATTTTATTGTGCTTTTTGAATTGGTGACAAGCTTTTTATCAGCACCAGGTAGATAACCTAAATTATATATTGCAAAATCAATATCTTCATGTATATCTGATAAATCATCATGACTTTTGTTAAGATAGATACAGTTCTTATATGCGTATGAATCTAATAAAGATTTTGTGTTTTCTATAGCCTTGATTTGAACATCGTAAAGATATAATTTTTCATAATTTGGAGCATTTTGCAATACTCTTAGGCTGTCATGACCATTGCCACAAGTCATATCTACTAGTATCTTTTTATCTTTCAAAAAAGTTTTTAATATATAATCAATAAAATGATTAGTGTTATCTAAGAATTTATATTTCATCTAAATGATTCAACTTCTTCCCTTGATAATTTTCTAAATTCTCCAACCTTTAGTGATCCTAGTTCTAAATCACCAATTTTAACTCTTTTTAACATAAGTACTTTATATCCTAATACTTTAAACATATTTCTAACTTGATGATTTCTACCCTCGCATATTGATATAGATACTAAGGAGCTCTCATCATAAACATTAAGTACCTTTACAATGCTTGGCGCAGTTTTGACCCCATCAAGATATACACCGGTTCTTAGCTTATTAAGATCATTTTTATTAGGCGCTTTATCAAGTTTGGCGATATATTCTTTATATATTTCATGCTTTGGATGCATAATTCCATTAGACCACTCGCCATCGTTTGTTAAAAGCAATAAACCAGTTGTATTTGCATCAAGTCTTCCAACAGGATATATTCTCTTTTTTATCTTATAGTCATATAGATCTGAAATTATTTTTTTTGCGTATTTATCTTTTAATGTAGTCACATAACCTAGCGGCTTATTTAGAGCTATGTATATCTTTCTGTCTTTATCAATGCTAATCACATCACCATTTAACTTAACTATATCATTTTCAGGATCGACAAAACACGGCATTTTCTCAACCACTTTATTATTTACTGTTACTTTCTTTTTTTCTATAAGTTCGTCTGCTCTTCTACGAGATACTTCTGCGTTTTCAGCTATAAACTTATTTAATCTCACTTTCTCCATTATCTTGCCTTTCTATATCAATATCCATGTTTATATTTGGAAGCTCAGACAAATCTTCTATGCCAAAGCTTCTTAAGAAAATATCTGTAGTCCCATAAAGTATAGGCTTACCTGGTGTATCAAGTCTACCTACTTCTTCTATAAGTCCTCTATCAAGTAAAGTATTTACAGGACCGTCGGACTTAACTGATCTAATCTTTTCTATCTCCATCTTAGTTACAGGCTGTTTATATGCGATGATAGATAGTGTTTCAATAGATGCGTTACTTAGATTATTTTTTGTTTTATCACTAAGTAATTTTTTTACATAATGAAAATATAGGTCTCTACTAATAAGCTGATATGTGCTATTCATTCTAATTATTTTTAATCCATCATTACTTGAGTCCATATCATTTCTTAATTCTTCTATCATAGTTTCAGCTTCATCAAGCTCTATTTCACATATCTCACTAATTACTTTTATATCAAGTGGGTCTCCCCAAGCAAATAAAAGCGCTTTAATAATTTGTTTTATATTATTCATTAGTATCACCCATGTATGTGAAGTTTATATCTGAGAATGTTTCTTCTTGCTCATAGTTAATCACTTTGTTTTGAATAAGTTCTAGTACACTTATAAATAATGTGATTACATAAGCTACGTCAACAATTTCTGGAATAAATTCACTTAATTTTAATTTTTTATTCTTTTTAAACCTTTTAACTATATCGTGCGTCATTTTTTTAACACTGTATTTTTCTCTACGTATACTGCTTGGCTCTTGTTTTATAATTGTTCTTTTGTTGGTAAGCAGCTCCACAAGCACCTTTGATAAGTTTTCTAAATCAAAGTTTAAATCTAAAACTTCTTCTTTCTCATCGATCTCATCCATAGGTTTGAACACAAAATTATTTGATTCTTCGTACATAGAGTTTAAATATAAAGACACATCCTTATATATTTTATACTCTAAAATATTTTTGCTTAGTTCAAGTCTAGGATCTTCTTCTACGTTATCTTTTTCAACTGGTATAAGCATCTTAGATTTTATCTCAAGAAGTCTTGAAGCCATTACAAGAAAATCGCTACTCATCTCTACATCAATCTCATCAGATGTATTGATATAGTCAAGAAACTTTTCTGTTATCTCATTGATAGGTATATCAAAGATGTCCATCTTCTCTTTATCTATTAATTCCAATAAAACATCAAAAGGACCTTTGTAGTTACTTATTTCGACATTATACATTATACTATCTTCCCTATTAAATTAATCATAAAATTAACCATTGGTACCAGAATTTTATCAAGTGTACTACTCATTATTAATAAGAGCAATATTATATATCCATATCTTTCGTATTTAATTAAGTAATATTCATATTTTAATGGTAAAAATGAAAATAGTATCTTTGAACCATCTAATGGAGGTATTGGAATAAGATTAAATACACCTAAAATTATATTGAACCAGAAAATACTTAGTAATAATTCTTGCATAAACTCATTTAAATGCATATGCTTCAATATAATTACAGAGATGATTGCCAAGATAAAATTTGTTAATACACCAGCTATAGCAACAAAAAATGTACCCTTTTTTCTATCTCTAAAATTATTTGGGTTTATCATAACTGGTTTTGCCCACCCAAATTTGAAAAATATTAAACAAATAGTTCCTATAGGGTCTAGATGATGTAGTGGGTTCAGTGAAAGTCTACCATCATTTTTAGCAGTTTCATCACCGCATAGATAAGCAGCAAAGCCGTGTGCCATTTCATGAGGAATTATAGCTACAAGAACAGCTATTGACCTTATAATAAATTCATGAAAATTTATATTATCTAGCATTATTTAATCACCTCTAAAATGTGAGTATCATTTATTGAGCTATCTGCATATACTACACTTTCTTTTAATTTCTTTATTTGCATTGGACATAGCTCTTTATTTGATCTTATAGTAAATAGCAAATCACCTTTATCAATTTTGTCTCCAATATTCTTTTCGTTTATCAATCCAACTGTGTAATCAATATTATCCTCTTTTTTTAGTCTTCCTGCGCCAAGCTCATTAAGCGTTTTGGCAATATCTTTTAGCTTATATGAACTTAAATATCCACTAGCATCAGCTAAAATTTCAGTTTCATATTTAGCTTTATCAAATTTATTTATATCTTCAATGTACGATATGTCTCCACCTTGATTGTGAACAAACTTTAAGAACATTTCAAAAGCATAGCCCTTATCTAAAACATTTTTAATTTTTTCTTTGACAAAAGAATATTCTACGTTTTCTATATTAAGAATTAATTCATAAACAATATGATTTATCTCGTCGCACAAGTCATCATAATCTTTGTAATTGCCTTTTAAAAAATCGATTACTTCAATAATCTCTAGGTTATTGCCAACTCTTTTACCAAGAGGCTTATTCATTGAACTTATTATACAAGTAGTTTTTCTTTGAAAAGCCTTTGATATAGCTAGCATTGCTTTGCAAAGCTCTCTAGCTTTGTCAATATTTTCCATAAAAGCGCCGCTACCGCATTTAACATCGATTACTAAGGAGTCATTTCTAAAGCTAAACTTTTTGCTAAGAATCGATGAAGCTATCAAGGGTATTGAGTCAACACTTGCGCATACATCTCTAAGGGCGTAAAGAATTTTATCAGCCTTGGCAATATTTTCTGATTGACTTATTATGAAAAAGCCTAAATCATTAGCAGTTTTTTTAATCCATTCATCACTTTGATTAACTTTAAAACCTGGTATCGATTCAAGTTTATCTAAAGTACCTCCTGTAAATCCAAGGCTTCTGCCACTCATTTTTAAAAATTTATATCCCATAGAAGCAAGTATTGGACCAAGTATTAGGCTTACTTTATCTCCTACACCTCCAGTTGAGTGCTTATCGAGTATAGCTGAGTCAATACCTTTAAAATCTACATATTCACCATTGTCTATTATTGCCTTAGTTAAATAATATGTCTCTTCATCGTTAAGTCCATTCAAAAAAATTGCCATAAGTAGACTAGATGTTTGATAGTCAGCAATGGATTCATCTAATATACCCCTGATAAAAAAGTCAATTTCGTTTTTATTTAATAACTTTTTATCTCTTTTCTTTTCAATTATGTTAATTATTTTCATTTTTATTTTTTAAATAATCATAAGCATAGTTAATAGCAATGATTGAGCTTGCGTTTTGAACTTCTCCATATAAAACCTTTTTTCTTAGTTCTTCTATCTCAATCTCTTCTACTTCTAAAAATTCTCCATCATCAAGGTGTTGCTCTGTTTTTACTAAATCTTCTGCCAAAAATAAATCGATTTTTTCGTCAGAATATCCAGGTGATGTGTAAAACTCCATGATATATTTTGGGTTTTCGCATAAATAACCTGTTTCTTCCTCAAGCTCTCTAGTGGCAGCTTGTACAGGCGTTTCTTGAACTTCAACAAGACCAGCAGGTACTTCTAATAAAGTTTTTTCAACTGCCTTTCTGTATTGTCTAACCATTAAAAGCTTAGTTCCTTTTATTGCAATAATTACAACAGCAGGCTTATGCTCAATTATTTCTCTTTTAGAATATTTTTTATTAGGCATTTCAATAGTATCAATACGCAAACTTAGTATTTTGCCTTGATAAATCTTTTCGCTTTTTAACGTTGTTTCTACTTCAATATTTTCCATTCTATTCCTCACTTTTTAATAATTCTTTAGCATTTTTTATAGCTATATCACTAATTTTACCTGAGCTTAATAGCCTTGCTAGTTCTAAAACTCTTCCATCATAGTCAAGCCTACGAACATGGCTTATGGTAGCTTCGTTCTCATTAGCTTTTTCTACTAGATAATGTTCTTTTGCCTTAGCTAAAATTTGTGGCAAATGTGATATAGATATTATCTGGTATTTATTTGATAATTCTTTTAATTTATTTGCAAGGCAGCTTGCTGTGTAGCCGCTAAGTCCTGCATCTATCTCATCAAAGATGATAGTGTCAATATTGTCAAAATCAGCTCCTAAATTTTTTATGGCAAGCATTAGTCTTGACATTTCACCGCCAGATATAATTTCACTAATAGGCTTAACAGATTGACCTTTATTTGCGCTCATAAGTATTTCTACTTCGTCATAGCCGTATTCTTTCATGGCCTTCTTCGTCTCGACTGATATCTCGACCTGAATATTATTCATATTTAGTGTTTTTAATTCATCTTCTAGCATCTTTGAAATCTTTTTCGCTAGTGCTTTTCTTTTCTTGCTTAATTCATCTGCTTTTATGTCAAATGATTTTTTATAATCAATTAAAGATTTCTCTAAATTTTCCCTTTCTATCTCAATATTTTTTATTTCTTTAAGCTTTTTGTCCAAGTCTTCCCTATATAGATTAATATCTGAAATTGTGTTGCCATATTTATATTTAATCCTGTTTATCTCATCAATTCTTTTATTTAACTCATATAGCCTTTCTCGATCATAATCAATTGAATCAGAAAAATAATTTATCTCTTCATTTATATCTTTTATAAGCTCTTGATAATCCATGAGTTTTTCGTACCAAGATGCAGCATCTTTTGAGTACTCTTTTAAATCATCTACAAGGTTACTTGCATCTGAGAGTAAGGCATCAACGCTATAGTTTTCACTTTCTCTTAAAATTTGATTTATCTTATAAGATGTTTTCTTTATCTCCTCACTAGAGTTAAGCCTTTTTATTTCGGCCTCTAGCTCTTCGTCTTCACCTTCCAAAATTTCAGCTTTATCGATCTCATTTTTTTGAAATTCAATAAAGTCTATCTGATTATCAATCTCTTTTTGATTACTTGGAAGCTCTTTTAAACGCTTATTTGTTTTATCTATTTTATTATATAAATCCTCAATTTCGCTAAGTAAAGATTTATATTCATTATCTCCAAAATAATCAAGTATATATATGTGTTCATTTTTGTCTAGTAGAGTAAATTGCTCTTTTTGTCCTAATATGTTAATGCTAATATTACTTATTTCACTCAAATCTTTAAGCGTTATACTCATATCATTAATATAATTCTCACTTGATTTATCCCTATATATAGTTCTTTTTAAAATAATAGGACTTTTCAGTTTTGTATTCAAAATTTGATTAATTTTGCTTAATTTTTTATTATCTAAATCAATATGAGCTTCAATACTTGAAAATTCTTTACCATCTCTAATTTGATTTTTGCTCGCTTTTGCACCAAGCACAACAGCTAAGGCGTCGACAATGATGGATTTACCACTACCAGTTTCGCCTGATATAGCGGAAAAACCATTGTCAAAATCAAGATCTAATGAATCAATTATAGCAAAATCTTTAATATATAATTTTTTAAGCATATATTCACCTACTTAAAGAATCTTTTACTAATTTTTTAATATCAATATTTCTTGCAATGTCTTTTCTTGTAAATAATGCAAGGTACTCAATATTACCTTCCCCGCCTTCTATAGGCGATTTGCATATATCATTTAAATAAAGGCCTTTTGCATGAAAAGATAATATCACTTTATTTATTGCATCTATATGTAATTTAGCATCATTAAATATGCCATTTTTTCTCTTTATTTTGCCTGATTCAAATTGTGGCTTAATTAAAACTACAAGTTTACTTTTTTCATTTACAAGCAAATTAAAAGCATCAGCTAATAATGTTAATGATATAAAACTTAAATCTGATGTAATTATATCAAAATCTTCACTAAAAGTATCCTCTTTAATATTTCTTGCATCAAAAGATTCAATAGATATAACTTTTTCATTCTCTTTTAAAGATGGATGAAGTTGATCTTTACCAACATCTACAGCATAAACTAAACGTGCCCCATTCTTTACTAAAACATCTGTGAAGCCTCCAGTAGACGCTCCTATATCAATGCATACTTTGTCATTAATCTCTAAATTAAATGCATTCTATTGCTTTTATTAACTTAAGCGCGCCCCTTGATACATATCTTGTTATATCATTATCTGCATTTATTTCTACAATATAATTTTCATTAACATCATAACTTGGGCTAAGTATAATTTTGCCATTGACATAGACAAATGAACCAAGAATTAACTTTTTAGCTTTTGTCCTACTATCAATATCTTTAAATTCGTTTAAATACTTATCTAATCTCATATTATTTATTATTTTTAAAAATATTTCTAAATTTTAAAATTATCTTTGAAATAAAAAATATTATTTCTCTATATTTATTTATTGCAACGGATTTACCTAAAGATTTGCCTCCAACTGTAAAACCAGCGACTGATGCTGTAATTAAAGTACCTATAAGAGCTATGTTTATATCGTTAAATTTATCATAAATTTTGCTAAGAAGACTCGCACCTAAGGCACCTGAGATAATTCCAGCCATGTCACCGATTACGTCATTACAAAAGCTTGATACCTTATCAGCATTTTTAATTAAATCAATAGCTACTTTTCCTTCTTGTATGCGGTTTGCAGCCATTGAATGAAATAGTTTTTGATCTGCACTAGTTACGCTCACGCCTATAATATCAAATATTATACCAATAAGTATAACGGAAAGAAGCATAATAACACCGACGAAAATATTTACGTCTTTAAGTAAATGGTCTAGTAAAAACGATAAGGCGACAGACATAATAAATGTAAACATGGTTATGAGCATTGTCCACCTATAATCTGTTTTAGACGTTTTGCTTTTTTTATTTTTTTCTATTTTATTTATACTTTTTTCTTTATATTTATTTTTTAGTTTCAAAATATACTCCTATATAAGTTTAGGCTTATTATATATTACCTAATTTGATAATATTAAAACATTAATTTACAATAAAAGCTGATAGTTACCTATCAGCTATAGTGGCAACTAAAAAAGTAAATCTTACGGCTTAGGTCCAGTTGGTTTTCCCTTACTAAGGCTATATGTCACCAATCATAGCGGTTTCCCATTAATTTAGTAATTATACTGTTGCCAAATATAATACTGGATTGCCACTTAGTCCGCACTGTAATCCCTTTTTAGTCATCTTACGATTTAGTCTAGAAGTTTTCCCAAACAGTATTTTATATCCTTAGCCTCTTTTGCAATTTAGGTTTCGATAACTTTTTTTATTGTTCTCTGGCCACAAGTTCAATAAAAAGACCTTATCATCCGCACTAGACCACTCAAGGCAAGCTACACTATTTATAAAAAATAGGTCTACATAAGATAAATCTTACGCCTCCGCGACAGCAGGGTCAACGCCTACATGCCGTTGTAGATCGCCCCATCTGTCTTACTCTCAAAGAATGCCCATGACTGGGCGTCACAAGCACAAATCAAGAACTTCATCGATACGCTCTTTGGCGGATTTTTAGCCCCGCCTTCATGATATAGAATACTGACTAGAATACTACACCACTAATTTGATTATACTATAATAGTGGTATTTTGTCAATTAAAATAAGCTTATCTGGTTGGTTTCATGCATATCTTTAAAAAAGTTTATAGATTTTAAATATGCAATTACTGTGCTGTTGACCTGAGTCCTTTTTTGAAAGTCCTCAATTGAGTTAAACTCTTTAAGTTCTCTCTCTCTAATTATGTTATTAGCTGGATCTTTACCAAGTCCAGCAATTACTGTAAATGGCGGAATGATTTCACCATCAATAACAGTAAATTTTGTTGCTAGAGATTTATCTAAATCTATTGGCGCAATACTTATATTTCTAAGCTGCATTTCTTTAACTACTTCTGCTAAAGATAACAGATCTTCATCTTTTTTCTTTGCTTGTGGGTTTTGAGAAATTTCTCTCATCAACGCATCTAAATTATCAATTTTTTGAACAAGAGCGTCATAATCAAAATCATTTATCTTTTGAGTAAAATATGTTGCATAGAATGCGGCTGGATAATAAATTTTATACCAAGCAAGTCTGTAGCTCATCATAACATAGGCAGCAGCGTGCGCTTTTGGAAATAGATATGAAATTTTATGACAGCTATCTAGGTACCACTCTGGTAGTGGATACTTCTTTATTTCATCTTCATAATTTATAATTATAGTTTCATTATCAACAATTTTCTTTTGTATTAATGGTTTACCTTTTCTAACAAACTCCATTATTTTAAATGCTGTAGATTTATCCATGCCTGCATCAATTAACTGGTTCATGATGTCATCTCTAGTAGAAATAACTTCTGACATAGGTACATTCATCTCATTTACAAGTTTTTCTGCGTTACTATTCCAAACGTTTGTTCCATGTGAAAGACCACTTATTCTAACAAGATCTGAGAATGTTTTTGGTTTTGTATCTTTAAGCATGCCTCTAACAAAGTTTGTACCAAATTCTGGTATAGCTATGGTTCCTACGCCAAATTTTAAATCATCTTTATCAATATCTAAAGCCTCAGTTGATGAAAATATTGACAATGTTTTTTCATCATCAAATGGTATTTCTTCAATTTTAGTATTAGTTAGGTCTTCAAGATTTTTTATAATGTTAGGAACATCATGACCAAGAAGGTCAAGCTTAAGTATTTTACCGCTTATGGAGTGATAATCGAAATGCGTTGTAATTATATCTGTTCCCATGTCATCAGCTGGTTTTTGAACTGGAGTAAAATCTAGTATGCTCTTATTTTTAGGAACTACCATTACCCCGCCAGCGTGTTGGCCAGTTGTTCTCTTTGAGCCTTTTATTCTTTTACTTAAAAACATAGCGTGCAAATATGAAATATTTTTATTTTTCTTCTCAAGATAATCCAAGATACAAGCAGCAGCAGTCTTATCAGCTAGAGTGCCAATGGTTCCAGCTCTGAATACAAAATTTTCACCGAATATCTTTTCTGTATTTTTATGTGCTGTCAATTGATAATCGCCCGCAAAGTTTAGGTCTATATCTGGTTCCTTATCTCCATTAAAGCCTAAAAATACTTCGAATGGTATCTTTTGTCCGTCTCTATTCATCTCATGTGAACATATTGGACAGTTTTTACGAGGAAGGTCAAAGCCTGAATCATATTTTGGATCATCGACAAATTCGCTGTGCTTACAATTTGGGCACACATAGTGAGGTATAAGTGGATTAACCTCAGTTATATCACTCATTGTAGCCGCAAAAGATGAACCAACAGATCCTCTTGATCCAACTACGTAACCATCTGCATTTGACTGCAAAATAAGTTTTCTTGCTATGATGTATAAAACTGCATAACCATTACCAATTATTGAATCAAGCTCTTTATCAAGCCTCTTTTTAACTATCTCAGGAAGTGGATCTCCATATATGCTTGTAGCTTTATTATAGCAGCAGTCTCTAAGGTCTTTATCTGAATTTTCAATAAATGGTGGGAAGGTATCTTTAGGAATTGGCCTTATATTTTCAAATTTCTCTGCAAATGCTAAAGTATTATCAATAACAATTTCTTTTGTTTCCTCTTCGCTTAAGTATGGAAAACTATTTAATAATTCCTTTGTAGTTTTAAAATAATGATCTGTGTTATTACATTCTTTTCTACTTCCTACAAAATTTTTTCTGTTAAAGACTAAAATTGATCTATAGACACTATCACTTTGATCAATATAATAAACATCGCCATTAGCAAGTACTGGAACATTTACTTCTTTTGCTGCATCATATAGCCTTCTATTGATATTTCTAATTGAATCCATTTCGTGAAGGCTCTCATCTTCGATTAAATAAAGATATTGGCCCATTGGTTGAAGCTCGACAAAGTCATAGTATTTGATCATTTCTTTAAGTTTATCGATCTCTTCACATCTAATTAAGGCGTTGTATATAGGGCCGTTGTAAGAGCCTCCTCCTACTAAAAGGCCTTCTCTGTTTTCATCTATTTGACTTTTATAAACAATTGGCTGTCTATTGTAATTATCAATATGAGATAGAGAAATCAGTCTATATAAATTTTTTAAACCTGTTAAATTTGTAGCAAATATTGAAATATTGTGAACATTATAATAATTTTGTGATTTGATTTTTGACATATCGTCAAGATTATTGCAATTTTGTTCTTTTAATAAATCTAAAAGCTTTAAGAACACAAAACCTGTAGCTGTCGCGTCATCTATTGCTCTATGATGATTTTCTAGATTGATATTAAATAGAGCTGTTAATGTATCTAGTCTATGCTTTTTCAAATCTGGCAATAAATATCTAGAAAGTTCAAGTGTATCTATATATTCATAATCAAATTTGATTCCTTTTCTGTGCATAGAGCTTTTAATAAAAGAAATATCGAATTCAGCGTTATGAGCGACTAAAACTGAATCTTTACAAAAGTCCATAAAATTTTCTAATATTTCATCAAATGATGGACAGCCAGCTACAGTAGCATCATCAATTGTAGTTAATTCTGTAATTCTATACGGTATATGAAAACCTGGATCAGTAAATTCTGAGAAATTATCTATAACTTTGCCATCTTTTATCTTCACAGCGCCCATTTCTATAACTCTATCGTCAGTTGCTGAAAAGCCTGTAGTTTCTACGTCAAAAACAACAAAGGTGTTTTTGTTATCGCCTTTGTAATTGTTTACTAAAGTTTTTGTATCGTCAAATAAATTCGCTTCTACACCATATAAAGGTTTAATACCTGTTTCTATAGCTGCATCCATAATTTCTGGATAGCTTTGAACAACATTTTTGTCCATGAAGCCGAGCGAATCATAGCCTCTCTTTTTTGCTTCTTTAAAATATTCTTTAGCTGATATAAAGCCTTCTTGACTTGACATCTTAGTGTGTAGTCCTATTTCTACCCTCTTTATATCTTCTGTTTCTTCATCTGTTTTTTCTTCATTAATTATTTCATAGCTGTAAATCTTTATGCTCATGATATTTTGGAAAAGATTAACATTGCCGCAAAGGTATAATTTAACTCCGTTATCTATATCATATTCATAATCATATTTTCCTTCTTTATTTTTTCTTATGAATTTACTAACTCTGATAGCCTCTTCACCGTCATCTACAGCAAATTTAACTAAGGCATAATCATCTCTGTCAACAAACTCATAAGCAAAGACTTCTCCTTGTATTGTAATAAAGTCCATGTCAGAAGTGATATCTTTTATCTTGATGCATTTATTTTTATCAATTTCTTTTTTCTTTCTGAAAAATGATTTTTTACCGCCGTTTTCAGCACTTGCTTCGCTTTTTTTCTTTTCTTCTTTAACAATTTTAAAGCTTTCACTTATTTGTTCAGCGTTATTTTTTAATTGATCGATAAATTCTTCTTTATTGATAACAATTTCTTTGCATTTAGTTTTTATAGCCTTATTTTCAAAGCTTGTACACAAAGATCTCATCAGTTCAAGGAAAGGATTTGCATTGAAGCTATCTAGTATTAGCTGATTATCAAGTGTAAATGTATATGATGCATCATCTTCTTCATAGCTTAATGCTTTTTCATCGATATCAGTAAATTCATTTCTTATTGAATTGAAATATTCACTGCACTTTGTATATTGTATTGCATTAATATTTACATCTGATAAAGAGAATTTTAAAAAAGTAGACTTAATTAATTCATCTACTTTTGGAGCTAGACTTTGCTCTTTCAAATTATAATAATAAGTTATTTTAAGTGTCTTTTCATTAAGAACAGGACTTTCGAAAAATATCTTATCATCATCTGAAAGAAAATCTATATTTATATTCAGTTCTTCAGGTTTAAATAATTTTATCATCGCTTCACATTCTTTCGATTTCTTTTAACAATTCTTCAACTACTTCATTTCTATCAAGTTTTTTAATAACCTTACCCTTTTTAAATAGATAAGCGTATTCTTTGCTCATGCTGATCCCAATATCAGCATTTTTTGATTCACCTGGTCCATTAACAGGACATCCCATAACTGCTACTGTGATATCTTTTTTAATATTTGCTAGTAAAGGTTCAAGCTCTTCAACTATAGGTATGATATTTATCTTAGTTCTAGCACATGTTGGGCAAGAAACAAGATTCACAGAGTCTTTGCGTATGCCTAATGCGTTTAAAATCTTCTTAGCGGCGATAACTTCTTCTAGTGGGTCTGATGTTAGAGAAACACGTATTGTGTCCCCTATACCATCTTTTAAAAGCGTTCCTATGGCTATAGATGATTTAACTATACCAACAGATGGCGATCCAGCTTCTGTTAGTCCCAAATGTAGAGGATAATCGCACATTGATGAAAACATTCTATTTGCATCTATACAAGTATTTACATCGGATGACTTTATAGATACTTTTATATTATAAAAATCAAGCTTATTAAGCATCTCAACTTGCTCAAGTGCTCCATAAACAAGTGACTCTTTATTAACGCCATTATATTTATCTAATATTTTTTTAGAAATAGATCCTGAATTTGCTCCTACTCTTATAGGTAAATTTTTATCTTTGCAAATGTCTACTATTTCTCTAAGCTCTGAGCTTGAATTAAGATTGCCTGGATTTATTCTTATGCAGTCGTAGCCTTCCCTTGCTGCCATTAGAGCAAGTTTATAATCAAATTGTATATCAGCTATCACTGGCACATGAATTTTTTTCTTAATTTCTTTTATAGCCTTAGCATCTTCTTCGTCATTAACAGCCATCCTTATTATATCTAGGCCATTTTCTTCCATTTCTATAGTTTGTTTAACCGTTCTGTCAACGTCTTTCGTATCAGTATTTGTCATTGATTGTATAGTTATAGGAGCATCGCCACCTATAGCTACATCACGAACAAAAATCTTCCTAGTTTTTTTTCTTTCTATCATCTAATCAATCCTTTAATGTCATTATAAGTCACAAATAAGAATAAAAGTATTAGTAATGAAAATCCAACTATATTTACGATATACTCTACTTTTTTATTCGGTTTAATTCCTGTTATCATCTCAAATAAGATAAAAACCGCCTTGCCGCCATCTAATGCTGGGAATGGTAATAGATTAAAGAAAGCAAGGTTTATGCTTATTAGTCCCAATAAAAACATAACTGAGCTAAAACCAACTTTAGCTGCACTTGCTATAGTTTTAATTATGACAACAGGTCCTGAAACTTCATTTTTCTTGACGTTCCCTTTAAAAGCTCTGCCTAAAAAATCAAACATTGATCTAAAGGCGTATCTACATGTATTGATGCTCTCTTTAAAAGCACCAAAAAAGTCATAACGCACCTTAGGCATTATGCCAATCTTTTTATATTCGATAGTTTTCCCGTTATCCTCTATAGTTGCTAGCTCTGGTTTTATTTCTACGTTTATAAGTTTTCCATCTCTTTTCAAAGTAAGTGTATCACTCTCATTTTTAGAATTAATTATCATATTTCTTAATTCTAAAAATAATAATGGCTTTTTACCATTATATGAAATTATCTCATCATTTTCTTGTATACCGGCAATATATGCTGGAGAATTAGCTTCAATTTTATCAATACTTAAGTCAGTGAAGCCACTTTGCATATTCACAATAAGAAAAGCCACTACCGCTAACAGCATATTCATAAAGGCTCCTGCTAGTATAACTACAAGCCTCTTATATGCTTTAGCGTTATCAAAACTTCTTTCGTCAGCGCTGTCTTCATCCTCACCTTCCATGGCACAGTAACCGCCAAGAGGAAAAATTCTAAGTGAATAAAGAGTCTCACCTTTTTGTTTCTTTAATATAGCTGGACCCATGCCAACAGCAAACTCGTTGACCTTGATGCCAGCCCACTTAGCCAAAATAAAATGACCAAACTCGTGAATTGTTACTAAAGTTAAAAATACTAAAAATGCTACTATTATACTCATAAATCAATTGCTCCTTAAAAAAAACAGATTATTACAAAGGGGCATACCAATAAAATGCTATCAAATCTATCCATTATGCCTCCATGTCCTGGGAATATGTATCCGTAGTCCTTAATATTATAATATCTCTTAAGCTTAGAGAAAATTAAATCACCAAATTGAGCAACTATAGGTGCTAAAATTAAACCAATTATATAATAAGGATTGCTTTTTAAATTAAAATAGCTAATATAAAGATATGTTATAGCTAGACTTGTTATGTACGAGCCAACAGAACCCTCAATTGTTTTATTAGGGCTGATTCTTTCTATTAGTTTATGTTTACCAAAGAGTGAGCCAAATACATAAGCAAAGATATCGCTTGATGTAGATATTAAAAATACAAGTATAAGTTTACTTCTATCTGCAATATTATAGAACATTGTAAATGGCATAATTATAAAACATGTAGTAAAAATTAAGCTAATAAAGCTTCTAGACGAAAATTCTTTATCCAAAACACTTATTATTGAAAATAATATAAGCATCAAAACAAAAATATGCATATTTGGCATAAATGATGTGTATATATTAATGTATAGGATGAGATTTAGCATAATAGCTAGAATACATGTAAGTTTTTTTCTTGAGTCTGTCATCATGTGCAAAACTTCATATGAAGCTAACGAAGCAAATAAAAAGATGGCAAATCTATAGATATGATTCATATCATAGATTACAAGGCCTAGTAGTAAAAGCGCCACTACTGTTGTTATTAGTCTTTTATAAAAGCTCTTCATTATATTCCTCCGTATCTTCTATGTCTTCTGGCAAAATTTTCTAATGCTTCAGCAAAATCATCTCTATGAAAGTCTGGCCAAAGTTTATCTGTAAAATAAAGTTCACTGTAAGCTGATTGCATAAGTAAAAAGTTTGATAGTCTCTCTTCTCCACTCGTTCTTATTATTAAATCAGGATCTGGTATATATGAGTTATAAAAATATTCTTTAAGATCTACGTAAGAATTAATTTCTCTTCCATCTTTTTGAGCAAGATTTATAGCTCTAATAATCTCATCTCTCGAACCATAATTTAAGCAGATATTTAGAATAAGTCCTGTGTTTTTTGAAGTTCTCTCTATGGCTCCATCAATAACTTTTTTTGATTCAGGATATATTTCATCTAAATCACCAGATACAACTATTTTAACATTGTTTTTATCAAGTTCGTCTATTTGGCTATTGATATAAATAATTATTAGCTTCATCAAAAAAGATACTTCTTCTTTTGGTCTTTTCCAGTTTTCTTTAGAAAAGGCATATAAAGTAAGATATTTAATACCTGCATCTGAGGCATACCTTACATTTTCTATAACTCTGTTCATACCTTCTTTGTGACCATAAGTTCTTGGCATATTTCTCTTTTTTGCCCATCTGCCATTGCCATCCATAATTATTGCTACGTGATTTGGGATCATAACTATCTCCTTGTAAATAACCCCCCTGTAAAGAGGGGGGTTAATATTTTACACTTCCATTAATTCTGCTTGTTTATCTTTTGTAATTGCATCAATCTTTTCAGTGTATTTATCAGTTAATTTTTGTGCATCATCTTCAAATGTCTTTCTGTCATCTTCACTGATATCTCCATCTTTTTCAGCCTTTTTAATAGAATCCATTAGGTCTCTTCTTAGATTTCTTATAATAATCTTAGTATCTTCACCTTTTTTAGAAACTATCTTAGTTAATTCTTTACGTCTATCCTCTGTTAATTGAGGGAACGGTAAACGAATTAGTTTGCCATCATTTGATGGAGTGATGCCTAAGTCTGACTTTTGAATTTCTTTTTCAATTTCAGGTATTGTAGATGCATCATACGGTTGAATAACAAGTAATCTTGCTTCAGGTGCTGAAACGTTTGCAAGCTGTTGCAATGGAGTCATAACACCATAATAGCTAACCATAAGTTTATCAAGTAATGCTGGGTTAGCTCTACCAGCTCTTACAGAATTAAGATCTTCTTTAAATACTTCTATTGTTTTATTCATCTTCGGTTCATATTCTTGACTAAATCTATCAGGCATATTAATCCTCCTTTACAATAGTTCCTATCTTTTCACCTTCAACAACCCTTACAATATTATCCGGATCATCTATACCAAATACTACAAGAGGTATATTATTATCCATACATAAAGATGTTGCAGTTGCATCCATAATTTTTAAATTCTTACTTAGTATATCAAGATAAGATAGTTTTTCAAACTTTTTAGCATCTTTATTTTGTTTTGGATCGCTGTCATAGATACCATCTACACCTTTCTTAGCTAATAGTATAGCCTCTGCATTGATTTCAGCAGCTCTAAGCGCAGCTGTCGTATCAGTTGAAAAATAAGGGTTTCCAGTTCCTGCAGCAAATATGACAACCATCTTCTTTTCTAGTTGTCTAATTGCTCTTCTTCTTATATATGGCTCGGCAACAGCTCTCATCTCGATAGATGTTTGTACTCTTGTTAGTACATCCATCTTCTCAAGTGCGTCTTGAAGCGCAAGTGCATTCATGACAGTGCCTAGCATGCCCATATAGTCAGATGTTGCTCTTTGTATATTTAATGAGTCTCTTCCTCTCCAGAAGTTTCCTCCGCCTACAACTATACCGACTTCAACACCCATTTCAGTGATAGTCTTTACTCTTTTAGCGATTGACTTAATAACTTCATTATCAATACCAGTCTTTGCACTACCAGCTAAAGCTTCACCACTTAGTTTTAAAACGATCCTTTTAAAAGCCATATATTATTGACCCATTTGTTTTGCTACTTCAGCAGCAAAATCTTCTTCTCTCTTTTCTAAGCCTTCGCCAACTTCGTATCTAACGAAACGTCTAATCTTGATGTTTTCACCAATCTTAGCGATTTTATTTTTTAATAAATCATTTACAGTTATGCTTGGATCTTTGATGAATGGTTGATCTAATAAGCATACTCTTTCATAGAATTTATGCATTCTACCTTCAACCATCTTTTCAGCGATATTTTGAGGTTTTCCTTCGTTTATAGCTTGTTGAATAAGAACTTCTTTTTCTTTATCAATAGCTTCTTGAGGAACATCTTCTTCGCATAGATATTCAGGGTTTGATGCAGCTACTTGCATAGCTATATCTTTTACAAATTCTTTGAATTCATCTGTCTTAGCCACGAAGTCAGTTTCTGAGTTAACTTCAACTAAAACACCAATTCTTCCTGAGTGAATATAAGAAGCAACTAAGCCTTCAGACGCAATTCTTGATGCTTTCTTTTCAGCTGAAGCTAATCCTTTTTCTCTTAAAAGATCTATAGCTTTATCGATGTCGCCATCTGTTTCAACTAAAACCTTCTTGCAGTCCATCATGCCTGCTCCAGTTTTTTCTCTTAATTCCTTAATTAATTGTGCACTTATAGCCATATTTACCTCCTAGTTTTCTTCGTTATTTATTTCTTCTTTTTCTTCTACTTTTTCTTCAGAATGCTCTTGTTTGCCTTGTTTTCCTTCGATAACAGCATTTGCTAGAGTTTCAGTTATTAACTTAACCGCTCTGATAGCGTCATCGTTACCAGGGATAGCTATATCAACTTCATCTGGATCGCAGTTAGTATCAACTAAACCAACAACTGGTATACCAAGAATTTTAGCTTCGTTTATAGCAATCTTTTCTTTCTTAGGGTCTACTACAAATATTAATTGTGGCATTCCGTCCATATCTTTGATACCGTTTAGATATCTAGCTAATTTTTCTCTTTCAGCTCTGATAGTAGCTACTTCTTTCTTAGGTAAAACGCTTAAAGAACCGTCTTCTTCCATCTTGTTGTACTCTTCAAGTTTTTTAATTCTACCCTTGATAGTGTTGTAGTTAGTAAGCATACCGCCTAACCATCTTTGGTTAACGTAATACATATCGCATCTTTTAGCTTCTGATTCGATAGCTTCTTGAGCTTGTTTCTTTGTTCCTACGAATAGAACCTTTCCGCCTTCTTCAACAACATCCTTGATCAATTTGTAAGCTTGTTCAACTTGATCAACTGTTTTTTGTAGGTCGATGATATAGATTCCGTTTCTTTCTGTGAAAATGAATCTAGCCATCTTAGGGTTCCATCTTCTAGTTTGGTGTCCGAAATGAACACCTGCTTCTAATAAGTCTTTCATTGCAATTACTGCCATGTCTTTCTACCTCCAAGTTTTTTTCTTTACACTTCATTCACCTGCCGCCTTAACTAAAGTTTAGCACCTGAGGCGTACATCGTGAAGTGTGCATATTTTTACTAATCAATTATAACATATAAGTTTATAAATTACAAGCATTTTCTATTTATAAAAGATATTTTCTTTTTATTAAAAATTAAAATAGATCTTAGTCATATATAGCTTCGCATCTACAATAAAAAGCGAGGTATATAATATGCCTCGCTCAAATTATTTTATATTTATAAATTTATTTTAACTGCTAAATCTTGATTAGCAACGACGTCTTTTTTATCACTTTTATCAAGAGATTTAACTTGATCCATATTTGTAATTACTATAGGTGTAGTAGTTTCTTTACCTTTAGATTTGATATAATCAATATCAAACTCTATAAGTTTTTGACCTTTTTTAACATGGTCGCCTTCATTGACAAAGCCTTTGAAGCCTTCACCGTTAAGCTCAACTGTATCCATGCCTATGTGAACAAGTATTTCAACATCTTTTGCTTTTAATCCTATAGCGTGTAGTGTATGAAACAATTGAACGACTTCGCAATCAAATGGTGCATATAAAACGCCTTCCTTTGGTTCGATTGCTATGCCATCACCAAGAATTTTTTGTGAAAACACTTGGTCTTTAACTTCTGTTATATCTATAAGCTCTCCCGTGATTGGAGCGTATAGATTAAGTTCTTTTTTCTTTGAAAATAATCCCATATTACACCTCATGAATTTCGTCTAATATAGATCCGTCTCTATATTCACTGTAGCCAATAATTCTATCTTTCTTCTTTATTTCCTTAGGCTCACCCATAAAATTATCTGCAATTGCTTTTAGTTCTTGTATAGTCATAACATTTAAACCGTTTTCTTTAAACTTTTCTATTAAGTCTTGTCTTAATGGATTAACTGCTATACCTCTTTCAGTTACAAGTACGTCTATAGTTGTACCTGGTGTAGCGATTACATCTACTCTGTTTTTAATAACTGGTAGTCTTGATGAGAATAGTTTTGAAACGATAATTGACATCTTTGCTCCAGCTGCTGTGTCTTGGTGACCGCCTGAACCGCCCATTAAGACGCCATCAGCTCCTGTTATAACGTTAACGTTAAAATCAAGGTCAATTTCAGTAGCACCTAATATAACTACATCAAGGTTATCAACAACTGCTGAAACCTCTGGATTACCATATTCAGAACCGCTCATTCTTAAGTGATTAGCATTCTTTTTAATGGATTCAATTGCTTTAAGGTCAAAGCATTGTACATCATAAAGTGATGTGAATAATCCTTCTTCAAGCATATCTGTTAAATATCCTGTTATACCGCCACTTGCAAATGATCCTTTGATATTTTCTTTAATCATGTAATCTCTTAAAAAGTCAGTAACGGCAAGTGAAATTCCGCCCGCGCCACTTTGGTAGCTAAAACCATCTTTAAGTAAGCCAGATGCTTTCATAACCTTAAGTGTATCCTTAGCAATCTTTAATCCTACTGGGTCTTTAGTAACTTTTGTTGTACCAGATACAATACCATTCTTATCGCCGATGCTATCTACTTTTAAGATATAATCAACATAATCTTCAGTAATATCGCTTGGATAATTAGGATAAGATACTATTGTATCTGTAATGGCAATTTTCTTTTTAGCATAAATTGCGTCTGCTATAGCGTATCCCATAGATCCGCAAGACGCTTCGCCATTAACTCCAGAGATATTTCCCATAGGGTCAGATGATGGTGCTGCGATAAAAGCGTAGTCAATCACAACGTTTTTGTCAATTATGCTTCTAGCTCTTCCGCCATGTGATTGCATTAATATTTTGCCTTTTAATTTTCCTTTTGAAATAGCTTTTGCTAAATCACCTGATATATATGAAGTAATTATATTTGTTATAGTGCCATCTTCAAGCAAAGGAATAAGTTCTTTATGAACTGGGAATAAAGATGAAGCAACTAGTGTTATATCTTTGATACCTCTTCTTTGAAGCTCAAGCATCATCATATTTAATACTGCATCACCATTTCTTAAGTGATGGTGTGAAGAAACTGTTATACCGTCTTTTAAATCAAGCTTATCGAATAAATCTTTAATGCTTTCATAAACTTTACTTGGCTTTGCTTCTTTTTTAGGATAATCTTTTTTATCTAATATTTTAATATCATCATTATAAAAGCTCATCATATTCCTCCTTATAATTGCCAGACATCTTTAATGTATTTATTGCTCTTAAAATTATAGGTCTGTCAACCATCTTACCATCAAGCGAGAACGCTCCAAGGCCTTTTTCTTTAGCATCTTTAAGAGCTTCCATAACTCTGACTGCATGATTAACATCCTCTTTGCTTGGAGAGAATATTTCGTTAACTGGGTCAACGTGTCTTGGCGATATTAGCGCTTTACCTGTCATACCCATGGCTTTAGCTTTCTTAGTATCCATAATTAAACCTTCGATATCATCTGTATCTGTCCAAGGAGTGTCAACTGCTTGAAGGCCAAGTGATTTTGCGCATGAAACTATCCTCATTCTTGAGTATTTAATTTCATCTGATTCTTTTGTTCTTTTTGCTCCTAAGTCTAAAGTTAAATCTTCTGCTCCTAATAATACACCTTTAACTCTTTTTGATTTTGCAAGGATATTTCTTGCATCTTCAACGCCTTGAGATGTTTCAATTAAGCAAAATATATCATATTTTTGATTATTTTCATCTAAATATTTTGAAAGTGCTTCAACTGATTCTTGAGATGCTTTAGCAAGCATGATTCCATCAAAATTTAAGCCTTTAAGTGCATCTAGGTCCTTATAAAAATAATCAGTATCAAGAGGATTAACTCTTACATATATATCTGAGCCGCCTTTATCTTCAGATTTAAATGTTTTTAAATATTCTTTAACAAGCTCTCTTGCAGCGTCTTTCTCAGGTAATGATACTGCATCTTCTAAGTCTATAATTATAGCATCTGCACCTAATATGTCAGACGATTGAAGCATGCCTGGATTATTACCTGGCATAAATAACATTGTTCTATAGTTCATTTTGACTCCTTTCGATTGCAGTTCTCATTCTTGCTCTGATAGTGAAGTCTAATGCACCTTTATCGTCAATAACGATGTTTGCCTTAGTAACTCCTTCGTCTTCAAGAACTTCGTTAACAGCCTTCAAAATCATATCACCGTATTGTTCTTTAACTACAGAGTTCAATGTGATATCGAGTTTATCTGAAGGCTCTATCATTATCATCAAATCGTTTGATTCAAGCGAGCCAGCCTTAGCAGCTTTGCTAATTACTCGTTCTTTTCTTTCCATTCTAAATACTCCTTCTTACCTTCTATATATAAATCTTTACCAGTAGGGTCAACTATAACTGTTGCTGGAAATTTTTCTACAGTTATTTCTCTTAAAGCTTCAGCGCCTAAATCTTCATAAGCAATAATCTTAGCAGTTTTTATCCTATCAGCGATTATTGCAGCAGCTCCGCCTATAGCAGCGAAATAACAAGCGCCGTGCTCAACGATTTTAGCCTTAACATTGTCGTCTCTCTTGCCTTTACCTATCATACCCATAACGCCAGCGTCCATCATTTGTGGAGCGTATGGATCCATTCTATAGCTTGTTGTAGGTCCTGCTGAGCCTATGACTCTGCCTGGCTTTGCTGGTGATGGTCCAACATAGTATATACAAGCTCCTTTTGGATCAAAAGGTAATTCTTTTCCTTCGTTAAGTAGTTCTACTAATCTTTTATGAGCAGCATCTCTAGCTGTATATATAGTTCCTGTTATTAATACATTGTCTCCTGCTTTTAAATTTTTAAGTGTTTCTCTTGTAAATGGTGTTTTAATTTCTATAGCCATAATTATATCCCCCTTATAATGAAATAACTTTATGTCTTGCAGCGTGACATTGAATATTAACAGCTACTGGCAAGCCGGCTATGTGAGTTGGATGAGTATTTATAAATACTCTTAGAGCTGTTGTTTTGCCGCCAAAACCTTGAGGACCTATACCTAATTCATTAATTTTTTCAAGTAATTCTTTCTCAAGATCAGCATAGAATGGGTCTTTATTATAATCATCAATATCTCTCATAAGAGATTTTTTTGCCATAATACATGATTTTTCAAAGTCTCCACCAATACCAACACCTACAACTATCGGTGGACATGGGTTTGGTCCAGCAGTTTCAACTGTTTCTAGTATAAATTTCTTAACACCTTCAAGTCCATCAGCAGGTTTAAGCATCTTTTGTTTAGACATATTTTCTGAGCCAAAGCCTTTAGCCGCAAATGATATTTCAAATACATCTCCTTCAACTATTTCATAATGAATTATAGCTGGAGTGTTATCCTTTGTATTGACTCTGTCAATTGGATCTTTAACTACAGATTTTCTTAGGTAACCATCAGTATACGCTTCTCTTACTGCTTGGTTTATAGCATCATTTATAGATCCATCAACATGAACATCTTGACCAATCTTAACAAAGCAAATAACCATACCTGTATCTTGACACATAGGAACGCTATCTCTTTGTGCTAAATTATCATTATCTATAATAGTTGAAATTGTTTCTTTAGCAAGAGGCCACTTTTCTTTATCTCTTAGTTCAACTAGTCTATCCATTACATCTCTTGGCAATACTGAAGCTATCTCCAAAAGTCCTTCTTTCAATTTTTTAGTGATATCACTACTTTTTATTTCTCTCAAAATTTTACCCCCTATGTATAATATGAAAGTAGCAATAAAATTATTGCTACTTTCAATGAAAAATTATTATCTGTTATTAACTAGTGCTACTACTCTGTTCATTTCGTTATTAACGATCATGATACCTTCGTCAACACCCATACCTGGTTTAGCTAATTGTTGGTCAGCTCCTGTAGCCATAGAAATATTTACTAAAACTTCAGCAGATCTGTTAGTTTCGTTGCAAGTACCACCGCAGTATGCGCCTACGTGGTGATCTTTACAGTATTTAACAGCTTCAATAGTGTTATTGATACCGCCTAAGTCTGGAGTCTTGATTTGAATCATGTGTCCAGCTCCATTATCAACGAAGTAAACAACATCTTCATAAGTGTTGCACCATTCGTCAGCAACTAATTCTACATTGATCTTTTCATCATCAAGCTTCTTAGTTAAGTCTCTAAGAACTTCCATTTGTCTAGTTCTTTCACCCATATCCATAGGTCCTTCAATTCTTAGCTTGAATGGTTTAGCTGCTTCTTCTAGAGTCTTTAGATATTCAGCCATCTTATCAACATCGTTATTGAAAGCATCACCTATAGTTCCATAAACGTCGATGTGGAAAATTGGGTTATATGATTCATTATTTCTATGTTCAAGAATTCTATTTCTTAACCAAACAACATATTCTCTTAAAAGTTCACCGTTTTTACCAGTTTTTTCTTCAACGTTATTGAATAGACCGTGTGGTAAAACGTCAGCCTCTTTTATAATCATTTTATCTGCGTTTAGATATCTATCGTCACCTGATTGAGCAAAGATAGGTACTCTCTTAATTTCAACGCCAGTGTTGTATTCTTTTTTAACAACTTCTGCCATAGTTACCTTGTTAGTTTTAGCAACTGCATCAAGTAAAGCTTGTGTAATACCATATCTTATAGCTGTATGAAGTCTCTTGCCATCAACGTGCATGTGGTCAAATTCTTCAGCCATTTCCTTGAAAGTAGTTATTTCCCTACCTTCTAGTTTAGGTGCAATGTTTTTATTGATAAATTCAATAAAATCTTCTGCTAAGAAAAGTGGATCTCTTCCACCTGCTCCTGAGTATTGAACTGCTGCGCAGTCACCTAGTGCAACTTGTCCGTCATCAAGAACTAACATAACTGAGATTGATTCTCCAGCTTGTCTGATTGATCTAAAACCTGGAGTTACAGGATCTCCTAAATAGAACATTCCATCATGTTTTGCACCTAATTTGATAGCCTTTTGGTCATCAAAGTAAAAACCTGTCTTACCTGCTGAACAGATAACTTTTTTGATTTTCATAATCGCATCTCCTTTAATATATTAATTATTTTTTTGGTCTACCAATTAATCTACCGAAGCCAACAGCAAATATATCGTCAGTTGTCATGTCAAAGCTTACTGGACGTCCTTCGAATTTTGCTCTTTCTTCAAGTTTTTCTCTATTGATATCAAGTATATCTTTTGTGAATGGTAAATTGCCTGTAAATAAATATCTAACAGCACCGTTATTATCTCTTGCTGGCATCATCTTACCTGCATTGTATTTTGATGGAGCAAACGGTACGTCCATAACTCCTTGTGCAAAGCCTTCTACAGTACCAACTGCTAAGTCACCCTTACCTAATTCGAATAATTTTTCTATGATACATCTTGTTTCAGCTTTAATTAATTCGATTTCAGCTCTTAATTCTTTTCCTTCTGGAAGCAATTGTCCTTCAGTCATGTTTAGGACCATCTTAGTAGCTCTGATACCTTCTGCGTTTGCTTCCTTAGTAGGAATACCAATAGCTTCGTGTGGTGTCTTAACAATAACTTTTGTAGCTCCTGCTAATGAACCAGTCGCTGCACCCCAAGAAATAACTCCAAATGCCTTGGCTTCGTCTTGAGGGAAGCCTCCCATCCATTGGTGGAAAACTGTTGTTATCAATACATCATCATATCCAAATTTCTTTAAGTATTCATTTACTTGTTCTTCAAGTGATCTAATAGCAGCAACGTCTTGAATTAAGTTACCGCATTGACCGTAACCAACTGTTATATTCTTAACGCCTTGTTCAGCTGCAAGCAATGCTTCAACTATAGCAACAGCGTTTGATGTTGATGGTGGGCAAAGTGTACCAGTTAATGGTCCGAATGGCTCTCTGTTGATATGAACACCATTTTCTTCATAAAAGCCAACTAATCTGTCGCAATATTGCCAATCATGTAAACATCTATCTATTGGTACTGATTTTGCATAAGGAACGTTATAGCTTATAGCGCCGCCTTCATTTGAAGTATATCCGCCAGCATGAATTATTTCAGATAATAATCTTGAGTCTGGTGTACCGTGTCTTGCTTGAAGCGGTTTAGAAACTGCATTATAAACCATTCTACAGCCTTTAACGCCGTGGTTAACAGCTGGGAATCCATTTAATAATGATCTTCCTGCTTTTAATGATTCTTTAATACCAACTTCACATTCATCGTATCTATTTTGTCTTGTATATGAGTCTATTGTTGATGGAAGTAAATCTGCTCCTCCTTGATCTGTTAAAAATGTTAACAATTCAATGTGAGCATCGATTAGTGCAACACCTGCTCTTGGTTGAGCAAGAGTTTTTCCTTCTCTTTTTGCTTTTGCCATTACATCAGCAAAATTCTTTTCTTCAGGAATTTTTTTCAAAAAGTCAATTGCTTCTTGTGAATCAACTTCAGCTCCTGTGGGCCATTGTTTAAGAACTTTTTCGCGCTCCGTGAAAAATTCTTCATCAGTCCATCTTTTATTTTGTACTTTCATAGCTTCCCCCTATATAACTATATATTTCTTCATCATTCTAACTGCCATGTTTTTGTCAACCATAGTTAATAGACCCATTGCAGATAGAATATATCTTTTATCTACTGAAAATTCAGGATATCTTGGTTTTAATGAGTTTAAATCTTCGTTGTCATATAAACCAGCTTTTAATATTTCTTGTGGATGTTCTGAATTTACAAGTATTCCTCCAGTGCCTATCATTAGGTGAAGCTCTGTTAAATCTTTACCTATTTGTTGATACATTGTTCCTAGAGGTGAATATACTGCTTCTACATAGCCGCAGTGCCTTTTCATTGATATATCGACACAAATCTTTGCCATCATTTCATCGAATTTTATTTCTTTTTCATCCGTGAAAACTAAATCAGTATGATTGTATCTCTTTTTAAATTCATCTTCTACATCATACTCACTAACATCTAAGTACTTCTTGATCATTCTTAATCCAGATGCTTCATATACGCTTTCAGATGAATATCTCATTCCTAAGTCGCCCTCAACAGTTCTCTTTGAAAGTGGTTCTTCCAAACCTCTGTAGATTACTCCTGGTTTAGAAGGTGCTCCATCGGCTATTGAGTGAATATCTGTTGTTGCTCCACCTATGTCAACTACGACTAAGTCACCAACGCCATCTTCATCAGGTGTGCCTAAGCTAAGCGCTTCTGCAGCCTTTAAAACGGCTTGTGGTGTTGGCATTAGTATGCCTGAAATATCATCTTCAATGTGAGTCATGCCTTTGGCTTTAGTGATTCTTTCCATAAATATATCTCTGATTGTTTCTCTGGCAGGATTAACGTTGATTTCATTTAGTTTTGGCATAACATTTTCAGTAAGTCTATACTCAACTTTATCTTTAAACACTTTTTCGATATCGTCGTAGCTACTCTTGTTACCTGCAACTACAACTGGCTTTGTGATGCCAAAATCAGCTATCATTTGTGCGTTGTGAAGAATTACTTCAGTGTTGCCTCCATCTGTTCCGCCTGCTAATAGAATCATATCAGCGTTAGAATCTCTAAGCTCTTCAGCCTCATGATTGTTCATCTTATATGAATATGTCTTAATAACTCTAGCTCCTGCTCCTAAGGCTGCTCTCTTTGCTGCTTCTGCAGTTAAATCAGGCACTAAGCCTATGGCTGCTATCTTTAAGCCTCCAGCTGCAGATGAACATGCAAGTTTCTTGATTATGTCAATTTCCCCTGTTACTTGTGACATCAATTCCTTATAAGCGTTGTGATATCCTTCAGCTACATCAGTTTCAACTGTTGTGTAGCTTTTTGCTGTTGCAATTATTTCTTCTTTTTCGATATCTATTAGAGTTAATTTTGTAAATGTGCTTCCAAAATCAATAAAAAGATATGCTTTCATTTAATTAATTCCTAAGTCTTTTTTCATGTCTGCTATTGTAATTTCAGGACTTGTTCCTGGTGGATAAACCCTGTTAAAGCCCATATCTTTAAATCTTGGCTCAACTTCTTCCCACTTTTGCTTACCAACAACGATGTTGCCGCCAACATATAGCGGAATGTCTTTAAGACCTGCTTCATCGCACGCTTCTCTCATGCCCTTGCAGTCAATTTCTCCTTGACCATATAGAGATGATACACAGATAAGGTCAGCATTAGTTTCAACTGCTGCGTTGATGAAGTCTTCTTGAGGTGATAAAACACCAATGTTAACTACATTAAATCCAGCGTTTGTAAAAGCATGGTCCAATATAGTTAAACCAACTGCGTGACAATCTGATCCGATTACCCCTAGGACGATTGTCTTACCATTTTTTTCTTTCATAGTACTCCTCCTATTCAAATAGTATACTCATTTTATCATAAGTACAGAGATTTTTAAAGAGTAAAAACTAATTTTGAAGGCCTTAAAATCGTCAATGAATAAAAATAATGTTACTTTTCAAAATATGTCATTAAGGTAATAAAAATATGAATATTTTTAATATTTTTGCAATTTTGAAAATATTACTTGCAAAATAAAATATTAAATTTTTGTCATATTTATCTAAATGCTTTTATTACCCTCTTTAAATATTCTTCATCTGCTAAATAATATGTTCCTTCTTCTTCGTTTGGATTAGTTCCAAAGAAAAGTTTTTTGTTTGCAAGTGTTGATTTGTCGATACAAGCCTTATTTGATGATATGTGAAGCTGATTTACTAATAAATTTTCTTTTATAAAATCAATATTATTCTCCCTTACTCCACCAGTAATAAATTCAAGCTTATCATGATACTTTTCATACAATTCATTTATTATTTTATATGTGTCAGTGATTTTGTTATCTCCGCCCTTTGTTAGTACGCGTTTAAATCCCATATCTATAAGTTTTTTACAATTGCCATCTAGGTCTGGGTCTATATCAAAGGCTCTATGAAAAACATTGTCCATGCCTTCGCAGTACTTTAGTAGATATTCATTTGCTTTCATATTGATACTTCCATCGTCATTTAAGCATCCAAAAACAAAGCCTTGTACACCTAATTCTTTTAGAGCTATGATATCTTCTTTCATTACATCAAGGTCATATTTCGAGTATGAAAAGCCAGCTTGTCTTGGTCTTATCATGGCAACGAAAGGTACTTCTAGCTCATTTAAAACTTTTTTACACAAACCATACGATGGTGTTATTCCGCCTAAAACAGTTGATGCGATTAATTCAACTCTATCGGCTCCCGCTATTTGCGCTATGAGTGTTGATTCAAATGAATCAGAACAAATTTCTAGAGTATATTTCATAATTATCCCTCCAATTTGATTATATTACTTGTATTATATCATAAATTGTCGTATAATATGATAATTATTGATTATTAGAAATAAATATAGTATAATATCTGAAAGGGGAAGTAATAAATTTAAAGGTGAGGTATATGGAAAAGAATTATTTAGAATTTACAGCAAAGGACAAGAAGAAAATTAAGTATTTAGAATGGAAAGCTGAAAACCCTGAATTTTGTGTAGAGATTGTTCATGGTATGCACGACCATGCTATGAGATATGATGAGTTTGCTAGATTTTTACAAGCTAATGGCATTTCGTCATACGCTCTTGATCTAAGAGGTCATGGAATGACAGCCGCTGACAAAGAACACTTAGGTCTAGCGCCTGAAAATAATGCTTGGATGAAGATGGTCGACGATATTGACGTACTTAGTTCAATCATTAAAAAAGAAAATCCAGATAAGAAGATTGCTCTTCTTGGTCACTCTATGGGCTCAATACTTGCAAGGACTTATGCTTATAAATATGGCGATCAAATTGACAAGATGATACTTCTATCTAGCGTTAAAACACCGGTATTTTTAAATCAATTGTTTAAGGTATTTTTAAAAGTTGTTATAGCTAAGGAAGGCTATGATGCCAAAAATGATTCACTTAATCAAAAATCATTTGACTTTTTAAGTAAAAATGTTGGAGAAAATATTTTAACATCTGATCCTGTAGAAGCAGAAAAGTTCTTAAATGATGAATATTGTATGCTTAAGTATAGTAACGGTTTTTTCCAAATGCTTATTCACGGTGTTGATAAAGCTTGTAGTAGAGATAATCTTGACTATATTCCAAAGAACTTACCTATATATTTATTCTCTGGAAAAAAAGATCAACTATCAAATTTCGAACAAGGTATTAAACAAATATATGGCCTATTTAGAAGTATTGGTATAGAAAATTTGGAACTGATCGAATACGATGATTTAAAACACGACCTGCTTCACGAAATAAATAAAGAAAAAGTATATCAAGACATATTAAAAGCTCTTCTTGCTTAAGAAGAGCTTTTGTTTTTTTATTTCATTTTATCTATATCTACTAGAAGCATAGCGAAGTCATCTCTTTGATCACCAAATGAGTATTGAAGCACGGCTATGTCTATCGCCTTAAGAAGTTTATTTGGTTTACTTAGTATTGTTTTTATAAGTCTATCTAAGCCAAATTCTTCTCCGTGAACGTTTTTGCTCTCGACTATACCGTCTGTATATAAGAATAATTTATCACCTGCTCTTAGAGCAGTTTTTTTAACTTCATAGTTGTTTCCTAAATCAACGCTTAAAATAGGCCTACCCTTTGCTTCTAAGACAGATATCTTATTATCATTAAATATTATAGGCATTGAATTATGGCCAGCGTTTGCATAAACAAATTCTTCAGTCTTTGCGTAATAAACTCCATAAAATAGTGTGATGTATCTATCGCTTTGCAAATTTAATTCCAAAAATTTATCACTAATATATTTTAAAGCTAGTTCTGGCTCATAATTATCTTTATTTAAATTTCTTACAGTTTGTCTTATAAACATAGTAAGCATTGAAGCAGCAATACCATGACCAGCAACATCCGCAATATAAATTACATAAGTGTCCTTCTCTACCTCAAATATATCAAACATATCGCCAGAGAGTGTTTCAGTAGCTTCATATAAGTAATCTATAGCGATATTTTTATACTTTGCTTTAACAGGAAGTATACTCTTTTGAATTCTTTTAGTAATTTCCATGTCGTGAAAAACATTTTCATTGCTTTGAATAAGTTGAAGCTCAAGAACCCTTTCTCTAGTTACATCTCTAAATACTTCAACTATGGCAATGGGGTTCATCTTGTCGTCATATATTGGCGAGCATTTCACCTGATAATAATTTTCACCAATATTTAGCTCCTTTTGTATTATTTCATTCTTTTCAATAGCGCTAGCAGTTTCACTGGTATCAAGCTTTAAAAAATCATCTAAATCGTCTGTATTGCTACCAGTTGGATCATAGCCTACAGCATCTTTGAGAGCTTGATTTGCATAAAGAATCTTGCCATTAATATTAACTACCTTAACCCAATCAGCCATGGCATCAAGGACTTCAACTGAAAGTATTTTATCTAAAATTTCATCTTTTCTTTCTAGTTTCACAGTATCAACTCCTATTTGTCTGGCTTCTTGCCATAAAATTGGTAATAATAAGTTTTCAAACTTCCGTTGTAAAGCTTTCTGTTCTTGTCAGCCTTTCTCGCAAAATCCCTCGCTATCTGTTCATAAGATGTTAAAACATATATGGACCATGTATCTAAATTTTTAATCTTTTTACCAAAATCAGTATAAAGAGACCTTAGATTATCTTCTTCAAGACGCTTGCCATAAGGCGGATTAGTAATCATTACACCATAATTATTTTTAATATCTACATCTCTAAAATCTTTTACAAAAAATCGTATGTCGTCACTTAGCCCAAGATTTTCAAGATTATGTTTAGCTATGGCAATGGATTTGTGTGAGATATCACTCGCATCAATGTAAACCTTTGATTTGTAATCAATTTTTTCCATCGCTTCCATCCTAGCTTTTTTATATAAATCACTGTTTAAAAATTTAAAGTTCATGCTATCAAAGTCTCTATCAAGTCCAGGAGCTATGTTTCTTGCAATAAGAAGTGCTTCTATAGGTATGGTTCCTGAACCGCAAAATGGATCAAAGAAAGGTCTATCCTTTTTATAAAAAGATAATTTTACAAGTGCTGCCGCCATAGTCTCCTTTAGCGGAGCGACTACTTGTTTATCTCTATATCCTCTCTTGTGGAGACTATCCCCCGATGTATCAAGAGTTATGCTTGCAATATCATTTAAAAGAGATATTTCAAGTCTGTGTCTATGTGATGATTTTGAGAATCTACTTATATCATGCTTCATTTGAAGTTTTTTAATAATAGCCTTCTCAGTAATTCTTTGACAGTCAGATATTGAGAATAGTTTTGATTTATGAGATCTACCCTCAACAATAAAATTAGAATCGTCATCTAAAATATCGTTCCATGGAAGTTCATATATGCCATCAAAAAGCTCTTCAAAGCTCTCAGCCTTGAAGCTCTTTAAGTTTATAAGTACCCTGTCAGCACATCTAAGATTAATGTTTGCTCTTGCTATATCAATCGCATCACCATTAAAATAGATATGACCGTTATCAGTCTTAGTTACTTCTAAACCTAAATCATTAAGTTCTCTCTTTACTATGGCCTCAAGGCCAAATGAACTTGTTGCAATTAATTCGTACATAATATCACTTCCTACATAATTATAACACATATTAGCTTATTAAACAATGAATATATTTTGAATAATTTTAAATAAGTGTGTATTAAAAATAATCTTTGGGTATATATGTTTCACAAGGGGGTTGATAAAATGAAATTATCAGAATTAATTAAAAGCGCTGACTGGAAGAGCGAAAAACACGTTCCAGTTATACACGTTGCAAAGGAAGCAGACGATATAAAGGTTTGCGTAAGCGTTGGAGATGAGATTGCTCATCCAAATACACTTGAACACCACATAGCATGGATGAAGTTATTCTTCGTTCCAGAAGGAAAACAAATTCCAGTTGAAGTAGCTAGCTATGTTGCATCAGCTCACGGAGAATCAGATCTATTTACAGAACCTTCTATGAGCGTTAAATTAAAAGCAAACGTTAAAGGCACTCTACTTGCACTAAGCTATTGCAATATCCATGGTTTATGGGAAAACACAGAAGAAGTTTAATTTGACTTTTAAAGGATGGGATTATTGCCCATCTTTTTTCATGTCTTTTTCATGCTTTTAGATTGACAAATTATTTATAAATATGTTATAATCAAGGCAATTTAAAGGAGTGATTATATGAACGTTTTTGACGTATTAAAAGAAAGAGGTTACATCGATAACTGTAATTACGAAAATGAATTAAGAGAATTATTAGATAAAGAGAAGATAACATTCTATACTGGCTATGATGCAACTGCAAACTCACTAACTGTAGGTCACTACATTACTCTTATGGTTATGAAACACTTACAAGCAGCTGGTCACAGAGCTATCTGTCTTACTGGTGGCGCTACAACTATGATTGGTGACCCATCTGGTAAGCAAGATATGAGAAAACTTCTTACAGAAGAAACAATCAATGAAAACGCTAGAATCTTCGTTGAACAATTATCAAGATTCATTGATTTTAAAGATGGTAAAGCATTGCACGTTGACAATAAAGAGTGGCTTCGCGATGTAAAGTACCTTGATTTTATGAGAACTATAGGCGTTAACTTCAATGTTTCTAAGATGCTAGCTTATGATTGTTATAAGAACAGAATTTCTTCTGGTTTAACTTTCTTTGAGATGGGCTACATGTTAATGCAAGCTTATGACTTCGTTGAGCTATATAGAAAATATGGATGTATCCTACAAGTTGGTGGATCAGACCAATGGGCTAACATGCTTGAAGGAACTGAGCTAATAAACAAACTTGAAGGTAAACAAGCTTATGTAATGACTTTAAAGCTATTAACTAATGCTGATGGTGTTAAGATGGGTAAAACTGTTTCTGGCGCTGTTTGGCTTGATAGAGAAAAAACTACTCCTTACGAATTATTCCAGTACTTCAGAAATGTTGATGACAGAGACGTTATTAAATTCTTAAAGCTTCTAACTATGCTTCCTATGGAAGAGATAAATGAATTAGCAAAACTAAAAGATAACGAAATTAATAAAGCAAAAGAAATACTTGCATACGAAATTACTAAAGACGTTCACAGTAAAGAAGATGCGGACAAAGCACTTGAGGCAAGCCGTGCATTATTCAGTGGATCAGCAGATTCAGAAAATATTCCAAGCACTACTATGGATAAAAAACTTTTTGAAGATGGTATTGGTCTGCTAAACTTATTAAAAGAGCTTAACTTAACAAAGTCAAACTCAGAAGCAAGACAGCTTATTTCACAAGGCGGTATACTTCTTAATGGTGAAAAAGAAAGTGATGCTTCAAAAGTAATTACGCTAGATGACTTTAAAGATGGCGAACTACTAATTAAAAAAGGTAAAAAAGTATTTCATAAGGTTATTTATTAAATAATAAATATAAAAAATAGGGAGCTTCGGCTCCCTATTTTCATCTGTAAGCTAATTTATTTTATTTAAATTTATTATTTTGCTCCTAAAGATTCCATAAGTTTACTATAGATTTCGCTGTCGTGATATGTTCCTTCGTATAGTTCAGCTGTAACCCCTAGTGCATATATAGGTACTGGAACTGCAGTATGAGCAAATGTTGACCAGCCTATACCAGCTTTGTTATCAATTATATGTGTTAATGTTGCACTAAATGGATCATATCCACCATATAGTAAGTTTGTTTCTATAGATTTAGTTCTCTTATCTTTTTCTTTAATTGATTCAGTAAAAGCTGCTTTTAATTTGCCAAGTTCATAATCATTTAATACGAATAATTCATCTTCCTTCTTAGTGTCTTCATCTTTAACTATTAGACCAAATGATTTCTTAACTAATTTTAGAGCATCTTCAAACTTAAGATTTTTATTGTTTTTCTTTAATTCTTCAAATTTTTTATCAAATTCAACATAACTTAATTTTTGTTTATCAAATATTTCAAAGTGTGTGTCATATCCTGTTCCTTGATAGCCAAGGCTTAATCCACCTGTTTCGTGGTCAGCAGTAACTAGGATTAGTGTTTCGTCTGGATGTTTTTTATAAAAATCTATAGCTTCTTGAACAGCGTCGTCAAGCGCAAGTACTTCGTGTATAGATGATAAAGCATCATTTGCATGACATGCCCAGTCAACTTTGCCAGCTTCAGCCATAATGAAGAAGCCCTTGTCATTATCTAGTACTTCTATTGCTTTTCTAACAGTATCTCTTAAAGTCATATCACCTTTCTTTTGATCAAGTGTATATGGCATAGCTCCCTCATCTTGAATTCTTTCTGTTACAGCAAATACTTTACCAGTATTTTTATTAATTTTTTCAAAATCTTTCTTAGTTTCTGTTACTGTATAGCCGTTTGCTTTTAAAATATCATAAAGATCTTTTTCTTTTTTCTTCTTATCATCACCAGTTCTATGAGCTAATGATCCACCTGCAAAGTAGTCAAATCCGCTTGTAGCCATTTGTTTGCCAATTTCGTAGTATTGTTTTCTAGAAGTTACATTAGCATAAAATGCTGCTGGTGTTGCGTGATTTAAGGTAACTGTTGATATGATGCCAATCTTTTTACCTTGTTCTTTCATCTTTTCAGCAACAGTTGTAACATTTTTTTGAAGATCACTTGTCTTACCTATAACGCCTGAATGAGTCTTAGTTCCTGAGCTGATAGCTGTTGCAGTTGAAGCTGAGTCGGGACAGAAGCTTGTAGAATCTTCTGTGTTAACAAGACCAACTGTTGGAAACTTATAAAACTCTAATGGTTTTATCTCTACTTTCTTTTTATCGCCAGCATAAATTTGAGCAGCATTTACTTGAGCAGCCCCCATACCATCACCAATAAATAAAAATACATACTTAGCCTTTTTGGCTTTTTTACTTTCAGCAAAGCTTGTTCCGCCCAAGAATGAAAAACTTGATACAAACATAAGAAGTGCTAAAAATAATACAAGAAATTTAAAATTTTTTTTCATGGAATTCTCCCCTTTCTTGTGCTTATTATAATTATTATATGTTAAATAAAAATATATATTGCGTAAATTTTATGTAAAAAACCTCTCTACTTAATTTTGTAAAGAGGTTTAATAATATTTATTTAATAATTTTATTCAGTTAATTTTAAGAACTCATCAATTTCTTTCTTTATAGTTTCTAGTGAAGCGTCAAAGAATTCTTCTTTAGTAACGTCTATGCCAACTGATTTGCAGCAATCTTTAATGCTCATCTTGCCTGTGTTTCTAAGAAGTGTATCATATTTTTCAATGAAGGCGTCTCCTTCTTTCTTATATATACTATACAAGCCTCTCGCAAATAATAGTCCGAAGCAATATGGGAAGTTATAGTATCCAAGACCGCTACTGTAGTAGTGGGACTTGCATATCCACATGCCTTTATTAAGCTTTTCTGGATCTAGTCCATCTTTAAATGCTTCTTTTTGTGCATTCATCATAATTTCATCGAAGTCATCTGCATCAAGCGCGCCATCTTTTCTTCTTCTAAACACTTCATCTTCAAATAAAAATCTTGAATATATATCAATAACTGTTTGAGCAGCACCAGAAATAATGTTTTCAAGTATAAATATCTTTTCATCGTCATTCTTAGCATCTTTTAGTGCAGCGTTATATGTTATTGTCTCTGCAAATATCGATGCAGTCTCAGCTATAGGCATAGTGTAGTCTTGATTAATAGGTTCTTCTTGGAAAATAACTCTTCCGTGATAAGCATGACCAAGCTCATGAGCAAAGGTTATCATTGAATCAAATGTACCACCAAAGTTAGCTAAAACTCTTGATTCTTTTATGGCTGAGCAGCTTGAGCAGAATGCTCCGCCAACCTTGCCTTCTCTTGGCTCTGTATCTAGCCAATTATTTTCAAAAGCGTGTTTAGCAAAATCGCCTAATTTATCTGAGAATGAATAATATTGCTTGATAACAAAGTCTTTTGCTTCATCAAATGTATAAGTGATACTTCCCTTGCCAACTGGAGCAAATGTTTCATAGTATGGAAGCTTATCATATCCAAGTAATTTTGCTTTTCTTTTGAAATATTTAACAAAATCAGGTAAATATTTTCTAACTGATGACCACATAGCGTCAAGAATTTCTTTATCAAATCTTGAATCGATTAATGTTTTTGCTAATGGGCTTTCATAGCCTCTTAATTCACATTCATTAATAACTTCGCCCTTAATTGAGCTAAGTGACATTGCAATTGAATCTCTAATTTTATCGTAGCATTCTTCTTCAGCTTTAAAACTTTTTCTTCTAAGTTCTTTATCGTCTTCATATTGCAAGTTTCTAATAGCTGGTAAATTTATTTCTTTTACTTCTCCATCAGAAAATTCTACCTTACTAGTAACTTTGCTTGTTAAATTTGAATGAAGTCTGTTCCATTCGTATGAACCTGTTTCTTTTATACGAGCAACAGCTATCTCTACATCGTCACTAAGCGAGTGCTTTGCATTATCACAGCCCTCATTTAAAATGAATCTATATTCTTTTAGAGCGTCCACTTCATCTATAATCTTATTTATGTCATCAATACTCTTTAAAAATTTATCAAAACTTACTCCAAGTTCGATAAACTCTCTACGAACAGCGATAAGCTTAGATTTTTCTGCAAGTGCTTCTTTGTTATTAACGTTTTCGCTTAAATTTAAGGATACGTATCCAAATAGTCTTGCAGCATAATTATCAATGATATTTGCCTTATCTACATATTTAATTAAAACTTTCTTCTTATCATCAAAATTTTCATTTATAAATAAGCTTAAATTCTTTATTTCTTTTAAAATATTGTCATAATCTTCTTTGTACTTAGGATCAGTAAATGATTTATAGTATGCGGATAAATCCCACTTCATATTGTTCCTCCTCTTTCAAAAAGAGGGTAGCAAATCGCTACCTTCTTTTAATAATTTTTATTTCCAATATTAATTCTGTTGATTGCCTTCTTAAGTGCAAGCTCTGCCTTGAATGTATCAGTATCTTTGTCTTCAAGTTTTTTACTTGCTCTTTCTTTAGCTCTCTCAGCTCTGTTGATATCTATCTCGTCTTCCCACTCGCAAGCGTCTGAAACAACTGTTATATTATTATTTCTCACGTCAATATAACCGCCAGCGCAGGCAGCAACTTTTCTTTCATCTCCATTTTTAATAACAAGTCTACCAATATCAAGTATTGTTACCAAGGGAGAGTGATTAAGAAGTATTCCTACGTCTCCTTCAATTGTTCTAGCGACAAGCATATCAATTTCGCCTTCGAAAAACAATTTATCAGGTGTAACAACCTTAAGATATAATCTAGTCATTATTTTGCCTCATACTCTCAGCTTTTTTAACAGCATCATCAATTGTTCCAACAAATAAGAATGCTGATTCAGGTAAATCATCATGTTTACCATCGAGAATTTCTTCAAAACCTCTGATAGTTTCAGCTATAGGAACGTATTGACCTTGAATTCCTGTGAATTGTTCAGCAACTGAGAACGGTTGTGACAAGAATCTTTGTATTCTTCTTGCTCTTGCAACAGTTAATTTATCATCTTCTGATAATTCATCCATACCAAGTATTGCGATGATATCTTGAAGCTCTTTATATCTTTGTAGTATTTCTTGAACACGTCTAGCAACTTCATAGTGTTTTTCTCCAACTACTTGTGGATCCAAAATTCTTGATGTTGAATCAAGTGGGTCTACAGCTGGATATATACCTAATTCTGAAATTGAACGTGAAAGTACAGTCGTTGCATCAAGATGTGTAAATGTCGTTGCTGGTGCAGGGTCAGTTAAGTCATCGGCAGGCACGTAAACAGCTTGTACTGATGTGATGGATCCATTCTTTGTAGATGTGATTCTCTCTTGTAATTGACCCATTTCAGTAGCAAGTGTTGGTTGATAACCTACTGCTGATGGCATTCTGCCAAGAAGTGCAGAAACTTCTGAACCTGCTTGAGTAAATCTGAATATATTGTCAATGAATAGCAAAACGTCTTGATGCTTTTCATCTCTAAAGTATTCAGCCATAGTTAATCCTGTTAGAGCAACTCTCATTCTTGCTCCAGGCGGTTCATTCATTTGACCAAATACTAAAGCAGTCTTGTTAATAACGCCAGACTCTTTCATTTCATAATAAAGGTCATTACCTTCTCTTGTTCTTTCTCCAACGCCTGCAAAAACTGAAAGTCCACCATGTTCTTTGGCAATATTGTTGATTAACTCTTGTATTAATACAGTCTTACCAACACCGGCACCACCGAATAGACCTATCTTACCTCCTCTAGCATAAGGAGCTATAAGGTCGATAACTTTGATACCAGTTTCAAAGATTTCTCTACTTGTAACTTGTTCATCATAGCTTGGTGCTTGTCTATGGATTGGATCGTATCTATCATACTTAGCTTTAGCGTCTTCATCAATGTTTTCACCTAAAACGTTGAATAATCTACCTAAAGTTTTATCCCCAACAGGCACCTTTATTGGGCTTCCAGTATCTATAGCTTCAGCGCCTCTAACTAGTCCGTCAGTTGATGACATCGATATACATCTAACTATATCATCACCTATGTGTTGACTTACCTCAGCTATAAGAGCTTTACCATTTAAATCAATTTTAATCGCGTTAAGAAGGTTTGGTAGAGAATTTTGTTTAAATCTTATATCAAGAACCGGTCCAATTATTTGTACAACTTTACCAATATTTTGATTTTCCATAATTTCACCCCTTCTAATTTAATGCATTTGCACCTGAGACTATCTCAGTAATTTCTTGTGTGATTTGAGCTTGTCTTGCTCTGTTAAATCTTAGTGACAAGCTCTCAAGCATATCGTTAGCATTATCAGTAGCATTCTTCATAGAATTTCTTCTTGATGCTTGCTCTGAAGCTGCTGATTCAATCATTGCTCCAAATATAGTTATGGATATATAATCTTTAACTAATCTGTTTAATACTTCTTCAGCAGATGGTTCATACTCAATAAGTCTGTTCTCCATATTACCGTCTTTTTCAATAGATTCGGCTGGCAATAGTTTAACCATACTAGGCACTAAGCTTAGTACTGTAGAAAAATGAGTATAAACTAATAGAACTTCATCAATTTCTTTTTTTCTATATAAATCATAACAAATGTTACCAATCTTAGCAGCATTGTTAAATGAAGGTTCTTCTGAAATATATGAAAATTCTTTTACTATGCCATCGTATCTTCTTTTAAAGTACTCTCTTGCTTCAACACCAACAAGTATAAACTTTGTTCCTACTTTATCATCGATATATGATTCAGCTTTTCTTATAACATTTATGTTATATCCGCCAGCTAAGCCTCTATCTGATGTTAAAACAATTATGAGTCTGTTTTTAACTTCTCTTCTTTCAAGCAAATCATACTTAACACCTTTAGTGTTTGCGAGTATTTCTCTAATACTTGATTCAACAGTGTTATAATATGGTCTTGTAAGCTCAAGCTTTTGTCTTGATTTACGAAGTTTTGAAGTAGACACTAATTCCATAGCTCTAGTAATTTGCTTTATATTAGATACACTTTTTATTCTTCTTTTAATTTCTTTACTTTGTTCAGCCATAATAAACCTCTAATTAAAAGTCTTTTTAAACTCTTCTATCTTTAGTTTTAGCTCTTCTTTTATTTCATCAGTTAATTCTTTTTTCTCTAAAATTTTCTTAGCTGTACCACTAGAAGTGTTTTCCATGTACTCTAGAAAATCGTTTTCAAAAGCCTTAACTCTGTCTACAGGAATATCATCAAGATATCTATTAGTAACAGCAAATAAAATCATAACCTCTTCTTCGACTTTTAAAGGTTTATATTGTGCTTGCTTAAGTATTTCCATAATTCTTTGACCATGATTTAGCTTGTCAGCAGTATCTTTATCAAGCTCAGAACCAAATTGAGCAAATGCTAATAATTCTCTATATTGAGCAAGTTCTAGTTTAATACCGCTTGAAACCTTCTTCATAGCCTTAATTTGTGCAGCTCCACCAACACGTGATACTGATAGACCTGCGTTAACAGCTGGTCTTTGTCCTGAGAAGAATAATTGTCCTTCAAGGAAAATTTGTCCATCAGTAATTGATATTACGTTAGTTGGTATATAAGCTGAAATATCTCCAGCTTGTGTTTCTATGATAGGAAGAGCTGTTATTGATCCTCCGCCTAATTTATCAGAAAGTTTTGCTGATCTTTCAAGTAGTCTTGAATGTAGATAGAAAACGTCTCCTGGGTAAGCTTCACGTCCTGGTGGTCTTCTAAGTAGTAAAGACATTGAACGATAAGCAACCGCATGTTTTGATAAGTCATCATAGATTATAAGTACATCTTTACCTGCGTACATAAATTCTTCAGCCATAGCTGTTCCAGCGTATGGAGCAATGTATTGTAATGGTGCAAGCTCACTTGCTGATGAACTTACTACTATAGTGTAGTCCATCGCACCATGCTCTTCTAGTACATTAACTAGTTGAGCTACAGTTGAATTCTTTTGACCAATGGCAACATATATACATATTACGTCTTGATCCTTTTGATTTATTATTGTATCTATGGCGATGGCTGTCTTACCTGTTTGTCTATCACCTATAATTAACTCTCTTTGGCCCCTACCTATAGGGATGATGGAGTCAATAGTCTTGATACCAGTTTGTAACGGTTCAGAAACAGACTTTCTGTCAATAATGCCTGGCGCATTAGCTTCGATAGGTCTGTACTTATTGCTTTCAATTTTACCTTTGCCATCGATAGCTTGTCCTAGTGAGTTAACTACTCTACCAATAAGTGCTTCACCTACTGGAACTTCAACGATTCTACCAGTTCTTTTAACTGGGTCTCCTTCTTTTAAGTTCTTATCACTACCTAAAAGTACACAACCTATATTATCTTGTTCAAGGTTTAGTGCCATAGCGTAAACGCCGCCAGGTAGTTCAAGTAGTTCACCAGCCATAGCATTGTCAAGTCCATAAACTCTAGCTATACCGTCTCCAACTTCAATAATAGATCCAACTTCAACCGTATCTAATTTTTTGTCATAATTTTTTATTAAATCTTTTATAACTGAGCTAATTTCTTCTGGTTTTAACCCCATTTAGATACTCACCTCACTATTATTTATTAATTCTTTTCTTAATTCGTTTAATTGACCTTTTAGTGTTGAGTCGATAAGTTTATCACCGATCTTAACAATTGCGCCGCCTATAATAGTATCATCTAAAACATTTTTTAGCTTTACATGAGATTTTAAAGACACAGTCAATTTTTCTTCATATTTACTAATTTCATCATCGCTTAGGCTATTTTTAGTAATTATTGTTCCATTCAAAATATTATTATCAATATCATATAAATTATTAAATTCATCAATAATAGATGATATCATGTCAAATCTTTTAGCATCAATTAAAACATATAAAAAGTTCATTGTTAATTTTCTTAAGTTTTTTTCATAGATATCTTTAATTGCATTTTTCTTATCATTGTTTGATAACAATGGATGTTTAAATACTTCCATAAGCCTAGGATTTGAATCGATAGTTTCTTTTACTAAATTTAGCTCTTCATAAACTAATTTAAGACAATCATCTTCTTTAGATGCATCAAACATAGACTTTGCATATAAAGTAGTAGCTAGTTCTTCCATTGTTCTTTACCTACTTCTTCAATAGATTTTTCTATGATTTCTTTGTCTTTCTTTGTGCTAATATTTTCACCAATTAGTTTTTCAGCAGCTAAAATGGCAATATTAACCATATCGCCTTTCATTTCGTCCATTGCCATTGACTTTTTATTAGCAAGTTCTTTGTCAGCTTTTTCCATAATTTTTCTTGACTCTTCTTTAGCATCGCTAACAGACTTATTAACGATATCGTCAGCTCTCTTCTTCGCTTGATCAACGATTTCGTTTGCTTCTTTTTTAGCTTCTTTTAATTTAAGCTCGTAGTCTCTTAGTGCTACTTGAGATTTCAAATTATTTTTCTCGCTATCTTCAACATTCTTCATTATATAGTCTTGTCTTTTATTTAATAAATCTTTTATAGGAAAATATAAAAATTTACGTAAAATAAAATACAATACGAGAGTGGCTGTAAGCTGAACAAGCATATTGACTAAATTAAAGTCAACGCTTACATTTAAGCCTTCCATATAAACTATACTAAAGGTTTAACTAAGATAAGAATTAGGGCAATAACTAGTGAATAAATACCTGTTGTTTCGGCAACAGCTTGTCCTAAAATCATTGTTTGAATGATATCGCCTTTAGCTTCTGGTTGTCTACCAACTGCTTCAGCTCCTTTACTAGCTGCAATACCTTGACCAATACCAGGGCCTAAACCTGCTATCATTGCTATACCAGCTCCTAAAGCTGACATACCTAAAATAAAATCGTGACCTGAAATTCCTTGCATTTAAAATTTCTCCTTTCAAATTTAATTTTCTTCTTGTCCCATACCCATTGCAATGTAGATCATTGTTATCATTGCGAATATGAATGTTTGCAGTACACCTGAGAATACATCGAAGTAGATGTGAAACCATGGTGCAACTATTGGTGTAAGTAAATTACTTACAAAGCCTAGCGCAGCATATACAAGTGCCATGATTAATGAACCACTTACTATATTACCAAATAAACGGAATGAAAGTGATATTGGAAGAGCAATATCGCCTATGATGTTTATTGGGAATAGTATAAAGATTGGTTCAAAATAACCTTTTATGGAATCTTTTAAGCCGTTAACTTTTATCTTATTGTAATGAATCAAGACAAAAGTGATTAGCGCTAATGTGAGTGTAACATTAAGATCTGATGTTGGTGGTTTAAAGCCAAATAATCCCATCAGATTCGCTGTCAATAAAAACATCATCAAGCTAAGAATGTATGGTGCAAAGCCTTCTCTGTTCTTGCCCATAGTCTGTTCGATTAGTGAATCAATTGAAGTGACTAAAATTTCTAAAACATTAACTAAGCCACTTGGTCTTGCTTTGTAATCTGTCTTTTTTATCTTACTATAGCAAATAAAGATAAATATGACTAAAGCAAAAACAGCTATAACTGAGTTGATAACACTAGGTGTTAGTGAATACACATTCTTACCTATCTGAAAGCTTATCGACAATTCCATCTTATTACCCCCTTCTTTTATATTCAAATCGATTGATTTGTGAATTTATTTACCTATGCCAAATACTTCAACTATGATTATTGAAAATTTGATCATGGTAAAACCGATTGCAGTAGTATAAAAATTAAAATTCGGATTTTTATATGCCGCATATAGTATTATACCATATAATAATAGTCTTAGATAATAATTATTTGAAGTAAATCTTTTACTAGCGTTGGCATCTTTTTCTACAGCCTTTATAGCATTTCTATACATAAGCCTGAAAAACAAGACACTTACAAGTGTTCCTAAGTACAAGCCTAATAATAAATCCTTCTTGAATCCGAAAAAAATTACAATAATAAGGCTAGAAAGTATAGCTAAAATTATAGCTACTCTTATATACTTATACGTAAAATCTTTATCTTTTTTCATTTTTATCTATCTCAGACTTTTTATTGTCTTTCTTCTTAAAATAATATTTAACACTTCTGTAAAAATTATAAAAACCTGCCAATACTCCTATGATGATAAAAATTATAGAAAAAACTCCATTTGTCTTAAATAATTTGTCCAATCCATAGCCAACTAGATAGGAAATAACTATACTCGATACTATGTCTATGCCAATTTGACCAACTAAGGCTAAAGGTTTTAGTTTTTCTATCATAATTTCTCCTTATTCGTATGCTTTTAGTGCTCCAACCATGTCTGTGCCTTTTAACTTTTTATGAACTATAATCATAACCATGAATATAAATAAATAAGTTAAAACGGCTGAAACTATATAGTTATACCATTGGATATTCGATACTAACTGTATATTACTTGGTGTAATGTATTTAAGTATAAGATGTGTTAAACCAACACCACCTGCATATCCAAGCAAAATACCTAATGTTGATAAAAGTATCGTCTCTCTATAAATATAACTTGTTAGCTCTCTTGGGTAGAAGCCTAAAACTCTAAGTGTAGCTACCTCTCTAATTCTTTCAGATATGTTAACATTATTTAGATTATATAAAACTACAAAAGCAAGTGTAGCCGATGTTAATATAATCAAGATAATTACATAATTTAGATTAGATAACCAATCGTTTGCAACGCTTATGGTCTTGGATACATCAAAGACATACATAACGCTGTCAATTCTATTTAATTCTTTAATAAAAGTATCTTTCGCCTCTTTACTATCTGAGCTTAATTTTATTATATCTGAGTTATCTTCATATTTTTTATTAAATATTTTTTCATAATAATCTTTGCTCATGTAGGCATAGTGACCTAAATAGTTTTCATTTGTATCTATAACCTTCATTGAGTAATATTTATTATAAGCATCTCTTAGCTCTATATCATCGCCAGGTTCTTTGTGAACTGAGTCTAATAATTTTCTGTTTATTACTATACCTTCTTTAGGTAGATCAATCTTTTTATTTTTATTTAATAAATGAACATAATTTTCAAATTTCTTTTCATCTTCGATAACCATGACAACTACATTTTGATCTGGCATATCAACTGTATCAGCAACCAAATTTTCTGTTCTAAGTGTCATTCTATCTTTGATATCTTCATTGCCATCAATAAAATTTGTATATTCTTTTAGCTGATGCTTAGAAAAATCTTTATCATAGTTAACGATTAGGTCATAATTAAATACGCGTCCATATTGTCTATCAATTACTTGAGCAACAGCTCCTTGTATGGCAAAGCCAAAGAACAACAAACTCATGCATCCAGCAACGCCAAGAAGTGTCATGAACATTCTTGACTTGTATCTAAATGTGTTTCTAAATGTAACCTTATATAAAAAGCTTAATCTCTTCCAGAAGAATGGAATTTTTTCTAAGAATATCTTTGATCCAGCTTTAGGTGCCTTTGGTCTCATAAGTTCACTTGAGTTTTGTTTTAAATATTTAGATAAAACTATGCTCACAGGAACCACTATTGAGAAATATGATATAAAAACGCTTATCAATGGGAATTTGATATTAAAATATGGAATTGGTTTTTTTAGCGTAAACGATGCGGAATACGTTCTAAATACCATCTTAGTTAATATATTTTGTCCTAGAGCAATACCTATGATTACGCCTATGGTAGTCGCTACAAAACCATAGAATAGATATTTTTTATAAATATCAAAATTATTGTAACCAAGTGCCTTAAAAGTACCAATTTGAGTTCTTCTTTCTTCTGCCATACGCATAAGCGCTGTTAAAGCAACGATTGATGCGATAAGAAAGAAAAACGCTGGGAATACTAAGGCAAGTATATCCATTCTATATCCTGAATCGTAGAACAATTGAAGGCCTTCAATATTTTCTCTGTCTATAATATTGAAGGTTGGTCTCTTCATGTTTTTAAGAACTCTTTTAGCTTCATCTAAATCGTTCTTAGCATCTTTTATCTTTTTATCAGCTTTAATTTTTTCTGAATCATATTTTTCTACGCCATCGTCATATTCTTTTTGACCATCAGAAATTTTCTTCTTAGCATCATTTAATTCTTTTAATCCTGATAATTTTTTATCTTCGAACTCTTTAAGACCAGTATTATATTTTTCGAGTCCATCGTTATATTTATCATAACCTTCATTTAACTTAATTATGCCTTCATCATATTTTGCTTTGTTTTGTATATAAGTTATTTCAAGGTTATCTACTGTTTCTTTTAATTCGTCTAATTGAGCTTTTGCTTTTTCAAGCTCTTCTTTGCCCTTCTTGAACTCTTCGGCCTTATCAGCAGGGATGCTAGATTGAGGTAATTCAGACATAGCTTCTAATGCCTTGTCCATCTCTTCTTTTTTAGCTGTATACTCAGCCATAGAGCTTTCATAAGTTTCTTTTAGTTCATCTAATTTAGATTTTAATTCATCTAATTTTATCTTTGCGTCGTCTAAATCAGCTTTATTTTTATCAAGTGTTTCTTTGCTCTCATCTAAAGTCTTTTTATTGTCAGATAATGTTTTTTCGGCTTCACTAATGGAGTCATTATATTTCTTTTTGCCATCGTTGTATGATTTTTTTGCGTCAGCAAGTTTTACTTTAGCATCGTCAAGCTCTTTCTTAGCATCAGCAAGTTTTTTATCAGCATCTGCTATCTTCTCATCAGCGTCATCAATTTTTTCTCTGATGTCAGCCTTAATGCTTTCAAATTTTTCTATAGATCTTTCATTAAAAGCGCTTATTAAGCTTCTTCTGTTTTTACTAACAATGTCTTTATATTTTCTATCTGTTGTCTTTAAACCATCTAAACCATTTAAAATGATTCTTGCTTTGCTCTCATCAGTATCATTGAAAGCGCTCTTAAGTACATAGGCAAACGAATCGTAGTCGCCTAAGCCATTTTTGCTTGTACCTTTCATGACAGTTGACATATTCTCAGCAGAAACAACTTTACCAACTACTTTAAATTTATAATTTTTTAGAATTTTTTTGCTTTCAAAATCAAATTTTGACTTTTTGCTATCAAATTCAATTACATCGCCTATATTAAAAGCGTTTTTTATAGGATAGGCATCAACAACTATCTCTTCATTATTTTCTGGCATTCTGCCCTCAATAAGTTTAGGCATAGAAATTTTTTCAGGAAGTGATTCAAGATTTATTATAGCTTCGCTGCCTTTTTCAAGTACGTCCTCGCTATAAACATATTCAATGTCTTTAATATCAGCTTCAGACTTTATTATATCCTTATCCTTATCTTCTAGAGAAAATTGTGAATTTAAATAAATATCCGCAAGATTCGACTCGTCTATAAAAGTATCTGCTGTTTTTCTCATAAGAGGTCCAACAGATTTTAATCCAGTATAAACAAAAACGCCTAGAGTGATTAAAAGGACTATAGAAATGAATCTACCAGTAGAATTTTTTATCTCTCTAAATATATCTTTCCATAATGCTTTTTTCTTCATAAAATCACTACCATTCTATCTCATCTATAGATTGAATATTCTCATTCACATACATATTTCTTACTTTTGAGTCATTTATCTCTATAACTCTGTTAGCTATTGGAGTGATGGCTTTATTGTGAGTTATTATAACTACAGTATTGCCATCTTCCAAGCTTCTTCTTTGTAATAATTTTAATATCTTTTTACCTGTATGATAATCTAGCGCTCCAGTAGGCTCATCGCATAACAATAGTTTCGGATTTTTAGCAATAGCTCTTGCTATGGCAACCCTTTGTTGCTCACCACCTGATATTTGCGATGGGAAGTTATTTGCTCTATCCTCTAGACCAACGTCTCTCAATACTTGCATTGGATCAATTGCGTCCTTAACTATTTGACTAGCTAGTTCAACATTTTCAAGGCAAGTTAAATTTTGAACTAAGTTATAAAATTGAAATACAAAGCCTATATCATATCTTCTGTAAGTGGTAAGTTCTTTTTCGTTGTATTTTTGTATGTCTTTGCCATCAATTATAATTTCCCCTTCATCAGCTGTATCCATACCTCCGATAATATTTAATAGAGTTGATTTACCAGCTCCTGATGGACCAACTATAACAACTAATTCACCTTTATTGAATGAAAAATTGATGTCATTATTAGCAACAATAACGCTATCACCCATCTTATATCTCTTATACATGTGTTTTACATCTACAAACATTTTCTCACCACTACCTTAAATAATTATTTTGAAAGTGCCTCGTCAATAGCTTTAGCAGCTTTTTTACCAGCACCCATGGCTTCAATAACTGTAGCACTACCTGTTACTACGTCTCCGCCAGCATATACATAGTCACGAGAAGTTTTTTCTTCTCCATTAACTATGATGCCACCTTTTTCGTTAAATTTAATTCCAGTACTTGTTTCTTTAATAAGCGGATTAGGTCTTGTGCCTAGCGCCATAATTACAACGTCTGCTTCTATTTCAAATTCTGATCCTTCAATCTTAACTGGTCTTTGTCTACCAGAGGCATCAGGTTCTCCTAGCTCCATCTTAATGCATCTTACTTTATTAACATCACCGTTTTCATCAGCCAAAATTTCTACTGGATTAGTTAAGAACATGAAATTGATGCCCTCTTCTTTAGCATTTTCAATCTCTTCTCTACGAGCAGGCATGTCTTTATCTTCTCTTCTGTAGACAACAGTTACATTTGAGCCAAAACGTCTAGCTGTTCTAGCAGCGTCCATCGCAACGTTACCTGCACCAACTACAACTGTGTTAACACCTACTCTTATAGGTGTAGCTGTATCTTCTAAATACGCCTTCATTAGATTTGTTCTGGTTAAATACTCGTTCGCAGAGAAAACTCCGTTATAGTTTTCACCTGGAATGTTCATAAATACTGGAAGTCCAGCTCCTGTGCCGATAAATACAGCGTCGTATTCATCTAATAATTCATCAACTGTTACTGTTCTTCCAACTATAGTATTTAGTTTAATCTTAACGCCTAAGGACTTAATATTTTCTATCTCTCTCTTAACAACTGCATCTTTAGGTAATCTAAACTCAGGGATTCCATAAGTTAATACTCCTCCTGCTTCATGAAGAGATTCTAGCATAGTCACATCATAGCCAAGTTTAGCTAAATCGGCTGAACAAGTGATTCCAGAAGGGCCGCTACCTACTACAGCTACCTTTTTGCCATTATTTTTAGCATTCTTTGTAAGTCTAATGCCATTTTTCAAAGCATAATCTCCAGCATATCTCTCTAGTTTACCTATAGCAATAGGTTCACCCTTTCTTCCAAGAATACATGTCATTTCGCATTGACTCTCTTGAGGACAAACTCTTCCACATACTGCTGGCAATGTAGTGTACTTAAATAATTCTTCTGCGGCTTCCTTTGGATTATTATCAGCAAGTTTATGTATAAAGGCTGGTATATCAATATTTACCGGGCACATCTTAACACATTGAGGATTCTTGCATTGAAGACATCTTTTTGCTTCTATAATGCATTCTTCTTCAGTGTAGCCATAGCATACCTCGTTAAAATTATTGATTCTTTCATTAGGATCTTGATATTTAATTTCAGTTCTTTTAAATCTATCCATTATCTCAATCCCCCTATCAAATTACAGAAGTGTTTACCTTCCTTTTCTATCTTAGAATATTGTCTAGATCTTCTTAAAGCTTCGTTCCAGTCAATCAAATGACCATCAAATTCAGGTCCATCAACGCAAGCGAATACAGTCTTGCCATCAACAGTCAATCTACATGCACCGCACATACCGCTTCCGTCAACCATAATTGTATTCATTGATACAATAGTTTTAATATTATGCTCCTTAGTCTTTAAACAAGCAAACTTCATCATTATCATAGGACCAACAACAATCGCATAAGTATATTTTTTGCCTTTATTTGTAATTAAATCTTCAAGGCAGTCTGTAATAAGTCCGCTAAAGCCATAAGTTCCGTCATCTGTTGCTACATAAACGTTCTTAGCAACTTTTTTCATCTCATCTTCAAGTATGATCAAATCCTTATTTCTTGCAGCGATTATAACATCAACATCAACACCATGGTCATGCATCCACTTAACTTGTGGATAAACAGCTGCAGTTCCTAAACCGCCTGCTAAAAATATGATTGATTCTTTTTTAAGATCTTCTAGTGGAATATTTATAAAATCACTAGGTCTACCAAGTGGACCAGAAACATCCTTTAGTGAGTCACCTACATTAAGCGCTCCAAGCTTTTTTGTAGTTGAACCAATCATTTGTACAGCTATCATAACTGTGCCTTCTTCTGGATTACTATCACAAATAGTAAGAGGCAGCCTTTCTGACTTTTCGTCAATAATAATAATTAAAAATTGTCCAGGTTCTGCTTTTCTAGCAATATCTGGAGCTTTTATGTACATAAGAAATGTATTTAAAGCAATATCTTTTTTTTCAATAATTTCGTACACTTTAAATCCCTCCTAAAAATAAATTTAAGTACTTAAATATAAGTATATAATATCACAAAACAATTAAATTTTCAATATTTAAAAGCAAATAGGCCCATGTTTATGAGCCTAATTTTTTTATTATTTTATTTAGCTTTTTTACTTTTAATATATATATTCCTCTTGAAGTTTAAAAATAATATAAACAATAAAATCAATGCTTCAACCGCTATCATAACTTGAACAAAAAATTTATTTTGTTCAAAACTTCCTCCAAGCAGTCTAAAATAAGATAGTAACAATGGTATCATTAGTATTATTGCAAGTATTAGTTTATTTTCCATCTGTCTTTTATAATAATAAAGATTATCATCCTCGCCTAAAATTTCTTCAATGCTCTCAGCCACCTTTGGTTTCATAAGTACATAGATATGTGTTGCAAATAAGCTTGCCTTATAATTAATATCTTGTGAATTACTGTCAAATGTAGCAGCCATGAAAGAAAATAATGATATTTGAGAAGCACTTATTGGGTACTGAAAAATTTCTATATCATTTTTTCTGGCATAAGTTAAAAATGATCTAACATCTTTTTCAGGTCCTTTAAAATAATAAACTTTATATTCATATTTTGCTTCTGTTTTATCAAATTCAAAAAACGAACCTCTTAGGCTAGTTAATTTATAATTTTCCTCGCCTTGTTTATTAAGCCAATTTTCTAAGGAATATATTGGATCTAAAAATTTTTTAAACTTTTTCACTAAAGAACACCATCTTGATAACTATTGTTAAGAGCCATCTCAAGCACTATAAAGGCAAAACCAAATACTACTGCTGGTATTACCCAAGCAAAACCTTCTGATCCAAGAGGAATTCTGTCAAGAAAGCTTCTGATTTGCTCAAACTTACCAATATTTGCAATTGTATCTAATAAACTTGCCATGAAAGCTCCAAGTGTAGCTCCTTTATATATTGCCTTATATTTAATCTTATGGTCAAATATATTTAATAAGATTATTACTATAGCAACTGGATATAAAACTGAAAGTATTGGACCCGAGAATGTTATAATTGAGTCTACGCCATTTGTTGCGACTATTGCACTGAAAAGACATGTAAATATAACTATGGACTTATATGTTAATTTGCCATGAGTTAAATCTGAGAAAAATTCTCCAGCTGTTGCAGTTAAGCCTATGGATGTAGTTAAGCAGGCTAAAGCAACTGTTAAGGCTAGAGCCACAGTTCCATATTGACCCATGATCTTATCAACCATAAATATTAAATTAGCAACTCTATTTGGATTTTCTACATCTATATTAAGATATTCGCTGCCAGTTCCTCCGATATAAACTAGTCCGCCATAAACAAAAGCTAGGCAGCATGCAGCTATAATACCAGATATGACCGTCATCTTAAACATGTCTTTTTGGCTTGTATAACCTCTTTTCTTAACACTGCTGATTACTATAGTCGCCATGATTATAGAGCCGATGGCATCCATTGTTTGATAACCTTCTTTAAAGCCGTTAACAAAATTAAGTGCGACGCCTGTATTTCTTGGTGTGCCTATAGGCTTAACTATAGATGATACTATTATAGTAAATAATATAACTAGTAGTATTGGCGTAAGAATTGAACCGATCTTATCAACTACTTTTGATTGATTTAATGTAAAGAATAGCGTGATACCAAAGAAAATTATTGAAACAAGTATTGGACTAATGTTTCCAAATAATGGTTGAATCGCTATTTCGTATGTAGTGGCACATGTTCTTGGTATAGCAAGTAATGGTCCTATACATATCATTATTAATGAACCAAATAGAATCGAGAATGTTTTATTTACCTTACCCGCAACGTCTTCAAGTCTTCCTCCTGCTTTAGCCGCTGCAACTACACCAAGTATTGGCAAGCCTATACCTGTCATCATAAATCCTATCATCGCTAAGTACCATTTATCTCCGGATATGGCTCCTAATGTTGGTGGAAAAATTAAATTTCCAGCACCTAAAAACATTGCGAATAATGCAAAACCTACTACCATAGTGTCAATGATTTGTTTTCTTTTCACGTTTATCCCTCCATTACCATAGATATTATACTATATCTCTTAAGTAAAGTAAATATATTTTTAGCATTTTGTAACGTTGTAAAGTATTATTGTTAGTGCTGTTAGGTGCATTCAAATAACAGTGCTAAAGCAAAATGAAAAATTATTTATTTTAACTTTTTAATGTTTTGAAAGTTTGCACATAAAAATAACTCACAGTCAATGCCATGAGTTATTTTATGAGTTATTTTATAATTTATTTATTTATTCTACATCATTGGCATTCCGCCAGGCATGCCGCCAGCCATAGGGGCATCATCCTTAGGGATGTCTGCTACTGCTGCTTCAGTAGTTAGTATCATTGATGCTACTGATGCTGCGTTTTGAAGAGCTGATCTAGTTACCTTTGTTGGGTCAACTATACCTGATTTAATCATATCAACGTATTTGTTGTTAAGTGCGTCAAAACCAACGCCAGGTTTTTCGTTCATAACGTTTTCAACTACAACTGATCCTTCTAGACCTGCATTTTCAGCGATTTGTCTTACTGGTTCTTGAAGTGCTCTTAATATAATCTTAACGCCTGTCTTTTCGTCTCCTTCAAAGTCATCAACTATAGCTTCTAGTGCTTTGATTGAGTCAGCAAGTACAGTTCCACCTCCTGGTACTATACCTTCTTCAACAGCTGCTCTTGTAGCTGATAGAGCATCTTCTATTCTTAATTTTCTTTCTTTTAATTCAATTTCACTAGCCGCACCAACTTGAACAACTGCTACGCCGCCAGTTAATTTAGCTAATCTTTCTTGTAGTTTTTCTCTATCGAAGTCAGAGTCAGATGCTTCGTATTGAGTCTTGATTTGTTTTACTCTTGCTTCAATTTCATCTTTGCTTCCTGCTCCGTTAACGATAACAGTTGTTTCTTTGTCAACTTTAACTTTTTGAGCAGTTCCTAGCATATCGATTGTAGCTTCTTTTAGATCATAACCAAGTTCTTCAGAAATAACTTTAGCTCCTGTTAATATAGCTATATCTTGTAGCATTTCTTTTCTTCTGTCGCCAAAGCCTGGTGCCTTAACTGCAACGCAGTTGAATGTACCTCTAAGCTTGTTAACAACAAGTGTTGCCATTGCATCGCCTTCAATGTCTTCAGCAATTATTAATAATGGTTTTGATTGTTTAACAATTTCTTCAAGTACAGGAAGTACTTCTTGTATATTAGTAATTTTCTTATCTGTGATTAAAATGTAAGGATTGTCAAGTTCAGCTACCATCTTATCTGTATCAGTTACCATGTAGCTTGAAACGTATCCTCTGTCAAATTGCATTCCTTCAACAACTTCAAGTGTTGTGCCCATAGATTTTGATTCTTCAACAGTTATAACGCCGTCGTTACCAACTTTATCCATAGCATCTGCAATAAGCTTACCTATTTCCTTGTCTCCAGCTGAAATTGAAGCAACTTGTGCGATAGCATCAGATGATTCAACTTTCTTTGAATATGATTTGATGCTTTCAACAGTTTTTTCAACAGCTTTTCTGATACCATTTTGTAATATCATTGGGTTAGCACCTGCAGCGATATTCTTAAGTCCTTCTCTAATTATTGCTTGAGCAAGAAGTGTTGCTGTTGTAGTACCGTCACCTGCGATATCATTTGTCTTAGTAGCAACTTCTTTTAATAATTGTGCTCCCATGTTTTCAAATTTATCTTCAAGTTCTATTTCTTTAGCAATAGTAACACCATCGTTTGTGATTAATGGTGAGCCAAAAGACTTGTCAAGAACAACGTTTCTTCCTTTTGGTCCAAGTGTTACTTTTACAGTATTAGCAAGAATGTTAATACCTTCTTCCATTTTATGTCTTGCTTCTGCATTGAATTTTATTTCTTTTGCCATATTAATACCTCCTAGTCTTCAACTACTGCTACGATGTCAGCAAATTTTAGTACAGTATATTCTACTCCGTCGATTTTTGCGTTTGTTCCTGCATAAGTTGAGAATATAACCTTATCTCCTACTTTAATTTCTTTAGCTTTTTTCTCGTCATTTGTAATGTCAGCGCCTATAGCTATAACTTCAGCCATAACAGGTGCTTCCTTTGAAGCGCTTGGTAGTACTATGCCTGATTTAGTCTTTTCTTCTGCTTCTAGTTTTTTGATAACTATCCTATCGGATAATGGTCTTAATTTCATAATCTATTCCTCCTTAAATATATATCTATCATTTTCTTGTTAGCACTCGTCACTATTGAGTGCTAACAATTATATTGTAGTCAATATATAGTAAATATACAAGATAATATAATTTAATTTAAATGCTTTTATTTAATACTTTTATTTATTATCTACGTTTTTCTCTTCTTTTTTCATCTTTTTGAAATTTTCTCTCATGTAATAGAAGAGATATTGCTGAGCATAGCCAGATAAATCGCCAAATCTTCTTAAGCCATCTTCTTGTATAAGTTTCTTATTTCTCTCTTCTCCACCATAGTAAAGCTCTTCCATGACCCTTTTTACCCAAACATCTACTGGGAATGAATCAGTTCTGCCTAAACCAAAGAGCAAAATGCATTGAAATACTTTTTCGCCTATGCCAGGCACTTCTAATAAGGTCTTTCTAATATCATCAATACTTTTTTCTTTCAGCTCATCGAAATTAATTATACCCTCTTGAACCATCTTTGAAGCAATTACAATTCTTTCTGATCTAAAGCCAGCTCTTGCGTACTCTTTTATGTCTTCAGGTTTAGCGTTAGAAAGTGCAAGTGGAGTCGGAAAGGCATAGTACTCCTCATCATCAAAAGGATTATTCAGTTTCTCACCATACATCTGTGAAAGTTTTTTTATTGTGTTTTTTATATTCTTAATTTGATTATTAGCACTTATTATAAAGGATATGTATGTTTCAAATGGATCTTGCTTAAGTATCCTCATACCTCCGCCAAAGTCAATTGCCTTGCTTATTACTTCGTCGTTAAGAGATAGTTTTGTTTTTATCGCATCATAATTAGTATTTAAGTCAAAATAATTTAAAATTTCGTTTTTGTCTGAAAAATCGCCAACTATCTCGATACTATCATCTATAGCATGCGCTTCCAAAACCATGCCCCTAAATATAAACCTATATGCCTCGTCATCTAGCTTTTTCCATCTGAATGCTTGGCCGCACTCAAATATATGAGAAGGGACAAAGCTAGTCTGTCCCTTTAATATTATCTTATTCATTATTTTTATTCTTCTTATCCTCTCTTAATGCTTTAAACGCTTGCTTTAGTGTCATTCTGTTTCCGTATTGAAGTGTACCTAATCTATATATGTCACAAGCTAATTTATAAATTAAATATGCTGATATTACTAGTATTGCAAATGATAGAGCTACCTCAGCGATTGATATATTTAGCATACCTGCCCTAATAAACATGACAAATGGTGATGTTAGTGGGAAGTATGATAAGAATGTAACAAAGCTTGATTCTGATCCAGTAGTTAATGCAAATATAGCTCCAAAATAAGCAAGTACTATCAAAATAGTCGCCGATGATATTGATTGACTAACTTCTTCTATCTTATTAACTAGTGCTCCAAGTGTTGCAAATATAAACAAGTATAAGAAGAAGCCCGCTATCATAAACAAGATGAATGTTACAACCAATTGTATAGGTGCACTTGTAATGCTAAATATATCAGACCAGTATTCTTTATTAAATAAGTATCCTACAGCAAAACCTATAAATATAGCTGAAACTTGTAGTACAGCGCTAAATACTGTTGCTAAAACCTTGCTTAGTATCAAGTACTTTGGTTTAGTTGACGTGATTAAAAGCTCCATAGTTCTGTCATTCTTTTCTTTAGCTACAGATGTTGCTGTTATTTGACCATAAGTTAATATAATCATATATAATAAGAATAACAAGATATAAATTATAAAATAGTTTTGCTTTGAGTCCTTTCCTAGCACTACTTCATTTATTTGGTATTGATTTGCCTCTATTGATTTAAGCTTTGTATAATCAATTCCTTCTGATTCAATAAGTTTTTTATATCTGTATTCATTTAAAGCCCCATCTAAGCTATCGCCCATATCAGTAAGTTTAGAGTTTAATACAAATTTTTGAATTGAGTCAGCATCGATAATTGCCCCTCTATCAAGTTCTTTACTTAATACATCATCTTTTAGCTTTTCTTCATCAGTATATAAATGAACTTCATAATTACTTAAAAATGATTTTAATTCACTTTCGTCAATATTATCATCATCTATAATTATACCTAGCTTTTGAGTCTTATTTAATTCTTCAGTGATGGATTTGAATAAATTACCTTGAATAAGTCTTGGTGCAAAAGCTGCAAGCAAGGCTAAAGCAAAGAATATAGCAGTAGTTATTTTATATGATTTATTTTTTATAAGCTGTTTAAACTCAAATGAACTTATTAGTTTTATCTTATTTAACATCGTTATCACCTACCGCTTCTATAAATATCTCTTCAAGACTTGGCTCGTATTTAGCTATAGCTCTAAAATTATCTTTATTTATAGCGTAATTAGCTAGTTCACTAGCTTTATCAGAAGTTCTTACAATTATGTCATTGTCAGTAATCTTGACATTATCTTGTCCGACCATATCAAAAATATCTTGTAAATAATTTACAGCATCATTGTAAAAACTTAGTCTTAATCTTCCCTCACCCATATTTTTCTTGATTTCCTTAAGATTACCAGTCAAAACATTGCTGCCATCTTTAATAAGAGCAATATTGTCACAGAAATTTTCTACATGACTCATTTGATGAGATGAGAATATTAGTAAAGTACCTTCATTAACGGCCTCTTTGATTAAATCAATAAGTATTTGTGAGTTAACTGGGTCAAGACCAGAAAATGGCTCATCAAGAATAATGATGTCTGGCTTGTTTATAAATGTTTGTATGATTTGTATTTTTTGTTGATTACCCTTTGATAAGGTATCAAGATTTTTTGCCTTATATTCACTTAGCTTAACTTTTTCAAGCAGCTCTATAGCATTGTCATGGCTTTCTTTTTTAGAAAGTCCTTTTATTCTGCCAAAGTAAATAAGCTGATCAAGTATGGCAGTTTTTGCGTACATGCCCCTCTCTTCAGGTAAATATCCAAGTTTAATCTCTTTTCTGTCAATTGGCGAGCCATCAATCAGTATCTCTCCGCTATCAGCTTTAAATACATCCATAAGTATCCTTATGGTAGTCGTCTTACCAGCACCGTTCCTTCCTAAAAAAGCAGTTGAACTACCGGAACTTGTCTCTAAGTTAATTCCATGTAAAACTTCTTTTCCAGCGAAGGATTTTTTAATATCAATTAATTCAAGTTTCATTAATTATCCTCCTTTCTGGGTCTGCCCCTCTTTTTTGACTCCCTGTATAGTCCTAATTTTTTATCATAAACAATATTTTTTGCTCTATTGACATAGTCATCACTTGTAAAAGTACCGTCATTTTTGCATTTAAGTAAATAGTTTAGCGTGAATAAACTCTCTGATAAAGGTACATTCTCAACTATGATGTCCGTATCTAAATCAAGCACAGTTGGAGCAAAGTTCCAAATCGCTTTTATACCAATTTTTTCATAAGTTCTAGCAACGTCCCTCGCACTATTACTTGTAACAGCAATTACACCTATATCGATAGTATTGTTTTTAGCAAAATCTTCAAGCTCAGAAATATTTCTAACCTTGATACCATTAAAGCTAAGGCCAATCATATTAGGATTGCTATCAAATAGGCCAATAAATTTAAAGCCGCTTGATTCAAACTCACGAGACTGTATTATCGCTTGACCAATATTGCCAACACCAGTTAAAATTAAGTTTTTCTTATAATCAAGACCTAGAACGCCTTTTAAGTCCATGTATATGGTCTCAACGTGATAACCATAACCTTGTCTGCCCTCAGCGCCGAAAGTGTTTAAGTCAGCTCTTATCTGAGAGGCGGTAAATTTAGTGTACGCTGATAGCTCACTCGAAGAGGCCCTATGTACGCCCCTTGCGTATAGATCTTCAAAAATCACATAGTAGATAGGTAATCTTTTAATTGCATTAATTGTAATATCACGAGCCATATGTCCACACCTTTCATTATCAGAACAAATATAGTATAACATATAGAGATTTTCTTAGCAATATTTTTTTCTTTTATGTTATAATATAAACGAGGTGTTTTTATGACTATACTAGCGTGTAATAATATAAAAAAATTTTTTATAGACAAATTAATTTTTGAAAACGTTTCTATTAATATAAATGAAGGCGAAAAAGTTGCTATAGTTGGTATGAATGGTACTGGCAAGTCAACACTGCTTAACATATTATCTGGTATGCTTAATTATGATGAAGGCGATATATTTATTTCCAAAGATACAAAAATCGCCTATCTTGAACAAAATACAACTATCAGGAGCTCTCTAAGTGTTTACGATGAGATGAAAAAGTCCATGAAGCACTTGACTGATCTTGAAGAGGAGCTTAGAAATTTTGAAGATATCATTGCCAAGGACCCTAGTCAAGAGAATATGGATAGATACGCCTTTTTACTTGAAGACTTTGAAAAGAAAGGCGGATATACATACGATGCTGAGATAAAAAAGGTTTTAACTGGTCTTGGCTTTGGCGAAGATCAATTTGATCAGGCATTTAACTCTCTAAGCGGTGGACAAAAGTCTAAGCTAATGCTTGCTAAGGCTCTTATACAAGAGTCTGACATACTTTTTTTGGACGAGCCGACTAACCATCTTGATATTGACTCAATGGAATTCCTTCAAGACTACATCAATTCATTCTCAAAAACCGTTGTTATGGTCAGCCACGATAGATATTTTTTAAACGCTACTTGCAATAAGGTAATACTTATAAAGGATCACAGTACTCACGAATATAATATGGGCTATGAACTATATATCAAGCAAAGAAAGATAAATGAAGCGATTCAAGAGAAAGCTTACATCAATCAGCAAAAAGAGATTGAGAGACAAAAAGAAATTATCAGAAGATATAGGTCCTACGCTACTGAAAAGAGCATTATAAAGGCAAAATCTCGTGAAAAGATGCTTGCTAAGATTGAGCTATTAAGCGATGTTAATGATGATAGTGAGATTAATTTCAAGTTTAGAATGAAGGTAGAGTCTGGTAACGATGTTTTGTCTGTTGAAAATATCAATAAAAGCTTTGGCGATTTTAAACTTTTAAACGATATAAACTTTAATATATATAAGCGTGAACACGTAGGCATCATAGGTGCTAATGGCATTGGAAAGTCAACTCTATTTAAAATAATTCTTGGTGAAGAAAGTCATGACTCTGGCGAAATACGCTTTGGAACTAATGTCAATGTCGGCTACTTTGATCAAGAGCTAGAAAAGCTCGATGTGAATAAATCCATTGCCGAAGAGATATGGGATAGCTTCCCTCGACTTACTTATTTTGAACTAAGAAAGGCTCTTGCTAAATTTTTATTTATTGATGACGATATATATAAAATGATAGATGAGCTATCTGGAGGAGAAAAAGCTAGAGTTTCTCTATGTAAAATAATGCTTTCTGATGTAAACTTCCTTGTTTTAGACGAACCTACTAATCACTTGGATATTGAGTCAAAAGAAGTTTTGGAAGAGGCTCTTAACTCATACGAAGGAACTTTGCTTGTAATTAGCCACGATAGATATTTTCTAAATAAAGTTGTAAATAAACTACTTGAGCTTAAAGCTGATGGTATTCACGAATTTTTAGGTAATTATGATTATTATCTAGAAAAGAAAAAGCGTATGCGTGAAGAAGAAGCCTTTCTAGAAGAACCTGAAGAAATCACAAAGACTCAAGCAAAACTTAATAAAAAGCGTGAGAGAGAAGAAAAAGAAAGATTAAAAAAAGAAAACAAGCTAAGGATGCTATTGAAAAAGAAATTTCTGAACTTGAAAAACATAAAAACGATATTCATAATGAGCTAGCAAACCCTGATATTTACGATGACATAGACAGAGTTAACGATTTGAATTTTAAGCTCACTGAGATTGATGAAAAGCTTGACTCCTTATACGAAGAGCTTATTTATATGGAGGAATAAGATGTTTGAGCTAAAAAATGTACAATTTAAAAATATTCTTAATATAGATAACTTAATTATTAATGATAGTGGGCTTACTATGATTATAGGACCGAGCGGCAGCGGTAAATCAACTCTTCTTAAAATGCTTGATGATATAATTAGTCCTGATAGCGGCGAGATTTTATATAAAGGTGATAATATTGGTTCATATAAAGCGCATGAGCTAAGAAGAAAAATTATTATGCAATCGCAATTCCCTGCCATCTTTGAAGGAAATGTAAGAGTTAATTTAAATATAGCGAGAAAATTCAGCGGATTATCTCCTCTTGATGACGAAAATCTAAAAGAACTGCTTAATATAGTTTTACTAGATAAAAAACTTGATGACGAGCCAAAAGATTTTTCTGGCGGAGAAAAAACAAGGCTTTCAATTGCTAGAGTTTTAGCGATAGATGCTGAAGTCTATCTATTTGATGAGCCAACATCGTCTCTTGATGATGAAACTGAATTTAATCTTATAAATAAAGTGATTCAATATCTAAAAGAAAAAATAAAAAGATAGTTATGGTATCGCACTCAGAAAAACTATTTTCCCTTGCTGAGCAAGTTATAGAAATAAATAATAATACAGCATCTATCAAGGAGTCTTAGTATGTTAAGAGATATTTCAACAACACAATTAATTTTATCCTTTGCCTTTATATTAGTTTTATTAATAATATCAAAGTTAAAAGGTTTGTCAAATCAAGTCTTAATCATAATTGCTTCGCTAAGAATGACAGTACAGCTACTAATAACAGGCTATCTTCTTCAGTACATACTAAAGAGTGATAGTCCATGGATAACTCTATTGATACTAGTAATAATGGAAGCATTTGCAATATTTAATGTATATAAGAGAAGCAAGGTAAATAAAAATAAGCTTAAACAGATTGTTGCAATTTGTTTTATCGGCTCGAGCCTTGTCTCAATTTTTTATTACATAATAATTGTACTTGCCGTTAAGCCTTGGTACGATCCGAGATACTTTATCACAATATGCGGAATGCTTATAGGTAATACCATGACAGGTATGAGCCTTGCTATCAATTCATATAAAAATGCACTTCATGATCAAAGAGATAAAATCGAAGCAGCGCTGATGCTTGGTGCTAAACCAAAAGATGCCGTTTCAAAAATTTCTAGAGAAGCCTTTAGTTCTGCCATACTACCAACGCTTAACTCAATGCTTGGCATGGGCATAGTACTATTGCCCGGTATGATGACAGGTCAGATACTATCAGGCACAGATCCGATGTCCGCTATACTTTATCAAATAACGATAATGATAGCCATAGTCGGAACTGTTGGTATAACTACAAGTATATTTACATCGCTTGCTTATAAAGCTTTTTTTAATAAGAGAGAGCAAATATTATTTTAATAAAAAAACAAACTCTACTAAAACTAGTAGAGTTTATTTATATACGAATCTATTACCGACTCTTTCTTCTTTTCACTAAATACGTTCTTCTCTCTCAAAATATCTATAAGCCACAAAGCTTTCGAATGAAATATCGCTTCTTTGTAATCACTTAAGACTATCTCATAAAGCTTACCATTTAAGAACTTTGAATTCGTTTTAACGTAGTATGCGTCAACATTCTCAAAGTCAACCAGCCTTAGTATGCTTATAGTTGTTAAATCTTTTTGATGGTACAAACTTAATCCAGTATTTTTGTATTCAACAAAATACTTTCTGTGTTTATTTGTATTTTTTATCTCATTTGCAAGCATTAAATAATACTTAGCAAGTGAATTGTAGTATTGGTAGTTAAACATGCCCTTTTCAAATGAATCAATCTTAATAAAAGGTTTGATGTTTAAGCTAGTAATAAAATTAAAATTTTCTTTAAGAAATTCTTTCTTTGTCAAGTCACCGTTATTGAACTGTATAATCAAAGAATGTCTCTTCTCAAAAAACACCTCAAAAAGATTCTTCCTCTTTACATAAAGCATTAAATACCACTTTCTAATTATTTAACTTCTTCTACGTAGCTCCTTAAGTCACTATCTACATCTTCAGCTAAGTAGTTAACGTTGATAAGTATGTCTACATCATGCTTTTCAGAAATTTCTTCCAAATTCTTTACTAAGCATTTTAAATCTTCTTTCTTAATATCAATAATCTTATAAACACTGTCTATATAGATCTTTTCTAGGTCGAAGTCCATTGATAGCATGCCAAGCAAGAAGCCGTAGAACTTTTCAATAGTATTTATACTATAGTCGCTTAAGTTAATAAGTCTAACATTAGTATCTAAAGAAAATATGTGTTCGTCCTCAACATCTAAGAACGTAATGTTGCCGTTACCTGACTTAATGTCATCGTTAGCACCATTGATTAACCACTTAGTTTTTCCTGCGCCTTTTGCTCCTAAGATTAATTTAACCATAAAAATCATCCTCCTTAAAATATTTACCTTGGTAATTTGATTTTCTTTTCATCTGTTCCAATATGGAATCTTTTATTCTCCACCAAGATTCGCCCCAGTTGCAATGAATAGTTCCCTCTTCATCAGATCTGCCGACCAATCTTTGTATAATTATATCATCTTTAATATGAGTTAAGAAAATTTCTACTCTGTCTACATAATCTTCTCTGTTTAATAGTTTAAACTCGCCAGCTTTATACATCTTGGCTATCTTAGTTCCTTCCATGATATATAAACTATGTAGCTTTACCTCATCAGTCTTTGTCATGTTAATGAGTTTAGCATCATTGTAAACATCATCAAGACTATCCCACGGTAAATCAAGTATCAAGTGAGCTGCTTTTCTTATGCCATACTTAGATAATGTTTCACACGCGTCTATATAGTCCTTAGTTGTGTGACATCTATTTAATATCTTAAGCGTCTCATCGTTTGAGCTTTGTAAGCCTAGCTCAACTGTTAGCTCAAGATTATACTCGTCCTTAACATCTTTTAAAAATTTCATGTAATCATCAAAAATAAGATCTGGTCTCGTTGATATATTTATACCCACAACATCTTCTTCTATAGCGTTAATTATATTTTCCTTGAATTTATCTAGTGGCATATAAGTATTAGAAAAGTTTTGGAAATACGCTATGAACTTCGTTGCCTTATGATTTTTTGTGATATTTATCTTATTTTGCTCAATCTGCTCTTTGACAGATAGTTTATTAGATAAATTCTCAAAGCTGCCGCCTTCTGCTGTACAAAAGATGCAGCCGCCATAAGCCTTTGAACCATCTCTATTCGGACAAGTTATATTTAGACTGATAGGTAATTTATAAACTTTAGTGTGAAATTTATTCCTTAAGTATTCTGAGTAGACTCTATAGAGTTTTTTCTCATCCTCAAAGCTAATAATATTACTCATCTACCTCATTTTTCTTGTAAAATTCTTCCATAAGTTCATCTACGATAGCGTCGTCAACCACTTCTAGTTCAACATCTACACCATTTTCATTTTCAATGTACTTATATGGATAAACATACTCTTCTTCCTCTTCCACATCTAGTGGAAATAAGAATATATAGTCATCTCCTTTGTAATTAAATAGATCAAGTACAGCGCATTCAAGCTCTGTTCCGTCATCTAAAGTGATGATCATTGTGTCTTCACAGTCACAATCATCATGGTCATGGTCGTGGTCATGTCCACAGCCGCAGCCTTCATCGTGGCAGCAGCAATCATGTTCATCGATAAAATCTTTATCTTTACTCATCTTTATCTCCTCTTTCTAAAATTTGTTCGGAAAAGTCTTCAAAATTAGATATATTTACCAATTCCAAACTTATATTTTTATTAATTTCATTTATATTTTCATCAGTTATAAAGGAAAGCTGAGGATTTTTCTTAAAATCATAAGAAATTTGATCAAGGTAGTAATTAATCAAAAACTCCTTCTCTTCCTTAGACATATCCTTATTTCTAACGCTTAAAGCAACTGATTCATAGAATTTATATCTTAAGAATATAATAAAGCCTTCAAAATCTTCAACATTTGTTCCCTTTTCGATAATAAATATTATTCTAAAGAATAGGTTCCACTTAAAATCTGTATTAATAAGACTAAGTATCTCGTTACCTAAACTTTGTGTAAATGTATCATTAAATATAGGTTTTCTCTCAAACTCAATATAATTAGTTAGTGGTCCAAGATTTTCTTGTATATCAGATAGTCTTCCCACTAAATCAACAAATTCCTGAGATATATCTTTGGCTGATTTTTTTCTTGCTTTCATAAACAAGTATTCGCTTATCATGTCGCAAGAGTCTTTGTAATCAATTATATATCCTAAATCGCTCTTTACTTTAGATTTAAATATATCGTGAATAGACTTAGATACAAGCTTTACAAGCTGTTTCTTCTTATTTACCTGTACAGTAGAGTCAGTCCTATTCAAGTGATTGTAAACACTCATAAGCTGTCTATCAACCATAGTTAAGTTATCTTTGATAGTCGCCATGATGTCAATAAAGAAATCTTCTGTAAGAACATAGTTATAATTCTTATACAAGACTTTGTGGTCTATATCTCCCCAGAACACATTAACAAGTGATTTAATTTGAAGCTCAAAATGAATTTTCTTGCCGTCATCATCAACATACTTGCCGTCAATCTTGTAGATCTCAAAACCATTCTTTTGAAGTTGTGGCTGCTCTTCGGATAACTTTAGAAATATCTTTTTATTGATATGACTAGAGTAGTATCCTCTGTCCTCTTTATAATTGAATAAATTTAATAAATCTCTGTAAATCTTTTTTTCATCATCAATAAATCTACACTCAATTCTAACACCGATGATATCTGAGATATTTTCCATAAGATTCTCAGGCGTCTTATACATAGTGTAGAGATTATTTCTAAGTATCTTCTCTCTAAGTGATGTAGCTTCTTTTACTCTTCCTCTTGCAGTAAGAAAGTGGTCCTTAGCACAGAAGGTATTAGCAAAAAAGTTTTCTAAAATCTCTAATATTTCTTCTAGTTTATCGTTATTCTTTTCTAGTAAATCTATAGTGTCATCTATAAAATCAAATAATTCAAGCCTCATCAGCTCTCATATCCTTTCATTAAACAAATATTTCTGGTTTGTATTTATCCTTTAAACTGTCTATAACTTTTTTAAATGCGTTCATTTGTTTAATTTGCATAACATGAGCACGCACTTCATCTTTAACCTCGTCAAATGATTTATTTTTTGCTTCATTAATCTTATTAAGCTTGATTATATGATATCCAAATTGAGTTTTAACTGGTTCAGAAATTTCTCCAATATTCATTGAGAAAACTTTATCGTCAAATTCCTTAACCATTTGTCCTCTATGGAATGTTCCTAAATCGCCGCCATTAGCCTTTGATGGACAAGCAGAGTGTTCTTTAGCAAGACTTGCAAAGTCTTCACCCTTGTCAATCTTAGCCTTGATATCTTTAGCCTTAGCTTCATCATCAACTAAGATGTGGCTTGCTGATCTTGATTCAGGCTCAGAAAATTCATTTTTAAACTCTTCATAATAGTTCTTAAGCTCTTCATCTGTTGCTTCATCGCATTCAAGAGCTTTTTTAAATGCCATATTAGTTAAGATATTTTCTTTAGCTTTGGTAATTTCTCTCTTATACTCTTCGCTCTCATCTAGCTTTTCATTAATAGCTTGATTATATAACATAGCTTGATTAACCATCTCTTCAACTAGTTTTTTAACTCCATCCTTTGATTGGAACTGCATAGTTAGTTGTGGTCCAAGCATATTTGCAAAGTTAACAACATCTTCTTTTTTAATTTCTTTGCCGCAAACTTTAGCGACAATCTCTTTATTTATTTCCAAAATATCCTCCTTAAATTATAATCTTCCACATATTTATATTATCATATAAATTGTTATTTTGCAAGACTATTTTTATTCTTGTAAATGTGTTATAATAGTTATGAGAGGTGATTTTATGAAGTATTTACTAGGTGGAGAAAATGAAAAAGTTTATTTACATTCAAAGATGTTAAATAGACACGGAATTATAGCTGGAGCCACTGGTACTGGCAAGACTATAACTCTAAAGGTAATTAGTGAAATGCTTAATAATGACGGCATAAATACATTTATTACTGATGTTAAGGGCGATATTATGAGTCTTGCTGAAAATGGCGAGAGAAACGACAAAATTGACGAAAGAATCGAAAAACTTGGCTTAGATGATTATCTAGTTGATAGCTTCCCTGTTGAAATTTTTGATATATATAAAAAAGGTGTTCCGCTTAGAGCATCTGTTACTGATATAGGTCCAGTACTTTTATCAAAAATGCTTGGTCTTAACGAAGTACAAAGCGGCGTCATAGATGTTATGTATAAAATTGCCGATGAGAATGGTCTTAAGCTTATTGATTTTAAAGATTTGAAGATTATGCTTAAATATATGGCAGACTTCTCTAGTGATATTTCAAATAAATATGGCAATGTGGCTAAGCAAAGTATAAACGCTATACAAAGAAATCTAATTAGGTTCGAAAATGAAGGTGCGATAGATTTCTTTGGTGAACCATCCTTTGATGTTGATGATTTACTTCTTAAAAATGGTGAAAAAGGTACAGCTAATATACTAAATTGTACTGAGCTTTACCTTAACTCAAAGATGTATCAATCGGTTGTAATATATCTACTTAGTCAAATATTTACTAGTCTTGATGAGGTTGGCGACCTTGATAAACCTAGATTAGTACTATTTTTAGATGAAGCTCATTTAATTTTTAAGGACTTAAATAAAAAGATGCTTGAAAATATCGTTACTATAATCAAGCTTATAAGATCAAAGGGTGTTGGCATCTTCTTCGTTACACAAAATCCTAAGGATATACCAGAAGAAGTTTTAAGTCAATTATCAAATAGGATTGAACATGCTTTAAGAGCCTACACTCCAAACGAAATTAAAAATGTTAAATACGCTGCAGATAGTTTTAGAAAGAATCCAAATTTTGACAGTGAAAAAGCTATATTAAATTTAAAAACTGGTGAAGCTTTAGTATCAACACTTAATGAGGATGGCGAACCAAGTATGGCTGAGATAACTCTTATAAGACCACCTATGTCAAAGATTGGTATGATTGATAGTGCTGTGTTTAATGATATTGTAAATAATTCTGATTTTAATAAAAAATATAAAGAACCGATAGACAGAGAATCTGCTTACGAAATACTTAGTGAAAGATATATTCAAATTAATAAAGAGATGGAAGCAGAAAAAGCTGAAAAAGAAGCTCAAAAAGAATATAGAACAAAACAAAATCAAAAGAAAAGAAATGAAGGCATGGCTGATAAAGTCATAAAAAGAGTTTTCAGCGCTTTTACTTATCAAATAGGTAAAACTGTTGCAAGAGACATAATGAATACTTTGAAGAAAAAATTATAATTAAGATAAAATTGTCCAGAGCACAATGATATGTACCCTCCTTAGTAATTTGTCCAGTAAAGAGGGTACATATAAAAACTCATTCGTTATTTTATTTATCTATAGATAAGACTAATAACATTTTAAATCTTGTAATTGCAGTTACATTGTGGATTACATTTGCTGGAAATACTATTTGTTCTCCAGATTCAATCTCGATTTCTTTGTCTCCAACAAGAAGCTTTGCCTTGCCCTCAAGTGCCATGACAAGAGCATCTCCAGGAGCCTTGTGAGGTTTTAGACCTTCTCCTGCATCAAAAGCCATTAAAAATACCTTAAACTCGTCTTTAGATACAAGGTCAATATTTACGATTGCTCCCTCTACATAATCTAAACAGTTAATTAATTTGATTTTCTTTCCTTTTTCAATATTTTTCATTTCATCCTCCTCTAAGTTAATGGCGATTTCTAAAAATATACTTTTTTTATTTGTCTTTATGTCAAAAAGTTTGTTTTTTTCAAAAATTATTAATTCATTATTTATAAGTTTTTCATTATTAAAGTTAATCTCGCCTTTTAAAATAAAATATATTCTTTCTTCAGCATAGAATTCTGGGGAAATGTCCGTGTTTTGGTCAAGACCCATAAGTAAGATATGACGATCGCATAAATCTAAGAGTTTCTTGCTTATAGTTTGATTTTCTTTTATGGGTATGACCTCTTCTGGTGTCAATATTTTTCCCTTGATAATATTTTTCATTTTAATCTCCTACAATTCTAATTGGTATTACAGCCTCATATTCTTTATCATGTTTTTTTATTTTTTCGAGTATAACCTCTACCCCAAAGGCGTCTTTCATATTTTCCTTACATATAATATCAGACGTTTTGCCTATTTTATGTCTAGCATTTTCCATTAACATCAAGCATTTATCCGCTATTTCAAGAGCATGTGCCGGGTAATGAGTATTTATAATAACACTGATATTGTCTATTTTGGATAGTTTTTTGATTAATGAAATTATTTTTAGCTGATTTTTAAAATCAAGGCCACTTTCTGGCTCATCTAATATGATTAAGCTTGGATCTGAAATTAAGGCTCTGGCTATGAGAACCATCTGAAGTTCTCCTCCACTCATCACTGAACATGACTTATCTTTAAGATTTTCTATAGCTAAGCTTTTCATAAGATTTTCTGCCTTTTCATATTCTCTTGCACCAGGTTTTGCAAATGGCCCAAGTTTACTAGAAAGCCCTAACACTACCATATCAATTCCAGAATATTCAAAAGAAAATGATCTTTTTTGAGGAACATATGATATCTTAGACCATAAATCTCTTCTATTAAAACTTGAAATATCTTTTCCATCCATAAAACTATTTCCTAGTTTCCATTTTTCAAAATCACATATACATCTTATAAGGCTAGTCTTGCCAACTCCATTAGGGCCTAAAATGGAAAAAACTTCACCTTGATTAAGACAAAATGACAAATTCTTAAATAATACATTATTTTCGTCATAATAAAATCCTACATCTTTTACTTCTAACTTAATTGAAACCACCCCCGGTTTTTCTAATTAAACTTATAAAAATGGGAGCTCCAATTATTGCTGTAAGAACCGATATCGGCAACTCTATTACAGAAACCGTTCTTGATAAAGCTTCTATTAGTACCATAAGACTTGCTCCTAAGGATATACTAAAAGGTAGGGTGTGAGTGTTGTTGGCTCCTACCATCATCCTTGCCATGTGAGGAATTATCAAGCCAATCCATCCGACCTGACCACACATTGATATAGATGAAGCTGTAATAAGTGTTGATGCAAATATAAAAATAAGCCTGGTTTTTTTTACATTAACTCCTAGACTTTTTGCTTCATCTTCTGATAGGCTCATGATATTTAGCCTAAATATCAATAGTCTTATTATGATGACTCCCAAAATTATTAGGGGCGCAGATAACATCAAGTTTTTATAAGATGATCTTGCAAAAGAACCCATAAGCCAATAACTGATGGCTGGCAACTTATCTGTCGGGTCTGCTGTATATTTTAGAAGAGACGCTAGAGCATTTGATAATGATGAAACTACAAGACCTGCTAGTATAAGCATTATCGTTGATGATCTAGTTCTACTCTTGCCAATATAAAGGGTTAAAACTACTCCAATTAATCCAAAAGCTAAAGCAAAGACTTGAATAGATAAGGTTGAAAGCGATAAAAGTATACCAATTACAGCTCCAAGACTTGCAGCTGAACTTACGCCCAATATATCAGGAGTTGCCAAGGGGTTTGAAAAAACCCCTTGAAAGGCAAGACCAGCTGTGGAAAGACCAGCTCCCACTATTAGACCAGTAATAATTCTTGGTAATCTCACATTTATTATTACTGATTCAAGCATAGGGTCATAATCCCTCCCGCTTAAATAAGCATTGAAAAAATCTACAATCTGTCTGATGCTTAGAGGCATTCTCCCAATAGCAAGTGCCAAAACGCAGATCAATATAGGTAGACTAATTAGTATCACATATGAGCTTGCTGTTATCTTTTTATCTTTGATAAAGATTTCTTTAATCATATATCAAACATATCCTCAATTTGTTCATTTGTTAATTCATAATCATACCATGTTTTATAGTAATCTTTAATCATTGCTTTTAGATCATAGTCTTTAAATTCTTCTGGGTAAGTTGATTTTGCAAGCCAAGCTAGTACAAGTGGTCCGTCTGGATTTGGTGTGAACCAATTCCACATACCAAGCTTAGTATTATATACTTTTTTATCCTTAACAGCTTTCATGTTTGAAAAATTGATACCTTCTACTGAATTTTCAAATACATCTTTTGTTGTAATATCAAGAAGGCCAGGTCCATCAAGATAAAGTATATCTGGATTCCATTGATAAAATTGTTCAATAGAAACTTTGGCGAACCCTTTTGTTTCATTAGCTAAATTTTTAACACCAATTCTATTTAGCCAGAAATCCCCAAAAACGCCTTTGCCAGCAACCATTGGTACACCTTGAACATACTTCCATAAAATTACCCCAGTTGGTTTTTTACTATCATCTATTTTTGAAATTCTATCTTCAACATCTTTTACAATATCTTGACCTGCTTTTATAAAATCATCTGTCTTTCCGTTTTCGCCAAATACATCTTCTAAGAGCTTTAACCATTGTGCGTACCTATCTATTGGGTCAGCTGGCCCATTTGTACCAACTGTAGCAAATCCTACACACGGAATCCCTGTCTTTTTAAGAGTTTCATAGTGTTCTTTATTCGAAGCATTGTAAAAAATAACATCTGGTTTAAGCTTCATTATTTCTTCAATATTTATATCAGATTGACTTTGAACTGTATTTTGGCTATCAAGAAGCTCTGGAGCTATATCTTTTAAAACTGTATTTGAGATTACTTGCTTAAGAGAACCCGCATAACCAACAATATACGGAGCCTTTCCATGGTGATAAGCCATATAAGTAGATAAAATAGGAATCTGGTCTATTACTATTCTTTCAATTTTCTCAGGAACCTCTATCGTGTTACCTGCGTGGTCTGTGATTGTCCTTGTTTTTTTATTTTCATCATTAGTTTCTTCTGTCTTTTCTGTCTTTTCTTCCTTTTTCTCGGTTTGAGCTACTTCCTTACTTTCTAAATTTTGTCCAGTTTTTTTATTGCCACAAGCAGTCATACCTGTTAAGGCAAGCACTGTCAAGCATAAAATTAATGATATTTTTTTAATAGCTTTCATCTAATCCTCCTTTTTACTTGCTAAAACTATATAAGAATTTTTTGCATTTTTAGAGTTCTCTAACATTTTTACAAATCTTTCCCTATTTTCTTCTGCATAAGCTTTTTTATAAAAATTTGCAGCCCCTACTGGTCCCTCATCTTTTATGATTGTATCCCTGTCTAAGAGAATCATCTTGCCAGTCCTTTGTGAAAAAGGTCTAAAAGAATTTTCTATAAACAGTTTGTTCCAATTTTCTACGGTTAGAGGATATACATTCATGTTTGTAAATCTTGAAAGTTGTCTTCTTATATCTTCACTTTCATTTTCCACTGCCACATCATGAGTTAATAAATAACCGCCTTTTTTTAAAGCTCTGTGATAATTTTTAAGAGCCTTTGCTTTTTCTTCATTTGGAAGCATAGTAAGCATTGCTTCATTAATTATTAAATCAAATGTTTCATCCTCGAAATCCAACTTTAAGGCATCCATATTCATAACTTCAATTTCTTTGTCTAGACCTAAAAGCTTTATATTCTCCAAAGCTTGATCTATGACAACTTGGTCATTGTCTATGCCTATTATTTTGCATTTATATTTAGTATAAACTCTTATAAGATTATCTCCTCTATTGCAAGCAACTTCCAAAACTTGCATATCTTTATCAATCTGTACCTGATCAAGTAACCAATCAGTCATAAGACCGCCGCCTGGTCTGAGTCTTGTTCTTCCAAGCATCTTTAAAAAATCATGTCCAAAAACAATTTTATTTTTTTCCATTTTTTTCTCCTTTCTTAATAGCAATAATTATTGTATGTATAATTATAATATAAAATCTTTATTTTATTAATGAAGAATATCTATATAATTTTGTCAAAAAATTTTAAGGCTAGTATTGTTGTAAGCGGAAGAATTTGTTTGTTGACAATAAACAATAATAAAAGATTATAGATGGGATTTATGAGATTTCCGATTGTTTTTCTATAAATTCTTCTTGACAACTTTTGAAAATAGATATAGTTAGCATATGCTAACTGATGTTATTATACAACTGAAGCTTTAAATTGTCAATAATTTTTGCATAAATATTTCGTTTTATTGAAAAATTATTATAATATCTTTATAATAATGCCCGCATATAAAAATTAGCCAGAGCATTTGCCCTGGCTTTTTCATGCATAAAATAAGACTAGAGCATCTGCCCTAGTCTTAATATTTATATTCTTTCAACAAATATCTTTATAGTTTTGTCGTTTAAGTCTGTATCTTCAATACCAAGTTTCTTGTACTCAATACTATCAGCAACAGTTTCTTTCAATATAAAGTCTTTGAATTTATCAAAAATTTCTTTTAAATCATCATTTGCTTCAACAGAAATTTTTATCTTATCAAGAACATCAAAATCATTTTGCTTTCTTAATTGTTGTACCTTTGATATAAATTCTCTTAAATAACCTTCATCAAGAAGATCTTTAGTTAATTTAGTATCAAGTATGATGAATACACCATTTTCCATTTCAACGTTAAAGCCTTCTTTTGATTCGATTCTTACATCAACATAATCTTTTTTAATTTCAGTATCTTCTCCGTTTAGCTCAACATGTTGATCAGCGTGATCAAGTTTGTCTACAAAGTCCATGCTATTAACATTTAATAGATATTTTGTAAAATCTTTTATCTTTGCACCAAGTATTGAACCAGCAACTTTGAAGTTTGGCTTTAAGCTAAAGTTCATATACTTCTTCAAATCATGTTCGTAATAAACGTTCTTAACATTAAGCTCTTCTTTGATTAAATCAGTTAAATCCTTAAGGTCTTCTTTGTACTTACCGTCTATAACTATTTCGTTAAGAGGTATCCTTACCTTAATCTTAGCATTTTCTCTTGATGATCTGCCAAGTTTAACAAGTGTACGAACAAGATCCATCTTGAATATAAGTTTTTCATCGATTAAATCTTTATTTGCCTTTGGATAATAGTCTATATGAACTGATTCCAAATCGCCTAGTCTTTGATAAAATTCTTCAGCTGTATATGGAGCAAATGGTGCTATGATCTTAGAAACCCCAAGAAGTATTTCATAAGTTGTTTGTAGTACTGCTTTTTTATCATCATCAAGCTCTGTAGCCCAGAATCTTCTTCTTGAACGTCTTATATACCAGTTAGATATATCTTCAACTACAAAGTCTTGTATCATTCTAACAACATTTGTTAGCTCGAACTTATCCATCTCTTCTTCAATTCTTTCAAGAAGCTTATTATACTTAGCAAGTATCCATTTATCAATATCGCTTCTCTTTTCATATGGCACATCTAAAGTTTTTGGATCAATGCCATCAGTTTGTAAATACATATAGAAGAAATTATATACATTTCTTAATGTGTTGAAGAATTTCGAGCTAATATCCTTAAGTCCATCAACGTCGACCTTCTTAGTTGTCCAAGCTGGTGAAACATATAATAGATACCATCTTACAGCATCTGCGCCATATTCTTCGAATAATTCGAATGGGTCAATAGTATTGCCCCTACTCTTACTCATCTTTTTGCCATACTTATCAAGTACTAAGTTATTAACAAGTACGTTCTTATATGGTGACTTTCCTGTCATATATGTTGATATAGCAAGTAAACTGTAGAACCAGCCTCTTGTTTGGTCTATACCTTCACAGATGAAATCTGCTGGGAACTTGTGATCAAAGTCTTCAGTGTGTTCGAATGGATAGTGCCATTGGCTAAATGGCATTGCGCCTGAGTCGAACCAAACGTCAATAACATCTTTTTCTCTAGTCATCTTGCCATGGCAATGTGGGCACTCTAGATGAACATCGTCAACATATGGTCTGTGAAGCTCGATATTTTCATCGATATCTTCAATTGCTCTTTCTTTAAGCTCTTTTCTTGAGCCAACGCTTTCCATGTGGCCGCATTCTTCGCACTTCCAAATTGGTAGTGGTGTTCCCCAATATCTTGATCTAGATAAAGCCCAATCTTTTAGATTATCAAGCCAGTTACCAAATCTTTTTTCACCAACATAGTCTGGATACCAATTAACTGTTTTATTATTTTCAACAATTTTATCTTTAAACTTAGTTACTTCTATATACCAAGATGGTTTTGCATAATATAGTAGTGGTGTGTGACATCTCCAGCAATGTGGATAATTGTGTTCAATTTTTTGTTTTCTATATAATTTATTTTCTTTTTTAAGCTCTTCAATAATCAATGGATCAGCATCCATAACCCACATGCCCTTCCAAGGTGTATCAGTGTATTTACCTTCTTCATCAACTGGGTTAAGAACTGGTAAATCATATCTTCTTGATGTATTGTAGTCATCTTCACCAAAAGCAGGTGCTGTGTGAACTATACCAGTACCGTCTTCCATAGTAACATAGTCAGCTTCTGTTATATAGAAAGCTTTTTTATCACATGGTAAATATGGTAGTAATTGTTCGTATTCTTCACCAACTAGGTCTGAGCCTTTCATTTCGGCAATAATTTCATAATTTTCAGCGTCTTTTTCAAGTGCTTGTTTAAGAAGTGACTTAGCTAGATAAAGTATCTCGCCTGTTTCTTTATGTTTTATCTTAATATAATCAAAATCTTTATTAACTGTTAAACTTACATTTGAAGGTAGTGTCCATGGTGTTGTTGTCCATGCAAGATAATATTCATTATCAGTGCCTTTCTTTTTGAACTTAACATAGGCTGATTCAGTTTTTATCATTTCATAGCCTTGAGCAACTTCATGTGAAGCAAGTCCAGTACCGCATCTTGGGCAGTAAGGCATAATCTTATGGCCTTCGTATATAAGTCCATCTTTAAACATCTTATCAAGAATGTGCCAAGTTGATTCAATGTAATCATTGTCAAGAGTTATATATGGATTGTCAAGGTCTATAAGATAAGCCATCTTTTCAGTCATCTTTCTCCATAATGACTCGTACTTAAATACTGACTCTTTACATTTTTCATTAAATTCTTTTACGCCATACTTTTCTATATCTTGTTTGTTATGAAGTCCTAATTGTTTTTCTGCTTCTATTTCTACTGGTAGTCCGTGTGTGTCCCAACCAGCTTTTCTGTTTACATAATAGCCTTGCATAACCTTATATCTGCAGACAGAGTCCTTTAAAGTTCTACCACTGACATGGTGAATACCAGGTTTACCATTAGCTGTTGGTGGTCCTTCAAAGAAAACATATCTATTGTCTTTATCTCTTTTTTCGTTAGTTAGTTTAAGCAAATCAATACTGTTCCAATATTCAGATATTTTGTGTTCTCTATCGGCTACGCGATCATTTGATAAAGCTTTTAAGTCCATAATTACCTCCTTGAAGCTTCGTATTTTGCTTCTATTTCTTTTCTAAGTTTATATACAAGCGTTGTCTCATCAAGTTCTACGCTATCATAATCAATACTTTCGCCTTTTTTTATATCTCTATTAAGGATTGCACCTTCGTTAATTACAGATATAGGCACTAAATTCTTTTCTCTTGATTTTTCAAAGTCTATACAGCTTCCATAAAAAGTGTATCCTCCGATATAATCAAGTTTATCGCCCTTCTTCATATCTTTCTTAGCAATTGCTACTACATCTGAATAAGGTAAATCAGAGATAGGCTTTATTGCTTCAAGCTTGTCGAAGTGCGCTTTTAATACTGTGTTTATAGTCTCTATGCTAGTTAAGTGATATGGTCTATACAAAACATAGTTTGGTCCGTCACCCATCTTTAAAAATCTCATTAGGTGATCAATCTTTTTTAAATCGCTCTTTACTATGACGAAGACGCCTGGAGCAATACCATTGACATAATCTACAATTCCGTACGAATTAAGCACGCCGCCTTCTGATTTAAGACAAAGTTTTTTGTCTAGGGTTTTGATATCAGATTTAATTCCGTGTCCGCCATCGACATCTACTCTAAATCCAGTTGCATTACTCATAGTCGCCATCTCAACCATGGTCTTAGTGCCATCTACAAAGCTTGCAAGCATCTCTTTTTTAATGCCCTTCTGTTTAGCAGATTCACTAACCGTGTCTGGATTAGCTTCTAAATCGACTTCATTATTCTTTCCCTTGCCAATGGCTAGAACATCAAAGCCCATAATTTTAGCTTCATTATAAAGCTCAAGAACCGTTCCTGGCTCATCGCCATCTATGCCTGTATATATAAGTCCTTTTTCTTCAGCAATCTTTGAAAGTATGGTTCCAACACAAACATCGCTCTCTAAGTTAAATGTAATTACATTTTTACCATTCATTAAAGCATTGTAACTTATTTCTGTGCCGACTATTGGCTCTCCTGTCGCATCAATTACATAATCAATGTGCTCTGATTTGTATAAAAGCTCTTTGTCTTCACATATATAATATTTATTTAAATCTTTTATTTCATCAGCATTTGTAATTTTAATTATATCTTCTCTAGCAATACCCGCTGCAAGATAAGCATCAATCGCATCTTCTATGTGTCTTGATGATATTAGTAAAGGATTTAAAACTTTGCTTTGTATATATTGACTCACTAGTGCCTTGCCCATGAAGCCTGCTCCTAGTAAGGAAACGTTTATCTTTTTACCTTTTTCTTTATATTCATAAAACTTCTTTTGATAATTTATCAAGCCTTACACCTCAATTTTATATCGTCATAAGCTGCCATAGCTGATAGCCAAGCAAAGCTTAGATTATAGCCACCGCATGGGCCATCAATATCAATAACTTCTCCAATAAAGTACAAGCCATTAATTTTCTTTGATTCCATAGTCTTAGCATTTATCTCTTTAGTAGCTACTCCGCCAAGGCTTATCTGACCAATTCCATAGCCCTTATTCTTTATAATATCTAATTCAAAATCTTTTAAAATATTTATTATTTTATGTAAATCTATATCGCTTAAGTTTTTTGCGTTAGTTTCTTTTACAAATCCAAGTCTATCAAGTACAGGAATTATAAGTCTTTTGTGAATTAAGCCAATGAAAAAATCATCTAGACTTTTATATCCCATATCTTTTCTTCTATCGCTTAAAATTGAAAATAATTCATCTTCATTAAAAGTATAAAAAAAGTCTACGCTAAATTTGTAAGCACTTTCTTTCCCACTAATATATCTAGATAATTGAAAAACTGTTGGACCAGATAGGCCATATTTTGTGAATAAAACATCGTCCACATCATCTTTTATAATTTTACCTGCTTTTTTTAAGCTTAATTTTGCTTTTACTCTAAGCCCGTCTAGGTGTTTTAAATATTTATAATCACACTCATATGGAACTAAAGCTGGCTTTGTATCAATTACTGATATACCTAGCTCTTTTATTTGCTTAAATAAATTTGCGTCCGAGCCAAATTTTGGCATAGCCGCGCCTCCGCATGCAATTACAAGGCTCTTTGACTTATAAATATTTGCGTTTTGATCCTTAATTATAAATATATCACCATCTTTATGAAAACTTTTTACAAATACATCAGTTTTTATATTGACATTGTTTCTTTCGTTTTCATATCTAAGAACATCAAGAACACTCGATGCTTGCAATGACATGGGATAAACTCTATCTTCTTCCATATAAGGATATATACCCATGACTTGGAATTTATTTTTTATAGCTTCATAACCATACTTTTCTATCATATATAAAGTAAAATCTTTATCGTTGTATGGATTTTCATTAAGCTTAGTATTAGTATAATTGCATCTACCATTGCCAGTTGTTAGAAGCTTTTTGCCGACTCTATCGTTTCTCTCAAGCATAAGTATATTTAATTTATCCTTATTAAGAGCGCCAAAAAATAGTGCCGCTGCACCTGCTCCTATGACTATAGCATCATATATCAATTCTATCCACCACTTCTTTTAATATCTTTCCAAAGCCTTCATTAAACACAAGCTTTGCATATCTATCATAAGATGTTTTATCTTTATTTATAATTACTAGATTATCTGAATTAAAATATCTAATCAAACCAGCTGCTGGATATACCTTAAGTGATGTTCCAGCGACTAAAAGTAAATCTGCCTTAGATATTTCGCTTATAGCCTCAGCCATAACATTATTATCTAGAGCCTCTCCATATAAAACTACATCAGGCTTAATCAATGCACCGCACTCATCACAAGTGCAAGCACCTTTTGAATGCTTGATATACATTGCATCAAACTCTTTATGGCAATGTGTGCAATAAGATCTGTTGATATTGCCATGAAGCTCAATAACTCTCTTACTGCCAGCATCTTGATGAAGATTATCTATGTTTTGAGTGATGATTGCCTTAAGTATACCCATCTCTTCAAGTCTAGCAAGCGCCTTGTGACCTTCGTTCGGCTTAACATTTTCATAAATAACTTTATCCCTAACGAAGTCAAAAAATATATCTGGATGTGCATGATAAAATTTATTGCTTAAAACTACTTCTGGTTCATATCCTTCGTAAAGTCTTTCTGTATAAAGACCACCAGATCCTCTAAAGTCAGGTATACCGCTCTCTGTCGATACACCTGCACCTCCAAAGAATACCATGTGCTTTGATCTTTTTACCTCTTCTACTAGAAGATCAATATCAAGCATCCCTCTTTACTCCGTTTAAAATTGCGTTTAATAAAATACCAACTATAGCTGCTAAGCTAAGACCGTTAAGGCTGATATTAGCTGTTATTGGAAGCTCTATAGAAAAACCAAATAGTTCTTTAAATAAACCGCCTGAGAATCCTATAAAAAGAATCGATCCCATAACTATTATATTTTTAATATTAAATTTAACATGATTATCTCTAATATTTCTAATTCCAATGAAACCTATCATTGAGAATAGCATAATTGATATACCACCCATAACTGCTTGTGGTATAGTTCTTAAGAAGCCGCCAAGCTTACCAACAAAACCTAAGATGATTGCAAATACTGCTGCAAGTCTTAATATTGATGGGTCATAATTCTTTGTAATCGCTAAAACTCCTGTGTTTTCGCCATAAGTTGTATTAGCTGGTCCGCCTATAAGTGAAGCGAATACTGTTGCAAGGCCATCGCCAAGTAAAGTTCTGTTAAGGCCTGGATCTTCTATGAAATTTTGTCCAACTACTGCTCCGTTAGTAGTTATGTCTCCTAAGTGTTCCATAAATACTGCGAATATTATAGGAACTATAATTATAATTGCTTCAATATCAAATAGTGGCAAAGTAAAGTTTGGCACTGCAAAATATTGAGCGTTATTTATCGCTGTGAAGTCAACTAGTTTAAAAGCAACTGATAGTACATAGCCAAATATAACTGCAACGAGTATTGATATTTGCTTTAAGAAACCTTTTACTAGATATGGCCAAGCTATAGCAAGAGCTAGAGTAAGTCCAGCTACTATATAAGATGTCTTTGCCATATTAAATGCTGTTGGTAATAGATTGAAGCCTATAACTATAATCATAGGTCCAATTACTTGTGGTGGTAGTATCTTTTGTATTTTTTCTATACCTATACCCCTGATAAAGAATGAAAATAATACATATACCAAACCAGCAACCAACATACCGCCTTGAGCGTATCTAAGATCGCCATACTTTGATGCTACTTGCACTATAACTGGTATAAATGCAAATGATGATCCTAAAAATACTGGTACTTTTTTCTTTGTGCAATAGTGAAATATAAGTGTACCGCAGCCAGCACTGAAAAGTGCAACAGATGGATCAAGTCCTGTAAGTATAGGAACTAAAACTGTAGCTCCAAACATAGCAATCAAGTGTTGTAAAGCCAAAATCGATTTCTTAATACTAAGAGATGCTTTCATCTTATGCCTCCAATTCTTTTAATTTTTCTGCTTGTTCGTGAGTTAGTAGAGCGTCTATCATCTCATCTAAATCCCCGTTCAAAAAGTCTTCCAATCTATATAATGTTAAGTTGATTCTATGATCAGTTACTCTTCCTTGTGGGAAGTTATATGTTCTAATTCTTTCAGATCTGTCTCCTGAACCTACTTGTCCTTTCTTAAGTTTTGCTAATTCATCGTTTTGTTCTTGTAGCATCTTATCATATAGTCTCGATTTAAGAACCTTCATTGCTTTTTCTTTGTTCTTTAATTGTGATTTTTCATCCTGACAAGTAACAACAAGTCCTGTAGGTATATGTGTTAGTCTAACTGCTGAGTCAGTAGTATTAACGCATTGTCCACCGTGTCCACTTGCTCTATAAACATCTGTCTTTATATCGTTTTCATTGATTTCAATCTCAACGTCATCTGCTTCTGGCATAACAGCTACAGTTGCTGCTGATGTGTGTATACGACCTGATGCCTCTGTTTCAGGAACTCTTTGAACTCTGTGTACACCTGATTCGTGCTTAAGTCTTGAATAAGCGCCTTTACCAGTTATCATGAAGATAACTTCTTTAAAGCCGCCTATGCCCGTTTCGTTTGTACTCATAATTTCAGTTCTGTAGCCTCTCTTGTCAGCGTACATCGAATACATTCTGAATAAGTCACCAGCAAATAGTGCAGCCTCTTCACCGCCAATACCGCCTCTTATTTCCATAATAACGTTTCTTTCATCATTAGGGTCCTTCGGTATAAGCATTATCTTAAGGTCTTCTTCAGCCTTTTCAATATTTTCTTGTAAATTCTTTAAATCTTCCTTAGCAAGCTCCCTCATCTCGTCATCAAGGTTTTCGCCAAGCATCTCTTCTGTATCCTTAAGCTCACTTAAATAAGTTTGATACTCTTTATATCTATCAACAATTGGCTTTAAGTCAGCGTATTCCTTCATAGTCTTTTGATATTCTTTCATGTCCTTCAAAAGATCTGGATCCATAACTTTTTCGCCAAGTTCTTTGTACTTGTCTTCAATAAAATTTAATTTTTCTAACATTTTCTCATCTCCTAAATGCAGGCAGAAACAAATCTATCAAAACCTTCAAGGTCTTTATAGATTTTAATATCTTTATATTTATACTTTTCTAATATTTCTTTTACAATATTTCCTTGATCGTATCCAATCTCAAAAAATATCATGCGTTTAATCTTTTCTCTAGCCTGTTTAATGATTTTCTCGTAGTATTCATAGCCCAAAGTTCCGCCTACTAAGGCAAGCTTTGGTTCTTTAAATAAATCCTTATCTAGTCCCATATATTCTTCACTTGAAATATATGGGGGATTTGATATAAGTATATCATAAGTTTCATTAATATTCTCAAATAAATCCGATAAAATGAAATTTATTGATAAATTATTTAATTTAGCATTTTCTTTTGCTAAATTTAGTGCATCTTCAGAAACATCTGAGCAAGCTACATGAATTAGAGGATTTTCTTCCTTAATAGCAAGAGCTATGGCTCCTGTTCCAGTGCACATATCTAATATACTATCATTTGGCTTTATAAATCCATTAACAATGTCAATTAATTCTCTGTGCAGAATCTTGGTATCAATGCTCTTTCATCAGTTTTTATAATAATATCTCTAAAATGCTTATTGCCTATGATATAGGCCATGGGCGTGTCATTTAACCTTTTATTAAGTAGATTGAAAAAATCTTCTTCGTTCATGTCAAAATCTTTGTTCAAAGTTAAAAATAGCTTATCTTTGCCACTTACATGCTCTAAAAGCATATATATCTCGCCCATAGGATTAGGAATATTTTTCCCTGATGCTTCAATATCAGCTAAAGCTTTCCTTATAATATCTTTAACTACCAAGCGTCTAAACCTTCTTCACTAGGTATTACTTCTTTAACCGCTGCTATCGCTACTTCGACCATACTGTCATCAGGCTCTTTAACTGTAGCTATCTTTTGAAGCCAAAGTCCTGGTTTAGCAACCAATCTGCAAACGCCAACATTATCGTACCTACCTATGAATCTATTGATCTCATAAGATATTGCTGCTATAATTGGTAGAGCAATAATTCTTGATACTATCCTCATTAGTGGCGATGGCCATCCAAAGAACGATAGAACAATAATTGATACAAGCATAACCATAAACAAGAAGCTTGTTCCGCATCTTGGGTGATACTTATTCATCTTTTGAACATTTTCTACAGTTAAGTCAAGACCATTCTCATAAGCAAAGATGGTTTTATGCTCAGCGCCGTGGTACATGAATACTCTCTTTAAATCTTTTTGATTCGATATTAAACTTATATATACTAAAAATATAGATATCCTTATCAAGCCTTCAACAAAGTTTAGTAAGAATATATTATTGATTTTATCCTTTAAGAAGTTAGCTATGAATGTTGGAATTACAACAAAAAGTGCTATAGCTATAAAAAAAGAAAAAACAAAAGTAAAAATATTAAACAAAGTATCTTTAAATTTACTAGTTTCTTTTTTATCCTCTTCATCGTCATAAAAAGAGGCAGAATAATAGAGAGCTTTAGTGCCTTCAGACATTGAGTCCACTAGCTTAGATATACCTCTTATGAATGGTATTTTAAAGATGAGCTTATTGTTTTTCTTGCTATCATCTTTAACACTTACCTCTATCTTGCCATCAGGTTTTCTGACTGCAACAGAAGTTTTTTCAGGTCCCTTCATAAGTATACCTTCGATTAAAGCTTGTCCACCTATACTTGTTTTAAAATTCTTTTTCATTTTTTCACCTATATAATGAAAAATTAGCAGAAAAAAGTCTGCTAATTTTCGTCTTTTTTGTATCTCTTCTTGAATTTCTCTACACGGCCACCACGTTCAGTAAACTTTTGTTTACCTGTAAAGAATGGGTGACATTCAGAGCAAACTTCTACTTTTAACTCGTCTCTTGTTGATCCTGTAACAAATGTGTTGCCACATGCGCATGTAACAGTTACTTCTTTAAATTCTGGATGTATGTCCTTTTTCATTTTTTTCACCTCTCTTATCACATTAACCACTAGATTATATCATATAAGCATCAATATTTCAAGTATTTTTTATAATTTTTTATAAATTTTCTTATAATAAAGATTATATCTTGCTTTTTATCTATTTACTAAGACCAGCATCTCTCATTACTGCTTTTATAATCTTTTGATTTTCTAGATAGCCTGTCTTGTCCTCTTCACTCTCTTGAACAATTATATCTGGTACTGTTTGATCTAATTCATTTATAGAACCAGACTCTGTTACGCCCATTACATTTGAGAATCTCATAACAAAAGCCGTATTAGGAAGGTCTACTTGAACTGGGTCAACGCCAATACCGTCACCAGCAGTTCTACTTCCAACTAAGGTAGCCAGTTTAGTTTCTTTGCAAAACGAGGCAAGCATCTCAGCTGAAGAGTAGACTCCATTATCTACTAAAAGATATATCTTTCCTTTGAAGTTAATAGAGTCATCACTTGGCTCTATTATGCTACCACCGTCTGAATATCCGTCAAAATCTTTAAGAATATCTTTCACATCACTACTAAATGAAGAATTATCTAAAAATGTTTTTACGTCTTTATTAAAATGCATTTGTTCAAAGATTTTTTTATATAATTCTCCTGATTTAATAAAAAGATAATCTTTTGTTTCGTATTTTTTATCTATTATTTTAGGAAGTAAAAAATTTTGCCAATATCTGCTATCACCTCCACCATTACCCCTTATATCGATTATCAAGAATGGATAATCTTTTATTTCATTAAGATAATTAATAACAATATCTTTATCTTGATTGATGTATTCCATACCTATAAGTGAGCTAATTCTGATATAAGCAAGTTTATCTTTAATTATATTCTTAGTCATAAGATTTTTAGAATAAGTCTTATTTACTTCATCATCACTCTTCATATTTTCAGCAACATATTTCTTTACTGTTTCATTATTGATATTGTATCTTCTTCTAACATTATCTTTCTCATACATTTTAGCAATATCATGTCTCCAAGAATTCTTTGGCATAGGATAATAAGTCATATACATATGCATTGCAAAATCTTCTGGCATTAAATGAGTATGTCCATTGTGAAGTTCAGCTAAAACATAAGTCATTCTAGTAAAAAAGTCTGCATCATCTTTTGAGTCTGCAATATATGCTTCATACTTTTCTTTATTATTTAGCCAGTCAATACCATATAATATTTTATTAACTTCGAAAAATGGATAGTGCTCTTTCAAAGTATTGTACGCGAAATTAAAATCTTCTATGTAATCCTCTTTACTTAAATTAAATTCTTTATATTCCAAGTCTTTTAAATTTATTGTCCTTATGTCATTAGTCTTAGTGTTAATATAGAAATTGTAAGAAAAAATTGATACTATTAATAATAGCATTATAAGACAAAATGATATGATAGCATTCTTTTTCATGATTTATATCCCCTTCCACGCAACTTATATCTATAATCATTATATCACATACTGATTAATAATCAACTTATATCATAAAAAAAGACATAGTAATTTTAAATTATTATGTCTTTAGATATAATTATTTAATTAATTCTAATGAGTACTTTGTTGTTTCATAATTAAGCTTTGCTTGAAGCGTCTTCATCTTCTTAAGATTCTCATCAAGTATCTCTTTTGCCTCTTCAAGTGAATGAAACTTAAGTATATTGTTGCCATCTATCTCTTTATTTTCTTTCAAATCGTCTAAATCATCTTTTATTTGAAAGCTCATTGCAAATAGTCTTGAAAAGATTAAAGCATTTTTCATTGTGTCTTCATCTTTATCAGCTAATATACATGGAACTAGAAATGCTATATTAAAAAGTCTTCCCGTCTTATTAAGTATCATCGCCTTGTACTCATCATAAGTATATTTACCTGTCTCGCCACTTTCCATACGAATGTCTTCTGACTGGCCAAGTATCATGCCTTTAACGCCTGAGGATCTATACATGTAGCTCATTGCTTTTAATATGTTTTTATTATCATTGTCTCTAAGCTTGTGAGCTAGATACTCCATAGACAAGTTCAAAAGTGCATCGCCACACAAAATTGCGTTTGCTTCGCCATATTTCTTGTGAACTGTAAATTTGCCGCGTCTATACTCATCATTGTCCATAGCTGGCAAATCATCGTGAACTAAAGAATAATTGTGTATTAACTCAAGTGCTATCGCGAAAGCGTTTACTAGCTTCTTATCAAGCTCCAATTCTCTTCCAAGGCTATACAGTATAAATGGTCTAAGTCTCTTGCCTGCATCGTATGAAGCGTATTCGATGGCTTCTGAGATGACGTCATCATTAAGGTAAGGCTTTAACTCCAAAGGAAGCCTCTTGTCAAAGCCTTCTTTGAATGTATTAATATTCATCATCGTCATAGTCCAAACCGTCGTCATGAACTTCGCCAAAGTCTTTGAATGAGTCTATAGTTTCAAAGTCATTGTCTTCAACGTCATAATCAATCTCTTTTGATAGATTTAAGTCGTCAATCTCGATCTTTTTGATCTTCATCTTGGCTTCACTTAATTTTTTATTCAATTCTTTGTAAAGTTTAACCGCTTTTTCAAATTCATCTATGCTTTCATCTAAACTTAGCTCTTGACTTTGTAATTTCTCAAGAATATCGTCTAAGTTATCTAATGTTTTTTCATAATTTAATGTCATTATTTACCTCCAAAACATGAGCTTTAATGCTGCTATTGTATGACTTAATTAATATATCCGAGCCTATCTTTATCTCATTAGCATCTTTTATGGTTTTATTATCTAAATCGCTTACTAAGAAGTAACCTCTTCTTAAAGTCTTGTAAATATCGTTTATGGTAAGCCTTAGCTTAAACTTTTGTAAATCCTCTGTCATAGCGCTCAGCTTATTGTTCATAGCTTGATTTATACTTGTAATCCTCTTGTCAATAGTGTTATTCGCTTCGTCTATCCTTTTGCTTACTGATGAATAAATTAGTCTTGAAGCGAGCATATCGACTTTTTTCTCTTTTGAATAAATGTACTTATCCATCTCTTTTTTAATTAATATCATAAGATTATTTGTTTTTGAATAAAAATTATCAATTAGAGTCTTGGTATTCAAGCTATTAATCAAATCTCTTTTGTTTTTTAAATTGCTTTCTTCACTTGAAATATAGTGATTCATTAAAAAACTTATCTGTATTATGCTTTGATCTAGTAAATCTGGTAGTTCATAGTAGTACTTTGATATAATTTCAGCTGCTTCTGATGGTGTTGCGCATCTTTTATCTGCGACAAGGTCTGCTATAAAACTATCTATCTGGTGGCCAACAGCTGTCATGACAGGAATTTTTGATGCGAATATCTTTCTTGCCATGCTCTCATCGTTAAAAACTGCTAGCTCTTCGTAACTGCCGCCTCCTCTTGCAATAAGAATAAGATCCACATCATTCTTTTGGTTGAAATAATCAAGTCCGCTATTGATATTAGCTACAGCCATATCCCCTTGAACGAAGGAATCATATAAAATTATGTCAATCATATTAGTCCTTCGTCTTAGCACCTTTACTATATCTCTAAAGCCAGCACTAGTTGATGAAGCGATGAGACCAAGCCTTCTTGGATACTTTGGTATTTCTTTTTTATGCTCTTCATCGAAGAGACCTTCTTTCTCAAGCTTTTCAAGCGTTTTTCTAAACTCTCTTTTAAGTTTACCTATGCCAAGCTCTTCCACGTAGTCAACATTGATCTGATAAGTGCTGTTTTGGTCGTAAGTCGAAATCTTTCCCTTGATAAAGACCTTCATGCCATTTTCAAGCGTAATCTCTTCTTCATTTTTATAACAATAAAATGCACATTTAATCTTAGAGCTCTCATCTTTAATCAAAAAATATAAGTGCCCCGAATTGTTTTTCTTATAATCAGCTACTTCCCCTTCGACATATATCTCCTGCAAAAGAAAATCATTTGCTAAAACGTCCTTTATGTAGTCGTTAAGGCCAGTTACAGTGAATTTATTCATTATAATAATTCCTTACGTAGTCGCCTAAAATTGCATTTATAAATTTATATGAGTTATCGTCTGAGAAATTTTTAGCTATTTCAACTATATCGTTAATAATAATTTGATAAGCAATATCTTGTTCTATAATAATTTCAAAGATGGCAAGCCTTAATAAGCTTCTGTCAATGTATGATAGTCTTTCAAGCTTAGCATCTTTTAGAACACTCTTTAACTCTGTATCGATTTTTTCTTTATTATCAATAAAGCTTTCTACTCTCTTTGCTAATTTGATTTTATTCTCATCACTTATCTCAAGCGTTTCAAAAAATCCATCTAAATCATTAACCGAGCTGTATTTATTAAGATCAAGTTGATATATTGAATTCATTAAGTTTAATCTTGTCTTGTCGTATGACATATTATCCCTCACTTAGTCTTTAAAAAAACTCCAGCGCAATTACTGGAGTTTAATCAAATTATTTATTAGCCTTTGGTGCTTCTTTAACGCCTTTTACATAAACGTTAACTTGTATTACATGTATGTCAGTCATCTCTTCAACAGCTGTTTTAACACTTGATTGAATATCGTATCCAACCTTGTCAATCTTTGAGCCGTATTCGATGTCAACATATATGTCAATTATGCATCCTTCTTCACTGCTTTCAATTTTAATTGGTTTATTAAAATTTTTTACTCCTAATAAATCAGTAATGTTCGATCCAATACCTGCTGATAATGAGCAAACATGTTCAACTTCGCAAGTTGCCTTGCTAGCTATAGTTGCTATAACATCATCAGAAATATTAATCTTTCCAATATTGTTATTTTCCATATCTTACTCTACTTAGAGTCTTCCTCCTCATCTTCATCTGGATATTCGAAATAATCATTGTCATCATAATCGAAGTCATAATCATCATCGAAATCGTAGTCATCTTCATCATCATAATCTTCGTAATCATCGCCATATACATCATCTTCTAAGTATGAAAGATCTTCATCAACTTCGAAGATGTAGTCTTCTAGGTCTTCAATTGCAACTTCGTTGTCGCAAACTGTTTCAGCCATCTCATCTAGTATGTCAATGATCTCACTTAAAATCTTTTCTTCTTTGCTTTCTTCATTCAAGCCTAAGCCTTCTGCAAGTCCCTTTAAATAAGAAACTCTCTTTGATAGTTCGTACATTTTTCTACCTCCTTAAACTCTTGATAAATATTCTCCACTTCTTGTGTCAATTTTAATTCTATCACCAATATTAACAAATAGTGGTACATTTAATGTAAAGCCTGTTTCTACAGTAGCTGGTTTAGTTGCTCCAGTAGTAGTGTTACCTTTAACACCAGGTTCTGTTTGAGTAACTTCTAGTTCAACAAAGTTTGGTGCTTGAACTGAAAATGCTTTTCCCTTGTAGAATCTGATAACTGCTGTATCATTTTCTCTTAAGAATTGAATTGCTTCACTAACTTCGTCCTTGTTTAGTGGAAGTTGCTCATATGTTTCATTGTCCATAAAATAGTAAAGTGCATCATCATTGTAAAGATATTGCATTTCCTTTGTTTCTAATTGTGCGTCGTTAAATTTTTCAGTTGGGTTAAATGTAAGTTCCTTTGTAGCACCACTAAGAACGCTTCTGATAGTTGCTCTAACAAAAGCTGCTCCTTTTCCTGGCTTTACATGTTGGAATTCCAAAACTTGATAAACGTCTCCATCCCATTCGAATGTGGCGCCATTTCTAAAATCACTTGCTGATAACATATATTTCCTCCTATATAATAATCTAAGTCTATTATATCAGTAATTTTGTAATTTAACAAGTATTTTTTTAATAATATTAATATTTTTATATAAAAAAGTCGAAGCATTAATAGTTCGACTTACTTAATTTAATTATTCCTTTGTAATTTTTACACATTGCATACATTGTGTGAAGTGATTTTGTATAATTTATTCTTGATTTGTTTTTAATATCAATAACAGTTCCATATATATCGCTTGATCCTTCAATCTTTAACTCACCATCTATGATAATTAAACCAGAAAAATCAATTTCACCATGAATAGTAATATCGCCATCTATAATTAATATTCCAGAGCCATTAATATTTGCCTTAATATCATTCATATTAGCATCTTTATTAATTTTGACTATGGCATTGCCAAAATCAAAGGTCTTTTCGCCATCCTTTGCATCTAAGAAATAATTATTTATCTCTTCTATAGTAAATTCTTGAACTTGATTTTCTTTAATTAAATTTAAAAAATCTTCTTTCTCTTTACTTCCAATCTGGTCTTTTAAAAATATTCTATTTAAAAGCGAAAATTCTGTATCTTTTGTTCTTTCCTTTTCGTTATTCATAAGCTCAGCATAATGTATTTTTATTGCGTTCTTTTTTGCTATGCCATTATAATATATTCTTACTTTTTGTCCTTCAAATACTTGATAATCTTTAGCAGCAATCTCATTGATGTCGCCGCCGTTTAAATAAGTTGCCTCTATATCTTTAGCAATTATATTTTCTAGCGATTCGCTATTGTATTCAAATTGCTTCATATTTATTCTATTGACATACATCATTCTTTCAATACTGACGTATTCAAAAAGATAAATTAAAAGAGCTGTAATTAGAAACATTATAGACAAAACTACTAAACTTGCGCTGCCCTTCTTCATTCTATCACCTCTACGTCATTAGTGCTAAATATCTTTTTGTACTCTTTTTCATTGAGCTTTATATTCATAATGATAATTCCATCGTCTTTCTTATACTCAAATGAAAAATCTTTAACATCATTTAAAAAATATGTTATACCTGTTAATTGACCGCCTGCAATTCTTTTTACTCTAGAATCACTTAAATAATAATCACAAGACTTTAATTTGCTTTTATCTTTATTTTCAAAATATATTGAGTCACTCTTTACACTTACCCTGCTATATAAAGTAAAATCATTTTCCATAAATGAAAAGAATAGATTAATATCATCTTCGCTCTCAAGATTTTTTTCATATCTTTGAGAAAAACTTGTAAAATTTTTTAAAAGTGAACTTGACTCAAAAAGCACTAGTGATAAAAGAAATAGTGCCATCACTAGCTCGATTAATGACTCAGCTTTTTTATTTGATAATCTGACATTCTTCATAAGTATTTCCTTCTTTATCATTAATGTATAAAGTAAATGTATATAAGCCGCCTGTGTATGCCTCTTTAACAAGATTAAATTTAGTTTCTTCGCCTAAATTTGTTTTTATCTTCTCACTTATAGCGTAGACATCGTTACTTTCATCTGATCTAAGTATCTCCATAGCATTACTTGCAAAATTATCAGCTTGTCTAAGTTTTTTATTGTCTGCTTCTAGCCCCATAAAATTTTTCAAAAAAATAGACAGAAAAAGTATGAAGCAAGAAAGTATAGCAAAGGAAACCACAATATCTAACATTGTAAGCGCTTTTTTATATTTCTTCATATCTAACCTGTCCTCCAACTGCAGCAAGCACAATCTTATATTGCTTCTTAGATTTATTAGACAATATAATTACATAGTATTTATCCATAAAACTCTTTGTTCCGCCTTCGCTTGTAAAAACAAAATGTTCTTTAGTCTTAAATTTAAGGTGCTTTAGCTTATATTCTTTTTTAATATCATTTGTATCCAAAATAATTATTTTGTCATCGTCCAAACTTAGATCAATTTCTGACGATTGCATTATTGCACTAAGTCTTGATTTTTTGATGATTTGAACAATACTTTTCATCTCAGCTAGTTCACTATAGTTTGTAAAATGTGAATAAGCAAGTATAAACATCGATATGACTACAGCTGCTACGCATATAGAAATAACTGTATCGATGTATGTAAACCCTTTTTTATTCATAATTAATATCACCTATCGATAGATAAAAGGCTTTCTTGGCATTGCTAATAAATTCAATTGATACAATGCTTGAACCCTTAAGATCATCTCCAATATAAAAATATTTAAAATCTGATGCGCCGCTTAAGTTTATTTCTTTTATTTGCCCATCCTTAATAACTTTTAATTTTGCATCGCTGCAGCCATTAAAATCAATTTTAACATATTCTTTATTTATAACAGATGAGCCTTTAGGACTTAAAATTATATTAGAACCGTCATTATTATAATAAATAATATTCTTTTCATCTTCATAATAAAGACTAGCATTGGTGTATGACCACTTATCTTTTAATGAATTTTCCTTACCTGTATCTAGTACTATAGCCTCAGAATCATTTTCATCTATATCATCAGTAAATATGCTACCCTCATCCATTAAATCAAAAGGATCTTCGTCATAATCTTGATAGTTTGGAATAAAGTTAGTGCTTGTAGACATTAAGACCTTATTAATTATTTCATTTTTGCTTATATTATTTAGCGCGCCATCATGCTTTGCAATATTTATTTTTTTAGCTCTTTTAAGATGTGATTCGTTCTTTTCGCTAGCAAGAGTAAATCTCTTCTTAATCTCACTTTTCTTATAATTAGGCTTTTCTTTATTTATAGGTAAAAATAAATTTGCTATTATCAGTAATGTTATAATTATGCCTTTATTTATGTACTTTCTCATCTAATAAACCTCAAAATTAACAATAAAATTAAAGCTAGAATAATGATATCTAGCGCAATATTTATAATTAAAGATGAATTAAACTTGCTCTTATATTTTGGGCTTATTAATTCAAATAAATCTCTAAGATATCCAAGATTTTCTGCTTCTTCTAATTTTTTTGTCTTTAAAAGTACAAGAACCTTGCCATCTGTATTATTTGCTTGATTTAATAAATAATTCTCAAGCTGCTCCTTATCTAAATTATATAAATTAATATCAAAACTTGTTCTTTCATAAGAAGCACTTATCTCATCATACTTGTAAAGAGCCTCATCTGTGATGATTTTCGAAATTTTATAATCTTTCAAATTTAATGCTAATAAATCGATTTTATTTAAGCTGCTAATATATTCAGATAAATCTTCATCATAATCATTGATTTTTAATAAAGATGTGTCCTTGTTCAAATATTTATTGTCTTTAAATTTTTTAAACAAATACTTAAGGCTAGCTTTTTTATCAGTATCATCATAGTTAATTTTTTCTGCAATTTTAATTTTATTATTATTTAGTAAAATATACGATGAATCAATATACATAATATTTTTCATAGGATCTTCTCCTTAAATAAATCAAAGAGCATAATAATTAAAAACGCAAAACTTATATATGGAACAAGTCTAACTGCTCTATCGTTTTTCTTATTGATATAATTTTTAATAAGATTTACAATTATTGCACTTATGGTAGAAACTATTATTAAAATTAAATACTTTTGAAATGAAAATATCATAAAAAGCAAAATATATAGATCAACGTCTCCATCGCCAATATATTCTATATACTTATCCTTAAAAATATGCGAAAGAAATAAAGCTATGCATATCAGACCTATCTTTATATATGAAAGATGTGTTGATAT